>NZ_JACVSR010000001.1:0-1379303 GCF_014534735.1 Bacillus sp. 1021 | reverse complement strand
GAAGGCGGTATGCGCGTGGACAAAGAGACCGAACGGCTGATGTATGAACAGACTGGAATGAAAGCCATGCGATCGGCTTCAGGCATCCAAGCGCTTTATGCCGCTTTTGCCTCCGGAGAACACCAGGTCATGGTGGCGGAGGGCGACGAAAAACAGATTCGCAGCCATATTTTCGATCTGGACGAAGAACAAAGCGCCGCCGGACAAGCTGCGGCAGAGACAGATGCAAGAGATCTGAAAGATCGGGTTCAAGAGAAACTAAAGCGGCATGTATCAGATCTTTTAAAGGTAAGCATTAAAGATATTGAGGCTGACAGCGAACTGACGGAATACGGATTTGATTCGATCATTTTCACTGAATTTACAAATCTATTAAATCGGTCTTACCAGCTTGAGCTCAGTCCGACTATCTTCTTTGAATTTCCGACATTGCGCAAACTGAGCGGCCATTTGATATCTGAATGGAAAGAAGCATTCAGCGGTTTAGAAAGAGAGAGTTTAAAAACCGCCCCAAAAACCGGAAAAAGAAAAGCTGAAGCTCCGGCGGCCGTTCATGTCAAGCGGGAAACGCCTGTATCCGTAAAAGGAAAATCAGAAGAAAAAACCGAACCGATAGCCATTATCGGAATCAGCGGTATTTTTCCGCAAGCGAAAGACATAGATGAATTCTGGACACGTTTATCAAAAGGAGAGCATTGCATCACAGAAATTCCCCGAGATCGCTGGGATTGGCGTGAATATGACGGCGATCCGGCAGCGGATGCAAATAAAACGTCAATTAAATGGGGCGGTTTTATAGATGGAATCGCCGGGTTTGACCCGTTGTTTTTCGGGATATCTCCGAAAGAAGCTGAAATGATGGATCCTCAGCAGCGTCTATTAATGATGTATGTGTGGAAAGCCATTGAAGACGCGGGGTACTCAGCAAAACGGATTGCCGGAACAAAAACCGGCATTTTCACCGGCACATTGGGAAGCGGATATCAAACCTTAATCAATAAGGCGGGTCTTCCTGTCGAGGGGTATACGATGACCGGAATCGTGCCGTCCGTCGGGCCGAACCGGATGAGTTATTTTCTTGATATTCACGGGCCGAGCGAGCCGGTAGAAACCGCTTGTTCAAGCTCTTTAGTCGCCATTCACCGCGCGGTAAAAGCCATTGAAACGGGAGATTGTGATATGGCGGTCGCAGGGGGCGTCAACACGATCATCACGCCTGAAGGGCATATCGGTTTTCAAAAAGCAGGCATGCTCAGTGAAGACGGGCGCTGCAAAACATTTTCTGATCAGGCTGACGGTTATGTCAGAGGAGAGGGTGCCGGCATGATTGTCTTGAAAAAGCTTTCAGAGGCTGAGCATGACAGGGATCACATCTACGGCCTCATCCGCGGTACAGCGGAAAATCACGGCGGACGCTCAGCGTCACTTACCGCGCCGAACCCGCAGGCTCAGACGGATGTGCTGAAAAGCGCTTATCAAAAAGCCGGTATTCACCCGTCAACGATCACTTATATAGAAGCGCACGGAACCGGAACGGCACTCGGAGATCCGATTGAAATCAATGCATTGAAAAAAGCTTTCCAAACAGACGGGGCTCCAGGCGGATATTGCGGGATAGGCTCAGTGAAGACAAATATCGGACATTTGGAGCTCGCAGCAGGCATTGCGGGCGTTATCAAAGTATTGATGCAGCTGAAACATCGGACGCTCGCTAAAAGTCTGCATTGCGAGAACATCAATCCCCATATCAAATTGAAGGACAGCCCGTTTTACGTTGTGACAGAAACAAAGGAATGGGAAGCGCTGCGTGATGAAAACGGCCGGGTCCTGCCCCGCCGGGCGGGTGTAAGCTCATTCGGTTTCGGAGGTGTCAATGCGCATATCGTTATTGAAGAATACATGGGCAAAAGTGAAACGGAACAGCCGGAAACCCGTGAGAAAGCGTCATCTCTTTTTGTTTTGTCGGCTAAAAATGAAGAGCGGCTGAAAGAAAGAGCGCGTCTCCTTCGCGATTTTATCAAAAACGGATCATCCCGCCATATCGATCTTGCAGATGCCGCATACACACTGCAGACCGGACGGGACGCGATGGAATCGAGGCTGGGAATCATTGCAGACTCCGCAGAGGAACTGACTGAAAAACTGAACGCATTTCTGATGGGAAAAAACAGCGAAGATATCATCAGCGGCCGTAAAAAACGCGAGAATAACACGATCTCCATGTTCTCAGACGATGAAGACGCTGCTGACCTCGTCAGCGCCTGGATTGAGAAAAAGAAATACAAGAAAGTGCTGCGGCTCTGGGCAAACGGATTTGACACGGATTGGGAGCAGCTGTATACGGACAGTAAGCCGCGCCGCATCAGCCTGCCCTCCTATCCGTTCAGAGCAGACCGTTATTGGGTGCCGAAACAGGAGCGGCTGCCGCTTTCGAATCAAAAAACAGTATTATTGCAGAAAACATGGGAGCCTTGCGAGGCAGTGTCTTCATCCGAGCCGTTCAGCAAATTAGCGCTCATCGTCTCTGAGGATACAAAAGACTTTGCCGCCGAGGTGAAAAAACAGCTGAATGATGCTGACATTGTGCAGGAAAATCAGCTCATCTCTTTCTTACAGGATCCGAATGCGGCCATCTATTCCGGGTTTATTGACTTCACCGGCTGCGGCTCCCGACAAAAGCGTCAGGACGTCAGCTGGGCGGCATCGCTGCAGCAGCTGATTGAATACGGCCGCGGACAAGAAAACATGAAAATGCTTTATCTTACAAAAGGGCTTGAATCTTTCAAAAATAAGGCTGCCGCTATGCATGGTATTGAAAAAGCGGGGCTTTATCGCATGCTGCGGCATGAATACAGCCATATTCTCACCTGTCACGCCGATATTGATCCTGAAGAGCCGCTGGAGCAGACAGCCGCTTTTATTAAAAAAGAAATTGAATCAGATTTAACGGAGTCTGCTGTTTGCTACAGGAACGGCATGCGCTTCAGCTATGTTCTTCGGCAGACTGATCAGATTGAACCAGGAGCCGTGCAAACAGACCGGACTGTGTTTCCAAAAGACGCCGTCCTGATGATAACCGGAGGAACGCGCGGACTCGGCGCTTTATGCGCCAAGCATTTCGTTTCCGCATACGGTGTGAAGAAACTGCTTCTGACAGGCAGAAAGGAGCTGCCGCCGAAAACCGAGTGGGATCTTGAGCAAACAGACCCTGTTGTTTCGGAAAAAATACAGCTTATCCGGCAGCTGGAATCACAAGGCGTAAAAGTGTGCGTCTCAGCAGTTGATCTGACGGATAAGCAGGCCGTCGGACGGCTTATAAAAGAGGTAACCTCAACGCTCGGACCTATCGGAGGCATTCTGCATTGCGCGGGAATTGCGGACCGTGAAAACCCTGCTTTTCTCCGCAAATCCAAAGACAGTATCGCGCGGGTGCTCGCCCCGAAAGCAGACGGCCTCCACGGTCTGTATGAGAGTGTAAAGGATGATGCGCCGGCATTTTTCGTCTTGTTTTCATCTGTCTCGGCAGCCGTCCCGATTCTTGCGGCGGGTCAGAGCGATTATGCGATGGCAAATTCTTATATGGACTATTTTGCAGAAAACAATGAGAGCGGCATTATTAGCATACAATGGCCGGCATGGGATGAGACGGGCATGAGCAGGGATACAAAAAGCGGGATGTATCAGCAAACGGGATTGCTGCGGCACTCTGACGCGGAAGGTCTCAAGATGCTTGATTACATTTTAAGAGAAAGACCCGGAGCTGTCGTGCTGCCGGCACAAGTGAAACATGATTGGGACATCAAAGTGCTGGAAAACGCCAAGTCAGCCGCCCATAAAGGAATGAGAACAGCTGCCAAACCTCCTGAAACAAAAAAACGGGAACATAACCGGATTGACATTCAATCTTGGCTGAAGTCGCTTTTGGCAAAAGAGCTGAGTATCGATGAAACGCATATGGATATCGATGTGCCTTTTCAGGAATACGGAATGGATTCTATCTTTCTGGCGCAAGTGCTGACAAAGATTGATCAAAAACTGCCGTCTGTTTCAATTGATCCGACTGTCCTTCTGGAACACCCTACTATAGAACAGCTCGCGGATTATTTAGCCGCACATTGTCCGGAAGCTTTTTCGGCAGATGCAGCGGTTCCCGCGGAGAAGTTCCCTTTGCAGAAGACGCCGAAACGGAGCAAAAAAACGGCAGATAAGCCCGGGAAACGGGGAAAGGTTGCGATCATCGGCATGGCCTGTCATTTTCCGAAAGCGGGGGATATAAAAGAATTTTGGAAGAATCTCCGCAGCGGAACGGATGCCGTCACTGAAGTTCCGCCGGACAGATGGAACGCCGGGGAACACTATCAGCCGGGTGAATATCAAGAAGGAAAAAGCATCAGTAAATGGGGCGGTTTTATTCACGATATTGATCAATTTGACCCGGGGTATTTTAATATTTCAGAAACGCTGGCACCGATGATAGACCCGCTGCAAAGGCAGTGGCTCGAAGTGAGCGCGGAAGCTTTGGCTGATGCCGGTTATAAAAAAGAGGATCTCTGGGGCCGCCGTATCGGCGTTTTTGCCGGTGCAAGGGCAGGTGCGTTTCATCAGAAATTTCAATATTTGCAAAAAGACGCGATTATTGGGGCGGGGCAAAATTTTATTACCGCACATATGGCGCACATTTATAACTTTACAGGGCCCAACCTGGTCGTAGATACGGCCTGCTCCAGTTCGCTCACGGCAATTCATTTGGCCGTGCAGGCTATTCAAAATGGAGAAGCGGAGGCGGCCTTTGCGGGCGGAGTTGACATTTTGCTTGATGAAAAACCTTTTCTCACCATGAGCGCGGCGAGAATCTTATCGCCAAATGGCCGTTCAAAATCTTTCGATGCCGATGCGGACGGAACAGGAATCGGAGAGGGCTGCGGTGTGCTGATGCTGAAGCCGCTCGAAAAAGCGATAGAAGACGAAGATAAAATATACGGCGTTATTGACGGCTCTGCGATAAATAATGACGGCAGCACAATGGGCGTGACGACGCCGAATCCCCGGGCACAGCAGGACTTGATTGAGCAGGCGGTTCAATCGGCGGAAATCGATCCGGACACCATGACATACGTAGAGACGCACGGAACCGGTACGTTGATCGGCGACCCGATTGAATTAAAAGGATTAACCAATGTCTTGTCTGCTTATTCCGATGAAAAACAATTTTGCGGTGTAGGAAGCGTCAAAAGCAATATCGGCCACTTGCTGAGTGCGGCGGGCGCGGCGGGAATCATCAAAGTTTTGCTGGCGATTGCCAATGAAGAACTGCCGCCGACTTTGCATTGCCATAAACCGAACCCCCGCTTTCAATTTAATGATTCGCCGCTTTATCCTGTGCTTGAGCTGAAGCGGTGGAACGGAAAAAAAGAGATACTCAGGGCCGGGGTCAGCGCGTTCGGTTTGGGCGGGAATAACGCTCATATTATTGTTAGCAATGAAGGAATTCCGAAAGAACGAAAAGCGGCCATGGAACCGAAAGGCGGCCAGACAGTATACCGAAAACAGCGGTATTGGCCTGAAAAAGCACAGTTGCCTGAAGCGGAAGAAAATGAGGCGGGCACAGAAGCAATGTTTGAAATAAGCGAGGTGTGATAGATTGGCAGTTGCTACCGATCAAGTCAAAACGTTCCTGCAGAAAATCAGCCATACGAATTATATCGTCCGGGATCATCGCGTTCATCAAATCCGCGTCCTCCCGGGCGTGACTTTAATAGATATGCTGTATCGGCTCGCCGCCGGGTATCTCGGTGAACGGCCTATAGAATTAAGACAGATTATTTTTAAGCAGCCTGTTGTAACATCTGAAGAGTTTGATAAACACCTGTATGTCACCTTTACGCCGGCGCGTGACAGCTGGAAAGTTGAGATCACAAGCGAAAAAGCAAAAAACGGCACACCGCTTGGCGGAAAACGGGATGAGAATATGGAATGTCAGCTTTATTTGCAAAAAAACACGCCCCGGGCAAAAGAGCTGAATATTGAAGCATTCATGAAAAACGCAAGCCGAAAATGGGACATGCATGACATTTACGGAATTGCAAGAAGAAGCCATATTGAACATGGCGAGTTTATGAAAAATGAAGGGGCCGTTTATCAGCTTCAGGATAAAGAAGAATTAATGGAGCTCAGTCTGAGTGATTTGGCTGAAGGATTCCGGGAGAAATTTAAGGCGCATCCGGCTTTTTTAGATGCGTCCACCCTTGCCGGCTCTTCCTTTGCATTGTCGGCCCAAAAACAGAATGACACACCTTATATTCCTTTTATGATCAATCGTTTTTGCATATATCAGCCGTTTCCGAAAACGGTTTACACTTATTCTGCGAAAAACAGCCGCACTGAAAGCGGCGCATCAGATAGCGAACCTGATTTTTATTCGGCCGACTTCACGATTTACGACAGGGCAGGGAACGTATTGGCCGAATGTGAGAAACTGACAGTAAAAAGGGTCAGACAAGCGAATATGATTACCCATCTGATAGACAAAGAGAAGCCGCCTCAGCAGAACAGAAGCGGCCGTGGCGAGCCCGAAAATCATGTGGCCGCAGAAGACGTGTCTGAACAACAAACGCCGGAACAAAACATGGTGACTTACATAAAGTCGGAAATCGCCAGGTTGATCAATCGTCCGGCACAGGATATTGATGTGCGGAAAGGCTTTTATGATATGGGGCTTGACTCGGCGCATTTGCTGAAGCTTGTAAAGATATTAGAGCAGACTTTTCAGCAGCAGTTTTATCCGACACTGCTTTTTGAATATTCATCTGTCCGCCGCCTTGCGGATTACCTTATCAATGAAGCGGGCTGTGTGCTGAAAGATTCGGCCGAAGAACGGCATACATCAGAAGCTGACATTGCTGATGAGGTTCTGTTTTTTGAACCCGCCTGGAAAGATCAGCCGCTGGAAACGGCAGTGCAGAACGGGCAAAAACACACCCGTCATCTCATTATCGCTGCCGATGCAGGACCCCGTCTCACCGATGAACTCGGCACATATTGCCCGGAAGCGGAAGTGATAGAACTAAAAAAGGAGCATGAGGCTGCAGATGAGCAGTTTGAAGCAGATGCCGAGCGCATATTTCGTATGCTCAAACGGGAACTGACAGACCATCCGAAAGAACATACATTGATTCAGCTTGTATGTGCCGCTGAGGATGGAGCGGCATTGTCTTCCGCTCTCGGGGCTATGCTGAAAACGGCACATCTTGAAAATCCGGCTTTTCGCACTCAGGTGATCACCTTCTGTAACAAGAATGAGAGATTGCCAAGTGAGACGGCTGCAATCATTAGAACAGAAGCAGACTGCTCTTATGCGGGCTGCACAGACATTCGGTATAAAGACAATATGCGGCAGATCAGATTGTTCGAACGTATTGAGAAACCGGACGGGCAGACACAGTCTCCTTGGAAACAAAACGGCGTATATGTCATTACAGGAGGCCTCGGCGGTCTTGGATTTCTGCTTGCCCGTCACCTTGCAGAAAAAGAAAAGGTGAAGCTCGCACTCATCGGCCGTTCGCCGGAACAGTCTGAGAAGATCAGCAGACTGAAAGCATTGGGCGCAGAAGTTCTTTACGTTCAAGCGGACATCGGCAGCAAAGCCGAAACAGAGCGGGCATTTGCTCAGATTACAGAAACTTTCGGCCGGCTGACGGGCATTTTTCATTGCGCCGGTGTTTTAAAAGATCAATTTATCATCCAAAAAGACAGTTCTGACTTGAAGCGGGTGTTCCTGCCGAAAATCAGCGGCCTGATTCATGCGGACGAAGCTTCACGGCATGAACCGCTTGAATTTTTCGCCGTATTTTCCTCATTCTCGGCGTTGGCCGGAAATGCGGGCCAGACAGATTATGCCGCAGCGAACGCTTTTATGGATGAATATATGAAATATCGCGATTGCAAAGCGGAAAAAGGCGAACGGACCGGGGCTTCTATGACGATCAACTGGCCGCTTTGGGAAGATGGCGGCATGCAGGTTGACAGCTTAATGAAAGAGATCATGAATGATGCAACCGGCACCAGCCCGATTCCGGCCGGGGAAGGGATGGCTTCACTTGAATATATGCTGCGTCTCGGCAAGCTGCAATCCGTTATTTTATACGGGAAGGAGCCGGCTGTAACTGAAAACATGGCCCGATTGGTTCCGATGGCAGACAAGAACCGCTCTTCATTATCCCATGCAGCTGTCAAGAGAAGGAACCAAAAACAAGAGAGACACACAGAAGAGCACGATATTGCGGTAATCGGATTGGCAGGAAGATACCCGCAGGCGGGAAGCATCGATGAATTTTACCAGAATCTGCGCTCAGGTAAAGACTGCATCACAACAATACCGAAAGACAGATGGAAAGGTTATCCTTTCTCCTATGAAGCAGATCAGTTCTATCGTTACGGAGGATTTTTAGATCGCATAGACTGCTTTGATCCGCTGTTTTTCAATCTGACTCCGCGCCAGGCTGAAATGATGGACCCGCAGGCGCGGCTTTTTTTAGAGACGGCTTGGGAAGCTTGTGAAGATGCCGGTTTTTATCAGGACAGAACGGCGCGCGGGCCATCTTCACAAAAGAGAAAACGTGTCGGGGTATTCGCAGGTGTGTTTTGGAGCCATTATGAGCTGTTCGGCGCTGAAATCACACAGCGGGGCACACCGCTGTCTATGGGCGTGACGCCTGCCTCTGTTCCGAATATCGTGTCTCACTGCCTGAACTTTACAGGGCCGTCAATGGCTGTTGATACGATGTGCTCTTCTTCGCTCACATCCATACATTTGGCATGTGAAAGCATTAAAAGGGGAGAGTGCGAATTCGCCATTGCCGGCGGTGTTAATGCGGTCACACATCCGCATAAATATGCGTTTTTGGCGAATGCCGGATTTCTGTCTTCAGAAGGCGTCTGCAAAAGCTTCGCCGCCGGCGGTGACGGCTATGTGCCGGGAGAAGGCGTCGGCGCGGTGTTGCTGACAACCGTTCAAGAAGCGGAAAGAATGGGCTGTCCGATATATGGCGTCATAAAAGGCTCCGCTTTAAACCATGTCGGAAAAACATCCGGTTTGACAGTGCCTGATCCGGCATCACAGGCGGAAGTCATTACAGATTCTTTTCAGAGTGCCGGCGTTGATCCGGAGACACTGAGCTATATTGAAGCCCACGGAACAGGCACGTCTCTGGGTGATCCGATTGAAATTGAAGGGCTGAGCCGCGCATTCCGCAAATGGACAAACAAGAAGCGGTTTTGCGCCATCGGCTCTGCCAAATCAAATATCGGCCATTTAGAAGGAGCCGCCGGAATCGCCGGATTAACAAAGGTGCTTTTGCAGCTGAAGCATGGAGAAATCTTTCCGTCATTGCACGCGGACACGCTGAATCCCCATATTCCATTTTCGGACACGCCGTTTTATGTGGCGGATCGGCTGGTAGAATGGGAACGGCCGTTACATCCTGACCAGCCGAGAAGAGCGGGTTTAAGTTCTTTTGGCGCCAGCGGGAGCAATGCCCATTTTGTCATAGAAGAATATCTGCCGAAGCAGGATGAAAAGAAATCGGTGAGTATACGGGAAGACGAGCCGGTTCTGTTTCTGCTTTCGGCAAAAAATGAAGAACGCCTATTAGAATATGTAAAACGGTATGACCGCTTTTTACGGGAAAAAGAAGTCAACCTTAAAGACCTGGCCTACACGCTTCAAGCTGGCAGAGAAGCGATGCCTGAACGGCTGGCATTTATCGTTACATCCGTTTGCGGCCTGCAAGCAAAACTGAAGGATGTGCTTGAACGGAAAACAGAAATTGAAGGGTGTTTCCGCGGACGTGCTCACGACGATATGTCATCAAGTGGAATGGCCGAGTTTTTGAAAAACAAGCAATATTCCAGATTGCTCACTGAGTGGACAAAAGGAGCCGCCGTTGACTGGAGCCGGTTATACGAAGGAGAGAAGCCGAAACGGGTCAGCCTTCCTGTATATCCGTTCGCGAAGGAGCGGTATTGGGTGCCTGTGCCTGCGGATATCCGGAAACAGACAGACGAACCGGCGGAAAACCAAAAGATCATTCTTCAAAAAGAATGGAAGCAGCAAGATCCGGCGGAATCTGAAGCATTATCAGGAACAGTAATGATACTTGCAACTGATAAGACGAGGCGATTGGCCGATGCTCTTTTTAAAGGAAACGGCCATATTGAAACGATCTGCTTCATTCATCAGGCAAAAGACGGCGCCGATTATTATGCCGCCGCATCGGGGCGAAACCTTTACGGCAGAGTGCGGGAGTCTCTTAAAAACAAACAGATACTCGGGGTCATTGACATAACCGCATATGATGCGGAATATGAACGGCAGGAAGAGATAGAACACGGAAAGCTTGCCTTTTTACAGCAGGCTCTTGAATCATTCCGTCATAGCGGCGCTGTGTTCAGCCAAGTGACACACCGCCTCCATCCTTTCAAGGAAAGTAAACCTCTGATGCAAGGGGCGAAAACGGCGGGACTGTATCGGATGCTGGGCGCTGAGTATACCAACATTCATTCTTTTACGATAGATAGCGATTGTGCGATTGAGCACACAGAAGAATTAAGCAGACAGATTGAGACTGAATTTTTACAGCCGCGGGCCAAAAGCGGCAGTGAATGCTGCTACAGGCTGAATCGCCGTTATGTGCCGTTTCTGAAGCAGGGTATGAATGTTTCGGCTGCGCCTGAGCTTTCCTATTCGTCTGATGATGTGCTGTTAATAACGGGCGGATCGCGCGGGATCGGCGCAATTGCGGCGGAGCATGCCGTTTCACGCGGATGCAGGAAACTGGTCATCATGGGGCGGGAGCCGCTTCCCGATTCCTCAAAGTGGGCAGACATGAAAAACGACGGCATTCTCCCGGAAAAGGCCGAGCGGATGCAGAGGTTAGCCGAGCGGGGCGCGGAGATCCGTTATTACAGCGTTTCTCTTACGGATCAAAAGGGCCTCCGGAAAATGACAGACAGCATCCGCGGCACGATGGGACCGATTACCGGCATTTTTCATTGCGCGGGTGCAATGGGAGAACACCCCGCTTTTTATAACAAAACCGAAACGGAAATCGAAAGCGTTTGCACGCCGAAAGTAACAGGGCTTCGCGGTCTCTATGAAGCCGTTCAGAATGAGCCGCTGTCGTTTTTTATTTTGTTCTCATCCGTTTCGGGTCAGATCCCTTCGCTTGCCGCGGGGCAAAGTGACTACGCGATGGCTAATTCATTTATGGACTCTTTTGCAAATCATCAAGCAGGTAAAGGGAACGTGTTTGTTAAAGCCGTTCAATGGCCCGTCTGGAAAGAAACCGGTATGGCTGAAGGCCTGCCGGAAACACCTGCTTATCAAAAATCAGGACTTTCCAGACTGTCTCCCGAAGACGGACTGAAATTTTTAGATTACATCATATTAAACGGACAAAGCTGCGGAATTCCTTGTGTTCCCGAAGACAGTGAGGCTGATTTTGGTGATCTTCTGAAGGTGAAGAAATCTGAAGCTCCCGTGAAAAAAAGCATTTCCAGTGACCAAAAGGTGAAGGATACGATTCGTCAATGGGTGCGCACCGTTTTCAGCGAAGAACTGAAAATGACGGATGAGCAGATAAAAGATGATATGCCGTTTGATGAATACGGGATTGACTCAATACTCTTTGCGGAATTGGTTCAATCATTGCAAAAACGGATCAGCATAAAGCTAACACCGTCCTTAATGCTTCAATATCAAACGATTACAGAAATGGTTGACTATTTCGCAGTGCATCATAAAGCCGATTTTGTGACAAAAGAAAATGGTTTCGTTCAAGACAGGGATCTCCAGCCTGATTTAACCGCCGCCGCTGAAGAGAGAACATCCATGAAGCCGAAAGCGGATACCGAAGACGATATTGCCGTCGTCGGCATGTCCTGCCGTTTTCCGGGGGCGGGCGGAACGGATGCTTTTTGGGAGCTGCTGATGAAAGGGAACACCGCCATCCGGCCTGTCCCCGCATCGCGCTGGCATGCAACAGCGCATACAAAGGATTATGCGGGATGGACTGATGATATCGACATGTTTGATGCGGGCTTTTTCGGCATCTCTGAAAAAGACGCGGCAATTATGGACCCGCAGGCGCGGATCATATTAGAAGAAGCAGTTCATTCCGTTTATGATGCCGGGTACGGCCAAAAGGATTTGTCGGGCCGGAAAGTCGGCGTGTACATCGGCGGCAGGGCGCAGCCTTCAGCCGGTATGGAGCATATCCTGCAGGCGCCTAACCCGATTTTGGGGGCGGGGCAAAACTATTTCGCGGCCAACATTTCACGATTTTTGAATGTCACAGGGCCGAGCCTTGTCGTGGATACAGCATGTTCCTCAGGGCTGATCGGGCTGTCCTTTGCAAAAGACGCCCTTTTGGCCGGAAGGATTGACGCGGCTTTAGTCGGTTCGGTGAGTCTGCTCTTATCTCCGTCCGCGCACCGGTTATTCGGAGCGCGCCATATTTTAAATGAGAACGGCGTGTTTCATATATTCGACCGTGAATCAGCGGGAGAAGTGCTCGGAGAAGGAGCGGGGGCCGTTTTTATCAAGCGATTGAGCGATGCGGTGCGGGACGGAGACCGTATTTACGGCGTCATAAAAGCCGTCTCGGTAAACAATGACGGCCGGACGCTCGGTCCCGGTTCACCGAATATAAGGGCGCAGAGAGACGTCATTCAAACTGCGCTTAATATGGCGGAAAAGTCGCCCGAAGACATTGGATATATAGAAGTGAATGGAGGCGGTTCCCCAATCGTTGATTCGGTGGAAATCAAGGCGCTCTCAGATGTCTATCAGCTGAACCGGAAAACGCTTCTGCCCTGCCGGATCGGATCGGTGAAACCGAATGTAGGGCATTTGCTTCTGTCTTCAGGACTTGCGGGCTTCATCCGATGTGTGCTGAGCGTCTATCATAAGCGGATTCCCCCTTTCTTATCAGCGCGTGAGCCATTTGAACATTATGACTTTGAAGCGTCACGTATTCATTTTAATCGTGAACCCGTTGATTGGCATTCAGAGAAGAAACCCCGCGTCGCAGCTCAGAGTTCATTTCCTGACGGCGGGACAAATGCTCATATCCTCGTTGAAGAATACAGAGGTGAAAGGCAGCGGGAACATCACCGGACGCCCCAGCCGCCGGAATTCAGAAAAAAACACTACCCGCTTTTGGGCGGCTGGAACAGCACGGAGAATGAAGCGGAAAAAACAAGTAATGAAAAAACGGACATTGCGGATCTTTTAAAGAAATATGAGAAAAAAGCAGAGACAAGCACTGCACCTGCAGACTCGTTTTGGCAGGTGACAACGTGACGTTTTTAAAAGGGGACTAACCATGAAAAAAACAGTGAATCTGCGCCTGACGGCAGAACATCCCATTATGAAAAACCATCTTGTTCACGGAGAATCTGTCATGCCCGGTCTGGCCTATATTGATATGCTGTATCAGCTGGCAAAGCAATGCCTTGATCTTTCATTCCGTTCCATCTGTCTGAAACGGGTGACCATTTATCATCCTTTATCAGTGAAACGGTCAGAGCAGCTTGATGTGAGTGTCATATTCAGTAAAGAAAAGGAGTTCTGGACAGCCTCGATTTGCGGGGCGGATTCCGGGACGGTTTTCTTATCAGCAGAGGTGCATGAAGGAGTCTTCTCATCAGATAGACGCCTTGACGCAGGGGAGAAAAAACAACAAGCCGCACTTCCGTCAGTCTCTTTGCATACAGTTTACGAAGCCGCGAGGAGCCGCGGACTGTCGCATGACGGGCTGATGAAGCCGGAGGGAGAGATCTATGCAAATGAAGAGGAATGTTTCCTTGATATTCGGCAGTCTGATTCATGCCGGGAAAATCTCCCCGGCGCTCTCTTTCACCCCGCGCTGATGGACGGTGCCGCCATGGCCTCCGGCGTATTGCAGACAGCTGCAGGCGCCGGTTTGTTTTTACCGATTTATTATGAGTCGTTTATTGCCGCTGAGACCGTTACGGAGCGCTGTTACGCGGTGATTTCGAAAAAATCCGGCACACCTTCAGAAATGGTGAAAATGGATATTGATTTTTACAACCCCAGCGGTGCGCATATTGCTTCACTGCTCGGCCTGACAGCCAAAAAGGTGCGGACAGACCGGCAGCTGATACCAGGCGTTCAGCAGATGGAGGAAACCTTATACCGCATTTTCTCGACACACGCAGGCCGTCCTGTCACAAGAAATGATGCGCACACCGTGTTTTTTGAATTAGGGCTTGAATCGTCCCAGCTTCTGGCCATTATTAAAGACATCGAAGTAGCGTTTGATCTGCGGCTGAATCCGACTCTTTTATTTGAGTGCAGCAGCATATCCGAACTGCTTGAAGACATAAAAACAAAAGGAACAGATGAATCTTCCGGCCTTGTCGCGGATGCAGCACCGGTCTCTGAAACACAATCGGGCAGTCAGACATTTACTTTCTATGAACATGAAGCATTCCTTCAGGATCATCTGGTTTTCGGCAAACCGGCACTGATGGGTGTAGTGTATCCGTGTCTGGTGCTTGAAGCATCCGGAGCGTCTCATTCCGGCACGTATTCCGCCGAGCTGAAAGATATCCGTTTTACGGGCGGGCCCGTCACGCTGGAGCCGGGAGAGGCCGCGCAGATTGACATTTCATTTACGGCAGAAAAGAGTGCCGAACGCTTTACCGCAAGCTGCACTGTCTCCGGTAAAGAAAGCCGGAAGACATGTGCCGAAGGAGAAATAAGCAGATATACAGAGGCACCCATAAAAAAATCATATGACGTTGAACAAATGAAGTCGCATGCACAAAAGGTGGCGCCGGATGTCATTTCCCGTCTGTACGATTCGGTTGCCGACTTCACGATAGGCCCGATGCTGAAAATGGTAACGGCGGGATACAAAATGAGTGAGAGCTCCTTTTTATTGCAGCTGGACTTATCAGGAAAAAAAGAAAAAGGCGATCTCCATCACTTTGCATTTGACCCGCTTATATTGAATTCTTGTTATATGTCGCTCGGTGAAGAAGAGTTGCAGCTGAAAAAGCGGATTCACGTCCCGCTCATGATTGAGAGGCTGACGCTTTACGGACCTGTCATGTCTGATACCGTCTATGTGGTGAATACAATCAAACATAAAAAAGACGGGTTTCTCTCATTTGATGCCGCAGTCCTCAATCATACCGGGGAACAGCTGGCGGAATTGAAAAATGCGTCTGTGAAAGAAGTGCTTCAGCCAAATCGGCTTGAAAATGCGTCTTTTGCCCCGTCCGGGAATCAAAGCCGTCAGAAAACGAAAGGAAACCCGCTGGATATTGCCATTGTCGGAATTTCCGGCAAGTATCCGCAGGCAGATGATATCGACGCGTTTTGGGATAATCTCAAACAAGGAAAGGATTGTATTACCGAGATTCCGAAAGACCGCTGGAAATGGGAACATTACTTTTCCGAGGATCGGACAGCGCCGGGAGCGATCTACAGCAAATGGGGCGGATTCATTGACGGGATCGCCGATTTTGATCCTGAGTTCTTTAAGATTTCCCCACGTGAAGCGGAACACCTTGATCCTCAGGAACGGCTGTTTTTAATGCATGCGTGGATGGCCATGGAGGATGCGGGATATACGAGGACATCACCTGAACTGGGCCGTCAGGTAGGTGTGTATGCCAGTGTCATGTATCAGGAATACCCGCTATTCGCGGCTGAAGCGGGAGTGAAAGGACGGCATATCGGGCTCCCAGGCGGGATTTCATCCATTGCAAATCGTGTCTCCTATTTTTGTGATTTCCAAGGGCCGAGCATTTCGGTCGATACGATGTGTTCGGGTTCGCTGACTTCATTGTACATGGCGTGCCGGGATCTGCGGGATCATCGGATTCGCGCGGCGCTTGCCGGCGGAGTGAATCTCACCGTTCATCCTAACAAGTACTTCATGCTGAGCCAAGGGCAGTTCATCTCATCTAAAGGACACTGCGGGAGTTTCGGCGCCGGGGGTGACGGCTATATTCCGGCAGAAGGGGTCGGGGTGCTGCTTCTTAAACGTTTAGAAGACGCCGTACAAGACGGAGATCGGATTTACGGCGTCATTAAAGGAGCTGCCATTAATCATGGCGGGAGAGCGAGCGGTTACACCGTACCGAACCCCAAGGCGCAAAGCGAAGTCATTTCTCAAGCTTTACAGGAAGCGGGGGTATCCCCGAGCCAGATCAGCTATGTGGAAGCGCACGGAACAGGGACGAAATTAGGCGATCCGATTGAAATCCGGGCTTTAACCGATGCATTCGGTGATGTTCCTGAAACATGTCTCATCGGGTCTGTCAAATCAAATATCGGACATGGGGAATCGGCTGCAGGCATCGCTGCTGTCACAAAAGTGCTGCTGCAGATGAAGCACAAACAAATCGTCCCATCTTTGCATGCAGATATTTTAAATCCGAATATCCAATTTGATGAAGGGCCGTTTTCCGTCTGCCGTGAATTAACAGATTGGAAACGGATTTCAGCAGACGGAGAAGAACAGCCGCTCAGAGCGGGGATCAGCAGCTTTGGTGCGGGCGGTTCTAACGCGCATATCATTATTGAAGAATATGAGGCTCCTGTAAAACAAGCAATCAGCAGCCAAGGGCCGGCTGTCATTCTGCTGTCTGCAAAAAATGGGGAGCGTCTGACAGAATATGCGGAGCGCCTTCTTGCTTTTCTTCAAAAGAAGCATACGGATAAGCCGGACTTATTTGATGTCGCATATACTTTACAAGCGGGGCGGGAAGCGATGGATGAGCGGCTGGCTCTCATTGCGGACTCCCTTAAGGAGCTGGAGGACAAGCTCAGATCGTACTTGGAAAATGAAAACGCACCGCATCTTTACAGGGGGCGGGCGAAGCGAAATCATGAGACAGTGGCTGTGTTTGAATCTGATGAAGATTTGCAGGAAGCCATGGTCAAATGGCTGAAAAAGAGAAAGTACGATCATTTGCTGAAAATGTGGGTGCAGGGAGTCGAGGTGGACTGGAACTTGTTATATTCGGGACAAAAACCCCGGAGAATCAGTCTTCCCGCTTATCCGTTTGCAAAGATCAGATGCTGGATTCAAGATGAAGCCGAGGCGGTTCCAAAAAGGGATGACGGCAAAACGGTGATCCATCCGCTGCTTCATGAAAACACATCCGATCTTTGGGAGCTGAAATTCACCTCTGTTTTTACCGGACGGGAATTCTTTTTCACTGATCACACAGTCAATGGGCAGAAGGTGCTCCCGGGAGCCGCCGTGATCGAAATGGCCAGGGCGGCCGTTGAGCGTGCCGCATACGCTGTGCCGGACGGACGTAAAGGAATGTATTTGAAAGATCTCATATGGATGAGGCCTGTCGTTCACAAGGGGACGGATGTAGAAGTCCATATCAGCCTTATTCTTAAGGAAAATGAAGACATTGAATTTACGATTTACAGCCTATCGGAAAAACCTGGGGGAGAACGGATTTTATACAGTAAAGGCACCGCGGTATCAGGAGAGATAGCAGCGGTTCCGTCAGTTCACTTAGAGGGCTGGCTGTCCGGCTGCAGCCAATCGGTTATGACGTCTGATGAGGTTTATCAGGCTTTCCGGCATGCGGGTATGATATACGGGCCGAGCCATCAAGGAATTGACCAGCTGATGATCGGAGAGAGGGGTGCTGCAGCCCGGCTGTCGCTGCCAGAAACGGCAGACAGTACCGCCGATCAGTTTGTCATCCATCCGAGCCTTCTAGATGCCGCGTTTCAGGCGTCACTGGGTGCCGGTTCAGATACTGCCGGAGACACTCCGATGCTGCCGTTTTCCCTGCGGCAGGCAGAAATATTTCAGCCGACTCAGAAAACGATGTGGGCGCTTGTCCGCAAACAGAGCGATCGGTCAGATAACGGAGCGCTGACGCTGGACATTGATTTATGTGATGAAAACGGCGCTGTTTGTATGAGATTGACAGGTTTCTCCTGCCGGGCTGTCCGGCAGACAAACCAAACCGAAAGCAAACGGCAGGAAGTTCAGACGGCGATGCTTGCCCCTGTTTGGGACAAAACTTTCTTTTCTCTGGAAGAAAATCGAGCGGTTGATCAGGAACAATTGCTGATCATCGGGAAGCCGGGAAATACCATAAAGGCTGCGGCAAAAATGTGGCCCCGCGCCCATCTGGAAGAGACGCCGGATCATTCAAGCGAGCAAACATTACGTGAATTGACAGCCGGGTATCGGGATATCCGCCATTTCTTATGGATTGCGCCGGATCGTTTCGCACCCGCATCCGTCAGTCAGGAAATGCTTGATGAGCAGGAGAATGGGGTGATTCAATGTTTCCGTTTCATCAAAGCGCTGCTGTCACTCGGGTATGGAAACCGAGACATCAGCTTTACGGCGGTCACCCGGCAGACACAGTCCGTGTATCTGGGTGATCTGCCGCAGCCTGAGCATGCAGGCGTACACGGTTTGATCGGTTCATTGGCAAAAGAATATCCGAACTGGGACATCAGGCTGATTGATGCAGAAGAAGGCAGTGATTCGTCTGAGATGAAAAACATCTGGAGCCTTCCTCCAGATCCGGACGGAAATGCTGCCGCGTACCGTAACGGAGCTTGGCACAAGCAAAAAACAGTCCGGGTGCTGACAAGTTCCGCTCCGCGTATGTCGTACAGAGAAGGCGGCGTTTATGCTGTCATTGGCGGAGCGGGCGGCATCGGAGAAGCATGGAGCAAATACATGATCACCCGTTACAAGGCACGGATTATATGGATCGGCAGGCGGCCGAAGGATCAGGAGATTCAGAGCAAAATAGACAGGCTGGCGCTATCAGGCCCCGCCCCGCATTATATACAGGCTGATGCTCAAGATGCCGCAGCGCTTAAAGCGGCCGTCCGTTCCGTAAGAGAGCAATACGGCAATATAACGGGAGTCATCCATTCCGCGATAACGCTTGCCGACAAAAGTATGGCGAATATGGATGAAGCTTCTTTCAGAAACGCTTTTTCAGCTAAGGTGAATACGAGCGTCCGAATGATCGAAGCTTTTAAGGGAGAACCGCTTGATTTTGTGCTGTTTTTCTCATCCGTTAATTCTTTCACAAAAAATGCCGGGCAAAGCAACTATGCGGCAGGATGTACATTTCAAGACGCCTTTGCCCGCCACATCACTTCCTTGCTTGATTGTGAAGTGAAAGTCATGAATTGGGGATATTGGGGAAGTCTGGGCGTTGTATCAGACCCGTCTTACAGAAAACGGATGGAGGCGTCAGGGATCGGTTCTATTGAACCCGATGAAGCAATGGAGGCGCTGGAAGTCTTACTATCAGAACCGTTCAGCCAAGCGGCATTCATCAAAGCTGCTCCGCACGGCTTAGCCGCATTGACGGATCAAGATGCAATATCGGTTGTATCCGGCCCGGAGCCTTCTTTTATGGAAAGCGTCAAGCGGCAAAATCCGGATCGGAATGAACGGCTTGAGACTTTAAAACGAGAAATGGAGTTGCGCATATGAACAGCCTTCTTTGCAAACTGCTATTTTACCAATTACAATCACTCGGTTTTTTCAGCGAGCCTGTCACCACAGCTGCAGCATCCATGCGGAACGCCGGCGTGATCGGCACATACGGCAAATGGCTGGAAGAAAGCCTGAATCTATTAAAAGAAAACGGATATATCGCGTATGACGGATACACGGTCACTCTTCTCACGGATCAGCGCCCGGACGGCCGCACAGTCTGGAATGAGTGGAATGCCCATAAACGCCTGCTTCCAAATGGGGAGCTTGCGCAAGCTGAATTGGCCGAGGCGACGATAAAAGCGATGCCTTCAATTTTAAAAGGGGAACGTCCGGCTACGGATATCGTATTTCCTGATTCATCAATGCGGCTCGTTGAAGGTGTTTATAAGCATAATCCCGTTGCGGATTATTTTAATGAAGTGTTAGCAGATTCCGCGGCCGCTTACCTGAAAGCCTATCTTACAGAACATCCCGATGCCGGCATCAGGCTGATAGAAGTAGGGGCCGGGACGGGCGGAACGAGCGCCATGCTGTTTGCAAAACTGCAACCATTTGCAAAACAGATCGCGGAATATTGTTATACGGACGTTTCTAAAGCTTTTTTAATGCATGCCGAACAGGAATACGGACCTGATGTGCCGTATTTGACAACAGCCTTGTTTAATGCGGAGGAGCCTTGCGAATCACAAAATATCAAAACGGGTGTTTACGATATTGTCATCGCCGCCAATGTGCTTCACGCCACAAAAAATATTGGTTTGACACTGCGCCGTCTGAAAGCGCTCCTGAAATACAACGGGATGATTCTGATAAACGAAATCAGCGATCGTTCTGTTTTTACCCATTTAACCTTCGGGCTGCTTGACGGCTGGTGGTCCTATGAGGATGATGAGCTTCGGATTCCGGGAAGTCCCGGCTTATATCCAAAATCGTGGGAGCGTGTGCTGCATTCGGAAGGATACAGAGCGGTTTGTTTCCCTGCTGAAACAGCTCATGATTTAGGTCAGCAGATTATCGCAGCTGAGAGTGACGGACTCATCCGGATGCAAGGGATCAGAGACGGCAGAAAGCCATACGCCGCCCCGGCCGAAGTTTTCCGAAAGCCCGCACAGCCTGTTTCACGCAGCCGCGCGCCAGAGGAGCATCAAGCTGTTAAGGCTGATGGGGAATCGGTCGCTTCCCATGTCCGCTCTGTCATCAAAACAAGTATTGCCGATGTATTAAAAATGAAAGAAGAGGATATTCAGGAAGAACTGAATTTCTCTGAATACGGCATTGATTCCATTTTAGCCGTCAATGTGATTAACGAGATGAATAAGCGATTGAATCTTACACTGCAGACAACGATTTTATTTGATTACTATCATGTGAAACTGCTGACCGGTTATATCTCGGCAGAATATGAAACCACCATAGCCTCATCTTTGGAGACCGAAAGAGCGAAAATCCGTCCGGCGCTTCAGGAAGAACGGCCTGCTGAAAAACCTTTGCAGCCGGAAAGAAAGGAAAACGGTTATCAGAAACCGAAACAAGAACATATGCCGCCTTCTTTCGCAAAGTCCGATGACTCGGGAATGTTCCGGGTTGTGATTGACCGTCCGGGCGGCATTGAAGATCTGACGATTGCCCGCAGTGAAGTGCCCGAGACAAAAGATGACGAAGTTCAAATAGCCGTCCGCGCCTTTTCTTTAAACTTCGGAGACTTACTTTGTGTCAGAGGGCTGTACCCGACGATGCCGCCTTATCCATTCACTCCCGGATTTGAAGCAAGCGGCGTCGTGATCAAGACAGGGAGGCATGTAACATCCGTCATTCCAGGTGATGAAGTGATTGTCGGCATGGGAGAGGAATTTGGATCACAGGCGAATCTCATCACATGTAAAGAACATCAAGTCTATCATAAACCGGCCCGGCTGACCTTTGAAGAAGCATGCGCTCTTCCCACCGTGGCGGTGACAATGATAGACGCCTTCCGGAAAGCCAGACTTAAAAAAGGCGAAAAAATATTAATTCAGACCGCGACGGGAGGAACGGGGCTGATCGCGGTGCAAATGGCCCGGCATATCGGCGCGGAAATATATGCCACGGCCGGATCACAGAAAAAAATTGAGTATTTGCATTCGCTCGGGATCCGCAATACCATTTGCTATTTAGAAGAAGACTTTGAAACGGAAATCATGCGAATGACCGGCGGCCGCGGGGTGGATGTAGTCATTAATACCCTGGCCGGTGATGCCATGCAAAAAGGAATGAATTGCCTGGCGCCGGGCGGAAGATATATCGAAATTGCCATGACTGCGCTGAAATCCGCTAAGTCAGTCGACTTGTCCGTCCTTCATAACAATCAATCGTTTCACAGCGTGGATTTGCGGAAGCTGTCCCTTCAAAATCCGGAACAGGTCAAGGACTATCAATTGGAACTGCAGCGGCTGGCGGAAGAGGGAGTCATTCAGCCTGTCATCTCAAAAATCTTTTCCTTTGAAGACATAAAAGAAGCGTATCACTGTCTGGATGACCGCGGAAATATCGGGAAAATCGTCATCAGCGTTTCTGAGCCGTATCAAAGGACGTACCGCCCCGAACAAAAGGGTCCGGCCGATACAGTCAAATCAGCAGCTGTGTTACCTGAAAAAGAACCGATCGCGATTATCGGGATGAGCGGGCGGTTTGCTGAATCGGAGAATGTCCATGAGTTTTGGGAAAACTTAGCCGCCGGACGGGATCTGATTAAAAAAGCAGACAGATGGGATCTCTCTGACAGCCAATGCCAGTATGGCAGTTTTATAGAGGACATTGAATGTTTTGACCCCGTTTTCTTTAATATATCGGGACGTGAAGCGACCTATATGGACCCTCAGCAGAGGCTGTTTTTGGAAGAAACATGGAAAGCGCTTGAAGATGCGGGATATGCGGGAGACTCGGTAAGAGGCCGGGAATGCGGCGTGTATGCCGGCTCCTGCGGCGGAGATTACCAGGCCATTTTTAAACAGCAGGGGCCCGCGCAGGCTTTTTGGGGCAATCATAATTCCGTCACTCCGGCAAGGATCGCCTATCACCTTAATTTACAAGGTCCGGCGATCACTGTTGATACAGCATGTTCCAGTTCGCTGACAGCCATTCATTTGGCATGTCAGGGGCTCTGGACGAAAGAAACGGAAATGGCGGTGGCGGGCGGGGTTTTCATTCAATCCACTCCCGCTTTTTATCAGTCGTCAAATAAGGCGAATATGCTGTCACCGACCGGGCGCTGCCATACGTTTGATCAAAGCGCGGACGGCTTCGTGCCGGGTGAAGGCGTGGGAGCCGTGGTGCTGAAACGTCTTAGCGACGCCGTTAGTGACGGAGATCATGTGTACGGCGTCATAAAAGGCTCTGCAATGAATCAGGACGGCACTACAAACGGAATAACCGCTCCAAGCGCGCTTTCTCAAGAACGATTGGAACGGCATGTCTATGATACTTTTCACATTGATCCGGAAACCATTCAAATGGTGGAAGCTCACGGAACGGGCACTGCACTGGGCGACCCGATCGAATTCGGCGCCTTAACGCGCGCTTTCCGCCGCTATACGGATAAAAAAGGATATTGCGCCATCGGCTCTGTGAAAACCAATCTCGGACATGCCGCTGCGGCCGCGGGGATGGCCGGACTGTTTAAAATCCTGCTGTCGCTGAAGCATCGGCAGATTCCGGCTTCCCTGCATTTTCTTCAAGCCAATCAACATATTCAAATTGCGGACAGTCCGTTTTTTGTTAATGAAAAGCTGATACCGTGGGAACGGAATCCGGATGCACCGCGCAGAGCCGCCATCAGTTCATTCGGATTCAGCGGAACAAATGCCCATCTTGTTATTGAAGAGGCGCCGCAAACCGTGCGTCGGTCACCGGCAAAACCGGCCTGCCTCATTCCTTTATCTGCGCGGACGGAGCGTCAGCTGGAAATTCAGGCAGAACGCCTGTTGGATATACTCAGCAAGAACAAAGATAGCGATCTGGGAAATATAAGTTATACGCTCCTCCTCGGCAGAAAGCATCTGCATCACCGGTTTGCCTGTATCGTAAGCAGTGCGGACGAACTGAAGCGGGTATTATCGGAGTGGCTAGTAAAAAGAGAGCTTCCGGGTGTGTTTGTGTCCAATTTGAAGGAGCAGAAGCCGGCAGAAGAAGCCGGAATGAAAACATTCGGAATGGAGTGCATTGAACAGTGCCGCTCGGCGGCTTCGCCCGCACAGTACAGAGAAAGCCTGGCACATATCGCTGATCTTTTTTGCAGAGGATATGATCTTCCTTTTACACGGCTTTTTGACGGAGGGCAATATTATAAAACGCCGCTGCCTGCCTACCCGTTTTTAAAAGAAAGGTATTGGGCGGCTGATGTAAACAGTTCTTTATCAGGTCAAGCCATGAAAAGGTCTGAAACGCAAACCGTTCTCCCGTCTTCGCCACAGCCTGAACATGAAGGGCTGATTTCTCTGAGTCCTTTAACTGAGATCGAAATGACAGCGTTTGAACCGGAGACATTGCAAAAACCGATCGTGTTACAGCCTTTGGATTGTACTGGTTCTGTCCAGCAGCCAGAAAAAGCCGTTTCCGAAGACAATAGAACATTGCTTGAAGAATTGAGGATAAGCCTGGCAGATATTTTATTTTTGTCACCGGAAGATATTGATGCTGATGAGCCTTTCATCGATATGGGGCTTGACTCCATTATCGGGGTTGAATGGATACAAACAGTAAATAAAACGTACCACACTGAGATTACTGCCAATAAGGTGTATGAACACCCGACGCTTGAGGAGCTTGCGGAATATATAGCAGGGCAAATAAAGAAACCCGAGTATGCTGAAGCGGAGGAAACAGCGGTACGTCGGCAAATCCCGGAAGCAGAAACCCTCCTTGCCGGCATCTCTGACGGCACTTTGCGCAAAGAGCTCAAAGAAAGCCTTGCGGACATCCTGTTTCTGAAGCCGGAAGATATTGATGAGCATGAGGCATTCATTGATCTGGGGCTGGATTCTATTATCGGTGTGGAATGGGTTCAGTCCATTAATAAAACCTATCAAGCGTCTATTACGGCAAATCTTGTCTATGAATATCCGACAATCGCGAAATTAGCCGGGTATCTGACCGGTTCTGGCCAAAAAGACACTGAGGAAGTACATGGGGAACATACGAAACAAAACGATATATCAGAAGAGACAGATGATCAAGAGCCGCCCGAGCTGATCTGTCTTAACCCGGGAGGAGAGGGAAGACCGATTTTCTGGTTTCATTCCGCGCTGGGGGCAGTGGAGCTGTACCAGCCTGTTGCCGAACGGACCGGGCGTCCTTTTTACGGAATTCAGGCAAGAGGATGGATGACAGACCGGGAACCGATCCGCGGCATTAAACACATGGCGGAATATTACGTTAAGCTCATACGTACCGTACAGCCCCGGGGTCCTTACGATGTAGGCGGCTATTCATTAGGGGGCATGCTCGCTTATGAAGTCACCCGGCAATTGCAGCTGGCTGGAGAAACTGTTGAGTCAATCGTCATGCTCGACTCCTTTGACTCAGCGGGTGCGCGGGAAATAAACATTCCTGATGAATTATTTGATAAAAATATGATGCTGCAGACGGTGAACATGGCTTTATTTGCACCAATTTATCAACATCCGGAACGCATTTCTGAAACCTTGATTCACCGTGATGAACTAGATGCCGATCTTCATGAAGAGATATTTTTAGAGCAATTAATAGCAAAAGCCAAACAGCGGGGGTTAACGAAGACGGACGCGTTGGTGAAAAATCTGATCAGGCAGAATATAAACGTTCAGGACGCTTACGAAATCACTGATTACGAACTCCTGCCGCTTCCGGATCCGAACGGGGTGACATGCTATTATTTCCGAAATAAAAACGGTATTTTCTTGGGCGAGCTTGATCCGTATTTTACGATCAGGGCCGATATTTTATCAGCTGATTTCGTCAACTACTGGAGCCAGTGGGAAGAGCATATGGCAAATATCGCCATCATGGATGTGGCAGTATCCAACCATATGACGTTATTGGCTGAAGAGAGCGCAGCCGAAACGATTTCTGAATTTTGCGGCGTTTTATATTCGGCAGACGGAATGACAGAACACAGCTTCCTGCAGCTGCAGGAAAAGATCATGAACGTGCATGGTGAGATGCTGAAGCAGCCCGCCAAAACAAGACTGTAAATTCACATATCTGCCCGCCGGGTTTACTTGTAAACTTTGGCGGGCCTTTTCAAATCTTGATCACATCTTGGAGGAATGAAAATGACCAGTTTAACAAAAATCAGACAGCAGCAGCCGTACAAGTGGTACCAAACGATGAGAGAAACCTCTCCCGTTCATTACAATGAAAAGGAAGATTGCTGGGAAATCTTCACCTATGATGAAGTGAAGCGGGTGATTTCTGACTACAGTCATTTTTCTTCCGATCATAAATACTTAAGTGCGGACAAGCAGGAAAAAATGATCCGGCATATTAACAAAGACAGCCTTTTGAAAATGGACCCGCCTGAACACACCGTCTTCAGAAAATTGGTCAATCAGCCGTTCATGCCGAAATCGGTTGAGACTCTTACACCGCGTATAGCCGCTATCGCTGATGACCTGCTTCAGGCCGTCCGTTCAAAAGGCAGGATGGACATTATTGAAGATTACGCATTTCCGCTTCCGATTATCGTGATCGCAGAGCTTTTAGGATTTCCTCCGAAAGACAGGGATATCTTTAAAAGCTGGGTCGACCAAAGCCAGAATGTAAAAGATGAAAAGAAAATGAATGAAGTGCAAAAGCAGATGATCGGATACTTCATGCAGTTTATTTTACAGCGGAGAAAACAGCCGGAAAATGATTTAATCAGCCATTTAATTTCAGCTGATTTAGACGGAGAGCCGCTGTCAGACAAGCAATTAATCGGTTTTTGCGGCTTGTTGATCGTCGCGGGGCACGTAACGACGGAAAATGTGATCGGAAATTCATTTCTCAGTCTCAAGGAGTTTCCGCATATTCTGCCCCGGCTGCTTGAAAATAAGGCGCTTCTCCCTGACTTTATTGAGGAAGTCATCCGCCTCAGACCTTCCATTCAGCGGGTAACCCGCTACACCGCGGTTGAGAGCGAGATTGGCGGAAAAACGATTCCGGCCGGAGAAAAAGTGTATGCGTGGATTGGATCGGCGAACAGAGATGAAAAGAAGTTTGAAAATGCCAATCAAATTGATTTGGGACGAAAGCCGAATCAGCATTTGTCATTCGGTCAGGGCAGCCATTATTGTTTAGGAGCGCCGCTTGCCCGGCTTGAAGCGAAAATCGCGCTTTCCCACTTTTTTGAACAGATGCCCGCATGGCGTTTTACTGAGGATCAAGAACCGAATCTGGTTCCGAGCCCTGTATTTCACGGCGTTGACAGGCTGCTTGTCGAGTTTTGAACGAAAAAATAAAAGAGGCTTCACGGGAAGCCTCTTTACTCTGGGGGCTTGGAGAAATGAATGTAGGAATCGAAGCAATGAACGTGTTTGGCGGAACCGCGTATGTAGACGTCATGGAGCTTGCGGAACATCGGAATCTGGATAAAAAAAGGTTTGAGAACCTGCTGATGAAAGAAAAAGTGGTGGCGCTTCCGTTTGAAGATCCGATTACGTTCGCCGTAAATGCCGCAAAACCGATTATCGACTCTCTGTCAGAAGAGGAACGGAATCAGATTGAAATGGTGATCACCTGTACGGAATCTGGGATTGATTTTGGCAAATCCATCAGTACATACGTCCATGATTATTTGCAGCTGAAGCGGAATTGCCGGTTATTTGAGGTGAAACAGGCTTGCTATTCTTTAACGGCCGGGTTTCAAATGGGCGTGAATTTCATCTTATCGCAAACATCACCGGGAGCGAAAGCGCTCATCATCGGAACGGATATTTCCCGCTTTTTAGTGGCTGAAGGCGGTGACGCGTTGACGGAGGAATGGTCCTATGCCGAACCGAGTGCGGGGGCGGGAGCTGTGGCGCTTTTAGTCAGCAGCACCCCTCATGTCTTTTTGCTTGATCAAGGCGCAAGCGGGTATTACGGGTATGAAGTCATGGATACCTGCCGCCCGATTCCGGATAGTGAAGCGGGGGATGCTGATCTGTCGCTCATGTCTTATTTGGACTGCTGTGAAAAATCATTTCAGGAATACCGAAAGCGTGTGAGCGGGGCGGATTATAAGAGCTCATTTCAATACCTTTCTTTTCACACTCCGTTTGGCGGAATGGTAAAAGGAGCGCATCGGACGATGATGAGAAAATTAGCAAAGGCTAAGCCGCAAGACATTGAAGCAGATTTTCAGCAACGCGTGCTGCCTGGGATTCAATACTGTCAGCGCGTCGGCAACATCATGGGGGCTACCGTATTTTTATCTCTTGCCAGCACGATTGATAACGGCTCTTTTGAAACGCCGAAACGCGTCGGCTGTTTTTCATACGGTTCGGGCTGCTGCTCTGAATTTTACAGCGGTGTCGTTATGCCGCAAAGCCGGACGCGGCAGAATCAATTTCAGATCAGCCGGCATTTGGATGAACGCGTCCGTTTATCGATGGCTGATTATGATCGGCTGCTCCAAGACAGCGGCATCGTAAAATTCGGCACAAGAAATGCCGCGCCCGCAGCAGACATCCCGAATGCGCATCAAGGAAAAACGCGATTGGTGCTGACTGAAATAAAAGAGTTTCACAGAAAGTATGAATGGATGACCTAATATCAGAAACACTCAGAGCCGGAAAGGCTTGAATATTTTTAAAGAAGCGGAGAATAAACATGAATCCAATGATTGATGTACAGGAAACAGAACCGGGCATTGTGCAGGTCACAATGCAGGATACGGCCGGGAAGAACGGGCTGTCAGAAGAGTTTGTAAGAGAGCTGCACCGGGTATTCCAAGACATCAATGCCCATCCGTCCTATAAAACCGTCCTTCTGACGGGTTACGGAAATTATTTCTGCACGGGAGGAACGCAGGAGGGGCTTTTGAGCATTCAGAGCGGAAAGCTCCAATTTACAGATTTAAAGCTTCACAGTCTTTTATTGGATTGCAGGATTCCCGTGATTTCCGTCATGCAGGGGCATGCGATCGGAGCCGGCTTTACGATCGGTCTGAGCTCGGATTTCGTGATTTTAAGCAGAGAGAGTTTTTATTCTTGTAATTATATGAAGTACGGATTTACACCGGGAATGGGCGCGACGTATATTGTGCCTGAAAAACTGGGGATTGTCCTCGGGGAAGAAATGCTGTTTACGGCCGCGAATTTCAGCGGCGCCGCTCTGGAAAAAAGGGGAGTTCCGTTTGAAGTGCTGCCCAAAAAAGACGTCCTTCAAAGAGGCCGCGAATTGGCCCGGCTGCTGGCGGATAAACCGAGAGCCTCACTGGTTGCGCTGAAAACCAATGTGACCGCACGGATCAAAAGAGAGCTGACAAAAGCGGTTGAGGAAGAGGTGAACATGCATGAAGCCACATTCCATCTTCCTGAAGTAAAAGAGAGAATCAGCCGCTTATACGGCAGTTAAACAGAATGAAAAAAGCATGGGAAGCCCCCATGCTTTATGATTTGTCCGTCTTTTGCAGCACGGAGCCTGCGAATTGTTCTTTAATTTCGGCGCTCCGGGCTGCGGTTTCTGTAATGCAGTGAATGATGGCTTCTTCAAAGCGGCGCTCGTTTAACGCGCGAAGGCCTGCCTCAGTTGTGCCGCCAGGGCTTGTGATTTCCTTGCGCAGGCGCTCAGGTCGTTTGCTGCTTTTTTTGAGCATTTCCGTCGCCCCGGCCATGGTTTGTAAAATCAGCTCTTTTGCCTTTTCTTCCGGCAGACCGACTTGAAGGGCGGCTTTTTCCATCGCTTCGACATACCGGTACACATAGGCGGGGCCGCTCCCGGCGATGGCTGTGACGGCATCAAGGTGTTTTTCTTCAAAGAGCGTCGCTTCTCCGATTGTTTCGAGCAGCTCTTTTGCCGTCCGGATTTCTGCCTCACTCGCCTCAGAGCTTGCGGAAAAACCGGTCGCCGATTGCTGAATGGCCGCTGATGTATTCGGCATCGCGCGGATGATGGTGAGCTTTCTGCCGAAATATTGCTGAATGGTGTGAATCGTCAGCCCTGCGATGACAGAAATCACAAGCTGATCTTTCACGTATTCGCGAATGTTTTCAATACTTTCTGCCGCATCTTTCGGTTTAAAGGCGAGAACGATAATGTCGGTCTTGCTGAAAAACTCTTCTTTATCCCGGCACGGTTTCACTCCGTACGTTTTATGGAGTTCTTCAAGCCGGCTGTCATTTGACCGGTTTGTCATATATATATGCCCGGGGGCCGTCAGTCCGCTTTGCAGCAGTCCGTTCACCATTGCTTCCGCCATTGATCCGGCTCCGATAAAACCGATTTTCTTCATATAAATCCTCCTTCTTTCCAAAACACAAAAAAACCTTCCCGTCAAAAAGGACGAAAAGGTTTCGCGGTACCACCTTACATTAGCACGAATCAGCCGTGCTCAGCTCAAATCCCGTAACGAGGGATACGTTTAGGTTTTCCTAACCGCTCTGAGGGCAGGTTCTGTAAACAAGAGGGCCGCAATGTCTTTCAGCCGGGGACATTGCTCTCTGCTGCCGTTGTTTATATACTAGTTCCTCGTCATCGCGTTCCGTTTTTTCTAGTTTGTTGTTCATTATGCTATGCGGCAGAGCGGGATGTCAATCTTTTTTTCTGATATACGGCAATAATGACACAGGGAAGAGAAAAGGCTAAAATATGAGTATTCAGGAATGAAAAGAACGAAGGAGCGTAAATATGGCAGCGAGAAAGATCATTCCGATACGTGTACCGACTCCGTTTGCAGTCGGCGACGTTATCGTTTATTTAGTAAAAGATGAAGCCTTAACCCTCATTGATTGCGGCCCGAATACAAAGGAAGCGGCTGAATCGCTCTTCATGCAGCTTAAAGAACACGGTGTTTCTGCAGCAGATATAGATCAGGTAGTGCTCACTCATCATCACGCAGATCATTCAGGTTTGCTGCACCTTTTTTCCGATGATACGGAAGTAATCGGGCATCCGCTGAATGACAGGTACATTACTCAGAACCAGTCGTATATCGCCCGGCAGGAGGATTTTTTTCTGTCGCTTATGACAGAAATGGGCGTTCCTCTGACATATGAAGACATACATAAAACAGTTAAGCTGTCATACTTATTTTCTGCAAACCGTCCATTAACGAAAACAGTGGGAGAAGGCGGAAAAATTGACGGGCTGGATGGCTGGACGGTGCTCGAAATCCCGGGGCATGCCGCTTCCCACATTGCGCTTTACCATGAAAAAAACGGTGAAATGTTCAGCGGCGATCTGCTTTTGTCCAACAGCTCCACAAATCCGATTTTGGAAGCTCCGGAAAAGGGGAGCGTGCGCACGTCTCCGATGTTGGACTATTTGAAATCAATGAAGCGGCTGTATGATATCAACCCGTCCCTTTTATATCCGGGACATGGCGAGCTGCTGAAAGACGTAAGGTCTGCTGCTGACAGGCGGCTCGAAAAACAGCGAAACCGGGCGGAATATGTGCTGCACCTGCTGTCAGAGGAATCGCTGACGGCTTTCCAAGTATGCCGGCGGCTGTTTCCGGCTGTGTACGAAAATGAATTATTTTTAACGATGTCAGAAACGATCGGTCATCTTGACGTGCTGGCTGCAAAAGGGAAGGCCGAATCCTTTCAGTCGGAAAATACTCTGATGTTTAAAGCTGTGAAGGGGTGAAGGAAATGGGCAGATTAACGGATAAGCGGATTTGGATCACCGGGGCATCCGGCGGACTCGGAGAACGGCTTGCATATTCCTGTGCGGCAGAAGGGGCTCATGTTTTTTTATCCGCAAGGCGGGAGGACCGCTTGCAGGAAGTGAAAAAAACGATTACCGCGCGGGGCGGACAGTGTGATGTCATTCCGTTTGACGTCCGGCATGCAGAAGAGGCTGAAAACGTAAGGCGTTTGATCGGTCATGTTGATGTATTAATCAATAACGCCGGGTTCGGCATTTTTGAAACTGCCGCTGATGCATCTTTGGATGATATGAAGGCGATGTTTGAAGTCAATGTATTCGGATTAATTGCCTGTACGAAAGCCTGTCTTCCGGTGATGCTTCACGCCAAAAGCGGCCATATTATCAATATCGCTTCACAGGCCGGCAAACTGGCGACACCGAAATCAAGCCTTTATTCCGCTACGAAACACGCCGTTTTAGGGTATTCCAATGCGCTGCGGCTCGAGCTGGCCGGTTCGGGTGTAGCTGTGACAACGGTTAATCCCGGCCCGATCAAAACAGACTTCTTTACAATTGCAGATAAAGAGGGCGGTTATGTGAAAAGCGTCGGCAGATGGATGCTTGATGCCGACCATGTGGCAGAGCGCATTACGTCCGTGATTTTGACGGATAAACGGGAAATGAATCTTCCGCGATGGATGAGTTTCGGGACGAAGCTGTATCAGCTTTTCCCATCGTTTACAGAAAAACTGGCCGGCCGCGCATTAAAGAAAAAGTAACAAGGGGGAGACAGTAAATGTCCGATCGGGATATACGCACGGCATTGATGGAAGAGCCTTTAGTCAGACAAATGGCGGAGGCGCGGGAAGTATTTTGGATCAACCCGCATAAAACCGATGATCCAGTAAAACATGGCGCTGAATGGAAAAAGGAGATTGCCGAAGCGGAAGAAAGGCTGCGCCGGTTTGCGCCTTATATCGCGGCGGCTTTCCCGGAGACGGAAGAGGCGGGGGGCCTCATTGAATCTCCGCTTGTCTTGATTAATGAAATGAAGAAGCGTCTGGAACACAGCGCTGCTCAGGCTTTCCCCGGGCGCCTGCTTTTGAAGTGCGACCATGAACTTCCGATTTCCGGTTCCATTAAAGCGCGCGGCGGGATTTACGAAGTGCTGAAGCATGCCGAAGATCTCGCGGTAAAAGCGGGAATGCTCTCAGCAGACGACGATTACAGCATATTGACTGAGGAACGGTTTACCGCTTTTTTCTCGAAATATTCTATAGCCGTCGGTTCTACGGGTAATTTAGGTTTGAGTATCGGCATAATCGGCGCGAAGCTCGGTTTTTGTGTGACCGTGCATATGTCCAGTGACGCCAAGCAGTGGAAAAAAGAGCTGCTCCGGGAAAAAGGGGTTCGGGTCATCGAATACGAAGCAGACTACAGTCTGGCTGTCAAAGAAGGGCGCATTCAGGCGGAGCAGGACCCTTATTGTTATTTTATTGATGATGAGCATTCCCGGGATCTGTTTTTGGGGTATGCAGTTGCGGGAAGCCGTGTAAAAAAGCAGCTGGATCAAATGAACATTAAGCCTGCTGCAGATGAGCCGCTTTTCGTCTATCTGCCGTGCGGGGTCGGAGGAGGACCGGGCGGCGTCGCGCTCGCGCTAAAGCTGATCTATGGCGAACATGTCCATATTTTTTTCGGTGAGCCGACGCATTCACCGTGTATGCTGTTGGGTCTGTTTTCCGGCTTGCATGACGGAATCAGCGTGCAGGATATCGGTCTTGATAATCAAACGGCCGCCGACGGACTTGCGGTGGGAAGGCCGTCCGGACTGGCCGGCCCCCTGATGGAACCTATACTCAGCGGCTGTTATACCGCCGATGACGGCACGCTTTTTTCGCTGCTCTATCAATTAAGAACGGCTGAGAATAAGAGCCTTGAGCCTTCTGCCCTCGCCGGCATGGCAGGAGCTGTCAAGTTCGTTCAGACTGAAGCGGGAAACCGTTACATAAAAGAGCGGGGGATTGAGATGGAAAATGCCGTGCACCTTGTGTGGAGCACCGGCGGGAGCATGGTTCCGGAGAAGGAAATGGAAGAGTACAGCAAGCTCGGTTCCTCATTTGCGAAAAAAATGGGCAGACAGTGAAGCGGTTTTCCGTTACAATCTTTGTAAGCGTTTGTTTTTTTACCGGAAAGCCATACAGAGAGATTGGTGTGAATTGTGAAAAGTAAAGAATTGAACTTACATACATTGTACACGCAGCACAGCCGCGAGTCTTGGGCCGGATTCGGCGGTCATCTTTCCATTGCCGTTTCAGAAGAAGAAGCCAAGGCCGTAGAGGGGCTGAATGACTACCTATCGGTGGAAGAAGTAGAAACGATTTATATTCCGCTTGTGCGACTGCTCCATCTTCATGTCACGTCTGCCGCAAAACGTAATCAGCATGTCAACGTGTTTTTGAAGCATCCGCATTCAGCCAAAATCCCGTTTATCATCGGAATCGCGGGCAGCGTCGCCGTCGGCAAAAGCACCACCGCAAGAATTTTGCAAAAGCTTCTTTCCCGTCTGCCCGACAGGCCGAAGGTGAGCCTGGTGACAACTGACGGTTTCTTGTATCCGACGGCGGAATTAAAAAGGAAAAACCTTCTGTCCAGAAAGGGATTCCCGGAAAGTTACGACGTGAAAGCGCTGCTTGAGTTTCTGAATGATATAAAATCAGGGAAAGAGAGAGTGGAGGCGCCCGTATATTCCCATCTTACTTATGACAGGGAAGAGGGCGCCGTCGAAGTGGTCGAAGGTGCGGATATCGTTATTATCGAAGGAATCAACGTCCTGCAGTCGCCGACCTTAGAGGACGACAGGGAAGATCCGCGGATTTTTGTATCGGATTTCTTTGATTTTTCGATTTATGTGGATGCCGAAGAAAGCCGGATTTTCACGTGGTATTTGGAGCGTTTCCGTCTTTTGAGGGAAACCGCTTTTCAGGATCCGGCCTCTTATTTTCATAAATTTAAGGATTTATCTGATGCAGAAGCGGATACCATGGCCGCCTCCATTTGGGAGAGCGTCAACCGTCCGAATCTGTATGAGAATATTCTGCCGACAAAATTCAGGTCGGATTTGATTTTGAGAAAAGGTGACGGCCATAAAGTTGAAGAGGTGCTGGTAAGGCGTGTGTGATGTAAGGAGGAAGCCAATATTATGATGCATCATATTGAATTGTATGTATCTGACTTGAAAGCCTCCGCCCGGTTTTGGGGATGGTTTTTAGGTGAGCTCGGTTATAGGGAATTTCAAAATTGGGACTCCGGCATCAGCTGGAAAAACGCAGGATTTTATGTTGTGCTTGTCCAGACAAAGGAGCGTTTTTTAACACCGGAGTACCACAGATGCCGGGTCGGGCTGAACCATCTGGCTTTTCATGCTTCATCAAGAGAGCAGGTTGACGAGATGACAGAAAAGCTGCTTGCCAGAGGATGCCCCGTGCTTTACAGGGACCGCCATCCATATGCAGGCGGAAGCACGCATTACGCCGTATACACGGAGGACCCGGATCGGATAAAGGTGGAGCTGGCTGCTCCTGCCTCTGATTCTGAATGAACTATACCTTTTCGTTTTTTTCTTCGCGCAGCGCGTCGAGTTTCTTTTCGATTCTGTCCAATTGTATGCGGCGCTTGTTCAAGCTTCTGAATACATATATCACGGCAAACAGGAAAACCGCGGCTGCGGCGAATGAAATCAATTGAAAAATGACATCACCGATGTTCATCTTTTTACCTCCGTGTGCGGCGGGCGCTTCTCTGAGCCCGCCATTTTTCATTTTAGTGTCTCTCTAGCCTTGTTTTTTTCTGAGTATGAACAGTTTCTGCATGTGGCTTATGATCACCTTTGCGGCCGCATATCCCGGAATGGCCAGCAGCATCCCGGCAATACCCGAGAATTTGCCGGCGGCCAGCAGAAGAAAAATGATGGTCAGCGGGTGAATGTCCAGCTTCCGGCCCATAATTTGCGGGGAAATCAGTTGGCTTTCAAGCTGCTGGACAATGACGACAACCGTAATCACAAGCACCGCCTCGGTCGGTGAATCCAACAATCCGACAATGACTCCGGGAAATGTGCCGATCCAAGGTCCGATAAACGGAATCAGGTTTGTCACCATGGCGAACGCGCCCAGAACGAGCGGATAATCGAGCCCGATGATGAAATAGCCGATCGTGACGAGCACGCCGACACAGAAACTGACGAGCAGCTGTCCTTGTATGTATGAACTGAGAGCCTCATCCATGTCCCGGAGGATTTGTTTTCCTTCCTTTTGATGTTTTTCCGGAAGAAGCCGGAGCAGCCGCCGGGGCGCTTTATTTCCTTCTTTTAACATGTAATACAGCGCAAACGGAATAATGGCGGCGGTGATGGCGGCATTGGCAGCCGCACCGGCCAGGCTGCTGAGAGAATCAGCGATTGAACCGGAATAATTTGCAGCTTTGTCTGCTAATTTTTTGAAGGAATCCTCATGCTGAAGCCGGGAAAACCATTTACTGTCCTGGAGATGCCCGATCCAATTTTCAGCTTTTGCGGAAAGCTCGGGAATGTGATCTGTGAAGGCTGTAAACTGTTTTTGAACGGCAGGGCCCGCCGTGTAAAGGAAGAGGACAAAAAGGCCGGCTGTTCCCGCATAAATCGCTAAAATTGCGATTCCTTCAGGCAGCTTTAATTTCGCATGCAGCACTGTGACGAGCGGGCGGCACAAATAGTAAAGGACGCCCGATAACACAATGGGCGGAAACAAGGTTTTAACCGTAATCACAACAGGCTGGAACAAAAAGTCTATTAATGTTCCGAGATAAATGATGAGAAATAACAGAAGAACGGCATAGCCGATCTTGAAATAAGGCCCGACAGGCATATTCTGCACCACGCAATCTTTAAGGGTTTACTCTCGGACGTTTCCCTTATCGCCCGGCGCATAAACGTCCGTGTCAGGAGAACTGCCCCTGATTGGTGACATAATCGTAGATAATATCTTCTACATGGGCATGGAGGTCCTCATCGGGTTCTTCGTTCCTTCTTTCTTCTAAAGCTTTTTTCAAACTCTGTTTTTCATAGGGGCTCAGCGGATCTGTCGATACATTCCGTCCATACTGGCGGAGGGCCTGTCCCAGCATTTTTTCTACAAATTGATCCATCGTATATTCTCCTATTCTTATCATTCATCCTTATTCTACTAAATATCATGTGATCCTCCCACTCTTCTATCATATTTTCTGTCAGGCCGCTTTAGGTTCTTTTATTCCAGTTCAGCTGAGAGAATAAGATGAAACGGCAGGGTTAACGCATCTTCATCGTTTATGATTTTTAAACGTTTTTCGTCATGCTTCACTTGTTTTACCCATCCCCAAAACCGGCGGGGGCCGTGTGCGGAAGCGTAGGTGACTGAGATGGCCCTGTCTTCTTCAATCGCCGCCGCAATGATGCGGTTCATGTCGTTCATTTGCTCTTCGCTCAGTTCCGGCGGCCGGAATTCCCGTTCTTTTCGTTTCTTTGCAAGCAGCTGCTCCCGGTGTTCGGGGAGCATCATCCGGCTTGACTCCCACATGACATTATATCCGGGTGTTAATTTGTTCGGATTCATGTATATCACCTCAATTATTTGTAATGCCCGCCGATTTTTTCAGCCCGGTGAAAGGCTTGGCCGGCCTCTGTCAGCGACACGGCATGGAGCAGCGACGCAGGGCCGTACCGCTCATGGATATCATCCAATACTTTGCCGAGACTGATCTTTTTTTCCTGGGCATCGAACAGGCTCAGCTGAACATAATCACAGGGCTCCAGCTGGGAAAGGGCGACGCCGGCGCTGCGGACGGGCTCCCCGTTCCAGTGCTCTTTGAAGAGCTTGACCGCCGTTTTAAAAATATCCATTCCGAAATTGGTCGGAGAGACGAGCTTTTTCTGTCTGTGAAAACCTGAAGGGAAATCAAAATCGGCGCCCCTGATGCTGACTGAAACCGTATGGCCGATGTATTGTTTAAAACGGGCGCGGCGGGCCACTTCTTCGCTTAACTCCAGCAATACGACTTTGATATCCTCAAAGCGGCTGTAGTCTCTCGGAAGAGTCATGTTATGGCCGATCGCTTTTTGCCGGCTGTGCGTGTTGACGGTGACCGGAGAGGGATCGATGCCGCGGGCTGTCCGCTGAAGCAATTCGCCGTTAATGCCCCAGCGCTTTTTCAGCAGTTCGGGAGGATGCGCGGCAAGCCCGCCGATCGTGCTGATGCCCATCCGCCTTAAATGATGCTCCATCCGTTTTCCGATGCCGAATAATTTTCCGACCGGCAGCGGCCACAGATCCTGCCTGATATTTGACATATCCAATCTGTGGATGCCGGATGCGTTTTTTTTGGCAAAATGGTCGCAAGCCATTTTCGCGAGCGCCTTATTCGGCCCGATGCCGACACGGGCATAAATTCCGAATTCACGCATAATCGCTTGTTGAATGTTTTTGGCGATTGTAAAAGGATCACCGAACAGCCGCCTGCTCCCGGTCACGTCGAGAAACTGCTCATCGATGGAGTAGGGTTCTACAAGATCGGTATACCGCTCGAACAGCTCGGTAATCATAACGGAGACATCAATATACCGCTGCATCCGCGGCCGGACGATAACGGCGTCTGGACATTTGGCCTGCGCTTCCCCCAGCCGTTCAGCATTTTTTACGCCGTATCGTTTGGCGAGCGGACAAGCCGCAAGCACGACGCCGCTGCGTCTTTCGGGATCTCCCGAGACAATGACGGGCCGGTTTTTAAGATGAGGCGCTTCCGCTTTTTCCACAGACGCATAAAACGATTGCATATCAACAAGAAGAATATCAGCCATAAAAAAACCTCCGGGAACATTTGTTCTGTTTTTCATTTTACCCGAACAATGACCATGTTTATACTGGTAAATCATTCCCCGGTTGGAAGACGGGCTGATTCGTCCGCTTGAAAAGAAATCATTTACAATTGCAAACAACCCACATATAATTTTTTATATTCCAATGAGAAGAGCTGACATTCATTTTGCCGGACGAAAAGGAGAGTCAATCGATAATGGATATTCGAACAATTACCTCTGAAGACTATGAAATGGTTACGTCTGTTTTGAATGAATGGTGGGGCGGCAGGCAGATGAAAGACAAACTGCCGCGCTTGTTTTTTGAACATTTTCAGGACACAAGCTTTATTACGTTCGGGCCGGAGGGAATGACCGGTTTTTTAATCGGGTTTCAGTCACAATCAGACCCTGAGACGGCATACATACATTTTTCCGGTGTGCATCCGGATTTCAGAAAAATGCAAATTGGAAAACAGCTTTATGACCGATTTATGGAGACGGTGAAAGAAAGGGGCTGCACAAAAGTCAATTGCGTGACGGCGCCTGTCAATAAAGTATCAATCGCTTATCATACAAAATTAGGCTTTGAAGTTGAAAAAGGAACCAAAACCGTAAACGGAATCCCTGTTTTTGCGAATTATGACGGTCCGGGAGAAGACCGGATTCTGTTTGTGAAATACATATAGAGGAGGCTGAAAATGGGCTTTTTAGCTGACACGCCCAAACCGCCTTATAATGCGGTCATTTTTTCATCAATCAAGAGAGAATATGATGAGGAATATGAACAAACGGCAGAGCGCATCACGGTTCCCTGCTGGGACAGCCTGGAGGCGATTAAAAGGTGGAAAGACCATACTGACCACCGGGCGGCAAAACAAAAAGGAAGAAGCGCCTGGTATGAAGCGTATGCAGTCCGCATGACAAGGACGGAGCCGCAGCGGATGTTTGCGTCAAAAGGAGCGGAAGATTGATTGCATTTTTACAGCATACACAAGAACAGACGGCGCGGGAAATTGCGGCGGTTCAGCGCTGCTCTTATCAAAAAGAAGCCGAGCTGATCGGCTTTTTCGGTATTCCCGGTCTGCATGAAACAGCCGAAGACATACAGCGGTCACAGGAGACGTTTGCCGGTTTCAGAGTAAAAGATCAGCTCGCAGGCGTCATTTCGTATGAAAAAAAGGGATATGACCTTGTCATATGCAGGCTGACGGTGCACCCATCCGGCTTTCGGAAAGGAATCGGACGGGCGCTTATTCAATTTGTGATAGACCAAAACCGGGATGCCCAAAAAATAGAGGCGGCTACCGCCAGTCAAAACGTTCCGGCAGTCTCTCTCTATTTAAAAGCAGGGTTCACGGAAGCCGGACAGACTAAGACGCCGGAAGGGCTGACCCTCTCATTTTTTCATCTTTATCCGAAGAGAAAAGCGGAAGTTATACCGCACCAGCCGGAATGGAAAGAGATGTTTGAAAGAGAGAAAGCGAATTTGCTCCGAATCTTCGGCCGCGCACTCCATTCGGTCAGCCACATCGGCAGCACCTCCATCCCCGGGATGGCCGCAAAACCCGTCATTGATATACTGGCGGAGGTTAAAGATATTTCGGACGCTGACCGACTCAGTCCGCAGCTGGAAGCACTCGGCTATGAGGCGAAAGGGGAAAACGGGATAGAGGGCCGGCGTTTCTTTCAAAAAGGCGGCAGCAAGCGCACACACCACATCCACATATACGAAACAGGCCATCCGGACGTGGGGCGTCATCTGCTGTTCCGGGATTACCTCACCGCAAAGCCTGAAAAAGCGGCTCGCTGAGACATACCCGTACGATATGGCAAAGTATATTGAAGGGAAAAAGGACTGGATCAAGGCGGCTGAACAAGAGGCAAAGGACTGGGAGAGCGGGCTGCTGTAAAAAAAGCAGAAACAATGCATACAGCGGCTCGGTATGCTACAATGGCGAAAATGAAACACGGAGGATCACCTATGCAAATACATGTGACAGATGCCGCGAAACACACGCTTTTGCAGGTAATGGACGCCAACCCGGAGAAAAAAGCGCAGCTCCGCTATGACGCAGAAGGCTGCGGGTGCGCGGTCAGCGGCGTGCCGGCCATCTGGCTGGCGGACGAATTAACGGGACAATGCGAACGCATTGAAACCAACGGACTTCCGCTTTACATCCAGACTTCTCAAAAAGTGTTTTTTGACGAGGAAATGACAATCGATTACAATGAAAAGGCAAAAACGCTCGTCTTAAAAAGCCCGGCAGAAATGCTGAGCCCGAGAATGAGCATATTAGTAAAGCAGGGAGAAACTGAAAGTGAATCAAAAGCTGAAAGCCATTAAACAGACGGCACAGCATAAAACGTGGGTATCCTTTTTGAACAACAACCATCCGTACAGTCTGCTGCACTGGTCCATCGGAGGCGCTGAATCCGTACAAAAGGATGTCTGGCTGCTTCAGGATGAGATGACCTTCAAAGCGCAGGAGTTTACGACAATCGACCTCGCCATTGACTGGATCGGAGAAAATATGGACGGGATTACCGACGTTTTATGACGGGAAAGCGAAAGAACCAGTATACGTTCTTTCGCTTTTTTACGTTTGCGTTATGGTATCTAAAAAGGTTTGCACGGCTTGACGGTAGCTCTCCGGATTTTTGGTGTACGACATGGCATGCCCGCCCGATTCGGCCAGATACAGCATCTTCGGGCCGCGTTTTCTGCGGTGCAGCATTTCGGAGGAAGCGGGAGGTATATAATCATCCTCCTTACTGTGGATAAACAGAACGGGCTGCCGGATGCGGCTGATAACCGATAAAGGCGAGACGTCACGGATGCGGTATCCTTCTCTCACCAGCAAAAAGAAATCAGCCAAAGGCAGCAGCGGCCACCGAGGCAGCCGGAATTCCCGCTTCAGCCTGTAGGCTAACTGATCGTGAAAACTTGCGAACGGACAGTCCGCAATATAAAAATCAGCGCCGTCTCCATCCTGATGATCTCCCGCGTATAATAAGGCCGACACAGCTCCCATTGATTCGCCGTGGATACCGATTTGACCGCCGTCCCCGATTTTGTTTCTCACCCAATTCACGGCTTCTTCCAAATCATCTTTTTCAAAATAACCGTAGCTCGTTGTTCGGCCGCCGCTTTTTCCGTGCCGGCGGTGGTCATACACGAGCACACTCCAGCCTAAATCCAGAAACAAATCCATGTATTTCAATGAATTAAACAAATTGACGGTAACACCGTGACAAATAATCATCGTGTTTGCCGTACGATGCGGGGCGATGTAAAAGCCTTTGATCTCATACCCGTGGCGTGACAAGATGACGGCCTCTTCTTTTTCCATGGCCTGAAAGGAATCAAATACCCCACGCCAGTCTGCCCTTTCTCTTTTTATGATGTCTTCATCCGTCTTTTTCTTCATAAACATGATCAGATTCGTAAAAGCAAATCCGGCGGCCAAAAAGACCGCACAAGCAGAACCGAACACCGCCAGCCATTTTTTCACGCAGGCACCCTCCTTTAATATGAAAAATCCTTCCCTATGAACGTTGCCGGCCTCCGGCGCTCCATGGTACACTTGCTTCACCATTATTCAGATACGGGGGTATAATGATGAAAAAGCAGCTGTCTAAAGAAAAACACAGCTTAAAAGACAATCTGGAGGAAGATCTGAAGGCCAGGCTTTTGCAAATGAAAAGTGAGCTGAAGGAAGAAGACGAGAAAAAACAGGCGCAGCAAAAGGCGGAACAAATCAGAAAACGAAAAGAAAAAGAAAAAAATAAAAGCTTTGAAGAGCTGCTGAATGAAAGCAGTCTCGATTGGCACAAATATAAATAAACCGGCATCTGACAAGGTGCCGGTTTTATTGTTTAAGAACGATGGGCTTCGTATACGTCCTGTTTTGTATGGTATTGCAGGGCTTTGATTTCCTGACTGCTTAAACGCCGGGCTTCTGCAGCCGAACAGTTTTCTCTCAGCTGTTCAGGCGAGCTTGCTCCGGTGATGACAGAAGCGACGGCCGGCTGTGAAAGCAAGTATTGAAGAGAAAGCTCCGTCATGCTCAGATCAGGCACAGCAGCGTTAATCGCTTTTTTGGTTTCTGCCAGTTCTTCAAAAGAATATGTTAAATAGCCGTTCTCTTTTACGCTTGCGGCCGCTTGATCGAGCGGTTTTTCCGTAAGAAGCCCTTTAGCGACAGGCCCTCTGGCGACGACGCTGATTCCGTTCTCCTCTAAAAGGGGAAGCCACTCCTCGGGACGCCGATCCAGCAGGCTGTATTGCATCATAATACTTGTGATATTTGATTTTTTCACATATTCTTTAATGACATTCGGACGAATCGAGGAAATGCCGTAATACCGGATGACACCTTCCTGTTTTAAGTCCTCGAACGCTTCGATCGTTTCATCAATCTGATCCTCCATTGTGCCGCCATGCAGCTGATAAAGGTCGATATAGTCCGTTTTCAGCCGGCGCAGACTGTTTTTGACCGCTTCTTTTATGTATCCTTTGGAAGCGTCCCAATGCCAGCCGTCTTTCTCATCATTCCAGCGGTTTCCGGCTTTCGTGGCTAAAATGATGTCGTGTCTGCGGTTTTTGACGGCCTCCCCGACGATTTCCTCATTTCTGCCGAAATCATAAAGATCAGCGGTATCTAAATAATTGATTCCAAGCTCGATCGCTTCATCCAAAATAGACAGCGCCTTAGCTTTATCCGTGCCGAGCGACATACAGCCGAGCCCGATTTCGCTTATTTCTAAATCAGAACGTCCCAATTTGCGTTTTCTCATCATTTTGCTCCTTTTTATGGTCTTTTATTGACCGTAATATAAAGGCGCGAAGTTTTCAACTGTTAAGGCCCGGTGATCCAATCTCCGACATAGCGGAATGTCCGTCCGTACTCTTTCAATTTAGCCCGCACTTCCCAAGCCTTTCCGACCAATACGATGCTCTTATCCTTCCGGTACACCTTCAATCGAAAAGCACCTCCCTCTTATGCATGTATGATAAAATATATGAGGCATAATAGAGAGACAGAACGGGAGATGACATGATGAAACATTTAGAAGAAAAAACACTTGCGAAAAAAAAGCTGTATGACGGGAAAGTCATAGATCTTTACTTAGAGGATGTAGAGCTCCCGAACGGAAAAACAAGCAAGCGGGAAATCGTCAAACATCCGGGAGCGGTGGCCGTACTTGCGATAACCGAAGAAGGAAAAATCATTTTGGTGAACCAGTTCAGAAAGCCGCTGGAACGGACAATCGTTGAAATTCCGGCCGGCAAGCTGGAAAAAGGAGAAGAGCCCGAACATACCGCATTAAGAGAGCTAGAAGAAGAAACGGGATATACGGCGGAAACCTTGACGAAAATCACCGCTTTTTATACATCACCCGGATTTGCTGATGAAATCGTGCACCTCTTTCTTGCTGAAGGGCTTTCATTGCTTGAAGAAAAGCGCGAACTGGATGAGGATGAATTTGTCGAAGTGATGCAGGTCACGCTTGAAGAGGCCGTGAAGCTGGTTGAATCCCGCCGGGTGTATGACGCTAAAACGGCATACGCGATTCAGTATCTCCAGCTGAAAGAAGCGCTGAAGGAAAAATGATGAAAACCGTTTATGCGGATCTGCATATTCATATCGGGCGCACCTATACGGGAAGACCGGTCAAAATCACCGGGGCTAAAACGTTGACGCTGCAGCGGATTTTGGAAGAAGCAAGCGAGGGGAAGGGAATTGAACTATTGGGCATCATCGACTGCCATTCCCCGGAAGTCTTGGAAGAAATCGAGCTCGGAATTGATGAAGGCAGATACCGTGAGCTGAAAGAAGGCGGCATCCGCTATCGGAATACGACGCTTCTGTTGGGCAGTGAGCTTGAAATTTATGATCACACATGCCGCGGACCGATTCACGTTCTCGTCTTTATGCCGGCTCTTGCCGAAATGAAGATGTTTTCTGAGTGGCTCGCAAAAAGGCTTAAAAATATCCATCTCAGTTCCCAGCGTATTTACGAGACCGGTTTGAATCTTCAAAAGAAAACAAAGGAATTGGGCGGGCTGTTTATTCCCGCCCATATGTTCACCCCGCATAAAAGCCTGTACGGAAAAGGGGTCAGATCTTCTTTGACAGAAGTTTTCGACCCGGCGCTTATTGACGCGGCGGAACTCGGATTAAGCTGCGACACTGACATGGCTTCACGATTAACGGAACTTGATCCGTATACATTTTTAACAAATTCTGATGCGCATTCCTTAGGAAAAATCGGCAGAGAATATAATGAAATGCTTCTGAAGAAAGCGAACTTTACGGAATTTTCGCTGGCTCTAAAAGGGAAGGGCGGAAGAAGAATCACGGCGAATTACGGACTGAACCCGAAGCTCGGGAAGTATTACAGGACGGCTTGCGACCGCTGCGGCAGCCCGGCTGAAAAAGGAGCTTTAAAATGTACGGAATGCGGCGGGAAAACAATGACAAAAGGGGTCAGTGAACGGCTGGAGGAACTGAGCGGACCGAAAAAAAGCCGCGTGCCGCGGCCTCCGTATATTCATCAAATCCCTCTGCAGTTCATTCCCGGAGTCGGGCCGAAAACATTGGAAAAACTAAAGCGGACTTTCGGGACGGAAATGGCGATTCTTCATCAGGCAGAAGAAGAGGACCTGGCACGCATCGTGCAGCCCAAAATAGCGGCTGTCATTCATAAAGCGCGCACCGGGCAGCTCGCCCTTGAGGCGGGAGGCGGAGGAACATACGGCCGGATCAAGCCGTAAAGCCGGTTTTTAGCGAAGCTCCTCCTGTACCTTTTTTTTCGTGCGGACAAACGCAATCAATTCGATGATTTCATCCTGATTAAGCGGCTCCCCGTCAACGGTCAGTGTGCCGCGGCCTTGTGCGGCTTTTGTTAATTCGATGGTCTGGGCAAACGGCTCCGCCTTTTTTTCAGTGCGCCCCAGTAAATCGTCGCACGTCGTGTCAAACAGATCGGCAAGCGTGCCCAGCGCTTCGAATGACGGGCGCCGGTAGCCTGACTCATACCCGGCGTATGTGCTTTTTGCGATGCCGAGCCGGTCAGCTGTATATTGAAGAGACCAATTTTTCTTTTTTCTCAGTTCAGTTAAACGATCTAAATTCATATTCAAAACCGCTCCTTTTCACTTGAGCAAAATTATATCATATCGATGTGTAAAAGTGTACGCGAATTGAATAATAATCACTTGATTAATTTCATTCGTCTGTCTATAATTTGATTAAAAGTATGCGAAAAGCGAATGCTTAAACATCTTGAGAAATGATGAAGAGGTGCAGGGTATGAAAAAATTATTGCTGTTAACAACCGGAGGAACAATCGCCTCAGTCGAAGGAGAAAACGGGCTTGCACCCGGGGTGAAAGCAGACGAATTGTTAACCTACGTATCAAAACTTGATAACGATTACACGATGGAAACCCATTCGTTAATGAACATCGACAGCACCAATATGCAGCCTGAATATTGGGTCCAAATAGCTGATGCTGTCAAAGAAAAATATGACGCGTATGACGGGTTCGTCATCACGCACGGCACAGACACAATGGCATATACATCAGCGGCGCTGTCTTATATGCTTCAGCATGCCGATAAACCGATCGTCATTACGGGTTCGCAAATCCCGATTACATTTCAAAAAACCGATGCCAAAAAAAATATCACGGACGCGATCCGCTTCGCATGTGAAGGGGTGGGCGGCGTATACGTCGTATTTGACGGCAGAGTCATTCAAGGCACCCGCGCCATTAAATTAAGAACGAAAAGCTATGATGCATTTGAGAGCATTAACTACCCGTATATCGCGTTTATTACCGAAAACGGAATTGAATACAACAAACACGTGCACATGCCAAAAGACGACGCCTTTACGGTCAATACGTCACTTTGCACGGACGTGTGCCTGCTCAAGCTTCATCCGGGTCTTAAACCGGAAATGTTTGACGCGTTAAAGGGTATGTACAAAGGAATCGTCATTGAAAGCTACGGCAGCGGCGGCGTGCCGTTTGAAGGAAGAGACATTCTCGCCAAAGTCAATGAAATGATTGAAAGCGGCATTGTCGTTGTCATTACGACACAATGTCTTGAAGAAGGAGAAGACATGAGTGTCTATGAAGTCGGACGGAGAGTCAATCAAGATCTCATCATCCGTTCAAGAAATATGAACACAGAAGCCATTGTGCCGAAATTAATGTGGGCGCTCGGCCAGTCTCACAATTTGGCCGAAGTCAAAAACATAATGGAGACACCGATCGCAGACGACGTTGTACTGTAAAAAAGACCACCATCAAAGAGAAAGTAGGGTTTTAGCATGACAAACGCGCAAAAAGAATATCGTCAGGAAAAAGATTTCCTCGGAGAAAAACAAATTGAAGCTGATGTGTATTACGGAATCCAAACGCTGCGCGCGAAAGAAAACTTTCCGATTACCGGCTACCGCATCCATGAAGAAATGATTAATGCGCTCGCCATCGTCAAAAAAGCGGCGGCGCTTGCCAATATGGATGTAAAGCGCCTCTATGAAGGAATCGGCAACGCGATTGTCCAGGCCGCAGACGAGATTCTTGAGGGTAAATGGCATGACCAATTCATCGTCGATCCGATCCAAGGGGGAGCCGGAACGTCCATGAACATGAATGCCAACGAAGTAATCGGCAACAGAGCGCTTGAAATCATGGGACATAAAAAAGGTGAATACATTCATCTCAGCCCGAACACACACGTCAATATGTCACAATCGACAAACGACGTGTTCCCGACGGCGATTCATATTTCTACCTTAAAACTTCTGGATAAGCTCCTTGATACAATGGCGCATATGCTGAGTGTCTTTAAAGATAAAGCGAAACAATTTGATTCTGTCATTAAAATGGGACGCACACACCTTCAGGACGCTGTGCCGATCCGTCTCGGACAGGAATTTGAAGCGTACAGCCGCGTGCTTGAGCGTGATATAAAGCGAATTAAACAATCCCGCCAGCATCTGTATGAAGTAAACATGGGGGCAACGGCTGTAGGTACGGGACTTAACGCTGATCCGCGCTACATAGAACAGGTTGTAAAGCACCTGGCTGACATCAGCGGACTGCCTCTTGTCGGCGCCGGCCATTTGGTTGATGCCACACAAAACACTGATGCTTATACGGAAGTTTCAGCCGCGTTGAAGGTATGCATGATGAATATGTCTAAAATCGCCAACGATCTGCGCTTAATGGCCTCAGGTCCGCGCGCGGGACTTGCGGAAATTTCACTGCCCGCCCGTCAGCCGGGATCATCCATTATGCCGGGGAAAGTCAACCCTGTCATGGCAGAGCTGATCAACCAAATCGCCTTCCAGGTCATCGGGAATGACAATACGATCTGCCTCGCTTCAGAAGCGGGCCAGCTGGAGCTTAACGTGATGGAGCCGGTGCTCGTATTTAACCTGCTTCAATCCATCAGTATTATGAACAACGGTTTCCGATCATTTACCGATCATTGCCTGGCGGGGATTGAAGCCAACGAAAAACGCCTGAAGCAATACGTGGAAAAAAGCGTCGGCGTTATTACAGCGGTCAACCCGCACCTTGGATATGAGGCGGCTGCGCGAATTGCCCGTGAAGCAATCATGACGGGGCAATCTGTAAGAGATCTCTGTCTCCAAAACGATGTACTGACAGAAGAAGAATTGGATATCATTTTGAATCCGTATGAAATGACAAAACCGGGGATTGCCGGAAAAGATCTTTTAGAAAAATAAATTTTGAAGCAACAACAGCCGCCTTTTCACGTTTTTCAGTGAATAGGCGGTTGCCATACAAAGGGATGAGGAAGTATAGTATAATTTGTTATATCATTTTATGAAAGCGTTTTAGCTTTTTCTTCTAGGGGGATTTTTTTGTGAAAGAGATCAGATTGCCAAATTTATTGGAAATTATTATCTTATTATTCGGGTTTTTAGCGCTTGTTTTGTCATTCACAGTGTTTTTAGACCTGCCGATCCAGCTTGCTCTCTTTATATCCTGGTTTATCGCTATTATTCTCGGAATCAGGCTGGGACATTCATATAAAGACTTGCAGTCATCCATTGTCACCGGGATATCAAACGGTCTTGAAGCCGTTCTGATCCTAGTTTCAGTCGGTGCCCTTATCGGGACATGGATTGCCGGCGGCGTTGTGCCGACTTTAATTTATTATGGTTTAGAGTTTATTAATCCTCATGTGTTCCTGCTTGCTACATTGGTTATTTGTTCGGTTATGTCCGTTGCGACCGGGACGTCCTGGGGAACCGTGGGGACGGCGGGAATCGCCATGATTGCCATCGGAGAGGGAATGGGCATACCGCTTCCGATCGTAGCGGGGGCCGTTTTGTCCGGCGCTTACTTCGGGGACAAGCTTTCACCGCTGTCTGACAGTACGGTGCTTGCCTCCACGCTTTCTAAGGTGGATGTGCTGTCACACGTCAGAGCGATGATGTATCTGTCCATTCCGTCCTATATCATTACGGCCATTCTTTTTACCGTAACGGGATTTATATACGGCGGAAAAAATATTGATCTTGATAAAGTGGAATTTTTAAAGTCTGCATTGCAGAAAACGTTTGATATTCATATATGGATGCTTATCCCGGCGGTTGTCGTCGTCGTCCTGCTGATTTTGAAAAAGCCGTCTATGCCCGTTATCGTCATCGGCGCCTTGCTTGGCGCCATCTGGGCTTCTGTTTTTCAGGGAATGAATTTTGCCAGTGCCATCGCGACTGCTTACAATGGTTTTTCTATTAAAACGGATGTCGAATTTTTAAATGGCCTGTTAAACCGCGGAGGCATCACCGGCATGCTGGATACGTTGGTCGTTATCCTTTTCGGTCTCGGGTTTGGAGGAATTCTTGAGAAGCTCGGCGTATTAAAAGTGATTGTCTCAACTTTTGAGAAAAAACTGACCACACCGGGAAATGTAACGCTTTCGACGCTGATCGTCGCCCTTTTAGCAAACATTTTCGGCTGTGCGATGTATGTGTCATTGATACTGACGCCGAAAATTATGGAGAACAGTTATGATAAACTGAAACTTGACAGAAGAATTTTATCCCGGAATGCCGAGGTGGGCGGCACGCTTACTTCAGGGATGGTGCCATGGTCTGACAACGGCATCTATATGGCCGGCATTCTCGGCGTATCCACGTTTTCTTATCTGCCGTTCATGTGGCTCAGTTTTGTATCTATCGGACTGGCCATATTGTACGGATACACGGGTAAATTCATTTGGTACACGAAAGAAAAATCCTTGCAATCTCAAAAACTGGGTTAGGGAGGTATTTTATGATTACAAAGCATATGATTCGGACGTTAATGATAGAAACGCCGACTGTGCCCGGAAATCTGGGAAAAGTGGCAACAGCCATCGGAGTGATGGGCGGAGATATCGGGGAAGTTGAAACCGTTAAAGTCGGCCCGAACTACACCATGCGCAACATTACGGTGCAGGCCGAAAATGATGAGCAGCTGCAGGAAATCATTCAAGCCATTGAAGCTCTCGGTGAAGGCATCCGGCTTCATACCGTCTCAGATGAAGTGCTCTCTGCTCATGAAGGCGGAAAAATTCAGATGAAAAGCAAAATGCCGATCCGGACACTGGCTGAGCTTGGCCGTGTTTATACGCCGGGCGTGGCCGATGTGTGCAGACTGATCGAAAGCGAGCCTGAAAAAGCATCCATCTATACGACCATCAGCAATTCTGTCGCCATTGTCACCGACGGAACGGCGATTCTCGGTCTCGGCAACATCGGCTCTGTCGCCGGAATGCCCGTAATGGAAGGGAAGGCAGCGCTTTTTGACCAGCTGGCAGGCATCAGCGGTATTCCGATTTTGCTCGACACCTCTGATCCGGAAGAAATCATCCGCACGGTAAAACATATTTCTCCGGGATTCAGCGGAATTCTGCTTGAAGATATCGGTTCGCCTCACTGCTTTGACATTGAAGACCGCCTGAAGGAAGAATTGGACATTCCGGTTATGCACGACGACCAGCACGGCACGGCGGTCGTCACTCTCGCCGCCGCCATTTCCGCTTGTAAAAGCGCAGGTCTTGATTTAAAAGAAGCGAAAGTCGGACAGATCGGTCTCGGCGCGGCGGGCGTCGCCATCTGCCGTATGTTTATGGCATACGGAGTCAAAGCAGTCTGCGGAACGGACAAGTCAGAAGAAGCAATGAACCGCCTCGCTCAATACGGAGGTCAGCCGCTTGAAAGCATTAAAGATTTAATGGACACGTGTGACATTGTGATCAGCACGACAGGAGTTCCGGGGCTCATTAAAAAAGAGGATGTCAGAAAAGGACAAGTCATTCTGGCCTTATCTAATCCGAAGCCGGAGATTGAACCGGAAGAGGCGCTGCAGGCCGGAGCCGCTTATGCAGCCGACGGCCGTTCAGTCAATAATGTTCTCGGCTTCCCGGGTATTTTCCGCGGCGCGCTGAACGCGAAAAGCAAGAAAATTGATCATGAAATGCTTGTGGCGGCCGCTGAAGCCATCGCTTCTTGTACGAAACACGGTGATCTCGTGCCTCAGCCTTTGGACGCGGACGTGCATCACGCCGTATCGGCAGCTGTAGAGCGGGCCGCGGCGGGAAAATAAATAACGCTCAAAGCACCGGATATGTATCCGGTGCTTTTTTATCATGAATAGAAAGCGGAATTCTTTGGCAGGCTAACAGAAGCAAAAGACGGAATAAAGAGGTGTCAATGTGGATTATTTTCCGCTGATCCATACAAATATTTGGGATGCTGTGATCGGTGTGCCGGTCGTCTTATGCGTCACACAGCTGATCAAAGTGTTCTGCAGGGTTCCCGGCATATTCGTTCCCACGATTGCCCTTGTTGTCGGAAATATTGTGTCTATCGTTTTCGGTCACCACGAACACGTGTATGAGGGGAGTTTTATGGGATTCTTTTACGGATACGCCGCAATGGGGAGTTTTTCATCTGCCAAAACATCTCTGCGCGCCTACCGGAAGAAACATGAGCCCTATTCATGAACACACCTGGATTTTTTTGTTATGATAGAGAAAAGGCAAAAAGGAGCGATCTGCACATGGCGAAAAGCAAAGCGAAAAAAATGCGGGAGCATCTCAGAAGAAACGGGTTGCGTGACGCAGTCTTATCAAGAGGGGCGGCGCCGTCCTTCAGCACGCATGAAAGAGTGACAAAAACCAAAAAAGACAGGCTGGAAAGAATAAAGCATAAAAAAAGGAATCCCCATGATCACAAGAGTGATGGCGGGGATTCTTTTTTTTGCCGGAATCTCGGAGCCTTTCTATGATTTCTCTGTCATGTTTTCTCTTTTCTTTCATACAATCTACTAAATCAAGTCAATAGATTAGCGGGAGGAAAGCGGTATGAGGAAACAATCGTACAAAGAACTGTTTTTTCGCCATATGAAGGATCATCTGTCACTTTATATATTTGTGTCTGTCTTGTTTTTAATGGGTGTCATTTTCGGCGCGATCATTGTCAACAGCATGACAATCACGCAGAAAGAAGATTTGTATTACTATTTAAGCAAATTCTTCGGACAGCTGTCTGACGGAAAACATGCCGGCGCCTCAGACATGTTTTGGCAGGCCGTCTTTCATGATGTAAAATATTTGGGGCTGATGTGGATTCTGGGTATTTCCGTAATCGGTCTCCCGGTGATTTTCATCATGGTGTTCTTGAAAGGAATCGTCGTCGGTTTTACGGTCGGATTTCTAGTGAATCAAATGGGGATGAACGGATTTTTCCTGTCTTTCATCTCGGTGCTGCCGCAAAACATCGTTCTCATTCCGGCATACCTTATCATGGGGACATGCTCTATCGCTTTTTCGCTGAAACTGATCCGGCAGCTGTTTGTCAAACGCAGCCTCCACGACACGCCGATCCAATGGTTCGGACGCTACGCCTTCGTGCTGATTCTCATCATTTTCTTCTCGGTCATCGCTTCACTGCTGGAAGCGTATGTGTCTCCGTTGTTTATGGAAAAGCTTTCATCACGGATCTTTTAGAATGATTATCACAAAATAATACTTTTATTTATCAGTTTATAATAATTATAGTTGGAACTCTGCGCGTATTTTGTTATAATGAGTCATGGAATGCGGCGTAGGAGGGAAAGACATGGAAAACCGTATTGATCGAATTAAAAAGCAGCTGCACTCATCAAGCTACAAGCTTACGCCACAGCGTGAAGCAACGGTAAGGGTGCTGCTTGAAAATGAAGAAGACCATTTAAGCGCAGAAGATGTATACCTCCTCGTAAAAGAGAAATCTCCTGAAATTGGTCTCGCTACAGTATACCGTACATTAGAATTATTAACAGAATTAAAAGTCGTTGATAAAATTAACTTCGGGGACGGCGTATCCCGCTACGACCTTCGCAAAGAGGGCGCGGCCCACTTCCATCATCATCTGGTGTGCATGGAGTGCGGAGCCGTCGATGAAATTGAAGAAGATCTGCTTGAAGACGTTGAAGAAGTGATTGAACGTGATTGGAAATTTAAAATTAAAGATCATAGATTGACTTTTCACGGAATCTGCCACCGCTGCGGCGGGAATGAAACAGAATAAAAGCCTATGAACCTTTTCTGCCAGGAAAGGGTTTTTTGCTGTTTTTATGTATAAAAGCCTTTGAAATTGGCATAAGGTGTACTAACAGCCGCCAAAGAAAGGATCGATCGAAAGATGGGCAGATTCCTAAAAACAGCAGCGGATACGATCAAAGTGTTTATTCTGTTCACAGGTTTTACCGCGCTGTTCTATTATGCTATGATATGGGTGAATTCAGAGTATGAAAACTATCATCGGTACGATAAACCGGAAGGCTCCGCCGTCAAAGTGGCCAAAACGGAACATGAGGAGAAGGACGGCTGGTTCGGCCGGTTGATCTTTTTTTACCAAAACGGGGAGTAGATCAAGAGTGAAGGATCAAATTAAGGATTTCATCCATTATGTGAGGGTTGAAAGAGGGCTGTCCCAAAATACGATGATGTCCTATGAGCGTGATCTGAAAAGTTATTCTCTCTTCTTAACTGAAACCCTTCAGATCACTTCTTGGAATGATGTGACCCGTCTTCATATTATTCAATATTTAAAGCATTTGAAGGATTCGGGGAAATCAGGGAAGACGTCTGCCAGGCATTTGGCGTCAATCCGGTCTTTTCATCAATTTCTGTTAAGGGAGAAAGCCGCGGATAAAGATCCTTCGGTACATATTGAAACACAAAAAACAGAGCGGGCCCTCCCAAAAGTGCTGGCGCTGAACGAAGTAGAGCGGTTATTGGACACGCCTAAGCTTGACAGCCCGTTCGGTCTCAGGGATAAAGCCATGCTCGAATTGCTGTATGCAACCGGCATCAGGGTCAGCGAGATGATTGAGCTGAAATTATCCGACGTTCATTTGACGATGGGATTTGTCCGCTGCTTCGGAAAAGGCCGGAAAGAGCGGATTGTGCCGATCGGTGAAGCCGCCTCTCATGCGATCGAAGCATATATCGAAAAAGCCAGAGGGAAATTATTAAAGAAAAATGTGACCGAAGCGCTTTTTCTGAATCATCACGGCAGGCAGATCAGCCGTCAGGGATTTTGGAAAAACCTGAAGAAAATCGCCCTTGAGGCAGGCATTAAAAAAGAACTGACACCGCACACGCTCCGGCACTCTTTTGCAACGCACCTGCTTGAAAACGGGGCGGACCTGCGCGCCGTGCAGGAGATGCTTGGACATGCTGATATTTCCACGACGCAAATTTACACGCATGTGACGAAAACAAGGCTGAAGGACGTGTACAAGCAGTATCATCCGCGCGCCTAGGAGCCGCTGGCAAGGTGCCGCGGCTTTTTTCTGTCGGATTGGCGGAATACAGAGAAGGTTCTTATTATTTGAATAGGCATTGTCAATAAGAATGTAAACGGTTTATACTTGAGTTGTCTGACCTCTGTAAGCTAAAATGGACAGATGGAAGAAAAGGAGGCTTTTATGATGTCTGAATACAAATATAAACGTGTGTTTTTGATCGTAATGGATTCGGTCGGAATCGGTGAAGCGCCGGACGCCGCCGATTTTAATGATATAGGCGCAAATACGCTCGGACATATCGCGGAGCACATGAACGGTTTACATATGCCCCATATGGCACAGCTCGGTCTCGGACTGATCGGGGATATTAAGGGTGTGGAAAAAACGGAGCAGCCTCTGGCGTACTACGGTAAAATGCAGGAGGCGTCAAACGGAAAAGATACGATGACGGGGCACTGGGAGATTATGGGTCTCTACATTGAAAAACCGTTTAAAGTGTTCCCGGAAGGATTTCCGGATGAGCTTCTTCAGGAGCTTGAAAAGCGTTCCGGACGCAAAATCATCGGGAATAAGCCGGCTTCAGGGACGGCGATTCTGGACGAGCTCGGAAAAGAACATATGGAAACGGGTGCGCTGATCGTTTATACATCAGCCGATTCCGTTTTGCAGATTGCGGCTCACGAAGATGTCGTTCCGCTTGACGAGCTGTACAGCATCTGTGAAACAGCCAGAGAACTGACGCTTGATCCGAAATACATGGTCGGCCGGATTATCGCAAGACCGTTCATCGGAGAACCTGGCAGCTTTAAACGCACGCCGAACCGCCATGATTATGCGCTCAAACCGTTCGGCCGCACGGTAATGAACGGAATGAAAGACAGCGGTTTAGACGTCATTTCCATCGGTAAAATTTCTGATATTTACGATGGAGAAGGCATCACATCATCCCGCCGCACGGTATCTAACATGGACGGCATGGACAAAGTGATTGAAACGCTCGGTGAAGATTTTACGGGCCTGAGCTTTGCCAACCTCGTTGATTTTGATGCGCTGTACGGACACCGCCGTGATCCGGAAGGGTACGGAAAAGCGCTTGAGGAATTCGACGCAAGGCTTCCGGAAGTGTTTGAAAAAATGAAAGAGGACGATCTGCTCATCATCACGGCGGATCACGGCAATGATCCTGTCCATCACGGGACGGACCACACGCGGGAGTATGTGCCGCTTCTTGTCTACAGCAAAAAGCATAAACACACTGAACAGCTGCCGCTTGCGGATACATTTGCCGATATCGGCGCAACCATTGCGGATAATTTCAAAACGGAAAAGCCGGAATACGGAAAAAGCTTTTTATCAAGATTACAGTAGGGGGACTTTTTTTGAAACAAAAGATCGAACGTGCTGCTGCATTTATTAAAGAACACGTGAAAGAAACACCGAAGATCGGTCTGATTTTAGGTTCAGGGCTCGGCGTATTGGCCGATGAAATTGAAGGAGCCGTCAAGCTTACATATGAAACGATCCCTGATTTTCCGGTCTCAACGGTAGAAGGCCATGCCGGCCAGCTTGTGATGGGAACGCTTGAAGGTGTGCAGGTCATCGCGATGCAGGGCCGCTTTCATTATTATGAAGGCTACTCAATGGATCAGGTAACGTTTCCGGTCCGCGTGATGAAGGCGCTCGGCGTTGAATCTCTCATCGTGACGAACGCAGCGGGCGGTATCAACACTGACTTCCGCGCCGGTGATCTGATGATTATTACCGACCATATCAACTTTACGGGCACCAACCCGTTAATCGGTCCGAACGAAGCGGAATTCGGAGCCAGATTCCCGGACATGTCAGAAGCCTATGACAAAGAGCTGTCAGGCTTGGCTGAAAAAACGGCGGCTGAGCTTGGCATCCCTGTTCAAAAAGGTGTGTACACGGCTGTTACGGGGCCATCTTACGAAACGCCGGCTGAAGTCCGGTTTTTAAGAACGATGGGGTCTGACGCTGTCGGAATGTCGACCGTGCCGGAAGTCATCGTCGCCAACCACGCGGGAATGCGTGTGCTTGGCATCTCGTGCATTTCCAACGCGGCAGCCGGCATTCTTGACCAGCCGTTATCCCATGATGAAGTAATGGAAATGACGGAAAAAGTAAAAGGCGGCTTTTTGAAGCTTGTAAAAGCCGTAGTTGCACGATCTCAAAACTAAATCAGCATAGATCAGCTGTTTCTTCGGAAGCAGCTGTTTTTTTATGTCCTCAAAACGAAACATTTTCCAGATGAGGCGTATAAAACCACCGGGCTTGGAAAAAATAAAAAGGATTATGAAATGGAGGGCTTTGGAGATGAAACGTCTTATATCCACTTTGTTGATTGGCATTTTAATAACCGCATCAGCACCGTCCGCTTTTGCAAAGCCGGACGGAAAACATACATCGGAGCTCGCTCATGAAGCCAAAAGCGCCGTGCTGATTGAACGCGATACGGGAAACATTCTTTACAACAAGAACAGCCGGGAGCGTCTGGCGCCGGCGAGCATGACAAAAATCATGACCATGCTTTTAATTATGGAAGCGCTTGACAAAGGTAACATTAAGATGAGCGATAAAGTCAGGACGAGTGAGCATGCCGCGTCCATGGGCGGATCGCAGATTTTCCTCGAACCCGGTGAGGAAATGACGGTAAAAGAAATGCTCAAAGGAATTGCGATAGCTTCCGGAAATGACGCATCCGTCGCGATGGCAGAGTATATCGCCGGTTCGGAAGAGGATTTCGTCAATCAGATGAACAAAAAAGCAAAAGAATTGGGATTGAAAGATACCTCCTTCAAAAACCCGACGGGATTGCCTGAAAAAGGCCACTACAGCTCTGCTTATGACATGGCGAAAATGGCGAAGGAATTATTGAAGTATGATAAAATCACTCAATTTACGGGAACGTATGAAGATTATTTAAGAGAAAACACAGACAAAAAGTTCTGGCTCGTCAATACAAACCGGCTGATCAAATTTTATCCGGGTGTTGACGGTGTGAAAACGGGTTTTACAGGTGAAGCAAAGTATTGTTTAACCGCCACCGCTAAAAAAGGAAATATGAGGGTCATCGCAGTTGTTTTCGGAGCCAGCACTCCGAAAGAAAGAAATGCCCAAGTGACAAAAATGCTTGATTATGCTTTCAGCCAGTTCAAAACACACCCGCTGTATAAACGGAATCAAATCATCGGAACGGTAAAAGTGAAAAAAGGAAAACAGAAACTGATCAAGCTGACCACATCTGAACCGATCTCCCTCCTGGCCAAAAAGGGAGAGAACATGGACAAAGTAAAAAAAGAAGTGAAAATCAACAGCAATATAACGGCCCCGGTTAAAAAAGGGGAGGTGCTCGGCAGCCTCGTGCTGAAAAAAGACGGAAAAGTGCTCGTTGAAAGCCCGGTCACGGCAAAAGACGACATGGAAAAAGCGGGTTTTCTCACTTTTCTGAAGCGGACGATGGGAGATTGGACAAAATTTAAATAATCGTGGCGAACGGGCACTAGTTTTGTCATGGTGAAGGAATTGCATTCCTGAAAATCGAAACACTCATTATCCGATCATATCAAGGAGGAATGAGCATGAGCCTTGGAATTGACTTGCATGTCAAAGAATCCGTGCTTTGTATTCGATTAACTGGTGAACTCGACCACCATACGGCAGAATCATTAAAACAAAAGGTTGCTGAATCGCTGGAGGCTGACGGCATCCGTCACATCGTGCTGAACCTTGAAGATCTTTCCTTCATGGACAGCTCCGGCCTCGGCGTGATTTTAGGGCGTTATAAACAAATTAAACAGCTCGGCGGAGAAATGGTCGTGTGCGCGATTTCGCCTGCGGTGAGACGTCTGTTTGACATGTCGGGCCTGTTTAAAATCATCAGGTTCGAACAATCAGAACAAAAAGCGCTTTTAACGCTGGGGGTGGCATCATGAAAAACGAGATGCATCTTGAATTTTCAGCCCTCAGTCAGAATGAATCGTTTGCGCGTGTAACGGTTGCTTCTTTTATCGCACAGCTCGACCCGACGATGGACGAGCTGACGGAAATCAAAACCGTCGTATCAGAAGCGGTAACAAACGCAATCATCCACGGCTATGAAGAAAATTGCGACGGAAAGGTGTACATCTCCGTTACCCTGGAGGATCATGTCGTCTATCTGACCATACGTGACGAAGGCCTCGGGATCACGGATCTTGAGGAAGCGCGCCAGCCGCTCTTTACGACAAAACCCGAGCTTGAGCGCTCCGGAATGGGCTTTACCATTATGGAAAACTTCATGGATGATGTCTCGATTGATTCCTCGCCGGAGATGGGGACGACGATACGCTTAACAAAACACCTATCAAAAAGCAAAGCGCTTTGTAATTAAGGAGATTTGTTATGGATGTGGAGGTTAAGAAAAACAGCAAAAACGCGCAGCTCAAGGACCATGAAGTCAAAGAATTGATCAAAAAGAGCCAAGAGGGCGACCAGCAGGCAAGAGACCTCCTCATAGAAAAAAACATGCGTCTTGTATGGTCCGTCGTGCAAAGGTTCTTAAACAGAGGCTATGAGCCGGACGATCTGTTTCAGATCGGCTGTATCGGGTTGTTAAAATCCGTTGATAAATTCGATTTGTCCTATGATGTCCGTTTTTCAACTTATGCCGTGCCGATGATTATCGGAGAAATCCAGCGCTTCATCCGGGATGACGGAACCGTCAAAGTATCAAGATCTTTAAAAGAGCTCGGCAATAAAATCCGCCGGGCGAAAGATGAACTGTCAAAAACATACGGAAGAGTGCCGACAGTCCAGGAAATCGCTGACCACCTGGAAATTGACGCGGAGGACGTGGTGCTTGCGCAGGAAGCGGTGCGGGCGCCTTCGTCCATTCATGAAACGGTGTATGAAAATGACGGAGACCCGATCACCCTGCTCGATCAGATCGCCGATCATTCAGAAGAGAAGTGGTTTGACAAAATCGCTCTCAAGGAAGCGATCAGTGATTTGGAAGAACGGGAAAAGCTCATTGTCTATCTGAGGTATTACAAGGATCAGACGCAGTCGGAAGTAGCCGAACGGCTCGGGATTTCACAAGTGCAGGTATCGAGGCTGGAGAAAAAAATATTAAAGCAGATTAAAGTGCAGATGGATCATACGGAAAGCTGACCTTTTACAGGCCGGCTTTTTTTATTTGTGCCCGAATGGTAATTTATGGTCTTTTGCCGCTGATGAATGAGAACAAAAGTGAACCACATACTACATATATAACCACCCGAAAGATGGTGATGCAAGATGGAAAGACGAATATTTCTCAGACTTCGCCACCGCGTGAAGGCTCATACCGGAGATATCATCACAGTCGGTGACGCCGCCCAGATCGCAGGACAGCAAAAGCTGAAAAAAAAACTGTCGGCACTGCCGCTGTATCAGATCACGAAAAAAGACAAAAATATCGTCGTGCTGGACATCATAAAAGTGCTGAAGGCCATTCATACCGCTTTTCCCGCTCTTGATGTGCAGACCGTCGGCGGCGCTGAAACGATAGTGGAAATCCATTACCAGAAAAAGCAGCTGTCAGCCGTTTTGTTTGTCGGTGTCTGGCTGCTGCTTTTTATCGGTTCATGTCTCGCCATTATGAATTTTCATGAAGATGTCAGCATGAGAGAAGTTCATATCGCCTTATATGAAATCATAACGGGCAGGCGCAATGAGTATCCGTACCTGCTTCAGATTCCGTACAGCATCGGCCTCGGTCTCGGGATGATCGTCTTTTTTAATCACATCTTTAAAAAACGCCTGAATGAAGAGCCAAGCCCGCTGGAGGTCGAGATGTTTAATTATCAGCTTGATCTCGATCATTATGTCGCAATACACGAAAACGAAGAGACGATGAAAGATCTGCATGATCGTTAGCATTCTTTTCGTTATGTTTGTCGGGCTTGGCGGCGGGCTGACCGTGGGAGCGGGCTTTGTGGCTTTTTTAACCGTTATGGGAATCATCCCCCGCCTTATGCAGCTGACAAAAACCATGCGCTTTGTACAGGCCTACGAAGGGGCTGTTATTTCCGGGGCGGTGTTCGGCGGCTGGGAAACCTTAAATATGAATCATTTTTTTTTATCTGAATGGCTTGCCGTTCCGGTCGGGCTTCTGGCCGGCATGTTTGTCGGCATGCTGGCCGCGGCGCTTACAGAAGTGCTGAACGTGCTTCCCATTCTTGCCAAACGGATCGGTTTCGGGAGCAAAATCATCATTTTGCTGATGGCCATCGTGTTCGGCAAAATAGCCGGCTCATTATTTCATTGGCTGTATTTTATCCATCATTCATAAGGAGGAACAGACGTGACAAACTTAAAAGAAAATTACAAAACAAAAGTGAAAGACTATCAGCCGAAACCGCCATACGTCTGGAATTGTGTCAAAGCCTTTCTGATCGGCGGTTTGATTTGTCTGATCGGGCAGGCTCTTCAAGACTTTTACATCCATTTTTTTAATTTTAATGAGAAAACAGCGGGAAACCCGACGTCCGCCACTCTTATTTTAATTTCCGCCCTCTTGACCGGATTCGGCATTTATGACAGGCTCGGTCAGTTTGCCGGAGCGGGTTCAGCCGTGCCGGTGACGGGGTTTGCAAACAGTATGACAAGCGCGGCTCTGGAACACAGAAGTGAAGGTCTTGTGCTCGGTGTAGCGACAAACATGTTTAAACTGGCGGGAAACGTCATTGTATTCGGCGTCGTGGCAGCCTATATCGTAGGCCTGATACGGTTTGCTTGTGAAAAACTGTTTTCATAGGAGGAGAAAAAAATGAAATTGACCGGAAAGCAAACCTGGGTGTTTGAAAACCCGTTATTTATAAATGCGGCGGGAACGGCAGCCGGACCGAAAGAAAAAGACGGCCCGCTCGGCTCGCTGTTTGATAAAACATACGATGAAATGCATTGCAATCAGAAAAACTGGGAAATGGCGGAACGTCAATTAATGGAAGATGCCATCAACTCCGCTTTGCAAAAACAGAATTTGAAAAAGAGCGACATCGATTTGTTACTCGCTGGCGATCTTTTAAATCAAAATGTGACGGCCAATTACGTCGCAAGACATCTGAAAATTCCGTTCCTCTGCCTGTTCGGCGCCTGCTCGACGTCAATGGAAACGGTCGCCGTCGCATCCGCGCTTATTGACGGCGGTTTTGCGAACCGGGCGATTGCAGCGACGAGCAGCCATAATGCGACGGCTGAAAGACAATTCCGTAATCCGACGGAGTATGGCGGGCAAAAGCCGGATACCGCCACTTCAACGGTCACGGGGGGCGGAGCGGTCATCATCAGCCAAAACCCTTCTGATATCCGGATTACAAGCGCGACAGTGGGAAAAGTAAGCGACCTCGGAATTACAGACCCGTTTGATATGGGCTCAGCCATGGCGCCCGCTGCCGCCGATACAATCAAACAGCACCTGAAGGATTTGAACCGCACGGCGGATGATTACGATCTGATTTTAACGGGAGACCTTTCAGGCGTAGGCTCGCCGATCTTAAAAGATTTGCTTAAGGAAGAAGGCTATCCCGCGGGAACGAAACACGATGACTGCGGTCTTCTCATCTATACGCCGGATCAGCAGGTGTTTGCGGGCGGAAGCGGCTGCGCCTGCTCCGCGCTCGTTACGTACACACATATCTTTAATCAACTGAAATCGGGCTCTCTTAACAGGGTTCTCGTTGTCGCGACAGGAGCGCTTTTAAGTCCGACAATGATTCAGCAGAAGGAAACCATTCCGACCATCGCCCACGGTGTGGTATTTGAGCGAGCGGGAGGTGCATCATAAATGGAATATCTGTGGGCTTTTGTTTGCGGAGGAATCATATGCATTATCGGTCAGCTGCTGCTTGACATTTTTAAACTGACACCCGCCCATGTGATGACAACTTTTGTCGTCATCGGCGCCTTGTTGGATGGGTTCGGAATATATGACAAATTTATCGAATTCGCAGGTGCGGGCGCGACGGTTCCCATCGTCAGCTTCGGTCACAGCTTATTGCACGGCGCCATGCATCAGGCTCACGAGCATGGATTTATCGGGATCGCCATGGGGATTTTTGAACTGACCTCCGCCGGTATATCTTCAGCGATTTTATTTGCATTTCTTGTTGCCGTTATTTTTAAACCGAAAGGATAATGTCTGATGACGAAACGGAAGGTCATCCTTGTGACAGACGGAGACGTATACGCCGCTAAAACGATTGAATATGCCGCGGAAAAAGCAGGCGGACGATGTATTTCCCAATCAAAAGGCAATCCGTCAACCAGAACCGGTCCGGAACTCGTTCAGCTGATTAAAGCCGCGCCGCATGACCCGGTGTTTGTCATGTTTGACGATTCCGGCCTGCAAGGGGAAGGGCCGGGCGAAACGGCGCTGAAATATGTCGCCTCACATCAAGACATTGAAGTGCTTGGGGTGATTGCCGTCGCTTCTAAAACCCATCAGGCTGAATGGACAAAAGTCGATGTCTCCATTGACCGTGATGGAGAAGTGACGGAGTTTGGCGTCGATAAAACCGGAATGAGAGAAATGGACGAGCACAGAATGAACGGAGATACGGTGTATTGTCTTGACAAACTGGACGTTCCCCTCGTTGTGGGCATCGGCGATATAGGAAAAATGGGAAGAAAAGATGACATATCCAAAGGCTCGCCGATCACGATGAAGGCTGTCGAATTCATTTTAGAAAGGAGCGAATATCATGCCGGAAAAACCGGAAAACATGATAAAAGTATACCGGGATCCTAGAAAAAATGAACAATTTTTTAAAGACCGCGTCGGTATGGGGACGAGCTACGATATCGGAGTCCGCAAAGTTCAAGTATTAGACCGGGAAGTCCAGATTTACTTTGTCAATGGGTTAACCGATACATTGTTTATCATTCATTTAATAGAACAGCTCGTCGATGTCAATAATTATGACGAGAACGCGGATGATGCGCTTGATGTTGTTGAAAACAGGCTTGTGAACCAGCAGGTCCAAAAAGTCAAAACGCTCGACGAAGCGACGGATCAAGTGCTTTCCGGACTTGTGGCCGTTATCGTAGAAGACGCCGGTTTCGCCTTCGTCGTTGATGTCAGAAATTACCCCGGACGCACACCCGAAGAGCCGGATACAGAGAAGGTCGTTCGCGGGGCAAGAGACGGATTTATCGAAAGTATCGTCATTAATACAGCGTTAATCAGAAGAAGGATCAGAGACGAAAGGCTCCGCGTCAAAATTACGAAAGTCGGCGAGCGTTCTAAAACGGATCTTGCCATTGTGTATATAGAGGACATCGCAGATCCGGACCTTGTCAGCATCGTCGAAAACGAAGTGAATGCGATTGATATTGACGGACTGACGATGGCGGATAAAACGGTGGAAGAATTTATCGTCAAACAAGGCTACAACCCGTTTCCGATGGTCAGATACACGGAGCGTCCTGATGTGGCCGCCAATCATATATTAGAAGGGCACGTCATTATCGTCGTCGATACGTCACCGAGCGTGATCATAACGCCCACAACGATTTTTCACCACGTTCAGCATGCGGAAGAATACAGACAGGCGCCTTCTGTCGGAACATTTTTAAGATGGATCAGGTTTTTCGGTATTATCGCTTCAACTGTTCTGCTTCCGATCTGGTTCCTCTTTGTTCTCGACCCGTCACTTTTGCCTGAAAGATTGGATTTTATCGGCTTAAATAAAAATACGCACATTCCGATCATTCTGCAGATCTTTCTGGCTGATTTGGGGATTGAGTTTCTCAGGATGGCCGCGATCCATACGCCGACCGCCTTATCGACTGCCATGGGCCTGATAGCGGCAGTGCTGATCGGACAAATTGCCATAGCGGTGGGGCTGTTTTCCGCCGAAGTCATTCTGTACGTATCGATCGCCGCCATCGGATCATTTACCACGCCGAGCTATGAACTCAGCCTCGCTAATAAAATGATACGTCTCATCTTAATGGTGCTCGTGGCCATTTTTAAAGTAAAAGGTTTTGTTATCGGCTTTACATTGCTGCTGATTTTAATGGCGGGTATCCGCTCGTTTCATACACCGTATTTATGGCCGTTTTTACCGTTTAACGGAAAGGCGCTGTGGCAGGTGCTCGTCAGGACGACAGTGCCGGGAGCGAAAGTCAGACCGAGCATTGTTCACCCGAAAGACCGTCAAAGACAGCCAAGCGGTTCATAATCGCATTGAAACCGACAGAAGATTATGATATTGTATGTCTTAACTTATGCGGGACTTGTATAAGGACAGCTCAAAAAAGCTGTCCTTTTCACCCATATGCGGATCAGAAAGAGGGAATGAGCATTGTTCTTACATGGCACAAGCAGACAAAACAAACTAGGTCATCTGGAAATCGGAGGTGTGGATGCCCTGTATTTAGCGGAGCATTACGGCACGCCTCTTTATGTTTATGACGTGGCTTTAATACGTGAGCGCGCTAAAAGTTTTAAACAGGCATTCATTGACGCGGATTTAAAAGCGCAGGTCGCATACGCGAGCAAGGCGTTTTCCTCCGTTGCAATGATACAGCTTGCTGAGCAGGAGGGGCTCTCACTGGACGTTGTATCCGGCGGAGAGCTGTTTACGGCGGTTTCGGCTGGTTTTCCGGCTGACCGGATTCATTTTCACGGCAATAACAAAAGCAGAGAAGAATTGAAAATGGCGCTCGATCATCAAATCGGCTGCATCGTCGTTGATAATTTTTATGAAATATCCTTACTCGCGGAACTGTGCAGCAAATCAGGGCGCACCATGGATGTGCTTCTGCGCATCACCCCGGGGGTAGAGGCGCATACGCATGATTATATTACGACCGGACAGGAAGATTCCAAATTCGGCTTTGATCTGCATAACGGGCAAATAGAAAAGGCGATTGAGCAAGTGCTGCAGTCAGACCATATCCATCTTCTCGGTGTTCACTGCCACATCGGATCACAAATTTTTGATACGGCGGGCTTTGTGCTGGCCGCAGAAAAAATCTTCGCAAAACTGAGTGAATGGAGAGAATCTTTCGGTTTCGTCTCTGAAGTGCTGAATTTAGGGGGCGGCTTCGGCATCCGTTACACGGAAGAGGATGAACCTCTTCATCCTGCCGTCTACGTTGAAAAAATAATCGAAGCGGTAAAAGAAAACGCAGCGCTGCATGCTTTTGACATTCCGGAAATTTGGATTGAACCGGGACGCTCGCTCGTCGGCGACGCCGGAACGACGCTTTATACCATCGGCTCGCAAAAAGAAGTTCCCGGCACCCGTAAATATGCAGCGGTTGACGGAGGCATGAGCGACAATATCCGTCCTGCGCTTTATCAGGCCAAATATGAAGCCGTTTCGGCAAACAGAATCGGAGAACACCACGACACGACGGTGTCCATCGCGGGTAAGTGCTGTGAAAGCGGGGATATGCTCATATGGGATATAGATCTTCCGGAAGTGAAAGAAGGCGATCTTCTCGCCGTCTTCTGCACGGGGGCATACGGGTACAGCATGGCTAACAACTACAACCGTATTCCGCGGCCTGCCGTCGTATTTGTGGAAGACGGCGAAGCGCATCTTGTCATTAAAAGGGAAACTTATGAAGACATCGTAAAGCTGGATCTGCCGTTTAAGACGGGGGTCAAACAATAAATAAAAAAAGAGACCGGGACAATGGAGTCCGGTCTCTTTTTTGTCTCAGCTGTTTGAAGAAGTTGATCCGCTGTCTCCTGTAAATACAGACACGATCGCATTCCAAATTGAAGCGAAGAAATCAATGACTTTTTGGATAAAGCTTTTGCCTTCATCGGATTGAATGAATTTTGTGATTTTGTCTTTTGCCTTATCGAGCTGATTGCCGACTTGGCCCCAATCAATCTTGGCATTTTTCATTTTATTAAACAATGAAACTAACTGGTCTTTTTGAGCGTCAGTCAGTGTAATGTTAAGGTTTGATGCCGCATCATCGACTTTTTTCTCGATTCCTTCTTTTGTATCGGGCACACCGTTTTTCGCGAAATCGTCTTTAATGTTTGCGATAAGCGCGGAGGCGTTTTTATCTCCGATTTTTTCCCCGAGATTTGAAGTTGTGACAAGCTCTTGGTTGGCGACCTGTTTTACGTCTTCTGAAATCGCTTTGTCTGATGACACTTCATACGCCTTAATGATTCCTGTCAATGCGGCGGTTCCTGATACCTCAAACGGCGCCGTCACGTATACTTTTGCATCTTTCACGCCTGCTGTCATCAGGGCGTTTAAGTACATCTCATCCGTAATGGAATCAATATTATGGGTTTGGACGTCAAGTCCGGACCCTTTCTTTTCCACCGTGATGGATGATGAAGAAATGGCTCTTGTGCCGATTTGGGCATTCGATATATATTTTCCCAGATATTCATGTTCTTCTTTATTCGTGACTGTCACCTTTGTCGCGTTATCAGGGACATTTAATTCGTCAAGCACTTTCTGACGGTCTGCGTTTGACAGATCTGCCCCCAGTGTGACGATAACATCTCCGACTGCGGCATCGGCCAGGCTGATTTTCGGTATTGTGCACAATACTGCGGCCGCCGCCAGCAATCCAATCCACATTTTTTTCAAAGCGGTTAACCTCCTTCTTTTCACAAATGCCGTTTTGAAGCGGTTTGTGAGGGACTGCGTGAAGCAGTTCCGTTACATAGACGGCTGTGAAGCTGTTCTGGTTTCATTTTCTTTCTTTGGAAGCGGGGAGATTCGTTTTCCGGCTGAAGGTGTGGTATAATAGCCGCGAAAAGAAGAGCAGACGCATCTTCCTTCAAAAGAATATCAAAAAGAAAGCCGGCTTACAATTGAAATTCATATTGAAGAAGGCTTTGACAAAAAACATATGGAAGTAGGAATGAGAATGAAAACTGGTTACATCGAAATGGAGAACGGCAGCAGAATCGAATTTGAACTTTATCCGAATGAAGCGCCTAATACAGTCGCTAACTTTGAAAACCTGGCGAATACAGGCTTCTACGACGGCGTTATTTTCCACCGTGTGATTCCGGGCTTTGTCAGCCAAGGCGGAGATCCGACTGGGACAGGCATGGGCGGAAGCGGAAAAACGATCAAATGTGAAACAGAAGGCAATCCGCATAAGCACGAAGCCGGTTCTTTATCAATGGCGCATGCCGGTAAAGACACGGGTTCAAGCCAATTCTTCATCGTACATGAGCCGCAGCCGCATTTAAACGGCGTTCATACTGTATTCGGAAAAGTGACAAGCGGTTTAGAGCACGCGAAAAACATGTCTAACGGAGACAAAATGAAAGAAGTCCGTGTAGAAGGTTAATGACGGAAAAACCCGCCTTTTGGAGGCGGGTTTTTTTATGTATATGAAAATTCTCATGTGTAAATCATGAAAAAATACATATATGAACTTCGGCAGTCACTCTGGTATAGTGTAAAAGACCGATTACAAGAATGAAAAGAGGTAAAAACGTTGGTTCAATTGGCAACCGTTTTATTTGTCATTATCATTATCGCACTTATTTTTTGGTTCAGGCTGAAAAAAGGAAACAGGCCGATTAAAGGCGGCGGCTTCGGCATCATTCTCCCGCTTTTGATTATCGCCGTCATTTTTTCATTGAGCATCAGCCAGCTCATGAATATCCCCGGAAAGCCGTTTCATCTTCCCGCTGTTTGGGAGCTCGCCATCGCCGGGCTGTTAGGCGCAGTATTTGGCTTCATCATGCTGTCGCAAACCGCATATGAAATCCGGGAAGACGGCTTTGTGTACTCTAAGCGGAATAAAAACTTTAAATATGTCATTATCGCGATTATTGCGATCCGTATCGTACTCAGTCAATATTTCAAAAACATTGACGCGACGGAATTTGCCGTTTTAACAATGGAGCTTGCTTTTGTGTATTTGTGCATTTGGCGGATCGGAAGCTTCGTAAAATACCGTAAAATCAGCAGATCCGGCTTATAAAATGAAAAAAATGGATGAGGTGCGGGGCTTATTTGCCCTCTGTGCAGGGATTCATGGTAAAATAAAAACGACCATGGCTAATGGGAGGAAATCACTTGAAATCAGAAAAAGAAAAAACTTCTAAAAAAAGCGCCGTACTTGATTGGGCGAAAGCCATTATCATCGCTGTCGTTCTCGCATTGCTCATCCGCAACTTTTTATTTGCTCCTTATCTTGTTGACGGAAGATCAATGGAACCGACGCTGCATGACCGCGAGAGAATCTTTGTCAATATGACGGTCAAATACATAAGCGACTTCAAACGCGGCCAGATCGTCGTTCTGAACGGAGAAAATGAACACTATGTCAAACGGATTATCGGACTTCCCGGCGACACGGTGCAAATGAAAAACGACCAGCTGTACATCAACGGCAAAAAAGTGTCCGAACCGTATTTAGCGGCAAACAAGAAAAAAGCGAAGCAAGACGGCTATGACCGGCTGACGGAAGACTTCGGCCCGGTGAAAGTGCCGGACGACAAATATTTCGTCATGGGTGATAACCGCAGAGAATCTATGGACAGCCGCAACGGCCTCGGTCTTTTTACGAAAAAACAAATCGCGGGCACATCAAAATTCGTCTTCTTCCCGTTTAACGAAATCCGCAAGACGAAATAAACCGTACGGCAGTTTTCTTTATGAGAAAACTGCTTTTTTTATATAAATTAATCTCCCCACCCACAAAAACAGAACATAAATTCGTATATCTATTTAATAGATAGAAAGTTTTACAGATACATGAAACATCTTCCCTTGACGAAACGTTATATGAATAACTCACGCAGGGAAGAACGGTTTTCTATTCATGAAAAAAAGGAATATGACATAGTAATGAATAGATTGATACGGCTGGAGGTAGAAAAATGGGAAGAATTAAAACAAAAGCAGCCATTTTACTTGTACTGCTGCTGTTATTGGCGGGCGGTTTTATGGTCATAAACGATATTGAGCTGAAAGACGTGCCGACGGCTATCGGACAAACCCTGTCTCAGGAAAAAGAAGAATATACAGTGAAAACATATAAAATTACGAAAATAGAAGGAACCGAATACCACGGCACGGCAGCAAACGGCACAAAAATCATTTTTAACGGCGACAAGCTGAAGCAGGATCTCTCCGATGTGAAAAAAGGAGATAAGATTAAAGCGTATTTCAGCAAATCAAACCGGATTGACGGCTTATTGAAGGTTGTTAAAGTAAACGAATAAGTAAAGGCGCCTTTTTTGGGAAAAGGGCGCTTTTTATTTTTTCTGAAAAAGCGGGTGCAAATTCATTGCGCCTGCCGCAAAGGATGTTATAATAGCGGATAAGGACAAAAAAATATTGATTGTATCCTTCGGGGCTGGGTGAAAATCCCGACCGGCGGTAATAAGGCGTTTTGCGCTTTACAGCCCGTGACCCGTATGCATCTGTATACGGTGGATTCAGTGAAAAGCTGAAGCCGACAGTGAAAGTCTGGATGGGAGAAGGATGAGAGAAGCTATGCAAAAAATAATCATACTGTATAGTCTTATTTCCTATGGATTAAAACTGGCAAAGCCCCGAACTGTGTAAACATTCGGGGCTTTTTTGACGCCAAATTGCGTGGAAGAAGGGAGGGATAACGATGGAAGAATATTATATGAATACGGCAATAGAGCTTGCCAGACGCGGTGAAGGGCAGACGCAGTCTAATCCCCTTGTCGGTGCTGTCGTCGTCAAAAACGGCCAGATCGTCGGAATGGGCGCCCATTTACAATACGGAGAAGCCCATGCGGAAGTGCACGCGATCAATATGGCAGGCAGTCACGCAAAAGACGCAGATATGTATGTGACGCTGGAGCCTTGCAGCCATTACGGAAAAACACCGCCATGCGCCGAACTGATGATAAAGTCGGGGATAAAAAGGGTATTTGTTGCTATGACGGATCCAAATCCGCTAGTCGCCGGAAAAGGCATCAGAATGCTGGAAGCAGCGGGCATCGAAGTGAAAACGGGAATTCTCAGGCAGCAGGCAGAAGAGCTGAATAAAATGTTTCTTCACTTCATGAGGACCGGACTTCCGTATGTCACCTTGAAAGCGGCCGCAAGCCTTGACGGGAAAACAGCGACTGAAACCGGTGACAGCAAATGGATTACTTCAGAGGCGGCAAGGCTTGATGCCCAGCAATACAGGAAATCGCATCAAAGCATTCTTGTCGGAGCAGGCACAGTCAAAGCCGATAATCCGAGTCTGACTTGCAGGCTCCCCGATGCGGTCAAGCAGCCGGTCAGAGTCATTCTCGATACAAAGCTGACCATTCCGGAAACGGCAAATGTGGTCACTGACGGCGCCGCGCCGACATGGATATTTACGGCCAAAGACGTTGACGTGCAAAAGAAAGAGCGGCTGACCGCACTCGGAATAAAAGTCTTTTCGCTTGAAACAGACCGCATTCACATTCCTGAGGTGCTCAGCATTCTCGCTGAAAACGGCATAATGTCCGTTTATGTGGAAGGCGGCGCATCCGTACACGGAAGTTTTGTCAAGGAAGGCTGTTTCGAGGAGCTTCATTTCTATTTCGCCCCTAAATTAATCGGAGGAACGCTTGCTCCCAGCTTGATCTCCGGTGAAGGTTTTCAATCAATGAAAGATGTCCCCCATTTACAATTCACACAAATCACCCAAATCGGGCCGGATATAAAATTGACGGCCATACCTAAAGACGGAAAGGATGGTGACGATGTTTACAGGAATCGTTGAAGAAACAGGCACGATCCAAGCAATCAAAAAGACAGGCCTTTCCATGGCATTAACCATTGCCGCTTCAAAAGTGACAAGCGATGTGAAACTTGGCGACAGCATCGCGGTAAACGGCATCTGCCTGACCGTAACCGGATTTTCTGATAATCAATTTACGGTTGATGTCATGCCGGAAACCGTAAAAGCCACTTCGCTGAACGGCTTGTCAAAAGGCAGCAAAGTCAATCTGGAAAGAGCGATGTCCGCCAACGGACGCTTCGGCGGCCACTTTGTATCCGGGCATGTGGACGGAACGGCGGAAATTACCCGGATCGAGAAAAAAAGCAACGCGGTTTATTACGATCTGAAACTTTCGCCTGAATTGACGAAAACGCTCGTCTTGAAAGGTTCGATTACGGTAGACGGCGTGAGCCTGACGATTTTCGGTTTATCAGATGAAAGCGTGACAGTATCCGTTATTCCGCATACCATCTCAGAAACGATTTTTCAGACGAAAACAGTCGGTTCGACCGTGAATATTGAGTGTGACATGATCGGCAAATACTTATACCGCTTTTTGCACAAAACAGAACAAACGAAAAGCAATCAAACGATCACAGAAGCTTTTTTAAGCGAGAACGGCTTTTAGAAAGGAAGATCAATATGTTTCATCCAATAGAAGAGGCGTTAGAGGCGCTGAAAAAAGGTGAAGTCATCATCGTTGTCGATGATGAAGACAGAGAAAATGAAGGAGATTTCGTAGCGCTCGCTGAGCATGCCACACCTGAAGTGGTCAATTTTATGGCGACCCATGGGAGGGGCCTGATCTGCACGCCGCTTTCTGAAGATATTGCCGCCCGGCTGGATCTTCACCCGATGGTCGATCATAATACGGACTCACACGAAACCGCGTTTACGGTCAGCATTGACCACAGACTGACAAAAACAGGCATCAGCGCTCAAGAACGTTCTTTTACGATTCAGGCGCTGTTGAACGAGGAATCTGTGTCTGACGATTTTCAGCGTCCGGGCCACATTTTTCCCTTAATCGCAAAAAAAGGAGGCGTCCTGAAGCGGGCGGGCCACACGGAAGCAGCCGTTGACCTTGCAAAAGCATGCGGCTCTCAAGGAGCGGGCGTCATTTGTGAAATTATGAATGAAGACGGCACAATGGCCAGAGTGCCGGAGTTATCAGAAATCGCCAAACGCCACCGGCTGAAAATGATTACGATAAAAGACTTAATAGAATACCGTTACAACATTACGACACTTGTGAACCGAGAAGTTGACATTACGCTGCCGACTGACTTCGGCACGTTTCGGGTTTACGGATATACAAACGAGGTTGACGGAAAAGAACACCTCGCCTTTGTTATGGGTGATGTCCCGTTTAGCAGCGAACCCGTTCTTGTCAGAGTGCACTCAGAATGCCTGACGGGCGATGTGTTTGCATCCCACCGCTGTGATTGCGGGCCTCAGCTTCATGCCGCGCTTGCGCAAATTGCCGAAGAAGGCCGAGGCGTCTTATTGTATTTGCGTCAGGAAGGAAGAGGAATCGGTTTAATCAATAAGCTGAAAGCGTATCGATTGCAGGAAGAGGGGTATGACACGGTTGAAGCGAACGAAGCGCTCGGCTTTCTGCCTGACCTGCGCAACTACGGGATCGGCGCCCAGATTCTCCGCGATTTGGGGGTTCAGCATATGAAACTTTTAACCAATAACCCCCGGAAAATCGCCGGCCTTGAAGGATACGGACTGAGCATTTCAGAACGGGTGCCGCTTCAAATGGAGGCGGGTGAGCATAACAGGAATTATTTACAAACCAAAATGAACAAACTCGGACACTTGCTTCATTTCTAAAAACAAATCTCACAAAAAAGGATGGATAACATATGAATATCATACAAGGTAACTTAGTAGGAACAGGACTTAAAATCGGAATCGTCGTCGGCAGATTTAATGAATTTATTACGAGCAAGCTGTTAAGCGGAGCGGAAGATACATTGCTTCGCCACGGTGTAGAATCAAATGACATTGACGTTGCTTGGGTGCCGGGAGCGTTTGAAATCCCGTTTGCGGCAAAAAAAATGGCGGAAACGAAAAAATACGATGCCGTTATTACACTCGGCACGGTGATCAGAGGAGCGACAACGCATTATGACTATGTCTGCAACGAAGCGGCAAAAGGCATCGCTCAAGCGGGCACGGCGACGGGCGTCCCGGTTATCTTCGGTATCGTAACGACTGAAACCATTGAGCAGGCGATCGAACGCGCAGGAACAAAAGCCGGAAATAAGGGAGCGGATTGCGCAGTATCCGCCATTGAAATGGCGAATCTAAACCGTTCATTTGAATAATTTGTTGAAAAGCGTTTAAAACAGCGGCGAAAATGATATAATGTGAGGAAACGGATCGCCTTTATTCATCCGTTTGCTAGGACATGAATGGACATTTTGGATATAGAGGGGTTTTTATGTTAATTCGTTATAAAAAATCGTTTGAAAAGATTGCAATGGGTCTTCTGTCATTTATGCCGAATGAAAAAGATCTCAAGCAGCTTCAGCAGACAATAAAGGACTATGAAACGGATACTGGCCGCCAGCTCTTTCTTTGGAAAGAGGATGAAGATATCGTCGGAGCGATCGGAGTTGAAAAAAAAGACTCAGAGGTTGAAATCCGCCATATCAGCGTGAATCCTTCTCACCGCCATCAAGGAATCGGAAAGCAAATGATGGACGCCTTAAAACGTCTGTTCAAAACGGAGGCACTCGTTCCGAATGAATTAACGCAAAGCTTTTTTGAACGCTGTCAACATCAAAAAGATCAGGATATTTCATATAATAACTGACAAATGCTCCCGGAATCTTCACGGTTTCGGGAGCTGTTTTTATGCAGAAAAAGCAGGGCTGTCCGTCAGCCTCTGCTTTTTTTTCTTCTCTCCATTTCCCGTTCGCGTTCCTTAATGACATCCGTCCTGTCCCGCAGGCGGTGTTTATGAATAAGAAAGGTATCTGATACGCCGGCCTGCCCCCATGTATAGCCTTTGCGGCGGCATTCGGCAAGACACGCTTCTTTCAGAGTGTCATCTGTAATCGGCAGCATAACACTTTTGTACGGCCGGCCGGCTTTTATATCGTCTGACAGCGATTCTATCAGCTCTATCAGCTTTGGATGGCTGAGGCCGAGAGAGCTGACAGCCTGTTTTTCAGCCCTCAGAATGCGTAAGCTGTTGGCGATCAGCCGTTTCGCCCCGGCTTCATTTCCCCTCCGCTGGTGATACAGAGCGACGGCTAGCTGAATCAGGCCGACCCAATGAATGCTCCGCTCCTCAGGCGGGCTTTCTTTCCAATATTCTTCTAACAGTTCATGACACTCAAAATAATCTCTTGATGCGTGAAATTCGGCCAAAAAGCCGATATAAGCTTTTGGATACAAGCCGCTTCCTCCTTTTGCTAAAACCAGTGTACCACAGCGTTATGAAAAGGAAAAAAAGAGCGGCTTGGTGTCTGAAACGTGAAGAACTAGCAGATATAAGATGCCCCTACGACAATAAGCAAAATAAACAGAACGACAATTAATGCAAAACCTCCGCCGAAACAAGCTCCGCCCATCTGAAATCAGCCTCCCTTTGTTTCATGTTTACACGGCTATCATATGTGCATCCGCCTTTAAAGGTATAGGCGTATACCTTCTTTTTCAGTATTTTCTAAATAACGGAGCACAATTAGAAAAGTATTGGACGAGAGCTTTTCGGTGGATTATACTAAAGGGTAGCCAGTTTTTCCGGCAATGAGAGTGATATTGAAAATGGTGAGATAATGGTAGAATATCAAGTGAAAATTGATACGTTTGAAGGCCCATTGGACCTGCTGCTTCATCTGATTAACCGTCTTGAAATCGACATATACGACATACCCGTGGCAACCATTACTGAACAATATTTATTATATGTACATACAATGCAAGTGCTTGAACTTGATGTCGCCAGTGAATATCTGGTCATGGCGGCGACGCTTCTCAGCATTAAAAGCAGAATGCTGCTTCCAAAACAAGAGGAAGAGCTGTTTGAAGATGAAATGCTTGAAGAGGAAGACCCTCGGGACGAACTGATTGAAAAGCTGATTGAGTATAGAAAATATAAAACCGCTGCGAAGGATTTAAAAGAGCGGGAAGAAGAAAGACAAAAGTCATTTACAAAGCCGCCGAGTGATTTAAGTGAGTATGCAAAAGAAATCAAACAGACGGAGCAGAGGCTGTCGGTGACCGTTTATGACATGATCGGTGCGTTTCAAAAGGTGCTTCAGCGTAAAAAAATCTCGCGGCCGAAAGAAACCACCATTACAAGACAGGAAATACCGATTGAAGACAGAATGAACGAAATCGTAAAAAGCTTAAAGACGGCGGGAAGAAGAATCAACTTTACGGAGCTTTTTCCTTCTCGGCAAAAAGACCATCTCGTCGTGACGTTTTTAGCCGTTCTGGAGCTGATGAAGAATCAGCAGATTATCATCGAACAGGAAGAAAACTTTTCAGATATATACATTACGGGGAGTGAATCCATTCATGGCGCTTGATATCGTGAATTGGAAAGCGATTGTGGAGGCCCTGCTGTACGCGGCGGGTGATGAAGGGCTGACCAAAAAGCAATTGGTGACGGTGCTTGAAATAGAAGAAGCGGAACTGGCCGGAATCATGGAAGAAGTGGCCGCCCAGTACAAGGAAGACGGCAGGGGCATTGAGCTGACCGAATATGCGGATACGTATATGCTTGCAACGAAAAAAGAATTCGTGCCTTATTTGAAAAAATTAATCGAGGTGCCGTCAAAGGGACTGTCACAGGCTTCTTTAGAAGTGCTGGCGATCGTTTCATACAAGCAGCCGATTACACGGGCGGAAATTGAAGATATCCGGGGCGTGAAGTCTGAGCGGATTCTGCACAGTCTCGTGTCAAAAGCGCTGCTGTGTGAGGTGGGACGCGCCGACGGTCCCGGCCGGGCGATTTTATACGGCACGACCCCGGTATTTCTTGAACAATTCGGCTTAAAAACTCTGGACGAGCTTCCGCCTCTTCCTGAAAATGCGGAAGAAGACGTTCTCCAGGAGGAAGCCGACTTATTCTTTGAAAACTTCAACCAAACTTTTGAGGATATTAAATAATAACGGTTTTTCATCATACGATAATAGGGAAAGGCCATTGATGAATAACGCAAATTGACGAAGTACAAGAGAGGAAGGAAACGGACGGAAATGGGAAATTCGATTGTGAGGGCCCATACTGAAGAAACTGGTGAATTTTTAGCCGAGGTTGTCACGATGGTCAACAGTTATTTAAATCATACGACATTACCGGAAATGCAGGCTTCTGGAAAGGCGGATGAGGCATACTGCCGCGACGTGCTCAGTGTGCTGAGAAGGATGACGGTCTTTTGCGAAGGCGCCCAGGAAGCCTGCCGCCGGCTCTTAATGCAGGAGCCGTTTCATGAGGCGAGAGCGGAAAAAACGCTGTATAAAGTGTATCATCAGTGCGTGGAAGAATTTTTCATGCCGAAAAAGGATACGTGGTACGAAAACAGCCGCGCCGCTTATACAGGCCAAAGTGCGATTGAATTTTATCAGCATGTGCCCGATTCGCTGCGGAGCCTTCTGCTTTCACTGAGCAGTGAGTTTCTGCGCATGCGTGAAGAATTGGCGCAATATGAAGCATCAGGCTCGAATATGGTATCATCCAGATAAAAAACTCTCCCAAAAGGGAGAGTTTTTTTACGTAAAAGAGATGCAATTGGTATTCATAAGTCATGGACATGCGCATAAACTTGTACAAACCCACAACAAGGACGTGAGCATTCATGCGCTTTCTCAAAAAAGCTGCCGTATTTCTTTTGACTTTTGTTATTTTGTTTTCCATTACAGACGGAAATACGGCACATGCCCAAATACATGTCAGCGCAAAAAGCGCAATTATTATCGACGGTGCATCAGGCAGGGTGTTGTTTGCTAAGGACGAACACCATAAGCGGCGGATCGCGAGCATTACGAAAATCATGACGGCGGTGCTGGCGATTGAATCAGGGAAGATGGAAGAGATGGTGACGGTTTCGCCGAATGCCGTAAAAACGGAAGGCTCAGCCATTTATCTTCAGCCGGGACAAAAAGTGAAACTGAAAGATCTCGTTTACGGGCTTATGCTGAGGTCGGGAAATGACGCCGCTGCGGCCATTGCTGAATATGTCGGCGGAAGTCTTGACGGTTTTGTATTTATGATGAACCAAAAAGCCGAGCAAATCGGAATGAAAAATACAAAATTTCAAAACCCCCACGGGCTGGACGACCATGAAAATTTATATTCAACGGCGTATGATATGGCCCTTTTGACTAAATACGCGATGAAGATCAAGGAATACCGGACTGTTTCGGGCACCAAAGTGTATAAAGCGGAAACGATGGACCGGGTATGGAAAAATAAAAACAAGCTTCTGACAGGGCTTTATCGTTACAGCACAGGCGGAAAAACGGGTTACACAAAAATCGCGAAACGGACACTCGTTTCGACGGCTTCAAAAGACGGAACGGATCTTATCGCAGTCACCATAAATGATCCGGATGACTGGGATGACCATATGAATATGTTTAATTATGTCTTTGAGCACTATAAAACCTATATCGTCGCCAAAAAAGGCGGCATCCCGAAGCTGAAAAAGACGTTTTACGGAAAACACGCTTTTATTTCCCGGGATGTCAAGTATTTGTTAAAAGAGGATGAGATCGATGATGTGAAAATCAGCACAACCTTAATAAAACCGAAAAAAGCCTGGAAAAAGGATGCTTCTCTCATTCCCGATGTCGTCGGCCGGATGACTGTTATGCATGATGGGAAAGTGATCGCCAAGGTCCCCGTCTATTATGAAAACGAGCACCTTAAAAAACCGAAAAAGCATTTCATTGAAACGTTTACGAGCCTGTTTATGAGCGCGGCGGGCGGTTCAGCATGGTCAATTTAATCTGGGTCTGTCTGACGGTAATCGGACTGGTCTTTGCGATGTTTAACGGAACCTTGCAGGATGTGAATGAAGCGGTTTTTAAAGGAGCGAAAGAAGCGGTTACGATCTCGTTCGGATTAATGAGCGTCCTCGTGTTCTGGCTCGGCCTGATGAAAATAGCCGAGCAGTCCGGCCTTTTGGATATATTCAGCAGAATGTGCCGTCCGTTTATTTCTAAGCTGTTTCCTGATATCCCCCCTGATCATCCGGCAATGGGATACATCTTATCAAATCTCATGGCAAACTTTTTCGGGTTGGGAAACGCGGCGACGCCCCTCGGCATTAAAGCCATGGAGCAGATGAAAAAGCTGAACGGAGGCAAGTCTGAGGCCAGCCGTTCCATGATTACCTTTTTGGCGGTAAATACTTCGAGCATTACATTGATACCGACAACCGTCATTGCCGTCCGCATGGCTTATTCGGCGAAATCACCGACCGATATCGTCGGACCGACCATCTTAGCGACTTTAATTTCGGGTATCGGCGCGATTTTCATTGACCGCTACTTCTGGTACCGCCGCAAAAGAAAAGGGAGGTAAGCGAATGGAAATGGTGAATTGGCTGTCTTTAGCCATGATTCCGATTATTATCGCCGGTATATTGATATACGGCACGATCAAAAAAGTGCCGACTTATGAATCATTCGTTGAAGGCGGAAAAGAAGGAATTGAGATTGCGTTTTCCATCATTCCGTATTTGGTCGGGATGCTTGTGGCGATAACCGTATTCCGGGCCTCGGGCGCGCTTGATTTTGTCATGGGGCTCTGCAAGCCTTTCTTTACGGCGCTCGGCATTCCCGCAGAGGTCGTACCGCTTGCTCTGATCCGTCCGATTTCGGGTACGGCGGCGCTCGGCATGACGACGGATTTGATCGCCGTGTACGGGCCTGATTCATTTATCGGCAGACTGGCCTCGGTCATGCAGGGATCGACTGACACGACGCTGTATGTCCTGACTGTGTATTTCGGGGCGGTCGGCATCAAAAAAATGGGGGATGCTTTAAAGGTTGGTCTTCTTGCTGATTTGATCGGGGTGGTTGCATCAATCATCATAGTTACGTTATTATTTGGAAGCGCCTGATTGAGGCGCTTTTTATATATCAGAATAATGCTCCTTGAAAAAGCTTGTTTGTTCAAGGGGAAAAAAGTAAGATTATACTTGAGGTGAACGACATGGAAAGACTGCAAAAAGTTATTGCTCATGCCGGCGTGGCATCACGCAGAAAGGCAGAAGAGCTGATAAAAGAAGGAAAAGTAAAGGTGAATGGAAAAGTAATAACAGAGCTCGGCGTAAAAGTAACCGGTTCTGATCAGATTGAAGTAAACGGATTAAAGGTGGAGCGGGAAGAACCCGTGTACTTCCTGCTTTATAAACCGAGAGGAGTGATCTCAGCTTCTGATGACGATAAAGGGCGGAAAGTGGTAACCGATTTTTTCAAAGAAGTGCCGCAGCGTATTTATCCGATCGGAAGACTTGATTATGATACGAGCGGTCTTTTATTACTGACAAATGACGGCGAGTTTGCCAACAAACTCATGCACCCGAAATACGAAATTGATAAGACGTACGTCGCCAAAGTGAAGGGGATTCCTTCCAAGGAACTTCTGCGGAAGCTTGAGCGCGGCATTCAGCTTGAAGAAGGCAAGACAGCGCCGGCCAGAGCGAAAATGCTTTCTCTGGACAAAAGAAAGCAGACGAGCATTATTCAGCTGACAATTCATGAAGGACGGAACAGACAGGTCCGCCGCATGTTTGAGGCGATCGGTCATGACGTGCTGAAGCTCAAACGTGAAGAATACGCCTTTTTAGATTTAAGAGGCCTTCACACAGGAGACGCAAGAGAATTGACGCCGCATGAGGTGAAAAGGCTGCGGGCTTTAGCTGAACACGGTAAAAACGCTTTCTAATTTTCACATAACCTTCAAAAATTACAAAACGCGAAGATGATATAATTGAATGGATTTGCAGGCAGGGGAGGGGAGCAGTGTACAATGAACAAAAAACGGCGGCGTTTATTCATTCGGACCGGCATCCTTCTCATCTTACTCTGCGCGCTCGGATATACCGTCTATAATGCTGTTTACTCAAACGGCGAGCGTATATCTGAGGGGTCCAAAGCCCCGAATTTCGCGCTGAAAGATACAGAGGGCAGACTCATAGAACTGAGTCAGTTAAAAGGAAAAGGTGTTTTTCTGAATTTCTGGGGAACGTGGTGCGAGCCGTGCAAGCAGGAATTTCCCTATATGGAGAATCAATACAAGCATTTTAAAGACCTCGGTGTCGAGGTGATTGCGGTAAATGTCGGCGAATCAAAAATTGCAGTACATAATTTTATGAAAACATACGGCGTCAATTTCCCTGTTGCGCTTGATACTGACCGGCAAGTGCTGGACGCGTACGGCGTTTCGCCTATCCCGACGACATTTTTGATCAATCCCGACGGAAAAGTCGTGAAAGTGGTGACCGGCACGATGACAGAACGCATGGTTCATGACTATATGAATTTAATTAAGCCGGAGGCGTCTTCATGAAAAAGGCTAAATGTGAATGCGGACACGTGAATCCAGCCGGGACGGTATTGTGCGAGTCATGCGGAAAGCCGCTTGATGATCAACAGTCGCCGCTTGCCGATATGCGGTACGACGGCAGCGCAAGACGTTCGCAAACATATAACAAAACAATTGTAGATAAGGTATGGAATTTCTTTTCTTCCGTTAAAGTCGGAATATGGCTGATTGTCATTACTCTGGCGGCGTCGGCATTCGGCACGGTTTTTCCGCAAGAAGCTTATCTGCCGCCGGGCGCTCAGCCGGATACATATTATGAACAGCAGTACGGCACAATCGGCCAATTGTATTATCTGCTGGGGTTTCATCACCTGTACGGTTCATGGTGGTATATGCTCTTGATCGCATCAATCGGCGTATCACTTGTCATCTGCAGCCTGGATCGGGTGATTCCGTTGTACAGGGCGCTGAAAAACCAAGGCGTTCAGCGGAATCCGGTCTTTTTAAGACGGCAGCGTCTATACAGCCGGACAGAAACTGAGCTGAGCGGAGATACGGCTGATGGCATCAGAACACGATTGAAAAAAAAGCATTATAGAGTGCGGGAACAAGAGGGAAGTATTCTCGCAGAAAAGGGCCGTTTTTCAAGGTGGGGCCCCTACGTTAATCATATCGGCCTGATCATTTTTCTGATCGGAGCCATGCTGAGATTTGTACCCGGTATGTACGTCGATGAAACACTCTGGGTCCGTGAAGGCGAAACCGCCCAGATTCCCGGCACCGACGGCCAATATTACTTAAAAAACAACCGGTTCACCATGGAGACGTATAATAAAAACACTGAGAAAAAAGTATTCGCCGATGCCATTGACAGAGCCGGAAACGGCAAAGTCGCAAAATCCTTCACAACGGATGCGGTTTTGTACAAGAGGGAGGGCGACATCGTATTCGGTGAAAAGCCAAAGCTTAAAAGAGTCAAAGAAAACGATATCCGCGTCAATGAACCGCTGCGGTTTGACTCCTATTCTGTGTATCAGGTGGACTATAAAGAAAACCAGCTCGATCAGATGGTATTCCAGCTGATCGACCAAAAAACAAAACGGTCATTCGGCAAACTGAAGATCAATCTTCTTGATCCTGACACGGACTATGATCTTGGTAACGGTTACAAAGTGCAGATCGCCAGTTATCTTCCCGATTTTTATTTTAATAAGGACGGAGAACCGAGCACGAAAACAAAGGTCCCAAACAATCCGGCTTTCGTCTTTAAAGTCACGGCTCCTGACAAGCCGAAAGGGGAGAAAAGCTTTGTTGCGATTCAGCAGACTGTTGAAGGTTCCGCAAATAACAAGTACAAATTAAAATTCGACCATGTGGAAACGAAAAACATTACAGGTCTCACCGTCAGAAAAGATTTAACCTTATGGGTGCTTGCCGTCGGGGGCGCGATCTTTATGATCGGTGTCATTCAAGGGATGTACTGGCAGCACAGAAGGATCTGGATCAAAACCGGTGACAGCGAAGTGCTTGTGGCAGGACATACGAACAAAAACTGGTTCGGTTTGAAAAAGGATATCGGATATGTTCTTAGCGGGACGGAGATTAAAGAACCGGCCGATCAAAAAGAACTGGTCAAAAATCAGGCCTAATGAAAAAGGAGTGGTGTCATGGCGGAGCTGAGCGCAAATTTTCTTTATGCTGCCTTTTTGATTTATTTAATCGCCGTCCCGGTTTTCGGCGGCGCCATCCGGGGAACAAAAGGCGCAAAGGACGGTAAGGGCCGCTGGTCGGCTATCGGAATCACGTTAACCATTGTCGGATTTCTATGCCATCTCGCCTACTTCATTGCGAGATGGTCGGCAAGCGGACATGCGCCTGTCAGCAATATGTTTGAATTTACAACGTCATTCGGCATGATGCTTGTACTCGCTTTTATTATTATTTACTTTATTTACAGACTGCCGTCTTTAGGCATGTTCACATTGTCTGTCGCGCTTTTGCTGATCGCGTACGCAAGCATGTTTCCCGCCGATATTACGCCGCTTATTCCGTCATTGCAGAGCAATTGGCTGTACATTCACGTCACGACGGCGGCGCTCGGGCAGGCGATTCTTGCGATCAGCTTTGTAGCCGGCGTCATTTTCCTGTTAAAGCATGTCGACCAGTCCAGACCGGGCAAAAAAACGTTCTGGCTCGAGTTCATCATGTTTATTATCGTGACGACCGTGGCATTTATCGCCGTCACGTCTGCATTCCGGCTGGCGGACTACAAAGCCGAATTTAATTGGGTGGATAAAAAAGACGCCAAAAGCGTCATGATATATGATATGCCTGCGCTTGTCGGCCCGCATGAGGGAGAACTGCTTACAGAAGGCGCGATGAAGCCGTTTATTGAGCTTCCGGCTATTTTTTCAGGCAGAAAGGTCAATACGGTGATCTGGTCGTTTGGCGCGGGTCTCGTCTTATACGGCTCCCTCAGACTGATATTCAGAAAGAGAATCAGCGCTCTTTTAAGCCCGCTCGTCAAAAATGTGAATCTGGACTTGGTAGATGAAGTCGGCTACCGCGCCGTTTCTATCGGCTTTCCGGTATTTACGCTCGGCGCGCTTGTGTTTGCGATGATCTGGGCGCAGCTTGCATGGACGCGTTTTTGGGGCTGGGACCCGAAAGAAGTATGGGCGCTGATCACCTTTTTATTTTACGCAGCGTACTTGCACTTGCGGCTGTCGAGAGGCTGGCATGGCGAAAAGTCCGCGTGGCTTGCCGTCATCGGTTTCGCCATTATTATGTTTAACTTAATTTTTGTGAATCTCGTGCTTGCCGGACTTCATTCGTACGCATAGAGCCGAAAGCCGATACAGTTCTCAAGCAGCCGTACAGTTTGTTAAAATGATAGTAACAGAAGGAAAGCAGGGGGAAAACGATGGATCAAACAAATGAAACTAAAATATTAGTAGTAGATGATGAAGCCAGAATTCGACGCCTTTTAAGAATGTACCTTGAACGGGAAAACTATGTGATTGAAGAAGCGGAAAACGGTGATGAGGCCATTAAAATGGGGTTGGCATCAGATTATGATCTGGTGCTTTTGGATTTAATGATGCCGGGAACGGACGGAATAGAAGTATGCCGGCAGCTCAGAGAAAAAAAAGCGACGCCGATTATCATGCTGACGGCAAAAGGGGAAGAAGCCAACCGCGTCCAGGGGTTTGAAGCTGGCACGGACGATTATATCGTGAAGCCTTTCAGCCCGAGAGAAGTGGTGCTCCGGGTAAAGGCGCTCTTAAGAAGAGCTTCCCAAACATCCTATCTGACAGCCAATACGCCGACAAAAAATGTGCTCGTCTTTTCACATCTTTCCATCGATCACGATGCTCACAGAGTGACCGCGGACGGCACAGAGGTGAGCCTGACGCCGAAGGAATATGAACTGCTGTACTTTCTGGCAAAAACACCGGACAAAGTGTATGACAGAGAAAAACTTTTAAAAGAAGTGTGGCAGTATGAATTCTTCGGTGATCTCAGAACGGTTGACACTCATGTCAAACGGCTCCGTGAAAAATTAAACAAAGTATCCCCGGGAGCGGCGAAAAAAATTGTCACCGTCTGGGGAGTCGGATACAAATTTGAGGTAGGCGCTGAATGAAGTTTTGGAAAAGCGTAGTAGGAAAGCTTTGGTTTACCATTCTTTCACTCGTATTAATTGTTTTATTTATTTTAACGGTGCTGCTTCTGGAGTTTATAGAAAATTACCACGTAGAAGAAGCGGAAAAAGATTTAACGCAGCTTGCCGATAAAATTGCGGTCATTATAGAAAATCATGAAGACCAGCCGCTTGCCAGATCCATCACGTGGGAGCTGGCGGACAATTTAACGAGCATCGCGATCATTCAGGACGATAAGCATGTCTGGTATTCGCCCAATGACGATAATCATTTATCCTCTATTACATTGGAACAGATCAAACACGACCGGGATCTGCACAAGGCGCTGACAGACCGCAAAAAAGTAAGCAAACGCGCGGTGCCCAACAATGCCGGTTCGGATAACGAACGGCTGATCGTCGGAGTGCCGTATGAAAAAGACGGCAAAAAAGGCATGGTCTTTTTATCTCAGTCGCTGCTTGCCGTCAAAGATACGACGAAACATACGACACGCTATATTTTTCTTGCGGCGGGCATCGCCATTGTCTTGACAACGTTTTTCGCCTTCTTCTTGTCCAGCAGGGTGACATACCCGCTTCGGAAAATGCGGGAAGGCGCCCAGGACTTGGCGAAAGGAAAGTTTGATACAAAGATTCCGATTCTTACTCAAGATGAAATCGGGGAGCTTGCCATCGCCTTTAATCAGATGGGCCGGCAGCTCAATTTTCATATCAACGCGCTGAATCAGGAAAAAGAACAGCTGTCCAATATTTTAAGCAGTATGGCAGACGGAGTTATCACCATCAATATCGACGGCACCATTTTGGTGACTAACCCGCCAGCTGAACGCTTTCTGCAGGCCTGGTATTATGAGCAGAATATGAATATTAAAGAAGGAGACAACCTTCCGCCTGAGGCGAAAGAGCTTTTCCAAAATGCCGTGAGCACAGAAAAAGAGCAAATGATTGAGATGACGCTTCAAGGAAGGTCATGGGTTTTATTAATGTCGCCTCTTTATGCGGAATCACACGTCCGCGGCGCCGTAGCCGTGCTCCGTGATATGACCGAAGAGCGCAGGCTTGATAAGCTGCGTGAAGATTTCATTGCCAATGTCAGTCATGAACTCAGGACTCCGATTTCTATGCTGCAGGGATACAGCGAAGCAATAGTGGACGACATTGCAAGCACCGAAGAGGAGAAAAAAGAAATCGCGCAGATCATTTATGATGAATCCCTTCGCATGGGCCGGCTCGTCAATGATTTGCTGGATTTGGCCAGAATGGAATCCGGACATACGGGCCTGCATTATGAGACGGTGAATCTGCATGAATTTCTGGAGAAGATCTCCCGGAAATTCTCCGGTGTAGCGAAAGAAAAAGAGGTTTCGCTTACAGAAGACATTGCCGTGTCTCAGCCGGAGTGTGTTTTTGACGAAGACAAAATGGAGCAGGTGTTTACCAACCTTATAGATAATGCGCTGCGTCACACAGAGTCAGGCGGAAACGTTCATATCGCGGTTCAGACCGTGAAAGACGGTTTGAAAATCGATATTAAAGATTCCGGCTCGGGAATACCTGAAGAGGACCTGCCTTTTATTTTTGAACGTTTTTATAAAGCGGACAAGGCGAGAACAAGGGGCAGGGCAGGAACCGGACTCGGACTTGCCATCGTAAAAAATATTGTGGAAGCCCACGGCGGCTCAATTGCGGTGCACAGCAGCATTGACAAAGGAACGACATTTACATTTTATATTCCGACAAAAGTGCAGGATGGCGTCTGAAATTGACGAACAATCTTGTTCCATACGAAACACCCGCAGAACATGCGGGTGTTTTTGTTTATTTCTTCTTTAAAAAATTTAAGAATATGTTAATATAAATTCCCTTCCAAATTCCAGTTTCTCGTAATATAGTTGTAATGTAACTTTTCAACGCATTTTTACGACAAAAAAGTGAACGGAGGGGCTTCCCATGGAAGAAACCTTTCAGATATTATATGATTCATATCATCAAGATTTATACCAATTTTTATTTTATATGGTGAAAGATAAGACACAGGCTGAGGATCTGGCGCAGGAAGTGTATATCCGCGTCTTAAATTCTTATCATACTTTTGAAGGAAGAAGCAGTGAAAAAACATGGCTGTTGTCCATCGCGCGCCATGTGGCGATTGACTGGTTCCGCAAGCAGCAGACGATCAGACAGCGTATTATGGGTACGTTTGATTGGGATACACAAGATGTCAGAGATCAGCATTTGCTTCCGGACGAACTCGCCGTACAGCATGAAAATGTCCGGGAAATTTATACCGCGCTTGATCATTGCACTATAGATCAAAGAGCTGTTATTATCCTGAGATTTATTCAGGGATATTCCATTCAGGAAACAGCCGCCGCTCTTGGCTTCTCGGAAAGCAAAGTCAAAACGACCCAACACAGAGGGCTCAAAATACTTCGGAAACAGATGGAGCTTTTGAGGGAGGAGCTAATGGATGATGAAGTCATATTGGAACGAAGAAAGGGTAGAGGAGTTGTTAAGACAACTTCCGGCGGTTAGAGATCATCGTTCACCAGAGGCCATTTACCGGAATGTTGAAACGGGTAGACAGTACAGGAAAAAACCGGCCCGAAGCTGGGTTGGCCCCGCCGCCGCCGGCATCTGCGCATTGTGCATCGCTCTTATTATATCTCCTCACCTGATGACAAAAAACGAATCTGCCGGTGATCTTACAGCTGACAGCGGTCAAGCCGAAAAAGCCAGTCAGTCAGCTGCCGTTAAGCCGGATCAGAGGACTTTTGTCGTTTCTAACGAAAACAAAAACAATTACATTACTTTGGCGTTTGCCGATTCAGATACATCCGCCGTCATTCCGGTCAGTTTTGAAAAAAAGAAGCCTGATGAATCGGTTTCAGAGGCATTCTCTGATGCAGAAAACTTAGAAGTGCCCGAATCTTTCCTCTCTGTTCCTCAGCTTTTGGACGGTGTGCAAGTAACCGCGGTTAAGAAAGATTTGCTTGTGCAGGTAAACGGGCGGTTTTCAATAGAATCAGCTGCCGAAGCTGATTTATTGAAAAAGATGCTGAAAGAGACTTTGACCTGGAGTCCTTACGACCGAATAAAATTGACAAAGATTCAAAACGGAGACGGTCAGGATTTTTTAAAAGCTTCCGGCCTTTCGGCTGAGATGTCCGTATATAAGCAGGCCAACCGGGCGTATTTTTCTTACCGCGACAGTCTGGGACAAGAGTATCTCATCCCGTCTGCACAAACCTATCATTCAGTTTATCAGGCCATTGACGGGATGAAAAGAACAGACGGAGACTCACAGACCGCGAGCGTCATAGAAGCAGATGCGATTGCATCGGTATCGGAAAGGGAATACGGCGAGCAGCTGCGGATCCAATTGTCCGAAAAACATAAAATTGAAGATTCGTTGGAAGGCATTTTAATGATTGAAGGGCTTCTGTTAACTGCGAAGGAATTCGGTTATTCTGAGGTGCTGTTCACACATGCGCATACAAAGAAAATCGGCAATTATGATGTGACAAAACCGATCGCTGTGCCTGCCGCGCCTAATCCCCTTCCAAACCATTAAATGTAAAAAACCCAAAACATATGAATGTTTTGGGTTTTTTGTTTGTTACGGAAGGTCAATCAATTTAACTGAGACAATATCCTGAATGGAAGTCAGCTCATCGACGACTTTGTCATCTAAATGTTTATCAAAAGAAAGCATCATAATGGCTTCTCCGCCTTTTTCTTTACGGCCTACCTGCATGGTAGCGATATTGATATCGTTATCGCCGAGGATGCGTCCGACGCGTCCGATTACACCGGTCGTATCCTGATGCTGGATATAAACGAGGTGGCCGGCAGGATTTAAGTCAATATTAAAGCCGTTCAGTTCAACGATTCGTTCACCGAAGTGAGGGATATACGTAGCTGTTAACGTAAAGGTGCTCCGGTCTCCGGTCACTTTTACGCTGATGCAGTTATCATATCCTGTTTCATTGGAGGAAATCTTTTCGCTGAAGCTGATTCCGCGTTCTTTTGCTACACCGCCGGCGTTCACTTCATTGACAGTTGAGTCTACACGCGGTTTTAAGAAGCCGGACAGCAGGCTTTTTGTAATAAATGATGTTTCAAGTTTCGCGATGGTGCCTTCATATTGAATGGCAACATCCTTGACGGGTTCCTTCATACATTGTGACACGAGACTTCCGATTTTATCGGCAATTTGGTGATAAGGCTGAATTTTTTTGAATTCATCCTTCGTCATCGCAGGCAGATTGATCGCCGACATGACAGGCAGACCTTTAGCAAACTGCAGCACTTCTTCAGAAACCTGCGCCGCGACATTCAGCTGTGCTTCTTTCGTTGATGCGCCTAAGTGAGGTGTGGCGATCACTAACGGATGATCTGGGAGTTTTGACTCAACAGGAGGCTCCACTTCAAACACATCAAGCGCAGCGCCTGCGACATGCCCGCTTTCCAGCGCTTCCAAAAGCGCAGCTTCATCAATAATTCCGCCTCTTGCACAGTTGACCAGGCGGACGCCTTTTTTTGTTTTGGCAATGGTTTCTCTGTTAAGCAGACCTTTTGTTTCCTTTGTTAAAGGCGTGTGAACGGTAATGATATCCGCGCTTTCAAGCACTTCTTCGAATGTCCGGCTGTTCACGCCGATTTTGCCGGCTCTCTCCTCGGTTAAGAACGGATCGAATACATGGACAGTCATACCGAATGCTCTGGCGCGCTGGGCGATTTCGCTTCCGATCCGGCCCAGACCGATAATACCTAAAGTCTTTCCGTAAAGTTCCGCTCCGACAAAAGCCGTCCGGTTCCATTCCCTTGATTTGACTGAAATATTAGCTTGGGGAATGTGTCTCATTAATGAAGAAATCATCGCGAATGTATGCTCTGCCGTTGAAATCGTGTTTCCGTTCGGCGCATTTATCACGATAACTCCATGTTTTGTGGCCTCGTCAATGTCGATGTTGTCTACGCCGACACCGGCTCTGCCGACGATTTTTAAAGAAGTCATCTTTTTAAACAATTCTTCGGTTACTTTTGTGGCACTGCGGACTAACAGGGCATCAAAGGTATGTAATTCATCTTCTGCATCCGCGACGTTTTTTTGAACAATTTCTATAAAGTCTGATTCCATCAGCGGCTTTAAGCCGTCATTGCTCATCTTATCTGAGACCAAAACTCGAAACATTGTTAGATTTCCTCCTAGTTTAGCTGACTAAATATCTGATAATTTATCATATTCTTAATTGAGTGTCAATGTGTATTGACGCAGTAAAGGAGAAAAGGAAGCCGATAATTCAGTTAAAATGGGCTTTATCAATATTTTATATAAAATTGAGCAGTTCTCTATACAATTACAATTTGATCATATATAATGTGAATAAATTCATAAGATCAATCTTCGGGGCAGGGTGAAATTCCCTACCGGCGGTGATGAGTGTCATGCTCTAAGCCCGCGAGCTGCTTCGGCGGCAGGATCCGGTGAGATTCCGGAGCCGACAGTATAGTCTGGATGGGAGAAGATGGAGGTTCAGCAGACGTTTTGATCTTATATCTAACGTTTCTTTGCCAAGCCTTAGTAAGCTCCCGCTTTTTATTAAAAGCGGTTTTTTTATTGAGGTGCAAAAGAACCTTTCCTCTTTTCGAGAGATTTGATCGAAAAGGAGAGAGCATTGTGAAAGTAAAAAAATTAGTTGTCATCAGTATGCTTAGCAGCATTGCGTTTGTGCTTATGCTGTTAAATTTCCCGTTTCCGGGTCTGCCGGATTACTTGAAAATTGATTTCAGTGACGTTCCTGCAATTATTGCCATTTTGGTTTACGGGCCTGCGGCGGGGATTGCGGTTGAAGCGATTAAAAATATTCTGCAGTATATCATTCAAGGAAGCATGGCCGGCGTGCCTGTCGGGCAGGCAGCCAATTTTATCGCGGGGACGCTGTTTATTCTGCCGACGGCGTTTATGTTTAAAAAGCTCAAATCTGCTAAAGGACTTGCAGTGAGCCTGCTGGCCGGAACCGCAGCAATGACCGTGCTGATGAGTATTTTGAACTATATTCTCATCCTGCCAGCGTATACTTGGTTTTTACATTCGCCGGCATTGTCAAACAGCCAACTAAAAACGGCGGTTGTGGCAGGAATTCTGCCGTTTAACATTGTAAAAGGCGTTATCATCACCATCGTCTTTACGTTCATCTTTACGAAGCTTAAACCTTGGATTGAACAAAAACGCAGCATCCAGACACAATAACCGCTCCAAAGCGTCCGCTCTGTAAAATACAGGCCGGGCGCTTTTTTGATTGTTTGATCACGCAAAAAAATAAGACTCCGGCCGATAACAGCCGGAGTCTTATTCAAGAACTAAAAGCTCCTCTCACGGGGAGGGCTTTTTATTCGTATTTCAGCGGGTCGCCTTCGAACGGCTCATCCGCAACTTTGATTGAATCAGTAGGGCATCCTTCAAATGCGTCAATCATATCTTCTTCCAGCACTTCCGGAACTTCGACGACACCTTTATTTTCGTCAAGTGTAACGAATGCAATGCCTTCATCATCATAATCATAAATGTCTGGTGCCGCAGCTCCGCAGGCGCCGCATGCAATACACGTATCTTTATCTACGATTGTGTACTTTGCCATGAAAAAAAACCTCCCAGATTGTTCGTGTTGGAACAAATGGTTTACCTTATATATTTTTTAAATATAACACCTATTCCTCTTACTTATTGTAATGATGTTAGTGTCAAATTTCAACAGAAAAATGATTGAGAATGCTTATCACATAAGGGATTCTCTTTAGCACTTCCCCCCAAAAGATGACTTTAAACGTCAAATTTATATGAAAATCTGTTAAAATAAAAAGAACCAAAAAACGAAACTTGTCACAGAAGAAATGTAGGTGTGTTTAGATTGGCGATAAACTACTTTGATACCGTGGTTCTCGACTGTCTGGACAAAATAGACGGCGAACGGACTCCGAGTGCTGTGTTTCATTTATTAAAAGGAAAAAAGTCGTCTCAAACCATTCAGGATGCCGGCTTATTTCAGATTGCTAAATATTTCGGCATGGCTTCTCAGTGTGAACGCGGCGACATTGCGGATTCTATGCATAAACTCGCCGGGGACTCATACATTACAGCCGGAAAAGAAGAGGGAACGTGTAAAGTGACTGCACGCGGCGTTCAAAAGCTTGAACGGGCATTTGCCGAGCGGCCTTGGCCGAAGCACTGTCACGGCGCGAATTATCAAACGCCGGCCGTTACCTTGTGGAAGCGGCTTTCCCTGCTCATTCAAGTCCTGTCAAACAAAGAGCGCCAATGCAGTCAATATATCCCGGTTACAAACGATGTGCAGGCGCTGAGATGGGTCAAACGGTTCATGCGCAAAAACAGAGACGCCAAAGAGCTCTCCGTTCAAATGCATGACGCGCTGTTTCAGCTTCTGCAAGGCGTAAGTGAACGGCAGGCCCTTATTTTTGTCTATTCTTTAACATCTTTCGACAGAATCGGCAAAACGAATAAGCAGCTCGCTTCTCAGCTGAACGAAGACGAATGGTATGTGTCCGTCCAGTTTTGGGGAGCGGTACATTATGTTATTCAATCCCTTCCGCAATGTGCACATCCGGCTCTAGGCGAGCTGTTGTCCGATTTGCGGGCGGAAAGCGCGCTGACACAGTCTGCCAGAAAAACCTTGGAGCTTTTGGAAAAAGGGTTTCCGATTGAAAGAATCGCTGCGGTCAGAAATTTAAAAACCGCCACCATCGAAGATCATATTGTAGAAATATCACTGCATCAGCCTGCATTTTTTATAGAACAGTACATTTCTGAAGAGGACCAGCGTATGATAACGGCATTTGCAAAACAGCATCAAACGAATAAAATTAAACGGATTCGCGAAGGAATGCAGATGCGCTTCAGCTATTTTCAGATCAGGCTGGCGCTGGCAAAGACGGTGAAACAGCATGACTGAGCTCCATAAAGCTTTGTACCGGCACTTTGGTTTGCGTTCGTTTAAAAAAGGGCAGGAAGAGATTATGACTAGCGTGCTCCAAAAAAAGGATACGATCGCCATGCTTCCGACCGGCGGCGGAAAATCATTATGCTATCAGCTTCCGGGTTACATAATGGACGGGCTCGTGCTGATTATTTCGCCGCTCCTTTCATTAATGGAAGATCAGGTGCAGCAGCTGAAAGCGAAAGGAGAAAAACGGGTTGCGGCATTAAACAGCATGCTGAATGCTGACGAGCGGCATTTTATTCTCAGCAACATCAGCAGGTACAAATTTCTTTATATGTCCCCTGAAGCCCTCTCGTCACCTTATGTGCTGAACCGTTTGAAAAACGTCCCGGTCAGTTTGTTTGTCATTGATGAGGCTCATTGCATATCAGAATGGGGACATGATTTCAGGCCTGATTATTCAAAGCTCGGCCCCTTCAGGCAAGCACTCGGCAAGCCGCCTGTATTGGCGCTGACCGCAACAGCGACAAAAGAAACGCTCAGTGATGTGACGGACGTGCTCGGACTTGAGCATGCAGTGCGCCATCTATATTCTGTCAACCGGCCGAATATTCTTTTGACGGTTGAACATTTGGCTGATAATGCCGAAAAAATAAGCAGGATCACGGATCTCGTCAAAAAGCTTGAAGGCCCGGGCATCGTGTATTGTCCGACCAGAAAGTGGGCGGAAGAGCTTGCGGCTGAGCTGAACGAAAAAACGGGAAAGCGGACGGATTATTATCATGGAGGGATGGACACAGGCGACAGAATTTTAATCCAGCAGCAATTTATCCATAACCAGCTTGATTGCATTTGCTGTACTAATGCGTTCGGCATGGGTGTGGACAAGTCTGATATCCGCTTTGTCATTCACTTTTATCCTCCGCAAACGGCTGAGGCCTTTATGCAGGAAATCGGCAGAGCGGGACGCGACGGCAGCCCGAGTGTCAGTATTTTGCTGAGAGCTCCTGGCGATACAGAGCTTCAGCAGCAGATTATTCAGACAGAAAGCTTGTCTGATTATGATCTGGAAGGCATTCTGGCCATCATCCGGGACGCCGGTACGAGCGATGAGCGAAAGCTTCGGGACGTTCTTATAAGTAAGGGCGTTCAGGAAACGCAGGCGCGAACGGCCATCCACCTGTATCTGCAGGGAAAAACCACAAAAGAGCAGCTGCAGGAAGAACTGACATACCGCGTGGAAAAGAAGCTGCATAAAATGAACCGCTTTTCGGCGTTATTGGAGCGGAAAGAATGTATAAGAAAAGCGCTGTTGGCATACTTTGATGAATCGTATGAGCCTGAAGATCAAACAGGACAATGCTGCAGCAGCTGCGGAGTTGATCTGGCCCCATACGAGCAAAAAGGAGAACAGAAAAACATGGAGCGGTTTGAAGATTGGAAGATGGAATTAGGCCGGATTTTCGGTTTAGAGTCTGCGGGTGAGTTGAGCTGAGACGGCAAAGCGAATTGATCCATCAGCTCTCAGACCGTGAGATTGTCATACAGCTTTATGTTACCCAATTGCTCATATTGGCGGCTTCAGCGGTTATTGGCTTTTTCTTTTTCACCGATATTCACGATTTTTTAAAGCTTTGGCATATACGTGACGATAAAATCATATGGTACGGTGTAACTCTTGCCGTCCTTGTCATTTTTGCCGATCTCGCGGTGATGAAATGGTGTCCTTCGCATTTATATGATGACGGCGGTATTAATACACTGCTTTTTAAGAACAGGCCGGTTTTGCACATTTTGTTTTTGACGCTTCTCATTTCGTTCAGCGAAGAGATTTTATTCAGAGGCGTCCTGCAGACACATATCGGTTTATGGGCCGCCAGCTTGATTTTCACCGTGCTTCATTTCAGATACTTGGCGAAGTGGCTTCTGTTTATTATGGTTGCGGGCATCAGTCTTTTGCTGGGACTTATTTATGAATGGACCGGCAATTTATTCGTTCCGGTTACAGCGCATTTTATTATTGATGCGGTATTTGCCTGTCAAATCCGTTTTCAATATGTGAGGAGGGGTTTGCATGACGGAAATGTCAAGAGTTGAAAGAAGAAAAGCTCAGCTGCGTGCCGAGCAGCAGGTTGCCGCGGCCGCGGATGAACAAATTGAATATCTTGAAGACAGCCTCCCGACAAGACAGTCTGTAAAAGAGGAGCGTAAAAAAAAGGAAGAGCAGGTGAAGGAAAAAACCAAAACAAAAACACCGCTGTTCACCTTCCTGACCGTTCTGTTTATTATTGTGACAATCGGTGTCTTTTTCGGTCTTCTGTATATGACGAACAGCAGCAGATTTGACCCGAAGGATTATGAAGATGTCTTCATAGATCACAGTGAAAGCGCGCCTGCCGTTAGTCCGAAAACGGACGTTCAGAAAGAAACATCCGAAACCGCTCTTTTAAAAGAGCCGGAAAAAAAGTCTGAGGCCAAAGAAAAAAAAGAAACGGCCGCATCTGAAAAAACGAAAGAAAAACCGATTGAAAAAACACCGAAAAAAACGGAAACGGCTTCAGAAAAACAGGTGGTGAAGCCGACAGAAACCGAATATGCGGAGGCCAAACAGCAGTCTCCGCCGGCTGTCCGTGAAAAAGCGGTTCCGGCTGCCGGCAGTGATCAAGCCGGAACCGTCCGGCAAAAAGTGCGGACCGTCCAGCATACTGTACAGCCGAAAGAAACGCTTTACCGCATTTCAATGAAATATTATAAAAGCCGGGAGGGCGAAGAAAAAATCCGCAGCTACAACGGGTTAAATGGAAACGACGTGTATACCGGCCAGGTTCTGAACATTCCGCTGTCCGAATAAATACATATTTTCACCGCGGCTTTCATATAGTGTACCAATGAAAACGGACAAGGTGTGAAGCGCATGGATTCTTTATGGAAGCAATTAGACCGATTTGCTGACGGACCGACAAAACAAATGCTTCAGGCACTGGTGAAAAGGAAATTAAAATACGAAAATTATGCCGCGCAATGCCGAAGATGGCAGTGGGCGTCCCTCGTTTGCTTTTCCCTGATGTGCGTACTGCTGATTTTTAAAAGCTTTAATGCCCCTCAAGCTTCTCCGCAGCTGATTCTGCAGGAAATATTAGGCCATACGGTTTATTTGTGCTGGATTATGGCTTCCGCTTTTGCGTATTGCACTTCTTATTATTTTAAAAAAAAGGAAGAAAAAGCTGAGGGTGAATTTCATAAACTGAGATGTGAAATTATCCAAAAAAGCACGGATTTATGGCCTCAGCCGGAAAAATGGCGGGCGAGAGAATCCGTTTTTCACTTGATGAAACATCGGTATGATATCAATCTTTATTTTGAAAGCAAATAAAAAGAGGCGTTTTCCGGAAAGGATAGAAACGTCTTTTTTTGTTTGTCCGTCTAATGTAAGACAATGACAGAATGGAGAGTGCATTTATGAAGCTTACAGCGGGAATTCTCGGCTCATTGGCGGGAGCGGCTGCAGTTATGGCGGCCGTCATGTACAAAACGGCAAACGGCAGCCATCTGAAAACACATACATTTACGCTTGATAAAATGAAAGGGATGAAGCCGCTCACCATCTTCTTTATATCTGACGTGCACCGCCGTTTAATTGATGAAAAGCTTCTCTGGGAAGCATCGGCTTATAAGCCGGATGCCGTTTTGCTCGGCGGTGATTTGGCGGAGGGCGGAGTTCCTTACGCCAGAATTGAAGAAAACATCAAGCGTCTGACGGCTCTTGCGCCTGTCATTTATGTGTGGGGAAATAATGATTACGAGGTCAGCCAGCAAAAATTGCTCTCTCTTTTAAGGGCATATAAAGTGATTCCGCTGAGAAATGAATCGGTTCAGTTTGCTTATAAAGGGGAAACCGTTACGATCTGCGGCGTGGATGATATCCGGATGATGATGGATGATTACGAATCTGCGGTCAGACATACGGATGCAAACCAAGTAAATCTCCTGCTTTGCCATAACCCGGAAATCCATGAGCAGATGAATGAGTCTGACGGAATTGATGCCGTGTTCAGCGGCCATACGCACGGCGGCCAAATCCGTTTCGGCCGGTTCGGGCCGTATGAATTGGGCGGGACGGGAACGGTAAAGAAAGCGCATTACCTGATCAGCAACGGCTACGGTACGACAAAAGTTCCGCTGAGGCTCGGAGCGAAACCGGAGACGCATATGATTACACTGTGCGGACCTGATGAGCCGTTTTCCTGAAACAAACCCGGCCGTTCCGATAAAAAACGGCATTCTGCTTGTCTTCCCGCTGTACACGGTGTAAACTGATAACAAATTAAGAACCTATGACTCATTTATTCATATACTGTGTTATATGATTTGTGTGCAAGAAGAGGCAGGAGGGAACATTATGCGGCTTGAGCGTCTGAACTACAATAAGATTAAAATCTTTTTAACCCTCGACGATCTCACTGATCGGGGATTGACAAAAGAAGACCTCTGGAAGGACTCGTTTAAAGTCCACCAGTTATTTAAAGATATGATGAATGAAGCAAATACAGAGCTCGGCTTTGAAGCGAATGGTCCGATCGCGGTGGAAGTATATTCTCTTCAGGCACAAGGCATGGTTGTGATTGTAACGAAAAATCATGACGCGGACGCAGAAGATGACGAATATGACGATGATTATATCGAGATGCAGGTCAAACTTGACGAAAGCCCGGATATTATTTATCAATTCCATTCGTTTGAAGATATCATTCAGCTTGCCGGGAGCCTTCATCGCATCGGGATTACCGGCGGAACCGTCTACCATTATGAGAACCAGTACTATGTAAGTCTTGAAGACCTCGGCTCCCGTTCTGCCGAAGGCGTTGTCGCGGTGCTGGCCGAATACGGGCATCCGGCGACGATCACGATTTACAGGCTCCATGAATACGGAAAACTCATCATGGACGGCAATGCTGTAGAGACCATCCAGAAACATTTTTCATAAAAAAGATGAAACGGCCGCTGTTTTCAGCGGCCGTTTTTTTTAGCGAAATAATGGAAAAATCATTGTCTTTCTTCTATGCACGGAGATATTGAAGGTGTATACTAGTCACTGAAAGGGAGCATGAGAGAAACAGAAGATTTTAGGAGGTTAACTCAAATGGCAGCCGATCGATTCACCGGTCATAATGAAGAAGACAAACATGATGTATTAAAATCAACCCAAACCGTAATACATAAAGCTCTGGAAAAATTGGGGTATCCAGAAGAAGTGTATGAACTGCTGAAAGAGCCGCTCAGATTATTAACGGTTAAAATTCCGGTTCGGATGGATGACGGGTCTGTGAAGATATTTACAGGCTATCGTGCGCAGCACAATGATTCCGTAGGTCCGACAAAAGGCGGTATTCGTTTTCACCCGAATGTAACTGAAAAAGAGGTGAAAGCACTTTCCATCTGGATGAGTTTAAAATGCGGCATTATTGATCTTCCTTATGGCGGTGGTAAAGGCGGAATTGTTTGTGATCCGAGAAATATGTCATTCAGAGAGCTTGAAAGACTGAGCAGAGGATACGTCAGAGCAATCAGTCAGATTGTCGGACCGACTAAAGACGTCCCGGCGCCTGACGTATTTACAAACTCGCAGATTATGGCTTGGATGATGGATGAATATTCAAGAATTGATGAATTTAACTCACCCGGCTTTATTACGGGAAAACCGCTTGTACTCGGCGGATCCCACGGCAGGGAATCAGCTACGGCAAAAGGCGTCACCATCTGCATTAAAGAAGCGGCCAAGAAAAAAGGCCTCGATATTCAGAACGCGCGCGTCGTCGTACAAGGTTTCGGAAACGCGGGCAGCTATCTGGCGAAATTTATGCATGATGCCGGCGCGAAAGTTGTCGGAATTTCTGACGCGTACGGAGGTCTTTACGATCCGGACGGTCTTGATATTGATTATTTGCTTGACCGCAGAGACAGCTTCGGAACAGTGACGAAGCTCTTCAATGATACCATTACGAATCAGGAGCTGCTTGAGCTTGACTGTGATATACTGGTCCCGGCAGCGATCGAAAACCAAATTACAGAAGAAAATGCTGACCGCATCAAAGCGAAAATCGTAGTAGAAGCGGCAAACGGACCGACGACACTGGAAGGAACGAAAATCCTGACAGACAAAGGAACGCTTCTGGTTCCCGATGTTCTGGCGAGTGCCGGAGGTGTGACGGTTTCTTATTTCGAATGGGTTCAAAATAACCAGGGCTTCTACTGGAGTGAAGAAGAAGTCGAAGAAAAACTGGAAAATATGATGGTAAAATCGTTTAATAATATTTATGAAATGTCCCAAAACCGCCGGATTGACATGAGGCTTGCGGCTTATATGGTCGGCGTGCGGAAAATGGCGGAGGCTTCGCGTTTCAGAGGCTGGATATAAACCAATCGTTTGCATAAACAAAAAAAATCTCCTATGATAATATAGGAGATTTTTTATATGAGTGGAAACTTATGATGGAAATGCCAAATCGCAGGAGTTGAAGGACATGACAGAAGAAAAAGCAATTATAATAGGCGGAGGTCCTTGCGGATTATCGGCGGCTATACATCTGAAGCAAATTGGCGTAAACGCCCTTGTGATCGAAAAAGGAAATGTCGTAAACAGCATTTATCACTATCCGACACATCAAACTTTTTTCAGTTCAAGTGAAAAACTGGAGATCGGCGATGTCGCCTTTATAACGGAAAACAGAAAACCGGTCAGAATACAGGCTCTCTCGTACTACAGAGAGGTTGTCAGAAGAAAAGAGCTTCGTGTAAATGCCTTTGAAACGGTGGAGCGCGTCACGAAACAAGAAGACGGCCGTTTTCTTGTCGAAACGTCAAAAGGCCGCTATCTCACTCCGTTTTGTATTATTGCGACAGGATATTATGATCATCCGAATTATATGAACATACCGGGTGAAGAGCTTCCTAAGGTATTTCATTACTTTAAGGAAGGCCATCCTTATTTTGATAAAGATGTCGCGGTGATCGGCGGGAAAAACTCAAGTGTAGATGCGGCTTTGGAATTGGTGAAGTCCGGCGCGCGCGTTACGGTGCTCTACAGAGGAAATGAGTACTCCCCGAGCATCAAGCCGTGGATTCTGCCTGAGTTTGAGGCCCTCGTCAGAAACGGAACAATCCGGATGGAATTCGGCGCTTGTCTTGAAGAAGTGACGGAAGATGAGATCATTTTCCGCTCCGGCAGGAATGAGACGGTCAGGCTGAAAAACGATTTCGTATTTGCCATGACAGGATATCATCCCGATCACGGATTTCTTGAAAAAATCGGTGTGCAGATTGATGCAGAATCAGGCCGGCCGTTTTTCCGGGAAGAAACGATGGAAACAAATGTTGATGGTGTTTTTATTGCCGGGGTTATTGCAGCGGGAAATAACGCTAATGAAATTTTTATCGAGAACGGCCGTTTTCACGGCGGCTTGATCGCAAACGAAATTTCAAGACGGCTTGGTGCAGAGAGCATATGATCATTCATATGCTCTTTTTTTAGAAATTGGAAGATGTAAAAATATGAACAACATGGTACGATAGATATAGGAATATAAAGGAAAGAGGTTGCCTGATGTTTGCAATCATCTCTGCAGGAATTGCTCCCGGCATTGCGCTGTTAAGCTATTTTTATTTAAAAGATCAATATGACAATGAACCCGTACATATGGTGCTGAGGTCTTTTTTTCTCGGAGTTGTACTTGTGTTTCCGACCATGTTCATCCAGTATGTTCTTGAAAAAGAGCATGTAGGGGGAGGAAGCTTTTTCGTTTCGTTTTTGTCTTCGGGCTTCTTGGAAGAATCGGTGAAATGGTTTGTTTTGATGATCAGTGTGTACCCGCATGCTCATTTTGATGAGCATTATGACGGAATCGTTTACGGGGCCAGTGTGTCATTAGGCTTTGCGACGCTTGAAAATATCCTTTATTTATTCGGCCACGGTGTTGAGCATGCTTTCATCAGGGCGATTCTGCCAGTCTCCTGCCATGCGCTGATCGGGGTGATCATGGGGTTTTATCTCGGAAAAGCCCGCTTTTCGCAGAAAAAAGTCCGCGTGAAGTGGCTTGTGATTTCACTGGTCGTGCCTTCATGTCTGCATGGTTCTTACGATTTTATTCTTACCGCCCTCAATCATTGGGTATATTATATGCTGCCGTTTATGCTGTTTTTATGGTGGTTCGGGCTGAGGAAGGCAAAAAAAGCACGTTCCGTCAATATAATCCAAGTGTGAAGAAACCGCGCATCGCGTGCGGTTTCTTTTTTATGCCTTGACAGGGGATAAGAAGGAAACGTGCATAAAAATAACCTCGTGACAGACAATACGGATACACTTTAAATTTTGCTGGAGGAGGCTTGAAAAGATGAAGTGTAAAGGAGCGTTTATGGCTTGTCTCATTCTATTTTCATTCGCCGCCGCTATCTTCGATCATGAAACGGCCCATGCGTTTTCAAATCAAGTGATTCAAAGAGGCGCAACGGGTGATGATGTTATAGAATTGCAGGCCCGTCTGCAATATAACGGATTTTATAACGGGAAAATCGATGGTGTTTACGGCTGGACGACATACTGGGCCGTACGGAATTTTCAGGAGAAATTCGGCATGAAGCCGGTTGACGGCCTCGTCGGTGCGAAAACCAAGCAGGTGCTGATTTCAAAATCAAAATACTACCGCGAATATGTAATGGAGCAGATTCAAAAAGGGAATACGTTCACCCATTATGGCAACGTTCCTTTAAAAAACCAAACGAAACCGTCAGCCGGCGCCCAGAAGTCTGCTGGAACGAATAAGCCCGCTCAAAAACCGCAAAACAATACAGGCGGTCAGTCAAATCAAAAGCAAAATACGACAGCGGCCAATATGCCGGGCGGTTTCTCAAACAACGACATCAATCTTCTGGCGCAGGCTGTGTACGGGGAAGCGCGCGGTGAGCCGTTTGAAGGACAGGTTGCCATCGCCGCTGTTATTTTAAACCGTATTAAAAGCCCGTTATTTCCGAATACGGTGGCCGGCGTCATTTTCGAACCGCTCGCGTTTACCGCTGTTGCCGACGGCCAAATATATATGCAGCCGAATGAAAGAGCAAAAGAAGCAGTTCTTGATGCGATTAACGGCTGGGACCCTTCTGAAAACGCGCTTTATTATTTCAATCCTGATACGGCGACAAGCAAATGGATTTGGGGACGTCCGCAGATTAAACAGATCGGAAAACACATTTTCTGTGAGTAAAAGTACGAAAAATGAGGTGTTAACATGATTAGAGGAATCATTATCGCTGTTCTCGGTGTCGCGATCGCCGCAACCGGGTATTGGGGATATAAAGAGCATCAGGAAAAAGATGCGGTCCTTCTGCATGCGGAAAATAATTATCAGAGGGCATTTCATGAACTGACGTACCATGTAGATCAGCTTCACGACAAAATCGGGACGACGCTTGCAATGAACAGTAAAAAATCTTTGTCTCCGGCGCTCATTGATGTATGGAGAATAACATCTGAAGCTCATAACAATGTGAGCCAGCTGCCGCTGACTCTCATGCCTTTTAATAAGACGGAGGAGTTTTTATCCAATATAGGAGATTTCAGCTATAAAACATCGGTCCGGGATTTAGATCAAAAACCGCTTGATAAGAAAGAGTATACAACACTGAACAGCCTGTACAAACAGGCGGAGAACATTCAAAACCAGCTGCGCAGCGTTCAGCATCTCGTCATGAGCAAAAATCTGCGGTGGATGGATGTTGAGATGGCGCTCGCCTCTGACAAAAAACAAAGCGATAATACGATCGTCGACAGCTTTAAAACTGTCGAAAAAAATGTAGGCGCTTTTTCTGAAGACAGCACCAGCCCTACGTTTACAAGCGCAAACACAGAACGAAAAGGTTTTACGCATCTGAAAGGAAAACAAATTACAGAAAAAGAAGCAGTCAAAATCGCGCAAAGGTTTGCGCCTGATCATAATTATTCCATTAAAGTGGTAAAAAGCGGCCGGAAGACGAATCGGGACGTATACAGCATCCGCATGAAAGACGCCGACAGCAAGTCTTTTATCTATATGGATATTACCCAAAAAGGCGGACATCCGGTCTATTTAATTCAAAAGCGGGCCGTGAAGAAACAAAAGATCAGCCTCAATGAAGCATCTAACCGGGCCGTCGCGTTTTTAAAGAAAAACGGTTATGAAACAAAAAATCTCGAAATTGATGAAAGCGCGCAATATAACAACATCGGCGTCTTTTCTTTTATTCCCGTTGAGAAAAACGTCCGTATTTATCCGGAAGCCATCCGGATGAAGGTGGCGCTGGATGACGGTGAAGTCGTCGGCTTCTCCGCGCGTGATTATTTGGCGGCGCACCGCACGAGAACAATTCCGGCTCCGGCTTTATCGGCTGATGAAGCGAAAGCGAAGCTGAATAAAAATGTTGAAGTCCGGGAGACGCGGCAGGCATTGATCACGAATGAACTTGGCCAGGAAGTGCTTTGCTATGAAATGCTCGGGACGATCGGGAAAGACACATATCAAATGTTCATCAATGCGGACGATGGAAAAGAAGAAAAAATAGAAAAATTAAAAAGTGCAGAACCTATATATAAAGACCTATAAAAATAAAGGAGGAAAGGACTAAAAGTCTTTTCCTTTTTTTCATTACATGCTTTAATAAAAGCATAAATAATGAAAGAGTGAAGGCCCATGATAGCTGTCGGAGATTATATTTGGATTGAATACATAGAGAACAATGAGTTCAAAAAAGCGAGGAGTAAAGCAGTCAGTATTGAAAGCGGTGAACTGTACATCTCATATCCCGTCGATCTGGATACGGGACGGACGGTCTTTTTACACAAAGGGTTGGAGATAACAGCTGAATTTATGGGGAACGGCCAAGTGCCTTATCAATTTAAAACCATAATTAAAGGGAAGAAAAAATATCCCATCCCGATGATCGGACTGGATATTCCCCCTAAGGAAGAAATGAAGCGGATTCAAAGACGCCGGTACGTCCGTGCAGACGCTGTATTGGATGTAGCCGTCAAAATGGAAGCGGAAAAAACCGCCTTTCAAACGGTTTCTTCTAATATGAGCGCCGGCGGAATTGCAGTTGTGCTGCCTGAACATATTTCCGCGGAACCGGGTGAAAAGCTGCATGTTTCGTTTTCTCTTTCCGAAAAGGAAAATACAGCGGATATAACGGCCGAGGCTGTTACCCAGCGGGTTTTTTATGATGAAAAGGCGGCGAAACGAAAAATGACGCTTGAATTTACAGACATCGACCCCGTGTCTCAGCAGCATATACTCCGATACTGTATGCGCGCGCAGCTGCAGCAGAGAAGAAACCGTCAGCCGGAATAAACTGCAGCGCACTTTTCCATACTAATCCTAATGGAGGTGCGCGTGTATGAAAACATTTGAACGTCTGCTGGTCAAATTGGTCTGCATTCAGCTCGTTATTTTGGGCGCGGTACAGTTTTTGCTTCATTATCAGCCTATTGAACCTTATATTTCGAAAGCTGTGAAATATGAAGGAGTGGATAAAATGGAGAAAAAAGAATGGATTGAAACGGTAAAGCGGTAAATCGTCTCAATTTTTTCGCCCCTTTTCGGACAGTTCATGATACAATCCATAGAGGAGTATAGAGCAAGGAGAGAGATTATGGACAAGAAATTATCAATTGCAATCGACGGTCCGGCGGCTGCCGGAAAAAGCACCGTTGCTAAAATAGTGGCTGAGAAAAAATCATATGTGTACATTGACACGGGAGCGATGTATCGTGCCATTACATATACAGCGCTCAAGCAAAATGCCGATTTAACGGATGAAGCCGCGCTCACAGAGCTTTTGAAGCGTACGGAAATTGAGCTTGTATCCGCTCCGGAAGGACAAATCGTTCTGGTAAACGGTGAAGATGTAACAGAAGAAATCCGAAAAGACGAAGTCAGCAACCAAGTATCTATCGCCGCCAAGCATAAAGGCGTCAGAGAAGAAATGGTGAAAAGACAGCAGCAGCTCGGAGAAAAAGGCGGCGTCGTTATGGACGGCCGTGATATCGGAACTCACGTGCTGCCTGATGCGGAAGTGAAAATTTTCCTTTTGGCGTCCGTAGAAGAAAGAGCGAAGCGCCGATATGAAGAGAATAAGAAAAAGGGCTATGACGTGAATTACGAGACGCTCATTGAAGAAATTGCAAGACGCGATAAACTCGATTCAGAGAGGGAAGTTTCCCCGCTGCGCAAAGCGGATGACGCGATTGAAATCGATACGACGTCACTGGGCATTCCCGAAGTCGCAGGAAAAATTCTGGAGATCGTTGAACAGAAATCACGTTAACATCGGGCGGAGCTCATTTTAATTTTTTTCAAAAGACAAGATGTTATTGCTTGACAAACCAGTCCTTTTATTAGAAGTTAATACTAATAAAACTTTTTATTGATCATTCAAAATCTTTTTTTGGATGATTCTTTAATACATATTCGGCTGAAAAGCGGACATTCACATGTTTAGCTTTCAAACCGTTTTAATTAAGCTGTGTAGGTTTGGACCAAGGAGGTTATTCAAATGACAGAGGAAATGAATCAAATTGATGTTCAAGTGCCAGAGGTTGGAGATGTAGTAAAAGGGATTGTGACAAAGGTAGAGGACAAGCATGTAGATGTCGAAATTATCAATGTCAAACAATCCGGGATCATTCCAATCAGTGAATTATCAAGTCTTCATGTAGAGAAAGCATCGGATGTCGTAAAAGTTGACGACGAGCTTGACCTGAAAGTAACAAAAGTGGAAGACGATGCTTTGATTTTATCTAAACGTGCCGTTGATGCTGACCGCGCTTGGGAAGACCTTGAAAAAAAATTCGAAACAAAAGAAGTGTTTGAAGCTGAAGTGAAAGATGTGGTGAAAGGCGGTCTCGTCGTTGATATCGGCGTTCGCGGCTTCATTCCCGCATCACTTGTCGAAGCTCATTTCGTCGAGGATTTCACTGACTATAAAGGGAAAACTCTCTCTCTTATCGTCGTTGAACTTGACCGTGATAAAAACCGTGTGATTCTTTCACACCGGGCTGTAGTGGAAAAAGAACAGACAGCCAAAAAGCATGATTTTCTCCAAACGCTTGAAGTTGGAAGCGTGCTTGAAGGAAAAGTGCAGCGCCTGACTGATTTCGGCGCGTTTGTCGACATCGGCGGAATCGACGGACTTGTTCATATTTCGCAGCTGTCTCATTCACACGTCGAAAAACCGTCTGACGTCGTGGAAGAGGGACAGGACGTAAAAGTGAAAGTATTGTCCGTAGACCGCGATAACGAGCGCATTTCTTTATCTATTAAAGAAACACTGCCGGGACCTTGGAGCCAGATCGGCGAAAAGGTGAAGCAGGGAGATGTGCTTGAAGGAAAAGTGCAGCGCCTCGTAAGCTTCGGCGCCTTTGTGGAAATTCTTCCCGGCGTGGAAGGACTTGTGCACATTTCGCAAATTTCCAATAAACATATCGGAACGCCGCATGAAGTGCTTGAAGAAGGACAGACTGTTAAAGTGAAAGTCCTGGACGTTAACGAAAGCGAAGAACGCATCTCCTTAAGCATGCGTGAGCTTGAAGAAGCGCCGAAAGCCGATCAGGAGGACTTCCGTCAATACCAGGCGAAAGAAGAGCCGAGCACAGGCTTCCAGCTTGGCGATTTAATCGGAGACAAGCTTAATAAATTAAAATAAATTGGTGATAAAACGTGACACGAGCAGAACGCAAAAGAGAACATATAAATCATGCGCTGTCTACCGGCCAGAGCCGGGAAACGGGGTTTGATGATATTACGTTTGTTCATGTCAGCCTGCCAGACCTTGCATTGGAAAAAGTGGATATCTCAACGAAAATCGGCGGACTCACAAGCAGTTCGCCGATTTTTATCAATGCGATGACAGGCGGCGGCGGACAGCTTACATACGAAATTAACAGGTCACTGGCAAGAGCCGCGCGCAAAGCCGGCATGCCGCTGGCTGTCGGTTCGCAAATGTCGGCACTGAAAGATCCCGCTGAACGGTATTCCTACGAAATCGTCAGAAAAGAGAATCCGGACGGTTTAATATTTGCGAATTTAGGCAGCGAGGCGGACGCCGAACAGGCGAAAAGGGCAGTTGATATGATTGAAGCAGACGCCCTCCAGATTCATTTGAATGTGATTCAGGAGATCGTCATGCCTGAGGGGGACAGAAGCTTTACGGGCGCTCTCAGCCGCATTGAGCGGATTTCCGATGGAGCGGGAGTGCCCGTTTTTGTCAAAGAAGTCGGCTTCGGCATGAGCAGGGAATCGGCACGGCGGTTATTTGATGCCGGGGCGGCGGCCGTTGATGCCGGCGGATACGGCGGGACAAATTTCTCTAAAATTGAAAATCTGCGCAGAGAGAAGGCGCTTCAATTTTTTAACACGTGGGGAATTTCTACAGCCGCAAGTTTAGCGGAAATCCGTTCGCTTTCCGCTGATCAATCCGTTATCGCATCTGGAGGGCTGCAAAGTGCGCTGGATGTCGCCAAATCGATTGCTCTCGGCGCATGCTGCGCGGGAATGGCGGGCACATTCCTGAAAGCTCTCACCTCAAAAGGAGAAGAGGGTCTTTTTGACGAGATGACGGCGCTTTTACAAGAGCTCAAAATGATTATGACCGTCCTTGGGTGTCAAACGGTCGCCCAATTGCAAAAGGCGCCTTTGGTCATAAAAGGTGACACACATCACTGGCTTTCTGAACGGGGAATTGACACATCCCGTTTCAGCCGACGTTAAAAGGCATGCGGACCCGCATGCCTTTTTTGCTTTACGATTTTCTTTTTCGGAATTCCCCGTTTTGCTCGAGGCTTGTCGCTCCTTTATGGTGAATCGAATCGTCGCGGTCCGATTCCACTCGGCGGGAGGCTTTCAGTTTTTTCTCCTGTCTGTCTTTTCCCATCATCATCCGCTCCTTTCAGGATAATTGGTTTAAAAAATGCGTTCCCGCTCCATACTGATCAAAGGAGGAGCGATTTATGGAACCGTTTTATTATTACTGGTCGATGTGGTTTTTATGGATACTTGCGACTTTTATTTTTGCCAAAACGAAAAGCCGTTTTTACGTATCAGTCTTTATTTTGACTAATATGATGGCAAGCATACATCAGATGACCGCTTATTTTACACTGAACGCGGCATATGTCATGTTTTTTGCTGCCGCATTTGTTTACGCGGGGAGTCTCGGCATGCATAAGCGGCTCCGTAATGTCCTGATTCATCTGACGGCTGCTGCAGCGTACAGCTTTATCTTTCTTTTTGCATTATATGATCCCGTTTGGTTTATCATAAAACCTGAGTGGGCGGCTGTCATACTGCTTACCGTTATTACGGTTTCTGTTGAGGGGCGATTTCCTGAGAGGCTTTGTCTTTTTGTTCTCGGCATGTGCCAGGGAGAGTTATTGTATTCGGCGGTCATTCACAAAATTGCAGGCGCGGCAGCCGTCGGCGGCTATCAATGGCTTTCAGGCTGCTCGGCGGGAGTGATTCTGCTTATCGGGCTGACTACCTATGAACAGCTTGCGGCGCGCATCAGCCAAAAAAGCAAAAAGCAGGGCAAAGGGGCCACCAAAATGTCTTGAAAACGGACGGAGACTGTTGCATGAATGCGAAACATTTCGAAGAATACATTGTGATCTCGGTGAAAACTGATATAATAAATGAGTTAAGCCCTTCTGTTTGAAGGGTTCTTTTCATAGCGAAGATGATTTTAATAACCGGTTGAACAATTTTTGTGAAAATGTAAGCGGCTGGATTGAAAGGAAGGGTACTATGGGTAAACCTGTCGTAGCCATTGTCGGAAGACCGAATGTGGGAAAATCCACAATCTTTAACCGGATTGCGGGTGAAAGAATTTCAATAGTAGAAGATACCCCCGGAGTGACGCGGGACCGGATATACAGTTCGGCGGAATGGCTGAATTATGATTTTAACCTGATTGACACGGGCGGAATTGACATCGGAGACGAACCGTTTCTGACACAGATCCGCCAGCAGGCCGAAATCGCCATGGACGAGGCTGATGTGATCATCTTTATGGTGAACGGCCGCGAAGGTGTAACGTCTGCGGATGAAGAAGTGGCAAAAATATTGTACCGGACGAAAAAACCGGTCGTATTAGCCGTTAATAAATTAGATAATACCGAAATGAGAGCGAACATCTATGACTTTTACGCGCTCGGTTTTGGAGAGCCTTATCCGATTTCCGGTACTCACGGTTTGGGATTGGGAGATTTGCTCGATGCTTGTGCCGAGCATTTTAAAAACATTCCCGAAACGAAGTATAATGATGATGTCGTTCAATTCTGTCTGATCGGCCGTCCGAATGTCGGAAAATCCTCTCTTGTCAATGCGATGCTCGGCGAAGAGCGGGTTATCGTGAGCAACGTGGCGGGAACGACGAGAGACGCTGTAGATACGGCATTCACTTATAACCAGCAGGAATTTGTGATTGTTGACACGGCGGGTATGAGAAAAAAGGGAAAAGTATATGAAACAACAGAAAAATACAGCGTACTTCGGGCATTAAAAGCCATTGACCGCTCAGACGTCGTCGGCGTGGTACTGAACGCTGAAGAAGGCATCCTTGAGCAGGACAAGCGGATCGCCGGATATGCCCATGAAGCAGGTAAAGCCGTCGTCATCGTCGTAAACAAATGGGATGCCGTTGATAAAGACGAACGCACGATGAAAGAATTTGAACAGAATATACGGGAGCATTTCCAATTTCTCGATTATGCGCCGGTACTGTTCATGTCGGCACTGACGACAAAGCGGATTCATACACTCATGCCTGCGATTATTAAAGCGAGTGAAAACCACTCTCTCCGCGTGCAGACAAATGTCTTAAATGACGTCATCATGGATGCGGTCGCCATGAATCCGACTCCGACGCACAATGGCTCCCGTCTGAAAATTTATTATGCGACTCAAGTCGCTGTTAAACCGCCGAGCTTCGTTGTTTTTGTCAACGATCCGGAACTGATGCATTTTTCTTATGAACGCTTTTTAGAAAACCGAATCCGTGATGCTTTCGGATTTGAAGGTACGCCAATTAAAATATTTGCAAGAGCAAGAAAATAAAAAGGTGTGATACAGAGATGAAAAAAGTGGCAATGCTTGGAGCGGGAAGCTGGGGCACTGCACTTTCTTTAGTGCTGGCTGATAACGGACATCAAGTCATGATGTGGGGGCACCGTGCCGAATTGATCGATCAAATCAACGGGCTGCATGAAAACAAAGATTATCTGCCGGGGGTGGAGCTGTCAAGCTCTATCATCGGCACAGCTGATTTAAGCGAGGCTTTAAAAGGAGCTGACTTCATCATTGTGGCGGTTCCGACAAAAGCCATTCGGGAAGTGCTGAAAAAGGCTCTGCCTTACATCCCGAAACAGTCGATTTTTGTTCATGTCAGCAAAGGAATTGAGCCGGATTCGCTTCTCCGCATTTCTGAATTAATGGAAGAGGAGCTGCCTGAGGAGTACAGAAAAGACATTGTCGTGCTTTCAGGGCCTAGCCACGCTGAGGAAGTCGGATTGAGACACCCGACGACTGTTACATCATCTTCAAAAAATATCGAGGCTGCAGAAGCGGTTCAGGATCTATTTATGAACCAGCATTTCCGTGTCTATACCAATCCGGATATGATCGGTGTTGAAATAGGGGGAGCGTTAAAGAACATCATCGCTCTGGCAGCGGGAATTACAGACGGGTTGGGATACGGAGATAACGCAAAAGCGGCCCTGATCACCCGCGGTCTTGCTGAAATCGCCAGACTCGGCACAAAGATGGGCGGAAATCCTCTCACCTTTTCCGGCCTGACTGGCGTAGGCGACTTAATCGTGACGTGTACGAGCGTCCATTCCCGCAATTGGCGCGCCGGCAACCTGCTCGGCAAAGGGTACAAGCTGGAGGCTGTCCTTGACAAGATGGGAATGGTTGTTGAAGGCGTGCGGACGACGAAAGCGGCGTATCAGCTTTCTCAAAAATACCAAGTGAAAATGCCGATTACAGAGGCGCTTCACCAAGTGTTATTTAACGGGCAGAAGGTAGAAACGGCTGTAGAATCTTTAATGGCCAGAGTGAAAACCCATGAGATGGAAGACTTGGTCAACACATTCGAAAACCGGGTGAAGTGACAATAACATGCCGTCTGCATATTCTGAAATGACGAAAGTCCAAAACGCGGAACTCTCCGGCTGAAATCGCTTAAAACATTTGCTGATTTAGGCAGAAGAGGATGCAGACGTACGCATCTACGCATACTATAGCATCGAAGTCCAAGAGAGTGTATCTCAGACGTATAGGTGAATATAGTCAACTTGACTGAAGCAAAGTCCCCCTCTTTGCTTCAGTTTTTTTGTTTTTTCAATAGATGGAAAACCTGTTGATCTTTTCAACATTTGTATATTAAAATGAAATATAACGCTTACAATGATGGGACGGGGGGCACGGACGTGAGTGTGGCATTGATGAAAATGTGGTTTGCGCTTGGTGCTATGGGATTAATGTTTGTTGCGGTGGCCTCTATTTATGTCAGCAGGTACAAAGTGAAAAACAAGCTGATCAAAGCAGCAGTTTCTTCGCTCGCTTATGCCTGTATGGTCATCTCGGGATTGATCGTGTTAATGGTCGTTTTCAGCGGGCCTGTCAATGAATAAGCAAAAAAGGGGGCGCGGAATGCATAAGATGAAAATGGCCGTCATAACGGCATTTGCGGTGCTTCTGCTGTCCGGCTGTCTGTATCCTGAAGCGGAAAAAACTGAAAATAAAGTATCTTACAAGCATCAGCTTCAGCAGGTTCAAGCGGCAGTGGATGAGTTTAAAAAGGCGAACGGCGGACTTCTGCCGATTCAGACAAAAGATATGAAAACACCGATCTATCAAAAATATCCGATAGATTTTAAGCGGCTCGCGCCCAGATATATAGAGGAGCCGCCGGCATCAGCTTTTGAAAGCGGAGGAATGTACCAATACGTGCTTGTCGATGTGGAAAATAAGCCTACCGTGAAGCTGATCGATCTCCAAATGGCTGAGGCAATCCGCGATATGAAGCTGCGTGTTAAAATGTATCAGGAAAAACATACATATCCGCCCTATGAGGATGCCGTTTCAAAAGGGCTGTTCACTTTAAATAAAAAGAAGCTCGGCATGAAAGACACTCCTTCAGTCAAAAGTCCGGTTTCAGGCACGTCTCTTCCGCTTTTAATCGGCGCTGACGGAGAAATCTATGCCGACTATCGCGTCGATCTCGCCCGCTGTCTGAAAGAAAACAAAAAGAAAATCAGACCGGGCGCGGAAATTCAGGATATTTTATGGAAAGAGACGCCTTTCGTCCCGGCCTTTTCAGTCACATACACCGTAAATGAAAAACAGGAACCCGTTTTTTTAGAAAGTAAAACGAAACAGGAATGAACCTTTCTCCCGCGCATACAAATAGGGAGAAAGGTTTTTTTGATTCCGATAGAAAAGATTGCCTGAAAATTTTCTAAAGATGTCATATTGAAATAGGACAACGTCATACACATATAGTGTCCTGTATTTGATTGAAGAATGGTGAATGAAAAATGATAAGGATAGGAAGTCCGGGAGGGGATCACTTGGAAAAGGTCGATATTTTCAAGGATATCGCTGAACGAACAGGAGGCGATATATACTTAGGAGTCGTCGGCGCTGTCCGTACAGGGAAATCTACATTCATTAAAAAATTTATGGAGCTTGTGGTGCTCCCGAATATCAGCAATGAAGCCGACCGAGCGCGGGCGCAGGATGAGCTTCCGCAAAGCGCAGCAGGAAAAACGATAATGACCACAGAACCAAAATTTGTTCCGAATCAAGCCATGTCCGTACATGTGGCGGAAGGGCTTGACGTCAATATCCGTCTTGTGGATTGTGTGGGATACACGGTTCCCGGTGCGAAGGGGTATGAAGATGAAAACGGCCCGAGAATGATTAATACACCATGGTACGAAGAACCGATTCCCTTTCATGAAGCGGCGGAGATCGGTACGAGAAAAGTCATCCAGGAACATTCCACAATCGGGGTCGTCATTACGACGGACGGCTCAATCGGTGATATTGCGCGGGGCGATTACGTAGAAGCGGAAGAAAGAGTCATTGACGAGCTGAAGGAAGTCGGCAAACCGTTTATTATGGTCATCAACTCGGTGAAGCCGTACCACCCGGAAACAGAAGCGCTCAGAGCTGAATTAAGCGCGAAATATGATATCCCCGTTCTCGCCATGAGTGTTGAAAGCATGAGGGAAACAGATGTGTTAAGCGTTCTCAGAGAAGCGCTTTACGAGTTCCCTGTGCTGGAAGTGAATGTCAACCTTCCGAGCTGGGTCATGGTGCTGAAAGAAAATCACTGGCTCAGAGAGAGTTACCAGGAATCAGTGAAAGAAACCGTAAAAGATATCAAACGACTGCGCGACGTCGACCGGGTTGTCGGCCACTTCAGTGAATTTGAGTTTATCGAAAGCGCCGGATTGGCCGGAATTGAACTTGGCCAGGGTGTCGCAGAAATTGATTTATACGCGCCGGATCATTTATACGACCAGATTTTAAAAGAAGTAGTGGGCGTCGAAATCCGCGGGAAAGACCACCTGCTTGAATTAATGCAGGACTTCGCCCACGCGAAAAAGGAATATGATCAGGTTTCAGACGCGCTGAAAATGGTGAAACAGACCGGCTACGGCATTGCAGCCCCGGCCTTAACGGATATGAGCCTTGATGAACCGGAAATCATCAGACAGGGATCAAGATTCGGAGTAAGGCTGAAAGCGGTCGCCCCGTCCATTCATATGATCAAAGTGGATGTGGAAAGTGAATTCGCGCCGATCATCGGGACGGAAAAGCAAAGCGAAGAGCTTGTCCGCTACTTAATGCAGGACTTTGAGGATGATCCGCTTTCGATCTGGAACTCCGATATTTTCGGAAGATCATTGAGCTCGATCGTGAGAGAAGGAATCTCGGCGAAACTGTCGCTTATGCCGGAAAATGCGAGATATAAACTGAAAGAAACGCTTGAAAGAATTATAAACGAAGGCTCAGGCGGCCTGATCGCCATTATTTTGTAAGCTGAAGGACCTCTTCCTGAAACGGGGGGTCTTTTTTTGTCTTTTAGATACTGGAAATCAATCAAGGATTAGGAGGAAAAAAGCAAAAAAAGGAATATTTGTTCGGTAAAACACGCGAAAACCTTGACGAGCAAGGGATTGGGGCTTTAAAATGCTTGATATGGCTTTTTATATGTGTTACTCTACTTACAGAAAATCTTCACTTTGTTGGACAAACATTCCTCAAAGTGTCTGTTTTCTTTTGAAAAGCCGTTTACTTGTCTGTTCTTCCCTGCTTTGATTTTTTATAAGACAGGTTTAGAATCAGGCTGAACTGTGAAGAAATGATAATAAACTGCTGAATTGATACCCTTTTGGGAGGAGGTGAAAGGCATGAACAAGACAGAACTAATCAATGCGGTTGCAGAAGCAAGCGAATTGTCTAAAAAAGACGCTACAAAAGCAGTTGATTCTGTTTTTGATACGATTTTAGATGCACTTAAAAATGGTGATAAAATCCAACTGATCGGTTTTGGTAACTTTGAGGTGCGCGAGCGTTCTGCACGTAAAGGACGTAACCCGCAAACAGGTGAAGAAATCGAAATCCCTGCAAGCAAGGTACCTGCTTTCAAACCAGGTAAAGCTCTTAAAGACGCTGTTGCAGGAAAATAATTGTGAATATAGATCGTGTATGCATCTGATACATACACTTTGTTTCTTCACAGAAAAGCCCCTTGATAAAGGGGCTTTTCATATTTAAGCAGCCTCGGTCTCCGGGCAGGACTTTCGTTTTGCTTTTGGCGCGTCAAATGTGCTAGAATCGAAATTAAATGTATTCAATGGTGGAGGACACAGACAATGAAAGAAGTTAATAAAGAACAGATTGAACAGGCAGTTCGCCAGATTTTAGAGGCGATTGGAGAAGACCCGGACCGGGAAGGTCTTTTAGATACACCGAAACGCGTGGCGAAAATGTACGCGGAAGTATTCTCGGGGTTAAATGAAGACCCGAAAGAGCATTTCAAAACCGTTTTCGGCGAGGACCACGAGGAGCTTGTTCTTGTAAAAGATATCGCGTTTCATTCTATGTGTGAACATCATCTTGTTCCTTTTTACGGAAAAGCGCATATTGCCTACATTCCGCGCGGCGGTAAAGTGACAGGCCTGAGTAAATTGGCGCGTGCAGTGGAAGCCGTTTCAAAACGCCCGCAGCTGCAGGAGCGCATTACTTCAACGATTGCAGAAAGCATCGTAGACACCTTAGATCCCCACGGCGTCATGGTTGTCGTTGAAGCTGAGCATATGTGCATGACGATGAGAGGCGTAAGAAAGCCGGGGGCAAAAACGGTAACTTCCGCTGTAAGAGGTATTTTTAAAGATGACGCTGCGGCGCGTTCCGAAGTGTTAGAACATATTAAACGTGCGGATTAATTATGATAGAGGGTGCAGATATGAATTCAAAGCATTCAAGTGATTTTGTCGTCATTAAAGCGGTCGAGGACGGTGTGAACGTCATCGGTTTAACGAGAGGAACGGATACGAAATTCCACCATTCTGAAAAGCTGGACAAAGGTGAAGTGATTATCGCTCAGTTTACAGAGCATACTTCAGCCATCAAAGTGAGGGGCAACGCCCTCATCCAGACCGCTTACGGAGAAATGAACAGCGAAAAAAAATAAGCCGGCTGTTTCCCGCTTTTGCCAAATGCCCGCAAACGGCGGGAGAATACAGCCAATTTCTTTTTTTTATGCTATAATGATACCTGCGTATAATAATGACGAGTAAATCTCATACATATTAGAATAAATGTGAATTTGGGGACAAGGGTGATATTTTTGCAAGACATCTACGGAACTTTAGCGAATTTAAATACGAAATTAAAACAAAAGCTGTCTCATCCTTATTTAGCGAAACATATTTCTGCGCCGAAAATCGATGAGGATAAGCTTCTTCTTTTTCACGCTTTGTTTGAAGAGGCGGACATTAAGAACAACGACAGAGAAAATTACATAGTAACTGCGATGCTTGTCCAAAGCGCCCTTGATACCCACGATGAAGTGACAACAGCCAGAGCGTTAAAGCGAGACGAAAATAAAAACCGGCAGCTCACCGTACTTGCCGGCGACTATTTCAGCGGATTGTATTATTCGCTTTTATCTGAAATGAAGGATATCTATATGATCCGGACGCTCGCTACGGCAATTAAAGAAATCAATGAGCATAAAATCCGTCTGTACGATCGGTCTGTCAATGACTTGAACCAATTGATCGAAAGCATGGCGATTGTGGAAGCGGCCCTGTTTCACAGAGTGTCAGACCACTTTAATCTTCCGCGCTGGAAAGAGCTGGCGAGTGATTTTTTTGTGTATAAGCGGCTGATGAACGGCAATGCTATATTTCTCGATGTCATCGGCAATATTGTAAAGTCAGGGAAATCAAAGGCTGAAATACTGGAAGAAAGCTTCCGAAAGGCGAAGCAAAGCATTGAAACGCTGCTGCCGCTCAACTCACCAATCCAAAATCTAATGCTGAACCGGCTTAAAGCGATCAGCCAAGACAAAACATATCATCAGAAAGTGGAAGAAGGGTAATCAACATGCAGGAGTCAAAAGAACAGCGCGTACACGGCGTGTTTGAAAAAATCTATAAAAATTATGACCAAATGAACTCTGTCATCAGTTTTCAGCAGCATAAAAAATGGCGCGACAAAACGATGCAGATCATGAATGTGCAAGAAGGCGCAAAAGCGCTTGACGTCTGCTGCGGGACGGCTGACTGGACGATTGCCCTCGCAGAAGCTGCCGGAAAAAGCGGCGAAATCAAAGGGCTGGATTTCAGCAAAAATATGCTGAGCATCGGCGAGAAAAAAGTAAAAGAGGGCGGTTACAGCCAAATTGAGCTTTTGCACGGAAACGCAATGGAGCTTCCTTTCGCTGATGATTCTTTTGATTTTGTCACCATCGGCTTCGGACTCCGGAACGTTCCCGACTATCTGACCGTGCTGAAAGAAATGCGGCGCGTCGTCAAACCGGGCGGACAGGTCGTATGCCTGGAAACATCCCAGCCGGAAATGATCGGTTTCAGACAGGCATATTTTCTTTATTTTAAATACATCATGCCTTTCTTCGGAAAAATGTTTGCGAAGAGCTATAAAGAATATTCTTGGCTTCAAGAATCAGCAAGAGAATTTCCCGGTATGAAAGAGCTTGCGCGTCTGTTTGAAGAAGCGGGCCTGACGAATGTCAAATACCATTCGTTTACCGGCGGAGTGGCCGCTACGCATATCGGCTGGAAATGATGAATATACAGATGTTTGGGTGAATGATATGAAATTTAAAATGGCCTATTCTTTTTTAAATGATGATATTGATGTGATCGAAAGGGAGCTTGAGCAGACGGTACGGTCTGACTATCCCTTGCTGAGTGAAGCCGGGCTCCATCTGCTTCAGGCAGGAGGCAAGCGGATCCGTCCTGTTTTCGTATTGCTTTCCGGCATGTTCGGCGACTATGACATTAATAAAATAAAATATGTTGCGGTGACGCTGGAAATGATTCATATGGCGTCCCTCGTGCATGACGACGTCATTGATGACGCCGAGCTGCGGAGAGGAAAGCCGACCATTAAAGCCAAATGGGACAACCGCATCGCCATGTATACCGGTGATTATATGCTTGCGGGCTCGCTTGAGATGATGACGAGACTGGATGAGCCGAAAGCCCACCGGATCCTGTCCAAAACCATCGTAGAAGTATGCCTCGGAGAAATTGAACAGATCAAAGATAAATATAATATGGAACAAAACCTCAGAACCTATTTACGCCGCATCAAACGGAAAACGGCGCTTCTTATCGCCGTCAGCTGCCAGCTCGGCGCCATCGCTTCAGGAGCTGATGAAAAGATTCATAAAGCATTATATTGGTTCGGCTATTACGTGGGCATGTCCTACCAGATTATTGATGATATCCTTGATTTCACTTCAACGGAAGAGGAGCTGGGAAAACCGGTCGGAGGAGATCTGCTGCAAGGAAACGTCACTCTGCCCGTTTTGTACGCGCTGCGTCAGCCTGAATTGAAAAATCAGCTGAAATTAATTAACAGCGAAACAACACAGGAGCAGCTCGCCCCCATTATTGAAAATATTAAACGCACAGATGCGATTGAAAAATCAATGGCCGTCAGTGACAGATACTTAAAAAAAGCGTTTGAAAAGCTGAATACGCTGCCGAGGGGACGTGCGCGTTCATCATTGGCCGCCATTGCCAAATATATCGGCAAACGGAAATTTTAACTCCTTTTACGAACAAGATGTGAACATTCTCCGCCCTGGATTGATTAATTGTCAGAAAGATGTTACGATTTCGGTGTGCAACTTGAAAGCCTATACATAATGATGGGGTGGAGAATCTTATGGAAAAAACTTTTATCATGGTAAAACCGGACGGCGTACAGCGCCAGCTGATCGGAGAGATTTTATCGAGATTTGAGCGTAAGGGCTTACAATTGGCAGGAGCCAAGCTGATGCAAGTTTCAGAACAGATGGCTGAAAACCATTATGCTGAACATAAAGGGAAACCGTTTTTCGGTGAGCTTGTGGAATTTATTACATCTGGACCCGTATTTGCAATGGTATGGGAAGGGGAAAATGTAGTAGAGATCACAAGACAGCTGATCGGAAAAACAAACCCGAAAGACGCACTGCCAGGCACGATTCGCGGTGACTACGGCATGTTTGTCGGCAAAAATATCATTCACGGTTCAGACTCCTTAGAAAGCGCTGAACGGGAAATTGACATTTTCTTTAAACAGGAAGAGCTTGTACCGTATCAAAAATTAATGGCCGACTGGGTGTACTAAGCCGTCAGCCTTTCTTTTTCTCTTGTTATGAAAAGGTTTACATATTTTAAGAAAGACAGAGGCTTCGCTGCCCTGTCTTTTCATTTCTCACAAATCAGCCTGCGGGCTGATTTTTTTATTGAAATCGTACAAATTAGAAAGAAAACAGGCTATACTAGGACAAAAGACAGCGAGATTGGGAGAGAAGCAATGGAGCCTTACGACATTTTTATCACCAAGTGGAAGAAAATAACCGGTGTTGATTTATCTTTATACAAAGAAGCACAAATGAAAAGGCGGCTGACGTCCCTTTATGAAAAAAAGGGATTCAAAGATTTTCAGGAATTTGCCGCCGCTTTGGAGAAAGACAAGCTTTTATTAAATGAAACATTGGACAGGATGACAATCAATGTTTCTGAATTTTACCGAAATTATAAACGATGGGAAGTTCTTGAAACCTCAATTCTTCCGTTAATAAAGCATAACAAACCGTTAAAAATATGGAGTGCGGCCTGTTCAACGGGGGAGGAACCCTATACCTTGGCCATGATTCTCAATCAGCAGGCGGGTTTGGCCGGCTTTGATATATTGGCGACAGATATTGATGAAAAGGCGCTCGGCAAAGCCAAGCGGGGCATCTATCAGGAGCGGTCTCTGCAAGAGGTGCCGGCTTCTATAAAAAGCCGCTATTTCACCAAGCAGGCTGACAACAGCTATCAAGTAAAACAAGAGATTCAGAAAAACATCCGGTTTAAGCGGCATAACCTGCTTGCCGACAGCTATGAACAGGATTTTGATCTGATCGTCTGCCGCAATGTTTTTATTTATTTTACTGAAAAAGCGAAAGAAGAGCTGTATGTGAAAATGGCGGACAGCCTGAAAAAGAACGGAATTCTGTTTGTCGGAAGCACAGAACAAATTTTCAGCCCGGAAAAATTCGGCCTTGAAAGCACCGATACATTTTTTTATCAAAAAAGATAGAAGACATTTTATGAAAACTTGTGTTATAGTTTTACTTAAAAGCGTTAATGTGATGAAGGGAGAAGAACGAAATGAGATACTTAACAGCCGGAGAATCACACGGTCCGCAGCTGACGACCATTATAGAAGGTGTGCCTGCGGGGCTTTATATAACTGAGGAAGACATTAATTTTGAGCTTGCCAGACGCCAAAAAGGGCACGGGCGCGGACGGCGCATGCAGATTGAAACGGACAGAGCGAAGATTACGAGCGGCGTGCGGCATGCCCGGACACTCGGTTCACCCATTGCGCTCGTTGTAGAAAATAAAGACTGGACCCACTGGACAAAAATTATGGGTGCCGCACCGATTACAGAAGAAGAAGAAAGTGAAATGAAACGCCAGATCTCAAGACCGAGACCGGGGCACGCGGATTTAAACGGCGCCATTAAGTACAATCACCGCGATATGAGAAATGTGTTAGAACGATCTTCCGCGCGTGAGACAACGGTTCGCGTGGCTGCCGGAGCCGTCGCTAAAAAGATTTTAGCGGAGCTTGGCATTACAGTGGCCGGACATGTTTTGCAAATCGGCGGGGTAAAAGCCGAGAAGACCGCCTACACATCCATTGAAGATCTCAAGCGGGTAACGGAAGAATCACCGGTCAGATGCTACGATGAAGAAGCAGGCCGGCAAATGATGGCAGCCATTGATGAAGCGAAGGCAAACGGCGACTCAATCGGCGGAATCGTTGAAGTGATTGTCGAAGGCATGCCGGTCGGTGTCGGAAGCTATGTCCATTATGACCGTAAACTGGACAGCAAGCTCGCCGCTGCCGTTCTGTCGATCAATGCTTTTAAAGGGGTCGAGTTCGGCATCGGTTTTGAAGCGGCCGGCAAAAACGGCAGTGATGTTCATGATGAAATCGTGTGGGATGAAGAGAAAGGCTACACACGCGCCACAAATAGGCTCGGAGGATTAGAAGGCGGTATGTCGACAGGAATGCCGATTGTCGTCCGCGGTGTTATGAAACCGATCCCGACTTTATATAAGCCGCTGAAAAGCGTTGATATTGAAACGAAAGAGCCGTTCTCAGCGAGCATTGAACGTTCAGACAGCTGCGCGGTTCCTGCGGCAAGCGTCGTGGCTGAAGCGGCAGTGGCCTGGGAAATCGCAAATGCCGTCGTAGAACAATTCGGCCTTGACCAGATCGACCGCATTAAAGAAAATGTTGAAAACATGAAGAAACTATCGAGGGAATTCTAATGAAGGAGCTTGAGGTTCGGACGGCTTCCTCCGCATATCCCGTGTATATCGGTGAAGGCATCAGGAAACAGGCCGCTGCACTTTTGACTTCACTGAACAGGCCGCTGACAAAAATCCTGCTCGTCATCGACGCTGAAGTCGACCGGCTTTACGGTGATGAGATGTTCCGGCTTCTAAACGAAACATGGCCCGTAAAAAAAGTGATCGTCCCGAGCGGAGAAGAAGCGAAGTCTCTGAAAGAGTATGAACGGATTCAATCGGAAGCGATCGCTTTCCATATGGACCGCTCTTCATGTATGATCGCCTTCGGAGGCGGTGTGACGGGTGATTTGGCCGGCTTTTGCGCAGCGACTTTTATGCGCGGAATTGATTTCATCCAAATGCCGACGACACTGCTTGCCCATGACAGCGCGGTCGGCGGCAAGGTGGCCGTCAATCATAAACTCGGAAAGAATTTAATCGGAGCGTTCTATCAGCCGAAAGCGGTGATTTATGATACGGAGCTTCTGAAAACCCTGCCGGAACAAGAGCTGAGATCGGGTATGGCTGAGGTGATAAAACATGCGTTTATCGCCGATCACGCTTTTTTAGAAAAGCTTCTCACGCTTGATACGTTAAACGGACTGACAAGCGCTGAGCTGAATGAAATGATTTATAAAGGAATCTCAATCAAATCGGCCGTTGTGCGTGAAGACGAAAAGGAAGAGGGGATAAGAGCTTTTCTGAATTTCGGACATACGCTTGGCCACGCCGTTGAGGCGGAATACGGCTACGGCCGGATTACACATGGAGATGCGGTCGCCCTCGGCATGCAGTTTGCCCTTTACGTGAGTGAACAAGTTGCGGGATGCAAGATGAACAGAAAAGAACTCACGCAATGGCTGATTGGGCTCGGCTACCCGGGAAGCATCAGACAAGATATTGCAACATCGGTTCTCTCCGCCCGGATGATGAATGACAAAAAAACGCGCGGAGGCATGACTCAGTTCATCGTATTGAAGGAATTAGGCGAAGCGCAGGACTGTATGCTTTCAAAAGATGAGCTTGAAAATTTGCTGAACAAATGGCGAATGGAGGAAACAGCATGATGATACGCGGCATTCGCGGAGCAACAACGGTGGAACAAGACACCGAACAAGAAATTTTAGAAAAAACACAGCAGCTGCTTGAAAAAATCATTGAACAAAATGGATGCAAGCCGGAAGACGTCGTGCAGATCCTGTTATCCGCCACGCCTGACATCCATTCCGTATTTCCGGCAAAAGCGGTCCGCCGCCTTTCCGGGTGGCAGTACGTCCCGGTAACATGCATGCAGGAAATGGATGTCGCAGGCGCTTTGAAAAAGTGTATCCGTGTCCTGATGACGGTTCAGACGGATACGCCTCAAGATGAAATCAAGCATGTCTATTTAGAAAAAGCCGTTGTGTTAAGACCGGATTTATCATTGACAAAAAATACTGACATGTAATACGATAAAAAAAGCTTAGAAATACACAAGAGTGTGTATAAAGCTTAGAAGTCAGTTGATGAAACAGTTGAGTTTAGAATAGGGTAGCAGAGAATGAGTTTAGCTGAGCTGAGATAAACACGTTTTTATTCTGCCCAAAAGAAGCCTTTCTTTTGGGTTTATTTCTTATACGCAAGACCCCTCTCACTCCTCATCTCATTCTCCTTACCGTAAGGAGGAGAATCATGAATTTACAATCGGATGTTTCTTTATTTTTAAAGGACAGTCTGACACACCGCACCATTCCAATCGCAGAGACTTTTACGGTCGATACGATCACGCCCATTCAGATGGTTGAAAAACTGGACAGAAACATTACGTATTTGCTGGAAAGCAAGGATGAGTCGTCAAGCTGGTCAAGATACTCTTTTATCGGTCTCGATCCTTTTATCACGATTAAAGAGAGTCATCACACATTCACTGCCGTTGATCCGAAAGGGCTTACGCTGTTTGAAGCCGGAGATTTAAAAGCCGTGCTTGACTGGATGAATGAAAGCTTCCGCATTAAAACGCCAGAGCTTGATATCCCGTTTTCGGGAGGGGCGGTCGGTTATCTGAGCTATGACATGATTCCTTTAATTGAGCCTACCGTGCCAAGCCATGCAAAAGAAACAGATTTAGAAAAATGCATGCTGTTTGTCTGCCGGAAAATCATCGCCTACGACCATGAAACGAAACAAGTGCATTTCATTCAATATGCGGCGCTTAACGGCCGGGAGACGGAAGAAGAAAAACGGGCCGTTTTTAAAGAAAATTGCGCGGAGCTTTGCAAGCTTATCGGTATTTTGACAGAACCGAAGGAAATGAAAGAGCCGTTTTTTTCAAAAGGTACATTTGAAACACCGGGCTTTGCCAATGTGACATCCAATAATACGAAAGAAGAGTTTATGGCCGGCGTTAATAAACTGAAAGAATATATAAAAGCGGGAGATATTTTTCAAGGAGTGCTGTCGCAAAAGTTTGAGATCCCGGTATCCAGACATTCCTTTGAGCTGTACAGGGTGCTCCGCATCGTCAACCCTTCACCTTATATGTACTATATTAAACTGCCGGACAGAGACATTGTCGGGAGCTCGCCTGAACGCTTGATCCGTGTGCATGACAGGCATCTGGAAATACATCCGATCGCGGGAACGAGAAAAAGGGGAGCCGGAAAAGAAGAGGACGAACGCCTGAAAAAAGAGCTGATGAATGACGAAAAAGAAAAAGCTGAACATTACATGCTCGTCGATCTGGCGCGCAATGATATCGGCAGAGTCGCGGAGTATGGTTCCGTAACCGTTCCGGAATTCACGAAGATCGTTTCTTTTTCACATGTGATGCACATCATCTCCGTTGTAACCGGCCGTTTAAAACAGGGCGTCCATCCGGTTGATGCACTGATGTCGGCATTCCCGGCAGGAACACTCTCGGGCGCTCCAAAAATCCGCGCCATGCAGATTTTAAATGAATTAGAACCGACTTCCAGAGAAACTTACGGCGGATGTATCGCTTATATCGGATTTGACGGATCGATTGATTCTTGTATTACCATCCGCACCATGAGTGTCAAAAATGGTACGGCGTCGGTGCAGGCGGGCGCGGGAATAGTCGCTGATTCCGTCCCGGAAGCCGAATATGAAGAGAGCTGCAACAAAGCGGGGGCACTTTTAAAAACGATTCAAATCGCAGAAGACATCTTTTCTGGCGGGGAGGAGAAGACGGATGAACAAATTTCTGCAATCGTGCGTTAATGGCGGCACGCTGAAAACCGGAGAAGCCGAAAAGCTGATGGAAATGATGATGAGCGGAGACATGTCGCAGTCTGAAATCGGCGGAATCTTATCGGTATTAGCCCACCGCGGCGAAACGGCGGAGGAGCTCGCCGGATTTGTAAAAGTGATGCGGGCCCGTGCGCAGACGGCAGATGGCCTGGAGGATGTTGTTGATACGTGCGGAACAGGCGGAGACGGGATTTCTACGTTTAACATATCAACGGCAGCAGCGATTACAGCCTCTGCCGCCGGAGCCAAAGTTGCCAAGCACGGAAATCGTTCCGTGTCGTCTAAGAGCGGCAGCGCGGATGTGCTGGAAAAACTGGGTGTTTCCATTCAAGCCACCCCTGACAGTGTCAAACACAGTATTGAGACGAAGCAAATGGGTTTTTTGTTTGCCCCGCTGTTTCATTCGTCAATGAAGCACCTCGCCGCTGTGAGAAAAGAGCTGGGCTTCCGAACCGTGTTTAACCTGCTTGGCCCGCTCAGCAACCCGATGCAGGCGAAACGGCAGGTGATCGGCGTCTATTCATCTGAAAAAGCGCGCCTGATGGCAAGCGCTTTGGAACAATTTGAAGTCAGGCACGTCATGCTTGTGTCGGCGCGTGACGGGTTAGATGAACTGTCCGTCACAGCACCGACCGATGTCATTGAGCTGAAAAACGGTGAACGTCTGGAATATGCGGTATCACCTGAACAATTCGGTTTTAAAGAAGGTTCGCTGAAAGATATTCAAGTGAGCTCAGCGGAAGAAAGCGCGCATCTCATTCAGAATATTTTTGCAAATGAAGCTCCGTCGTCCGCTCTGCACATTACGGCCTTAAATGCGGGAGCGGCCATTTATACGGCAGGTCTCGCAAACGATCTGAAAGAAGGAGCAAAAATCGCTTTAGAAACGATTCAAAACGGAGATGCCAAAAGGCAGCTCGAACGTCTGAAACAGAAAGAGGAAGAATTATATGCTTGATCAAATCATTCAGCAGAAAAAAGAAGAAATCAAATCCATTGTGCTGCCGGAAACCTGTCAAATTGAACGGAGATCTTTTAAGGAAGCGCTCCTGAATCCGAACCGTTTTATCGGGCTGATTGCTGAAGTGAAAAAAGCTTCGCCGTCTAAAGGACTGATTAAAGAGCATTTTGTTCCGGAAGAGATTGCGGCAGATTATGAAGCAGCCAAAGCCGACGCCCTTTCTGTTCTGACGGATACCCGTTTTTTCCAGGGGAGAAATCACTTTTTGACAGATGTTAAAAAAAGCGTTTCTCTTCCCGTATTAAGAAAGGATTTTATTATTGACTCCCTGCAGGTGGAGGAATCGTACCGGCTCGGTGCTGATGCGATTTTACTGATCGGTGAAGCGCTGGAACCATCAAAGCTTTATGAGCTTTACCTGGAAGCACGTGAGAAGGGCATGGACGTTCTTGTGGAAGTCCATGATGAAACCGTGCTTGAACGAATTTTACAGGTGTTTCAGCCGGACATTCTCGGCATTAACAACCGGGACTTAAAAACGTTCCGTACTTCGGTTTCGCAAACGGAAAAAATAGCGCAGTTTGTGCCGGACGGCTGTCTGCTGGTCAGTGAAAGCGGGATCGGCTCTTTGGCTGACCTGCAATTCGTCAACAAGCACGGGGCGCAGGCTGTATTGATCGGAGAATCCTTAATGAGAGAGGATTCACAGCAAAAGGCGATCCGAGGGCTGTTCGGGGAGTGAGGGTATGAAAAAGCCTGAATTAAAGTACTGCGGAATACGATCGAAGCGTGATTATGAGCTTGCGGCAGCCTCAGAAGCGGATTACCTGGGATTTATTTTTGCCGCAAGCAAACGGAAGGTCACCCCGGCTGATGTCCGGAAATGGAAACAAGAGATCCGGACAGACAAGAAACATGTCGGAGTTTTTGTGAATGAAACGATAGAAAACATCGCGCAAACCGCTTCTGATCTGTCCCTTGACGTTATCCAGCTTCACGGTGATGAATCGCCTGAGGATGCCCGCCGTCTCCGTCCTCTTGTGCGTTCTGAGATATGGAAAGCGCTCCATCACGGAGAAAGCACGCTCCGTCAGATGGCTCAATTTGCATCTGCCGTCGACGGCTATGTCATTGATTCTTCAGTCAAAGGCATGAGGGGCGGCACGGGAATCGCGTTTTCGTGGAAGCGTGTCCCTTTGTACCGGGAGCAGGCTCAAAAAGCAAACAAGCGCTGTTTTATTGCGGGCGGCGTTAATCCTGAAACGATTACCGGCTTACTGAAATCACGCCCGTGCGGTATAGATCTTGCCAGCGGAATTGAAAAAAACGGACAAAAGGATCAAACACTGATCCGGCTTTTAGAAGAAAGGATGAACCATTATGTATCCATATCCAAATGAAATCGGAAGATACGGCGAATTTGGCGGCAAGTTTGTCCCTGAAACATTAATGCGGCCCCTCGAAGAAATCGAAACGGCTTTCAAAGAATTAAAGAATGATCCCGTTTTTCATGCCGAATATCAAAAACTATTGTTTGATTACTCAGGCAGACCGACGGCATTAACGTTTGCAGACAGGGTGTCGGAGTATTTGGGCGGGGCAAAAATCTATCTGAAAAGGGAAGATTTAAACCATACCGGTTCCCATAAAATAAACAACGCGTTAGGCCAGATTCTGCTTGCCAAAAAGATGGGCAAAACGAAAATCATTGCCGAAACCGGTGCGGGACAGCACGGTGTTGCCGCCGCGACAGCCGCCGCAAAATTCGGTTTTGAGTGCACGGTTTTTATGGGTGAAGAGGACGTTGCGCGCCAGTCGCTGAACGTATTCCGCATGAAGCTGCTCGGCGCAAAAGTGGTGCCGGTATCAAGCGGAAACGGCACGCTGAAAGATGCGACGAATGAGGCGATCAGATATTGGGTCCAGCATTGTGAAGATCATTTCTACCTAATCGGTTCTGTTGTAGGCCCGCATCCGTATCCTTACATCGTTCGCGAGTTTCAGAAAATCATCGGCGAGGAAGCGAAAGAACAGCTCCGCAAAGCCGAAGGAACGCTCCCGGATAAGGTTGTTGCATGTGTCGGCGGCGGAAGCAATGCGATGGGCATTTTTCAGGCCTTTTTAGACGAAGATACTGAGCTGATCGGCGCCGAGGCTGCCGGAAAAGGAATTGATACACCGCTGCATGCGGCAACGATCGCAAAAGGGAGGCTCGGGGTGATTCACGGTTCGATGACCTATTTAATACAAGATGCATACGGGCAGATTATCGAACCGTATTCCATTTCAGCAGGCCTTGATTACCCGGGGATCGGGCCGGAGCATGCCTATCTGCATAAAAGCGGCCGTGTAACGTACGAAAGTGTGACAGATGATGAAGCGATCGCCGCGCTGCGTCTGCTTTCTGAAACAGAAGGCATACTTCCGGCTATTGAATCTGCACACGCTTTAGCAAAAGCGTTTGAAATGGCAAAAGACATGGATAAAGATAAAATCATTCTCGTCAGTTTGTCGGGAAGAGGAGATAAAGACGTTCATACGCTGATGAATGTTTTGGAAAACGAGGTGGAGACACATGTTTAATCTGCATGATTCTGAAAAACTATTTATCCCTTTTATTACAGCTGGCGATCCGCTTCCTGACATTTCAGTTGAACTGGCAAAGTCATTGCAGAACGCAGGCGCCTCAGCCCTTGAAATCGGCGTCCCTTACACAGATCCGCTCGCCGACGGCCCGGTTATTCAGCGGGCTTCAAAACGGGCTCTGGAAAACGGAATGAATATCGTTAAAGCCATTGAACTTGGCGGCAAAATGAAAAAAAACGGCGTTCATATTCCAATTATCCTCTTTACGTATTATAATCCTGTGTTACAATTAGAAAAAGAACACTTTTTCGCTTTACTGCGGGAAAACGACATAGACGGTCTGCTTGTTCCGGATCTTCCGTTAGAGGAAAGCGCCCTTTTACAAAAGGCATGCAAAAAGGAGAACATCGCTTATATCTCGCTGGTTGCGCCGACAAGTGAAAACCGACTGAAAATAATTACTGAACAGGCCGGCGGCTTTGTGTACTGCGTATCCTCTTTAGGAGTGACAGGCGTACGCAGAGAATTCGATCCGTCTGTATACTCTTTTATCCGAAAAGTGAAAGAATTCAGCTCCGTTCCGGTTGCGGTCGGTTTTGGCATTTCAAGCCGCAGACAGGTTGAGGAGATGAATGAAATATCAGACGGTGTCGTTGTCGGAAGCGCGCTCGTTAAAAAAGTAGAAGAGCTTGAAACAAAGCTTGTGAACCCCGGCACAAGAGCCGATGCGCTTCTTGAATTTGAAGACTACGCAAAGACGTTCGGACGACTGTACAGTGTAAAATGAGGTGACTGGATTTGCAGATTAAAGAACAGCTGCGGCAGCTGAAACCGTATCAGCCGGGCAAACCAATAGAAGAAGTGAAAATGGAATACGGGCTTGAGAAAGTAGTGAAGCTCGCTTCTAACGAAAATCCGTTCGGCTGTTCACAGGCCGCTAAAGATGCGCTGCATCAGGAGATTGAGCAGCTCGCGCTGTATCCCGACGGTTACAGTGCCGCTTTGAGAACGCGGCTCAGTGAGCATCTGCAGGTCAGTGAATCTTCGATCATTTTCGGCAACGGCTCAGATGAGCTTGTGCAGATTATCTGCCGTTCTTTATTAAATGATCAGACAAACACGATTACCGCCGCTCCGACTTTTCCGCAATACAGACACAATGCGGTGATTGAGGGCGCTGAAGTGCGTGAAGTGCCGCTCCGCAGCGACGGTGCTCATGATTTGGATCGGATGCTGGAAGCAATTGACAGCAAGACGAAAGTCATATGGGTGTGCAATCCGAATAATCCGACGGGGACGTATACTTCGGAACGGGAATTAATTTCCTTTTTAGACAGAGTTCCTGAGGAAATCCTCGTTGTACTTGATGAAGCGTACTATGAGTATGTCACCGCCGAAGATTACCCTGAAAGCATTCCGCTTTTAAAGCAATATCCGAATGTCATGATCCTCCGCACATTTTCTAAAGCGTACGGACTTGCCGCGCTGCGCGTCGGATACGGCATTGCGGACAAAGCGCTGATCCGCCAGATTGAGCCGGCGAGAGAGCCGTTCAATACGAGCAGAATCGGTCAGGCTTCGGCACTGGCTGCGCTTGATGACCAGGCATTTATTAAGGAATGTGTCGAAAAAAATAAAGCCGGTCTTAAGCAGTATTATGATTTTGCCGAAACCCACGGTTTAACATGTTATCCTTCACAAACCAACTTTGTGCTCATTGATTTTAACCGCCCGGCAGATGAACTGTTCCAGGCCCTGCTGGAAAAAGGCTATATCGTCCGCTCGGGGCAGGCGCTCGGATTTCCGACAGCGTTAAGAATTACGGTCGGTACGAAAGAGCAAAATGAGGAAATTCTGACAATTTTAGCTGAAATATTATAAGAGGTGATCAAGCATCACCTCTTTGCTCTATTAAACTAGATGAAAAAGGAAATGAGTGAAATGAAGGATACTATATTGCTTGCGGGGATCGGGCTGATCGGCGGATCGATCGCATTGGCCATCAAAAAGGAGCATCCGCATAAACGGATTATCGGTGTGGATATTTCGGAAGAACAGCTCACTGCCGCGCTGAAGCTCGGGATTATTGACGAGCGGGCCGGCTCATTTACGGAAGGGGCGCAGCAAGCATCAGTTATCATTATCGCCACGCCCGTCGCCCAAACGCTGAAAATGCTTGATATGCTGGCCGCCTCGGGCATCACCCATGAACTCTTGATTACGGATGTGGGCAGCACAAAACAGAAAGTCGTCCGCTACGCCGACAAAGTGCTTCCGGCTCACTATCAATTTGTCGGAGGCCACCCGATGGCGGGGTCTCATAAATCAGGGGCAGCTGCCGCAAAAGAATTCTTATTCGAAAACGCGTTTTACATTTTAACACCGGGAAAATCAACTTCTAAACAGTCAGTAACGCATCTGAAGGAGCTTCTGAAAGCGGCAAACGCCCACTTTGTGGAGATGACGCCTGAGGAGCATGACGGCGTGACGAGCGTCATCAGTCATTTCCCTCATATCGTTGCTGCCAGTCTCGTACATCAGGCTCACCGTTCTGAAGAAGATTACCCGCTTTTGAAGCGTTTCGCGGCCGGCGGTTTCCGGGATATTACAAGAATAGCCTCCAGCAGTCCGGCGATGTGGAGAGACATTCTCCTTCACAACAAAGATAAACTGCTTGACCGCTTCAAAGAGTGGAAACGGGAGATTGACACGATCGAATCTTACGTAGAAAATGAAGATGCGGACAACCTGTTCGGTTACTTTAAAAAAGCGAAGGATTACCGCGACGGCCTGCCGATCCGTCAAAAAGGGGCGATCCCGTCCTTTTATGACCTTTATGTTGATGTACCCGATCATCCGGGGGTCATTTCGGAGGTTACGGCGATATTGGCTGATGAACAAATCAGCATCACCAACATCCGCATTATCGAAACGAGAGAAGATATTAACGGAATTCTGAGAATCAGTTTCCAGACGGATGATGACCGCAAGCGGGCGGAAATCTGCATTCAATCCCGCGCCAAATATGACACATTTTACGCTGACTGAGGTGGAAAACATTGAAAAGAGAAAAAGTGACATCTTTAAACGGTGAAATTCATATTCCGGGGGATAAATCCATCTCCCACCGTTCTGTTATGTTCGGAGCGCTTGCAGAAGGAACGACAACGGTAAAAAACTTTTTGCCGGGAGCCGATTGCCTGAGCACGATTGCCTGCTTCAGAAAAATGGGTGTCTCCATTGAACAGAACGGAAGTGATGTAACGATACACGGGAACGGCATTGACGCACTTTATGAGCCTGACAGCCTTCTTGATGTCGGAAATTCCGGCACGACCATCCGCCTGATGCTCGGCATTTTAGCCGGACGCCCATTTCACAGTACGGTAGCGGGCGATGAAAGTATTGCAAAGCGCCCGATGAAGAGGGTGACGGAGCCTTTAAAACAGATGGGTGCCGTGATTGACGGAAGAGCGGACGGAGAATTTACGCCGTTATCTGTAAGAGGCGGACAATTAAAAGGCATCGATTATGTGTCTCCCGTTGCAAGCGCGCAGATCAAATCTGCCGTGCTGCTTGCCGGATTACAGGCAGAAGGAACGACGACCGTTACCGAGCCTCATAAATCAAGAGATCATACAGAACGGATGCTGAACGCATTTGGCGCTGAGCTTGCGGAAACAGAGACGAGCGCTTCCGTAACTGGCGGTCAGCGGCTTCGGGCAGCTGATATTTTCGTACCTGGGGATATCTCTTCAGCGGCCTTTTTCCTCGCGGCCGGGGCTGCCGTTCCCGGAAGCCGGATTGTGCTGAAAAATGTCGGCCTGAACCCGACGCGCACAGGGATTATTGATGTCTTAAAGCAGATGGGGGCTTCACTCGAAGTCATTCCATCAGAAGCGGACAGCGCGGAGCCGTACGGAGATCTTGTTATCGAAACGTCAGCTCTGAAAGCAGCAGAAATCGGCGGAGAAATCATTCCCCGTTTAATTGACGAGATACCGATTATCGCCCTTTTGGCAACGCAGGCTGAAGGCACAACGGTCATTAAAGACGCGGCGGAGCTGAAAGTGAAGGAAACGAACCGGATCGACACCGTTGTATCAGAGCTCCGGAAAATCGGCGCAGACATTGAAGCGACTGAAGACGGCATGAAAATCCGCGGCAAAAAGACACTCGCGGGCGGCGTCAGTGTATCAAGCCACGGCGACCACCGCATCGGCATGATGCTCGGTATCGCCTCATGTCTGACGGAAGAGCCGATTGACATTCGTGATACAGATGCGATCCACGTCTCCTATCCGACATTCTTTGAGCATTTAGATCAATTAGCCAAAAAAGCCTGAAGACGATTCTTCGGGCTTTTTTCTTCGTGTGTCATAAAGTCTTGAGCTTTGACATAGCTTGTCTTAAACAGGAAAAATAACAGGAAGGGGGGATGCGTTTTCGTTACAGAAACAGCCGGATCACACCGCGCTGTTTGCGTATAAAGATGGCGTCCCCTTTTTTGCCGTTTTCCTCCTCTCCATTTTTTGATAAACTATAATGCCGGGTGAAGCATCTTATTTGCGGGCAGACCCTGTCTGAATTATGATAAGAATAACCCGAATAAACCCTTTTCATTGGTTGATGAGGTATAGGAAAAGAAAGGACCGGTCTGATTTGAATACATTGATTCAAGATGCCATAAAATTAGTTGAAGCAGGTGAAACCGAAAAGGGACTCGAAGCGCTTTCAAAAGCTGAAACGCAGCTTCATGACGAAGACAAAGCCATTGCAGCCCAGCTCTACTATGAATGGGGAAACGCAGAGAAAGCGTTAACGCTGATCAGTGATCTGCATGACCTTTATCCGGATGAGTCTGAGCTGACGAATTTTTACGCCGAATTGTTAATAGATATTGATGAAGAAGAAAAAGCTCTTGAGGTGCTGGAGACGATATCACCAGAAGACCCGTCTTACGCGGAAAGCCTTCTTTTGATGGCTGATCTGTATCAGATGCAGGGCTTATTTGAAGTAAGTGAGCAAAAGCTGTTACAGGCGAAAGCAATGTTAAAAGATGAACCTGTTATTGATTTTGCTCTGGGAGAATTGTACTTTACCCAAGGGTCATACGCAAAAGCCGTTCCCTATTACGAAGAGACGGCAAAAGAGCGGAACGAAATCGGCGGTGTAAATGTTCATCAAAGGCTGGCCGAGTCATTGAGCGCGGCGGGTGAATTTGAAGAAGCGATTTCATGGTATGAAAAAGCGGCAGCAGAACATACAGAACCGAATACGATTTTCGGGTACGGCTTCACAGCCTATCAGGCGGGAATGGTCAAAACCGCCATTAAGCAGCTTTCTGATTTAAAAGGGCTTGATCCTTCTTATTCATCGCTTTATATGCCGCTTGCAAAAAGCTACGAGGCAGAGGGCATGTATGAAGATGCATTAAAAACCGCTAAAGAAGGTATTACTTACGATGAATACAATAAAGAGCTTTTTCTCTATGCGGCGAAAATGGCGTTAAAGCTCGGGAACGAAGACGAAGGCAAAAAGCTTCTTCAGGAAGCGCTGGCGCTCGATCCAGGTTATGTGGAAGCGCTCCATACGCTTTTAGCCGTCTATCATAAAGAAGAAAGCTATGAAGAGATTATTGATCTGATTCAGGAAGTCCGCGGCTACGGCGAAGAAGATCCGAAATACAATTGGTATTTGGCGGGCGCCTATACGGGTCTGGAGCAATATGACGAAGCGAAAAAAAGCTTCGAAGCTGCGTACCTCCATTACCGGGAGGATCGGGATTTCTTATATGAATACGCTCACTTCTTATTGGAAGAGGGTCTCCAGAAAGAAGCGCTGCCGCTTTTAAAACAAGTGCTTTCAATGGATGGAACAAACGAAGAGCTTGAAGAAACAATCTTACGGATAGAGGACGAATTTTTGAAATAAGCAGGATTTTGAACCATGCTTGCTGAATGTATAAGTGATGTCAGATTATACGATCGATAGAGGAGGGAATTACATGCAGACCCCTGTTTCTGTCAATGAAAAAAAGGATTTTATCCGTTGGTTTTTAAATCATTATCAGCTTAAACGCCGGGAGTGCGTCTGGATTTTAAATTATTTAATGAGTCATGATACATTAATGGAGAAAGTCCATTTTGTAGAACAAGCTGAATTTTGTCCGAGAGGCATTATCATGTCTACGCATTGCGTTGATGAGGTGCCGTTTAGGTTTTACAAAGAAAATGTCATGACCACGGACGCAGAAAAATCTTTTCACGACATCCGGCTGAATAAGCAGCAGGATTTATTTATCCAGCTGAATTTCCGTTCGGCTTACAGCTCGCCTGAATATGCTGCTGTTCTTGAATTAAATCCGCATCTGCCGAAAGAACTGTTTGAAAATAAACAGGATCAGGGGATGGCCGAAAAAATATTAGAACATGCCATATCCACTTTCCAGCGGGAAAAGCTGCTTAAAGATATCGACGAGGCGCTGGACCGCCACGACAAAGAAACATTTGAAAAGCTTTCCCGCCAATTGAATCAGCTCACATAAATGACAGCCTTGCAGAATATGCAAGGCTTGTTGCGTAAGGAGGAGGAACCAGACATGAGATGGAGGGCCGCTGATGCCGATGTCTATTTGCAATCTGCGGTTTACATTGATACCGCTGTCATTCCGTTAATTTCCATAACGTCTGCAGGAGGCTTAAAAGAGGCCGTTGAACGGGGGGAGAGCACCCAATTGCTTTCTGAAGAGCTTGAGCGCCAGTTGAAGGGACGGGTATATTTATTCCCCTCTTATACATATGTTGATATAGATCAATCACAGATCGCCCTGCTGCAAAAATTCAAAGAAGAGGTGATGACCAGCTTCCGGCATGCCTTGTTTCTGACGGCAGACGAAAAATGGAAGGACTCTGAAATAGGATCTGATGTCATCTACATACCTGCAGTCCCGTTTGAACATATGAAAGACTCTTTAAAGAGAAAAATAGCGGATGATAAGTGCGGGGAAATTTTGAACGTTTTGTTACAGAAGTGGAACAATTCCTAAAAACTCCAGACATCCCGCAAAACAGCCATTTTGCCTCTGTTGACCTTGCTGAAAGATTCATATATTATGAGGGTGTCAAATCTCAGAATTATTTTCTATTTTAGTTAATTTTTGGTCAATCTTTTAGGGGGGGAAGAGATGGGCGGAAAACAAGATATATCAAGAAGGCAATTTTTAAACTATGCGCTCACCGGCGTGGGGGGATTTATGGCCGCCAGTGCGCTTATGCCTATGGTCCGTTTTGCGCTGGACCCGGTATTAAAACCGACGGGAGATCAAAAAATGGTGCAGGTTGTCAGCGTCGATGAATTGACGAAGGAGCCGAAACGGTTTGACTTTAAAATTCATCAGGTCGACGCCTGGTACGAATCGGAAGAATCCAGGTCAGCCTGGGTCTACAAGCATGGCGATGAAATTATAGCGCTTTCGCCGATCTGCAAGCATTTAGGCTGCACCGTAAACTGGAACAATGATCCTAAAAATCCGAACAAATTCTTTTGTCCCTGCCATTACGGGCTGTATGAAAAAGACGGCACGAACGTTCCGGGCACGCCGCCGCTCGCGCCTCTTGACCGTTATGAGCAAAAAGTAAAGGACGGCTTTTTGTATCTTGGAAAAGCAAAGCCTAGGGGGGAAGGGTGACATGCTGAACAAAATTTATGACTGGGTGGACGAACGTCTCGATATTACGCCGATGTGGCGGGATATCGCCGACCATGAAGTGCCGGAACATGTGAATCCAGCTCACCATTTCTCGGCTTTTGTCTATTGTTTCGGCGGATTGACGTTTTTTGTAACCGTTATCCAAGTGCTGTCCGGGATGTTTTTAACGATGTATTATGTGCCGGATATTAAAAACGCGTGGGAATCTGTGTATTATTTGCAGAATGAAGTCGCTTTCGGACAGATTGTAAGGGGTATGCATCATTGGGGGGCAAGTTTAGTCATCGTGATGATGTTTTTACATACGCTGCGGGTTTTCTTTCAGGGAGCTTATAAAAAGCCTCGGGAATTGAACTGGATCGTCGGTGTTCTGATCTTTTTTGTGATGCTTGGTCTCGGTTTTACAGGGTATCTGCTTCCGTGGGACATGAAGGCGCTGTTTGCGACAAAGGTAGGTCTTCAGATTGCGGAGGCGACGCCGTTGATCGGAGCGCAGGTGAAAACCCTTCTTGCCGGCCACCACGATATTGTCGGCGCCCAAACGCTGACGAGATTCTTTGCGATTCACGTGTTTTTTCTCCCTGCCGCTTTGTTTGCGCTCATGGGCGCCCACTTTGTCATGATTCGCAAGCAGGGAATTTCAGGACCGCTTTAATACAGATCTGATATAAAAGGGAGGGGATGACATGCACCGGGGGAAAGGAATGAAGTTTGTAGGAGATTCAAGGATTCCGGCTGAAAAAAAACCGAATATACCGAAAGACTATTCAGAGTATCCGGGAAAGACAGAGGCGTTCTGGCCGAACTTCCTGCTGAAGGAATGGATGGTCGGAGCCGTTTTCCTCGTCGGATTTCTCGTTTTGACGATAGTGCACGAGCCGCCTTTGGAACGGGTTGCGGACCCGACGGATACGGGATATATACCGCTGCCGGATTGGTATTTTCTATTTTTATACCAGCTTTTAAAATATGAATATGCCGCGGGGAGCTACACCGTTATCGGCGCGATGATTATACCGGGGCTTGCCTTCGGGTCGCTTCTTTTGGCTCCGTTTCTCGACAGGGGATCTGAAAGAAGGCCGTGGAAGCGTCCGGTTGCGGTCGGCATGATGCTTTTGGCGCTTTGCGCTACGGTCTTTTTAACGTGGCAGTCAGTCGCGACGCATGACTGGGCGAAGGCGGAGGAGCAAGGGAAAATCAAAAAAGAAGCCGCCATTGATACCGAATCAGACGGTTATAAAGTATTTAAAGAACAGGGCTGTATTTCCTGTCACGGGGATAATCTTCAAGGCGGAGGCGCCGGTCCGTCCCTGGTCGATAACGGGCTGAGCCCGGAAGAAATTAAAAAGATCGCCGTCAAAGGGAAAGGGCAGATGCCAGCCGGTATTTTTAAAGGGAATGATAAACAGCTTGATCAGCTGGCGAAGTTCATTTCTGAAACGACCTCAAAATAACGTATTGTGAAGCGGACAATAGCAGGATATACTTTTATGAAAAGAGCTGACCGGATGTCAGCTTTTTTTGCATGATACATATTTTTTAAGGACTGAGAGTTGATCGTATGAGGTGGATTTCTTATCTTTTAGGACGGCGCGGCATGCTTCTGCTTGCTCTTGCCGTTAATTTTATCGGTACCGCGTACGGCTATTATTGGTATTTGCCGCAGCTTGCGGACACGCCGTTCCGTTTTCTGATATTTGTGCCTGACAGCCCGACGGCGACGTTTTTCTTCCTGTTCGTGCTTTTGGCATTTCTTATGAGAAGAAACGCGCCGCTGTTTGAAGCGCTTGCGCTTGTAACCCTTGTAAAATACGGGCTGTGGGCGGTCGGAATGAATATCTTTGTGCTGATTAAAATGGGGCAGATGCCTTGGGAAGGGTACATGCTGATTGCTTCACATTTCGCCATGGCGGTTCAAGGTGTTTTATACAGCCCGTATTTTCGGTTCCGGTTATGGCATCTTGCCGTTGCCGCTGTTTGGACGCTTCATAATGACGTCATTGATTATCTTTTCGGCATGATGCCCCGCTATTCAATGCTTAGTGCTTATATGCAAGAGATCGGCTATGCCACATTCTGGCTGAGCCTGTTTTCACTCGGTCTTGCATACGTTTTGGTGATTTCCAAAAGGCGGATAAAGCTTGACTTACACTGATAGAATCTTGGTCTAACCTTGTCCCGCTCTTCATATTCTGTAAAGAGAAGGAGTGGGAGGGACCTCTATGAAACGAAAGCTGACGATCTGTCTTTTGCTTGCTCTTATGTGTTTCATCACAACTGCTAAAGCTGAAGGTGAGGGCGGTCTCAAGGAACTGAACGACCTTTCGGATACCGTTTTCCAGATGACGAGGCATTCGCAGTATGATGAGGCCCTGCAAGTGCTTGGCTACTTTAAGAAAAAAATGACACACGTAAACTCACTGACCGGCGCCGAAGTCAGGCAGGTGACTCTGGGCTGTAATGATTTAGAGCGCGCCTTGAAACAGGCGGATGCCTCAGATTCCGAAAAAATTCGCGCAGCCGCTCAGTTCAGGCTTGTAATGGATGCGATGGAAGACCACTCCGATCCGCTGTGGGGTTCGCTTGAAAGACCGATTATGGCGACATTCAGCGCCTTAAAAGAAGATGTCAGCGGGAACGGAAGTGAGAATTTCAATGAAAAGTGGAATGAATTTATATCATTATATGATTTAATTTATCCCAGCCTGACAATGGATGTGTCGGCCGGCCAGCTTGATACGGTGGCGAAACATATCGAGGTGATTGAGCAGGAAGGGTTTCAGCAGATGACAAAAGGAACAAAGCTTGAGCGTCTGACGCTTCTGCAGCAGGATTTAAAACGTGTATTTGACAAGGTGGAGCGGGATGACGCTGATCCTTCGCTGCTCTGGGTCATTCTGACAACAGGCGGTATCATTATTACTGCGCTGACATATGTCGGCTACCGAAAATACAGAGCGGAAAAAAAGAAAGAGAAAAAGCGTGAATATCCTAAGTCTAAATAAACACAAATTGCTGTAAAGGAGCTAAAGCCAGTGAAAAAACTCATCCAGCAATTGGTTTCAAAACACCTCCCGCAGCCGATCAGAGGCAGAAAAGGGGCGACTGATGAAGGGCCGCGGAACCTCGCGCGTGACTTCCAGAATCCTGATATGCTCGTTCCGCCTTCAACGGATGCGGGAACGGTTCAAAACTTGAAATTCTCTTTTTCTGATACGCATATGAGGCTTGAAGACGGCGGATGGTCGAGAGAAGTGACGGTCAGGGAACTGCCGGTGTCCAAAAACATCGCGGCGGTGAACATGAGACTGAAACCGGGAGCTGTGCGGGAACTTCATTGGCATAAAGAAGCCGAATGGGGATACGTGATAAACGGAGAAGTCCGTTTAACCGCAGTCGACCAAAACGGGCGGAATTTTATTGACAACGTCAGTGAAGGGGATTTGTGGTATTTTCCTTCCGGCATCCCTCATTCCATTCAAGGGATGGAGCAGGGCAGTGAGTTTCTGCTTGTCTTTGATGACGGCTCTTTTTCAGAAAACAGCACCTTTTCTGTAACGGACTGGTTTGCCCACACCCCGCGCAGCGTGCTGGAGGCGAACTTCGGTGTTCCCGGATATGACTTGGCCTACATTCACAAGAAAGAGCGTTACATGTTCCAGCTGGAACCGCCTCCCCCGATTGAACAGGCAGCCGTTTCTTCCCCGGAAGGCACCGTTTTGGAGCCGTTCAGCTACAAGCTCTCCCGGCAGGAGCCTCTTGTTACCAGCGGGGGAAGAGTCAAGATCGTTGATTCAAAAACGTTTAAGGTGTCAAAAACGATTGCCGCCGCTCTCGTGGAAGTCGAACCCGGAGGCATGAGAGAATTACATTGGCATCCGAATACGGACGAGTGGCAGTATTATCTTTCGGGAGAAGCGAAAATGACGGTGTTTGCGGCGGAGGGAAGAGCGCGGACATTTAACTATCAAGCGGGTGACGTGGGATATGTTCCTTTTGCGATGGGGCATTATGTCCAGAATATCGGTGACACCGTGCTTCGCTTTCTGGAAATTTTCAAAAGCGACCGTTTTGAAGACGTCTCCCTAAACCAATGGCTGGCACTGACGCCGCAGCGCTTCGTCGAGCAGACGCTCAATGTCAGTCCGGCATTCGCCCGCCGATTGAAAAAGAAAAAATCACCGGTTGTCAAATGGAAACACGAACAGTAAAGGCGGCAAAAGCCGCCTTTTTATTATCGTCTGATCGGATTTTTATTTTCATCAAGCGTAAATCCTTCTCCGAGTACATCATGGACGTCGCTTACGGCAACAAAGGCGTGCGGGTCAACAGAAGTGATGACGCTTTTCAAAAGCACAATTTCGTTTTTCGGAACGACGCAGTAAAGAACGTCTCTGTCTTCTTTTGTGTATGATCCCTGCCCTTTTAAAACGGTGACGCCGCGGTCCATCTCATCTATGATCTTTTGCTGGATCAAATCGTTTTTCGAAGAAATAATCGTTGCCCCTTTTGCCGCATAGCCGCCTTCCTGTATAAAATCAATCAATCGCGCAGCGACAAAAACGGCTACAAGCGTGTACATCGCTTCCTTGTAAGAAAGATACGTAAACAAAGAAAGCAAAATGACGCAGGCATCAAAGGCAAACATCGTCCGGCCCATCGGGATTCCGAAAAACTTATTGATCAGCCTGGCGATGATATCGACCCCGCCCGTCGTGCCTCCGTATTTAAAAATAATGCCGAGACCCGCGCCGATAAATACACCCGCGAACAAGGCTGCCAGAGCTAAATCATGCGACAGCGGCATATGAATTTCGTAACGCTGAAAAATACTCAGAAAAACGGAAAGAGAGACGGTGCCGATCAGGGTATAGACAAACATCGTCCGGCCGAGCATGCGCCAGCCGATGAAAAAGATAGGAATGTTTAATACCAGGTTGGAAATAGAAGGGCTGATGTGGAATAACGCATATAAGAGCAGCGTAATGCCGGTAAATCCGCCTTCCGCCAAATTGTTCTGCATATTAAAGTGAACCAGTCCGAATGAAAAAACAGCGGCGCCGATTAAAATAAAGCAAATGTTTTTGATTCTGATTTCTCCAAGCATTGCATCAAACCCCTTTTCCTTCCATTAGATTGCGTAAATATTATAGTGGATACAAAAGAAAACAGCAAACTGCCGTTTTTAACATTTGTCAAATGTACTTGAATTAGCTAACATGGAAGAGATGACAGGAGGTATTCGCACAGTGAGTGACAAAACGATGAAAGACTTACAAGCTGAGGTCGATGAATATATCGGCCAATTCAAAGAAGGCTATTTCAGCCCGCTTGCCATGATGGCCCGTCTCACCGAAGAACTGGGCGAACTTGCAAGAGAAGTCAACCATTACTATGGGGAAAAGCCGAAGAAAATGACGGAAAATGAGAAAAGCATGGAAGAGGAAATGGGCGACGTGCTGTTCGTCCTGATCTGCCTCGCCAACTCCCTTGATATTTCATTGGAGGAAGCTCATAACCGCGTGATGCATAAATTTAATACACGGGATAAAGATCGCTGGACGAGAAAAGAAGAAGGAAAGTAGGAGAAACCATGTCAAATGAAACCATTAAAGTCGTAATCGCCGGACCGAGAGGCAGAATGGGCCAAGAGGCCGTAAAACTTGCTGTCCGCACGCCACATTTTGAGCTTGTCGGCGCCATTGACCATACATACGATCAGCAAACATTGCGGGAAGTGATGTCAGCTGATTCAGATGCTCTTATTTATACGGATATCCGCGCATGTTTCCAAGAAACAAAACCGGATGTGCTGATCGATTTAACAACGCCTGAAATCGGCAAAAAACATACGAAAGCCGCTCTTGAACACGGCGTCCGTCCTGTTGTAGGAACGACCGGATTTTCCGAAGCGGATTTAGAGGAGCTTCAAGCCTTGACTGAAGAAAAAGGAATCGGCGCCATTATCGCTCCGAACTTTGCATTGGGCGCGGTGCTGATGATGAAATTCTCACAAATGGCCGCCAACTATTTTGAAGATGTAGAAATCATTGAGCTTCATCATGATCAAAAACTGGACGCACCGAGCGGAACGGCGCTGAAAACAGCGGAAATGATCTCAAGCGTCCGTACAGAAAAGCAGCAGGGTCATCCTGATGAAAAAGAAATCCTGCCGGGCGCCCGCGGTGCTGAATTAAACGGCATCCGCCTTCACAGCGTGCGTCTGCCGGGCCTTATCGCCCATCAGGAAGTCATGTTCGGCATGGACGGCCAAACGCTGAAATTGCGTCATGATTCCTATAACCGGGCTTCCTTTATGTCAGGAGTGAAGCTGTCAGTAGAGCAAGTGATGAAAATCGACCAGCTTGTGTACGGTCTCGAAAATATTATCGACTGAATCGGCAAGGGGGAGAATATCAAATGAAAATCGCTTTGATTGCTCACGATAAAAAAAAGCAGGATATGGTTCAGTTTACGACCGCATATAAAGATATATTGAGCCGCCATGAGTTATACGCGACGGGCACGACAGGCTTGAAAATCCAGGAAGCGACCGGATTGTCCGTTGAACGTTTTCAATCCGGCCCGCTCGGCGGAGATCAGCAAATCGGGGCATTAATTGCGGCGAATGCTCTTGATCTCGTCATTTTTCTGCGGGATCCGTTAACTGCGCAGCCTCACGAACCGGATGTATCGGCGCTGATCCGGCTGTGTGACGTATATGCGATCCCGCTGGCCACAAATATGGGAACAGCGGAGATTCTCGTCCGTACGCTGGACGGCGGGGCGTTTGATTTCCGCAATCTCGTGCGCGGAGGAGAGCCTAATGTCTGAACACGTTGATATTCTTGCGTTCGGCGCCCATAGCGATGATGTCGAGATTGGTATGGGCGGCACAATCGCAAAATTTACGGGGCAAGGAAAAACTGCTGTGATATGCGATCTGACCGAGGCCGAGCTGTCATCTAACGGAACGGTAAGTATAAGAAAAGAAGAAGCGGCGGAGGCCGCCCGAATTCTCGGCGTGAAAGAGAGAATCCAGCTTACGCTTCCTGACCGCGGGCTTTTGAAAAGTGAGGACAGCATCCGCCGGATTGTCAGTGTCATCAGAGCATGCCGGCCGAAAGCCGTTTTCATGCCTTATCCGAAAGACCGCCATCCAGATCACGGCAATGCGGCGGCATTAGTCGAAGAGGCGGTATTCTCAGCGGGAATTCATAAATATAAAGATCACCGGGAACTGCCGGCTCACAAGGCTCAAAAAGTTTACTATTATATGATTAACGGATTTCACCGTCCGGACTTTGTAATCGACATAACGGAAACCATCGATCTGAAAAAAGAAAGCCTGCACGCCTATCAAAGTCAGTTTATTCCTACGGCGCAGTCAGTGAACACACCGCTGACAAACGGTTATATCGAAATGGTGGAAGCGCGGGAAAGACTGTATGGCAAAGAAGCCGGGACGGGGTATGCCGAAGGTTTCTTTTCAAAACAGCTTCCCGTTTTGAATGATGATGTTTTTGGGGGCGGACAATGAGACCATTAAAAATAGGGATTACATGCTACCCGAGTGTCGGAGGCTCGGGTATTATTGCGACGGAACTCGGCAAGCTGCTTGCGGAAAAGGGGCACCAGGTTCATTTTATCACATCAAGCATCCCGTTCAGATTAAATACATATCATCCGAATATTCATTTTCATGAGGTGGAGGTCAACCAATACGCGGTATTTAAACATCCGCCTTACGACCTTTCACTGGCGAGCAAAATCGCCGAGGTTGCCGCAAGGGAAAATCTTGATATCATCCACGCGCACTATGCGCTCCCGCATGCAGTATGCGCTTATCTTGCCAAACAGATGCTAAAGCGCGACATCGGCATTGTTACGACGCTTCACGGTACGGACATTACCGTTTTAGGGTATGATCCGTCATTAAAAGATTTAATCCGGTTTGCCATTGAAGCGTCCGACAGAGTGACCGCTGTATCAACCGCGCTTGCCGGGGAAACTTATGATCTAATCAAGCCGGATAAAAAAATTGAGACCATTTACAACTTTATTGATGAACGTGTTTATCTTAAGAAAAATACAGAGAGTATAAAAGAGAAGCACGGTATTTCGCCGGATGAGAAAGTCGTCATCCATGTTTCCAACTTCAGAAAGGTAAAACGCGTGAAGGATGTGATCCGTGTTTTCCGTAATATCGCAGCCAAAACAAAGGCGAAGCTTCTGCTTGTCGGCGACGGACCGGAAAAGTGCGTCGCTTGGCAGCTTGTCGAGAAATACGGCCTGCAGGACCAAGTGCTGCTCCTCGGAAACCAGGACAGGGTGGAAGAGCTGTATTCCATCAGTGATCTTAAGCTCCTTCTTTCTGAAAAAGAAAGTTTCGGGCTCGTGCTTCTGGAGGCGATGGCCTGCGGCGTGCCGTGCATCGGAACGAATATCGGCGGAATACCGGAAGTGATTAAAGATCAAGTAAGCGGTTTTCTGGTGGAAGTCGGCGATATTCAAGCGGCTTCTGAAAAAGCGCTTGCCGTTTTAGAAGACAAACAGCTCAGCAAACGTTTGACTGACCATGCGCTGAAAATGGTGGAGACCGCCTTTTCTTCGCAACGAATCGTCAGTCAGTACGAACGGATTTATGATGAATTGGCAGGACCGGAGTGATCTTATGGAACAGGAATTTGTCAAAGCCCTCCCCATCCTTCACCATCTGATAAAGGCGGGCCACCAGGCCTACTTTGTCGGGGGAGCCGTCAGAGACAGCTATATGAAACGAAAAATAGGTGATGTGGACATCGCGACAAGCGCTTCGCCGGATGAGGTGGAGCGCCTCTTTGAGCGGACCGTCGATGTCGGCAAAGAGCACGGCACCGTAATCGTCTTATGGGAAGATGAAACATATGAAGTCACCACCTTCCGCGCCGAATCAGAATATAAGGACTACCGGCGCCCTGAAGCCGTCCGGTTCATTACATCTTTAGCAGAAGACTTAAAGCGGAGAGACTTAACGATTAATGCAATGGCGATGTCTGCCGAAGGAGAATTGCTTGATTATTTCGGAGGCGTTCATGATATCGCGCAAAAGCTGATCCGTACGGTGGGGAACCCTGAAGACCGTTTTCGGGAAGACGCTCTGCGGATGATGAGAGCCGTCCGGTTTATGAGCCAGCTCGGCTTTCTGTTAGAGAAAGAAACAAAAGAGGCCGTCATAAAAGACAGGGAGCTTTTGGCGCACGTATCAGTAGAACGAAAGACCGTCGAGTTTGAAAAGCTGCTTGTTGGCGCATCTTCAAAAGAAGCGATTCAAACAATGGTGCAGACAGGTCTGATACAAGAGCTGCCCGGCCTTTCCGGTTATGAGAAGCAAATGCTTGAAGCGAGCGGATATCCGTTTTCCTCCTTAGATGCGCGCGAAGAACGCTGGGCAGCGCTGTTATTATTTCTCGGTCTTTGTCCGAAAAGCGCCGAACCGTTTTTAAAACAATGGAAACTGCCGGGAAAAGTCATAAAAAAAGCGGTGCAGATCATAAGCGTTTATCCGGCGCAGCTTGAAGCCCAGGCGATGTACCGGTCTGGAGATGCGCTGTTTTCAGCCGTTAAAATCGAAATGCTGAAAAAGCATAAGACGGTTGATGAACAAAAGCTGAAAGAGATTCGGAGCCTGTATGAGCAGCTGCCGATCAAAAGCCTTCGTGATCTCGACATTTCAGGCGCTGATCTGATGGAGCTCAGAAACCGCCGTGCGGGTAAATGGATTGCCGAAGAACTTAGCCGGATTGAAGAAGCGGTATTGGCAGGGAAGCTCTCCAACCGAAAACATGACATAAAGGAGTGGCTCGCATCATGGGATCAACATTAAGAACCCGATTAATTGATTTATTTTCTGAGGCGGGTGACGGCTTTATCTCCGGGCAGAAAATAAGTGACGCGCTCGGCTGTTCGAGAACAGCCGTTTGGAAACATATAGAAGAACTCCGCAAAGAGGGCTATGAGGTTGAGGCGGTCAGACGAAAAGGGTACAGGCTCATCAAAAAACCGGGGAAACTCAGTGAATCTGAAATCCGCTTCGGGCTGAAAACAGAGGTTATGGGCAAACAGCTGTATTACCGGGACGTCCTGCCGTCCACCCAAAAAACCGCCCATGAACTGGCCAATGACGGCGCGCCGGAAGGAACACTCGTAGTTGCCGATAAACAAACGGCAGGCAGAGGAAGAATGTCCAGAGTGTGGCATTCTCAGGAAGGAAACGGGATATGGATGAGCCTCATCCTGAGACCGGAAATTCCTTTGCAAAAAACGCCGCAGCTCACCCTGTTATCTGCCGTTGCGGTTGTTCAGGCTATCGAATCCTTTACCGGTGTACAGCCCGCTATTAAGTGGCCGAATGATTTAATGATTCACGGCAAAAAGGCCGTCGGAATCTTAACTGAGCTGCAGGCGGAAGAAGACCGTGTCCGTTCGGTCATTCTCGGCATCGGAATCAACGTGAACCAGCGGGAAACCGATTTTCCCGGCGAGCTTCAGGATATTGCGACAAGCCTCAGCCTGGAAGCCGGCGAAAAAATTGACAGAGCGGGTCTGATACAAGAGATTCTGCTGACTTTTGAAAAACGCTATCAGGATTATCTGAAGCACGGCTTTACACCGATTAAGCTGTTATGGGAAAGCTACGCGGTCGGATTGGCGAGTGAGCTCAGAGCGAGAACGCTGCAAGGGACGTTTTACGGGAAATCGCTCGGCATTGATGATGAGGGGGTCCTTCTTTTGGAAACGAAAGACGGCATAAAGAAGATCTATTCTGCCGATATTGAGCTCAATTAATCTTAGTTGGTACAAGCCTCGTGAATTTGGTATACTTCCTATGGGCAGTATCATAATGAACTGCACCTGATCAGCAGAACAGAGATTACGAAAAGTCTGCCTTGATCCAAAAAAGGACTGGGACAGAGGGATGACATTCGCTGAACGTTAAACAAGTGGGAATCCTTCTTATTTTACAGAAGGCTTTTTTGCTTGCGAAGAATTGGCGGATCATCTCCTCACCGTTTAGAGGAGGAGAATCAGAATGAAAACAAAACTGGATTTCATGAAAATGAAGGAAAACGGAGAGCCGATCGTGATGCTGACCGCTTACGATTATCCGCAGGCAAAACTGGCGGAACAGGCTGGAGTCGACATGATTTTAGTCGGGGATTCGCTCGGAATGGTCGTGCTCGGACTCGATTCAACCGTCGGCGTAACGGTCAGTGACATGATTCACCATACAAAAGCGGTAAAACGCGGGGCGAAAAATACGTTTATCGTAACCGACATGCCGTTTATGTCTTACCACCTTTCAAAAGAAGATACATTGAAAAATGCCGCGGCCATTATTCAGGAAAGCGGAGCGGACGCGTTAAAGCTTGAGGGCGGAGACGGCGTTTTCGAATCCATCCGCGCGCTGACACTCGGCGGAATCCCTGTCGTCAGCCATTTAGGCCTTACACCGCAGTCTGTCGGAGTGTTAGGCGGATATAAAGTGCAGGGAAAAGATGAGCAAAGCGCGAAAAAGCTCATCGAAGACAGCGTGAAATGCGAACAGGCGGGAGCGATGATGCTCGTGCTTGAATGTGTGCCTGCTGAACTGACCGCAAAAATAATAGAAGAAGTATCCATTCCCGTCATCGGAATCGGAGCCGGCTCAAAAGCTGACGGCCAAGTTCTTGTTTATCATGACGTCGTCGGCCACGGCGTGGACAGAACACCGAAGTTCGTGAAGCAATATGCCAAAATCGACGGCGCGATTGAATCTGCGCTCAGCGGTTATGTGCGTGATGTGAAAGAACGGGTTTTCCCGGAAGAAAAGCATTCTTTTCAGATCAACCAAACTGTGCTGCAAGGCTTGTACGGAGGAAAGTAAACGATGAAACAACTGACAGAAACTCAACAGCTGAAAGAACTGATTGCGCAATACCGCTCAGAAGGCCGGACGATCGGGTTCGTCCCGACAATGGGTTTTCTTCATGAAGGACATCTGACGCTGGTTGAAAAAGCAACCAAAGAAAACGATATTGTCGTGATGAGCATCTTTGTCAATCCGACTCAATTCGGACCGGGCGAGGATTACGAAGCATATCCGCGTGATTTAAACCGCGATGCCCGGCTAGCAGAACAGGCGGGGGCAGATGTATTGTTTACGCCGTCTGCAAGTGACATGTATAAAGGCGAGCAAAATGTTGCCGTGCATGTAAAAAGAAGAACTGACGTGTTATGCGGCGCCTCCCGCATCGGTCATTTTGACGGAGTGGCCACTGTGCTGACGAAGTTTTTCAATCTCGTTAAACCGACCCGCGCCTATTTCGGCCTGAAAGATGCCCAGCAGGCAGCAGTTGTGGACGGATTGATTGAGGATTTCTTTATGGATATCGAATTGGTTGCGGTGGATACGGTCAGAGAAGAAGACGGACTTGCCAAAAGCTCTCGCAACGTCTATCTGACTGAGCAGGAACGAAAAGAAGCGCCGATGATCTATAAAGCATTGCAAAAAGGTGCCGAACTGGTCAGAGACGGTGAAAGAAATCCGGAAACCGTCATAAAAACCGTCACCGATATCATCGAAAACACAAGCGGCGTCATTGATTATGCCGAATTGTACGCTTATCCGGAGCTGACTCCGCTTAAAACATTAAACGGCAAGGTCATTCTGGCCTGCGCCGTTCAATTTTCTAAAGCAAGACTGATTGATAATATCATTATTGATATTGATGAATGGGAGAGATCATAATATGTACCGCACTATGATGGCCGGAAAACTGCACCGCGCTACCGTGACGGAAGCCAATTTGAACTATGTCGGCAGCATTACGATTGATGAAGATCTTTTGGATGCCGTCGGAATGCTCGTTAATGAAAAAGTTCAAATCGTCAATAATAACAACGGAGCGAGACTTGAAACGTATATTATTCCCGGTAAGCGGGGGAGCGGCGTGATCTGTTTAAACGGAGCTGCTGCCCGCCTCGTCCAACCAGGAGATAAAGTCATTATTATTTCTTATCAAATGATGTCTGATCAGGAAGCAAAAAGCCATCAGCCGAAGGTGGCGGTTTTGGACGATCAGAATAAAATCGAGCAGATGCTGGACCAGGAGCCGGCGCACACGATTTTGTAAAAGAGCCCCCTTCATGGGGGTTTTCTTTTAAGATTCAGGGGCAAAAGCTGTTTTTCCGCTCCATTTCTCAGCAAAACGTGTTACACTTTTCTCGTATGCAAGAATTGAGGTGTCCATTTTAATGAACAAGCAACGGTTCGTTGTCATAGATGTCGAAACAACAGGAAATTCGCCGAAAAAGGGCGATAAAATCATTCAAATCGCAGCGGTTGTCATTGAAAATGGACAAATAACTGAGCGGTTTTCAAAATATATCAATCCGAATCAGGCCATTCCGCCATTTATTGAACAGCTGACCGGAATTTCATCCGGTATGGTTGAAAATGAACTGCCGTTTGAAGCGGTCGCAGAAGAGATTTTTCATCTGCTTGACGGCGCGTATTTTGTTGCCCACAATATTCATTTCGACCTCGGATTTGTCCGGCATGAACTGAGCGAAGCGGGCTATGAGCTGCCGGATTGTGAAGTGCTTGATACGGTTGAGCTTTCGCGTATTGTTTTTCCGGGGCTTGAAGGGTATAAGCTCGGTGAATTGTGCACGGAGCTGAATATTGTGCATGACCGGCCTCACCGCGCAGACAGTGATGCGGAGGTTACGGGGCTGATCTTTTTAGACATTTTACATAAACTGAAACATTTGCCTTTGCCGACGTTAAAGCAGCTTAGAAGGCTTTCACAGCATTTTATCAGCGATTTGACGCTGCTTTTGGATTCTTTTATACATGAAAGCAGACCGGCGGCAGAAGAAAGCTGCATTCCATACGGGTCTTTTTCAATTAAAGAGCCCGAACAAATTCGGGCTTCCCGTCCGGTGAGTGCTGCCATTGATCTTGAAAAATGGAACGATGAAAAAGAACAGCTCTTATCTGACATCATCCCCCGCTATGAAAAGCGGAAAGGGCAGCTTGCGATGATGGATGAAGTGCTTGGGGCCTTCTGCAACCGGGAGCATGCGCTGATAGAAGCGGCGCCCGGCATCGGAAAAACAATCGGTTATCTCGTTCCGGCTGTCTTATTTGCTAAAGCGGAACAAACTCCCGTCATTATCAGCACGTACTCTACTCTTTTGCAGCAGCAGATCATGTCTAAAGATATTCCGCTTTTGGAGCGTATGTTTCCATGGCCGGTTAAGGCCGCTGTTTTAAAAGGGAAATCGCATTATCTGTGCTTGCGCAAGTTTGAACATATTCTGCATGAGGAAGATGACAACTATGATGCGGTTCTGACGAAAGCACAGCTTCTCGTCTGGCTGACAGAGACTGAAACGGGCGACGCCGCCGAGCTGAATCTTCCTTCGGGCGGCAGATTGCTGTGGGAGCGCATGTCTTACGATGAGGATTCTTTTTTGAAAAAAGGGAAGAACTCCGCCGCCGAATTTTATGAACGGGCAAAAGCAAAAGCGCAGGCCGCAGATCTGATTATCACCAACCATGCTTTGCTGTTTGCAGATCAAAGCAGTGAAACAAAAAAACTGCCCGCAAGCGGAACGGTCATCATTGATGAAGCGCATCATTTCGAACGAGCCGCCAGCGAGCATCTAGGGCGGAGAGCTTCGTACATCGGGCTGCACACAAAGCTCAGCCGAATCGGAATATTAAAAGAACACGGGCTGTTAAAGCGGATGAGAAAACTGTTTTATACGTATGAATTGCCGGCCGAAAGTTTTTTTGACGCCGATGAGTGGATGAAGAATATTCAATCTGAAAGTGACGCATTTTTCAGTTCGGTGCATTCTTTTGTCAAACGAAGAAAACCTAAAGACGATCTGAACCGTCTCGTCTATAGTCTGAATCATAAAAGCCAGGATAAAGGCCTTTACATGATAACGGACGGAGCGGAGCGGCTTTGCGCGATGCTGGATCAGCTGCTCGATGTGTTTTCAGTACAGGAGAAATTGTTGCATCAAAAGCTTGATGAGATGAAGAGCGGAGCGGCTTTTTTAGCGGCCGAGTATGTAAAATGCATCAGAGGGCTGAAAGAATATCGAGATACGTTCAGCAGACTGCTGTTTGAAAATGATGAGAAAGAAGCCGTTTGGATTGAAATTGATGCCAAAGGCGCAAAAAACGCCGTCAGCATCTATGCACAGCCGCTGGAGCCCGGTGAAATGCTGGCAGACCAGTTTTTCGCCCGTAAAAAAAGCGTAGTGCTCACATCAGCGACCTTAATGGTGGAGCAGTCTTTTCAATTTATGATTGAAAGGCTCGGACTGTCGGATTTTTATCCGCGCACCAAAAGCATCCCGTCTCCTTTTTCTTATGATGATCAGATGAACGTCATCATTCCGAAAGAGATGAAATCCCTCAAATATGACGGAGAGCGGGAAGTCATTGAGCATATTGCCAAGTATGCTGAAATCATGTCAAAGGGAAAACAGCCGAAGATCCTTATCCTGTTTACGTCTCATGATATGCTGAAAAAAGTGTATCAGGAATTGAAACTCAGTATGGAGATCTCAGGCATTCAGCTTCTCGGCCAGGGCATCTCGGGCGGAAGTCCCGGTAAATTAATGAAAACCTTTAAAACGGCAAGCCGGGCGATTTTGCTCGGGACGAATCATTTCTGGGAAGGCGTTGATTTTCCGGGGGATGAATTGTCAACCGTCATGATTGCAAGGCTTCCTTTCCGGGCGCCTGATAATCCGCTTCATGCCGCAAAATGTGAATTCGCCAAGAAGCAGGGGAAAAACCCGTTTCAGACGATTTCTCTGCCTGAGGCCGTGTTAACGTTCAGACAGGGAATCGGGCGCCTGCTCCGTACGGCGGGAGACAAAGGAACGATCGTTCTTTTAGATCAGCGTGTAAAGACGGCGGGATACGGACGGCTGTTTCTTGATGCGCTCCCGACTTCATCCCTTTTGGAACTGACGGATGCCGAACTCGGGGATTACGTCAGCCAAACGGAATAAAAGCCGCATAAACGCGGCTTTCGTGGTGTGGGATGAGGAATTGTTTATATGGTAAAAGCGGGTTCATGCCGCCTTGTGATTTTATTATGCCGCGCATGCATCCCGTTATGACTAACAAAATTTGTTCGACCGATGGAGGGTATAAAAATGGAAAGCAAAATTGAGATTCTTTCTACAATTAATGTGGAGCATTCAGATGATTTATATAAAATCGTCGATACATTAAACCGGACTTTGAAAAGAGATAATCTGATGTTCGGACTGGCGCTTGACGAAGAAAATCAAAATGAAGCGGTCTTCACCATTTATCGCACATAGGTGAAAAAGATGAGAAAAAAAGCGTTAATATTTACAGCCGTATTTGGTATTATTTTTTTAGCGGTTCTTTTATTTTCGGCCAGCATTTTTAAATCTGCAATGGCTCAAAAAGAGGAAGGCCACGACACAGCAGCCGCAGCCGCTAAAGAAAAAACGGATCTGACAGATGCTGAGAAAGTGGAAACCTTTGTCGGTAAACAGAAGTATTACGTTGTGTCCGGAACGGATAAACACGGAAAAGACATGTATGTATGGGTCCCGGCCGACAAAAAAGCAAAAATTCTCTCGAAAAAAGCCAGTGACGGCATTTCAAGCAGCAAGGCTGCCAAAATCGTTCAAGACGCAGGGCTTGTTTCAAAGCTGAATGACGTTCACCCGGCGAGAGAAAACGATGTTCCATTATGGGAAGTGACCTACATCAACAAAAACGGGCAGTATAGTTTTAGCTATGTGGACTTTACAAGCGGCAAGATTCTCAAAAACATCACACCGTGAGACGTATTAGGGGGAGTTCAAGTTGAAATTGGCAAAAAGAGTATCCGCATTAACACCGTCTGCAACACTTGCAATTACCGCAAAAGCGAAAGAGCTGAAAGCAGAAGGCCATGATGTCATCGGCCTCGGAGCAGGAGAACCTGATTTTAATACGCCTCAGCACATTATAGATGCCGCGGTGCGTTCCATGAATGAAGGCCATACAAAATATACGCCTTCAGGCGGTCTGCCAGCCTTGAAAGACAGCATCGCTGAAAAATTCAAAAACGACCAGGGGATTGAATATAAACCGTCAGAAATCATTGTCTGCACCGGAGCGAAGCACGCCCTATATACATTATTTCAGGTCATTCTCGATGAAGGAGACGAAGTGATTATACCGACTCCTTACTGGGTAAGCTATCCTGAGCAGGTGAAATTGGCAGGAGGACGTCCCGTCTATGTGGAAGGACTGGAGTCCAATCAGTTTAAAATTTCACCGGAGCAGCTGAAGCAGGCACTCACTGAGAAAACAAAAGCAATCATTATCAACTCACCGAGCAATCCGACAGGTGTCATGTATACGAAAGAAGAGCTTAGTGAACTCGGAAAAGTGTGTCTGGAGCATGACATTCTGATCGTTTCTGACGAAATTTATGAGAAGCTTACATACGGAGGAAAAAAACACGTCTCAATCGCACAGCTTTCCGTTGAATTGAAAGAACAGACGGTCATCATCAACGGCGTGTCGAAATCCCACAGCATGACGGGCTGGAGAATCGGTTATGCAGCGGGATCTGAGACGATTATTAAAGCGATGACGAGCCTTGCGAGCCACAGCACGTCAAATCCGACGTCTATCGCTCAATACGGCGCCATTGCGGCATATAACGGACCTGCTGAACCGCTGGAAGAGATGAGACAGGCATTTGAGCACAGACTGAATACCATCTATGCTCAGCTCAGCGAAATTCCCGGATATACCTGTGTCAAGCCTGAAGGGGCATTTTACTTGTTCCCTAACGCCAAAGCGGCAGCAGAAAACTGCGGATTCAAAGATGTTGATGAATACGTGAAGGCGCTTCTGGAAGAAGAAAAAGTCGCCATCGTACCGGGCTCCGGCTTCGGCTCACCGGACAACGTCCGTTTATCTTACGCAACGTCACTTGATCTTTTAGAAGAAGCGGTCGAAAGAATCCGCCGCTTCACGGAAAAACATAGCTGATTCTGAAAAAGCGGCTTTTGAAGCCGCTTTTCATCTGCATTGACCCCGTAAGAGTAGAACGGGTATAATAAAGTGATGAAAAAAGAGATTCAGGCAGATTCCTGAATGTCTTTCTTGTTCTGGAGGGAAAGATTTTGAAAACAACAATCAACCAAGTGTATAAACACACAGGCGAGGAAGTAACGATTGGAGCTTGGGTCGCAAATAAACGCTCAAGCGGTAAAATCGCATTTTTACAGCTGAGAGACGGTACAGGCTTCATTCAGGGAGTTGTCGTCAAAGCTGAAGTTGAAGAAAACATCTTCCAAATCGCGAAATCAGTGACGCAGGAAACGTCACTTTACGTAAAAGGGATTGTAAAAGAAGACGAGCGTTCACCGCTTGGCTATGAGCTTGCAGTCACATCCATTGAAGTCATTCACGAAGCGACAGATTATCCGATTACACCTAAAGAGCACGGCACGGAATTTTTAATGGACCACAGACATTTGTGGCTCCGTTCGAAACGCCAGCACGCGATTATGAAAATCCGCAACGAAATCATCCGTGCGACTTATGAATTTTTCAACAAAGAAGGTTTCGTGAAAGTTGATCCGCCGATTTTGACAGGAAGCGCTCCTGAAGGCACGACTGAGCTGTTCGCGACAAAATATTTTGATGAAGACGCCTTCTTGTCTCAAAGCGGCCAGCTGTATATGGAAGCTGCTGCAATGGCGCTGGGAAAAGTATTCTCATTCGGACCGACATTCAGAGCGGAAAAATCAAAAACGAAACGCCATCTCATCGAATTCTGGATGATTGAGCCTGAAATGGCATTTGTTGAATTTGAAGAAAACCTTGAAGTTCAGGAGAATTATGTTTCTTACATCGTACAAAGCGTGCTGGAACATTGTAAGATCGAGCTGAACACACTGGGAAGAGACACGTCCAAATTAGAACAAATCAAAGCGCCTTTCCCGCGCATTACGTACGATAAAGCGATCGAGTTCCTGAAAGAAAAAGGATTCGACGATATTGAATGGGGAGATGACTTTGGTGCGCCGCATGAAACAGCGATTGCAGAAAGCTATGACAAACCGGTGTTTATCACTCATTATCCGACTTCATTAAAACCGTTTTATATGCAGCCTGCCAAAGATCGTGACGATGTCGTGCTATGTGCCGATTTAATCGCTCCGGAAGGCTACGGGGAAATCATCGGCGGATCTGAACGCGTTCACGATATGGATTTATTGGAAGAAAGATTAAAAGAACACGGTCTGGATTCAGATGCTTACAAATGGTATGCTGAACTCAGACAATACGGTTCTGTTCCGCACTCAGGCTTCGGCCTCGGACTTGAGCGGACAGTGGCTTGGATCAGCGGAGCGCCTCACGTGCGTGAAACGATTCCGTTCCCGAGACTTCTGAACCGTCTGTATCCGTAATAGTTTTAAAAAACGAAGTCTCCTGCAAGGGAGACTTTTTCTAAGTAAAGGGGAAAGCTCCCGGAGATAACCTTTTACAGTAAGAGGTGTAGAGATGAAAAAACAGCAATTTATAGATATGCAGGAACTCGGCATTTCAAGCATTCCCAACCTGCTGCTGACACATTACCGGCAGCTCGGGCTGAATGAAACCGAATTGATTCTGCTTTTAAAGATTAAAATGCATTTGGAAAAGGGTTCTTATTTTCCGACGCCGTTTGAACTGCAGTCAGGGATGTCCATTTCTGCTGAAGAATGTACAAGCTGCCTGAGAATGTTCATTCAAAAAGGTTTTCTGTTTATTGAAGAATGTGAAGACCATAACGGCATAAAGTTCGAAAAATATTCTCTGCAGCCTTTATGGGCGAAGCTGTATGATTACATGCAGCACTCACAAAATGAAACGCAGGAAAGAACGTCAGAAAGAGAACAAAAAAGCCTGTACACCATCTTTGAAGAAGAGTTTGGAAGACCGCTGTCTCCGCTTGAATGTGAGACGCTGGCCATATGGCAGGACCAGGATCAGCATGATGCAATTCTGATTAAACATGCGCTAAAAGAAGCTGTCTTATCAGGAAAGCTCAGTTTTCGCTATATTGACCGGATTTTATTTGAATGGAAAAAGAACGGCTTCAAAACGGTTGAGCAGGCGAAGGCGCACAGCCAAAAATTCCGGCGTGTTCAGACGAAACAAAATGAACCGCAAAAAGAGTATACGAGACAGGTGCCTTTTTACAATTGGCTGGAACAGTAACTTGAGAAGGGGAGAAACGTGTTAAATTTAAAGCAGATTGAATATTGTCTTGATAAAATCGGTGATATGTTTCCGCACGCAGAATGTGAACTTGTCCATTCAAATCCTTTCGAACTGGTTGTGGCAGTCGCTTTATCTGCGCAATGTACGGATGCTCTCGTTAACAGAGTGACAAAAACGCTATTTCAAAAATATAAACGGCCTGAAGATTATCTTGCCGTCCCGCTGGAAGAACTTCAGCAGGATATTAAATCAATCGGACTGTACCGAAATAAAGCCAAAAATATTCAAAAACTGAGCAAAATGATCATCGAAGAGTACGGCGGAGAAGTGCCGAAAGACCGAGATGAGCTAGTGAAGCTGCCGGGTGTCGGACGGAAAACGGCAAATGTGGTCGTATCCGTTGCTTTCGGCGTACCGGCAATCGCTGTGGACACTCATGTGGAACGGGTCTCGAAAAGGCTAGGCATCTGCCGCTGGAAGGACTCTGTATTGGAAGTAGAGAAAACATTAATGAAAAAAGTGCCCAAAGAGGATTGGTCTGTCACACATCACAGATTAATATTTTTCGGGCGGTATCATTGTAAAGCGCAATCTCCCCGCTGTGCGGAATGTCCTTTGCTTTCGTTATGCAGGGAAGGGCAAAAGCGTGACAAAAAAGGGCTGGTGAAACGGTGACGGCGATTAATATTCTGTCAGGCTATGAAACATACTTGCGCAGTCTTACGGATCTGGATAGCTTAGAGGTCAAAGCGGCTTTGCGCCGGCATCCGCTGTATATGGATTTCAGCAGTCAGCCAAAAGTGCAGCCATGGAGGGAAAGGAGCGAATATGTTCCGTTTCTTTTTCAGATTTGGAACGAAACGAAAGAAGCGCTGCTTCCCGTTTTTCAAACAAGAAAATCCAGGTGTGATCAAAATGATATGCTGAAGGGGATTGCCTGTCTGATTGCCGCGTTTCATTGGACGGCAGGGGAGCGGGTCGCATCACTCGATTGGTCTGTGCTTGAAACCAAGCATTTTCCCGCGGAGCCGATTAATTGGGCGGAGAGAGTGGCGTTTATTTTAACAAAACCGACTCAATTTCACTCATTTATTCAGCTGGACGAATTGATGACGGAGATGACAAAACAATATCATAAATATGAAGCTATGAACAAATCATAAAAACCTCCTTATAAGGAGGTTTTTTTGTATGAAAAAAATCCTTCACCTGTTTGAGGTGAAGGATTTCGTCCGCTAATGAGCGGGATTTGACTGGATGGTTGACGAATTGGACTGCCCGTTGACATTTGAAGATGAGTCTTGGTTTTTGTCCTTCTGACCGCTGTCAGGTTTTTTCGAACCGTCTGAACCGGTATCGGAACCATTATCAGAGCCGTTATCTTGCTGTCCATTGTTATCCGTCCCGTTACCAGGCTGATTCGGATTGTTATTATCCGTTTGATCCTGATCGGATTGGTCCGGATTTTTATTCGGGTCATCGGTTGGTGATTGATCCGATCCGTCTGACGTATCTGTTTGATTATCGTCTGTTTTCGAATCATCGGTTTGGGTCTTGTCTTTATCCTTATCATCAGGTTTCTGTTCATCGTCAGTCGCTTTATCTTTATCTGCATTGTCTTCTTCATCTTTCGGAACTTTGAAAGATGCTGATGCCGTATCGCTTTTTCCGTCATCATTTTCCGCTGTCACCTGGAAGCTGTATGTGGACCCAGGGGTGACATTTGAAACGACGGCTTCTTTTGCCGAACTGTTTTGAATGTCACTGTAGCTTCCTCCGTCAACGGATTGTTTGACATTGAATGTTGCATCGCCGTCATAATCCCAGCTTAAAGTTAATGATTTTTTATCTTTGTCGTATTTCACTTGCAAGCCAGTCGGTTTATCGGCTTTTTCTTTTGCGTACGTTTTAGAAACGGCAGTAGGTTCCGTTCCTTTCACGAAGTACTCCGTCACTTTTTTATCATCCGGCGTATTCGGTCCGGCTAAAGCGGCAGGATTCGAGCCTTTCTCAACTGTTTCTTTTACGACGCTGTCAGGCTGCTTGAAGCTTCCTTTACCGTCATCAACGTATGAGATCAGCTTTTGGAAAATCCGTTTTGCGACTTGCTGGTCTGCAGAAGACAGTGATTTCTTGCCTGCTTTGTTGCCAGACTCAACACCGGTCCAAACCGCCGCTGTATATTGAGGGGTGTAGCCTACAAACCATGAGTCTGGGACTCCGCCTGGAGCAATGTTATATTTTTGAATATCATCTTTAGTAAAGTTTGTCGTACCCGTTTTACCGGCGACTTCCACGTTCGGCACCTGAGCCAGTTTACCCGTTCCTGACTGCACCACTGTTTTAAGCATATCGGTGATCATGAATGCCGTGTAATCGCTCATAGCACTCTTCGGCTTAGGTGTTAAATCAAGCTTAGTGCCATCATTGAATTCAATCGATGTGACTGCGTGCGGTTCATTGTACGTTCCGTTATTTCCGAACGCACTGTAGGCGCCTGCCATGGTCATAGTAGATACACCGCGGTTTTCATCCCCAAAACCGCCGATAGAATAGGGCTCATATACTTGATCTTTGTTTAAACCTAATCCCAGGTCGTTTGCAAAGTCCACGGCATTATCCTTTCCAACTGCTTGGAACGCTTTTAAAGCAGGGATATTACGTGAGTCTGCGAGGGCCTCTCGCATTGATATCTGGCCTCTGTATCTATTGTCATAATCATGGATCGGTGTGCCGTTAGAGTACGTATATGCAGAATCGTCAATCTGCTCATACGTCGACCATTTTTTATTTTCAATGACCGGTCCGTAATCAAGAATCGGTTTTATCGTTGAACCTGGCTGGGTTTTACCTTGTGTTGCATAATTGAATCCCCCGGTAGTTCTATTTCGTCCTGCTCCGATGGCGCGGATTTCTCCGTTTGTCGTATCAAGGAGCGTGACGCCGCCCTGCATGCCTTCGGTAAAGCCGGCTGTGTCACCGTTCATCAATTGATCAAGATAATCTTGTGCTTTTGTATCAAGGGTCGTGTAAATTTTTAATCCGTCAGTTGAAATATCGACGTCTTTCTTTTCTTTTGTCTCAATTTCTTTCATGACTTCTTCGACAAAAGCGCTGTATTTATTTGTGTCCTTTTTATCGTATTCCTTTTGGCTGACGACGCCTTCATCTTTCATGGACACTTTCTTCGCTTTTTGGTATTCAGAATTTGAAATGAATCCTTGTTTTTCCATCAAGCTGAGAACGATGTTCCGGCGTTTTTCGGAAGCCTTCGGATTTTTAACCGGGTTATATCCGGTCGGGCTTTGCGGCATTCCGGCAAGCGTTGCCGCCTGTTCAACCGTAAGCTTGCTCAAATCTTTTACGCCGAAGAATTCTTCAGCCGCTTTACCGACGCCGTAGGCGCGCGGTGAGAAATAAATTCTGTTTAAATACATTTCTAAGATTTCATCTTTAGAATAATGGCGCTCCAGCTGCAGTGAAAGCCACACTTCCTGTGCTTTCCGTTTAATCGTTTTTTGATGGGTCAAAAGCGAGTTTTTCACAACCTGCTGGGTGATCGTGCTTCCTCCCTCTGAACCGAAACCATCCGTAAAGTTGGCGACCAAGGCGCCGCCGATCCGGATCGGGTCTATTCCGTGGTGCTTATAAAAACGGGCGTCCTCTGTTGCGATAAATGCTTCTTTCACAACATCGGGTATATCTTTAATCGGGACGTAGGTTCGTTTTTCGCCGCCCACTTCCGCGATTTCTTTGCCGTTTTTATCGTAAATTGTTGAAGAGTAAGGCGTTTTCAGCTTGGCTTCGTCCAAAGACGGCGCACCGGAAACTAAAACGGCAAATGCCGCGGCTCCGCCGACTATGCCAAGGACAAACAGAATAACCAAAGACAGCACAATCTTTTTGAATAAACCGCCTTTACGCTGTTTCTTTCCTTTTTTCGGTGAAGAAGACTTGGGGCTTTTCGTCTGCCTAGCCTTGCGGCGTTCTTCACGGCTCTTAAATTGATCTGACATAACATCTCAACCTTTCGTTAATCAACCTTTCGCTCAGTCTACTGTCCCTGCGAAAAATAAAGCTGTTCAATAATACTAATATAATCAATTCTCGGTGAGTATCCAAGGGAAATCGGAAAGGAAGCATCTTCTAATTCGTCTTTGCGAATCGATTTTCTGCCGTTGTTCTCCTTTCTCTCCCAAAAGACAAACAGCTTGTCGGCCTCGAGGAAATAAACCTTTTCGAAAGCGGATATAATAACAAAACAAATGCCGTCTTGCCTGACCACCTGCTTCATGTGCTCAATTTGATGGTCATGAAAATTCTGCAGGGGAAATGCCGTTTTGTTTTTTGTTTCTTTTGCTTCGAAATCAATGTAGCGCCCTTTATAAATCCCATTGTAATCGGTTGTCGAAGACTGCTTAAAATAAGCTTCCTTAATGACTGCGGCGCTTCTTTTCGGATAATGGACGTTTACAATCTGGACGGGAGTCGGCTTTTTGTGAATAACCGCAATTTGGTTAGCCAGATAATACTTATTCGTTTCATTCAGGTCGTCTTCGAGGGTCATGCCGCGATTACTGTATGAATGGGACCGTTTCTGGCTGTTTTGGGATGAAACCGTTTTGTTCGGCTGAAAAGTTTTTCCATTCGGATACCGAATCACTTTTTCCATCCTCCTTATCAAACTCATAGTGACGGAAGTGAATGAACGTGCATAAACGACAGACCGTAACCGCCATTCTTCATCAGATCGAAAAAGAGACGAAAATAAAAAATGCCGATAACATTTCTAGGACAAATGCCTATAAAGCATATTATGACCGCCATCCTGAAATCAAATGGCCGCTTTTGGCATCTTTTGTGTCCCGCAATGCGGGCTGGTCGATGACTGATTTAAGAGGCGTCCTTTATCAGGAGGGTCTTGACAGCAGGCAGAAGAACTGGTTTTTCCTTTCGTATGAGAGGGCGAATTGGCTGATTTTTTCTGATGCCTATCCTCAGCTTCTGATCTACCAGTGGTCAAAACAGATCGGCGAACCTCTTTTCTGTCATCTCCCTTATTTCCGCGTCTCGGCTTTCATGCAGGAAGAATGGCTCCGCTTTTGGCGTGACGGAGATACGGAACGGCTCATGTATGCTCTTATTATAAATGAACAAAACACTATCCAAGCACCTATTATACAAAATCCTTCGTTTAAAAAGAATGTTTTTGGTACGATTCCTTTTTATTTAAGTGATTGGTTTCACTTTAACACGGTGATATTCCCCTCATTTGACGGATGTTTATACGGAATTTCCGTCAAACGGTTTTCAAAAACAGAAGAAAGAATTACGCTCGGAAAACAGCTTGCCCGTCTTTTGTTCAGTCCTGATCTTCACGCTTCTTTTTACCGTTTTCTCGATACCGTTCCTCATACCGGCTCGCGCTTTGATATGGAGAAAATGATCGGCATCAAAAAAAGAACGTCACCGATGCTGAGGACAACTTATCCGATTGTTGCCCACTCATTAGACGGCAAAAAGGCGGATTGGTTTCAAAAAAGGTTAAGGAAAGGGGCTTTTTTACAGGAGAAAATGCCGAAACAGCTTGAACTGACGGACTGGTATTTACAGAAAAGGCGGGAGCTTCACGCGCTTTTCGCGGTTAAAGAGTGGCTTAAAAAATAAAAAGCCCGAAACCGTTCGCTGCGGTTTCGGGCGGTGTCTTACGTAGAAGGGCGGTTTGGGCCGCCTAATTTTTTATCAAGCGTATCAGTCGTTTTTGATTCGTTTTTTTGTTGTTTACCTGCATTTTTCGGTCTCGTTTTCATACGGCACCTCCTCAACTGTATCGTTTGCATTAACGTGCCGGTTCATACAAAGTTTGCGGCACTTTTTTGTCGAAAAGTCCGTCTTTTAGGTTAATCTCTGTTTGTTTGCCGAACTGCTTCTAGTTTTGTCAGGTGCGGAGGAGAGCGGTATGAAAACGAGAATTATATCAGGAGAGACGCAAGTGACAAAAGGGAGGAACATGAATGTCTGTTTACACGAGTAAGGCTGATATTCTCCGTCTGCTTTCTGATATCGAAGTCCGGATTTCTGCCGCTGAAAAGACGCTTACACAGGCAGTTAAGTCCTGTCAGGCGGAAGCTGAAGAAATCAGGCAGGACCGGCTTGCCCGCATTGAAGAAGAGGCCCGCGAGCTTCATGTTTGTATTGATGATCTGTTTTTGACTGACCGTCGTAAAAAGGATTTGCCGAGAGCCTGCCGGATCAGCTGATTTTATGTGAAAACTTTGGTACGATATGTACTGAGGTGAGTCCGTTTGCAGACACAGTCGTTATTGAAACTGACAGTACAAATGATAGAGGCGGCTCTTGAAGCCGACAGAAGATATCAGGAAGGAAAAGAAACCGGCCGTTCATATGATTTTTTTGATGTGATTAAACCCGATGTTGAAAAAAAAGACCGGCTTTGCGCGATTTGGACTGAAGCAGCGCTTGCGTTTATTCAGGAAAACCGTCCGAAATACGTTCATCACGCCCAAATTCAGGCCGTTTCAGAAAATTTCGGAGAGCTGATCCTCCAATCATATGTTCATCATATTCATAAAAAAAGATACAAGGATCTAACTGAATCTGTTTTATATACGCTTCGTATATTGAGAGATGAAATTGAAAAAGAAGGCAGCTGAAACAGCTGCCTTCTTTTATATAAAGGGGTCGGGTATGTTATTCATACGCCGGGTTTTCTGCTCCACTTGCTTCGAGAACCTTCATACTGTTACGAAATTCGGTTGCGGTGAGATGGCCTTGAATATAGAGGAACTTGGCAAAGTCCATCAGTTTATCTGCACAATCTGTTTCATATTTTTTCACTTCTGCAAAACGTTTTCTTAAGTATGATACGTTCATAATGGTGCATCCCCTCTCATGTATGTTGAGATTATGTTAACATAACGATTCGACTTTTTTCTGTTTTTAAAAAATTAAGACTTTCGACAGCATTTGACAAAGATGAGGCTTTCCGAAAGCACATAACCAAGGCGGGATTCATACATATATAGAAGAAACTAAGCGAGAGGCACAGGGGGAATGTCATATGCAATGGAGAGCGCAGCCGTATCAAAATATGTACCAGCAGCCGGCGGGATATTTCTATCCGCAGCCGAATCAGCAGCAGATGCAGCCATTACAGCCGCAGCCGTATCCGCAGCAAATACAGCAGCCGCCGTATCATCAGCAAGGGCAGTTTCCGCCTCAATTTTATCCGAATCAGGAATACGGTCATATGCAGCAGCCGTACACTCCCGCCCCGCCTCAGGCAGGCATGCCCGGGGGGCCGCCGGGATTTGTGAATCCTTACCCCGTTCCCAGACCGAATCAGCAGCAGCCTTCCCAATTCTCAGGGATACTCTCACAGTTTAAAAAGACAAATGGACAGTTTGACTTTAATAAAATGATAGATACAACGGGGCAGATGGTAAGCGCCGTAAACCAGGTCGGATCGCTGGTGAAAGGATTTACCAGTATCTTTAAATAAAAAGCATGAATGATGTCTATCATTCATGCTTATTTTTTAGGTAAAAAGATGGTAAGCGTGTGCTCATTCCAGGATGTTTCCATATCTTCTTCCCGCACCTCATAAGGGAGGACGACGGTTCTTGTCATACTTGAAGACACATGGGATGAATGGGCTTGCTTGTGATCGTGCCGGATTGTCACGTGGAGGTAGCACCCCTTCGTTTCCACCAGCATATCCCCGTCACGGAACGTCGGAGGGACGCTGATGTCAACCGCAAGGCCCGAGGGCTCTTCTCTGACGTCAATCGTTACTTGTGCTTCAGTAAAAGCAGAATTGACAAGATGCTGAAAACCCTGCATCAATTCTGAGAAGGGGCCTGAGTGAAAAAATTGATCCATCGCATGGCTGAGGATGTCTTCATTTCTTTCCAAATAACGTTTATCGTCTTCATTTTGTTCCATAGGATCACCGCCTTTTTACAACAGACTATGCACTGTTATCCCGTATGGTTAAGAATTGAAGGAAAAAAGAAAGTATGGTTAAATAGTGGAGAATAAACTGGTAACGGATTCACATTTAGGAAGGGGAGCACAACACATTGCTGAAAAAATTATTCGGATTGGGAGACAGCCGGAAAAAGCCGGCCGAGGAAGTGATTTTTTCTCCGGCTGACGGAGCGGTGATGGATTTGGCTTCAGTGCCGGATCCCGTATTTTCACAAAAAATGATGGGGGACGGGATCGCCATCGAACCTGCAAACGGAGATATTGTTTCACCGGCTGAGGGAGAAGTGATTCAGCTGTTTCATACAAAACACGCAGTCGGCATCCGCACCCTTTCCGGAGCGGAACTTTTGATACATGTCGGTTTGGATACCGTCAACATGAACGGAGAAGGCTTTGAAGCACACGTAAAAGAAGGGGACAAAATCAAGACAGGCGACCTGCTTTTAACCTGCGATCTGGATTTAATAAAAGAAAAAGCAAGCAGCACCGTCATCCCTATGGTCATTATGAACGGCGATGCCGCGGAGCCTTTGCAATTTGCAGGCGCAAATGAAGCGAAAAAAGGACAAACAGAGCTTTTTACAATAAAAATGAAGTAGGCAGGGGCTGATTCCCTGCTTTTTTCTTGTAAAGTATTTTCATCTAGCCAGGCAAACAAATATTCGGTAAACTGTACCTCATAAAGAGGTGTGAACGATGAAGAAAAAATCACTGAGCGAACTGATTCAGGAATTAAAAGATCACGAAAATATTGTGCATTGGCATGAAGAGGAACCGCGGGAGGCCAAAACCATGCCAATGCCCGATCAAGTGGACCCGAAGATCCGGGCGGCTCTCGAAAAGAGGGGAATCGAAAGGCTCTTTACCCATCAATACTCCGCTTTCCAGACGATTCAAAACGGAGAAAGCATCGTGGCCGTCACACCGACGGCCTCCGGAAAAACTTTGTGCTATAATCTTCCGGTTCTCCAGTCTATTGCGGAAGATTCCACAAGCCGCGCGCTTTATTTATTTCCGACAAAGGCGCTTGCGCAAGATCAAAAAAGCGAACTGAACGAAATCATAGATGAGATGGGCATGGACATCAAAAGTTTTACTTACGACGGCGATACCTCTCCGGCCATCAGGCAGAAGGTCAGAAAGGCCGGACACATTGTGATTACAAATCCCGATATGCTTCATTCAGCCATTCTTCCCCATCATACAAAATGGGTGAGTCTGTTTGAAAACCTGAAATATATCGTCATTGATGAATTACATACGTACCGCGGCGTATTCGGCAGCCATGTGGCAAACGTCATCCGCCGCTTAATGAGAATCTGCGCCTTTTACGGAAGCACGCCGTCATTTATCTGCACATCCGCAACAATCGCCAATCCGAGGGAATTGGCGGAGCAGCTGACGGGAAATCCTGTCAGGCTGATTGACGACAACGGCGCTCCGAGCGGAAGAAAGCACTTTGCTTTCTACAATCCGCCGATTGTGAATAAACCGCTGCATATTCGGAAAAGCGCCACCGTGGAAGTGAACGAGCTAGCCAAAACATTTCTGAAAAATAAGATCCAGACGATTGTTTTTGCAAGAAGCCGCGTCAGGGTTGAAATTATTTTAAGCCACATTCAGGAAATCGTAAAAAAAGAAATCGGCGCGAAGTCTGTCAGAGGCTATCGCGGCGGATATCTTCCGAAGGAAAGAAGAGAAATAGAGCGGGGATTAAGAGACGGCAGTATTCTCGGTGTTGTCAGCACAAATGCGCTGGAGCTCGGCGTTGATATCGGCCAGCTTCAGGTCTGCGTGATGACGGGATACCCGGGCAGTGTTGCGAGCGCGTGGCAGCAGGCGGGCCGGGCCGGACGGCGGCAGGGGGAGGCGCTGATTGTGATGGTCGCGAACTCTGATCCGATTGACCAATATATTGTGCGCCACCCTGATTATTTCTTTAAACGCTCGCCTGAATCTGCACGGATTAATCCTGATAACCTCATTATACTGGTCGATCATCTGAAATGCGCGGCGTATGAGCTGCCTTTCAGAGCAGATGAAACATTCGGAGAAAATGAGGCAAAAGACATTCTCGAGTATTTAGAAGAAGAAGGGGTGCTTCATGAAAATCGTGAACGATATCACTGGGCGAGCGATTCATTTCCCGCTTCAAACATCAGTCTTCGTTCGGCCTCGCAGGAAAACGTGGTCATCGTGGACCAATCAGAGACGGCCGATGTGAAAATTATCGGAGAAATGGACCGCTTCAGCGCGATGACGCTTCTTCACGATGAAGCGATTTATCTTCATGAAGGGGTGCAGTATCAGGTTGAAAAGCTTGATTGGGAGCACAAAAAAGCATACGTGCGAAAAGTCGATGTCGAATATTATACGGATGCCAATTTAGCGGTGCAGCTGAAAGTGCTGGAAATCGACAGAACGGACAGCAGAAGGGAAACGGCCATCCATTTCGGGGACGTGACCGTGAATGCCCTTCCGACGATATTTAAAAAAATAAAAATGACGACATTTGAAAATATAGGATCAGGACCGATTCATCTTCCTGAAGAAGAGCTGCATACAAGTGCAGCCTGGCTTGAATTAAAAGAGACGGATTCTGAGATCGGCGAAAAAACGCTTGAGCAGCTGCTTTTAGGCATTGCTCACGTCCTGCAGCATATCGTGCCTGTATACGTCATGTGCGACCGAAATGACGTGCATGTCGTGCCGCAGATCAAAGCGGCTCATACGGGACTGCCGACAATCTTTTTGTATGATCATTATCCGGGCGGAATCGGACTTGCTGATGAAGTATATAAACGATTTGATGAAATCAATGAAGGGGCTATGCGTCTGATCAGACAATGTCCATGTCAAGACGGATGTCCTTCCTGCATCGGCTCCGAAATAGAGGGAATAGATGCAAAGAAAGCGATTCTCCGGCTCTTGAATTACGTGTAAAAGAAAAGGGGGACGAAAGATGTCCTTGAAAAATAAATTAAAGCGGATGAAAAACCACCTGAATATTCCGGAAGCTGAAATAAAGCCTGCTGCTTCTTCGCTTTCGGACCCGGATATTGAAGTCCCGTTTAAAGAAGAATGGGAGGCATTCGGAGTTAAACCTTTCTTCTTTGAAGATGAATACTGTCTTATCCGCGAAACCGTTTATCCGCTTTCGCACCGCCACGGACGGTACAGCTTCAGTGAACTTGATGACGTCATGGCGTTATGGAATAAAGGCGGTTTGACGCATACTTTATCAGCCGAAGGATACGAAAAGAGCCAGCTGTTTTTCTTTGATACTGAAACGACCGGACTCGGCGGCGGGGCCGGCAATATGATTTTTTTGCTCGGTCATGCGAGGGTATATGAAGACCGTGTCACAGTCAAACAGCATCTGCTTCCCAAGCCGGGGAACGAGGCGGCTCTTTACCAAAGCTTTTTAAGTGAGGTTGACATTACGTCCCTTGTTACGTATAACGGCAAAGCCTTTGATTGGCCTCAGGTCAAAACAAGACACACATTGCTGCGGGACAGACTTCCGAAACTTCCTGAATTCGGCCACTTTGATCTTCTGCACGGGGCGAGACGGCTTTGGAAACATAAACTGGAGCGTGTATCGCTTTCGGCGGTTGAAAATGAAGAGCTTGCCTTTAAAAGGGACGAAGACACGCCCGGGTATTTGGCGCCGATGCTGTATTTCCAATTTTTAAAGGCGGAGGATCCCGATCTTTTAAAGGGAGTGCTCCTGCATAATGAACAAGACGTGCTCTCCCTTATTGCTCTATACATCCATATGTCAAAAAAGATTTTTGCATCCGCTGATCAGACGTCGGAACATCAGGAAGCCTACGCCATGGCGAAGTGGTTTATCGCCCATAAAGAAACCGATCGGGCTGTTTCACAGCTGGAAGCGCTGCGAGGCAAAGCCTTTGAAGATTCGGATCGGGCCCTTTTTGATTTAGCGATGCTTTATAAAAAACAAAACCGCAGGCAAGACGCCGTGCCCCTTTGGGAGAAACTGACAGGCTCTGATCTTCACATATGCAGACATCAATCAGCGGTTGAGCTGGCGATCTATTTTGAGCATCATGCAAAAGATTTCAAAAAAGCTCTGCAGGCCGCGCAGCTGGCCGCAAAAGACGAGGAAATATCGGAAAAAGAAGCCGAGAAACTCCATGTGAGAATTGGCCGGCTGAAGAGGAAATATTCCTCTTGAAATATTGCCCGGGAAAGCGCAAAAGCCGAGCTGTTTCGCCAAAAATATTTTTTTCTGAATCAACATCGATTTTGTTGTAGAATGGTGCCGCATCCTGTAAAATAGCGTTAGTTATTTATAGGGGAGAGTTGGTATGTATAAAGGTGTTTTTTACTTGTTCTTTGTCGTGGTTTTTTTGATTGCGTTTGTATTTTCGAATTTTAAAGACAGTCTGCTGATGCACTTCTAAATTGGGTGATTGAATTAGAACATGCACCCGCTTATCTTCATAACCTAACAGTGTAATAAAAGTTAATGGAGAGGGGATTTAGCATGTTCCATCATCATCATCATTGCTGCAGACCAAACGTAATGCCGCCGATTGTTCATCCGACTAATTGCTGTGAACACCATTGTTTTACTAACACGGTTGTGCCGCATATTCATCCGCAACATACAACTAACGTAAATCACCACAACTTTGAGCACGTTCATTACTTTCCGCACACTTTTTCAAATGTTGACCCGACAACTCACCAGCATTTTCAGTGCGGAAGCCCTTGCTGCGATCATTAGTATTGAACGTTTAAGCATGGTCGGTAAGGATATCAGCAAATCAAAATGGGGCCCGATGGGAGCCCCATTTTTTAAAGCAGGTGATCAATTGAAAGTATTAGCCGTAACGGGGTACAAGCCGTTTGAACTCGGTATCTTTAAACATGATGACCGGGCGCTCGTTTATATAAAAAAGGCGATAGAAGCCAGACTCAGAAGCTTTCTTGACGAAGGCTTGGAATGGATTCTCATATCCGGACAGCTGGGGACGGAACTATGGGCGGCAGAAACGGCGTACGATCTCAGGGAAGAGTATCCGGAATTAAAGGTTGCTGTAATCACGCCGTTCTACGGCCAGGAAGAAAAGTGGAAGGAACCGAATAAAGAAATGTATGAATCTGTGCTTGCACAGGCAGATTATGAGGAGAGCCTGACGCATCGGCCATATGAAAGCCCGCTTCAATTCCGGCAGAAAAACGCGTTTTTTATTGAAAAGTCAGATGCGCTTTTGCTTTTATATGATCCTGAAATGGAAGGATCGCCGAAATATATGCTGCAGCAGGCGGAAAAACGCCGTGAAAAAGACGGTTATCCGATTTATTCGATTACGATGGACGATCTCCGGGCTGCCGTTGAAGAAGAAGATTTCTTTACATAACATGTCAGAGAACATTTGACAACGGGACGTGTTTCTGAATAAAATATAACATGATGATTCACGATACGAGGTGAAAAAGATGCTTGCTGATAAAGTAAAGCTTTCTGCGAAAGACATTTTGGAAAAAGAATTTAAAACAGGCGTTAGAGGTTACAGACAAGAAGACGTTGACAAATTTTTAGATATGATTATTAAGGATTATGAAACCTTCCATCAAGAAATTGAAGAACTTCAGCAGGAAAATCTGCAGCTGAAAAAACAGCTTGAAGAAGCAAGCAAAAAACAGCCGGTGCAGTCTAATACGACCAACTTTGACATTCTGAAAAGGCTGTCCAACCTTGAGAAACATGTATTCGGCAGCAAGCTTTACGACGAATAAGACAGATGCACTTGTCAAATGAGACAAGTTGCTTTATAATGAACAAGTGTTCTTAACGTTCGGGTAATCGCTGCAGATCTTTGAATCTGTAGAGGAAAGTCCATGCTCGCACGGTGCTGAGATGCCCGTAGTGTTCGTGCCTAGCGAAGAAATAAGCTAGGGCAGCCTTGATAGGCTGACGGCAGGAAAAAAGCCTAAGTCTCCGGATATGGCTGAGTATCCTTGAAAGTGCCACAGTGACGAAGTCTCATCAGAAATGTTGAGAGTGGAACGCGGTAAACCCCTCGAGCGAGAAACCCAAATTTTGGTAGGGGAACCTTCTTGAAGGAACTGAACAGATAGAAGGACAGAATGCTTTCTGTAGATAGATGATTGCCGCCTGAGTACGAGGTGATGAGCCGATTGCAGTACGATGGAACAAAACATGGCTTACAGAACGTTAAACATTTATTGATATGACAAATTAGAGCTCTCCTTTAAAGGGGAGCTTTTATCTTGAATGAAACGAAAGCTGAAAAGAGACAGGGTGATACGATGAAGAAGTACACACTAATCGCGACGGCGCCGATGGGAATTGAAGCGATTGTCGCCAAAGAAGTGCGTGATTTAGGCTATGAATGCAAAGTAGACAACGGAAAAGTCATTTTTGAAGGGGACGCGCTTGCGATCTGCCGCGCTAACTTATGGCTGCGGACGGCTGACCGCATCAAAGTACAGGTCGCCGAGTTTCAGGCAAAAACGTTTGATGAGCTGTTTGAAAAAACAAAAGCGATTGACTGGCGCGCATACATTCCGGAAAACGCAAAATTTCCTGTTATCGGAAAGTCCGTGAAATCAGTGCTTGCCAGTGTGCCTGACTGCCAGCGGATCGTCAAAAAGGCGATAGCGGAAAAGCTGAAACTGCAATCAGGAAACCAAAATGAATGGATTGAAGAAACGGGTCCCGAGTACAAGGTGGAGATTTCGCTTTTAAAAGATAAAGCCGTCATCACGCTGGATTCATCGGGAACAGGCCTTCATAAACGGGGATACAGGGTTGATCAGGGCGGAGCTCCGATAAAAGAAACGCTCGCTGCCGCTTTAGTTCTGTTAACGAACTGGACGCCTGACCGTCCGTTCGTCGATCCGTTTTGCGGTTCCGGCACGATAGCGATTGAAGCCGCTTTAATCGGGCAAAACATTGCTCCCGGATTTAACCGAGATTTTGTGTCGGAAGACTGGGAATGGATCGGAAAAGAACTGTGGGACAAAGCGCGTCTTGAAGCGGAAGAAAAGGCGAACTATGATCAGCCGCTGCAGATTTTTGCCAGTGATGTGGATCACCGGATGGTCAACATCGCCAAAGAAAACGCAGAAGAAGCGGGGCTTGGAGACCTGATTGAATGCAAGCAAATGCGGGTGCAGGATTTTACGACGAAACTCGAATTCGGCGTAATCGTCGGAAACCCTCCGTACGGCGAACGGCTCGGCGAAAAAAAGGAAGTCGAGCGGATGTATAAAGAAATGGGCCGGGCATTTGAATCTCTTGATACTTGGTCTATCTACATTTTAACGTCAAATGAACAATTTGAAGAGGTTTACGGAAGAAAAGCGACAAAAAAGCGCAAGCTCTTTAACGGTTTTATCAAAACGGATTATTATCAGTACTGGGCTAAAGTGAGGCCGCAGCGGAAAAAGCCGCAACAAAGAGAAGACGCCTGAAACAGCGTCTTCTCCGGCATCTTTACATTTATTCTGCCATTACCAGCGGTGCGCTTTTGCATTGCTCCGTAAAATAATGTTGGTCTGGGACATTTCGGTGTGGCCGTTCACCTGCGATTTAGAGCGTTTCGGCCGCGTCCAATTGTGATGAAACAATTCAGAATGCTGATCTAATCGATCTTTATAACTCATGTAACCATCACTCCCGGATAGAATAAATTTGTGAAGATGGATATTCGATCGAATATCTGTTGTAGTTTGTGCAGGTCATGTGCCAATCATTCAGGAAGCATGTATAGAAAGTGAAGCATCGGCATAGAATGATGATTATTTCTATTTGAGAGGTGATCTATTTTATGCTGAACAGCGAGCACTTCAGTAAGATACAAAAGGCGCTGGCCGCAACTTCTTCCCAGCTGCAGGAAGTTGGAGCGGAGTTCGATCCTTCCGCCATGACTCACGCACAGGAAGATCTTGAAAATGCAGTAAAACATACACATTCAACAGACCATCCGTTTTTATGTTCGCATATCTTTAATCGGAAATGAAAATCAAAAAACTTGGCGCGGCCAAGTTTTTTTGTTGTATTGAAAAGGGTTAAATGATATTATAGATGGTCTGAATGCCGAATAGTTAGGGGTTGGAGTTGGGTGACAACATCACGTTTGCCTTTTGCTTTAACAAAAGAAAAGAATTTTTACGAAGAATTGAACAATTGGATTGGTGACGTGTTTTACGATATCCTTCCCGAAAAAGGCTTTGACCTTCGGGATGAGCAGGTATTTATGGCGTTTCAGCTTGAACGGGCATTTAAAGAAAAAAAGGTCATGTTCGCTGAGGCAGGAGTCGGTACGGGGAAAACGCTGGTGTATCTGCTGTTTGCCATCAGCTATGCCAGATATACGGGGAAACCGGCGATTATTGCATGCGCCGATGAAACGTTAATTGAACAGCTTGTCAAAAAAGAAGGCGACATTTCCAAGCTGACAGAGCATTTGGATTTACAGATTGATACTCGGCTGTCAAAATCCCACGAGCAGTACCTGTGTCTGAAAAAGCTTGAAAAAACGATGCAGCGTTCTGATGATGAAAAGTGGCTGGATCTTTATGAGTCGCTGCCTTCATTCGTGCACGAATCACAAGCGATGCAGCGCTTTTATCCGTACGGAGACCGCAAGCAGTACGCTGATTTGACGAATGAAGAGTGGTCAAGCGTAAGCTATGATTCCTTCCAGGATTGTTTAACATGTGATATGAGACATAGATGCGGTTTAACCCTTTCAAGAGATCATTACAGAAAATCAACGGACCTGATCGTTTGCTCCCATGATTTTTACATGGAACATGTATGGACGGAAGAATCACGCAAGAGGGAAGGGCAGCTGCCGCTTTTGCCGGATCACAGCGCCGTCGTGTTTGATGAAGGGCATCTTCTGGAATTCGCCGCGCAAAAAGCGTTAACCTATCGCGTGAAGCAATCAACGCTTGAGCTGTTTTTAGAGCGCCTGCTTCAAAATGACATCAGAGAAGAATTTGCCGAACTGATTGAAGATTCCCTTGCTGCAAACGATGAGTTTTTCTACGTGCTTTCAGAGGAATCGAAGGAAATCACCGGCTCTCACCGATTGGACATCCAAAACGACCAGCGCGTGAAGCGTGCGGCTGATGAACTGTGCCGTCTGCTCGATAAAATAGGCGAAGCGCTCGTATTTGAATCGGAAATGTATACGATCGATAAGTACGAGCTGTCAGTCGTAGAAGAATACGTCGAACAAATGGCATATTCCCTTTCACTGTATCAAAAGGACGCCATCAGCTGGCTTGAAACGCAGGATACGGACTCAACATTTGTCGTTATGCCGAGAACTGTAGCCGAAGTGCTTGGAGAAAAGGTCTTCTCTAAAAAGATCCCTTATATTTTCTCATCAGCCACTCTTTCTGAGGGCGGTTCATTTGATTATATTGCAGACAGTCTCGGAATCCGCGATCCTTTATCATTTACTGTTGAGTCACCGTACGATTACGAGGAGCAAATGTCAGTTTCTCTTCACGGTGATATGACGTCTGAGCAGAAAACGGCCCGAACGATTGATACGATTAAGGAGAATGAAGGCCGCACCCTCGTTCTTTTCCCTTCCTTTGAAGACATGAAGGAATTTAAAGAACAGGCTGCCGCATGGGAGCTGCCGTATCCGATATATTACGAAGGTGACGAAGAGATCAGTAATCTGGTCGAAAAATTCCAGCGGGATGAAAAATCCGTGCTTTGTTCCGTCCACTTATGGGAAGGTCTTGACATTCCGGGTGACTCGCTTCGAAATGTGACCATTTGGGCATTGCCATATCCGCCTCATGATCCCGTGTTTACCGCAAAGCGGAACGGGGCGAAAAAAGATCCGTTTGAGGAGGTTGATCTGCCGTACATGCTGCTGAGAGTCCGGCAGGGAATCGGCCGCCTGATCCGCTCCAATCAGGACAGCGGAACCATATCTATTTATGCGGGCGGAGAAAGTGAACGGGTTTTGTCCGAGGTCAAAAAGGTCTTGCCTGTTACACCGAAAATCGTATAAAAACAAATGCTGCAGGATTTTTATCCTGCGGCTTTTTTAAATTCTGGAAAACCAACAAGTTGACTTTATCACAGCGTTCCATTAGCCTGTAATTGATAGTGAAAAGGGAGGGAACGGATATGGATATACATACATATGAAAAAGAGTTTTTTGATCTGTTAAAAAGAGTATCCCATTATGAAGAAGCCATTGCGCTTATGCATTGGGATTCAAGGACGGGAGCCCCGAAAAAAGGCTCCGATGACCGTGCGGAAAGCATCGGACAGCTGTCGGCTGACGTTTTTCAAATCCAGACATCCGACCGGATGAAAGAGCTGATTGACATCCTTCTCGCGCATGCAAAAGAGCTCTCTGAAGATACAGTAAAAGCGGCGGAACTGGCAAAAAAAGATTATGACCAAAATAAAAAAATTCCTGAAGAAGAGTATAAAGAATACGTCATTTTGACATCAAAAGCTGAAACGGCTTGGGAGGAAGCAAGGGCGGCCTCCGATTTCTCCATGTTTGCTCCTTACCTTGAGAAGCTGATTGATTTTAATAAGCGGTTTATTTCTTATTGGGGCTATGAGGATCATCCGTACAACGCATTGCTCGATATTTTCGAACCGGGTGTTACGGTAAAGGTGCTGGATCAGCTGTTTTCTGAATTGAAGGAAGCGATCATTCCCTTAGTCAAAAAAGTCACGGCATCCGACAATAAACCGGACACTGCCTTTATAACAAAAACGTTTCCGAAAGAAAAACAAAGAGATCTCTCCTTGTACTTCTTAAAAGAGCTCGGGTATGAGTTTGACGGCGGCCGCCTGGATGAGACGGTGCATCCGTTTATGACGACAATCAACCGCGGGGATGTGCGGGTGACGACCAGATATGACGAAAACGATTTCCGCACCGCGATTTTCGGAACGATTCATGAATGCGGGCATGCAATCTACGAGCAGAATATTGACGAAGCGCTGAGCGGGACAAATTTATCTGACGGTGCATCCATGGGAATTCATGAATCCCAATCGTTATTTTATGAAAATTTTATCGGCAGAAATCAACATTTCTGGACCGCATATTATAAAAAAATGATTGAGGCTTCGCCTGATCAATTTCAAGATGTAAAAAGAGAGGATTTTGTACGCGCCGTCAACGAGGCGAAACCGTCCTTTATCCGAATTGAAGCGGATGAGCTGACGTACCCGCTTCATATTATTATCCGTTATGAAATTGAAAAATCGATTTTCAGTAATGAAGTGTCAGTGGAGGAACTGCCTGCATTGTGGAATCAAAAATATCATGATTATTTAGGCATTACACCGCCATCTGACGCAAAAGGTATTTTGCAGGACGTTCATTGGGCTGGCGGAGATTTCGGTTATTTCCCTTCCTATGCGCTCGGATATATGTATGCGGCTCAGCTGAAGAATACCATGCTTGACGATCTGCCTGAATTTGATCAATTAATCGAACGGGGCGATTTTGAGCCGATCAAACAATGGCTGACAGAAAAGGTTCATCAGCATGGGAGACGCAAACTGCCGCTTGACATTATTAAAGATGCAACGGGAGAAGAGCTGAACGTTCAATACCTCATTGAGTATCTTGTCGGCAAATATTCGAATTTATTTCTATAAACGAAACACCCGGTGTATACCGGGTGTTTTTCTAAAAAGACGAATAATAAAGGCGGATTCTCTGGAAAAAGTTCGTAATTATTTAAATTTCTCTATGCAAAATAAGCAGATCTTGTTATAATTTGATTAATATCATATGAACACTCATATAATCGCGTGGATATGGCACGCAAGTTTCTACCGGTCACCGTAAATGTCCGACTATGAGTGAGCAATGGAACGGCTTTTATTCGGCCGTTACGTGTAGACATTCGGCATTGCTTGCTCTTTTTATTGAGAGCGGGCAATGTTTTTTTATTTTCTATAAGCGGGGGTAATTATTGTGGAAGCATTAAAACGAAAAATAGAAGAAGACGGAATCGTTCTTTCTGACCAAGTGCTGAAAGTGGATTCTTTTTTAAACCATCAAATTGATCCGGTTCTTATGCAGCAGATCGGCCGGGAATTTGCGCGCCGTTTTGAAAAAGACGGTATCACAAAAATCGTCACAATTGAATCTTCGGGCATTGCGCCTGCGGTGATGGCCGGCCTTGAACTCGGCGTTCCCGTCATTTTTGCAAGAAAAAGGAAGTCTCTCACGTTAACGGATGATCTGCTGACGGCGTCCGTTTATTCTTTTACGAAAAAAACAGAAAGTCAGATTGCCGTCTCAGGCAGTCATCTTTCTAAAGATGACCGCGTGTTAATCATTGACGACTTTTTAGCGAACGGACAGGCGGCAGAAGGGCTTTTATCCATCGTAAAACAAGCAGGCGCAGCGGTTTGCGGGATCGGCATTGTCATTGAAAAGTCATTTCAGCCGGGAAGAGACGGGCTTGTGAAAAAAGGATGCCGTGTCGAATCACTGGCGAGAATTCAATCGCTTAAAGACGGAAAAGTGTCATTTGTACAGGAGGTCCGTTCATGAAAAACAGCTATGCCAAAACTCTTTCCCTCGGTATCCAGCATGTCCTTGCCATGTATGCCGGCGCTGTTGTCGTTCCCTTAATTGTAGGAGCGGCGCTGGGACTGAATGCAGAACAGCTGACATACCTCGTTTCAATTGACATTTTTATGTGCGGGGCGGCAACGCTGCTTCAAGTGTGGAGAAATAAATATTTCGGCATCGGCCTGCCCGTTGTGCTCGGCTGTACGTTCACCGCGGTGGCTCCGATTATTTCCATCGGCAAGGAATACGGGATTTCTGCCATTTACGGGAGCATTTTGGCATCGGGTCTGCTTGTCATTCTGCTGTCTTTTTTCTTCGGCAAGCTCGTCGCCTTTTTTCCGCCCGTTGTAACCGGATCTGTCGTAACGATTATCGGGATGACCTTGATGCCGGTTGCAATGAATCATATTGCCGGCGGGGAAGGCAGCAAGGATTTCGGTGATCCGGCTAACCTTGCCCTCGGATTTACGGTGCTTGTCATCATCGTGCTGCTTTATCGGTTTACAAAAGGATTTTTGAAATCCATTTCGATTTTAATCGGCATTGTCATCGGGACGGCCATCGCTTATTTTATGGGCAAAGTGCAATTTGACAATGTGGCGAACGCTGACGCAATTCAAATGATTAAACCGTTTTACTTTGGGACGCCGACATTTCATGCGGCACCGATTATTACGATGTCCATCGTTGCCATTGTCAGCCTTGTGGAATCAACCGGCGTCTATTTCGCTTTAGGTGATCTGACAAACCGGCGCCTGTCTGAACGTGATTTAGCAAAAGGCTACCGCGCGGAAGGCCTTGCGGTATTCATCAGCGGCATTTTCAACGCATTTCCGTACACGGCCTATTCCCAAAACGTCGGCCTCGTGCAGCTGACGGGAATTAAGAAAAACGCGGTCATCGGTGTTACGGGCGGACTTTTAATGCTTTTCGGCCTTTTTCCGAAAATCGCAGCTTTCACGACTATCATCCCATCTTCGGTACTGGGCGGAGCGATGGTGGCCATGTTCGGCATGGTCATTTCCTACGGTATTAAAATGCTCAGCCAAATTGACTTCAAAAAGCAGGAAAATCTTCTGATCGTCGCGTGTTCCGTCGGATTGGGACTCGGCGTAACCGTCGTTCCTGATATGTTTAAGCACCTGCCGTCTTACTTAAATCTTTTGACCACAAACGGAATCGTCGCCGGCAGTTTTACCGCTGTCCTTTTGAATATTGTTTATAATATGATTCCTAAAACGAAAAAAACCCTTGATGTGACAAGGGTTCAAGAGGGTTAGTTATCCGTTTTTCTTAAAAAAATAACATTTTAATAACATTTCTTTATGAAATCCCGAGATCGAGGATGCTTCCGAAAGTTTGCTGAACTTTTTGCGAGGCATCCTCTTTCATTTTATTTGTAACATGCCTAAAGGACAAATGTTCAAGATACTCCAATGTTATTTAGTCGTTAATCCAACCTTCAAATATCCCAGTCCATGTACCATTACTTTCCTGTCTAGCTTCTTTCAAGTATAGTGTCACTCCCATGAAAACTGTTGTGTTAGGAATGCTCCATCTAGATGGATATCCAGTAAGAGGAACTCTTTTTAAATATGCTTGTGGTGTTATTACTTTTTGTTCCTTTTCAACGCTGACTGTGTTAGATGTTGCTGAAGCAGCGGTTGCAAATGCAGGTGCAGCAGAAACAAGCAGAGCAAGAGACAAGGCGGAACCAGTTAAGATTTTTTTCATTTTAAACACTCCTTTTCTTTTTTTGATACAACTGTATTATTACATATTATGTTGAAAGTGTCCATGTTCATTTTTATTAACTTTTTGTGAACATACTAATAATTTACTTAAATCGTGGTTAATGAAAGGGTGATAGAATAAGCACCATCATATAAATATCAAAAAAGATAGTTATAACCCCTGAAAAGAGGATAAATTTCTAAAAAAATAAAAGGTTTAAAAGAATCCATTGATGAAAAAGGACAATTAAACTTAAAAGAGTGAGGGAACTTTGGCTGAAGTGAAATGCACCTTTTCTAAAGGTGCAAACGATCGAGAAATTGAATGTTTTGAGAAGAAACTAAATGTTTCGTTCCACGATGACGATAGAGTTTTTTTGAAACTGCATCATAACGGGGCCAGAATATTTGCTGTGCTGATTTATGGCAGAAATGCACGCGGGGGCTTCATATACTTAATGTGGAAGAAATTGAAAAATGTTTTTTGAAGACGGAGTATATTACAATTGCACATCTTTTGATGGCTGCTATTTGTTAATTGACAAAACAAAAATTTCTGCTGATCGGAACTATCTATGGATTCTTAACCAAATTGAATATGAACGAATGCACCTTAATTTTGAAATTTTTATAGATCGGAATATTTTATCTCAGGGCTCAAATTTTTTGGGAGTGAAATATCTATCCCGCTGAGAATTATTACAGAACTCACCAGAATGATGATTAATTCTTTAAACTCTTCTATTTTAGCTATTGCTTCTAACCATCTTTAGGCATGAGCAGTACAACCTTTTCTTTTTCTTCGGATAGGTAACTGAGACGCTTCTCTGAACCTAGTACAAACAGCAGGCTGCCGCTCAAGTGACTTCACCTTCAAAACTGTTGTATGATAAGTTCGGAAGAAACTAAGAATACTGCTGTATTTCGGGAAATGAGGGGTTGCATGACATTTACGGAGCGGGCGTTAGCCATTATTAAACAGATACCTGAAGGAAAAGTGATGACGTATGGGCAAATTGCCGGTCTTGCGGGAAGTCCGCGGGGAGCGAGGCAGGTTGTGAGGATTCTTCACTCCATGAGTAAAAAGCATCGTCTCCCTTGGCACAGGGTCATCAATGCGAAGGGGGAAATCGGATTGAAAGATGAAGAGATGTTTTCTGTACAGAAGCTGTCCCTTGAGGCTGAGGGGGTAGAGGTCACGTCAGATGGACGGATCGATCTCAATTTATACGTCTATGATCCGAATATGTAAAAAACCTGCCGTATAACGGCAGGTTTTTCAGTTATATGCTCCGAGCCGGTCAGAAAGGTTTTGCCGGATATAAGGCCATTCCTCCCGGAGGATGGAGTAGTAGGCGGTATTTCTGAGGCCGCCGTCGACAGCCCGAATATGCGCGCGGCGGATTCCTTCAAATTGGGCACCGATCCTCAAAATCGCAGTCCGTGAGCGCTGATTGCGAACGTCGGTTTTCAGCGTCACTCTGACAGCCTGCCACACGTCAAACGCATGGGTCAGCATCAAAAGTTTACACTCCGTATTGACACCGGTCCGCTGTACGGAAGAGGCATACCACGTGCTGCCGACCTCACACACTTCCGGAGCTGCCTCCGCCGGCCGCGTAAACACCTCCACATCCATAAATCTCGTGCTTCCGACGATTCGGTCTGTTTCAAGGCTCCGTACTGCAAAAGGCAATGCGATTCCTTTTTCATAATCGGAAAGCGCACGCTCAATATATCGCTTTGTTTCTTCGATGCCGTCAGGAACATGGGTGTAAGCATAAGCCGTCCTATTTTCTGAAGCTGCTTCGCAAAGTGCCTGAGAGTGATCAATCGCCAGCGGCTCTAACTGAACGAGTGACCCTTTAAGAATTACAGGTGTCAGCATCCCAATCACAACCTTTTTTCATGAATGGGTCAAGTATAGTCGAACGGCTTATCATTCAAAAGGGCCAATTTTAAATTAAAATGGCATGTCAGTGAAATCCTCGGTTCAAACTTATGCATACATTCAGGAAAAAAGCGGAAACCTTTATGTGAAGAGGTGATGGGCATGGCATATGTGTTATCAGTCGGAACCAGCATTCCGAAATATCATGTCTCGCAAGAAACGGCGGCGGATTTTGCGAGAGGGATGTTTGCCAATTCATTTAAGGATATTGACCGGCTGTTAAAAGCTTTTCAAAACGGCGAAATTGAATCAAGACAGTTTGTCCGGCCGATTGAATGGTATAAAACGGCACGGGGTTTTTCAGAAAAAAACCGGCTGTATACGGAAGAAACCGTTAAGCACAGTGTGGATGCGGCGGTTGATTGTTTGACAAACCCCCGATGTTTAACAAACCCGATTCCATATGAAAAAGTGGATGCGATCTTTTTTATTTCCAGCACCGGGCTTTCGACACCGAGCATTGAAGCGAAAGTGATGAATCAGCTTCCGTTTTCTTCAAAAACAAAACGGATTCCGATCTGGGGACTAGGATGCGCAGGCGGAGCGGCCGGCCTGTCCAGGGCGTACGAATACTGCCGCGCCTACCCTGAAGCTTACGTGCTTGTCATCGCGGCCGAGCTTTGCAGCTTAACGTTTCAGCCGGAGGACAAGTCAAAAAGCAACTTAATCGGAACCTCCCTGTTTGCGGACGGAATTGCCGCCGTGCTAATCGGAGGGGAGAAGGCGAGCCGAAAAGACGTCAAACAGCCGCTCGTACCTCGGATATTCGCCACTCAATCGGTGATGATGCCAGATGCGGAAGATGTGATGGGCTGGGAATTCACCGACAGCGGGTTTCAAGTCATTTTTTCAAGAGACATTCCCACCCTTGTTTCGCATTGGCTGAAAGACAATGTTGATGTATTTTTACAAGAACAGGGAATCCTGTCTCGCGATATTAAAACTTTTCTTGCCCATCCCGGCGGGAAAAAGGTCATTGACGCCTATTTAACGAGTCTTTCAATGGACACCGGACAGCTTGCTGCATCTCAGAAGGTGCTGCAAAAACACGGGAATATGTCTTCCGCAACTATTTTTCATGTCATAAAAGAGCAGCTGCTGCACGGGATGCAGAAAGAAAACGAAAAAGGGCTGATCGGCGCTCTCGGGCCGGGATTTTCGTCTGAGCTTTTGCTGTTCAGCTGGGAAAAGGGGGCATCTTAATGTTTTGGCTGTTTATCATGCTGCTTGCCGTCCAGCGGATTGCGGAGATGATCGTAGCCCGGCGCAATGAGCGGAAAGTGAAAAAGCAAGGCGCCGTCGAATACGGAGAAGGGCATTATCCCTTTCTCGTCCTGATGCACGTGCTCTTTTTTGTCTCTCTTACAGCCGAGGTGGCGGCATTTCATAAAGCGCCTTCTCCAAGGTGGGCCGCCATTATATGTATCATTTTCTTTGTGCAGGGGATCAGGTATTGGGCGCTTTTATCATTAGGGCAATATTGGAATACGAAAATTCTTGTCGTGCCGGATGCGGAGCTTGTCAAAAAAGGGCCGTACAGGTGGATCAAACACCCGAACTATGCGGTCGTCATTTTAGAATTTATCTTGCTGCCGCTGTTATACGGAGCGTACTGGACATTGTTTCTTTTTTCAATCTTGAATGCATGCATGCTCACTGTAAGAATTCGCGCCGAAGAGAAGGCTTTAGAAGAAAACACCGCAAAATAGGATTGAAAATCATTCTCACTCGTGATAAGATATAAGTATGAAAATGATTCTCATTCAAGGTGGTGCGGAAAATGACCATGTTATTTTTACTGGCAGCCGTTTGTACATACAGTGTTTTAATTGGTTTTGTTTTGAAAAAAGTTTCGAATAAATCAATGTCCTCTTAAGCATCTGCGGTTTTTCCTGCCGCGGGTGTTTTTTCTTTATCAGCTGCCGATATCGGCGGCTTTTTTGCGTTTCCAGAAGAAAAGTAAGCCATTCTTGTGTAAAATGGGGGAGAGGTTTTTTTCAGAGCTTTCTAAAAACGAAAACGTCATTTGATGCGACAGACACAAAGGGGTAAAGACACATGACAGAAGAAGAACGCCGTAACAGGGAGATGTTCAGCAGAACGGGAGCTTTATACGCACAATTTTTGGATCACCATGATGAAAAACGGGCCGATCAGCTCGCGGCCATTATGAAAAAAGCGGCTGATGAAGAGGTTTATATCGCATTTACCGGGCATTATTCGGCCGGAAAATCCTCTTTATTAAACACATTGCTCGGTGAGGACATACTGCCGACAAGTCCGATTCCTACAAGCGCCAACCTCGTTGTCATCCGGCATGGTGCGGATAAAGTCGTGCTTCATACGACTGACGGGGCTTATGCAGAAATAGAAGGAAGTTACGATAAAGAACAAGTGCAGCAATTTTGTAAAGACGGTGAGCAGATTGAGACGGTGGAAGTCTATGCCGGCTTTGAGGAGTCAGAGCCCCATGCGGCCTACATTGACACACCGGGGATTGATTCAACCGACGAAGCGCATTTTTTATCAGCCGCATCAATTCTTCACCAGGCTGATGCTTTATTTTACGTCGTCCATTATAATCATGTTCATTCAGAAGAAAATATGATGTTCCTCAGCTCCGTCAAGGACCGTATTCCGAATCTGTTTTTGATCGTCAACCAAATTGACAGGCATGATGAAACCGAAACGAAGTTTGAAGAGTACCAGAAACAGGTGGAAGAGATGCTCGAAGGCCTCGGAATACCGAAGGAATCGCTTTTCTTTACATCTGTCACCGAGCCTGATCATCCGTTAAACGACATTGAAAAGCTGAAAAAACATCTGCAGCACCTGAAACGGCAGGCAAAAACAAATCTATGGCCCTTAACGGAGAAAAAAGTTGAACATTTGGTCAAGGAGCATACAGACATGCTCGTAAAAGATGCGAAGAGCGGCAGCGGGGAGCGGTTTGAGAAACAGGAAACACTCGTCCGTTCTGTCGAAGCTGAACTTGAAAATGCCGTTCAACAGGCTGAAACATCAGAGAAAGACATCAGAAAAGACGTGCAGAACATCTTGCAAAACGCAAATCTGACACCGTTTGAGATGAGGGAGCTTGCATCTGCTTATATTGAATCACAGCAACCCTCGTTCAAAACAGGATTATTCTTTTCAAAAGCGAAAACGGCAGCGGAAAAAGAGAGAAGGCAGGCTGAATTTTTTGCTGATATTAAAAAAAGAACGGAAGGGGAAGCGGATTGGCATATTGTCGACACATTTACGAAAGCGGCCAAGCGTTATGAAGCGGAATCTGATGAACTGATCAAGAAAATACAGGCGTACCGCACAACGCTTTCTGATGATATCACCGCACAAGCCCTAAAGCAGGGAGCGGCCTTTTCAGCTGAATACGTATTAACCTATTCGAAAGATCTCGCCGACATGATCCGAAGAGAAGCGAAAAGGCAGACAGCAGAGCTCATTGAGGAACTGACCGCTTTTGTGCAGGCAAAAAACGGACCGCTTATAGAGAGCCTGAAAAAACGGCTTGAGAAAGAAAGCGCAATAAGAGATGAACTTGCGCAATCGGCAGAAGAAGAGCGCAATGCCGAAGAAAAAGCTGCCCGCGTCAGCGCTTTGTGGAAAGAAGAATCAGCCTATGATACGGAAAGCAGCGACTGGTATACGCGAAAAAAACGCCTTGCGAAAGCACCCGTCCAAAAAGAGAAACCAATAGAGACTGTAATGCATGAAGTAAACAAGCCCGAGAAAATTGCGGTGAAGGAACTTTCTATAAAAGAGCAAGTGGATCGGTTCTATGAACTGGCGGGGATTCTTGACTCATCAAGCCTATTAGGAAAACAGGCAGAAGCCTTTCGAAGCAGGATTGATCGGCTTGAAAACCGTCAATTTACATTGGCGTTATTCGGAGGTTTCAGCTCGGGAAAATCATCGTTCGCCAATGCACTGGTCGGGGAATACGTGCTTCCTTCATCACCGACGCCGACAACGGCCACGATCAACAAAATAACGAAACCGCAAGACGGCAAACCGCATAAATCTGCGGAAATCGTTTTTAAAACGGAAGAGGAACTGGACGCTGAAATGCTTCAGCTGACAGAGCTGAAAGATGCTGACATAAAAGGGCGGTCACTGAACGAGAGGTGGAATTATGCCATTAAAAAGGGAAAAGTGCCTGATGATCTTACGCCGGTGATTCAAACGATGCTTCAGGCGTTTAATACGTACGAAGAACAGATCCGTCAGAGGCTGACATTGACGGTTCCGATTGAAGATTTAAAACCGTACGCAGCTGAAGAAAAAACAGCCTGCTGCGTGAAGGAAGTCACCGTGTATTATGATTCGCCTCTCACGCAAAAAGGCATTACCATTGTTGATACGCCGGGAGCAAGCAGTATAAACAAGCGCCATACAGAGCTTGCCTTTCAATATATAAAAGATGCTGACGCGTTCTTTTATATGACGTACTATCAGCATTCTTTTTCAAAAGGAGACAGGTCTTTTCTGAAGAAACTCGGCCTCGTCAAAGAATCATTCGGCATGGATAAAATGTTTTTTGTCATTAACGCCGCCGATCTTGCCAAAACGGAAAGCGAGCTGGAAACCGTCAAAGACTATGTCCGCTCTGAACTTTCAAAAGAAGGAATTAACCGGCCAAAATTATATCATGTTTCAAGTAAAGAAGAGCTTGCGGGGAAGAATAAAGCTTTCTATAACGGGTTCGCTGATGTAAGAACCGGACTTGCGCACTTTATTGAGGAAGATGTAATGAGGGCCAGCTGCGCGCAGCTGCAAACAGAGGCGGACAAATTGTGCGATATGGTGGAACAGCTTCATGAATCTCTTCACCAGTCGGCAGAAGAAAAAGAAAAAAAGAAACAGCGTCTGGAATCTTCTTATGAAAAAGCAATCGCTGATGTTTCAAAGCGCCGTACGTCTGAGGTCATCATCCGAAAAGTGATGAAAGATACGGAAGAACAGCTCTATCACATTAAACATCGTCTGTCATTTTATGCGAATGATATGCTGAAAACCGCCTTCCATCCGGGTCTTCAAAATGGCGATTGGAAACGAAATATATCAGCGGCGCTGAAGGAGGCGCTTAAGGAATTCCGTTTTGAATACATTCAAGAGCTGAAGACGCTCGATATCCGGATGACCGGGTTTATTGAGCGCCATATGACTGGGGAGTGGATGGAGAACTGCCGGAAGAAGCTCATGGAAGACGGGAATTTTTCCATTTATGTCAGCGCTGAAAACGAATTTGCCGTTCAGCTGAAAGAGGTCGCGCCGGTCATTGACGTCTCAGCATTCACACATCACGTAAAAGACGTGAAATCGCCGAAACAGTTTTTTGAACAGAACGGAAAAGCGGCATTTGTGGAGGGGCTCAGGCTCAGCCTGCAAAAAGTGACAGAAAGCTGGCTTGAGCAGGAGAAAGAAAGCCTTTCAGCGCGCTATACTGAGCAGGTGCGCCGGCTTCAGGAAAAAATGGCGGTTCAAAGTCTGTCCCAGATCCGCGAGCAGCGTGACACTTATTTACAAGGGCTTTCAGAAAATACCAGTTATGGAGAAATTGAACGTCTTTACGAGGCCGGAAAAGCATGGAAAAAGAAAGATGAAATCCTGAAAATTTAAAAATCGGGTTGGCGGGTATATAACAGTCGTGGTAGACTAAAATGAAAAAAGCGAGATGAAACCTTTTATGTCAGAAGTCCATAAAGCAATTTCAGCACATTCCGCAAAACAGCATCAGCACGTCAAAACATTTGTGCAGCTTGACTATCAGCGTGAACAGGCGATTGAAGAAGCCATTGTAAAATGCAGACGGAATGAACCGTTCACGACAGATGCCATCAACGGCATCACCGCAAAAATGAACCAGCTGGCTGAAAAGGGAATAGTGCCGCAAAGGCGATTCGTAAGTGAAGAAATGGTGAAAGAATTCGTCAGCAGACAGTAATGGTTGAACCTGCCGTGTGTGGCGGCAGCGCTTGCTGCGCATACTATCCGTATCTTCTCTAAGGGGGGATATGACAATGGGCAGAACAAAACTGGGAAACAGAAATGCACAGCAGAATAACAACGCCAAAAAGAAAAACGGCTTCGGACAGAAATTTGATTCCTATGCCGGCCGTGAAGCTGAAAAGCTGATGGCAAGCAATAAAAGACACGGCGAGTAACGTGACGGCAGCATCTTCCAAACGGGAGGATGCTGTTTTTTTACGGCTTTCCTATGGTAAAATAGGAACATTGAATAAAAAAGGAGTTTTCGATATATGAATAACAAATTACTGCTCGTTGACGGCATGGCGCTTTTATTCCGTTCGTTTTTCGCGACGGCCGTGCATCGCAATTTTATGAGAAATGAAAACGGAATTCCGACAAACGGAGTCAACGGATTTTTAAAGCATCTCATTACGGCGGTTGATGCTTTTCAGCCCACACATGTCGTCTGCTGCTGGGATATGGGAAGCAAAACGTACCGCAATGACTTGTTTCAGGATTATAAGGCCAACCGGAGCGAGCCGCCTCTTGAGCTCATTCCGCAATTTGATTTAGCGAAAGAAGCAGCGCGTGAGCTCGGGTTTTTAAACATTGGCATAAAAGGCTATGAAGCGGATGACTGTATCGGTACGCTGTCTGCCTTATTTTCCGGTGAAGCGGAAATTACGATTGTAACGGGCGATAAGGATCTGCTTCAATTGCTGAATGAACAAGTTCAGGTGGCCCTGCTGCAAAAGGGAATCGGCAATTATAAAGTATATACAGATGAGATATTCAGAGAAGAAACGGGAGTTCCTCCAAAAGCGCTGATTGACATAAAGGCGCTGATGGGAGATACAAGCGACAACTATCCCGGCGTTAAAGGAATCGGAGAAAAAACGGCGTACAAGCTGATCCGTGAATACGAAAACATAGAACGGTTATTAGAAAGTCTCGCTTTACTGCCGAAGGGCCAGCAAACGAAAATTCAGCAAAGCTTAAAAGAATTGGAGCTGTCAAGGCAGCTTGCTGAAATACATTGCGAAGTGCCGTTAGTCTGTACGCTTGAAGAAGCGATTTTTTCATTGAAGATGGAAGAAGCATCCTTAATGCTCAGACGCCATCAGATAAAAGGAATTGAAAGGATGCTCGAAAAGCTGAACGCCAGAGAGATCAGCTGATCCCTCTAGCGTTTTGTATTGCTTTTTTTTGCGTTGTTTTCAAGGGCTGATTTCGGGTCTTTGTGCGCATTTCCCTCCATATTTCCCTGAGGATTCACGCCTCCGGTCAGCCGGCCTTTATTTTCTTTTCTCATAGCTGTTCACCTCAATTTTAGGATGAACAGTGTGACGCAATTTCATTCCGGTTATTTATTCAGCCGAACCGCTTTTTTTGCGAGCTGATCGGCTGTCTGGTTCTGTCTGCCGGGAATCCACTTAATAAAAAACAATGGAAACCCGGCCTTTAATCGGACGATTTCATCCACAAACGGCTGGAAAGCCTTATTTTTAACCGCTTCAAGTTCCGCGGCCCGCTCCACGATATCTGAATCCGTCCGGAATGACACGGAATCATATCCGCGGGCGGCACACAGCTTCATTCCTTCAATTAAAGCGAGAAATTCAGCTTCCTGATTTGAATGGTCGCCGATCGGAATTGAGAAAGATTCTGATTTCCCGTCATGCTTAATAAAAATACCGATACCGGACGGACCCGGGTTTCCGGCGCTTGCACCGTCTACATAAATTTCAGCGGGCATCATCCGTCACTCTCCGTTCGGTGTCATTCGTTTTGCCGCATATGCATATGGGACAGAAATGAGTGATACCGCAAATTTAATCAGATAAGTTGAAATAAAAATGCTGAACCATACTCCCGCAGAATAAACACCGATAAAGGCCACGGCAGTGAAGATTAATGTATCCAGCAATTGGCTGAGCGCCGTGCTTCCGCTGTTTCTGAGCCAGAGAAGCCGATCTGAAGGAAAGATTCGCCGAATGGCGGAATATACATAAACATCTATCGTTTGGCTGAAAATAAAAGCCAAGAGGCTCCCGAGCGCAACACGCGGCAGAAAACCGAAAATCGTCTCAAGGGCAGGCTGCGCGATATCTGACGCAGCCGGTTTATATAAAAGAGCCCCCTGCATGGCGCATGTCAATGCGAGCAAAGTGGAAAAGCCGAGCCAAACGGCTTTGCGCGCTTCCCGGGGACCGTATTTTTCGTTCAGCACATCCGTTGCGAAGAAAACGGTGCCGTACATGATATTTCCGAGTGTCGCCGTAAGACCGAACAGCTCAACTGTTTTGACGACCTGCAAGTTGGCGCACACCGTGGCGAAACCGATCCATACAAATAGGCCCGTTTTGCCAAATCCTTTATAAAACAAAAGAACAATGATAAAATGAATGATCGCAAATAAAATCCATAATACATCATTAAACAAAACCTGCTGACTTCCTTTCAATTTGAGAATGGTTTGATTATAGCACACGCCCGTCAACTAATGAATGGTAAGGTGATTTCAATGAATCTTAAGCCGTATATCGAAATAGAAGCAAAAGGAACAGGCCCAGTCGCGTTTTTTTCTGAAGATTGGCTGACCGTTCCGAAAGCGCGCATGCTTGCAAGAGAAGTCAGCCGCTTTCCATATATAAAAGACATTTATTTTGAGGATGAAAAAGGCGCAAGCTGGACGCTAAAAGAGCTGGAAAAACTTACGGAAGAGCTTGCGCACGAACCTGACGACATTACGGTGTATTTCGATGGCGGCTTTGACAAAAAAAGCAGCTTAGCCGGACTCGGAATTGCCGTGTATTATTCTCTCGGCGGCAAACGCCACCGGATACGGAAAAACAAAAGCTTAACGCTTCAGACGAACAATGAGGCGGAATATGCCGCGTTGTACGAAGCGCTTAAGGAAGTGCAGGAACTTGGCGCAAGCAGAAATTCAATCACGATAAAAGGGGATTCCCTCGTCGTTTTGCATCAGCTTGACGGCAGCTGGCCGTGCTATGATGATACGCAAAACGACTGGCTCGATAAAATTGAAGCGCTGCTCGAATCCTTAAAGCTGACACCGACATATGAAGCCGTAAACCGAAAGGAAAATCAAGAAGCGGATGACCTTGCCAGAAAAATTCTTTCGGACGGCCGGCAGATTGAAAGCCGCATAATACTAGAAGGTAACGGAGATGACTGATATTGGATAAAAAAAGCATTTATAAAGAATTGACAGAGCTTCAGGATGAATATTGCAAAGACTGCTTTGTTAAAAAGCATTTCCGCAAGGAGTTCGGAAAAACGCACGCCCATTCTTTCTGCATTAATCAATGCACGGTGGGGGAGAAACTGAAAGCCTACGGCAAGGTGCTGACAAATCAATAAAAAATAAAACCGCAGCTTTTGCGGTTTTATTTTTTGAATTCATCGAGCTGATGCTGGCAATCGTCCAAAAGCATTCGCTGCTTTTGCAGGAAATCTTGATCGAGTGCCTGCAGTTCACTGGATTGTGACATCGTTCTCGCATCCTGAATCGCCTGGTAAGCAGATTCAACCAAAGTTGAATTTTGACCCCGAGTAGCCGCGCCTGTTGTTTTCTGGGCCGTTTCCACTGCTAATTCAAGCTGGCGTTTATCCGTCAGTCCGTTTGGAAAAAATTCAGAGTCCATAAAAAACACCTCCGCAAATAGTTTGGAGATTTTTTTTAGAAATATGTATGGAAAATAGAAAAAAATATAGAAAATAAGCCGATATAACTATTGAACCTGATAATTAGGGCTTATTTACTATTATTCAGGGTATCTTGGGAGAGAAGGGAAAAACCAGCCGTGAATGATAAAGATTTAAAAACAATCCTTCAGCAGACATTTAAAGAAATATACGGTGATTTGGGAAGTTTAGCGGAAATGGCGAAAAAAGGAATGCCGTCAATGGAGAAACAAATTGAAGAAATCGAGCAGCGGTGCAAGCAGAATCTTGTAGCAATCGAGATTCAGACGGCAATCAAATAGGAGAGGCATGCGCCTCTCCTCTATTTGTCATCTGATCAACATGTATTGAGTTTAGAGTTTTACAACATTAGAAGCTTGAGGTCCACGATTACCTTCGACAATTTCAAAAGAAACTTCTTGTCCTTCTTCTAATGATTTGTATCCTTCTCCTTCGATAGCAGTGAAGTGAACAAATACATCGTCTCCGCCTTCAACTTCGATGAAGCCGAATCCTTTTTCGTTATTGAACCATTTTACTTTACCGTTTTGCATATTGCTTAATTCCTCCTAGTACTGTAGCACCTTCGTGCTAAAAAAAATTTTGTCATCATCCAACCGTACGTATGTAAACGTTGTTAAATGATGGTTCAACTATACACCAAATGGGAGCGGGCGTCAAGCGGCCGCTCTCTATTTTTTATCTTTATTTTTCCAGCGGCAAAACTTATCCGAACAAAAAGCACACGAATGATTCGTGTGCTTTTTGTTATGACATTGCCATATCTGCCTTCCCGGCCATCAGTTCAGATTCTTTTATAATGTCCTGCAAAATGACTTCAGAAGAGTTGGGGAGGTGAAGGCTTTTAATATTGTCCTTCATCCGGTTCAGCTTTTCCTCATCCGCAAGAAGGGAGGTGACAGACTCTAAAATTTCTTCGTGGCGGTTGACCACGACAGCCGCACCGCGATCTTCAAAGAAAATGGCATTTTCCTTTTCCTGTCCTGGCACGGGTTTGTACAAAATAACCGGTACGCCGATCGCTGTCGCTTCCGTCAGCGTGATGCCGCCCGGTTTTGTAATCATGCAGTCCGTAATCCGGAACAGCTCGTCGATTCTTTCTACATAGCCGAGCACTTTCAGCCGGTCGGTGTTGCCGCTTTCCAAGCTGCTGAGTGATTCTTTCAGCGAGCCGTTTTTGCCGCATACCACTACAACCTGGACCTGATCGTCATGAACGAGGTTTTCGCACAGTTCTTTTACGTTTTTCAGCACACCATGCGCTCCCGCCATAATAAGAAGCACTTTTTTGTCGGGAGAAAGATTGTATTTTTTATAAATCGGTTCTTTAGGCATCGTTTCCTCGAATTGAGGCCTGATGGGAATGCCTGTGATCTTTACGTTGTTCGGATGAGTGCCGATTTCAATCAGTTTTTCCTTCACATAATCCGTGGCGACATAGTATTTATCCACATTTTCATGAACCCAGATTTTGTGAAGGCAGAAATCGGTCATAACGTTGAACGTCGGGATCACTTTTCCGGTTCTCCGTCTGTATTCCGGTACGACAATCATCGGAAATGTATTGATTATAATGTCCGGCTTATGCTCTTCGACGAGCTGGCCCAGACGTTTATTTCCCATTTTAAAATAAATATTGAATTTGCGTTTATTATAGATTTTGTCAACTCCGTAATAAAACAAACGATAAAACTGTTTCCCGATTGAGAAGCTTTTTAAATAAAGGTATTGAGTAACCTCTGAAACAATCGGATTTGACTCTTGATACAAATTGGAAACCGTAACATCTAAGCCGAGACGCAGACATTGTTCGTAGAGCGTTTTGGCCACTTGAACATGTCCGTTTCCGTAATTTGCAGTCAAAATTAATACTTTTTTATTGGTATTCAAGTAAATTCACCTCAATGTAATCAACAACAAGCAAGCTTCATGCATCGTAAGGAGTTATTGTCTATAGATAAACATAACACAAGTACATCATTTTATAATAAGCGCGGCAACATATTTAAACTAAATTTAATTGATATGTTCCAGTATTTTAAAGTTCTGTTATACCCATACTGAATCAAGAGTATTTTATCATATTTTTGTCACCGTATCACTCAAAACAAAAATTAATCCCATTCATACGGGGTTTCCTGATATACATAATAATTCAGCCAATTCATAAACAATAACGTCGCATGAGCCTTCCAGCGGTTTACAGGTTCTTTCCCGCCGGGTGCAAAATAGTGCTTAGGAGCTTCTACGTTTGAAAGCTTTCTTTCTATATCCCTCTCATACTCCTGAAGAAGCGTATCAGTATCGTATTCCGGGTGACCCGTTAAGAAAATCTGCTTTTCGTCTTTAGAAACGATTAAACAGACACCGGCTTCTTCTGAAACGCTCAGCACATCCAAATCTGAAGCCGATTTCAGCTGCTCCGTATTAATATCTGTATGCCGTGAGTGGGGCACATAGTATAGCTCGTCAAAGCCTCTTACCAATCTCTCGTGTTTTTTAAGAACGGTATGCTCAAACACTCCGAAGATTTTTTTCGGCAGCTCCGTTTTTTCAATGCCGTAATGGTGGTATAAACCGGCTTGAGCTCCCCAGCAGATATGGAGCGTTGAAGTGACGTTCGTTTTGCTCCACTCCATAATTTCCTTTAATTCTTCCCAGTAAGAAACATCTTCAAACGGCAGGTGCTCAATCGGAGCGCCGGTAATAATCATTCCGTCAAACCGTTTGTGGCGGATGCTGGAAAATTCCGTATAAAATTCATCCAAATGCTGCCTTGCTGTATTTTTTGGAGTATGTGTGCTCGGAATTAGGAACGTAAAGTGAACTTGTAAAGGCGAATTCCCAAGCAGCCTGAGGAGCTGGGTTTCCGTTTGGATTTTTTTCGGCATCAGATTTAAAATCACGATCTTCTGCGGCCGGATATCCTGAGAAAAAGCCCGGCTTTCATCCATTACAAAGATGTGTTCACTTTCAAGCACCTGCTTAGCGGGCAGGTGATTTGGTATATTAATAGGCAACATGCCACCTCCGTTATTCCCCGTTAATTTTCTTCATTATAGAAATTTTTAAGCCATTTTTCAATCCATCCCGGCGTAATAAACCGCAATTAACGCATAAAGACAGGATGAAAGCGGCAAAAGGGCATAAATTCGGGGCGGCTCTTTATTATGACGGGCAAAGAGCCGTTTGGTTCCTCGAAAAAAATGTTTACCGGTAAATGGAAGGGAAAAGCGGTTTCCGTTTGTTTTGCATTGTAAAACAGTTAAAATAAATGAAGAATGAAAGTAGGAGGGGCGCAGATGACAATCTACGACATAAACGTACGGACCATAACTGGTGAAGACATGACGCTATCGGCTTACAGGGGCAAGGTGCTGATCATTGTGAATACAGCGAGCAAATGCGGGTTCACGTCCCAGCTCAAGCAGCTTCAGGAGCTCTATGATACATACCGGGAGGAAGGGCTTGAAATATTAGGATTTCCCTGCAATCAATTTATGAACCAAGAGCCTGGAAACGAGGCGGAAATTCAGGAATTCTGTGTGAAAAATTACGGCGTCACATTCCCGATGTTTGCGAAAGTGGATGTCAATGGAGCAGACGCTCACCCTCTTTTCACATATTTGACGGAGAAGGCGAAGGGGATGCTTGGCACAAAGGCGGTCAAATGGAATTTCACTAAGTTTATTGTGGACCGAAACGGCGAGGTCACCGGGCGTTTTTCTCCAAACGTCAACCCGAAGGAGCTTGAAGATACAGTACAGAGGCTTTTGGCTCTATAAGAGGTGACACGGTGAACGAAAAGAAAAAGAACAGCTTATCAATGAAAGAACGGGCCATGACTGGCTTCATTCCCGGATCGCAACACTTCCTGTTTGTATTGCAAAAGAAGAAGGCGCACCGAGGCGGCCGCGCTGGTTCATGGTCTAATTGATGATAACCCAAAGAAAGCCTGACGGCGGGCGGAGTGACAGAACAGCTGGCTGCTTTCAACATCGCGCATGACTCCATTCAGGAGATTGCGGATATGATCACGGGGATGTCATTTTTGCACAGGGAACCGCTGAAAAAACGGCCGCTTTCATTGGAAGGAAAAGTTATTCAGGATGCAGACATGCTTGATGCGATCGGCGCTGCGGGTATCGGCTTAATGAATACAAAAACAGGAGCCGGATTGGCAGAGGAGCAGCATCAATTTCTATTGCAGTTTGCCGCCCGCATTCCAAAAGAGGCCGGCATGGCAAAAAGCTAAGCGGGGCAATAGAACGCTTGTGCAGGCTGTGTTAGAATAAGTGTCAGATTGTGCATAGGAGGACCAATATGAAGATTAAATCAATAGAACCGACGCCGAGTCCGAACACGATGAAAGTGATCTTGACTGAAGAGCTTCCGGCCGGCAAAAGCAACAATTATAAGCCGGATCAGGCAGAAGATGCTCCGGCCGTCGTACGTGATATTTTAAAGATTGAGGGAGTAAAAGGCGTTTATCATGTTGCTGATTTTTTGGCTGTGGAGAGAAACGCCCGTTTTGACTGGAAGGAAATTCTGCCGCAAGTCCGATCAGCCTTCGGAATGGAACAAACGGAGCAGTCTGAGAGCCGTTCTGAACAGGAATCATTCGGAGAAGTGAAGGTTTTCGTCCAAATGTTCAGCGGAATCCCGATGCAGGTCAAATTGACAGACGGCGAACGTGAAGAACGGTTCGGCCTTCCGGAACGTTTTCAAGAAGCCATATTAAAGCTGCGTTCAGAAGCCTCAAATGTCGTATTTGAGCGCTCCTGGAAAGAACAAGGCGTCCGCTTCGGAGATTTTACCGAAATCGGACACGATGTCACAGAAGAGCTTCAGGCTGCTTACAGTGATGAGCGGCTCAAACGCCTGACCGAAGCGGCCGCACAGCAAAAAGGTGAGGCCAAGCCGGCAGTGCAGCGGAAAGCTTATAAAGTGACACCGGATATGCTCGATGATGAAGACTGGAAACAGCGCTATGCCCATCTTGAGCAAATGGACCCGGATGAAGACGATTTACCTGTATTGGAAAAAGCGCTTCATGATCCGAAGACCTCGATCAGAAGACAAGCCGTCGTCTATTTAGGAATGATCGAAAAGCCGTCTGTGCTTCCGCTGCTATACAAAGCGCTTGAAGACAAAACGGTGACGGTCAGAAGGACGGCGGGTGACTGCCTGTCAGATATCGGCGATGCGAGCGCCATCCCGGCAATGATAAAATCGCTCAGTGACTCAAGCAAGCTCGTGCGCTGGCGCGCGGCCATGTTTTTATATGAAGTCGGCGATGAAACAGCGCTGGAAGCATTAAAAGCGGCGGAAGACGATCCGGAATTTGAAGTCAGCCTGCAAGTCAAAATGGCGATTGAACGGATTGAGCACGGAGAAGAGGCGAAAGGTTCAGTCTGGAAACAAATGACTGAAAGCAGAAAAAAAGAACAGCAGTAATAAAAAGGTGCGCCATGCACCTTTTTTATTTGAATTCACTTTTTATAAAAATTATTTAGAATATTGTTGAAAAATGATTCAAAACTCTATATAGTAAGTACAATATTAATTGTTGGAGGGTTTTTATCGAGATACAAAAAGAATACGAAAGCGGACAGGGCGGAAACGCTGTAACTGGAGATATATACAGAATGCGCCCTTAAATAAACTGAAAATTTTAAAAATATCGCACAGTCTAAAAACAGTAGGGGGATCACCATGGCAGAATTACGCAGCAACATGATCACACAGGGAATTGACAGAGCGCCGCACCGCAGCCTGCTTCGCGCTGCCGGCGTAAAAGAAGAAGACTTCGGCAAGCCGTTTATCGCGGTCTGCAATTCATACATCGATATCGTTCCCGGACATGTTCATCTGCAGGAATTTGGAAAAATCGTAAAAGAAGCAATCAGGGAAGCGGGCGGAGTGCCTTTTGAATTTAACACCATCGGAGTAGATGACGGAATCGCAATGGGGCATATCGGCATGAGATATTCGCTGCCGAGCCGTGAAATCATTGCCGATTCAGTTGAAACGGTCGTCTCGGCGCACTGGTTTGACGGAATGGTCTGCATTCCGAACTGTGACAAAATTACGCCGGGAATGCTGATGGCGGCTATGCGGATTAATATCCCGACCATTTTCGTCAGCGGAGGGCCGATGGCAGCCGGCCGCACAAGCGACGGCCGCAAGATCTCGCTTTCTTCAGTATTTGAAGGCGTCGGCGCCTATCAAGCCGGGAAAATCGGTGAAGGCGAACTGCAGGAGCTGGAACAGTTCGGCTGTCCGACGTGCGGATCTTGTTCAGGCATGTTTACGGCAAACTCGATGAACTGTCTGTCTGAAGCGCTCGGTCTGGCGCTTCCGGGCAACGGAACAATTCTTGCGGCTTCTCCGGAAAGAAGAGAGTTTGTGAGAAAATCAGCGGCTCAATTGATGGAAACCATCAAAAAGGACATTAAGCCGCGCGATATCGTCACCGAAAAAGCGATTGACAACGCGTTTGCGTTAGACATGGCTCTCGGCGGCTCAACCAACACAGTGCTTCATACGCTTGCGCTTGCCAATGAAGCGGGAGTCGAGTACTCATTAGAACGCATTAACGAAGTGGCAGAACGAGTACCTCACTTATCGAAATTGGCGCCGGCCTCAGACGTCTTCATTGAAGACCTGCACGAAGCGGGCGGAGTCTCTGCGGCCCTTAATGAATTGGCGAAAAAAGAAGGCGCGCTTCATCTTGACGCGCTGACTGTGACAGGCCGGACACTCGGAGAAACAATAGCAGGTCATGAAGTAAAGGATTATGACGTGATTCATCCGCTTGACAATCCATTTACCGAAAAAGGCGGTTTGGCCGTGCTGTTTGGGAATCTGGCTCCGGATGGCGCCATTATCAAAACAGGCGGCGTACAAGACGGGATTACAAGACACGAAGGCCCCGCTGTCGTCTTTGATTCCCAGGATGCCGCGCTTGAAGGGATTATAAACCGCAAAGTAAAAGAAGGAGACGTTGTCATTATCCGTTATGAAGGTCCAAAAGGAGGCCCTGGCATGCCGGAGATGCTCGCTCCGACTTCTCAGATTGTCGGAATGGGGCTCGGCCCCAAAGTGGCGCTTATTACAGACGGACGTTTTTCAGGGGCGTCCCGCGGCCTTTCAATCGGCCACGTATCCCCTGAAGCGGCTGAGGGCGGCCCGCTCGCATTCGTCGAAAACGGAGACCATGTTATCGTTGACATAGAAAAACGGATTTTGGATGTGCAAGTGCCTGAAGAAGAATGGGAAAAACGTAAGGCGAATTGGAAAGGCTTTGAGCCGAAAGTCAAAACAGGATATCTTGCCCGGTATTCCAAACTCGTGACAAGCGCCAATACGGGCGGAATCATGAAAATTTAAATCAGCGGCCTGAACAATTGAATTCCGGCTCCCTCTATAGTATCCTTGACATCATATAAGGATTTTAGAGGGGGCTTTTTTATGTCAATGGCTTATGAAGAATATATGCGCCAGCTGGTCGTGCCGATGCGCCGCGAGCTGACGGGCGCGGGTTTTCAGGAATTAACGACGGCGGAAGAAGTGGAAAGCTTTATGGAACAAGCTGAGGGCACGACATTGGTCGTTGTCAACTCCGTGTGCGGCTGTGCCGCGGGTCTTGCCCGTCCGGCTGCGACTCAGGCTGTTTTACAGCATGAAAAAGCGCCTGATCATACGGTTACCGTATTTGCCGGTCAAGATAAAGATGCGACTGCAAAAATGCGTGAATATTTTACGGGGCAGGAACCTTCCTCGCCATCAATGGCGCTGTTAAAAGGGAAAGAGGTCGTTCACTTTATTCCCCGCCACGAAATCGAAGGGCATGACATGGAGGAAATTATGAAAAATCTGACAGATGCCTTCGATGCACACTGCTGAAATGCCCGAATTCCGGGCATTTTCTTTTTGGAGAAATAAATGATCACAACCAGTTACAGACCTAGCGAATATACGATACACATAGCACAGTCTCTCAGTGACAGGCTGGGTGACACCTATTGCAGCCGCAATAAACAGCCCATTGAAAAAATGCTGGAACGAGCGGCAAACGATCTTTTGGTCATTGGAAAGGAACGGTTCGAACTTTACACGAAGCAAGGGGAAAAGTTCTTTTTTCACCCGAATACAGCGATGTTCCGGGCAAAGCGGTTTTTGAGAGGGGAAGCCGAGCCGATGTTAAAAGCAGCCGGTTTACGCGAAGGGGACTCCTTTTTAGATTGTACGCTCGGCCTGGCATCCGATGCGATTTTGGCAAGCATGGCTGTCGGAAAAAGCGGACAAGTAATCGGCCTGGAGAAAAATGAGCTTGTCTCATTGCTTGTTAAAACAGGCCTTCAAACGTGGGAAACCGGTATTGAACCGCTCCAAGCCGCCATGAAACGCATTCAAGTCAAGCGTGCCGACTGCGCCGATTATTTGCGGGAGCTTCCTGATTCATCGGTAGATGTCATCTATTTTGACCCGATGTTTCACGAACCTGTTGAAACGTCAGACGGCATTGCGCCGCTCCGTGCGCTGGCAGAAGAAGGTTTTAACGAAGAGTGCATCACGCAAGCCGTTCGGGCGGCGAAAAAATCTGTAGTGCTTAAAGACCATTGGAAAAGCCCGCGGTTTGAACGATACGGCTTCAAGGTGCTGAAAAGAAAAACGGCGCTTTTCCACTTCGGTGTCATTCATGTAAGCTCATGATATCATGAGCTTTTCTTTCGTTAATCAGTGATTTCCATGACGACAAAATAAAGCAGCGTGAGAAGTGATACAGTCGCAAATAAAGCGTTAATCATCTCATCCCCTCCTTTTTTCTCTTTCTTATTGTAAGCGGTTTAGCCGCTCGGTCACAGTTACCAATTTCCCATATTGTATGATCATGCGCTTCCGGACATGACGCCGCGCTTTGTTCTATGCTAGAATATAGGGACAAGAGGACAATAAAACAGAGGGGAACTATCTATCATGAAATTGTGGATGAAAAAGACCCTTGTGGTTCTGTTTACCATTGTAACGTTCGGGCTCGTGTCTCCTCCGGCTGCTCTGATGACAGACAAGCCTTCAGGACAGTCGAGCAGTCTTGAGCAGAATGATTACACCGCTTTTTATGATGAACACTCCCTGCCGGGGGAAGAGAAGGCAGGGCGGGAGCCTGAATTACCGTTTCAATCGTATCAGCAGCAGCTTCTCGGTGATGCTGAAAATCAAGCATTTTTAAAATTCGGCAGCAAAATCTCTCCGGTCATTGAAGATGATTACAGAAGTGAAATTCTGCCGAAAATCGAAGATGTGATCACAGGACATTTAGCCAAGTTTCGAGATGATGAAGCGTATCAGGATGTGGTCATTTCCAGCAAGCCGTCGGCCGGAAAAACCGAAAAAATTTTTCATGTGTATAACAGGCTGACGGGTGAAGATCTTTTAAGATTCCACGTCCGCCGGGATCATCCTCCGCAAGACGGCTACTGGTTTAATTTTCATTACCATACCGCTGAAGACGGATTCCAATCACACCATGAGCTCGGCAGCATTTATTGGGACCGGAATACGCCGCCTGACTGGATGAGCGTGTAATAACGTGAAGAAATAAAAAAATCATTTCTGAGAAATTTTGCAGAAATGATTTTTTATTGTGTTACACTACTAAAAGACTACGTTAAAAGGATGAAAAAGATGAAACAATATAAAGATTTGTGCCGTCATGTGTTAGAAAACGGAGAAAAAAAAGGAGACCGTACGGGAACGGGCACGATCAGCACGTTCGGCTACCAAATGCGGTTTAACCTTCAGGAAGGTTTCCCGATGCTTACGACGAAAAAGCTCCATTTTAAATCAATCGCGCACGAGCTGCTTTGGTTTTTAAAAGGAGACACGAATGTCCGCTATCTTCAGGAAAACGGAGTACGCATCTGGAACGAATGGGCCGATGAAAACGGAGAGCTTGGACCGGTTTACGGCTCTCAATGGCGCTCATGGCGCGGAGCGGACGGCGAGACGATTGATCAAATCTCCCGGCTGGTTCATGACATCAAGACCAATCCGAATTCCCGGCGTTTAATCGTCAGTGCGTGGAATGTCGGCGAAATTGATCATATGGCGCTTCCTCCTTGCCACTGCCTGTTTCAGTTTTATGTCGCTGACGGAAAACTGTCGTGCCAGCTTTACCAGCGGTCGGCGGATGTCTTTCTCGGCGTGCCGTTTAATATCGCGTCTTATGCGCTTTTAACAATGATGATCGCGCATGTGACGGGTCTTGAACCGGGTGAGTTTGTTCATACGTTCGGAGACGTCCACATTTATCAAAACCATGTGGAACAGGTGAATTTGCAGCTGACAAGAGATGTCCGCCCGCTGCCGAAACTGCGGTTTGCGCGCAACGTTGATTCTATTTTTGATTTTACGTTTGAAGACTTTATCATTGAGGATTATGACCCGCATCCGCATATAAAAGGAGCTGTCAGCGTATGATTTCGTTTATTTTTGCGATGGATGAAAACCGGCTGATCGGAAAAGATAACGATCTGCCTTGGCACCTTCCGGACGATCTCGCATATTTCAAAAAAGTGACGACGGGACATACCATTGTGATGGGGCGGAAAACGTTTGAATCAATCGGACGTCCGCTTCCGAATCGGCGTAACATCGTTGTAACTTCACGGGACGAATCCTTATTTCAAGGCTGTACGGTCGCTTCCTCGGCTGAGGAAGTGCTCAAATTGATCCCGGGGAATGAAGAATGCTTTGTAATCGGCGGCGCCCAGCTGTACAGTGCGCTCTTTCCATATGCGGACAGACTCTACATGACTAAAATTCATCATGTCTTTGAAGGTGACCGTTTTTTTCCGGAGTTTAATGAAACTGAATGGGAATTGACATCTCGCAGACAGGGAGTAAAAGATGAAAAAAACCCTTACGATTATGAGTACCTTGTATACGAGAAAAAGAAATAAGCAGGGGGACAAGAATTGATTCGGTACGGCTGCCTTGTGATGTACGTTGTATTTATGTTCATGAAAAATATTCAGGAATATATCAATCTAAAAGAGCTTGACCCGCGGCTTTCTTTTCAAAAACAGATGAAACGGGTGTACGAACAGCCCAAAGCGTTTATGAGAGGCTGCATTGACTTGTCGGGATCGGTAATCAGCATTCATCATGATCGGCCGATACCGGACGGACCTGTATTGTATGTGCATCCCAGATTAGGTGTGGGTGATCTTGTGCTGCTTGCGGGACATCTTGAAGATCCGGCTGGTTTTATCGCCGGCAAGAAAGCTTTTCGGATGCCGTTTCTGGGGAATTGGCTGAGACTGATGGGTGTCATTTGTGACGGAGAAAGCCGGGACGTGCGTCAGGAGGCGGAAGTCAGCCTGCAAAAAGGACAAAGCCTGATTCTTTCTGAAGACGGCAAAATCAATCCGGAGGAACTGGCCCTGCGTTTTGATCTTCCGATTGTTCCGGTCAGCACAACGGGAACAGACCGGCTGCTTCGGGGCAGATTCTTGAAACGGCTGAAACCGGCTGACATTGAATTGCATGTCAAGCCCGCTTATTATCCGGCCGTTCAAAAACGGCTCCGTGCATAAAAAAAGCACAGTCTCTTTACGAGAGGCTGTGCTTTTTTATTTCAGATAAAGGGAACTTTGACACAATAAAATAAAATACAGAAAAACATTGAGGCGCTGCCGCCTAAAACAAAGCTGTGCCAAATGGCGTGATGAAACGGGATCTTTCTCCAAATATAAAAAACGGTGCCGGCGGAATATAATAAGCCGCCGAGAAGAAGAAGGCCGAATCCCGGGCCTGACAGCGAAGCGTACAGCGGTTTAATGGCGACGATAATCAGCCAGCCCATCATTAAATAGACAAGCGTTGAAAAAATGATAAACCGCTTCACGAAAAAGATTTTAAACACGATGCCTCCGAGGGCAAGCGACCAAACGATAATTAAAAGAGTCAGGCCGAGTGCGCCTTTAAGCGGCCCTAATAAAAATGGCGTATATGTCCCCGCTATCAAGACGTAAATCGCGGAGTGATCCACAATCTCAAGAATGTCTTTCGTTTTTTTATGCTGAATGCTGTGCAGGAGAGTCGAGCTGAGATACAGAAGCAGCATTGAGGCGCCGAAAATCGAGAAGCTGGCGATGTCTGTCGGCGATCCGTATTTTACCGCGAAGATAATGAGAAAAATCAGCGCCGGAATCGACAGCAATACACCGATTCCGTGTGTGATGGCATTTGCGATTTCTTCTTTAATCGTGAACAATCAAATGTCCTCCTTTTAAAGGATTTGTTTTTGCAGTGACTGCAAAAAGCCTAACCCTTCTATTGTGATTTTTGTTCCTGCGCGTCCCCGGCCTTTTGTGACATAGTTCATCTTTTCTAAGTAATCAAGCCTGTTTCTGACCTGCTGAGGCGTCAATGTCATTGTGCCGTTCTCACTTAATTCGGATATGCTCCGTCTGCTGGCGGGTTCGCCTTTGGCATTTAAGCCTTTGATTGATTCCAAAATAAACAAAAATTCTTCTTTCTCCATCAATGTCAGGCGCTTTTCTTTTTTCTTGGCGGTTTTCGCTTTCTGGCTGTTTTTGATATAGGGCGGGACATCCTCGGGATAAATCGTACCGCCGGAGGCTGCCGCAGCCATATAATGCGCCGCGTTTTGAAGCTCTCTAATGTTGCCGTTAAAGGTGTGCCGCTCAAACAGCGGATAAACGGACGGATCGAGATGCAATTGCTGCCCAGAGGCTGCCAGCATATGCTGAAGAAGGAGCGGTATATCGCCTTTTCGTTCAGATAGAGCAGGGAGCTGAAGGCATAACACGTGAAGCCTGTAAAATAAATCTTTGCTGAACGTGTTTTCCGTATCGGCAAGATCAGCCGTGCTGCTTGCAATGATGCGGGCGGAAAGCCCGGCATCAAGCTCCGAAAGAAGGCGGGCCTGTACCGACAGCGGCATGTCTCCGATTTCATATAAGAATAATGTTCCGCGGCGGGCCCTATTTAATGCACCTTCAGCACAGAACAGTTCATGATTGAGCCGCTCTTCGCTTTGGCTGCAGTGAACGGTAATAAATAGTTCGCTGTTTCTGCGGGATTTATGGTGGATCGCTGCGGCCATTTGTTTTTTTCCGGTTCCGACTTCACCCGTGATGAAGACCGGCAGATCCGATAAGGCGAATTTGGCGGCCAATCGTTTCGTTTCTAAAAAGGATTTATGTTCGCCGGCTAGCTGATGAAAGGGATCAGATTGTTCAATTACAGTCATGAATTGGCTCCTTTTGGTTCTAATTGGTTTAAGTATAACATGTTTTCACCTTTGAAAATATCTTTTTCTTATGAATCGGTTTATTTAATTTTATTTACGAAATTCAAATAATTATCTTATTATTTGAATATTCATGTTATAATGGCATATTAAATAGGGATTTAAATAAGAAAGGACTCTGTAAATGAAACCGTTACTTAAAGAAGACTCTCTCATCCAGGTAAAAGACATTTTAAAAGCGCACCAAAACGTAAAGGACGTTGTGATACATACGCCTTTGCAGAGGAATGACAGACTTTCTGAGAGATATGACTGCAATATCTATTTGAAAAGAGAAGACCTTCAGGTGGTCAGATCATTTAAGCTCAGAGGGGCTTATAATAAAATGAGACAGCTCTCAAAAGAGCAGACTGAAAACGGAATTGTCTGCGCCAGTGCGGGAAACCACGCGCAGGGGGTTGCGTTCTCATGCAAACATCTCGGCATTCACGGCAAGATTTTTATGCCGTCAACCACACCGAGACAAAAGGTATCTCAAGTGGAGCTGTTCGGAAAAGAATTTGTTGAAATCATATTGACGGGTGACACTTTTGATGATGCATATAAGAGTTCTGCGGAATGCTGTGAAAAGGAAAACCGCACGTTTATTCATCCGTTTGACGATCCGGATGTCATGGCGGGGCAGGGAACGGCTGCCATTGAAATTTTAAATGACATTGACGTTGAGCCGCATTTCCTCTTTGCGAGTGTAGGGGGAGGAGGACTCCTTTCCGGTCTCGGCACGTACATGAAAAACATTTCGCCGGAAACAAAAATCATAGCGGTGGAGCCGAAGGGCGCAGCTACATATTTTGAATCGAAAAAAGCCGGACAAGTCATTGAACTTGAGAAAATCGATAAATTTGTTGACGGGGCGGCTGTGAAAAAAATCGGCGCGAAAACTTTTCAGACGCTTGAAACCGTAGTTGATGACATTCTTCTTGTCCCGGAAGGAAAAGTGTGCAGCACAATTCTCGAATTATACAATCAATGCGCCATCGTAGCTGAGCCGGCGGGCGCATTGTCCGTGTCGGCACTTGATCTGTACAAGGAAGAGATTAAAGGAAAAAACGTCATCTGTGTGGTCAGCGGAGGGAATAACGACATCGGCAGAATGCAGGAGATGAAGGAACGCTCCATGATTTATGAGGGGCTGCAGCACTATTTTATCGTCAATTTCCCGCAAAGGGCGGGAGCGCTTCGCGAATACCTTGATGAAGTGCTCGGGCCTGATGATGACATCACCCGGTTTGAATATACGAAAAAAAATAACAAAAGCAGCGGACCTGCATTGGTCGGTATTGAGCTGAAACATCGGGAAGATTACGGCGCGCTCATTGCCCGGATGGACCAAAAAGGATTTCATTACGTAGAAGTGAATAAAGATCAGGACCTGTTCCACCTGTTAATCTGACTTTTTTTAGAACGGCCGCGCAAAATGACAGACACGCTTTCTCAGATTGTATATAATAAAAAGAAAACAATCGAAAAAGAAGGATTGATATCTTGTTACTCAAAAGCCTAGAGTTCAAACGACAGGACGGGATTCAGGTGAAAGTGACAGAAATACCGGTTGTCACGAAAGGTGAACATTATTTTTTTCAAATTCATCGGCACCTTGAGCTTTATTTGAGAGAAGTTTTTGCTTCACGAAGTGTGAGAACAGTGTATTCATTCCGGCAATATGTTAAGCGCCGTATGAAGTGGAAAGATTACGAGGCCGTTTTCAACCAAGAGGTATTAAAACATAACGCATGACGGCGCGCATTCCTTAGCGCCCTCCTTTTGATAAGGGAGGGTGCGGGGATTTTTTTATGATGAATGCTGTAAGCGTTTTATCCATGGGGGGAATGGAAATGAAAAAAATGAAAAGCTTCGCTGCCGTCATCTGTTTGCTGCTCTTGTGCGCCTGCGGGGGGAAGACGATAAAAGACCCGCTGAACTATCAGATTGAGCCGTTTTCATATCAGAACCAAGACGGAAAAACAGTGTCACTGAAAAGCCTGAAGGGGCATGTCTGGATTGCGGATTTTATGTTTACAAATTGTAATTCGGTCTGTCCGCCGATGACAGCCCATATGACTGAACTGCAAAAAAGACTGAAGGCTGAGAACCCGGATGTGCGGATTGTGTCGTTCAGTGTAGATCCTGAAAATGATACGCCTAAACAGCTGAAAGCATTTGCTTCCAAATATCCGCTTTCACTTCGCAACTGGGATTTTCTGACCGGTTACAGCCAAAAGGACATTGAAGATTTTGCGCTGAACAGCTTTAAAGCAATCGTCAACAAGCCGAAGGGGGAAGATCAGGTCATACATAAAACTTCTTTTTATTTAGTCGGACCTGACGGCAAGGTGCTTAAAGATTATGACGGCGTGCAGAAAGTTCCGTATGATGACATCCTCTCAGATGTCAAAGCGGCTGAGAAGCTCAAGTAAACTGGCAGATTAGACATTTTCAAATCTGAAAAAACATGTTACACTTTCCACTAGTAGACGGGGAAGGAGCAACCAGATTGAAGCTGCGAATGTTCTCATTGATCGCCGGACTGGCCTTGCTTTTATCAGCTTGTTCTGTCCAGCGCACCGGTTCTGATGCTGAAGAACCGAAAACGAAAGATCATATTGTCATAGCTGCGGTCGGAGATTCATTGACTGAAGGAGTAGGAGATTCTGACGGTTCAGGATACGTCGGCAAGGTGGCGGATTCCCTTAAGAAAAAGGGACATGTGAAAACAGTAGATATTAAAAATTATGCGGTGCAGGGCGACAAGACGTCTGACCTGCTTAAAAAGCTTGATGATAAAAAAGTGCAGAAATCATTGAAGGGCGCCGACTATATCTTTTTTACCATCGGCGGTAATGATTTAATGAAGGTGCTCCGCCAGAACGTTATGCAGCTGACGGTTCAGCCGTTCCAAAAAGAAGAGAAACCTTTTGAAAAACGGTTCAAGGCGATCATTTCAAAAATACGCAAATACAATCAAAACGCTGAGCTGGTGTATGTCAGCATGTACAATCCGTTCACATTTACGCTGCCTGAGTTAAAAGAGATTAACGGGGTTGTGACTGATTGGAACCAGATCGCCGCAAAAGAGCTGAAAAAAGATCCTCACGCCGCCGCGGTGAATGTTGAAGACTTGTTCAGTCAAAAAAGCGGCAGCAGCCGGATTTCAAAGGATGATGATTTTCATCCGAATGCAAAAGGGTATGCACTCATCGCCGATCGATTGTACGGCACTATTGAAAAACAAGGGTTACCAGCAGAATAGGGTGAAATGATGAAGAAATGGAAATCGCTGTTTTTTATTCTTCTTGCACTCAATGTGATTGCCGCCGCGGTAATCGTGACATTGATGGTTATGCCGGGAGAACAGGCGAAAATACAAGATGAGACAAAAAGCGAGTACGGCTTTCATATCACCAGCTCCAAAGAATCACTTGCCAGGTTTGTGAATTCGTACTTAAAAGAGAAGGCATCGAATCAGCTTGACTACAAAGTGGATATCAATAACGACGTGCACGTAGCCGGTAAAATCAAGGCGTTCTCAACATCCATTAATGCGGTTGTCACATTTGAACCGTCCGTACAAAAGAACGGAGATGTGGTTCTGAAAGTGACGAAGTTTTCATTAGGTGAATTAAGCCTTCCGATCAGCTTTGTGCTGAATTATATGGACAGCTTTTACGAACTGCCGTCATTTGTGCATGTTCACCCAAGTGATAAAAGCATTGAGGTCCGTCTGTCGGAAATGCCATTAGACAACGGTATGTATGTTAAGGCTGATAAAATCAATCTCGACACGGATGAAATTGAATTTTCCTATTATCATCCGAAGCAATAAGTTTTCATAAAAAAACACAGATCCTTTCTGGGATTTGTGTTTTTTACGTTTCAGCGTTTTTTATCCAGCTTGCTGAACAGTTTGATTAACGTTGCGAGCTCTTCATCAGAGTAGCAGTCAAACCGTTTAAAAAAGTATTCTGTTTTTTTCTGGTTGAAATGATCGACAATTTTCTCCCCGTCTTCCGTAATATGGATTCTGATAATTCGTCTGTCCTCTTTAGAACGGATGCGGGTGATCCATTCCTTTTCTACTAAAGCGTCGGTCACTGCGGTAATGTGGCTTGCGGAGACCTCAAGAATGGGAGCGAATTCCGTAACTTTTTTAGGGCCTTGTTCACTGAGAATCCGTAAAATGGTGAATTCGTTCCTGGACAGCTCTTTATCTAGAATTTCATTAACTTCATTTCTGATTTGTTTAAACACTTTTCGAAGCAAAGCTTCCATATGATACATCATTTGTGTTCTTACTTTCAAATCATGAACCTCCAATATGTAGTCAGCGCGGTATTCGGCTTATGCTTCCCCTGAAGAAAGCAGAATTATTTTTATTCTGTTTATACATGCTATAATATAATAATACCACGTATGAACAAAGGAGGGCACCCGTATGTCAGAAAAAAAAGAAATCGCCACATTTGCAGGCGGCTGTTTTTGGTGCATGGTGAAGCCGTTTGACGAACAGCCTGGAATTGAAAGAGTGGTGTCCGGCTATACAGGAGGCCATACTGAGAATCCGACTTACGAAGAAGTGTGCAGTGAAACGACCGGCCACAGGGAAGCCGTTCAAATCACATTTCAACCAGACATTTTCCCGTATGAAAAGCTTGTCGAGCTGTTTTGGCAGCAGATCGACCCGACTGACGCAGGCGGCCAGTTTGCGGACCGCGGCAGTTCATATCGGGCGGCGATTTATTACCATAATGATGAACAAAAAGAGATAGCTGAAGCCTCAAAAAAACGGCTTGAAGACAGCGGCATCTTTAAAAAGCCGATCGTGACAGACATTTTAAAGGCTGAGCCTTTTTATGAAGCGGAAGGCTATCATCAGCATTTTTATAAGAAAAATCCTGATCACTACGGGCGCTACCGTGTAGGCTCCGGACGTCAAGGATTTCTGGATGAACATTGGAGGGACAGATAGGATGGCTCTAAATAAAGAAGAAAAAATCAAATCATTAAACCGCATGCAATACGAAGTCACGCAAAACAACGGAACAGAGCCGCCATTTCAAAATGAATTTTGGGATCACAAAGAAGAGGGGCTTTATGTTGATATCATTTCAGGAAAACCCCTGTTTACTTCTCTGGATAAATTCGATTCTCATTGCGGATGGCCGAGTTTTACCAAACCGATTGAGGAAGAAGAGGTTGACGAAAAACTGGACACGAGCCACGGGATGGTCCGGACGGAAGTGAGAAGCAAAACAGCGGACTCCCACTTGGGCCACGTTTTTAATGACGGCCCTGGGCCGACCGGTCTCCGTTATTGCATTAACTCTGCGGCACTCCGTTTTATTCCGAAGGATAAGCTGAAGGAAGAAGGCTATGAAACCTATCAGCATTTATTTGAGAAATAGAGCTCAGCAATGAGGCCTGCCGATTTAGACAGGCCTTTTTTCTATGCTTTTTTTTCTTCATGTAATCGTTCAATTATCTTTACGACTGTGTCTGTTGTGATGAGCGGCGCTTGATCGGATTGATATCTGGGGAGATTGACCTTCCTGAATTCAGGGTGTTTGGCGGGGTCCGGCAATATCGCGTAAAGATTGCCCCATTCATATAAAGATTCCGTTTCATGAGGAGAGGTCAGTTCTTCGTGAAGTTTCTCCCCGGGGCGTTTTCCTACTTCAACAGCGGCGGGGCGCGGCAGTCCGTGCCGGATCGCATATTCCTCAAACCCGTGAAGCAGTTCTTCAAGCCTCAGGGACTCCATTTTAAAAATAAACGTTTCTCCGCCCTTTGTAATCGCCGCAGATTGCAGGGTAAGCATTGCTGCGTCATCAATCGACATAAAAAACCTCGTCATATTTTTATCCGTAATGGTGAGCGGGCCGCCATCCATCAGCTGTTCAAATAATATAGGAATAACAGAACCGCGTGAACCGAGGACATTGCCGAAGCGGACCGAACAAAACACCGTACCGCGGTTTTGAACATGATGATTAGCCTGATGAAACAGCTTCTCGGACAACAGCTTCGTAGCTCCCATTGTGTTTACCGGAGAAACGGCTTTATCGGTTTTTTAAGATATTTACTGCATTTTGAGGGACTATCAGTGACGGTGAGATCGAAAACGAAAAATTAAACCTTAGGATGGGGGTGATTTCAAACTGAGCTGGAATTGGCCCTTTTCTTTTTTGTGTCATATTAACGATAACATCTTTGAAGACCATTCTTAATAGCGCGTTCTTTTTCTCTGTGCTTGATTCAATGTGATATTGATCAATTATCTTATTGATGTTGTTTCTGACTGTATTACTGTCTATTTCTGTTTGCGCTTCCTGAGTTCCATTGACCTCATTCTTGGCAATCTGGAGTTCTGCAAATTCTTCATCTAAAACAGCTTTTCTTTTCAAAAAAAGTTCATCAGTGTAAATGCCGCTTTCATATTTCTCGAAGATAAAATTCTCTTTGTTTTTTAATTCTTGTTCTTTTTGTGAAAGATGTTCACATATTTGCTTCTTTGTTTTCACATTATTATTTCCGTCTTCGTATTTAGAAATCATTGAAATGATATGTTTTGTTAAAGTCTTATTATCTAAGTTGTTTAAAGAAGAGAGGTAATCCAGAATGGCATTTTCAACATCGTTATATCTCACATACGTACATTTATTCTTTTTGCAAGTGAGTGATTTAACGTGATAGACACTTTTGGTGCCGTTTTTATTTTCACGCGTTCGCTTAGTTTCGTATTTAGATAATGGTTCACCGCACTTGGAACAAGTGCATACGCCTGCCAATTCACTTAATTCCAATGTATTTTTATTAGGCAGCAGGGGGACTTTGTTTGCAATTTTCTCTTGTGATTGTTGAAATTGTTCTTGATCTATTATGGGGGCATGTGCATCCGGTACTACAATTTGTTCCTTTTCAGGTCTAATTGTTCGTTTACCGTCTTTTGTTTTTTCTCTAACCTTATATTTAACAGTTCCGATATACGCTTCGTTTTGCAGAATTGCTTTAATTGTGTATTGATTCCAGCGCTTTTTTCCTGATGGAGTAGGTATTTGTAATTTTGTTAAGTGAGAAGCAATCGCTGTATAACTATAATCTTTTCCATTCAATCCATTTAAAAAGATGTTAAAGATGAATTGAACGACTTTTGCTTCTTCCTCGACGGGGACTAGTTTGGATGTTTTTTTGTTTAACCTGTATCCAAAAGGCGCTAGTCCGGAAATCCACTTCCCTTGTGCCGCATATGTGTATTTAGCCCCTGTCATACGCTCTCTGGTCATTTCAAATTCTTCTCTGGCCATAAATAATTCAAAACGAATCTGACGCATGTCTGCAGGATTTCGAGGGTCATAGACTTTATATGGTGTAATGATAATCAATCGCTTGCTTTGAAGAAGGTTAACTATTTGTCCAGCATCACTGTAGCTACCGCGGCTGAGTCTTGTTAATTCTTTAACAGCAATTGCCTGGTACTTGCCTTCCTCGAGGTCTTTAAGACATTCTTTAAAAACAGGGCGACCCTCAATGCTTTCTCCTGACCCGATTTCCATTTTTAATTCATAGGGGATTTCAATCGACTTCAGTATTTTATTCATGAGTTCTTTTTGTTCAGTTAGCGTATCTTCGCCTGTTCTTTTTTCTCGCTCCATATCCTGACGAGAGCGTCTAAGATAACCCAAAATATTTGTAATGTTGTAAGAATTAACGATGTTTTTTAACTCCAAAAAATCAGCACCTCCTCTTTATTGTATTTACTGTAAAAACAGAAGTATTCGTACAATATTCTGTCTGACATTGAATACGAAAATAGCCTAATAAATTGTAAGGGCTGTATTCTTTGAGATCCATTCTAATCGTATTCATTTTTTAATTAAACGCCGACTGTCATTAACAGGGTTTTTATTTTGTTCATTTAATCCTTATATGGAAGCGCTTAAGAGAAACTATAACTTGAACACTAAATAAAATAAGCAAAGAACTTAAAACGGTGGGGGACATATCAAAGGAACTTAATATCCCAGACTGGAGTATTCTGAATCTATTTAAGGCAAAAAAAGTGGACAAGCTTTCTTACCCTGAATTGTCAAAGAGGTGAGAGCAAAGGACTTTGATCTGCTATACGATTTGCATTTCAATAAAAAAATGAGTCTAAAAAAAGTTGACCGGAAATATGCCTATTCGCCTCCCTATATCCGTCAAGTTTTTAAGGATCAAGGAATTGAGCACTTGGCGTTTAAAAATCAGAATAAGAATTAGATATATTAACGGATGCATTAATTCTAAAAGCATCTAAGACTGTTTTTGAGAACAGTCTTTTTTGTGTAGTAAATATATCTTAAATTGTGAATAAATATTTGTTCACCGTAGTGATTTCTGAACGGTTTCAAACGTAGGACTGCCTTACCTTTTTTAAACGAATATAATAATAACAGGAAAAAATATAAATGTTTTATGGTATGGTGTTCAATGTGTTAAACAATAAAATTAGGGATAAAGGAGAGTTCAAATTGAAAAGCCTATTTGCTAAAATTCTTTTTATGTTGCTAGCAGCGGTTATAGCCATCCCGACTGTTGGAGCTTCGGCCTCAGAAGTGAAAAAAGCGAGTACTTCTAAACAGGACATGCAATTTACTTATAATCCAACCGAGCTTCAAAAACTTGCTAAAGAATACTCAGTCCCGGCAGTTAAAGAAAAAGGTATTTTAAATGCGGCCGAAGAATTAAAAGGTCTCGAAAATGGTAGTTCACAAGATCAAATGAGTACTATGGGAGCTAAAAGCGCTGCCGCTAAAGAAGCGATTAAGGTTATTAGAGGACTGGCAAATAATGCTTGGGCAAAAGACATATTAGGCACAATGTTCGGAAAATCTACGGTAAATAAGATTATTAAAAATACAAACAAAATTTGTAAAGTTCTCGAAGATATAACCGGAGCTCCTAAAGAGGTTGCTGCTATGGCAAGAAAACAAATCCCACCAGCAATTAAAGGTGCTGTTGGGGCAGGAGTTGCTGAAACAATTGGCATGGCAGTAGAATATATCATCCTTGCTGCAGATTATCTTGTTCTTTAAATTTTAAAATTAAAGGTGATAACATGACTGGAAATCGTTTTGTAGACTGGTGTAACGAGAATAACCTAAATTCTGAAGATGAAACTTTTCTCGTCCAGTTGTCAGCTGCATTTTGTAATTATGAAAATGATAAAGCGAAAGAAATGAGTAAGCAATTATTCATTAACCGATATGGTGAAGAGCTTGGAATTAGCTCTCTTAAAGGAGAGCATCGATCAGAATATGAAGAGATTATTCGTACTTATGAAAAGCATAATCACAGGCAGGGGGAAATTAATATAGATGAACTGCTGCAGGCATTATTTGAGACGGAGATGATGTTATCTTTAAAAGAAAAATTTTGATAAAATCCTAATTGATGTATCATAGGGGTTTAATCAGCCACTATAGACCACAGAGTCCCTCACACGCTCTGTGGTTTTTGAATGTATCCAAATAAAAAAAGAAGCCCCAGAGGACTTCAAAATAATTAATTCTTCTCACATGCATAGTTGTCATTATCCCGATCCATTTTAGATGTATAAGCAGGGTGAGTGCTTGGTACACCATGCGGATATTTCTTTCTCAGCTCTGTGCAGTTTGCAAAGTGTTCAGTTCCCCCAGCAGAAGGGGAGGCTTGTGCAGAGTTAGAAGAGCTGCTTGATGCTGAACTGCTTGAGTTCGATTGATGTGTCTCGGATTGGTGTGTTGTAACTGACTTTTGAGCCGGCTTAGATACACTTACTGATTGCTTCGGTTTCGTTACGCAGCCATTAAATCCTTTATCAGTTGCATAGCCATTCTTACTCCAAATCTTCAAGTCCTTATCTTTCGCAGCCTGCTCATCTTTCTTATACGTGTCTAAATACTTCGTGTTTGGCTCATACACATAAGCTACTCGTGCTAATCCTTCTTTAAGCAGTGTTTCTTGTACTGATTTGCCATCTGCATAAACGTAAGCCAGCATTCTGCCATACTTGTCTGTATGATCTCCTTTATCAAACTCCAGTTGAAGCTTGCCCTTGTTAACCAGCTGTTTGTTTCTTGCTGAAGCATCCTCACCATATGGTTGTACGCAAGAGTTTGGCTTCTTAATTTTAGGCGTGTCAATAAGTAAATAACGAACAGTTTTGACTTCGCCTTTATAGTTAACTTTAATCGTGTCTCCGTCAACCGTTCTGTTTAGTGTTACATCGACCAGCTTTTTCTTATTGTCAGATGTCTTTTTATCCGACGAATCCTTCTTTGAAGCATTTTCGACTTTTTCATTCTTGTCATTAGTACTTTTGTCGTTTGATTGAGTGTCGGTCTTTGTCTCTTTTGCATTCTTTTCTTCTTGCTGCGTTGTTTTAGCTTTGTCTGAATCTGTTTTATCTGTAGAAGCAGAATCAGACCCACATGCCGCCAAAGAAAAGCTTAGAGATAATGCGCCAATACCTAACAGCCATTTCTTCAATGTAATTCCCCCAATTTGTTTGTTCTGTCTCTATATCGGACAAACCTTCCTGATTATGAATATAAAACCGAATATTGTAAATTTGATTTTAGGTAAACATCTGATTTTGAAAATCGAAGAATCTAAAACTATGGTAAAAATCAGATAAGATTAAGTGGAAAGGAGACGTAAATGAAGGTATTTGAAGCATCCTCGTTAATCTCAGCAGCGGAAAAGCGAGCAAAAGAATACGATAAGGTCAGGGAACAATTTATCAATCTCAGAAAAGCATTTCAGGGAATGGCTGATCTAGATGACAGTGAGTTTTCGGGCAAAGGTGCTGATAACATCAAAGCATTCTTTCAAGATCACGCTGGTGTCACAGACAGCTGGCTTGATCTGATCGATATGAAGATTGCTTTTCTTAGCAGTCTTTCTGGAAAAGTAACTGATGCGGGATTGGCCGATTCGTTTGTGGAAGAGTCCTTTTTAGAACATGAGCTGATTCATGCGAAGAATAAATCAAAAGCTATCATGCAGGAGCAACGGAATGAAATGAGAGATATTCTTAATGAGATAAGCGATATCATTCATCTTGATGTTTTCTCGACAGAGGATGTCGATCAAAAGCTGGATTCTGCAGATAAGAAACGGGACAGTACCATACACAAGCTTGGAAAGCTCGATCATGATCTAACGAAGGAATACGCAGAAACCGAAGCGAACGACAGTTCATCCAGGCCGATTTTCAACAGCTTCAACACGGAACAGAGAAAGCGAAAAAGCGTAACCCCTGCACAGCGAGGTCGGTATTTTATGCCGGAAATTCTTTAAAAGAGAGGGGGAGAGGTTATGGTTTCGTACCAAATAAAGAAATTAAAACCCGAAGACTACAATAAGTGTAATAATATTTGGGACATGGAAAAGAAAATGGCTAAGGTGTTTTATGACGAATTAGTAAGCGGCAACAGAATTACTTTTATTTACTTAGTGAATGACGAGTTTATAGGAGAAGGATCGTTAGTTTTTCGAAACGATGACCCAGATTATACCATTCTGAATAAACGCGTTTATCTTTCTCGTATGATTGTTAAAGAAGGATATCGAAATCGGGGGATAGGTGGCATTATTGTTGATTATTTGATTGATTATGCTCAACAACTTGGATATGAGGAAATAACACTCGTGTAGATACAGATAACTTAAACGCAAGGCATCTATATGAAAAGAAGGGTTTTACAACCGTATTATTTCTTGGTGAAGATGAATATGGTGAATATGTAAAACTCCTAAAAGAATTAAAATAAAATTCACGAGAATTATGGTGAATGTATGGGAGGTTACTTTCACAAACGGTGACAGACCGTATCTTATGCTAATCTAATTAGAGTCGTTATTTAAGAGGCGTATTAGCATTTATCCTCTCAAAACCAGTCTGTAATGAAATAAGATACTGTTAGTTTATAGAAAATAATTCCTATTTTGTGTTTTTGTGGTATTATCGAAATAAAAAGGATGAGACAATGAAAAAGAAATTAATTGGAGTCTTGATTATTGTTTGTTCTGTGCTCATGTATAGCATAGGTTCACATCCTCTTAAAAATCAAAGATCCACTGAGGAAGTATTACAAAGTGCATGGGATGAATTTGGCTTATTTAGCTATGGGATTGGAGAAACAGACCCAGTCATATCAATTGGTATGGATAAAACAAAAAGTGAAGAAGAATTACGGCGCTATTTAAACGACAATTTATCTGAGGAAGCCAAAGAAGAATATAAAGTTGAGATCCTTAAAAAGGATATTAATATTTTAGAAAGACAGCATGAAAAGTATTTGGGAAGTAATAAAGCATATTAATACATTGAAGATGCTTATCGAAACCAAATAAAAATAATGGTTTTATTCATAAACAAAGTTTTGCAAATCATTTCAATGGTTTCATTTCCAAAGGGGATGAGCAAGACTCCCTTGAGTGAGCATGCTTTAATGTACAGGAAACTTTATACACTAGTCCCATTTATATGTCGTTAAAAACCTCATACAGTTACCTAAACGAAAAGAACCATGTTAGAAATAGGTTCTTTTTTTGTATTTAAGTTAAATATCTCGCTGTAATTACCGATAAATAACATGTGAAATAATACCAAGTAGGTTAAGGAATTGAAAAAAGTTCTTAGTTTAGTAACAGTTACACTTCTTGCTGTTACAGCGATGTTTTCCATTCACACATCGAAAGCAAAAGCAGTTGAAGCAACACCGCTTTACAGTCTTCAGATTCTTTCTGTCACATCGGATGGAAACGACTTTATATGGGAGCCTATTACAAGCAGCAAGCCAAATGCAACAAATGTTTTGAAAGGTGACAAGCTGCATATTAAAGTTCGTTTTATGGGCTATACAAATTCGACCGTCATTAAAGCAAAGGATGGGAGAAATTTGTTATACAAAGGTGAAGCGAACATATACAAATATGACCCTATACTTGGACAAAACAAAATTGTGATAGGATGGGACAAATACATTGAAATTCCAATGAACGAACTTCCTTCAAATGAGATTCAAGTTGAAGGTCTTGGGAAAAACATGAAAATCATTTATAGCAACGTTGTAAAATTCGAGAGAGGGTGAATGTTATGGAAGGTCTAAATAACTCTTACAATATCACGAAAGATCCGAAGTTTTTAGCGTTTTGCAGTTTAGCGACAGAAGGTGCAGGAATTAGTTCGAATCAGCAATGTTCAATTGGTTTTACTGAATTCAAAGAAGCGCTGGAGAATGGCAAAGTAGTTGATAATAAAAATCTTAAAAGCAGTTCAGAGTTAAATCACCAGTTTGATTACTGGAAGTCCAGAATAACGGGTGGACGAGCTGTAACTGAAACTGATAATCAAGTGTTGGATATCATCAAACAAGCATACAATCTTGGAATGGTTACGAAAGATAATATGCTTTTGAGAAATCAGGCAATTAACGCATATAAAACATCTATTTAATTTAAAATTAAAGCCCCTTCCTAAATAAGGGGCTTTTGCTTTGCAACTTATTCTTTATGTTTAATCTAAAACCATAAAGTCCTGCACTTTTGTTTCTTCTTCAGGCAAATCAAATTCATTAAGCTTCTTTTTAGTACGGATATCAAAAATCCCCATATAGCCACCAATGCCTTTTTTGTTTTCCTCTTGTGAAATCACATAAAGTTTTTGAGCTTTAAACTTTGCATTCATATACGGAAATTTTAAATTGAATTTTTCAAAAGAAAAATCTTTACCGTACTCAAGTAAGCAGGCGTATCCGGATTTATTAATATATGTAACGTAAAATTTACCGCTTTTTTTGTCGTAATACACAGTGTCCGCTTGTTCGAGATCATCAGGATATTTTATGAATTTTGATTTCCATGATCCTTTTTCGATTACAGTTAGTTCATGTTCTGAGCTAGCTACAACATATTTTTCAGAGTGATCAAATAAATCTCCATAGGAAGCTAATCCAATCGTTTTAATAATCTCTTCTGTTTTTCAATCAATGACGTACATAGACATTCCTTGAATGACGTAAATATACTTATCATCGCTTTCTCCCATGGTTACTAGGGAGGGCAAAGTCAGGCTGTATTTTTTATTGAACTTTTTATCATTTACTTTCAGTTCATTTTCATTGGTGTCGACATTATAGGCTTTTACAGAAATATCCTCTCCTTGATACCAAAAAGCAAATGGATTGGATAACTTATGTTCTTTAATGGTGTTGTTTTTTAATGTGTAATAATATGGTTCATGTTCAGCTAACAAGACGATATCGTCTGAAGAGGGGTTTTTTTTCTGGATATATGGTATATCCGGTACCTTAAAGTATCGTTTATTGAATTTTTCTCCTTGTGATGTGGATATGAGTACGCTTTTCTTGATGAGTGGATTTGAATAGATAAAAAAGATTTTATCCTCGGTTGGATTAATTTTAGAAGTACTTACAGAGTGTTCACCTTTATTTATAAAGAATGCATTGATCAACAATATAACTAATGCACCAATTAGAACTCCTGAAATCCCATATAAAACATAAGACTTTTTCATATAACGCTCCTTATCTTTTAGATAAAATAAAAAGCCCACTCGTATGAGTAGGGCTAAATTAATTAATTTTTTAACCTCCGACTGGCCTTTCAGCTACCTGGATGTTAGATGGTGAATCTGTACTCAATTGCGTTAAAGCTACCCCACTTAAAATTACAGTTAAAATAGATACGCAAAGCACAATTTTTTTCATAAGATTCCCTCCACCTGATTCATTTTCTGTTCAGCCCAAATTTTTTCATTGAAAAAGCTGGTTGCTTCTTCAAAAGCACCTATTGATTCAAACCTTTTTGCAGCTATGTAGGACAATTCATCTACACTTTCAAGGTCATTTTGTTGTTTTAAAAACTCAATATAACGGATGCAATTATTGAAGTTGTTTTTTAATTCACCGCAATAAAGGTTATATAGAATGCTAATTTTGGCTTCGTATATCTTATTCTCCATTAATATGAGTCTTTCCTGTGCTTTATTGTAAAAATTAATGGCTTTCATTTTTTCGTCAATTTTAAATAGTTCCTTAATCATCATGAATAAAGAATTTATATAATAATTTGAATTCATCCAAGATTCATTTCCAATAGCTTTTTCGAGAGAATTAATACACTTATCAGGTTTGTCCCAATCAGAATACACGATACTAAGGTTGTGATATAACTGAGCTTCCAAATATTCATCCTTTGTTTCTTGTGCAATTTCTATTGCTTCTAAATAATATGCTTCTGACTCCTCAAACCGTTTCATATCGGAATAGTTTGCAGCCGCAATCATTGTTGAAGTTGCCAGTTTGCATTTATAATCAGGGTGTCGCTTATATATTGTAATTGCATTCTTGATATAGTGTTGTGCCACAATACTTTGTTTAACAAGAGTGTATAAGTAGGAGACCTTGGAGTAGAATTCAGCTGCTTCAATTTCATCCGGAATTTCTGCAAGCTTTTTCTCAGCTAATCCATATAAGTTAATTGCGCGATCATAATTTTTGTTGTATGCCTCGTACATTGCTTCGAATAAATAAAAGTTATATTCCAATTTATCATTCGTTCTTTTTATGAAATTTTCATTCTCTTCAGTGAAATAAGTGTGCTTTTGTAATGGCTCTCCGCGTGAAGAATGCAGCAACATTTTGTGTCTTTCTTCTAGTAAACTGTAATATGCAAGAACTTCTTGATCCTCTTCCATGTCATCGAACAGACTCTTTATCTCTGAGTAATATTTTATTGACTCAATTACCTTTTGTTTTTTTATAGCAATGTACCAATCATTCAGTGTAGTAGCAACAACTTCAGAAGCGATCTTGCTCATCCAAACCCCTCTTTCTGAAAATTTCAAAAATCCCTTGAAAATAATCATAACATAGTCATTGAAAAAATTGTAAAAGGATGTAGAGCTTTTGGGTTTTTCTAATTTGAAAAACGAAAAAAATCCCCTCCTCGTTAGAGAAGGGATGTGATCAGTTTGCTGTTTTTTTCAGAGAAGCAAGCCACTTATCTAATGTTCCAGTGAATCCTTGTTGAACAGCTAATTCATATGCTGATTTCCATCTTTACCGGCAGCGCCAGTAGCTCCAGTAACAATGATAAATATTCAAGGCGGGAGTAAGGGAAATTAACAAAAAAATGTGAGGGAATTTAATTGAAACGATTTATCTTGGTTATACCCTTACTGGCTGCTGTTATTGCCTCTCCAACTCAAATGAAAGCCAGTCCAATGCCTTGTAGTGCACAGTATTCGGAACCGGTGAATCAAAAACAAAAAACGCCCAGGGTGTGGCACTAATCTATAAAGTGCAGTTATACCCGCCAAGTGCTGCGAGAACGAACAGGTGAAATCAGTTGGCGATTTAAACTATATCCAACCCCAAAGGAAGAGAAACTCCTGATTTCTGGAAGGGTTGATTCCATATCGGCTGAAATGACAAATATTATAGTGCAAGTACGCCTTTCAAATTCTAAGACACAAGTAGGGGCCAAGTGTATTAACAAACAATATTCAATCTTGCTATTAGAAATGTAGAGCTCTTATCAAAGAGAGCAATGCGACTGGATCTTTTGTAAAGTGTCAAAAAGGTAATTGCTCGAGAAATTTTGGTGAAAAATGGAGAAGAGTCCATTAAGAGTGCAAAAGACAGCGGTATGAATGATGAGGAATTAAGAATCGTTCTGAAATCAATTCATCATGGACAGAAGAGAGTCTGCAAAAGTCGATATTACGTTTGATTTTGTACATAGAAGACGTCATAAAAAGAAATGGTTAGCTAAAAAAAGGCAAAGAGTCAATGCTCTTTACCATCAGGTGTTTTCCTTAAGCGGTCTGCCATATGCTTAATTAAACTCAGCGCAGCAGTCACTAATCCAATAACTAAAACAATTTCAAGTAAAAGGATAAATCCAAAATTTAAACCGCGACTTTCAAAGTAATCACCAGTAAAAAAGAGCAATTGATAAATTCCAAGCATTAGTACAATAAAGGAAGCGCCTATAATAGCCAGAGACTTTTTAGAGAACTCCTTAGTATGTTCAAAATTATAAACCAATAAGAACAAAAACAGACAAGCCATGGCGATCTTTTGAGTCAATGAATCACTTGCTGAAAACTCATGCACAAGTAAGGAGATAATTAACCCAGTCATTCCGATTATTTTGTTCAATATATCACCTGCTTTGTATAAGTATTTCCTTAGATGTCAGCTTACCAATTAAAGATGATATTCTCAACATAATGCAGTTTAAAGTTAACTTAAAATGTGATTCATTAAGAAAGGGGTTGAAATATGCTCGCTTCTCAAAAAGGGGAGCAAGTAAGCAGGCTTATTAAAAGAAGGGTTAGACAATGATTAAAATATAAGGCTATTCCAAGATGATTATTGCAATGGTGAGTGGGTTGAAATTGATAGACTAATAAATGGTTTCATAAGAGCCGAGTCAAATAATATTGAAATTATTGATATTAAATACAGGACGAACTCATAATGCAGCTGGAGCACTAGGAAACTGATTACTTTACCAATATGAATAAATTAAAGAGGTGCTTTATGCTGGTGACAATAAAGAAGTAGCCTTTAGCAAAATTGATGGCACTTCAGGCAACAGACTAATAATAGATGTCGGAATCATTTATTGTTTGTAATTGAATAGCTTATCGAAGATTTACCTTGAATACAATGCATTGCCAGTTGCTTGTCCAGCAAATGTTAATTTGTTTTTCGTAAGATTTATACCACTATTTGAATTAGGAGGGTTAAGACAAAAAGCTTTAGATTTTACCTTCAGCAGAGCTAGTAAGCTTAGTTGAAAACCTATAATTGTCGGTTTCAGCAGATGCGGTAGTGATAATGCTCAGAGAAAGAATGGTCACCGTGGTACAAACGATAAACTTAAACAACTTTCTCAAATTAAACACTCCTTTCTTGGGCTGCTGCAATGATTTCACCATCTAAAACAGTACCATTGAGCATATCAAGATTCGAGAGTCCTGGGAACTTTCTTGTTACTTTATTGTTGTGACAAGTATAAAGCTGGAAGGTTCAGTGTGAGCTTGAGGAGTTGAATTGCTTAGAGAAAGCACTGTACGAAGAGGGGTTTTAATTCAATGAAGCAGACATTAAGTCTGCTTTATTGAACATTTTTCCTTTTATATATGCATTAAGTTCTCAGCAGCTGTCCGCCCTTAAGATTTTAAATTCTGGGTACGATCAGACTTCTTAGGGAAAATACATTCTAACAAAAGAAAAAATAAAGTTAATCCTAATGATAGTTTAAAATTGTCGGTATTCCCAATTGAACATAAGATACCCACTATATAAATAAATAAAAACCTAAACAACGAGGCGAATATAAACTTGAAAAAGTTATCTCCAATGAGGTGCCTTCCAACAGCCACAAAAATATTATCAAAAGTAAAAGAATAAACAACCATACACACACTCATAATAACTATATGATTAAATCCTATTTCTAATTCAAAGAAGCTTACAAGCACATTTGCTGATCCTGTTGCAAATAAGATTATCACCATTATGACTGAAGTAGGAATTAGTGATAAAACCAAAGCTCCTATTACTGTAGATAATAAAAATTTTTCATTTGTGTTTTTTTCTGCAGCTTCTTTCTTTTCTCCTCTGTACATAAAAATAAAAAAGACGATGAGAGATAAAAGATAAATTGATAACGTCATAAAAAGCAGATTCATGGTGATCTCTCCTTACCTAATTAAAACAAAAGAGTGAAGGTTGTAAGCCTCACTCTCTTGTTTTTAATGTATAGTTATACCAAAAAGAACACAACAACCTTCGCAATTAACTGAGCATCAGCTAATGGAATTCCGGCTTTCACTAATGCCACAGTAACAGCTGTTTCTCCGAAATTTGTAAGTTCATCTATAACGTCCGCCGCTTTGTGTCCCCACTTAGAACAAGCATCACCAGCTTTTTGAGCCCATTTATATGGGATCTTTTTAATAAGGTTTCCTAAAGCGGGGCCACCAACCCTAAGTGCTTTTACTAATATTTGTTTAGCGAAAGGAATGCCCTGTGTATGTACTTCAGAATTTGAAGCTAAAGGAGCCTGTCCGCTAGTTTGAACTACAGGTGCTTTTTTACTTTCTGCTGCACTTGCATAGCCAGGAGAAACAACTGATATAGCCAGCACAGCTAACGTGAACACCATGATAAATGAAATAAGTTTTTTCTTCACTTCTTCATCCTCCTTAAATAACCATTAGTTTAATATATTTGCAATATATTAAATATTTGTAATAAGGTCAATATATTCCTTGAGAATTTTCAGTTATAAAAGAAGGAACAAAAATTTTAAAAACATACTTTTGTTATTATACGAGACACAACTTTTTTTAAAAAGAACCGAAAGTCTCATTGGGAATGCCCATTTTATGCCCTGGAGAAGATTCATTAAAACTGTAGTTTTAACAAAAAAGAAGTTAAATAGTAAGTGGTTTGCTTTGTGATTTTGGGGCAGGAGTAAATGCCAAAGAGCTCAATCAAAGTAGGACTGATACTGAAAGCAACTACCACCAACTAATCAATGTACTTAAGACCGCCTCAAATATTAAGAATCCAAGTTTTTCGACAACTGCAGATGATTGGCAAGATGCCGGAACTACATACGGCAATACCAAGTTTGACAAGTATTCGACTGCTGCAGTCGTTCAAACATTAGGGTTTGCATTAAATTTGCCAACAGGGGGATGGTCTTTTTATTTAGCTAGGTTAGCTAATATGATCATTCTGGGTGAATATAAAATTGTTTACTTTAGGATAAGCAGGAATTTAAGAGGGCAGGGGCAACTCTAATGACAAAACACTATGTAACGATTTATGAAGATAAGGATCGAAAGAAAAAAATCGGGAGTGACAGCTTCATCATCACAGACAAAGGCGGCCTAAAAGTTGCTAAAATGTAAAGAACAAAACATAATCCTCCCTTAAGTGGGGGATTACATGCTGTTTATTATGCTGTAAACTAATGCAACAACAAACAATGGATATGAGATAATGGCAATTAATTTTGAGGATTTACTCTTATTTTTTTCAAATGTGTATATGAGTGCAAATCCTAAAAAGAATATTGTGACAAGCCAAGAGGAATAGGCCGGGAACAATACAATAAGTAAGATAATAAGAGTGGATAACGCGAAAGAAGAGTTTAGCGTTATTTTCTGATTGTTTTCCAAATGAACCACCTCCTTACATGTATTCCCCCATATAAAAACACTTAAACATTATATTTAAGGGAGCTTGATTAAATGATTAACATTTTAAGTGAAGAGCAAGATGAAGCAATCTGGTATTTCAAGAACAAGCTGAACATATCCTTAATAAATTTTGAACTGCTTAGAGATAAACACGAAGGAATATCATATTGAACAGAAATAATGTCTTCAAATCTGACCTCATTCTTCATTTGCTTATCTTTTGTTGAGGATGTGTTAAAGCTGGTGAGAGTTCAATTGGATACTAGTGAAGAAGTAATGTTCATTGACGTTGGTTCTATATATGAAGCATTCCTGCCACAATGTTTATTTGTGGATTGTTGACTCAGATGATGAGAAGGCATATTTATATTTTCTAAGGCTGAATGATAATTGGAGAGTAATTGAAAAAGACTATAGGAATGCGGATGCCAAGAACCATTTTTGAATTACTGAGTACCGTGAACAAAGCTGCTTTCCCATATTCATATGCGAAGAGATCGTTTCTGAACGCTGGATAAAGAAAAAAGTAAACCATACATATTATTTGAACAAGCTTTGCGAGGCTTTGATAAAGAAAGAACAGTCAAGAGACGAACCATTACATACATATAATACTCCTGTGAAAGCGGGGGTGTAGCTTTGGAACCTTACCAACGTTATGAGGAATTAAAAAAGAAAACAATAAAGGTTGTCCATAAAGATAATTACGGTATCCGCTATATAAATCAGGATGAAGCAAGTAATGACTTAGATGAATTTTATAAACAATTTGCTCAGCATTTATTGGAGGCTGCTTTGGAAAGGAGTGCAGAGTAAGCTTCTTTTTTTGATTTGTTTGTAGTCAGTATCTTAATAAACGGCTTTATCGGTACTGATATTAATCACATGCGCCACCTCTTGCAGCAAAGCGGCTTCTGCGACATTTTGTCCGCCGATAAGGTTGGTTTGAATGGCTTCAAACGGATGATCCTCACAAGTCGGAACCTGCTTCAGCGCAGCGGCGTGAAAGACAATATCAACACCTTTCATCACTTGGTTTACTCTTCTGTAGTCACGTACATCGCCGAGCACAAATGACAGTCTTTGTTCATCCGCGTATTTTTGTTTCATCACATATTGTTTGCTGTCATCTTTGCTGAATACAATGACTTCTTTAGGCGTTAAGAGCAAAAGGCGTTTAACAATTTGGCTTCCGATTGACCCTGTCCCGCCGGTGACGAGAACAGTTTTATCGTGAAAAAATGGTTTTAGCTCTACTGCTTGCTGTTTAGGCATGGCTTATCCTCCAACTCTCGTTTCTCTACCATGCATCATATGTTGAACAATTTCAGCGAGTTAATGAAAGCAACCAATAATTCAAAAATTAGAGAAAATCATTAATCTGATGCGCTTTCATTTCGCTTGATCCAATTAATAGAAAAAGAATTACTAACAAATCATTGTACTAAATATTCACTTGTAATTCTGCTCCCGTCTTTTTTTCTTCTCTCAACACGAATTTTCACTTTCTTACAATTTTCACAAAAACTTAACACTGATGATTCTGTATGTATTTTACAATTGAAGTGCAGGTTTAAAAAAGGAGGAAGTAAAATGAATCATTCAAAAACACTTTTGTTAACCGCGGCAGCCGGACTGATGCTCACATGCGGTGCCGTTTCTTCTGAGGCCAAGCATAAGCTGTCTGATCCTTATCATTTTACCGTCAATGCGGCGGCGGAAACGGAACCTGTTGATACAGCCGGTGATGCGGCGGACGATCCTGCGATTTGGCTGGACCCCAAAACTCCTCAGAACAGCAAATTGATTACGACCAATAAAAAATCAGGCTTAGTCGTTTACAGTCTCGATGGTAAGATGCTTCATTCCTATAATACCGGGAAACTGAACAATGTTGATATCCGCTATGATTTTCCGTTGAACGGAAAAAAAGTCGATATTGCGGCAGCATCCAACCGGTCTGAAGGGAAAAATACAGTTGAGATCTACGCCATTGACAGAAAGAACGGCACATTGCAAAGCATTACAGATCCAAAAAATCCAATTGCATCAGCAATTGATGAAGTATACGGTTTCAGCTTGTACCACAGTCAAAAAACGGGAAAATATTACGCGATGGTGACAGGGAAAGAGGGCGAATTTGAGCAATATGAATTAAAGGCGGACAAAAATGGATACATATCCGGCAAGAAGGTAAGGGCATTTAAAATGAATTCTCAGACGGAAGGAATGGCAGCAGACGATGAATACGGCAGTCTTTATATCGCGGAAGAAGATGAAGCCATTTGGAAGTTCAGCGCCGAACCGGACGGCGGCAGTAACGGAACGGTTATCGACCGAGCCGACGGCAGGCATTTAACGCCTGACATTGAAGGATTGACAATTTACTACGCTGCTGACGGTAAAGGCTATCTGCTGGCATCAAGTCAGGGAAACAGCAGCTATGCCATTTATGACAGACAAGGACAGAACAAATATGTGGCGGATTTTCGCATTACAGACGGGCCTGAAACAGACGGCACAAGCGATACGGACGGAATTGACGTTCTGGGCTTCGGGCTGGGGCCAAAATATCCGTTCGGTCTTTTTGTCGCACAGGATGGGGAAAATATAGATCACGGCCAAAAGGCAAATCAAAATTTTAAAATAGTGCCATGGGAAAGAATTGCTGATAAAATCGGCTTCCGCCCGCAGGTCAATAAGCAGGTTGACCCGCGAAAACTGACCGACAGAAGCGGAAAATAAACATACAAAAAGCAGCTTGGATAAGCTGCTTTTTCATGTGAAGAGCGTTTCATGAGAAAGTATCGGAGCGAATAGCCGTAAGCACGGCCGGAAGCTGGTCATACGTGTAAGCCGGCACTGTCTCTTGATAATTAAGTGCCGCAATTCGTTCACGTTCAGTTGGGTTTGTCATATAAAATAGGATCTTATCCGCAAAATCCGCAAGCCCGCTGTAAGAAACAAAGGATGAAAAAGGGGGCGCGGGAGATAGATCTGTCAGCTGAAATGTCTGACAGGCCGCAATGTCAAAGCTTCTCGTATTTAAACTGATATTTTGGATGCCGCGTCCATTCTGATTGAGCGCAAACCGGTAAGAACGGTGCGGGTTTAAGACCACGTCTGTGCTGTTGTAATACAATGCGGCATGTTCAGGTTCAATCCATTCATCCATTATGAGCACATTTTTCTGTCTGGCGATTGTTTTAGGCAGATGTCTGCGCCATCCCTTCCCGATGATACGAAGCGTATACGGAAGCTTCGCCGCTGCTTTCACGAGTTCAACGCGATTCGGATACGGATATCCGATCAGAAGCAGATTGGTGTGAAGAGAAGCGTCAGGCGCTTGTTTCGTAAAAATCCGCTGATTAACGGGAATCGGGACATAATATACGTGCTGTAAGCCCATTTGCCGATAAGCATCAAGAGCGTTTTGTTCTATGGTCAAAACGGCATCGGCGAGCGGGGCGATTTTCGCGCTCACATCAAAATAAAAAGGGTCCTCCGTCAGCCATAGATAGACGGGAATCTGCTCTGTTCTCAGCCATTGAAGCCATTCTGACGGAATACGGTCGCCCGCCATCATCAGACTGATGTCAGGTTTGAATGCCCGTATGCTGCTGATTGTATCTTCCTGAAGCTCAGAAACAGAAAAAAAGCGGACGGAAGACTGTAAAAAAACTTCCTCGATCCAGCGGTCAAAATACGTGTAAATGCCTTTATATCCTGAACGGATATATAGAACGTTCATCTGCTGTTACGAAGTGAAGGTGACACTTTCGACTTTGTCAACGTCAAGCAATGTTGTAGCAGAGCCTGCCGGTGTAACGGAATTTTCCTGCGTAACATAAACAATTCCGTGAACTTCGTCAAAGAAAACAAATTGAACCGGACCGATCATGTCTCCTGAATCCATCACAATGCTGATAACAGTGCCGGGCTGAACTCTCGCAAAAATCCATCTCGCTGCTAATGAAATGCCGCTTCCTAAAACAGATTGAGCGCTGAGACTGTCTTGCGCAGCTGCTTCATCCACTTTTGCATCAATTGCCGATTCTAATAAATCTTTTATATTGTTTTCCACGTTATCTCCTCCATCTGTGCCGCTAGATAAAGCGCTGTTGTCAAATATAGGGTTCAAAAGAGTTTTCAATAGCTTCTTTTTGAGCTCTAAACGATCCTCACTCATGGGATCATACACCTCCTTTAACTATTTCAACCTCACGTTTATTCATATTCCTGATTGGTGTGATTGGTATAAGTCGAATGCCGTTTTGCCGTATTTTTTTCATATTTAATAAAACCGTTGAATTTAGAATCAGGCTTTATCTGCCTATGCGGATTGCAAGAGTGCGACATACGTTGTATAGATGAAAAAAAGAAGGAGAGGAATTAATTTGGATTCGCAAGAAACTGTAAAACACGGGGGTTTTGATGAGGAATTTCATCTTTTACTGCTGCTTCTTCTTTTGGTATCGCGTCAGCCGTCAGGAGATCAATCAGATTTGCGGCGTCAGCTTGTGATGGCAAAAGAGCTTGGAGTTCCTGTTTCACGTGTCAATCTGGTTAACGGCAGCACATTGCAGAACGTGATTGTCAAAGAAGTGCTGTCAGATTTGGCCGTTTTTCAAAATCCTCTCAATAATACGAGATCAAATGTCGCGATTTCAAGCATCGTCAGCTGGGGTGCTTTTTAATACCAGATATCAGGCTCTGTCATTTTCGGAGCCGTTTTTTATGTGTTCAGAAGGGGTGATGGGATGGAAAAGAAGATCTCGATTATCTTAACGAGTTACAACAAACCGGATCTCGTGAAACAGGCGATTGAAAGTGTGTTGCAACAGACCTACAGCAATTGGGAGCTGTTTATAATGGATGATCATTCAAATGAAGAAACCTCGGCGGCCATCAGTACGTATATAAAAGATCACCGCATATACTATTACAACAGTTTTATCAATCCGGCTGAACGGCTGAAATCGACCCGGTATGCCGTTTTGATTAATGATGCGCTTACACGGATTAAAGGTGAATACGTCACTTATCTGACGGATGACACCGTATATCATCCGGATAGACTCAGCCGCATGGCGGAAACGCTTAATCAATGCACCGAATTTGATGCCGTCTATTCCAGTCAGAAGGTGGTGCATGTAAACGAGCGCGGAACAGAGCAATTCCACTTTTATCGTTTTGCTGATGACGTGCTTGACCAGGCTGCTTTTCTCGTTGATCACTGTTCAGTGATGCACAGGAAATCATTGCTTCGGTGTGTGAAGGAGAAGTACGGCAGTTTTTGGGACGAAGATGTCATGCATTGGAATCACGGAGACTCTGTTTTTTGGAGCAGGCTCAACACATTTACATCATTTCTGCCGATAAAAGAAGTGTTGGATACGACCTATAAAACACCCCACTCATTCCAGAATACGTATCAATCGCTTCCGTCAGAGCTGGTTGACGGGTCTTTTGTAAAGGGGACGGATCAGAAAGTATATCAGCTTGACCGGAATAAAAGAAAGCTTGTCAATGAGCGCTGGCGACCGCTATATGAAGGAAGAGCCGTCGTCATTCCGGATCCTTTTTTATTTCAATACGAGGAAGAGAACGCTGCCGGTATTCCGAATTTTCAGCTCGTCACGGATCAGTGTCATATCTATTTTGTAGAAGACGGGACGAAAAGGCTGATTGATCTTAACGCCTTTCGCTTTTACCAATTTAAACGCCGCGGCATCCTGGCTTTAGAACGGGATGAAATCCAAGCGCTGCCGGACGGTCCGCCGATCAGATGGGAGAGATCGGGCTGTGTTCAGCATATTCCCGGAAGAATGCTGTTTCGCATTGAACGTGAATTTTATGTTTATTTGAGAGGGGTTCTCCATCCGATCAGTCAGGATGTAGTGAAACGCTTTTTTGCGAATCAGAAGGCGGTACCCATTTCCTTTCAACAAATTAAACAATTACCAATTGGAAAGCCGTTCTATCCGATGTACGATGAAATTATAAGAAATCTCAATATCACAAAAGGATGAGAGATGCAGTTGGATGTGTAAGGAAAAGGAGAGCTTTTATGACCGATCAATTTGCTAAAACCGAGAAACAATATATTGAGCTTACTTCCGGCATGCAGAGGTTCGAGCATTACACTGTGTATAGAGACCCTTTGCTGCCGCAGATTTTTTCACATAACTTTGTTCAGCTGCACCGTACATTTCCGTTAGACGGACTGCTTCCGTTTTTTGCGTCTGTTCCGAACATGCTTCAAACCAATTATATTCATGTGAAAGCGTCACCGGAGCACACATTTCCGCTTCTTCTGAAACAAACATTGGTAAAGCAGGGATACGTAGTGGAGGATGAACTGTTTTTTGCAAGGAAGCTGGAAAATGGGGACCGGCAGGCCGGACATCCTCTCACCGCTTGGGGAACGGAAAAAAGTCTTGCTGACGGGTCATCTATTATGAACATTTATGATGCCCTTTACATTGGCGAGGCGGCGGCCGAACAAAAGCTTGAGCGGAAATATCCTTTGTATAAGGACGGGACGGTTTTGCTTGTCGTGTGCTACAGCGATGCCTCCAGAACGATTCCGATCGGCTGCGGAGAGCTTTTCATCAACAAAGTGGATAAAACCGCCAAAATTGAAGAAGTTGCCATTCTGGATCAATTCCAGCGGAAAGGCTACGGGACGATATTGATGAACGAACTGATGGCTGCGGCGAAGCTGAACGGCATGGAAACCGTATACCTTGTGGCGTCCGGGATGGACGGTGTAAACCGCTTTTATGAGAAACTCGGCTTCAAAAGATTTCGGCGTGTGCATACAATTTTTCATTATTTTCTTACATAGATGGGCATTCGCATAAAACAATTGGGAGTTGGCCCGCATACAATGCCGTATATCGTAAGAAGAAAGGGTGATTCGTATGTACGGATACGGATATGGGGGATGCGGCAGTTATGGCTTTGGATACGGCGGCTGCGGAGGCGGAACCAGTACATTCGTGCTGATCGTGGTATTGTTTATTTTATTAATCATCGTCGGTGCGGCTTTTATTTGTTAGACTGAAAAAATCCTATCATGCAAATCAGCCTGCAGAGAACATCACTTTCTGCAGGCTTTTTGTTATGTTCATGTTGAAAGTCAGCTTGAAAAACATTTTAATACATATTACTTTTCTGAAGAAGGGGGCGAAAATGTGAAAATAACGATTGAAGAATGACCTGAATCAAGAATTGCTTATTTTCGAAACGTCGGGGAGTATGGGGGAAAGCAAAATAAAGAACTTATGGAGTCTTTTAAAAATTGGGCGCAATTGAATGGACTGCTTGATCATTCTGTCATTTTAGGAATTCCGCAAGATCATCCGAATCGTACGCCTCAAGAGAAATGCCGCTATGATGTTTGCGCTGTTATTCATCAAGATCATGTGCCTGAACCGGCTCGGATCGGTACATTTTCCGGAGGCAGGTACGCTGTTTTCTTGCTTGATCATACGAAAGAGGCAGTCAGTGGATTTTGGAAAACTGTTTTTTCAGAGATTGAAAAAAATAATCTAATCGTAAGAGAACAGCCCATTATCGAAAGGTACACCTTACAAAAGGTGAATGATCATTTGTGTGAAATATTGGTCCCCATACAGTAAAGAAGACGGGGATTTCCGCCTTCTGCTTATGCCGATTCCGATCAAAATGGCGGCGGTTTTGAGCTGAGCAGATAAATAGCAGAACTGAGAACGCTCTTCAGGCTGTCGGGACATCTCCGGCAGCCTGTTTTACAGAAAGGTAATTACTGCAAAAAAACTTTCTGAAGGATAAGAATGCCGTTATTCATCTGTTCATACAATGAAGCAAATGGGTTTTCGAGGTGGAAAGATATGGGGAGTTATTTAATCAAACCGGAGCTTGACGGGATCTATCCGACAGTCAGCCATGGAAAAGGATCATATGTGTATGATCTGGAGGGGAACAAGTATCTTGACGGGGCATCGGGAGCGGTCACTTGCAATATCGGCCACGGGACGGAGGATATTATACAAGCTTTAAAAGAGCAGCTTGACTCCGTTTCGTTTGTGTATCGCTCGCAATTCACCAGTGCGCCGGCAGAGGAGCTGGCTTTATTTCTGGCTGATCATTTGCCGGGCGGGCTGAATTGGTCATTTTTTGTAAACAGCGGCTCAGAGGCAGTTGAAACAGCGATGAAAATGGCCGTTCAATATTGGCAGGAAAAAGGCCAATACCAAAAATCCGTCTTTTTATCAAGATGGGGCAGTTACCATGGAATAACTTTGGGAGCGCTTTCATTATCGGGGTTTTATGAACGGAGATACCGTTTCACCCAGCTGCTTGAACGGTTTCCTGCCGTTTCAGCGCCGAATATGTACCGTTCAGAGCTGCAGGGAGAGGAATTTGTAAAAGCTGCGGCAGAGGAGCTGGAAACGGCTGTTAAACGGATAGGCGCCTCATTTATCGCCGGTTTTGTCGCAGAACCGATTGTCGGAGCAGCCGGGGCTGCCATCACTCCGCCGGCAGGCTACTATGAAGCACTTGAGGATGTCTGCCGCAAGCACCGTATTTTGTTTATCGCGGATGAAGTCATGACGGGGCTCGGAAGAACAGGACGGATGCTTGCTTTTGAGCATTGGGGAATCGTGCCTGATATCGCGGTGCTTGGAAAAGGGTTAGGTGCCGGTTACGCTCCGATTGCGGCAGCCGTTGCCTCTGATGACATTATTGAAACGATCAAGCGGGGATCCGGGGTCATTATGAGCGGGCATACGTACAGCGCCAATCCATACTGTGCAAGAGCGGCGCTTGAGGTGCTTCGCTATGTCAAGAAACACGGGCTGCTTCAGCAGGCAGAGGAAAAAGGCGCAATACTGAGGCAGAAATTAGAACAAATCAAAGAGTGCAGCGGGGTGATCGGGGATGTCCGCGGAAAAGGCCTTCTGATCGGGGTGGAGTTCGTCAAAGATAAAACGACAAAGGAAGTTTTTCCGAAAAAACAGGCGTTTACAGAAAAAATGATAACAGAAGCAAAAAAACGGGGGCTGCTGATTTACCCTGCAAAGCCCGGCATTGACAGCGGCGAAGGAGATGCCGTCATCATCGCGCCGCCGTTGACGGCTTCCCATGCTGAGCTGGATGAACTGTCAGATCTATTTTCACTAGCTGCAGAAGAAGCAGAAAAAATGATGAAGAGGGATTGAACTGACATGTCTATTTTTCATAAAAAAATCGATATACATGAAGCCATTGCCGATGTCAAGGACGAATCTGTCATCATGTTCGGCGGTTTCGGGGGTGTGGGGTCTCCTCCGTCATTAATTGAAGCGATTTTAGAAAGCGGCGTTAAAGAGCTGACCGTCATCTGCAACGATGCCGGCTTTCCGGAAATCGGTATCGGCCCGCTTATCGTTCATAAACGGGTGAAACGGCTGATCGCTTCCCATATCGGTTCAAACCCTGTAGCGGGCAGACAAATGACTGACGGAACGCTGGAGGTGGAATTTTCGCCTCAAGGGACGCTTGCCGAACGGATTCGCGCAGGCGGAGCCGGGCTTGGCGGTATTTTAACGGATATCGGGATTGATAACGCCATCGTTTGCGAGAACAAAGAAACCGTAACGATTGACGGAAAGCCCTATTTAGTTGAAAAAGCACTGACGGCTGATTTTGCTTTTGTGTCGGCACATACTGCTGATGAATTCGGGAATCTGACATATGACAAAACGGCGCGCAACATGAATCCTCTGATGGCGGCTGCGGCTGAGAGAACCTTTGCTGAGGCGTCAGAGATTGTGCAGACCGGCGAACTTGACAGCGAGCATATTGTAACACCGGGCGTTTTTGTGGAGGGTGTCGTGCAAAGTGAAGGAGTGAAATGGAAATGGGCTTGGGAATAGCGGAAAGAGAGAGTATCGCAAGGCGGGCCGCCAGTGAAATTACCTCAGGCATGATTGTCAACCTGGGGATCGGCATTCCTTCTTTAGTGCCGAACTTTCTGCCGGCCGGCATGGAGGTGATGCTGCAGGCGGAAAACGGCGTTCTTGGGATAGGAGGAAGTCCCGAGCCCGGAGCAGAAGATGAACTCTTATGCAATGCCGCCGGATTTCCCGTCAGCACGGTAAAGGGAGCCTCATATTTTGATTCAGCTCTGTCTTTTGCCATGATCAGAAAAGGGCTGATTGATATTACCATTTTAGGCGCATTACAGGTCAGCCGGACAGGTGATCTCGCCAACTGGCTCGTCCCGGGGAAAAAAGTGCCGGGAATGGGCGGGGCAATGGAGCTTGCCCAAGGTGCGAAAAAAGTGGTTGTCGTCATGAGGCACACCGATCAGAAAGGCCGGCCGAAATTAGTCGAAACCTGTTCATTGCCGCTTACGGCCTCGGGCTGTGCAGACCTCATTATTACAGAGAAAGCCGTCATCAGCATAGAGGATGGGACTTTTGTTCTTGAGGAACTGCTGAATGGTTCGACGATAGACGATGTCATCCAAACGACGGATGCCGAAATCAGATTGGGAGAATGTTTTCTGAAAAGGGGGCCTGTCCATGGAGCAATTAGAAAAGAAAATTACTGAGTGGGCGGAAGAAAATGCGGCAAAAGCGGTAAGTCTGCTGAAACGGCTGATCGGAGAAAAAAGCACGTTCGGACATGAATTTAACGCACAGGCAGTCGTTTTAGAAAAACTGAGACAGTTTGACATGGATATTGATGTGTGGGAACCGAATGTCAAACAATTGAAAGAGCATCCTTATTTTGTATCCGAACGCAAAGACTTTCATGAAAGCCCGAATATCACCGCCGTAAAGAAAGGAGCCGGCGGCGGAAGATCATTGATACTGAACGGACATATTGATGTTGTCCCGGAAGGAAATCCCGCCGCATGGACGTATGAACCGTTTACCGCTGTTGAAAAGGATGGCAAAATTTACGGCCGCGGTTCAACGGATATGAAAGGCGGCAATACAGCTCTCTTGTTTGCATTAGAAGCGCTTGAAGCCTGCGGGGTTACGTTAAAGGGAGATGTTCTCTTTCAAAGTGTCGTAGATGAAGAGTGCGGCGGCGCAGGAACGCTTTCGGCGGTTATGAGAGGCTATAAGGCTGACGGGGCGCTTATTCCGGAACCGACTAATTTAAAGCTGTTTGTGAAGCAGCAAGGGTCTATGTGGTTCCGCATTACGGTAAGAGGATTGTCCGCACACGGCGGCACTCGCTATGAAGGGGTGAGCGCGATCGAAAAAAGCCTGCATGTCATCACAGCGCTTAAAGAGCTGGAACACGTCCGCAACGCCCGCATCACTGACCCGCTTTACCGGGATGTTCCGATTCCGGTTCCCATTAATATCGGCACCGTCCAAGGCGGAACGTGGCCATCTTCGGTAGCTGACCGTGTCGTGATAGAAGGCAGGTGCGGGATAGCTCCGGATGAAACGCCTGAAGCCGTAAAAGAAGAGCTCGCAAGCTGGCTCAAAGATTTGGAGTACCGGGATGAGTGGTTTAAACACCATCCGGCGGAAGTTGAATGGTTTGGAGCTCAGTGGCTTCCGAACGATCTCCCGGAGGACCATCCGCTGATTTCCGCTTTGGAATCATCTTTTGAGAAAATGAAAGGGGCAAAACCGATACGTGAAGCGTCTCCGTGGGGAACGGACGGGGGGCTTTTGCATCATGCGGGGCAGACGCCGGTCATTGTTTTCGGGCCGGGAGAAGTCAAAGCGGCGCACCAGGCAAATGAATATATTGAAGTCCGGGCGTTAATTGATGCCGTCAAAATCATTTCTCTTTTTATGATGGAATGGTGCGGGGTGGCAGATGGGGGTGGCAAAGCTGATAAAGGAACTGAGGGCTGAAAGCGGATCGGCCGAGATTGATGCAGACCGTTTCAACGAGCGGATCAGGGTCATTCGTTATGACGGACAGCCAGAGATGCTTATCCCGGCTGTTTTGGCAGAAGCGAAGCAAGAAGGGGCCCAAAAGGTGATTTTCTTTGCCAAGCGCGGCGATGAGCCGGAACTTGTCAAGCATCTCTTTATTCAGGAGGGGGTCATAGACGGATATTACAATGGGAATGAGGCTGCTGTGATGGTGCGTTATTTATCAGAGAAACGGAGACAGGCAGATTCATATGTATCGGAAGATTCGACTGTTGACCGTTTATATGAGACACCGCCGCGGAAACTGACCCAGACAGAAAGCAAGCTCATATTCAGAAAAGCGGATGAAGATGATGCAGACCGCTTATCGCACTTATATAAACATGTTTTTCTCACCTATCCGACTCCTGTCTTTAACCCCCTTTATATAAAAAAAACAATGAGAGAAAACACCATCTATTATGCCGCCTTCGATCAGGAACGTCTTATCGGCGCGGCAAGCGCGGATCTCAATCCTGTATTGGGGCACGCTGAAATGACCGATTGCGCAGTTTTGTCAGATTACAGAGGAAATTCCGTAACGGCACACCTGTTTAAAGCCTTGGAGCAGGAACTTTCGGGCCGGGGAATCATTCATCTTTTTTCCTTGGCCCGTGCAGCCTCTTACGGGATGAATGCCGTTTTGTATCATGCGGGATACGGCTACAGAGGCAGGCTTGTGAACAACTGCCGGATTTCAGAAGGGCTCGAAAATATGAATATATGGTGCAAGACATTACGTTTCAGCCATTCATAAGGAGGAATTCGTTTGACAAATAAGTGGTTTCAGCCGAAGCGTCATTGGAAGGAGATTGAATTATGGAAAGATGTGCCGGAAGAAAAGTGGAATGATTGGCTGTGGCAGCTCACTCATACTGTAAGAACCGTCGATGACCTGAAAAAAGTCATTCATTTGACCGAAGAGGAAGAAGAAGGCGTCAGAATGTCTGTAAAAACGATTCCTCTGAACATTACGCCTTATTATGCTTCCTTAATGGATCCCGATAACCCGAGATGTCCGATCCGCATGCAGTCTGTGCCGCTGTCAGAAGAAATGCACAAAACGAAATATGACCTCGAAGATCCGCTGTTTGAAGATGAAGATTCGCCGGTGCCCGGCCTTACGCACCGCTATCCCGACCGCGTTCTTTTTCTCGTGACAAACCAATGCTCGATGTACTGCCGGTACTGCACCAGAAGGCGCTTTTCCGGGCAGATCGGGATGGGCGTGCCGAAAAAACAGCTTGATGCGGCGATCGCTTATATTCGGGAAACGCCTGAAATACGTGACTGTCTCATTTCCGGCGGTGACGGGCTTTTAATTAACGATCAGATTCTCGAATATATTTTGAAAAACCTTCGCGACATTCCTCACCTCGAAATTATCCGGATCGGAACGAGAGCGCCTGTCGTTTTTCCGCAGCGGATAACGGATAACCTTTGTCAGATTCTGAAAAAATATCATCCGGTCTGGCTGAACACTCATTTTAATACGAGCATCGAACTGACGGAAGAATCGGTTGAGGCGTGTGAAAAGCTTGTCAACGCAGGTGTTCCGGTCGGAAACCAGGCCGTTATTTTGGCGGGCATTAACGATTCGGTGCCGATTATGAAAAAGCTCATGCATGATTTAGTGAAAATCCGCGTCCGCCCGTACTATATTTATCAATGTGATTTGTCAGAGGGAATCGGTCATTTCAGAGCGCCCGTGTCAAAAGGTCTGGAAATCATTGAAGGGCTGAGGGGGCATACAACTGGCTTTGCCGTGCCGACCTTTGTCGTCGATGCCCCGGGCGGAGGCGGTAAAATCGCCCTGCAGCCGAACTACTTGCTCTCCCAAAGTCCGGAGAAAGTTGTGATCAGAAACTTCGAAGGGGTGATTACATCTTATCCCGAGCCGGAAAACTATATCCCGAATCAAGCTGACGACTATTTTGAATCTGTTTTTCCGGGAACGATGGCAAAACGCGAACCGGTCGGACTAAGCGCTATTTTCGCGGATAAAGAGATCTCTTTCACACCGGAAAATGTATCGAGAATCAGCAGGAGGAAAGCGTTTACGTCTAACCCTGATCATGAAACGCTGAAAGACCGGAGGGAAAAGAGAGATGAATTAAAAGAAAAGAAATTTATAGCACAGCAGAAAAAAGAACAAAAAGAAGGCTCGGAAGTCGGAGGTGAATCGCCGTGAAGCCATGCGAGTGGTGCGGCAATCAGAAGGCGTCAGCTTGTCAGTCGGCTGTATACTGGGAGCTTCCTGACGGTACGAGGGCCATAGAAATTACAGACACACCCGCGTTCGCTTGTTCTTCCTGCGGCATGACGTATCAGGAGGAAGCGGTCATAGGCGAAATCGAAAATCAGCTTTTTTTAGTCGACGCCAAAAAATTACCGGAAACACTCACATATCAAGAGCTGATGCGGACAGAACGGATATTGAAACGGAATTATTTTGACTTCTCCTAGTCTTCTTTTGTTGTAATTTCACTTTTGAAATGTATAATAGTACAACAAAAGACAGTCATCAGGAGGGGAAACCCATGAAATCCTTTTACCATTATTTAATGAAATACAGGCATCCTAAGCCGCAGGACGCAATCAGCCGATTTGCGAATCAGGCATATGAAGACCATGGCTTTCCGAAAACGTCAAGCGATTATCATGAGCTCAGTTCGTATTTAGAACTGAGCGCCGATTATTTAGAAACGATGTCGACATTTGATGAGGCTTGGGAAAAATATGAGACCGAGGTGCATTACGCCTGACGAAAAACCGCACATGACATTGTGCGGTTTTTTTGACATGTTGAACAGGTGCAGAAATGGATATTTCCTGTGGTTTTCATGCCCATGCGAAATAATGACGGCCGGCATACGATAGCGTATGACAGTCCGCGGCAAGGGGGAGACAGCATGAAGCCAAATAAACCGAAATTTCAAGTGGGAGATATCGTGGTCGTCGTGATGTACGGAACCGTCGGCACCATTACGAAGGTTCATCAAATTGATAAACATTATCTTTACGAAGTCAACCATAATGAAGTGCTTTATTTTGAATCGTCTATCCAGCTTTATAAAGATTATGAGGGCGTAATTGTTGATATGGAAAAATTGGATATCGAATATGAGTTTCTGATCGGCGACGTCGTATATGTAAAGGACTACGGAAAAGAATTATTCCGTATCATCGGCCACAGAACTGAAATATGGAGATATTTAGAGGATGGCTGGGAGGATATTATTTATGAGCTGACTCGGCTGAAAGACGGAGAGTGGCTTGAAACGGAGGAAGAGGATCTCACGCTGGTTCTGAGAAAATATGAAATGGATCAGTTTGTGCATCAGCTGCTGTTTGTCCACTATGTTGGGGAAGCATCTCATGAGATCGGCGAGGATACCGCCGCGTCCGCTCTTCTTCAGTTTGAAGGCGATGCTGATGATCTTGATACTCTGCATGTGCTGGCGGTATCGATTGTAGATGAGCTCCTTGATATTTATAACGATTATAAGATTCTTTATGATATGTTCGGTGACGAAGAATATAAAGATATGATGAATTTTGTGCTGGAAAGCCTGCGGGAGCATTTCAGCTAGCCGGCAAAAAAACGGACGGTGACATATAAAAACCAGGGCAGACAGCCGGCAAAGATTACAAATGACATTCCTTTCAGCACTTTTTCCAATACGATATCAAATCCATCTCCGTCCAAAAAAGCCATCATTTTCGTCATCATCTTTTCTCCCTCCGGGGGCTTGTTTTTTAAAAAGTATATGAGCGGACAAAGCGTTTAGAACTTTCGGGTATAATTTGAAGGTTTTTTTCATAAAACATAAAAAAGGAGGCGGTGTTTGCATGAAAGAAATAGATCTTGTGATTGACACAGAAGAGATAGCCGATTTTTTTTACAGTCAGCTTGCTATGCGCGGGTACATACCGAGTGAAGAGGAGATCTTTGAAATAGCCGACATCACCTTTGATTATTTATTAGAAAAATGTATGATAGACGAAGAGCTTGATGAAGACTGAAACTGCGGAACCGAAGTGAAAAAAGCTTCGGTTTTTTCAATCGGCTCGGGAGAATGAAAAATGGGGGGAAAACGTTGTACAAGCCAGCAGGTCTTTTCGCATTGTTTATTCTGCTCGCAGCAGCCATCCGGATCGATGCTGTCCGGGTTTTTGACGAGAGGGTGATAGAAGCGGCGGTCAGGATCAGGGCTGCCTGGCTGAATGAATTGATGTTATGGATAACAGAGCTCGGCACGACTGCGGTGCTTTTACCGCTTCTTCTTTTGACGGGAGCGGCCCTGTATATGTACAAAAAAACGCCTGATGTTGTGTTTTTGCCGCTTCTCTTCCTCATTGAACGAATAATAAACATAAAAATAAAAGAATTGATCGAAAGAGCCAGACCCGCTTTTGAGCCGCTCGTCCATGAAACCTCATACAGCTTTCCGAGCGGCCACTCCATGAATTCGGCAGTGATGTATCCCGTCATCGCCTACTTTTTAATCAAGCACGTTTCTTTCTTCACGAAAAGAAAGCGGGCCGTCTCCGTTTTTACCGGAGTTCTCGTCATCCTGATCGGGCTCAGCAGAATTTATTTAGGCGCGCATTTTCCGACGGATGTTCTTGCCGGATTCAGTCTCGGACTTTGCCTCGTCTCTCTATTTGCACTCTTTGACGAAAAGTATCACCCATTTCGACAAAAATAGAGACAGGAAAAATGAGAAAAAACGCTAATACTATTAAGAAATAAGAGGGAGGGATCTTGATGCTGTTATCGCTGCCCGTGTTTAAAAAAAAGACTTGTGCCTATGATGTGACGATTTTTCAAACACCCCGCTACGGCGAGAAAAAGGGATACAGGGTCGTCTATCGGACAGAGCTGGCCGCTGACAATCATCAAGACGCACTGGAAAGGGCATTTTCTGTTTTTAATGTGCCTGATACGGTTCCAAACGACTACCAAGCCAGATTCATAGCGACCGGCGATGTCATACTCATAGACGAAGGAAGAAAAGGAAAGACCTATTACAGGCTTAATCCTGCGGGATGGAGCAAAATCAACCGTTTGCTCGTCCAGCCGAGGTAAGACGGAGCCGGCTGAATTTTCAGCCGGCTTCCGTTTTGTTTTAAGGCTTCCGTTTAGCAGCGGAATGCTCTTTTCCATGCGCTTCATCAGCCGCAATCACGTCTGAAACGGGTACGTGATTGTTCTTTTTCTGGCCGGTCACCCGGTTGCGCTGTTTTTTGCCCATTTATGCTCACTCCTTTTCCTTAGGCTGTCATCCCGCATATTCTGCCCAAGATCGCTCTGATCAATGCTGATGATTGTCTCTTACCGTTATTCAGTGTACAATGGGTGGGAGTTTGAATAGGCAGGAGGAAATGGAAATGAGTGTACATATAAACGCAGAAAAAGGTCAGATTGCGGATACAGTGCTTTTGCCGGGAGATCCGCTGAGAGCGAAATTTATTGCGGAAACTTACCTTGAAAATGTGGAATGCTATAATGAAGTCAGAGGAATGTACGGATTTACGGGTACATATAACGGTAAAAAAATATCAGTGCAAGGCACCGGCATGGGTGTTCCGTCTATCTCTATATATGTGAATGAACTGATTCAAAGCTATGATGTTCAAAACCTGATCAGAGTCGGTTCATGCGGAGCCATCCGTAATGACGTGAAGGTGCGCGACGTGATTTTGGCTATGACGTCTTCAACCGATTCACAGATGAACCGAGTCGCTTTCGGAAGTGTGGATTATGCGCCTTGCGCAGATTTCGACCTTCTTCATAAAGCGTACCAGGAAGCGCAAAAAAATAACCTTCCTGTAGCCGTCGGAAGCGTATTCACCGCCGATCAGTTTTACAATGAAGACTCGCAAATTGAAAAGCTTGCGAGATACGGCGTCCTCGGCGTAGAAATGGAAACGACTGCTTTATATACGCTTGCCGCAAAATACGGCAAAAAAGCGCTGTCTATCCTGACTGTAAGCGATCACGTGTTAACGGGAGAAGAGACAACGGCAGAAGAGCGTCAAACGACTTTTCATGATATGATAAAACTGGCGCTGCATACTGTATCGTAAACTTGAGATGAGGGTCATGCTGATAAAAGCAGCCCTCTTCTTTATGCACCGCTCTGATTCAAAAAAAGAAAGGTAAGGGTAAAATGAAGAAATCCACTAAATGGTTCTCGCTTGCTGCTGCTCTCAGCGTAACCGCAATCGTGGGCACCGGCTGCAGCATTTCAGGCGGCGACAGCCATAAGGACACAAAAACAACGGCTCAAACAAAACAATCAGATGACACATCAAGCAAAAAAACAACGAAGACAGAAGACAGCGATTTTGTATTGGAGAGCAAATATTTTAATGACATTAAAGAAGTGAACGGGCTTGAAACCATTCAAAACCCGACAAATACACTTGCGCTCGTGAATAAGACATACACGCTGCCGGGAGATTATAAACCGGAGGATCTCGTCATCCCGAAAGTTGAATTTTCTTTCACTGAGAAAATTGAGAAACGATATATCCGCAAACCTGCCGCCGATGCTTTGGCGGAATTGTTCAACGCGGGGAAAAAAGAAGGCTATGACCTGGTTGCGGTTTCAGGATACCGCTCTTATGACAGACAAAAAGTGATTTTCGATAATGAAGTCAGTCTGAAAGGTGAAAAGAAAGCGAAAGAAGCAGTCGCATACCCCGGGCAAAGCGAACACCAGACGGGGCTTGCCATGGATATTTCCAGCAAAAGCAACGGATATGAGCTGAATGAAGCGTTCGGAAACACGGCTGACGGCAAATGGGTGAAAGACCATGCGTATGAATACGGCTTTATCATCCGCTATCCTAAAGGCAAAGAAAATGTAACAAAGTATGAGTATGAACCATGGCATTTGCGTTATGTAGGCAAAAAAGCGGCAAAAGCCATCCATGACCATCAGTTAACTCTTGAAGAATATTTTAATGAAGTAAAGAAAGTATAATAAGAAAAAGCCCGCTTTTAAAAAATAAATGTAGCGGGCTTTCTTTATTACCAGAAGAGCAAACCTCCAAGCGCAAATCCGGTAATTAAACCAAGGCCGATACCGTAGGCTGCTCCCCAGCCTCCCCAGCCTCCTCCCCAATAACCGAATCCGTACCCTCTGTGACGGCCGCCGACAGGGGCGATATACACTTTACTTTTTGTCACCCGTACGATTCTTCCGACGTGGACTCTGCCGTTTCGTTCTGTAATTCTTGCTACTTTGCCATGGTGCTGCCGGCAAAGATGATAATAGTTTTGCATCTTTTCTCCTCCTATCCAACCTATCTTTCTATGTCAGCTTATGATAGAGTGCGTAAAAAAGGTTGGACGAAAACAGGAGGACAATCGCCGTTTTACTTGTAAGCGACAAAAGCGCAGTGCCCCATATATTCACCGTACTTCTGCATAAGATCGTAATGAGCCGTCAGCGTATCGTAGTGAACCGGCTGGATAACGGGCGATAAATCCATTTCTGTAGTCGGTTCCTGCGCATTGTTTTCATAGAAAGCGGGAATGAAATCCGCTTTTTGAAAGCCTTGCTGAAGCAATATCTGCTTCCATGCCGCTTCATCCTGCAATACGGTAAAACCGTAGAAGTCTTTTAACTGCGTGACAGCGTTTTCCGGCAGGGGTTTTTTCAAAGCTGCCTCAATGCCGATCAGCATGCCCCCTGGTTTAAGGACCCGCAGTATTTCAGACAGCGATGAATCAAGCTTTGAAAAGGTGAGAACTGATTCAGAGAGAACGGCAGAAAACTGATTTTCAGTAAACGGAAGCCGCTCAAGCTCCGCCAAATAGCTTTGAATGGTTAAGCCTTCAGCGGCAAATCGCTTTGCTGCCTTTTCAAGCATAAGGGGATCCTTATCAACACAGGTGACGGGATACAGCAGGTGGCTGAGATAAGCGGCCGTCTGTCCCGTTCCGCAGCCGGCGTCAAGGATCGGCTCGCCAGAAGGAGGAGCCGCTTTTGCGAGAACGGCTTTAGAAAAAGCGAGTCCGCCGGGGTGAGCCCCTCCGACTCCGAATAAGGACAGCATTTCTAAATATTTGCTCAAAGTCCGAATCCTCCTTTCTTCCTCAGCATATGTTGGGAGAAAAGCATAGGTTTGGGTAAACGGGAAAGAAGGGCGCCTCACGTTTGAAGTTGACGAATGAGCGTTCGTCTATGATAATAATGTAAGAATAAAAAGGTGGTGTTTTCTTGAAGCGGCAATTTAAACTGTTTTTTATCATATTGATCACTGCGGTCGCAGCCTCGGCGCTTACGCTGTTTATTACGGGCAATACGACCATTTTCGGACAAGGCTCGGCTGCTTTGACGAACAGCAAATTTGAGAAATTCAATAAAGCCTATGAGCAGATTAAAAGTGATTACTATCAAAAAACAGATGACAGCAAATTAGTAGACGGAGCGATAAAAGGCATGATCAGTTCCCTGGATGATCCGTATTCTTCTTATATGGACCCTCAGGAAGGAAAGTCATTTGAAGAAACAATTTCCGCTTCGTTTGAAGGTATCGGCGCACAAGTGGAAGAAAAGGACGGCAGCATTCTGATCGTATCGCCGATCAAAGGGTCTCCTGCGGAAAAAGCGGGGATTAAACCGAATGATCAGATCTTGAAGGTTGACGGCAAAAGCGTCAAAGGCCTGAATGTAAACGAAGCCGTCGCGTTAATCCGCGGCAAAAAGGGGACAAGCGTCAAGCTTGTGCTGCACAGAGCGGGTGTCGGCGATCTGAACCTGTCGATCAAACGTGACACCATTCCGGTTGAAACGGTGTACTCTGAAATGAAAAAAGGGGACATCGGCGAAATCCAAATCACATCTTTCTCCGAATCGACGGCAAAAGAGCTGAATTCAGCCATTGACAAACTCGAAAAACAAGGAGCGAAAGGATACATTCTGGATTTAAGAGGCAACCCGGGCGGCCTGATGGATGAAGCCATCAAAATGAGCAACATGTTTATCGATAAAGGGAAAAATATTATGCAGGTCGAATACAAAGACGGCACGAAAGAGGTCATGAAAGCAACGAAAGAGCGAAAAGTGACAAAACCGACAGTCGTCCTCGTCAATGACGGCACCGCGAGCGCCGCGGAAATCATGTCAGCTGCGCTGCATGAATCATCGGGCATTCCGCTGGTCGGAGAGAAAACGTTCGGAAAAGGGACCGTTCAGACGGCAAAAGATTACAGCGACGGTTCAACCGTTAAACTGACAATCGCAAAATGGCTGACAGCGGACGGAGAATGGATTCATAAAAAAGGCATCAAACCGCAATATCAGGTTAAGCTGCCTGATTATGCGAACCTGCCGTTTTTAGATGCGAAAAAAACGTACAAATACGGGGATTCCGGAACGGACGTCACCAATGCGCAAAAAATGCTGAAAGCGCTGGGATACAGCGTGAATGTAAACGGCACATATGACAAAGCATTTGAACAAGCCGTCAAACAATTTCAGGCAAAAGAGAAACTGAAAGAAACAGGCATTTTAACAGGAGACACAACGGCAAAATTGATGACAGATCTGCAAAAACAGCTTGCAGACAACGATACACAAATGAAAAAAGCCGTTGAAACATTAAATCAGAACATGAAGAAGTAAAAAAACACCCAGTGCGTCTGTCACGCATTGGGTGTTTTCTGTTTGTAATCCTGCTTACGTCGTTTCCTGTTCAAAAAGGTAGCTGTTCGCCTGAATGAAAAACTGCGATTGTTCATAGTGATAGGTGACTTTTGAAAAGTCGAACGGCTGGCCGTTGGTTAAATGAAAAATCGTTTCAACGCAAAGTTTAGGCGCTCCTGTAAACAGTCCTAAGTACTCCGCTTCTTCTTCATTTAACATTCCCGCATACAAATATAGATCTGAAAAACCGCGCTTCAATCCGAGACCTTCCCTAATATAATCAAATATTGATTCTGATACGATCTCTTTATTCAAATACGGAATAATCGATTTGTTGTAAAATGACTCCTCGATACATAATGTCTTCCCGTCAATATACCGGATACGTTTGACATAATACACCTCGCCGTCAGACGGCATATTCAGATTTTGTGCAGCCTCAGGTGTGGGCTTTCTCACTTCCAGCGCCAATAATTTGGAGGTGACATTAAAATCTTCAAGAGATTCTTTAAATCCCTGATTGGAAAGCAGGCTGATATACCCTTTTCTTTTATTCCGCCTGACAAAAATGCCGCTTCCTCTGACTTGAAACACAATTCCCTTTTTTTCTAATAGATCCAAGGACTTTGTGATCGTGCTTTTGCTCACGTTAAACTGGGTCATTAAGGTTTGCAGCACAGGTAGTTTATCCCCTTGCTGAAGCTGATGCTCTTCTATGTATTTTTCAATATCCATCGCGATTTGCTGGTATTTTAACATATACATTCCTCATTCATTTATTGTCCCGCTTCTTTCAGAATTATAGCATAATCGTTTTGAAAAGCCATTTTGTGAAATAAATATGATTGTTTATGCATTGATAAATTGTACCGGTACAATTATAATGTTTATGTATAATAAAAAAACTGACTTTTCATGTAAATGCAAAGCATTCTTCCAATCTTGCAAAGCGGATCTATTCGGCGTAACAAGCGGCGGTCAAAAAAGGAGGACATGAATGATGGTAACATTGCCAAAAGACTTTTTATGGGGAGGCGCTCTAGCCGCCCATCAATTTGAAGGGGGCTGGAATAAAGGCGGCAAAGGGCCGAGTGTAGTGGACGTTATGACGGCGGGCGCGCATGGTGTGCCCCGGAAAATAACTGATACAATTGAAGAGCGGGAATTTTACCCGAATCATGAAGCCATAGATTTTTATCATCGTTATAAAGAGGACATCGCATTATTCAGCGAGCTGGGACTGAAATGTTTAAGAACCTCTATCGGCTGGAGCAGAATTTTTCCTAAAGGTGATGAAACGGAGCCTAACGAGGAAGGATTGGCTTTTTACGACCGGGTGTTTGATGAATTGCTGAAGTATGGGATTGAACCGGTGATTACGTTGTCGCATTTTGAGATGCCGCTGCATTTGGCGAGGGAATACGGGGGTTTCAGAAGCAGAAAAACAATCGGCTTTTTTGTAAAGTTCGCTGAAGTGTGTTTTGAACGCTATAAACATAAAGTGAAGTATTGGATGACGTTTAACGAAATCAACAACAAGATGGATGTGAATAATCCGATCTTTTTATGGACGAACTCAGGTGTCGCCGTCAAAGAAAACGAAAACGCAAAAGAAGTCATGTACCAGGCTGGCCACCACGAATTGCTGGCAAGTGCATTGGCTGTTTCAAAGGGAAAGGAAATCAACCCCGATTTCAGGATCGGAGCGATGGTATCACATGTCCCGATTTATCCTTACTCATCCAATCCGGAAAATGTGATGCTGGCTGAGGAAACGATGAGGCAGCGCTTTTTCTTCCCGGATGTGCAGGTTCGCGGATATTATCCGAGTTATGCGTTAAAAGAGTTTGAAAGAGAGGGCTACCGGATCCGCTTTGAAGACGGTGATGAAGAGATTTTGAAAAACGGCAGGGTGGATTATCTCGGATTCAGTTATTACATGTCCACTACCGTAAAAAGTGACGTGATAAACGATAATACCGGGGATGTCGTAAACGGAGGATTGCCAAACGGTGTGGAAAATCCCTATATTAAAGCGAGTGATTGGGGATGGGCGATTGATCCGACCGGTTTACGGTACACATTAAACCGCTTATACGACCGCTACCAGATTCCGTTATTTATCGTGGAAAACGGATTCGGCGCTATTGACACGTTAGAAGAGGACGGTTCAATCCATGACGCAGCGAGAATTGAATATTTAGCGTCACATATAAAAGCTTTGGAAAAAGCGGTCACATATGATGGTGTGGATGTAATGGGGTATACACCATGGGGAATTATCGATATCGTATCATTTACAACCGGTGAAATGAAAAAACGCTACGGTATGATTTATGTTGATCGGGATAATGAAGGCAATGGGTCAATGAAGCGATTCAAGAAAGACTCATTTGAATGGTATAAAAAAGTGATTGAAACAAACGGCTCATATGTATTCTAAAGGTGTATGTTAAAAGAGAAGGCTTCTCAAACTGTGTGAAGCCTTCTCTTTATCAGTATATTTGAAAGCGCATTCATAAACCAGGAAGGGAATGATGATAATGTTTTTTAAAAAAGGTCTGTCCATTACGGTTGCTTTTCTTTTGCTTTCCTTTCTATTTTCAAGCAGCTTGGAAAAAAACGAAGCACATGCGGCTGATCGGAAGGCTCCGGACAAAAATAAAGTCAGGGTTTGGTACAGCTCGGAAAAAGATCCGGCTTCCCGTACGTGGTATGACGGGCCAAAAGAAGTGAATTATGCCTTAGACGAACAAACACCCCTGACATTGACAAAAAAGAAGCCTTCTGACTCCGCTGCCGTGTATATTGATCCATCGCACCGTTATCAAAGTGTGTTAGGCATAGGATCATCTTTGGAAGAATCGACCATCCATAATTTATCGAAAATGTCTCCCGGAAAAAGAAAAGAAGTGTTAAAAAAACTGGTTGATCCCAATGAAGGCATCGGCATGGACGTCATGCGCATAACGATAGGGACATCAGATTTTACGGCACAGGAATTTTACACATATGATGATATGCATGAGGGCCAAAAAGATCCACAACTCAAAAATTTCTCGATTCAAAAGGATATTGATTTACACATTACATCAACAATCAAAGAAGCGTTGGCGATCAATCCGAAGCTGAAAATCATTGCCTCACCGTGGAGCCCGCCGGCATGGATGAAAACGAATGAAAACCTCAAGAGGGGAAAGCTGAAAGATCAATATATCGGTGAGCTGGCCGTTTACTTCCGCAAATTTATTGAAGCATATGAAAAGCAGGGAATCCCGATTTATGCGATGACCCTTCAAAATGAACCTTTGCTGGAAATCGATTATCCGAGCATGTACATGCCGCCGTCTCAGCAGCGCAAACTGGCGATAGCCGTGAAAAAGGAATTGAAAAAACACGTAATTGACACGAAAATTTGGATTTATGATCACAATGCAAGCGAGGCGTGGAACTATATTCCGCCGATTTTAGATGATAAAAAAGGAAATCAGGCGGCAGACGGCATTGCTTTCCATGATTATGACGGAGACCTTTCCGTTATGTCGGAAATCGGAAGAAGGTACCCCGATAAATCCATTCACTTAACGGAGCGGTCCGTCTGGGGGACGGCAGGGGCGGACCGGATCGCGCAGTATTTCCGCAATGGCGCGTCCAGCTACAATGCGTGGGTGACGATGCTCGACAGTCAAATCAAGACGCACCATTGGATAGGCACCCCGGACCCGACGCTGTTTATTCAGGATGCTAAAAATCCTGACCGCTATTGGAATATCCCGATCTATCATATGACGGGCAATTTTTCAAAATTTGTCGAGCGCGGAGCCAAACGGATAGAAAGTAATTACGGCTCCAAAAACACCGTCACGAATGTCTCGTTCCTTAATCCTGATCAATCTATTGTGACAGTCGTCATCAACCAGTCATCCGCCGACCAAAAATTCCACGTTGTTTCAGGGAATCGGCAGTTTGAAGCCGTCATCCCGGCAAAAACCGTCGCCACCTACAAATGGCAGCACAAAAAGTAAAAAAGCCGGCACATTGATGTGCCGGCTTTTTTTGTTAAGCGCCTTTTTGATTCAGTTTATCAGAGGGCGCTTTTTTGAATAAGCCGTCTTTGACGGCGTTTGAAGCCGCTTTTTTTACAAAAAACGGGTTAAGGATAATAACGGCTGCCATGTTAGCGGTCAAACCCCAAAAGCCTTCATATATACCGTGGGCGGATTGGGTGATATTTACGGTGAATGTCACGATAAGACCGACGAGAAGGCCGATAATTGTCGCTTCTTTCGTTTGATTTTTCCAAAACAGACTGACGGCGATCGCCGGAAAGATCTGCACCATGCCGGAAACGCCGAGAAGCTGAAGCGTAACGAGCGCAGTCGGGAACAGCATGCCGAATAAAAGCGCGAGCCCGATGACGACAAATACCATTGAACGGGTGATCATCGTCAGCTTGTTTGGTGACACATTCGGGTGAATCAAATCCCGATATAAGTTATTCGCAAATAAGTTTGATGCTCCGATCGCCATAATAGAGCAGGGAATCAAAGAAGCAAGAGCGATCGTGGAATAAGCAAAGCCTTGGGCGACCCCGCCGTATGACGTTTGAATCAGCTTCAATAAAGCGAGCCGCGGATTAGTATCTTCCGGCAGGACAAGAAATGCGATAAAGCCGAGAAAAATAACAAGAATTAAAACAATATTATAAAGCGGAAGAAACATGCTGTTTTTGCGGACGGCATCCGCGCTTTTTGCCGTGAATACACCAGTTGCCGCATGCGCCCACATAAAGAGCGCCAAGGCAGATACGATGGAAGCGGTGATAAACCAAGGAATTCCTTTCGGCCCCGAGTCTGGGATCGTCAGCATTTGCGGCGCTTTTTCCGCCAAGGTGTGAATCATCGGTGTCCACCCGTGAAAATGGATCAGCGGGAGCGACACGACCATAAACAGCATAATCACCCACACCAGAATGTCTTTAATAATTGCCGTAAACGTCGGTCCTTTAATTCCGCTGAAAAAGGTATACAGCGCTACAAGAATAAAGGAGATGATAACGACCATATTAACATTAATGACACCCGTTCCGGCCACCTGAAGCGTATCCTGAATGCCGCTCAGCTGGAGACAGATATAAGGAATGAGCATAAGAACGCCGACAATGGCGACAAGACTGGCCAAAAGCTTACTGTCAAAGCGCTCACGGGCGTAATCGGCAAGCGTCGTTAATTTATGGATTTTTGCCACTTTCCACAGCTTCGGCAGAAAGAAATAAGCAATAAAATACGCCAAAACAGAATACGGAATTGCAAAAAAAGCTACGCTTCCCCCTGTGTAGGCGGTGCTTGTCAAGCCTAAAAACGTATAAGCCGTATAGAGGTCCGCGCCGACTAAAAACCAGACGAGCAGCCCGCCGAACCGTCTGCCCCCGACAGACCATTCTTCAACAGAAGTGCGTGATGATTTGTCTCTCCCGGCTATAAAGCCGATGCAGACAACGGTTAAAACGATGACGGCTGTAATGATCAATGCTGTTATATTTGCGGGCATCAGTCCAGTCCTCCTTGTTTCTTCTGCAGTCTATAAATAAGAAACGAACATAATGGAGTGACTGCGATCCATAAAAGCAGCCAGAAATGAAAAAACGGCAGCCCGATGATGATCGGATGAACCCGATTAGCGACTGACAAAAGGGCCAGCTGGCTGAAAGGGATTAAAATAAGAACGAAAATTAGTGCTTTTCTGACCATTTACTTTCCTCCTGAAACCTGATAATGCTCCTTATCATAGCAGTTGTCAGATAAGATCACAAGGTATTTTTCAGAAAAAAAAGAATTCTATTACTTTTTTAACCGAAACACTTTAGTTGCAACTTCATTCATAGTAAATTAGAATAGTTAATATCTCGAAGTCAAGATATTTAGGAGTGAATACAATGAATACTCAAGGATTGCACCATGTTACCGCATTTGCGAAAGATCCTGCTGAAAATCTGCGGTTTTATACTGAAGTATTGGGCTTGCGGCTCGTTAAAAAAACCGTTAATTTTGATGACCCGGCCACATATCATTTTTATTTCGGCAACCAAAACGGAGAACCCGGCACGATTATTACATTTTTCCCTTTCCAGGGCAGCCGCCCGGGCACCGTGGGAAAAGGGCAGGCCGGAAGAATTTATTTCTCTGTGCCGAAAGGAGCACTCGCGTTTTGGCAGCGCCGGCTTGAAGAAAACGGCATACCTGTAAAAGAGCAGACTATGCTTTCTGAACAAGTGCTTCTCTTTGATGATACAGAAGACCTGCCGCTTGCCATAATGGAAGATGAAAGAAGCGGACAGAGTGAATGGGCTGCTTCGGGCATTACTGAAAAAGAAGCGATTACAGGCATGAGAGGTGTTCTTCTGTACTCGTACCGTCCTGAAGCGACCATTCAATTTCTAATGGAACGCTTCGGCTATTCAAAGACAGGGGAAGAAAATCAGATTGTCAGACTGCAATCGGAGGCACGGATCGGACATATCATTGATGTTGACCTTGCACCGAAAGAAGCAGGTGTCGGCGGTTACGGGACAGTTCATCATGTCGCTTTCCGCACCACTAAAAAAGAGCAGGCGGAATGGAAGAAGATTCTTAATGATTCTCATCTTGCTTCATCTGACATTCTTGACAGATCTTACTTTACATCAATCTATTTCAGAGAAAGCGGCGGCATTTTATTTGAAATGGCAACCGATGAACCGGGATTTATGACGGATGAATCCTTTGAAAATCTCGGTACAGAGCTGAAACTTCCGGAATGGCTGGAAGAGCACCGCGGTCAAATAACCGCTATTCTTCCCAAAATGGAGAAAGGAGAATGATGATGAAACATGTATTTGAACAAGGAACGTCAGAAAATGTTTTGTTGCTTTTGCACGGAACGGGGGGAAATGAACACGATCTTCTGTCGCTCGGACGTTTTATCGATCCGAAAGCAAGCTTGCTCGGCGTCAGAGGATCAGTGCTTGAAAACGGCATGCCCCGTTTTTTTAAGCGGCTGAAAGAAGGCGTATTTGACGAGAAAGATTTAATTGAACGGACGGAAGAATTAAAGAATTTTATTGATGAAGCGGCGCAAATGTACGGATTCAGCAGAGAAAATGTGATTGCTGCCGGCTATTCAAACGGCGCCAACATTGCGGCAAGTCTTTTGTTTCATTATAAAGACGTACTGAAAGGGGCGGTTCTTCATCATCCGATGGTGCCGATTCGCGGAGTGAAGCTCCCTGATATGGCAGGGCTGCCTGTTTTTATCGGTGCAGGGAAGCGGGATCCGCTTTGTACAAAAGAAGAATCGGAGGAGCTTTATCAATATCTGACTGCTGCTGGTGCATCCGTTTCTCTTGTTTGGCAGGAGGGCGGCCATCAGCTCACACAGCAGGAAGCCGAGCAGGCACGAACCTGGTACAGTGAGCGATTCCTATAAAAAAACCCTTAGTCCGTTTAAGCGGACTAAGGGTTTTTTTCATCTTACAGCCAAGTTGACACTTGTGATACAGGGATCCGGTTGCTTTTGTGCGCAGGCTTAACGGCTTTACCGATTGAAATCAGCATGACGGGAACAAAACGTTCGCTCACGTCGAATTCCTTCACGAATTGCTCTTTATTAAATCCGCCGATCGCGCAAGTATCATAGCCTTTAGCTTTTGCAGCAATCATCAGCTGCATCGCCGCTAAAGAAGCGTTTAAAAATGCTGAATCACGGGCAAACTGTTCATTTTGGTATGCACCGTTAATCTGGCTTAACAGCGTCTGTTTGATCTCTTCTGTAATATTGCCTTGCTCAGCCAGTTCAGCATAAACGTCTTCACCATTTTCGTTTGCTTTCAAGTCGCCTAATACGGCAATGACAGCTGAAGAGTCAATAATCTGTTTTTGATTAAAGGCAACCGGAAGCAGGGCAGCTTTTGCCTCATCACTGTGGAATACTTGGAAATGCCAATGCTGAAGGTTCCAGGCGGAAGGGGCTTGCGTTGTAATGTCCAGAAGTTCTGTTAATTCCTCTTTTGTAATCACCGCATCTTTATCGTATTCTTTAACGGATGCGCGTTCTTTCAAAACGTCTAATACGGATGTCATCTTGTTTCCTCCTTCGGATAAACGTGTTATTATAATAGAAAAGTTAGAAGCTTACTAAATGTAACTTGAGAACTAATTTTAATGGATTACAGAAAACTTGTCAATTCATAGATGAAGGGATGAACTCACATGGGATATACAATGTGTCCTAAAATGGAATCCGCTTTTTCTCTTTTGGGAAAGCGCTGGAACGGCCTCATTATCCATGTACTGATAGACGGGCCGAAACGTTTTAAAGATATGACCGAAACCATACCGACGATCAGCCAAAAAATGCTCGCGGAGCGGCTCAAAGAGCTGGAACAAAATGAGATCGTCGAGCGCCAGGTGCTGCCTGAAACGCCTGTCAAAGTCATTTATAAGCTGACTGATAAAGGCATGGCCCTGCAAGCCGTTTTTCAGGAAATGCAAAAATGGGCAGACAGTTTTTGCGAGCCCGGGGGACCTGTCAAAGACGAATCATGTCATGAATAACAAAGGCTGCCCAAGGCAGCCTTTTCTTAATGAAATAGTCAATATTTGTCAAAATCATTGATGTCAAAATTGCTCAGATCGAGATTTAAGCCTTTTAATTGCCTCAATAAAGCATCGAATGTAAGGGAATGACTATTTTTACATTCCGCCGGAACATCATCTGGAGAAAATCGTTTCATCCCTCTTTCAATCCACTGTTTCCGGTACAATTGAAATGCCGCTTCAAGTAAATGATCAGGCGTTACAATAAACCCTAATCTTACATCATGGTCTTCACTGTAGCCGAACTCAAACCCGCAGCAGGAGCAAATATCAAATGTTTTATGATATACGCCATTGCAAACAGGACTTTCCTCTAATCCTTTAAATCCGCATTACAACTCACTAACCAACATCCATCACTTTTATCTATCGCCCAATCAATTTCCGCACTTTATGAATACCTTTAAGAATAAGCAGACATAAAGGAGGAAAAACATGTACCCTCGTCATGCGTTGTATCGCGGGAATTTCGGACCTGCCGGATTTCCGGTGAGAAGTCCTTTTTTGTTCGGCGCTCCTTTATTCGGCGGATTTTTAGGCGGTCTTCTAGGAGGCGTGATTGCCACAGGTTTTACGAGACCCCGGTATCCGTACGGTTTCGCCGGTTACGGATACGGAGGCCCATATGGCGGTTTCGGGCCGGGAGTCGGCGGTTACCCGCCATTTTATTAAAGAAAAAACGGCCTGCATCACGCGGGCCGTTTTTTTATCTTAAAATCTCCACTTCCGATAAATTGTAGTCTTCCAGTTTTGAAAACATGACTTCAATCATCCCGTCTTTATAGACTGCCTTTGTTCCTTTCCGTTTGACGAGGCTCGGAAGAACAATTTCTTTTTTTCCTTCCGCCAGACTGCTGTTCTCTACCACGAGGCTGTGTGACGTATGCTTAATCCTAATCCGGTCGAGTTCATCCTGCTCAGCGGGAATTTTCGCAAAAACATGATCGGATGTTTCAAACAGGTCAATTTCCGGCTTGGGCGGTTCTGCTTCGACCGGCTCGGCCTTTTGGGACATCGGGTCGCGAAAAGGGAACTGCCCGGCATAACCGGCGCCGAATACACTTTCCATTACTCGGTTGACATATGTCTCGACATCTTTCGGATCTGCATTTTTAAACGTTTCTTTAGAGAACTGATTTTGGAAGGGAAAATATCTGTTCCAATCAAACACGGCATCTCACCCTTTCTTAACGGACAACATAGTATATGCCCGCCGTAACCTTCCCGTGATATAATATAATCTGTTTACAGAAAGGAAGGGGAAGGCCGTGCAAGGGAATACCGTAAGAAAAGGGATCATTTATACCGCTTGTTCATTTGCCATGTGGGGGCTGTTTCCGGTCTATTGGAAGCTGCTTGAACATATACCCGCATTGGACATTTTAGCTCACAGAATTATATGGTCGTTTGTTTTCATGTGTGTGCTTTTAACTGTGCTTAAAAAGTGGAAAACCGGATGGCGTGAACTGTGTCTTTTAAAATCTGAAGGGGGCCTGCTGGCGCTTTTTTTCGCTTCTGTTTTAATATCCATTAATTGGTTTGTGTACATATGGGCAGTTAACCACGGCTTTTTGCTTGAAGCAAGTCTCGGTTACTATATTAATCCGCTCGTTTCCGTTCTTTTGGGCATCCTATTTTTTAAAGAAAAGCTGAACAGACTGCAAATAGCAGCTGTTTCGATTGCCGGAGCGGCCGTGATCATATCGGCGTTTCAGTATGGCGCAGTTCCTTATATCGCGTTGCTGCTTGCGTTCAGTTTCGGCCTGTACGGCCTCTGCAAAAAAAGAACCCGCATGTCCAGCACAATCGGACTGACTTTGGAAACGCTCCTGATTACTCCGGCTGCTCTTATTTATTTAGGTTATGCGGCTGACGGGAGCACTTCCGGGTCCTTGGGTGCAGAAACATGGGCGCTCCTTTTTTTCGCAGGCGTATTTACAGCCCTGCCGCTGTTACTGTTTGCAGAAGGGGCAAAGCGACTGCCGCTGTATCAAGTCGGCATTTTGCAATATATATCGCCCACCATTACCCTTATGCTCGGCGTATTTGTATATCATGAGCCGTTTTCCGGGCAAAAAGCGTTTACCTTCATTTGTATATGGGCAGCATTGCTCTTGTTTACCTTTTCACAGATAAAATGGAAACGGCCGTTAAAAAGCCGCTAAGCCTTTCGCTTTCCAGTGATAGCTTAAATTATGTATAATCATTACGAGTATGTAAAGGAGCTGTACAATGGGCACTGATAAACACATCGTAAAAGCCTATCAGGCGCTGTGGAACAATCGCACACTCCCGGCTTCAACCCTTGAAGAAGCGGAGAAGGCAATTGATCTGGAACTGCTTGATCAAAGAACACATCCGAGGCTCCGAAAGACGCCCGAGGAAAAATTTGCTCTGGCGGTGCAGCGAATTGTAGATTCCCGGCTGCAGCCGATTGAGAAATATGAATTGGTTGAACTACATACGAAGCGATTGCAATTTTTAAAAGAAGAAAGAGGGGAGCAGCTATGAAAGCGATCATAAAAGAAGATGTGCAAACTTCTTTAGAACGATTTGCCGATCGTCCTGTATATATCCATTTGGAAACAACGACCGGTTCTTATTCAGCGCATCTGAATGAGAAAAACATGACGGTTGTAGCCTATATACGCAATGCAAAAGTGACGTACCATCAGGCGAAAATCAAAGGGAACGGCCCGTACCGCGTCGGTTTGAAAACTGAAGAGGGCTGGATTTATGCAGAAGGCCTGACTGAATATACAGTAGATGACGAAGACCGTCTGTTAATGGCAGGGCATCTGCCGGGCGGAAAATTGGCGATTTCGCTTCAAATCAGCGAAAAGCCGTTTACAGTTTAAAGAAAAGGGTGAAAATCATGAAAGAACACGTACTCGTCATCCTGCCTCACCCTGATGATGAATCATACGGAGTGGCAGGGCTGATTGCTTTACACAGACAAAAAGATATTCCCGTTACGTATGCATGCGCAACGCTTGGAGAAATGGGCAGAAACATGGGGGATCCCTTTTTCGCAAACCGTGAAACATTGCCGCTGTTAAGAAAGCAAGAGCTGATAGACGCATGTAAAGCAATGGACATCACTGACCTGAGAATGCTCGGGCTTCGTGATAAAACACTTGAATTTGAAGATGACGAGTGGCTTGCGGATATGATGGAAGAGATTATCGACGATGTAAAACCGAGTCTGATTGTCACATTCTATCCGGGACACGGTGTCCATCCGGATCATGATGCATGCGGCGAAGCGGTCATCAGAGCGCTTTACAGAAAGAAAAAAGAGGACCGCCCGCGCACGCTTTGCATGGCCATCACCCGCAACAGGGAGGAAGCCGTCGGCAAGCCTGATGTCATTCTTGATATTAAAGAGGTCGCCGATATTAAAATGAATGCCTTAAAAGCGCATCGCACTCAAACAGAAGGTATGCTGAGAGAGCTGGAAGAAAAAATAAAAAATAACGAGCCGGTTCTCCAAACCTGGTTTGAAGAAGAAGTGTATTGGACATATCCGTGGAAAGACTGATAAAAAAAGGGATAAGGCGTTTCAGCCTTATCCTTTTTTTATGTCAGATCGGAAGCGATCGCTTCTGCAAGCGAAGACCGTATTGATAAATTTGAAAAACTCAGGCCGAGCTGCACCGCGGTTTGGGCGATTTCAGGCCGGATTCCGGATAATGTCGCTTTCACGCCGAGCATTCCGAGTGATTCAATTAAAGTGAAAAGCTGTTGGGCAACCATCGTATCAATCATGGCCACGCCTGATAAATCAATGTACAGCTGCGTGATCCGTTTCTCAGAACATTGGTGCAGCGTATTTTCTAAGATCATTTTGGCTCTTGCCGTGTCAATATCCCCGATCAGCGGCAGCAGTCCGACATTGTCAAAAAGCACTATGACAGGCGAACTCAGCTCGGTGATCAACTCCTTTTGCGCTTCAAGCTGAATGTGTGTGTTTTTATACATCTCTTCTATGAAAATATGAATGACCACATCAAATGATTTAATCAGCGTGTGGAATATATCTTCAGCATCTTCTTCTGTGACGGTGTCTGAATGCAGTTTGGTAAACTGCTTTACATGGCCGACATACAAATCACGAACTCTGATAAACTCGCGAATGATGTAATGGATCGGAGTTTTTAAATGTTCTTTATCCTGTGCAGCTTCGAACGCCCACTTCTCCAATGCCGCTGTATAAACTTCCTTCTTTTCAGAAAAAATCCGATTGATTTGATAATTAAACGTCAGATTTTGTTTTTTCAGGTTCGTGATTACCGCCGGGTCAGAAGAAGCATAAACAGAATCAGGATCCGTATCATGAAGGGTATCAAACCATGTCTGACTGATTTCCTCCGCCCGTTCGGTTAAATAATCGTACAGCAGTTTATGTGTTGGCATTTCTGTTCCTCCTCTATGAAATCATCATTTTTTTCACATCACGCTTTTGCAGCTTGAGCAGTCTGAAGAATAATCCGACAGCACCTGCGGCGAGTCCCACAATTAAACCGATCCAGTAGCCGTATGCCCCGAGGCTCGTATAAGTGCCGACTGCGTAACCGAGAGGAAGCCCGATGATCCAATACGAAACAAAAGCCGCACCGAGTGTATAATTGACATCCTTATATCCTCTCAGAGCGCCTTGTATCGGAGCTGCCACGGCATCAGAAAGCTGGAAAAACAAAGCATAGATTAAAAAGTGCTGCGTCAACATAAGCACGTCCGGTTCTGATGTATACATTCCGGCGATTTGCGGTCTGAACAGCAAAATGAAAGCAGCCGTGCATAAAGAAAAACAAAGGGCCATCACAATGCCGATATAGCTGTATGACCGGGCATCCCTGTAGCGTTTTGCCCCTGCTTCAAAGCCGACTAATATGGTCAGCGCCATGGATACGCTGAGCGGCAGCATATACAAGAGGGAAGCAAAATTCATTGCCGCTTGGTGTGCTGCAATCGTCACCGTCTGGAAATGGCTCATAAGCAGTGTGACAGCCGCAAAAATGCTCGTTTCAAAAAATACGGCAAAACCGATAGGCAAACCGATTTTCAAAAGCTTTCTGCATTCAGACGGAGAAAACCGGTACAGTTTCCGAAATACAGAGTACCCGGCAAACGGCTCAAATCTTGAGACGATAAAAAAGCTGATAACGCAAATACACCAGTAAGTCAGGGCGGAAGCAAGCCCCGCACCGACTCCTCCCAATGCCGGCATGTTGAATTTCCCGAAAATAAACACATAATTCAAGACAAAATTGATGGGCAGTGAGCAGAGCGTAATAAGCATAGTGACTCTCGTTTTGCCCAGTGCATCGATAAACGAGCGCAAAACGGCGTACACAAACAAAGGGAAAATGCCAAGGGATAAAAACCCTAAAAAGTGTTTGGCGATCGTCCGGACACGAGGTTCCAGGCCCAAATGTCCCAAAATCACATCAACAGTGAAAAAGCCGATAAGGATGACCGCCGCACTGAGAATGGCCGCTACGTAAACGGCCTGAATGACGGAAAACGGCGCTTCCTTTTGTCTGCCTGCTCCTAACAGCTGCGACACAACGGGCGTAACGGCCATCAAAATTCCTGCCAGTCCCGTATAAACCGGTGTCCACAGGCTTGAACCGATTGCAACGCCGGCTAAATCCGCGGCGCTCACTTTCCCTGACATCACCGTGTCCAAAAAGGTAATCAAAGAAAGACCGACCTGTGTTATCAAAATCGGAATGAAGATATGTAACAGCTGTCTGACCTTTTGGCCGATCGTGTTCGTTTCTCTCAAGTTAGGTTCCCCGTTTCTTTATTTTAACGAGAGAAATTATAACATTTTATGTATAAAAAGCAATGAAACCCGGCCTACTCTTTTTTATCCGGTTTCGGCTTTTTAAACATTTTGGCATAAATGAATGAAAGTGAAATGACACCTAAAAAGGTGCAGATATACTGCAGCAGCCTTGTGAGTTCCATACAAATCCCGCCTCCTTTCTTGATTATCGTGCGCATTGAGGCGCATATCCATGCGCGCGATGCAGAAAATAAGGAAAAGGAGCTGATGTGACATGCGCCACACTCAAATGACGGAAAGTGCGTTTACCGCTGCCGTCCAAACGTATCTGAAACAAATTACGGAGGATGCCGCAATGATACTGCGGACATTGGATGAAAAAGATCAATGCCTGCTTTGCGAACTAGATGAACTTGGACATACGTTTCAGGAAATGCAGGCTGTCGCTTCGTCATTTTACCTGCAGACATATATTGAACATTTCACGCCTTCTTATACAGAGCTGGCGAGAGCCGTGCAGCACCTGGCAGAAGAGAAGCACGGAGCGCTGATTGTGATTGAACGGGCAGATCCGCTGGACGGAATGATACAAAAAGGGACAAGTCTGCATGCTGAAATCAGTTCAGCTTTAATTGAGAGTATTTTTTACCCCGGTAATCCGCTTCACGACGGGGCCGTATTGGTCAGAGAAAACCGGGTTATATCGGCGGCCAATGTGCTTCCGCTCACAACAAAAAATGTCGGCGTCAAATACGGGACACGCCACAGGGCCGCGATGGGTCTTTCGGCCGTGACTGATGCGCTCGTGCTCGTTGTTTCAGAAGAAACGGGGAAAATGTCCTTTGCTAAAGACGGCGCTGTATCCGCTTGTTTCGCCGCGGGCGCTTCATACGAAATAATAAGAAAATGGGAATATTGTACCCATTTAATATTAATAAGGTGAACATCTTTACCTTTTTCTGTATTGATGTTATCGTTTAAATATACATAAAATTTAAAAGAATAGGGAGTGGGAAGATGGCACATGTATTGATGATCGGCTTTCCGGGAGAAGGCCATATCAATCCGTCTTTAGGCGTCGTAAAAGAATTGAAGGCAAAAGGGGAACATGTCGTATATTACGGCGTGAAGGAATATGAGAATAAAATCGCGTCAAGCGGAGCGGAATTCCGTGAATACGAAGATTTCCGAAAAGATGAATTCGGAAAAAACGCAACGGGTGATGAACAGCGGGACGCTACAGAGTTTTTACTATTAATGATTGAGACTTCCAAAAAAGCCGCACTCCGCATTCTTGAGGATGTAAAAGATGAATCCTACGACTACATCATATACGATCATCATTTTCTGGCAGGCAGGCTTGTGAGAAACATGCTGAAACTGCCGGCATATTCACTTTGTACGACATTTGCGATGAATGAAGCATTTATTAAAGAAGTCTTCTCAAATATAAACCTTGTATCAGAGGAATCATCCCATTATCCGGCTTATACCGAAGCGGTCAGCCAGCTCAACGAAGAATTCAGCACAGACATTAATACGCCGTATGATATTTTCTCAAATGACGGCAGAAAAACCATCGTGTTTACTTCAAGAGCATTTCAGCCGAAAGAAGAAGAGTTCGGAGATTCTTATCTCTTTGTCGGTCCGTCCATAACCGACAGGGAGGCGTCCCATGATTTCCCGTTTGAACAGCTTGAAGGGGAAAACGTCCTGTTTATTTCAATGGGAACGATTTTTAACAACCAGAAAGAATTGTTTAATAAATGCTTAAAAGCAGCCAGAAGCTTTAACGGGAAAGCCGTCATGTCAATCGGCAAACATCTTGACCCGGCTGAACTGGATGAAATTCCGGAGAATGTCATTGTAAAGCCTTATGTTCCGCAGCTTGAGATTTTAAAGAGAGCGGACTTATTTATCACGCACGGCGGAATGAACAGTACGAGCGAAGGCCTTTACTACAAAACCCCGATGATCGTCATTCCGATGGGCGCAGATCAGTTCGCCGTCGGAAGCCAAGTGGAAAAAACGGGAGCGGGCAAGATGTTTAAAAAAGAAAATGTGACAGTGGAATTGCTTACTGAAGCAATAAAAGAATTGAGTGAAAATCCTGAATACCAGAAAAAAGCTGATGAAATCGGAGAATCCCTGAAAGCGGCCGGCGGAGCACAGCGTGCAGCGGAATTGATATTAGAAGACGTGAAAACTGCCGTGACCCGGGTGCTGTAATCGCCCATTACCTGCTTCCTTTACAAGGAAGCGGGCTTTTTTTTGCTTGCTTTTCGGGAGGATTTTTCCTGCCGCAAAGAGAATTGTATGAAAAACAGACAAGAAAGGTGGAATGTCGCGGAAATAAGCCATGTTATGAAAATGATTCCAAAGTCATTTGTGAAATGGTCTCTATTTATGTAAAATGTGTGGCATTAGTGATGATTTAAGGTGTAAATGAAACGGAAATGATGTCGACTTCTGCATGAATCCTGTATAACAGGCGGCGTTTGAAGAAAAGGAATGCCCCTTTCAGCAATGATAAATAGGAGGTTTTTCGTTATATGAAGAAAAAAATCGCAGCCGGTCTGGCTGTATCTGCAGTAATGACTTCAACCTTCGCCGTGCATCCCGCTGAAGCAAAAACCATTCAAGTAAAAAACGGCGATTCTCTTTGGAAGCTTTCCCGACAATATCATACAAGCATTTCAGCCCTCCAGGCGGAAAACAAATTGAAATCAACGATACTTTACCCCGGACAGCGGCTGAACATTCCAGACGGCAGCAGCACACATAAAACAAATCAAAAGAAAAAACGAAGCACGGGCGCTTACACGGTTACATACGGAGATTCCTTATGGGTGATCGCAAAAAAATACCGCATGAGTGTTTCGGAGCTGAGAAGCCTGAACCGTTTGAGCTCAGATGTCATCTATCCCGGCCAAAAACTGAAAATTAAAGGGTCTGCCCCCGGCACAGACAGAGGCGGCAAACAGACAAAACCTGATAAAGCCGCATCAGGGACTTACACTGTAAAACCGGGTGACTCGCTGTGGAAAATCGCCAATCAAATCGGCATCACCATCGCTGAACTGAAAAAGCTGAATCAATTAACGTCAGACTTGCTGTATCCGAACCAAGTATTAAAAACCAAAGGCTCTCCACATAACGGAAACAGCGGCACAACACCGCCATCTCATCCAAATCCTTCTGAGAAGCCGTCCACATACAAAGTAAAAGCAGGCGATTCACTCTGGAAAATTGCCAATCGGTTCGGCATCACCGCCCAGCTCATCAGAGAAAAAAATAAACTGACAACTGATGTGCTGCAAATCGGACAAGTTCTCGTGATAAACGGGACGGAAAAAACAGAAGACCCTGTGCGCCAGCCGGAAAACAAGCCGGCAAAGCCAAACAAACCTCATACTCCCGAACCTCCGGTGACAGGGTCGAAGATTGACAGAATGATAGGCGAAGCAAAAAAATATGTCGGCGTGCCTTACCGATGGGGAGGCAATACGCCTGCGGGATTCGATTGCAGCGGCTATATCTATTACCTTTTAAATAAGGTAAGCTCTGTTTCCCGTCTGAGCACCGCCGGATACTGGAATACAATGAAACAAATCAGCCAGCCGTCAGCAGGAGACTTCGTCTTCTTTACGACATATAAATCAGGTCCTTCTCATATGGGAATATATTTGGGCGGAGGAGATTTCATTCACGCAAGTTCCTCCGGGGTTGAAATTTCAAACTTAAGCAATCCATATTGGAAAAAAGCTTATTTAGGAGCGCGCAGTTATTTTTAAAAAAAGCCTTTCGGGGCTTTTTTTGTTTACCATATTTATGTTTTGACAAGACTGATGGGTAAAAATAAGGGGGAGAAAGCATGAACCGTCTCTTGCTTTTTCTCATGCTCGCATCAATCACGCTTGGCGGCTGCGGAGGCAGGCCCAATCCAGTTCCGCCCAAAAAACATGAAGAAAGCCGCGCATTGGAGGCGTCAGCATACCGCGAGCATGCCGGACTCATCAATCAAAAAGGTAAAAACATCGGATATATTGAAGTGAAAGATTCTGATGAGGAAGGGTCAGACATCCATATATCAGCAGGACATCTGCCGCCGGGCGCTTCTCTCGGGTTTCATATTTATGATAAAGGGGTGTGCCAGACACCTGATTTCGAATCAGCCGGCGGCCCGTTCAACCCTTTGAACAAAGAGCACGGCTTCAACAATCCGATGGGGCATCACGCCGGGGATCTCCCCAATCTTGAAGTGGGGGCTGACGGTAAAGTGGATGTCATAATGAACGCGCCGCAGACTTCTTTAAAAGAAGGAAGCAGACTCAGCCTGCTTGACCGGGACGGGAGCGCGTTCGTCATTCATGAACATACGGATGATTATTTAACAAACCCGAGCGGAAATTCCGGAGCCAGAATCGCCTGCGCTCCTCTGACAAAAAGCGCCCGCAGGGAATGAGCCCTTTTGTATTGAGTATACAAGGGCTTTTTTAGTATACTCGGTTATGGAATATGAATGGAAAGGAAACATCACCTATGACTTCAGAATTACAGCACTTATCACTGCCCCAAGATATACAAAACAAACTGCAAGCTTATCAGAATCATCCCGTTTCCCAAGAATTTCAGGATTTAATCGGATCCTCGGGCTATGAGGCCGAAGATAAAGCGATTATATTCGATGCGATCATCGCTTTGACAATGGGAAAAAATATCTTATTAAAAGGACCTACGGGTTCAGGGAAAACAAAATTGGCGGAAACGCTTTCGAACTATTTTCATAAACCGATGCATAGCGTCAACTGCTCCGTAGACCTTGATGCAGAAGCGCTTGTCGGTTATAAAACGATTGAAAATGAACACGGAAAGGCGACAATTGAATTCGTTCCCGGACCGGTAACAACGGCAATGAACGAGGGGCATTTTTTATACATTGACGAAATCAATATGGCAAAGCCTGAAACCCTTCCGATTTTAAACGGCGTGCTTGATTACAGAAAAATGATGACGAATCCGTTTACAGGAGAAGTGATTAAGGCGAGCGAAGGATTCGGTGTCATCGCCGCAATTAATGAAGGCTACGTCGGCACCGTGCCGCTGAACGAAGCCCTTAAAAACCGCTTTGTCATTATTGATGTTCCGTATATTAAAGGAAGCCTTCTGAAGCAGGTTCTGACTTCTCAGTCTGTTTTAAAAGATGAGAAATTAATTGAACGTTTCATGACATTGTCTTCTGATTTAATCGCACAAGCGCATAACGGACAAGTATCAGAGGAAGCGGCGTCAATCAGGGCTCTCATTGATACGTGCGACTTGGCTGCGTATATTCCGCCGAAACGGGCGATTGAAAGAGGCATCGTGGAAAAGCTTGATGACGACAGAGAGAAAGCCGCTGTCAGAAATATTGCAGAAACGCTGTTCGAATGAGGGATATACAATGAAGTTTATCAAATTTAACGACAGCACGATCGATTCGTTTTTGTTCATGATGCTGACTGATCTGGCCAAAACACTGACCAGAAGCAGTGAAGTGGAAGTAGAATACGGCGTGCAGTCTTACTACAATCCCTTTGAAAAGAAAATTTACATGAGCCACTTTTGGAAAGACAGATCAGCCGGGGATATGGAAGCTGGCTTGAAAAGCGATGTGTATTTGCGCGCTGTCGGAACACGCAGCAGCTCATTCCGTGAATTTGCCGGGTTTTTAAATGACGTCCGCCGGCACTTCACCCGCCAAAGCTTTGCAAAGCAGCTGTTCATGCTGCTTGAAGATATCAGAATTGAAGAGCTGATCAAAAAAGAGCGGCCGGGAACGAAACGTGTATTTCAGAAGCGGAGAGAAATGTACAGGAAATACTTCACAACACAGCTGACATTGAACTTGGAACGGAGTATTTTCACCGACGCTTTGTATTGCGCGATGTTTGTCAAACTGACGGCTGAGTCTCCGCTTGAAGACATTCCCTCCATGCAGGAAGATATTGATATGATGATACCGTATATTGAACGCCAGCTCATCCGGGTGTATGAGGCCGAATCTACGCAACAGATTGCAAAAATAACAGAAGACCTCATGGAAGGCCTTGATGAAGTGCTGGAGAAAGATATGCTGAACACCTATTTCTTTCTGCCGGAACTTGATTACGAGAAAGCGGCTGAAGAGCCTTTATTCGAAAGCATCAAAAGAGCGCCGTCATTAAGCGACGATATCACGCTTCCTGAGTCTTCCGACGGAGATGAAGATATCCATGAAGAGAAAATGAATACGTGGCACCGGGAAACTGAAGCGCCGTCAAAAAGTTTCCTTCAATTTGATATTGAACACGGCGCGAAATCAGACCTTGGGAATGACGCCGCCAGAGAAGGCGATGACGGTGATCAGGCGCTCGGCTCCGTTCAAGGCTCAGCACGCCAGACGAAAAGAGAGGATTATTCCCAACTGGAAGCGCTTGAATCCAGACAGGATGAACACGGGGGAGCGGGACTGGCTGACGGAAAAGAAAACAAATTTGCCTTCCCGGTTTACCAAACACCGCACAAAGCGTCTCTGGAAGATGAACAGTCTTATAAAGAGCAGGCGAAAACGATAGAATCCTATCAAAAGCGCCTGAAGCAGATGATACAAAAAACACTTGAGCACAAAAAAACGCTCCCGCGGACCGATCTTCATGCAGGCAGGCTGAACCGCAAGCTGCTCCGCTACTTTACGGAACGGAATCCGCGCCTTTTCTATAAAAAGCAGGATCCGTCTTCAGAAATTGACGCTGTGTTTACATTGCTTGTCGACTGTTCGGCCAGCATGTTCGACAAAATGGATGAAACAAAGAGAGGGATCGTCCTTTTTCATGAAGCATTGAAATCAGTGTCCGTTCCGCACCAGATCGTCGGTTTTTGGGAGGATACAAACGAAGCGACCGAAACGAGCCAGCCGAACTTCTTCAATACGGTGATTCCGTTTGAAGAGTCGCTGCTGCAGGCGGCGGGTCCTTTGATCATGCAGCTTGCGCCGGAGGAAGATAACAGAGACGGATATGCCATCAGACAAATGACAAAACAGCTGATGAGGCGGAGTGAGGCACAAAAATTTTTAATCGTGTTTTCAGACGGGGAGCCCGCAGCGTTCGGCTACGAGCAAAACGGCATCGTCGATACGAGCGAGGCTGTCATCGAAGCGAGAAAAAGAGGGATCGAAGTCATAAATGTTTTTCTGTCCAATACCGCGATAGAAGAATCCCAGATGAAAACCATTCAGGATATGTACGGAAAGTACAGTATTTTTGTTCCGGATGTCGATCAGCTCCCCGATGTGCTGTATCCGCTCTTGAAAAAACTGCTTCATAAAAGCATAGGATAAGCTTTTTCCTATGCTTTTTCGCTTTTTATTTTAAAATGATTTAATTTTTTCGTTATGGATCTGTTTTTTTTACTATTTTGTGAACAATCAAGGTAGAATCCAAACACAATCAGTGGTAAAATATCCTTGGAAGCGTTTTTATTACATAATTTTGGGCACAGCGTTCAAAAGTTATTTCAAGATAGTGAAATGATCACTTGATTATCTAGGTTGGGGGTAATATTCAAATGTTTCAAAATAATATGAAACAAAGAATGAATTGGGAAGATTTTTACGGACCGAACCTCGGCTACGCACTGGAGCTGTACGACCAATATGCTGAAGATCCAGACAGCATTGATCCGGATCTGAAAGACATGTTTGACGAACTCGGCGCTCCGCCAAGCCAGATAAAAGAGGCATCGGGAACAAAGGAACAGGGACGCGTCACCGCAGATCTGATTCAAAAGATCGCAGCAGCAGTTAAACTTGCAGAAGATATTCGAACCTATGGCCATCTGAACGCTTCCGTCAATCCGCTCAGAAAGGATCAAAAAAAGAGCGAGCTCTTTCCGTTATCCGAGTACGGGCTTACAGAAGAAGAACTGAAAGCAATACCCGCGTCTGTCATCTGTAAAGACGCACCTGCCAATATAACGAACGGCTTAGAAGCCATCCAGCATTTACGCAATACGTATAAAAGAACCATCTCCTTTGAATTTGACCATGTGCATGATTTTGAAGAGCGCGCATGGATTACAAAAATGGTCGAATCCGGAGAACTCTTCCGGAAAAATTCACCGGAAAAACTGTCAGCCGTTTTAGAAAGACTGACGGAAGTAGAAGGATTTGAACAATTTTTACACCGGACATTCGTCGGTCAGAAACGTTTCTCAATTGAGGGATTAGACGCGCTTGTGCCGGTTCTTGACGACATTATCTCCCAGTCTGTGAAAGCAGGCACAACCAATGTCAATATCGGAATGGCGCACAGAGGCCGTTTAAATGTCCTCGCGCATGTGCTCGGAAAACCATATGAGATTATTTTCTCAGAATTCCAGCACGCGCCGAATAAAGATCTTGTACCGTCTGAAGGCTCGATCGGAATCAGCTACGGCTGGACGGGAGATGTAAAATACCACCTCGGTGCAGACAGACAGCTTCAGGATGCTGAAACCAAAAGCGCGCGGATTACGCTCGCGAATAACCCGAGCCACCTGGAATTCATCAATCCGATTATTGAAGGAAGCACGCGGGCGGCACAGGAAACAAGAACGCAAAAGGGGTACCCGGTTCAAGATGAAACAAAATCGCTCGCCATTTTAATACACGGTGACGCAGCGTTCCCGGGAGAAGGAATTGTCGCTGAGACGCTGAACTTAAGCTCTCTGAAAGGCTATCAGGTCGGAGGGGCCATTCATATCATTGCCAATAATATGATCGGCTTTACAACTGAAAGCGATGAATCCCGTTCTACAAAATATGCCAGTGATTTGGCGAAGGGCTATGAAATCCCGATCGTTCACGTCAACGCGGATGATCCTGAAGCATGCCTGTCAGCCGTTAAGTTTGCGGTCGAATACAGGAAGCGTTTCAATAAAGATTTCTTAATCGATTTAATCGGGTACAGACGGTACGGCCACAATGAAATGGATGAGCCGTCCACGACACAGCCGATGCTGTATGACGCCGTCAGAAAACACCCGACTGTCAAGCGGATCTTTGCGGAAAAACTCGTAAGTGAAGGCCTGATCAGCGAGGAAAAAGCGCAAAACATTGAAACGGCAGTGACAAAACGCATTGAAGACGCCTATAAAAAGGTGCCCGCCAAAAAAGAAGACGCCGTACGGGAAATCGAATTGCCGGAGCCGGTGTCCAACGGTTTTCCTGACGTTGACACAGCCATTGATTTTGATGTTCTCCGCAAGCTGAACGGCGAACTCATCAACTGGCCGGAATCCTTTAACGTGTTCGGCAAGCTGAAAAGAATTTTGGAAAGACGCGCCAAAGCGTTTGATGATGATCGTAAAGTGGAATGGTCATTGGCTGAATCGCTTGCGTTTGCTTCCATTTTGAAAGACGGCACGCCGATCCGGCTGACCGGACAGGATTCAGAGCGCGGAACGTTCGCTCAGCGAAACCTTGTGCTGCATGACAGCGAAACAGGAGAAGAATTTGTTGCACTCCATCATTTAGACGACTGTGCTTCTTCATTTACGGTGCATAACAGCCCGCTTTCTGAAGGGTCGGTTCTCGGCTTTGAATATGGGTACAACGTGTATTCACCTGAAACGCTCGTGATGTGGGAGGCGCAGTACGGGGACTTTGCCAATGCGGCTCAAGTCTATTTTGATCAATTCATCTCTGCAGGACGGGCAAAATGGGGACAAAAATCAGGATTAGTCATGCTGCTCCCTCACGGTTACGAAGGACAGGGGCCTGAACACTCCAGCGGCCGCGTCGAGCGGTTCCTGCAGCTGGCGGCAGAAAACAACTGGACGGTGGCCAACCTGACAAGTGCGGCTCAATATTTCCATATTTTAAGAAGACAAGCGAAAATGCTGCTTCGTGAGGAAATCCGCCCGCTTGTGATCATGACACCGAAGAGCCTGCTGCGCAATCCGAATACGGTATCTGAAGTGCAGGAACTGAGCGAAAGCAGATTCAAGCCGGTCTATGAGCAGTCCGGTCTTTCCCACGCTTACGAAAAAGTGACTCGCGTCGTGTTATCAAGCGGAAAAGTGTCAATTGACATCAGCGATCACTTTAACAAAATGGAAGGCGATAAAGATTGGCTTCATATTGCCAGAATCGAACAGCTGTATCCGTTCCCGGCAAAAGACACGAAAGAACTTTTCGCCAAACTGCCGAACCTGCAAGAGATCGTTTGGGTTCAGGAAGAGCCGCAGAACATGGGGGCATGGAGTTATATCAGCCCGTATCTGACGGAAATTGCGCCAAAAGGAGTAAATGTCCAATACATCGGCCGAAGAAGACGATCCAGTCCAGCAGAAGGAGATCCGACAGTCCACAAAAAAGAACAGGAACGCATTGTATCTGATAGCTTGACTCGCAAAAACTAAGGGGGAAATGTAAAAATGGCGGAAATTAAGGTACCTGAATTAGCAGAATCAATCTCAGAAGGAACGATAGCCCAATGGTTAAAGCAGCCCGGTGACTATGTAGAACAGGGTGAGTATTTGCTTGAACTGGAGACGGACAAAGTAAATGTTGAATTGACAGCAGAAGAATCGGGTGTTCTAAAAGAGGTATTGAAAGATTCGGGTGATACCGTCCAAGTAGGAGAAATTATCGGCACCATTACAGAAGGCGCTGGCGAAAGTTCTGCACCTGCCCCTTCAGAAAGTGCTTCAGCCAATGAACAAACGAAAGAGGAAGCAAAAGCTGAACCGGCTGCTCAAGAAGTCAGCCAGGAAGCACAATCAGAAACAAAATCAAAAACGGTTGCGTCTCCGGCTGCACGCAAGCTGGCAAGGGAAAAAGGAATTGACCTTTCACAAATTCCGACGGGGGACCCGCTCGGCCGCGTACGCAAACATGATGTGGAAGCTTATGAAAAGCCGGCTCCAAAACCTGCGGCACAGCCGAAACAGCAGGCTCAAAAAACACAGCAAAGCTTTGACAAACCTGTAGAAGTTCAAAAAATGTCCCGCCGCCGACAAACGATCGCGAAACGATTGGTTGAAGTGCAGCAGACTTCTGCAATGCTGACGACGTTTAATGAAGTGGATATGACGGCCGTTATGAATTTAAGAAAACGCCGTAAAGACCAATTCCTTGAGCAAAATGAAGTAAAACTTGGTTTCATGTCTTTCTTCACAAAAGCTGTCGTGGCAGCATTGAAAAAATATCCGCTCCTTAACGCTGAAATTCAAGGCGATGAGCTGATCGTGAAAAAGTTTTATGATATCGGTATCGCTGTCGCGGCTGAAGAAGGGCTTGTCGTCCCAGTCGTGCGTGACGCTGATCGTCTGACATTCGCCGGCATTGAAAGAGAAATCGGCGAGCTTGCGAAGAAAGCGCGAAACAATAAATTAACATTAGGTGAGCTGCAAGGAGGCTCCTTCACGATCACAAACGGAGGTACATTCGGCTCGCTTATGTCAACACCAATCCTAAACAGCCCTCAAGTCGGAATCTTAGGTATGCATAAAATTCAGCTGCGCCCAGTAGCGATTGATGCCGAGCGCTCTGAAAACCGTCCGATGATGTACATCGCTTTATCATATGATCACAGAATTGTAGATGGCAAAGAAGCGGTCGGATTCCTTGTCACCATTAAAAACCTGCTTGAAGATCCGGAACAGCTGTTGCTGGAAGGATAATTAGTGTCAGATAAAAAGTACACTGCTTTTACAAGCGGTGTACTTTTTTTATTGAGGAAGAGGAGAAATGCAGATGAAAAACTGTTATCCGCTTGAGATTGAATTTGAACATAATGGAGAAGGGCATTCTATCACGCCGGTTCTTCTGCAAGACGAACATGACACGATTTTAATAGACTGCGGATATCCCGGTTTTACAAACCATCTTCAACATGCTGCTGCCCGGCACGGTATGCCGCTTCATTCATTGACAAAAATCATTGTAACGCATCACGACATAGATCATATCGGCTCACTCGCTGCATTGCTCCGATTGTATCCGGATATCAGCGTGACAGCACACGAACATGAAGCGCCGTATATTGACGGCTCCAAAAAATCGTTACGGCTTGAACAGGCTGAATCAACGTTTTGTTCATTGCCAGAGGAAGCAAAACCTCATGCAAAACAGTTCATCCGCTCGCTTCAATCAGCCGAATCGGCTCCGGTTCACCGGACAGTTACTGACGGCGAGCTGCTTCCTTGGTGCGGAGGCATTCGCATTGTGGCCACGCCGGGTCATACACCCGGCCATATCAGCCTTTATCTGCCTGCCGAAAAAATAATGATCACAGGCGATGCGGTCGTTATTGAAGACGGAAAGCTGAACCTTGCTCATCCCGGCTATACGTTACATATGGGAGGTGCGGTCCGTTCCGTGGAGCGGCTGCTCGATTACGATATCAGCCAATTGATTTGTTATCATGGAGGTTTATTTCAGGGGAATGTAAAAAAAGCGCTTTTGCGCCTGTTTCGTGATCTGCAGAAAAAACAAGGATAGAGCGGCAGCCGCCCTATCCTTGTTCAGTTATGAAAGCGGAATCTTTGCCGTTTCATCCTCTTCTGCGCTGTTTTTCCCTTTTTTCTTAGACCAGTAGGTGGCAAGAGCAGATCCTGACAGATTGTGCCATATGCTGAAAATCGCACTCGGTACGGCTGACAGAGGGGAGAAGTGTGCTGTCGCAAGCGCCGCGCCCAGTCCGGAGTTTTGCATCCCGACTTCGATCGCAATCGCTTTTTGCGAAGCATAATCCATTTTGAACAGCTTTGCGGTCAGGAATCCTAACAAATATCCGATTCCGTTATGTAAGATGATGACTGTCACAATCAGCAGCCCTGATTGGAGCAGATGTTCACGATTTACGCTTACAACAGAGGATACAATCGCTACGATGCCGATTACCGACACGAGAGGAAGCGCGTGAACGGCTTGGCCGACTTGTTTTTTGAAGAGCAGCTTCACAATTACACCGAGGATGATCGGTAAAAGCACGGCTTGCATAATGGAAACAAAAAGTGAGCCGAAAGAAACAGGGAGCCATTCTTTTGCAAACAGCATTATAAGTGCCGGCGTTACAATAGGAGCAAGCAATGTTGAGATTGTAGTGACCGCAACTGAAAGCGCCGTATTGCCTTTTGCCAAAAAGGTCATAACATTTGAGGCGGTGCCGCCCGGACAGCATCCGACCAAAATGACGCCCGCTGCAATTTCTGCGGGGAGGCGGAGCCCGGCTGATAAACAGAAAGCCGTAAGCGGCATAATCGTAAACTGAGCAACGACCCCGATGATGACATGCCAAGGTTTCCTGATTAATTCCTTAAAATCGTCTGTTTGAAGAGTAAGCCCCATTCCAAACATAATAATACCTAGAAAAACCGTCATATAAGAACTGATCCAAGAAAACAAATCAGGATAGGCAAATCCTAAACCAGCAAAGACGATCACCCATAAGCCGAAAGTTTGTCCCGCAAACCCGCTTATTTTTTTCATCCATTCCATAAACACAGCTCCTTTTTCATCCAATCAATCAAGTCAGAAAATCTGACTGACTTTTCTGTATTCCATTATAAATAATATTCTGAATAATTCAATATTAAATATAAGTTTTTTATAATTATATTATGTCAACTAATATCTTCTTGACTATTCAGACATATATTCTTACAATTGATTTTTATACTGAAATGAATTGGGAGTGCTGAAGTGAAAGAAGCTAATCAATGGTCATCTAAGCTGGGATTTATTTTAGCTACGGCCGGCTCTGCAATCGGGCTCGGCGCAATATGGAAGTTCCCTTACGTAGCGGGAACCAGCGGAGGCGGCGCTTTTCTGCTCGTTTTTATTTTATTTACGATTTTAATCGGACTGCCGCTTCTGCTTGCTGAATTTATTATCGGCAGAAAAACGCAAAAAAACGCCGTTGAATCTTATAAGGCGCTTGCGCCGGGGAAAAAGTGGCATTGGATCGGATATCTCGGAATCATTACGTGTTTTATTCTATTATCCTTCTACAGCGTAGTGGGGGGATGGATATTAATCTATATTATAAAGGGCTTTACAGGCGGTTTATCGCTCACATCCGGATTTGATACGTTATTTATCGATACCATTTCAAACCCTTATGCAGCGGTTTTCGGCCAGCTGCTGTTTATCGTGCTGACGATTTTAGTTGTTGCAAAGGGGGTAAGCAGCGGCATCGAAAAAGTAAGTCAGGTGCTGATGCCGGCTCTGTTTATTCTCTTTATTCTTTTAATGATCCGCTCCGTTACGCTTCATGATGCAGCGAAGGGGTTAAAATTCTTCTTCATGCCCGATTTCGGCGCGATGGACGCCAATACCATTTTATATGCGATGGGACAGTCATTTTTCTCGTTAAGCGTCGGAGTATCCGTAATGGTTACATACAGTGCGTATTTAGAAAAAGAAGAAAATATTGTTCAATCCGCTGTATCAGTGACGGTATTAAATGTCCTTGTTGCCGTGATGGCGGGCGTGGCGATTTTTCCGGCGGTGTTTTCATTCGGCCTCAAGCCGGATCAGGGCCCGCAGCTTTTGTTTAACGTGCTTCCGACCGTCTTTAACCATATGCCGTTCGGTATCGTGTTTTTACTCGCCTTTTTGCTGCTGTTTTTATTTGCGACACTGACATCGGCTTTTTCAATGCTTGAGATTTTGGTTGCCGTTTTGTCAAAAGGCGATTCGGCAAAACGAAAGCGGTATGCATGGATTGGGGGACTTGCCATCTTTATTGTCGGCGTGCCTTCTGCGCTGTCATATGGAATGTTGAGTGATGTTTCAATTTTTCACCGCAGTATTTTTGACGCTGCGGACTTTCTCGTCAGCAATGTCTTAATGCCGCTGGGCGCGCTTTTAATTGCTGTTTTCGTCCCGCTGAAAATTCCGAAACAGGCGCTGTTTGATGAACTGAAAAGCGGTTCAGGCATTAAACGGAAATGGTTTGCAGTCTGGCTTCTGTTAATCCGTTATGTGTCTCCTGTAGCCATTATTATCGTTTTTCTGCACGTGCTCGGTATTTTTTAAATGAAAAGAAGCAAGCCCCCGTTCAAAACGGGGGCTTTTTTAATAAAGCGGCCACATTACGCGGTGCGCTTGCTCGAACCGTTTCTCCGCCTCCCGCCAGTCAACGACATTCCACCATTGATCCACGTAAGCCGCGCGGTCGTTTTTATATTGTAAATAATAGGCGTGTTCCCATACATCTAAAGGGAGCAAAGGAATGACGTCCCATTGGCTGTAAAGCTGATGCTTCTCAGCTGCCAAAATCTCCAGCCGCCCCGAGCGCGGTGCCCAGACAAGGATAGCCCAGCCGGCTCCTTCGACTTTTTTAGCTGCCTGAGAAAATTGTTCTTTAAAAGCAGAATAGCTCCCGAATGATGAGTCAATCATTTGAAAGAGAGCGCCCGTCGGCCGTCTTTTTCCGTTTGGGTTCATGGAAAACCAGAAAATACTGTGCAAATAATGGCCGGCGCCGTGAAACGCCAATTGCCGCTCCCAATGCGCCACTAAGTCGTACTGTTTCATCTGCCGCGCTTTTTTCAGCTCCAGTTCAGCATGATTCAGACCGTCAACATAGCTCTGATGGTGTTTTGTATGGTGAAGTTTCATGATTTCCCTTGAAATATACGGTTCCAGCGCGGAATAACTGTAAGGCAGCTTAGGCAGTACATGCTTGCCGATCGGCACAAAAGCTCTGGGCTCATCCGGCTCTTCCGATTGGGTAATGTCCCGGTAAAGTCCTGATGCCTGTTCGTACCATTCCGCCTCCGTTAATCCGTCATCCTGAAGAGTGTGAAAAATACGGTCGATTTGTGCCGCGAAGCGATCGAACCGGCCTTGCTGAATGACTTGTTCCTTCAAGGTTTCACACCAATTCAGCATCTCGGTTTGATAAGCGTGCCGTTTCATTTTTCTTCCTCCTTTTCACTCACTTTCATAAAAGTGCTGAGCGCAAGCAAAGAAAATACATACGGGTAGCTGTGATACTTGATGTAAAATTGTTTCGGAAGGCCGATTCCAGTCGGATAGCTGAAAGGAGCTCCCTCGTAATGCCGGTTTTCAATAAGAAAAGATATGCCTTTTGTGATGGCCTGGTGATGCGGTTTTTCGTATTGCAGCAAGGCTTCCGCAGCCCATGCCGTCTGTATAACCGTTCCGTAAGAAAGGGGGACATAAGTTTTGATTTCTGCGCTTTTACAGGATTCTCCCCAGCTTCCGTCCTCATTTTGAATAGACTTCAGCCAGCGGATCGCTTTTTTTACGGCCGGGTGGTTTTGGCTGACACCGCAAGCTTTCATGCCCGTCAGCGCAGCCCATGTTCCGTAAATATAACAGACACCCCATCTGCCGTACCATGAACCGTTCTCTTCTTGATGGCGGAACAGCCATTGGACGGCTTTTTCAATCTGAGGGTGATCCGAAGAAAGCCCCGCTTCCCCTAAACAGTGAAGCACCCGTCCGGTTAAGTCGCTTGTTGAAGGGTCAATGGCAGCTTCCTCAGCCGATTCAAGCGGGAGCAGGCGGATCAGCGGATGATTGACATTTTTCTCAAAAGCAGAGAAGCCCCCGTCACTGTTTTGCATGGACAAAAGCCAGCTCAGTCCGCGTTCCCATGAGCCGGGATAAAGTTTTCGCGGGATGGCTTTGAGCACTGCCGCTGTGTCATCACAATCAGGATTATTCGTATTGATGTTTGAAAAACCCCATCCTCCCGGTTCTGCATGCGGGTTGTGGACGGCCCAATCCGCCACTTTCGTCTGCTGCCGTTCACGCAGAAAGCGGGCGGCGCTTGTTATCATCTGATCGTTATCTGAAATGCCGCTTTTCATGAGCGCATAGTTGAGAAGCGCCGTATCCCAAACGGTCGATGTTGAATTTTCCAGATACGGTATATTGCCGCAAGACGTGAGTAAAGCTTTCGTGCCGGCAAGCGCTTTTCTGATAACGGGGGAGTGGCGTGATACACCGAGAGCGAGCAGGCTGTACACCATAAAAATAGTGGCGCTCGCATAGCTGTACAATGTGCCGTCTTCTTCAATCCGGTCAAGCATATACGTTTTGGCCGTACGGAGACCAAGCTGGTGAAAAGCGGCGGGAATCTGTAAAAGCCGTTTCCAATGCGCAAATAGAGAAGAGAGATCTCTGTCATCTTCCTGATCGGAACGAAGCCATGTAAACGGATTTTTGGTCATATGCGGATCTAAGTGTGCGAGAGAAGGAACGTTGGGATTTTTCAGTGAAAATCTTTTATTAAGCGTCACAGCCATCGGCACAAAATGGATCCGCGCGTATGTACTGAACTGATAAAAATGCAGCGGAAAAGACGGGGGAATCACTAAGAAAGATAATGGCAGGTGCAGTGCGGGCCACGGATAAAGGCCGTTTGCCGCAAGCATCCACTTTGTCATGAAATGTACGTTCCGCAAGCCGCCGTTAGAGATGATAAAACGTTCGGCCTGAATCATATGCGCTTCAGAACGGTTATATAAGCCGGAAGCCAGCAAGCCGACATAGCCCTGTACAGTGGCGGTCACATTTCCCTTCCGTTCATCGGGATAATTGGCAAATGTTCCGTCCGGACGCTGCTTTGCGCGGATGCCTTTTGCAAGCTCAGCGATCAGTTCTTTATCATTGTCTCCGAGAGAAGTGAGAAGGAGGATCAGAAAGGCGTTTGTCAAAATCGGGCCTTCAAAACAAAATGACCATGAGCCGTCAGCATTTTGCTTTTCTCTTAATAGGGAGATGGTTTTCTTTTGGCGGCTTCTGACTTTTTCACGAATTGTGCTCACACTCGCTCAACTCCTTCAGAAGCATATATATTCATATGCAAAAAGCGGCATGACACAAAAAAGAAACTGCTGGCAGGCAGCAGTTTCTCGTTTTATTAATCTTCCAGACTGATCCAGACGCTTTTCACTTCTGTATAATTATCCAGCGCGTAAGAGCCCATTTCCCGTCCGAGGCCGGATTGCTTATAGCCGCCGAAAGGAGAGGCCGCGTCGAATACATTGTAGCAGTTGACCCAGATGGTGCCGGCCTGGAGACGGTCAGCAATGTAATGGGCGTTTTTCACATTCTCAGTCCAAAGTCCGGCTGCAAGGCCGTATTCCGAGCGGTTCGCACGCTCAATGACTTCATCTACCGTATCATACGGAATAGCGGCTAAAACCGGGCCGAAAATTTCTTCTTTTGCGATGGCCATGCTGTCATCCACGTCCGCAAATACTGTCGGGGAGACAAAATACCCTTCTTCAAACGGACAGCTTCCGCCTGTAACGGCTTTGGCGCCTTCTGCTTTTCCTTTTTCAATATAAGAAAGCACGCGTTGATGCTGTTCCTTACTGACGAGCGGACCGATTTGCGTATCTTGGTGAAGACCGGCTCCCTGCCGAAGTGATTTCGCATATGAAACCATTTCGCTTACGACCTCATCATATTTATCTTTGTGAATGAAGACACGGGAGCCGGCACAGCATACCTGCCCCTGATTAAACATGACCCCGTTTAAAGCGCCGGGTATGGCTTTTTTCAAGTTGGCGTCAGGCAAAATGATGTTAGGTGACTTACCGCCAAGCTCCAGCGTTACGCGCTTGATACTTTTCGCGGCTTTCTCCATAATCTTTTTGCCGATTTCTGTAGAACCGGTAAAAGCGAGTTTATCGACATCGTCATGGTTGGTCAGCGCTTCCCCGGCCGTCTCGCCGAACCCGGGAACAATATTGATGACGCCGTCAGGGAAGCCCGCCTGATCAATTAATTCAGCTAAATAGAGGGCGGTCAGCGGTGTCTGCTCCGCCGGTTTCAAAACGATTGTACATCCTGTGGCAAGGGCGGCGCCCATTTTCCACATCGCCATAAGGAGCGGGAAGTTCCAAGGGATAATTTGCCCCACGACGCCGACAGGCTCATGGCGGGTGTAATTAAAATATGAGCCGGCGACCGGAATCGTTTGTCCGGTTATCTTTGTGGACCACCCGGCATAATAACGCATATGCTCAATTGCCAGCGGAATATCTCCATTCGTCGTTTCATTAATCGGTTTTCCGTTATCAAGTGTTTCAAGCTGCGCGAGTTCAGTCTTGTGCTCTTCCATTAAATCAGCAAGCTTATACATCAGCCTGCTTCTGGAAGCGGCCGGCATTGTGCGCCATTCGCCGTGATCAAAGGCTTTGCGTGCCGCTTTCACTGCACTGTCAATGTCTTCTGCCTGTGCCTCGTAAAGCGTCATCAAAGTTTCTCCGGTTGCCGGATTCGGTGTGACAAAGGTTGATCCTGAAGCGCTCGGAACAAATTTTCCGTCAATATAAAGCTTCTTCGTGCCTTGCAAAAATGTTTCCAGCCTTTTTGTGATCTGCATCGTTAAAGAACTCATTCGTAACAAACCTCCCGAAATTTTTTATGGTCTGTTTTGAGCATCTTGATGTCCGCGCAAAGTAAGCGCATACAGTCATTCTATAATACAGACCCAGGTAAAATCAATTGATAACCGTTATTGCAATTCACAAGAAAAAACAGCTACAATAAGCTTATCGATGAAGAAAAGGAGTTTTACAGATGATTCATAATAATTGGCAGACAAAAGAAAGCGTTAAAAAGGTAAAATGCGTACATACAGATGCGAAAAAATACATTGTCAAAAACGTACTGACGCCCGGCAAAGAGTATGAGGTCAAAAATGAAACAGAAGAATTTATTTTTGTCGTGGACAACACAAATAAAGTCGGCGGCTTCTACAAAGAGTATTTTGAAGAAGTCTAAAGCTGAATGAATTTATTTTGCTAAAAGCTTTAGCATGTTCAGAAAAAGGCACGGACAAATAAGGAACAATTGAAGATACAGATCGTTGATGTTTTGTTGAAACCGCGGCATTCAGAGGCCGCGGTTTTTTACGGCGATAAGAAAAAAACTGACTTTTCGAAAAAAATATGGTTTTCTTGAAACCTTTTCTTCTGCAAAACCGTATTACTTCATAACAGAGCACCTTTCGCGAAAAGGCTTATCCGATGAACGTTCTGAAAATGTAATCTGTTCGTAATGGTTTAAATGCTGTCTATGTCGTATTCTTATATAGGGATAAAGAACTTATTTTTTTATGTATTTGATAAAATATAGTATAGAAGCAGAAAGTGGGGTTCTTCATTGGGAATTTTTTCTGTCAGCAGATCAACCGACACAAAAAAGCTGGAGGCTTTGCTCGTTGAGGGAGAACGGATTGAAACGATCTATAAACTGCGGGTTGACCAAATATGCTTTACAAATAAACGAGTGATTTTCTTTGATAATAAAATGTTCTCCAAAAAGAAAGTGCGCGTCTTCCTTCCATATAAAACAATTGAAAGCTTCGCCATTCAAGAAGCAGGGATGTTTGATCCTGATACGGGCCTCGTATTAATGACAAGGGGAAAAACATTCGAATTGGAATTTGCAAAAGAAACGGACTTGACCGAGGTTCAAGCCATTTTAACAAAATACTTATGCAGCTAAATATGACATAAAAGCCATCCGAATGCAGGCGGATGGCTTTTTTATTAGATAATGCTTGTTTTTCCGGAGTTCGAATCAATGAGATCCGGATCAGCAATAGAACTGATGGGGATATAAATCGGCGCCAAATCACCGTTTTCTTCACCGAAGCCATAGTTAATCTTATTGGATAAAAAATAATCGATTTGCTGATACGGGCCGATCGTAATGGAAGAGCCGCGGTCGACCGCATTCACTTTAAAGCCCCCTACATTTACCAAAACCGGCGAAAACATCATAATGGGTCTCCTTTCCCGGCGGGGATTTTGCCGCATGCTGACTCGAAGGTAGACGGAGCATCAATTTGATCTCTGTCATCCACTTTCCCATTCGTGCCGAAAAAGCCGCTAGCATCCCCGAAATTCTGTCCGTACCCCTGATTCTTTTTATCGGAATTCTGCCATTCCGCCAGTAAATTCTGTCCGACATTCACCGCTGAAGCATTTTCAAAGGAATTAATTTTCAACATGAAAATATTAATATTGATATATGGAGTTGGTTGAACCACAGGCAAACCTCCTTTAATACAGGTGTATGCCGGCTGTTATGACCGTATGCTTAGACAGGAGGACGATAAAAAAATGGATTTCGACAAGATGAAGCAATGGATGGAAATGGCGCAAAACATGTCTGGCGGTGATTTTTGGAAAAACATTTTTGATGATGAACAATTGAAATCATTTCAAAACGGTCATTCTCATTTTCCCTTTCAGCAGGGAGATGGGCAAATGAGAAGAAATGAGGATGCTTTTCCTCTTATAGATATAGTGGAAACCCATGATGAACTCCAATTTTTGCTGTATCTGCCCGGCTATCGGAAACAAGATGTTCAGCTTTTGTCTTACGGAGAATATATTGTCGTAAAAGGCACGAGAAAATCCTTCTTCAATGAACAGGATTTTAAACAGAAGACCGGAAAATACGGCGATTTCGAAAAAAAACTCGACCTTCCTCATTCCGCTCAGGGAACGAAGGGGATGCAGGCGGTATTCAAAGACGGAATTTTATATATATCAATTGCTAAACATTTGGGGGATGCAAGCCATATTATTATCGAAGGCTGACCTTATTTGCGGTGCCGTCTATCAGATCTGAATCATCAATACTTATGATGGGGATAGCGACAACAGTGCAATCTCCGCTTTGTTCACCATATCCTTCATTTCTTTTATTAGCGGCAGTGCGCCTCAGTATAACGGAAGAACCGGTGTTAAATGCCGCTCCGCTGCTGATTCCGTTTATTTTTATATGCTCAAAGTTAATAACCGATGGAAAAAACATCATCATTCACCTCCTTTTTGTATACCATGTTTATATATTCGCAATGCGGGACACCTAGAACTTTCCAAGAGTGACGGGGAAAGAAGTGATTTTCTTTGAAAAAAATAATGAAAGAGCTTTTCAAAAAAGTATGTGAAGAAGAATTAGACAGGCTTCAGAAAGTGGAACAGCAGCTTGATGAGCTTCAGAATAAATGTCATTCTGAACCGCAAACGGTTGAAGGGGAAAAAACGTATGTCCATATCGAGAGCGTAAAAGTGGACAAAGTGGAATACAACATTGACTTTGAAAAGCTGAATATAGGAGAGCTGAGCGGAATGCTGAATATCGGCGCCACATACCATACGCCGGAGCACCAACTCAAAAAAGCCTGCCCTGAAGAATTTCGGGACAACCAGGATAATGATCCGGTGAAAGAAAAAAGACAGACAAAACAGCAGACACCGAGTGTCAACATCAGGGGGAGAACACATTGAGACCCATTGTTTCAGCCGCCTTTTTTGAGGGTATGTAATAACTGAACTGAGAGCAGCAGGAATACAGACGAAAAAGGAGATGCTGAATATGTCATTATCAAAAGAACAGCGGGACAGCCTTTATCATAAATTAATCGATTTAAAGGACGGTCTTCAAGGAGAATCAAAAGAAAAACATTCAATGAGCGAAGACACGGGAGAACTGTCAAACGGAGTAGATAATCACTTGGCTGATCACGGAAGCATTTATTTGGACAGGGTTACGAATCAGACCTTGGATGAAGTCGATCAGAATCTTTTAGATGAGGTGAATGCCGCGCTTGAGCGGATGGATAAAGGAACATACGGAATATGCGAAAAAACGGGAAAAGAAATCCCTTATGAAAGGCTTGAAGCCGTTCCGTACGCCAGAATGACCGTCGAAGCGCAACGGGAAGCAGAGGGGGATGTGAAAACAGACGCCCCTTCATATGAAAGGGAATTTCATGAGCAGGTGAAAGACCTCTCAAATAAAGAAACCGTTGATCAAAAAAACTCACAAACTTACGAAATTCTGGAACGCGAGCAGGATTCACAATAATATCAGCAGGTACATTCACATGTACCTGTTTTTTTATTCCATAAAAAAATCTCAGAATCGAAATAAAAACGTTGACTTTATATAAAAAAGAAAGTAACATACTATTTGTAAGTGAATATTAAAAGATTACCGGGAGGAATTTAGAATGTCTCAAGTATTATTTGTAAAATCAAGTGACCGTACGGCTGAAGAAGGCGTATCAGTAAAATTATATGAAGCGTTTCTCGCTGCTTATAAAGAAAACAATCCGAATGATGAAGTAATTGAACTTGATCTTCATAAAGAAAACCTTCCTTACCTCGGAAGAGATATGATTAACGGAACATTCAAAGCTTCAAAAGGAATTGAAATGACAGACGAAGAGAAAAAACAAGCGTCAACGGCTGACATTTACTTAAACCAATTTGTCAAAGCTGACAAAGTCGTGTTTGCATTCCCGCTTTGGAACTTCACAGTGCCTGCTGTGCTTCATACTTATGTTGATTACCTGTCTCGCGCAGGGGTTACTTTCACATACACGCCTGAAGGCCCTAAAGGTCTGATGGGAGATAAAAAAGTAGCGCTCTTAAACGCACGCGGCGGTGTATATTCTGAAGGACCGATGGCATCTCTTGAAATGTCATTAAACTTCATGAAAACCGTTCTCGGCTTCTGGGGAGTTCAAGATCTTCACACAGTTGTCGTTGAAGGCCACAATGCTGCGCCTGATAACGCTCAAGCGATCATTGAAAAAGGACTGCAAGAAGCGAAAGATCTGGCTGCAAAATTCTAATCTAATTGCCGAAAACTCTTGCACCCAAATAGGGTGTGAGAGTTTTTTCTATTATATATAGAAGAAACTGGTGACAACTTTCGCAGCAATCTTATATTGATATATTGATATTTTGTCGAAAAAACAACTTTTATGGAGAAAAAAGCATTTTTTGCACAGAAAAAAGGTTTTCTGTAAAAGAATTAACCCCCTTGCCAAAATACGACTGATGGTGTAGGATATAAGAGAAGCTACATTGTTCGTATTGTTAATTAAGTTTTAACCTTTAAGCTGTAATAGGGAGTTTTATATCGAAGCTGGAATGTCATGCCTCCATTGCAGAGGACGACAGGAACGCTTCTGCAAACACCCACTTTGAGGAGTGGTGGTTTAAAACTTTCTTACTTGCGTACGGCATACGTAGCGAAAGCCATTTCCCTTGCGGAGATGGCTTTTTATTTTGACCTTGAGCAGCGTACTTTATCAGTATGATAAAATAAAAGAATCAAAGACAAAGTGAGGTTTTACGACATATGCTGGATAAAGCCGAATCCCTTCTGGCGCATTATTTTGGCTACGACAGCCTTCGCGCGGGGCAAAAACAGGCGATACAATCAGTTGCAGAGGAGAGAACAAACACGGTCTGCATTATGCCGACGGGGGGCGGAAAATCAATCTGCTATCAGATTCCCGCACTGCTGTTTGAAGGAACCACAATCGTTATTTCCCCTCTTATTTCCTTAATGAAAGACCAAGTCGACGCGCTTGAAGAAGCGGGTATCGCGGCAGCTTATATTAACAGCACTCAGACAAGCCGTGACATTCATGAGCGCCTGACCGGTTTGAAGGAAGGGGCTTACCGGCTCTTTTACATCACGCCGGAGCGTTTGACTTCTCCTGAATTCATTCACATCCTGCAGAATATTACGGTTCCTCTTGTCGCCATTGACGAAGCTCACTGTATATCGCAATGGGGGCATGATTTCAGGCCGAGTTACCGGAATATCGAAATCCTTTTTAATGAATTAAAAGAGCCGCCCGTCATCATCGCATTAACGGCGACGGCTACGCCTGAGGTTCATGATGATATCTGCAAGCAGCTTCACATCAATAAAGAACAAACTGTATATACCGGTTTTGCCAGAGAGAACTTAACATTCAAAGTCGTAAAGGGCGAAAACAAAGACCGGTTTATCGAGCAGTACCTGGAAAGAAATAAACACGAAGCCGGCATTATTTATACAGCAACAAGAAAAGAAACGGACCGTTTATATGAGAAATTAAAACGCAGCGGCATCAATGCCGGCCGTTATCACGGCGGATTGGCGGATGATGACAGAAAAGATCAGCAGGAGCGGTTTCTTAACGATCAGATACAAGTGATGGTTGCTACGTCCGCTTTTGGAATGGGAATCGATAAGAGCAACATCAGATTCGTTCTGCACGCGCAGATTCCGAAGGATATGGAGAGCTATTACCAGGAAGCCGGGCGAGCCGGACGCGACGGCCTCAATAGCGAGTGCGTGCTCTTGTTTTCGCCGCAGGATATTATGGTGCAGCGTTTTTTGATAGATCAATCGGCTGCCGGAGAAGAAAAACAAAAGCAGGATCTCAAAAAACTGAGGCAGATGGTGGATTACTGTCATACCGAAGATTGCCTGCAGCGGTTTATTCTGAAATATTTCGGCGAGAATGAGGCGGAAGCTTGCGGAGCATGCGGCAATTGCACTGATACAAGAAGCGCGCATGACGTCACTAAAGAAGCGCAGATGGTATTGTCATGCATCATCAGAATGAATGAACGTTTCGGAAAAACGATGGTGGCGCAGGTGCTTAGCGGGTCAAAAAATAAAAAAGTGCTGGAAAACGGCTTCAGCAGCCTGTCCACTTACGGCATTATGAAGCATCAAACCGCAGCGGAAATCAGTGATTTTATCGAATTCCTTATTTCAGATGAATACATCAGAATGGCAGACGGGACTTTTCCGACGCTTCTGGTCACCCAAAAAGGAAGAGACGTTCTGCTTGGAAAGAGCGCAGTCGCGAGAAAAGAAGCCTTACAGGCCGCCGCCGTCACCGAAAATGATGAATTATTTGAGATTCTCCGGCGTCTCCGCAAAGAGATCGCAGCGGAACAGGGCGTGCCTCCATTTGTCGTGTTCTCGGATCAGACGTTAAAAGAAATGTCTGCGAAACTCCCGAAAACGGATCATGATCTTCTTTCCGTAAAAGGGGTCGGGGAACAAAAACGATTGAAATACGGAGCGCTTTTTTTAGAAGAAATCCGAAATTATGTAAGAGAAACAGAGTGAAAAAAAGTTTTTATAGAAATTTGCACATTGTGTTTTACAGCCGCGCCGGAAAAATCAGAAGCTTGAAAACCCTTGCTGTATCAAGGTTTCAGCAAGACTTACCAAGTGAGAGAAATGTTTCATGTAAAGGAACTGTAATCTAATTCAAATCGTTTTGTTATTGAACTGACATTTTCATATGTTACGATATCACCTGTTAGCCGCCAATAAAAAGCTAACAAGGGAGGATTTACTTATGAAGAAGACGATTATGTCCTTTGTCGCAGTTGCAGCAATTTCAACAACTGCATTCGGAGCTCACGCTTCTGCTAAAGAAATCACGGTGCAAAAGGGTGACACGCTCTGGGGGATCTCGCAAAAAAACGGAGTGAACCTAAAGGACTTAAAAGAATGGAATCAGTTATCTTCTGATTTAATCATTGAAGGAGAGAAACTGACTATTTCTTCAGTAGAAACAACCACATCTGGGCAGTACACAGTGAAGCAGGGCGACAGCCTCTGGAAAATTGCTCAGAAATTCGGAACATCAGTCGGTAATCTGAAAAGCTTGAATAACTTGCAATCAGATATCATTTACGCAGGCACAACATTAAAGGTGAAAGGTCAGGCGCAGGCTGCACAGCCGGCTCAAGCCAGCCAGCCGCAAACTGAACAAAAACCAGCTGCCGAGACAGAACAGCCAAAACAAGAAGCTGTCCAAAAAGAGCAGCCTAAACAAGAACCTGTTCAAGAACAACAACCTAAACAAGAAGTGAAGGCTGTCGAAGCAAAACAGCAGCCTGTTCAATCAAATACAAACCAACAAGAGCCTAAAAAGCAGCTGACAATGACTGCAACTGCTTACTCCGCTAACGACGGCGGCATTTCCGGTGTAACGGCAACCGGTGTTGACTTAAACAAAAACCCTGATGCAAAAGTCATCGCGGTAGACCCTAGTGTCATTCCGCTTGGCTCTAAGGTTTATGTTGAAGGTTACGGAGTGGCAACAGCAGCAGATACAGGCGGCGCAATTAAAGGAAATAAAATTGACGTATTTGTTGCAAAGAAAAGTGACGCTAACAACTGGGGCGTCAGAACAGTAAATGTTAAAGTGTTAGACTAGTTTCATATAGAGATGAAGAACACAAGGCGAAATGCTTTGTGTTCTTTTTTTCTTCCCTTTTTTGTCTGTGTATAATCGTTATATGCTGAAAAAGAAAAAGCGTTCCCCGAATATGATATAGAGAGAATGAGTTTGAAAGCGGCATCTGAAGGGATGAATCGAATGGAGCCGGAACTTATATTGTTGTGGAATACCTTTACAGAATCACCGATATTTCAAGCAGGAATATGCACCGCTTGCGCCATTGTGCTGGTTATCGGATTGTCTATGCCGGCTGTCAGGCTGTTTCAGGCGCTTGAAAGAGGGAAGGGAAGGCCCGCCGTTATTGAAAAGGTGAGACATACCGGCGTAATGATTAATGGCAGACACGAGCTTGTACTTATTTTAAACGTAAAAAACCAAGACGGAACGCATGATAAACGTGAACTGGCATATGCCGCGTGTCATGAAGAAATCAGCCGTTTTTATGAAGGAGCTTCCGTATGAGTGACGTCAGCGGCTGGCGGACGAATTATGATCGCTCCGCGAACGCCGCGGCATAAGGCGTCAAAATAAAAAGACGGGGCGGTTTTCCCGTCTTTATGTATTAATGCCGATCGATCCATATCCGTCCGCCTTCTGAGCCGGCTTCTATTTTGCATGTTCCTCCGATCGGGAAAGTCATCATAGGAGAAGTATGGCCGAAGTCAGCGTTTGCGATAACGGGCATAGACGACAGTTCTTTTTTTGTACGGATGACGGCGCAGAGAGCCTCTTCAGACACATTTGAAGCATGCTGGAACCGTCCGATGACAATTCCTTTCACGGCTGAAAAAGCGGGAAGATGAATGAGTGACTGCAAATCCCGATCAAACATATGAATGTCAGACATATGATCATCTTCTATAAACAGAATCACTTGTTCCATATCCGGAAAGTATTCCGTGCCTTGCAGAAGATTCAGGGTGCAGAGGTTTCCTCCGATCAGTGTTCCTTCCGCATAACCGGGTTGAATAACGAGCGGACCCGGATTCGGATAAAAACGTCTGTCCTCCTGGTTCATATACCATTTATCATCACTCCACTCGGCCGAAGGCTTTACTTCATACGGCTTATCAGAAGCGCAGCAGGCTAAGAAAGAGTCAATCGTATAGTCCAATCCTTTTTTCATGGCGAATGAAGAAAAATGGGGGCCGGAATATGTAACAAGCCCGGTTTTTTGATAAATGGCATGGCCAAGGGCGGTAATATCTGAATAGCCGCAAAGGATTTTCGGGTGCCGCTTGATGTTTTCATAATCAAGATAACGGAGCAGCTGATTTGATTGGAACCCGCCGAGTGTCGTCAAAATCGCTTTGATGTCAGGATCAGCGAAAGCTTCGTGCAGATCCCGGACACGCGATTCAATGGATGATGAATCAAATTCATTTATTTCTTTCGCATGCTCTGAAAAAGACACACAAAAACCCAGCTCCTCCAATTTTGTCTTCGCGGCATTTATATTTTCATCTGTCATAACGGACATGCTCGTTGCCGGAGAAACAATACGAATGCCGTCACCTTTTTTCAATTTTTCCGGATACAAAAAAAACCCCTCCTTATATGGTTTTATCTATTACACCATAGAAAAGGGGGTTTTTATATCACTTTTTTACAGGTCGACCCATTTAATGCCGCCTGATTGTGTATCCTTGTCAATCCAGACATCAAATTGATGCTTTTCATAAAAATGAACGAGTCTGTCGACATGATCCCAATCACGCTTAGCGATGTCGCCCGTCACTTTCGGGATATTCTGCTCCCTGGCGATATGTTTTAAAAATTTCATGCAGATCGAACCGTAGCCGTGGTTCGGCGGGCCTTTAATGTCCCCGATATGAATGGCATTTTCATAATAGGAAGCAATCAGTGAAAAACATCCTCTTCCCCGGTAGGCTGATTCACAGTCAGTCAGCATAATCTTACATGTTTGGCCATCATCAATCGAGGAAACAATGATCCAATCGTCATTGTTCGATTGATCAATACCAAGCACTCGCGCGTCTTTTGATACATCTATCAGATTCTCCCGCATTCTGAAAATCTGAAATTCAAGCTTATGAAGCTCTTTTTCCAGCTCTTTCTGATCTCTTTCTTCTGCAGTAAACAAAATCATACTCCTTTCACAGCGTAAAACGTCATAGTCAAACACAAGTATCCATTGTAGTAAATGATGTCTTGGTTTGTAAATGGGTTTTGCAAAAACTTTTTTAGAAAAGTCTGCCGTATATATGCAGATTGACGTTTTTAAGGAGGCCGGGATAGGGAAAGGAACAGGGAGAAGCGGAAAAAGGAGGAATCTATGATGGCAATTGAATCACTCATCGGCAAATTGAAGTACGTAATGACGGAATCTCCTGATAAAATGCTTTCCTTATATGTAAATACGGATATGAGAAATCCGGATCAGCAGGGGGGAGAGTGGAAAATCGCTTTAAAAACCGGTTTTCGGAGATTAAAGGAGTATCTGTCTGTCAGTGATCCAAAAGAAGAAAAATCCCTCGTCCGCATCATGGAACGTGTCTATCAATATATCGATGGGCTCGGTAAAGAAATGCCGCGAAGTCTCGTATTTTTTGCATCGGGAGAAAGCGGTATCTGGGAGACGATTGAGTTGCAGGTGCCTGTCGAAACACGGTTTTATTGGGAAGAAACGGCCGTTCTTGACCAATTGGAACTTCTCCGTGAACAATATCCGAGCACGGCTTTTATTCTCACCCAGCAAAATGAAGTGAAGATTATCGAAATCGTACTCGGAAAAATTGAAGGGGTGGAGCATTATCAATACGACGTCATCAATGAATCCTGGAAACCGCAGGATGTAAGCGAGAGCTCCGCATCAATGGCCGAAGATGCTGCCAAAGCCCACGTCGAAGAAAATCAAAACAGGCTGTATAAACGATTGGCTTCAAACCTTGATCAAAAGGCCGCATCACATAAATGGGAGCGCCTCGTAATCGCGGGAGATAAGGAAACAGCCGATATTCTCGATCAGCATATGAACAAACCGATTGATCGGGTCATTCCAAAAAATCTGTTGAATGAAAACGAACATAAGGTGATAGAAGAACTGTTGAAGGAAGCATAATATGACGAAAGGCCGGGTCTCAAACACCCGGTCTTTTTAGGGCTTAAGTTTGTCTAATTTCTGACGAAGCGGGCGAAACCGTTGACATCAAAGCTGAATTCTCATACCATTTGGATAGTCAGTAAAATTGAGAGAGGTCATAAGATGAATCAGACAGAAAACAACAAACCTAAAAGTTATACCGGTATCGTGCTGACATTGACCGTTTTGATCAACGGGTTAATTGCGGTGCTGTTTTTTATGCCGAAATCGGGTCAGGTCAGCATTGCCAATATTCATATTCTGCCGATGTTAAATGCCATTTTTAACAGCTTTACTTTTATCTTTTTGCTGGCAGCGCTCTTTATGATTAAGCAAAAAAATATTCAAGCGCATAAACGCTTTATTTTGGCGGCGTTTACGACGACTCTGCTGTTTTTGATCTGCTATGTCGTGTATCACTCAATAGCTGAGAATACTTTATTCGGCGGCCACGGCATCATTCGGGGGATTTATTTCTTTATTTTGATTACGCATATTTGCCTTTCCGCCATCATTGTGCCGCTTGCGCTGTTTACGCTGATCAGAGGTTTCAGCATGCAGGTGGAGCGCCACAAAAAAATCGCCAGATGGACGATGCCGCTCTGGCTGTATGTCAGTCTGACGGGTGTCATTGTATACTTAATGATATCGCCGTATTATTAAAAAAAAACCGTGCTCCGCGCGGTTTTTTTCTATTGAAAAAAGGCGCCTCAGACAAGGCGCCTTTTACTCTTCAAGCGTTTCAAGTGTTGTTACATTTAAGGATTGTTCAACGGTTTTTGTTTTTGCTTTTACTTTTTCTGCGTACGTGTAATCACCATAGCAGTAGGGATAACGGAAATTGCCTTTGTTCCCTCCGCAAGTGTAAAGTTTCGGATTCTTTTTGACCTGCTGCTCGGAGTATTGTTTTGCCAGTTCCTCAGTATGCGATCCTCCATGTTCAGCCACAAAATCAATATAGCCGGCTCCCATGTTGTAGCTTTGTATAATCGTATCCAAGTCTACGCCTTTTCTCTTGCCTGTTTGGTACATGAGAGTGAATTGTTTGATTCCCTGTTTGATACTGGTTTGAGGGTTTTTGATTTGATTTCGCTTTAAACCCAGAGATTCTGAAGACTGCATGGGATCATTTCCTCTTCCTTTTGACTCCTGATATATCATGCCGAGTACCAGCGATGTATATCTAGTGAGCCCTTTTTCATCCAGCTCGTCCTCCACAAGCGGTTTGTAATCCGTCAGCCGTTCAAGCACGATCGGTTTGACATCAAACGGAAGACTTTTGAGCAATTCATTATTTGAAAATAACAGGATGAGAAAGAAGGACACCATGACAAAAACACATATCATCATAAGACCCGCAGCAGCGAAACAGCCTTTTTTCTTTTTCTCCACTGTGTTTCACCCTCAATTTCAGGAGCATTATGACTTTTTCATTATGACACAGATGAATGCGCGAAACCAAGCAGAAACCCGTATTTGAAACATAAATTTAAAATAACGGTTCTTTTGTCAGGCACAGGATGTATCTGCATCAATTGACATTTGGTATAATTGGGCTACTTGAGAAAAGAAGGGTGAGGTATATGACTGAATTTCACGAATCCGGAAACATGAATGACCCCGCTGTCGATTTAGATGAGGAAACATTATTTTTGGTTGCCCAGACTTTTAAGGCGCTGTCTGATCCGACCAGAATCCGAATTCTCCATTTGCTGTCACAGGGTGAGCACGCGGTAAACGATATCGCAGAAAAGCTGAATTTGCTGCAGTCTACCGTTTCTCATCAGCTGCGTTTTCTTAAAAATCTGCGCCTCGTCAAATCACGCAGAGAAGGAACATCCATCTATTATTCTCCTGAGGATGAACATGTGTTAGATGTGCTTCAGCAAATGATTCACCATACGCGGCACGATTAAAAAACATCCCTGCTTTTAGACAGGGATGTCAGCCGTATTGACTGTTATTTGTCTGGTCTCTGCTCGTTTTTAAAACATAAAAAGAGAAGCCGCTGTAATAAACAGCGATGAAATAAAAGACACTGATGGTCAGCGGATCGGCGCCGACCGTTTGGCTGTATGCCTCCGGATGGGTAAAATCCGCTGTGACCCGGTAAATTTCAATAACCCGATAAACAAATCTCGATAGGAATAACGTTAATAGAATAAGTTCAATCCACAGATGAGTCCGAAAATACATTTTTCCGCGGCGCTCTTCAAAAGAAATGTTTCGTTTGGCAAACAGAACCAGAAGCCAGCCGCAAAAAGTGCCGAATATAAGATACCCGTATAAAGCCGGGTGTGTGATGCTGAAAAACGCCAGAGCGGCGGCCAGCAATGAAAATAAAATCATTCTTGTATAAAGCCAGCGGGGTTTCAAAGGCTGAAAGCCGACGGACCGTTTCACCTTTTTATATAGAAAAAAGGCAATCATTAAGACAGGGCAGATGCTTTGAAGTGTGATATGCATGATGTGGAACTCCCCCTCCGTTGAGTAGTGTATGCTTATCCGGCTGGTTTTAGTAGTCTGATTTATTCGCAGGCTGAAAGCATCTTTTATCACAGTATGCGTGTTTCTTTTTTTGGCATGAGAGAAGCGCCCGCGCCTTTTTTAAGATTTAAACAGAAAACGCTTGATAAACTAACGGTATTAGTTATAATAAAACTAACAACATTAGTTTCAGGGGGATATTGATGAGAATCTTACAATACGGAAACGTTTGGCAGCTGACCTTTTTTCCTGCGCTTTTCCCGGTGAATTGTTATTTGGTTGAGGAGGAAGAAGGGGTAACCCTGATTGACGCCGGCCTTCCCAACAGCCATAAAGGAATCAAACAAGCTTTGCAGCAGCTTGGGAAACCGCTGAATACCATATTGCTCACCCACGCGCATGTAGATCACATCGGTTCGCTTGACTCATTATCTGCGGAATTTCCGGATGCTGATGTCTGTATTTCTGAACGTGATTCTTTCTTGCTGAAAGGTGACACTTCATTATTTGAGCATGAAGCACAAACGCCGATAAAGGGAGGAGTGCCCAAAAATATTCAGACCGAACCTGATCGCCTGCTGAAAGGCGGCGAGCGGATCGGATCTTTGCTTGTCATTCCCGCTCCCGGTCATACGCCGGGGAGTCTTGCTTTTAAAGATTTGAGAGATGATATGCTGATCGTCGGAGATGCCTTTCAAGTACGGGGAGGCCTTGCGGTTTCAGGAAAGCTGAAATGGAGATTTCCGTTTCCCGCCTTTGCCACCTGGAATAAAGAAGAAGCTGTAAAAACAGCAAGAACGCTTATCGCTCATCAACCAAGCTGTCTGGCCGCCGGTCATGGAAATGTTCTCTATCATCCTGCTGAAATGATGGCTGAGGCTGCTGATGAAGCCGAACGAAGTCTGCGGGGAGGCCGATTATAATGTCACCGAGAGTCGGAATGAGCCTGGACATGATATTGAGAGCCGCAGCAGGCATCGCTGACGAAAAAGGGCTGAATGAAGTGACGCTTGCGGCCGTTGCAAAGTCCTTAAACGTAAAACCGCCTTCCCTTTATAATTTTGTCAATGGTCTTCAAGGAATTAAGACAGAGCTGGCCGTCTCCGGTTTAACCATGTTATATGAAAACATGGCGGCATCCTCAGAAGGACTGACAGGTGAAAGGGCCATGCTTTCACTTGCTGATGCCTATATCAATTTCGCTGAAGCCAATCCCGGATTATATGAAGCAACATTTCAAAAAATAAAAGACGGCCGAATGGAGAATCTGTCCAGCCAGCTTGTGAATCTTGTTGTCAGGCTGCTGACAGCAAACGGTTATGCATGTCCCGAAAACGCAATCCATGCCGCAAGAGGACTGAGAAGCCTGCTTCACGGCTTTGCTGCGCTGAGGAAACAGAGTGCATTTGAATTGACTGAATCAATTAAGGAAAGCCGGAAGTTTGCTGTTGTTGCTTTTTTAAGAGGTTTACAATTAAATAAACAATAATATTATTATGTAAACTAAAAACGAAACAGATCATCCAAAAGGAGGGGCAAATGGATTCATTACAGAACATCGTTTGTGAGCGGCGCACTTATTCACATATTTTTGATTCCCATGTTCACACATACTGTCAAATACTCTTTCCTCTCGAAGGACAGCTGGACTTGGAAACAGAAAGACGTGAGGTGAGATTAAAACCGGATCAAATGCTGTATATTCCGCCAGGACATGAACACCGGTTCCGTTCTTTGGAGCGAAATGAATGTCTCGTTCTTGATATGCCGGCATATTTTTTAAGCGGCTCATTTGACCCCGGTGTGATCAATAAGCTTGATTCCTTTTGGACTTCGATTCGGTTTCTGCTGACAGAAGAGGCAAAGCAGCAGTCGTCTCATTCATTGAGTCTGCTCGCAGAATATATTGCTGGAAAGATACAAGAAAGCCGTACAAATGATTCAATCACGTATATCCGCCGAAATCTCTCAAAGACTTTTACTATTAAAGAGCTTGCCGCAATCGAACATTACCACCCGGCTTATTATTCTGACTGGTTTAAAAGGCAGACGGGGAAAAGCCCGCAAGCTTATATTTCCGAGCTCCGTCTGAAGAAAGCGGAACAATTGCTTATTGAAACAAAATGCCGGCTGACAGACATCAGTCATGAGGTCGGCTTTCAAAATTTGTCTTCTTTCACCAGGTGGTTTGTCAGACATAAGGGAATAACACCGCGCGCCTATCGAAACACCTTTCAAACAGATAAATAAGCCCAAAGATCGGTTAAATAAACTGTGTCTTTTTTTGGTATCATGATTGTAAAAAAGGAGTTTTTGATATGGCAGTCATCGAAGATTTTATGAAGCTTGATCTCAGAATAGGAACGGTCGTAAAAGCAGAAGTATTTCCGGAAGCAAAGGTCCCGGCTATTAAGATGACAATAGATTTCGGCGGAGAAATCGGCATAAAGCAATCAAGCGCCCAAATTACAAAACGGTATGAACCAGGTGATTTGACAGGCAGGCAGGTTACCGCTATTGTCAACTTTCCGCCGCGGCGGATCGCCGGATTCAAGTCAGAGGTGCTCGTTCTCGGCGGCATCCCGGAAAAAGGAGACGTCGTCCTGCTTACGCCCGAGCAGACCGTACCGAACGGAACGAAAATCGGATAATAAAAAAAGACGTTTGCAGAAGCAAACGTCTTTTGCGTATTGAGGCGATACACCACACGCCACATTCGTGTGCGCCGCAAGGGCATGTGCATCGGCTTACACAATTCAGCTCATCGCTATATGAATATAGCATGTCGGCTGTAGAAATGCAAGAGATATTTTAATATATGTTATATCTGGCTTTGTTTTGCCGATCACCATGACTACTTGGTGTAAGGTTTTGTTCAAATTCTATGATCTTGCATAAAACAGTGCGGCAAATGAAAGAGGTTCAGCTTATCTTATATCCTATGGTAAAATTTAGACGGAAAGAAGCGGAAAGAAGACGTAAATGAAGGTATTTGAAGCAGCCTCGTTCATTTCAGCGGCGGAAAAGCGGGCGAAAGAATACGATCAGATTAGAGAACAATTTATCAATCTCAGAAAAGAGTTTCAGGGAATGGCTGATCTAGATGAAATTGAGTTTTCAGGTAAAGGCGCTGACAACATTAAAGCCTTTTTCCAAGATCACGCTGGTGTCACAGACAGCTGGCTTGATCTGATCGATATGAAGATTGCTTTTCTTAACAGCATTTCTGGAAAAGTAACTGATGCGGGACTATCCGATTCGTTTGTGGAAGAGTCATTTTTAGAACACGAGCTGATTTATGCGAAGAATAAATCACAAGCCATCATGCAAGAGCAACGGAATGAAATGAGGGATATTCTTAATGAGATAAGTGATATTGTTCATCTTGATGTTTTCTCTACAGAGGATGTCGATCAAAAGCTGGATTCAGCAGACAAGAAACGGGACAATACCATACACAAGCTCGGAAAGCTCGATCATGATCTAACGAGGGAATACGCAGAAACCGAAGCGAACGAGCATTTCATCCAAGCCGACTTTCAACAGCTCCAAAATGCCACGGGTAAAGGGAAAAACGCAACACCACTTCACTATAACGCCAAGGCGTACAGAGAAAGTGGCATACATAAGAAAAAAGGCGAGATTGCAAAACATTCGGATGCTTATTTGACGATTAAAAAGGAAGAGGCGAAAGAGCGGGAAATCAAGGATTTGAAGAAAAAGCTCGCTGACGGTGTGACCGATCCGGATGAATATTTAGAAATTGCGAAGAAGATCGGTTACGAGAATCTTGAACCTTCTCAGCAGCAATATGTCATTCAGCTTGAACAAGCAAAACAGATGGAAGAAGCCGGAGAAGTGACTTGGGATATTTTAAAAGGAGCCGGCGTCGGTCTTTATGATGTCGGGAAAGACACGCTAACCGGTTTATGGGATTTCATAACCGATCCGGGAGAAACCCTGTCAGCACTGGGGAATGCAGTGCTTCATCCAGTTGAAACATACGATGCTATTGCAACAGCAATAGAAGAATCGTATCAAAAGGATATGGTGAACGGAGATGCTTACTCCAGATCTAGATGGGTGACATATGCGGTCGGTTCAGTGGCTGTGGCTGTCGTCGGAACCAAAGGCGCAGGAGCCGTTAACAAAGCTGATGCGGCGGGGAAGATCATAAACAAGGCAGGACAGGCAGGTCAGAAAATTAAGGATGTTAAACTTCCAGATTTGCTTCCGTATAACTCTAAGTATGATCTTGCTCTGGCCGATAACGTACCATACAATGTGGTTGACAGCCAAAACCTTAAAAATGAACTTTTGACCAATGCAAAGAAAATCCCGGATGGAACGAGAAAGCCGTTTACCGGTCAAGAAATAAACCTTCCTTGGTTAAATAAAGAAAAGTATGGTGCTTTTGAGGTTAAGGGCAAGGTAAAAGCAAAAGGAAAAGTTAAAGACATAAGCCGCAGAGTGTATACTATGAAAGATATTGATATTAACCAAAAAACAGAATTTGGCGCAACAAATCTTCAGCTTATGAAAAACGGCAATGCTCCTTATGCAAAAGATGGCACACAGATTAATTTACATCACTTGATTCAAGAAGAACCTGGCCCAATGCTTGAAATCCCAAACAGTTTACATACAAAATATAGTGATGTGATTCATAAGCTTAAGACTGATGGTGAAAGTTTTAGAAATGATAAGATTTTAAAAGCACAGTATGAAAGCTTTCGAAAGAGATATTGGAAGTGGAGAGCGAAACAATTTGAGAATGAGAATTGAGGTGTTTAAATTAAATGATTTATTCGAAGGTTGAAAACTTTATTAATGAAAACAAACAAAATGGTATATTCACAGAGGGTGCAAGCCATGAAAACATAACTCGCATTGAAGAAAAACTTCAATGCCAACTTCCTATTAGTTATAAATGGTTTTTAGAAAAATACGGTGCTGGCGGTTTATTCGGTGTTTTAGTTTTAGGCTACAACTTTGATCATGCATCAGTTGTAAATAGAACTAATGAATATAAAGAACACTATAGCCTTACTGATGGACTTGTGGTTATTGAAGATGTTGATTACTTTGCTTACTGTCTAGATACGAATAAAATGAAAGACGGAGAATGTCCTGTAGTTGAATGGGATAGGGTAATTGGTTATCAAGATACTGTTGCAGAAAGCTTTATTGAATTTTTTTATAATAAGATTAAGGAAGCGAAAGATGACTGGGAAGAAGATGAAGACTGGGACGATTAATAAAAGAAAGCTCTCTTTTAGAGAGCTTTTTTCAGGTTTTTAATTTTTTAACAGGATTTATAATGAGCAAACAGGCATTGCTCAAAATACTCGCCGCACCTATCCAAAGCAGCCATTGTGTTTCGGTCAGCCACGAGGCAGTTAGGATAAAGAGTCCAATGGCAATTGATATATAATTGCCGGCTCGGTCCAGTTTGCGTTTGCGATGAATTTTATATTTGGCATGAGAAATAAATTGATCAATTTTATCTTTCAGCTCATAGCTTTTTTCCTTTATCTTATTCTCTGCCTCTTTTACTTTTCGATAAAGCATATTATTCATCGTCTCCACTCCCGTATCGCCGTTTTGAAAATTCAGCCATGATTTTTTCCTCATAGTTATCTGAGATGAATTGAGCCTGGTTTTCAACTTTCAAATGTGCTTTTTCTTCAAAACCATCCTGTTCTTCACCATCAAAACGATAAAGTTTTTGCAATAGCCTCCAGAATGTTTCAACTTCTTCAGTTGTGAACTCATGAAACATATCCGCTAAAAAATAGGTGGATTTTTCTGAACAGGAAACTAACGCTTTTTTTCCTTCAGGGGTAATCTCAATATTGATTGCACGTTTATCCAGTTTGCTTGGCACAGTGTGAACATATCCTTTTTTCGCGAGGCTTGAAATTAGCTTGTTAGCGGTTTGTTTTGTTGTGCCCAGCTTTTTAGCGATATTCATAAGTGTGGTATCTTCCGTCGGTAAATGGGCAATAGCGATAAGAGTCATGTGCTGTCGGGAAGTCAACATTTCTAAGTATTCGTCTCCGCGAGTTTGCACCTTATTGACAACCGAAAACAGTGATGCGTAACTTTGTTGCATAAAATGCAGTTCTTTCATTAGTAAATTAATATCCATAAGTTATCTCCAATCTAAATTGTCACCATGTTGACAATTATAATATACATTGAAATGGGAAATAAGTCAACATGGTGACTAAAAGAGGGGGGTACGGCTGTTTTACAAATGTCACAGGCAGTCGGAGTATTTTCAAAAGGTGAAATAAATATAATAAATGCGAGAAGGTGTTTGGCATGCAGAAAGTGAACTGGTCAGAACAGTATGAATGGTTCAATAAACAGGATGAAAAAGACGGGCGTTTAATGGCGCTCCTTCGTCATGAGCTTGCATATGAGGAAGTCATACGGTTATATACGAAAGGGTTTTATTTGAAATCCAAAGAAGGGGATGTTTCGTTAAGTAAGAACGATATCTGTCGTATGTTTGGGGTTGAAGAGAGGCAGGGCGGCAAATCTTAATGAACGGGAAGAGGAGAACTCTCTTCCCGCTATTCACGGCAGCTGTTATTCTTTTTCCAGCATGGAAGTCAGCCATTCTCGTAATGCAGTTTTCTGTACATACCGCTTTCCGTTTCTGGTGATATGCGGAATATCGGAAGTGTCAGGCACGATTTGTTTTGCTTCTTCCTTAGTCACTCCTAAATAATAGCCAATGTAGAAGTGAAGATCTTTTTCTTTGATGAGAATTTGGTCAGTGTGTTCATGAGGATCAGGTGATTTAAAGTTTTTTAATCCGTCTCCTATGAAATATCCGGCTAAAGCGGTGCCAATGCCGGTAATAATATCCATACAGCAAACCTCCAATAAAAGTCATTATGTTTTATACGGTCAAATCCGCCGAAAGGATTCACTTTCAGTAAGACCGGGGGAGCTTATTTTTGCTTTCCGATCTTTTCCACCTGTACCTTTCCGGAGAAGAAAACAGCGCCTCCGCCCATATCTGCAAGCCGATCGGGAGTGAGTGAATTGACCAGCTGTTTTTTATCATCCGCGTCTGCCCAAAGCCCTTGGCTGACTGCAACGCCGGGAAGCACTTGTTCGCCGACTGAAACTGTCAATTCACATTCGCCGCGGTTGTTCCAAATTCTCACGGTTTCCCCGTCTTCGATGTTCCGGCGCTCAGCATCTTTTGTATGAATAAAAAGCTTTGGCGCTTTTTCCAGTTTTACGTGTTTTTCATTATTCGAAAATGTCGAGTTTAAAAAGTTATGATTCGGTCCCGGGACAAATAACAGCGGGAAATCATCATCGCTCTCAAGAGGGATGTGTGTGGGCAGCGCCGGATAACCGTCCTGTTTCATCTTTTCAGAATATAACTCGATTTTTCCGCTCGGTGTCTTGAGCTTGCCAGGAAAAAGCGGTTTTTTCCGATTGGCTCTCATGAAAGAATAGGATGAAAGCGAATCGTAATCAATATCCTCGATATACGGATTGGCGGGAAAGTCCAGCGCCTGTCTGATTAATTCTTCATCGGAATCCTGAAGCTCCTGCTCGGTAAAGCCCATCGCCCCAGCAAGCAAACGGAACACTTCCGTATTCGATTTGCTGTCCCCATATGGTTCGATCACCGGTTTTTGCAGCTGAATAAAATGATGCCAGTAAGACGTGTAAAAATCCGTGTTTTCAAAGGCGGATGAAGCAGGGAGCACGATATCCGCATATTTGGCGGTTTCCGTTAAAAACAGATCGTGAACGACTGTAAATAAATCCTCCCGCTGCAGGCCTTTTCTGACTTTATTCGCTTCCGGCGCAACCACTGCGGGATTCGTACCGTAAATAAACAGGGAGCGCACGGGCGGTTTTGTTTCTAAAAGAACGCTTCCGAGCCTGTTCATATTAAATGATCTTGGCTTCCTGCCATAAAGCAGATCAGGCCGCTGGAGCGCTTGTCTGTTATAGTTTAATATCGCGCTGTTGTGCTTGATTGCGCCTCCCCCAGTGCGGAGCCACTGTCCTGTCACAGCCGGAAGGCAGGCAACGGTGCGGACGATCATTCCGCCATTGTCATGGTGCTGAATGCCGTTTCCGATCCTGATAAGGGAAGGGGAGGTTTCGCCGTACATTCTCGCAAGGCGTCTGATATCGTCTGCTTTAACGCCTGTTATAACAGAAACCGTTTCAGGATCATACTGTTTGACATGCGCTTTTAATTCTTCACTGCCTTCGGTGTATTCTGTGAGAAATGCTTCATCGTGAAGGTTCTCGGCAAATAAAACATGCATGATACCGAGAGCGAGTGCGGCATCTGTGCCGGGGCGAATGGGAATAAACCAATCGGCAAGCCGGCCTGTTTGGTTCTTATGTACATCGATAACGACAATTTTAGCTCCTTTTTTCCGGGCTTTTTGAGCAATCATGACCTGATGCATATTCGTGCTGACGGCATTGATTCCCCAGAAAATAAAGAGCTTTGCATGTATGGTCTCTTCCGGATCAGTACCTGCGCCTTCTCCCATTGTATAGTTATAGCCCTCCGATCCGGCTTTGCTGCAGATCGTCCGTTCGAGCTGGCTCGCCCCGAGTCGGTGGAAAAAGCGGCGGTCCATTCCCTCTGCCGCCAGTTTTCCCATATTGCCGTAAAAGCTGTACGGGAGAATGCTTTCCGCTCCTTCTTCGGCAATAAGCTCTTTCCAGCGCGCACTGATCGTATTGATTGCTTCATCCCATGAAATAGGCGCAAACACAGCTTTGCCTTTTTCGCCGATCCGTTTTAACGGGACGGTTAAACGTTTTTCATCATAAATGCGCTCAGCCATGTGCCGGACTTTGTTGCAAATATTCCCTGATGTGCCGGGGTGATCCGGGTCTCCCTGAATGTTAACGATTTTTCCGTCTTTTTTTGTCACAAGTAAGCCGCATTGATCGGGACAGTCCAGTGAGCACACCGACTTAAAGACGCCGTTTGGCTGTTTTGCAGCAGAATTCATAGCCCATTTCTCCTCTTTTTTTATATTGTAAGCATTATAACATTTCGAAATAGATCGTCAATTCAGAAAAAAAGTGTTGACATCACGGAAAGACTTATCTATGATGAGTTTATTCTTTTTAAAAGCCTGACAATTTCATCATTTTATTTTCTATCAAGAGAGGTGGAGGGACTGGCCCTATGAAACCTCGGCAACATTTATTGTGCCAATTCCAGCAAGCGTATGCTTGAAAGATAGGAAAGAATGGTCTATACATATTTGTGCGCTTCAAGCGGATAAAGACGGTATATGAATCTCTTTCCTTCTTCGGGGAAAGAGATTTTTTTGTGAAAAAATTTATGTGAAAAGGATGTTTTGCACCATGACGGTTTTAATTACCGCACCATATCACGACGAGGGGCTGAAGGAGCTGACAGATCTGTTCGGCCGGACTGTACACCTGCCGTGGAAGAAGCACGGCCGGGCCTATCGGGAAGATGAATTAATCCGGATGATTCAAGAGACAAACGCGTCGGGGCTTATTACCGAACTTGATGAGGTATCAGAGCGAGTGATTGATATATTGCCGGATTCCGCTTTTATCGGCGTCTGCAGAGGGATGCCGTCTAATGTGGATATCACGGCGGCGACTAAAAGAAAAATTCCTGTCTTCTTTACACCGGCCCGCAATGCCCAGGCTGTTGCTGAAATGTTTATCGGAAATGTCATTTCATTTTTGCGCCACACGTATTCTTCTCATCAATGGCTGAAGGCCGGGAAGTGGAATGGTGATTATTTGCAGGCTTACGTCAAATTCAGGGGAAATGAGCTGACGGGGAAAACAGTCGGCCTTATCGGTTTCGGAGCTGTCGGACAGAGAATCGCCCGGCTATTGTCGGCTTTTGACTGCAAGGTGCTGTACTATGACCCCTTTGTTAATCATGAGAACCGGGAGTATGAAAAAACGACGATTGAACGGGTATTTTCTGAAAGTGATATTGTCTCCGTTCATTTGCCGCGCACCGAAGAAACCATCGGCATAATCGGCGCCCGGCATTTTCAATTGATGAAGCAAGAAGCTGTTTTTGTCAATACATCAAGAGCAGCAGTTACAGACCGAAAAGAGCTGCTGCGGGTGCTGAAAGAACGGCGGATTAAAGGAGCGATCCTTGACGTGTTTTATCACGAACCGCCTGAATCTTCTGATTATGAATTGATCTCATTGCCGAATGTGTTCGCGACTCCCCATTTAGCGGGCGCAACATTTGAGGTGGAGGATCATCATGTGAGGATTTTAAATGAGGCGCTTTTCAAATGGAAAAAAGATCAGCTTTGCTCAATACGTGAACTTTATAACAAAAGAGAACTTGAGATGGAAGGATAGAAAAAGGAGGAGGCTGTAATGGCTGAACAAAAAGGCTACCTTGTATTTGACATCGGGACAGGGAATGCGCGAGTCGCGGTTGTGACTGCCGGCGGCGACGTGACCGCACTGGAAAGGGAAGACATTGAATATGTGACGGATCCGCTTTATCCGGACGGCCGTTATTTCTCGCCGGAAAGATTATGGGCGCAAATCAGCGCTATAGCAAAAAAGGCTATTGCTAAAAGCCCTCATATTACATTAATCGGAATCACCTCAACAAGCCAGAGGCAGGGAATTGTTCTGATTAATAAAGATAAAAAGGCGTTTCTCGGTCTGCCCAACATTGATAATAGAGGGCGCGAATGGGAGGGAGAGATCGAGTTAAAAGAAGAAGTGCATCAGCGCGCCGGACGCCTTCCGAGCGCTTTATTTTCCGCCATGAAACTTGTCGGGTTAAAAAAAAGACAGCCGTCATTATGGAAAGAAGTGAAGTACATCACAAGCATCAGTGACTGGGTGACATTTGAGCTGAGCGGAATTTTAAGCTATGAACCGTCACAGGCCGCTGAAACACTGCTGTTTGACGTAAGGGAAAAGGCGTGGTCAGAGAAATTATGCAGCATCTTCGGGGTGCCTTCTGCCATTCTTCCTTCACTCGTCCGATCTGGGACGGTTGTCGGAATGTTAACGTTTAAAAAAGCGGCTGTTCTCGGTCTTTCTGAAAGAGTGCCTGTGATTGCAGGCGGAGGAGACACACAGCTTGCCATTAAAAGTGCAGATGCAAAGCCGGGAGATATCGTCATCGTATCCGGTACGACGACGCCGATTACAAAGATAACAGCGGAGCCCGGAACCGAAAGTTTAGAGAATGCATGGCTGAATTGCCATACAGAAGAAGGTCAATGGCTTCTTGAAACTAATCCGGGTGTAACAGGACTCAATTATCAAAAATTAAAATCCATTTTTTATCCGAATGAATCCTACGGCGTCATGGAACGGGAAATCGCCAGTCTGCCGAAACATGATCAAGCGTGTGTTTCTGCGTTAGGCTCCTATTTATCGCCTGAAAAAAACGCACTCGCAAAAGGCGGATTTATTTTTGATGCCCCGCTATCCCAAAGTTTAAGCCGAGCGCATTTTGTCAAAGCCGCTCTGATGGAAATCGCTTTTTCAATCAAATGGAACTATGAGGCGTTAACAGAAGTGACTTCCTTTTCAAAAAATGATGTGAAGGTGTGCGGCGGCGGTTTCCAAAGTGATGCGTTGACACAGTTTCTTGCTAACCTTCTGCAAAAGAAGATTTATAAGAGAGAAGGCTTCAGCCAGGCATCCGTAATGGGGGCGGCGATGATTTGCAACGAAGCTCTCGGTGTGAAAGAAGAACTTTCGAACCGCACAAAGGTAATTGAACCGGAATCGGATCAGACGGATCTCTTCCTATATGAAGAATGGAAACATACGCAAAAATTATTTGCGCATTTTCAGCCCAGCGGTGAAAGCCTGACTTGGGGATGAGATGACAACATGAAAGATTGCTGAGGAGGAACAAAAAATGCTTAATAAAATAGGAATTCCGAAACAGCTTGCCTGGGGATTTTTAGGGGTCGTGCTGTTTATGATGGGGGACGGCCTTGAACAAGGCTGGCTCAGCCCGTTTTTAGTTGAAAACGGCTTGACGGTACAGCAATCAGCATCCTTGTTTACGGTTTACGGTATTTCTCTCGCAATAGCGTCTTGGTTTTCAGGCGTCTGTCTCGAAGCCTTCGGCGCAAAGCGGACGATGTTTATGGGGCTGTTATTTTATGTTATCGGAACAGCCGCGTTTATCGCATACGGATTTGAAAATCTTAATTTGCCGGTAATGTATGTCACGTATTTTATTAAAGGGCTGGGCTATCCGCTGTTTGCCTATTCTTTTTTGACATGGGTGATTTACCGGTCGCCGAAAAGCAAGCTCAGTACGGCGGTCGGCTGGTTCTGGATTGCTTATTGCTGCGGCATGTTTGTATTCGGTGCTTGGTATTCTAGCTGGGCCATCAAATCCTTCGGCTATTTGAATACGCTGTGGAGTTCGATTTTTTGGGTATGCCTCGGCGCGTTTTTTGCTTTGATTTTAAATAGGGACCGCTTTGAAAAGAAAAAAGCAAGTAAACAGGAAAAGGTGCAGGAATTAATGAAAGGAATCACCATCCTTGCTGAAAATCCGCGTGTGCTTTCTGGGGGGATTGTTCGGATCATCAACAGTATCGGAACATACGGATTTCCGGTATTTCTCCCAATGCATATGGCGCAGCACGGCATTTCTACAAATGTATGGCTGCAGATTTGGGGCACGATCTTTCTCGGCAATATCGTCTTTAACTTAATCTTCGGTGCAGTCGGCGATGCGTTCGGCTGGAAAAAGACTGTCATGTGGTTCGGAGGAGCGGGCTGCGGCATTTTTACCCTTTTATTATATTATGCCCCTGTTGTATCACATGGGAACTTGCTTTTCGTCAGCATTGTCGGCTTTATTTGGGGAGGGCTTCTGGCCGGATTCGTTCCGATCGGAGCTATCGTGCCGACGGCGGCCGGCAGCGATAAAGGTGCTGCCATGTCTGTGTTAAATCTGGCCGCGGGCCTGTCGGCATTTGCCGGCCCCGCGCTTGCCTGGGCGTTTATCGGGCTTGTCGGCGCACAAGGCGTAGTATGGATTTTCGCGGCGCTCTATTTCGCAAGTGCAATCCTGACAAATCAAATCAAAATACCTGAAGAAAAAACGGCAAAACACGATAAATCATTGCCTGAATATGCTTCTTAACAGAAACGCCCCGAAGGCTCGGGGCGTTTTTTACAGCTTCTGAAGAAACTCGGCAAAGCGCTGAATTTGTTCACGTAACGATTGTTTGTTTTCGTGAAATTGTTTGAAACGATGTCCGTTTGCGCCGGACGGATGCGGGAAGCCTTCCAAAATGACCGCATGATTCATCCTCCCGTTCTTCTTCAGCATGCGGCAGGCGGATTCTGCTGCTTTACCGAGAGGGACGAGCAGAATGTCCTTTTTCATTATTTCTATTTCGTCCGGAAAATATTTCAGCGCATAACGGCTGAGAAGAGCTGACCTGCTGATTAGCGGCTGATGTCCCGTATAGTTTTTCTGTTTATAAAAAACAGGGTGTTTGATAACGGATGTCGTATGAAGCAGCTCCCGTTTTGAACCAAATAAACAGGATGAATTCTCAACTCGGAGCGCGGCCGGCAGACCGCATTCATTAAGCATTTCGATCATGTGCTGCCTCATGGAACCGGAAAGCCCGGCCGCTTTTTTTGTCTCATATGCTACCACCTCAAGAGATTCGCCGTTTTTTAAAAGCTGTGCCGCTGCTTTGTAAGCCCGCTGCATCTGAAAAAAACCGGGTGTAATTCCGGAGATGACAACTGCAGCATGAGGGTTGATATACTCATTATGAGGCGAATAATACATATCCAGATCTCCGTCCTTCGCTAAATGGAACTCCGGAGTCAGCAAATCCGATTTTGTAAATTCTCCCGAAGATGATAATGCTTTAAGCTGGCGCAAAAAATGTGCAAGCCGCTCACGATTGCAAATCATATTATGCCTCCTTGAACCCGCTCATTCTCTTAGTGTCAGCAAAAACGGCGGATGACATGCAGGCTCATAAATCGCTTTTACCGGCGTTCCAGAGCATCTTCAGGACATGAGGCGTTCCTTTTGCTTCGGCAGCCGTCGTTTGCACGGCTGTTTTTTTAGTGAGAAAGTCTTCCTGCAGTTCTTTCTGCTTTTGTGATAACCGACGGGTTTCTGTTTTGATTTCTTCAACGGATGTCTGCATGGACGCTGCCGTGACGTTAATCTTCTTTATATCAGGCGCTGTGTTTCTTTTAAAACGCACGGCTGATATGGCTAAATAAACCAAGGCGGCAGCCGCAACGGCAGCACTGATATACAAAATGATAATCATCTGCTTTTCACTCCTTTTTTTCAGTTGATACCCTTTATAGAGATTGATGAATCATTTTATTTGCTAATTGTTTTTTTTCTGCTTATAATGTGAAATCGTACATAAGGACATTCAGAAAGGGTGAAAGACGTGGAAAATATACAGAACAAAACGGCTCTTATCACGGGTGCGGGCAGAGGAATCGGCCGCGCCGCCGCTATTGCTTTAGCGAAAGAAGGAGTCAATATCGGTTTAATCGGCCGCACTGAAGCAAATGTGAAAAAGGTTGCAGAAGAAGTAGAAGCCCTTGGTGTAAAGGCATCATTCGCTGCTGCCGATGTGAAAAGCCAAAAAGAGGTCGAACAAGCCGTCGCTTCTATTAAAGAAGATCTCGGTGAGATTGACATCCTGATAAACAATGCCGGAATCAGCAAATTCGGCGGATTTTTAGATCTTACGCCAGAAGAGTGGGAAGACATCATTCAAGTTAATGTAATGGGTGTATACCATGTGACACGCGCCGTTCTTCCTGAAATGATTGAGAGAAAATCAGGAGATATCATTAATATTTCCTCTACGGCCGGCCAAAGAGGCGCCGCGGCGACAAGTGCGTACAGCGCTTCGAAATTTGCCGTTCTCGGTCTGACTGAATCTCTCATGCAGGAAGTCAGAAAACACAATATCCGTGTCAGCGCAATGACTCCGAGCACGGTTGCCAGCGATATGTCAATTGAATTAAATCTGACAGACGGCAATCCGGAAAAAGTCATGCAGCCTGAGGATCTTGCAGAATATATGGTTGCTCAATTGAAATTACATCCGCGCATTTTCATCAAAACTGCCGGTTTATGGTCAACCAATCCTTAAAAAACGGGATCTGTCTTTTTAGACAGGTCTTTTTTTGTTTCCTTAAAACTGAATGAGCAGATATAAAGGATTTGTGCGAAAAAAAGGAATGAAAAAGAAACCGATATCAGTTATAATTAAACTAAATAAACTATGTACCAAATGTTCAATTATATTTTTTCCCGCCGCTCTAAAAAACAAATAAATACAAATTAAACTGTTCGCACAATAAAAGGGGAAACGGAATATAAAGAGAATATTTAGTACATGGAATAATTTGTTATATGGAAGGGTGTGCACATATTGAAAGAAGAAAAAAGAAGTTCAACCGGTTTTTTAGTGAAACAAAGGGCTTTTTTAAAGCTTTACCTGATTACAATGACAGAGCAGGAACGGCTTTACGGACTGAAGCTTCTCGAGGTGCTGCGCTCCGAATTTAAACCCATCGGTTTTAAGCCGAATCATACTGAGGTATACCGGTCACTCCACGAACTCTTGGATGACGGGATCTTAAAACAGGTAAAGGTCAAAAAAGAAGGAGCCAAACTCCAGGAAGTCGTTCTCTATCAATTTAAAGACTATGAAGCTGCGAAGCTTTACAAAAAACAGCTTAAGACAGAGCTTGACCGCTGCAAAAAGCTGATAGAAAAAGCCCTTTCCGATAATTTTTAAATCTGTCCGGAACACACCCCGCCGCCCGGGCTCAGGCGGTGTGTTCTGTGATTCATTATACATAATAGCAGACAGGGAACAATACATATCAATAAAACCTTCAAACTTGACATTGACTCCTGACATGATAACATAAAAAACGTGTGAAAAATGCGAACAAAATACGAACAAGGGAGATGTTACCGATCTTAGATCAAAAGAAAGTTGCTTTTATAGGAGCAGGATCAATGGCTGAAGGAATGATATCAGGCATGGTCCGCGCAAAAAAAATTCCCAATCAAAACATCTGCGTGACAAACCGCCGAAATACAGAGCGACTCGCTGAATTGGAACATCAATACGGAATTCAAGGCACAGCTTTTGACAGCATGAAAACCGAAGACATTGATGTCTTTATTTTAGCTATGAAACCGAAGGATGCTGAAATCGCTCTGGAGACGCTGAAACGGCGTATTCAACCTCATCAAATCATCCTGTCTGTCTTGGCAGGCATAACAACCTCATTTATACAACAATCATTACATGAGAATCAGCCGGTTGTAAGAGTCATGCCGAACACATCCAGCATGATCGGCGAATCGGCAACAGCTGCGGCTTTCGGAGACCATATCTCTCAAAGTTCAGCACAAACTGCGGTATCCCTTCTGGAATGTCTCGGTGAAGTATATGTGATCAAAGAAGATCAGATGGACATTTTCACCGGCATCGCAGGCAGCGGACCGGCGTACTTTTATTATTTAATGGAGTTTATCGAAAAAGCAGGTGAAGAAGCCGGCTTAGATAAACAACTGTCCCGCAAAATTGGCGCGCAAACATTATTAGGCGCAGCAAAAATGCTGATGGAGACGGGGGAAAAACCGGATGTGCTGCGAGAAAACATCACCTCTCCAAACGGCACGACTGCAGCCGGCCTTGATGCGCTCAGGTCTGAAGGCGGCGGGGAAGCCATTGCCAAAGCCATTAAACATGCGACCGAACGTTCTATTGAGATCAGCAAAACAATTGAAAAAACAGCAGCACTATAAAATAAAAACAGGAGTGATACAGTGACGTCTCGGACGGAGATCAAAAGAGTCGCGGTGAAAATCGGCAGCAGCTCACTGACGAGCCTGCACGGAGAAATCAGCAGAAGAAAACTGGAGACATTGGTGGATCAAATCGCACAGCTGAAAGACAGCGGTTATGAAGTGATTTTAGTATCTTCCGGCGCAGTGGCGGCAGGTTATCGGAAGCTCGGCTTTATTCAGAAACCGGAAAGCCTCCCCGAAAAACAGGCTTCTGCTTCCATTGGGCAGGGATTATTAATGGAAGCTTATTCAAAGCTGTTTTTAGCTCACGGTTATGTCGCGTCACAAATTTTAATTACAAGAAGCGACTTTTCTGATGAATACCGCTATCATAATGTCCGCAATACGATGAATGTCCTTTTAGAACGAGGCATTATTCCGATTATTAATGAAAATGACACCGTCACAGTCAATCGGCTGAAATTCGGTGATAATGATACACTCGCGGCAAAGGTCGCAGGCTTAATTGATGCCGACATGCTTGTGATTTTATCAGATATCGACGGTTTATATGATGATAATCCGCGCAGCAACCCGGAAGCGGCACGAATCAGACATGTAAGTGACATCACCCCGGAAATAGAAGCAAGCGCGGGAGATGCCGGGAGTGAGATAGGGACCGGCGGAATGCGTTCAAAGCTGGATGCTTTTAAAATTGTGATGGCCTCCGGTATTAAAGGCTTCCTCGGGCAGGCTAACGCCCCGGACATTCTGCTTCAAGCGGTAGAAGAGGCGGCTGAAGGAACTTATTTTGAAGCGGAAGGAACCCTCCCGTTAAACCACAAAGAACAATGGCTTGCATTTAATTCCGGCCCCGAAGGCGAGATTGTGATGGAGAAGAAAAGCAGCCGCGATATAGCGAACGGAAATGTGGCGCTGTCACCGCAGGATATCGAACAGATTAACGGCAGATTCAGCAGCGGGGCGGTTGTCAGACTGCTTGATCAGCAGGGAGAGGAGCTTGGGCTCGGCATCGTCAATTATTCCTCAGCTCAGCTGAAGACATATAAAGAAACGCCGCATAAACAGACCGGCCAATCAGTCATTGATCCGGAAGCGTTTGTCTGCCACGTTGAACTGTCCATCCCGATCGGCTGAGAAAAATCAATAAAACATGGCAAAGCCCGAGGCTTCGTTTTGAAGCTCGGGTTTGTTTTTATTGATATTGTTCAAGTTTGGAGAAAAATTGAATGACAAAATGATAGAAATCATTCGCAGACGGAGCCAGTTCTCTGCCTTTTGGCTTAATAATGCCTACGGTGCGCTTCACTTGAGGGAATTCAATCGGAATTTTGACCGTGAACCGAGGTGTGGTTTCCGCAAAGGTGCTTTCAGGTAATAAAGTAACGCCCATGCCTGCGGAGACTAATCCTTTAATGGCATCTAAATCCTCGCCCTCCGTTGATACAAGCGGCGCAAAGCCAGCCTGTCTGCAAGCGTCAATCGCCATATTGCGGAGAATAAATCCTTCAGGAAATAAAACAAATTGGTCGCCGCGCAGATCAATTAAATGGATATTTTTTTGTTTGGCAAGCGGATGATGCAGCGGAACAAGCGCGTAAATCTTTTCTGTGAATAAGATATTGCCTGTTATGTCGGGAAATTCCGTCGGAACGGGGCCGAGCAGCGCCGCATCTATGTCCCTGTTTCTCACGGCTTCAATTAAAAACTTATAAGATCCTTGGCGGAGCAAAAACTCAACGTTCGGGTGCTCCTCTTTAAATGCTGAAATCACTGTCGGCAAAAGCTGACTTGCAAGGCTCGTCGGGAATCCTATTTTGACGGTTCCACGATTAGGATCAAGATATTCATCGATTTGTTCCTTCGCGTAATCAATTGCTTTCATCGCTGTTTTAACATGTTCTAAAAATTGTTTGCCGATCGGCGTTAACTTAATATTTCTGCCTTCCCGTTCAAATAAAGTGACCTTCAACTCTTCTTCAAGATTTGCAATCTGCCTGCTGATGGCGGATTGGGCGACATGAAGATGATCAGCCGCTTCTGACACATGTTCCCGTTCTGCTACCTCCATAAAATACCGAAGCTGGCGTAATTCCATTGCGTTCACACCTATCTATCTCATTTTGAGATGTATTTGATCTAAATTATATATTGTTTATATTGTTTTGAAAACTTACAATTAATTTAAAGTTGTCAGATTTTATGACCGATAATTAACGGAAACTGATCGGGGGAGAGGAATTATGACTTACAATCAAATGCCGAAAGCACAAGGTCTCTACCGTCCGGAATTTGAGCATGATGCATGCGGAATCGGCTTGTATGCCCATTTAAAAGGGAAACCTTCACATGACATTGTGAAAAAAGGACTGCAGATGCTTTGCCAGCTGGATCACAGAGGAGGACAGGGCAGTGACCCGAATACGGGAGACGGCGCCGGCCTGATGGTTCAGATCCCTGATGCTTTTTTTAAGAAGGAGTGCGGAGAAATGAAGCTGCCTGAAAAAGGCCGTTACGGGGTAGGAATGGTCTTTTTCTCGCAAAATGAAGAGGAAAGAAAAAAGATCGAGAAACAGGTGAATGCATTCATTGAGCAGGAAGGGCAGACCGTTCTCGGCTGGAGAACCGTCCCCGTTAATGTCGGAAAAATCGGAACAGTGGCACAAAGTACTTGCCCGTACGTGCGCCAAGTATTTATCGGTGCCGCAAACGATTTGAAAGACAGCCTTGCTTTTGAACGCAAACTGTATGTCATCCGGAAGCAGGCGGAAAATTGGGGCGTCCAAGAACAGCTTGATTTTTACTTCGCAAGCCTGTCAAGCCAGACTATCGTTTATAAAGGTTTGTTAACGCCTGAGCAGGTTGACGCGTTTTATTTGGATTTGCAGGATGAAACCTTCGTATCTGCATTTTCACTCGTACATTCACGGTTCAGCACAAATACCTTTCCTACTTGGGAACGTGCCCATCCGAACCGCTATCTGATCCATAACGGAGAAATCAATACGCTCCGGGGCAATATCAATTGGATGCGGGCGAGAGAGCAGCAGTTTGTTTCAGAAAGCTTCGGAGACGATCTTCATAAAGTGCTGCCGATTTTAAATGCTGAGGGCAGTGACTCATCCATTCTTGATAATGCGTTTGAATTTTTCGTGATGGCGGGACGGAAGCCGGCACATACGGCAATGATGCTGATCCCGGAACCATGGACCGAAAACACTCACATGTCTAAAGCGAAACGGGCTTTTTACGAATATCACAGCTCTTTAATGGAGCCGTGGGACGGACCGACCGCCATTTCGTTTACGGACGGTAAACAAATCGGCGCCATCCTTGACCGTAACGGCCTGCGTCCGGCACGTTACTATGTGACAAAAGATGACCATATTATTTTCTCATCTGAGGTGGGCGTTATTGAAGTGGAGCAGGAAAACATTCTTCATAAAAAACGCCTGGAACCCGGAAAAATGCTGCTCATTGACTTAGAGGAAGGCCGGATTATTTCAGATGAAGAAGTAAAAACGGAAATCGCCAATGAATTCCCGTATCAAAAATGGCTTGAAGAGGAATTGGTTCAAGTGAATCCTGATCCGGAAATCCGGGAAGAGGAACAATTCGATGATCTTCTCGTCCGGCAAAAAGCATTTGGCTATACGTATGAAGATATTCAGAAATATTTAATTCCTGTTATTAAAGAAGGCAAAGACCCGCTCGGCTCCATGGGAAATGACTCGCCGCTCGCCGTTTTATCCGACCGTGCCCAATCACTGTTTCATTATTTTAAACAGCTGTTTGCGCAAGTCACAAACCCGCCGATTGACGCGATCCGCGAGCAGCTGGTGACCTCCACGGTGACATGGCTCGGAGCTGAAGGCGATCTGCTACATCCGAGTGAAAGAAATGCCCGCCGCATTAAACTGTACACTCCTGTATTATCTAACGAACAGTTTTATGCGCTGAAAACACTTGTGCATCCTGACATTAAGAGCCAGAACATCCGCACGCTGTTTTCCGATGACCTGGAAAAAGGCCTGAAGGATTTGTTTCAGCAGGCGGAAAAAGCGATCAAGGAAGGCGTATCTCTGTTAATTTTATCTGACAGGGCAATGAGTAAAGAATTGACACCGATTCCGCCGCTTTTGGCCGTCAGTGCGCTGCATCAGCATTTAATCCGTCAAGGTCTGCGTACTAAAGCAAGCATTATCGTTGAATCAGGCGAAGCGCGTGAAGTTCATCACTTTGCGGCTCTCATCGGATATGGGGCCGATGCTGTCAATCCATATTTGACTTATGCTACGTATAAGCAGGAAATCGATGAAGGACGGCTTGATATTCCGTATGAAGAAGCTGTCAGCAAATACGGAAAGAGCGTGACAGAAGGCGTCGTGAAAGTGATGTCAAAAATGGGGATTTCAACTGTGCAAAGTTACAGAGGCGCCCAAATTTTTGAAGCGGTCGGCATCGGTGAAGACGTCATTTCCAAATACTTTACGGGAACTGCATCCCAGCTTGGCGGAATCGATATCGAAACGATCGCGCAAGAAGCAAAACAGCGTCATCAAGCGGCTTACAAGGATGATTACAGCCAAACTCTTGAACCGGGTAGTGAATTCCAATGGCGAAACGGGGGAGAGCACCACGCTTTCAATCCGAAAACCATCCATACCCTGCAATGGGCGTGCCGCAAGAATGATTACAGCCTGTTTAAGCAATATTCTCATGCAGCGGATGAAGAACGAATCGGGTTTTTACGTAATCTGTTCGCATTCAAAGAAGACCGCAAACCTTTAAAATTAGAAGAAGTCGAATCAGCTGCGTCCATCGTAAAACGTTTTAAAACAGGGGCGATGTCGTTCGGTTCATTAAGCAAGGAAGCGCATGAAGCTTTGGCAATAGCGATGAACCGGCTCGGCGGAAGAAGCAACAGCGGAGAAGGCGGCGAAGACCCGAAACGTTTTATTCCGGATGAAAATGGCGACGACAGAAGAAGTGCAATTAAACAGATCGCATCCGGCCGTTTCGGCGTAAAAAGCCATTATCTCGTCAATGCGGATGAATTGCAGATCAAAATGGCGCAAGGGGCGAAGCCGGGAGAAGGCGGCCAGCTTCCGGGCAACAAAGTATATCCTTGGGTCGCGGATGTCCGCGGTTCTACACCAGGTGTCGGGCTGATTTCACCGCCTCCTCATCATGACATTTATTCAATTGAAGATCTGGCTCAGCTGATCCATGATTTGAAAAATGCAAATCGAAACGCGCGAATCAGCGTCAAGCTCGTGTCAAAAGCCGGCGTCGGCACGATTGCGGCCGGTGTGGCAAAAGGTACGGCCGATGTCATCGTCATCAGCGGGTACGACGGCGGAACGGGTGCTTCACCGAAAACGAGTATTAAACATACAGGTCTTCCGTGGGAGCTTGGCCTTGCAGAAGCTCACCAAACGCTGATGCTGAACGGTTTACGGGATCGCGTGGTATTGGAAACGGATGGTAAGCTGATGACAGGGCGCGACGTCGTGATGGCCGCCTTGCTAGGCGCGGAAGAATTCGGATTTGCCACAGCGCCGCTCGTCGTTCTAGGCTGCGTCATGATGCGCGCCTGTCACTTAGATACATGTCCTGTAGGTGTCGCGACGCAAAATCCGGAGCTTCGCAAAAAGTTTATGGGCGATCCTGATCATATCGTAAACTACATGCTGTTTGTCGCGGAAGAAGTGCGTGAATATATGGCGCAGTTAGGTTTTAAAACGCTGGATGAAATGATCGGCCGCACAGACGTTCTTCATGTAAGCGAACGTGCAAAAGCGCATTGGAAAGCGGGACAGCTTGATTTGTCTACGCTGCTGTATCAGCCTGAAGGCGTGCGCACTTTCCGGACTGCGCAAAATCATAAAATCGGTCAGTCACTTGATATGACGGAAATTCTTCCGGCGGTGCAGGCTGCAATTGAAGCCGGTCAGGAAGCGGAAGCGGAAATCAAGATCAATAATACAAATCGCGTAGCCGGAACCGTGACGGGAAGTGAAATTTCCAAACGCTACGGAGCGGAAGGACTGCCGGATGATACGATCAGGCTCCATTTCACCGGATCAGCCGGACAGAGTTTCGGCGCATTTGTCCCTAAAGGGATGACGCTTCATTTGACTGGGGATTCAAATGACTACGTAGGAAAAGGGCTGTCAGGCGGAAAAATCATCGTGAAAGCGCCTGATGCCTTCAATTGCGAAACGCATGAGAACGTTATTATCGGGAACGTCGCCTTTTACGGAGCAACAAGCGGGGAAGCGTACATTAACGGGCGAGCCGGTGAACGTTTTGCGGTCCGCAACAGCGGAGTCAATGTCGTTGTAGAAGGTATCGGAGATCACGGCTGTGAATACATGACAGGCGGCCGGGTTGTCGTCCTCGGTGAAGTCGGCAAAAACTTCGGAGCGGGGATGTCAGGCGGTATCGCATACGTCCTGAGCGATGATACCAAAGCATTTAAACGCAAATGCAACATGGAAATGATTTCATTTGAAAAACTGACGGATGAAACGGAGATCAAAGAAGTGAAAGAAATGGTCAAACGGCATGCGGCGCTGACAAACAGCAAAAAAGCCGCAGACCTCCTGGATCATTGGGAAGACGCCGCAGAAACCTTTATCAAAGTCATTCCGAAAAACTATAAACAAATGCTCCTCAGCATCGAAGAACAAAAAGCGGCGGGTTTATCAGAAGAAGACGCCATTATGTATGCTTTTGAAGCCAACACAAAGGCTCACCAAACGCCGGCCAAAGATCAAAAACAAGCGGTAGTGCAGTAAGAAAGGGGAGAGGAACATGGGGAAACCAACTGGATTCATGGAAGAAAAACGAGAAAAACCGGCTGAGCGGGACCCTCTCACTCGCTTAAAAGATTGGAAAGAGTATTCGGCTCCATTTTCAGATGAAGCGTCAAAGCGGCAGGGGGCGCGGTGTATGGATTGCGGCACACCGTTTTGCCAAATCGGCGCTGATATTAACGGTTTTACATCCGGATGTCCGATTTATAATTTAATACCGGAATGGAATGACCTCGTCTATCGGGGGCGCTGGAAAGAAGCACTGGAGCGCCTTTTGAAAACGAATAACTTTCCTGAATTCACAGGGCGGGTCTGTCCCGCTCCTTGTGAAGGATCTTGTACACTGGCCATTTCAGATCCGGCTGTTTCAATTAAAAACATCGAGCGGACGATCATTGACAAAGGTTTTGAGAACGGATGGATTCAGCCGAGAATTCCAGCGAAACGCACAGGTAAGAAAGTCGCTGTTGTCGGTTCAGGCCCGGCAGGTCTGGCAAGCGCTGATCAGCTGAACCAAGCCGGTCATTCCGTAACGGTCTATGAACGTGCTGACAGAGCCGGCGGCCTGCTGATGTACGGCATTCCGAGCATGAAGCTTGAGAAAAATGTCGTCGAACGCCGTATTAAGCTTTTGACGCAGGAAGGTATAGATTTTGTGACAAATACCGAAATCGGCGTTGACATAACGGCTGATGAGCTCAAAGAACAATTTGATGCCGTCATTTTGTGCACAGGCGCCCAAAAGCAGCGCAATCTGCTGATTGAAGGCCGGGAAGCAAAAGGCGTCCATTACGCAATGGATTATTTAACACTGGCGACGAAAAGCTACTTAGATTCCAACTTCAAAGATAAACAATTCATAGACGCTAAAGGGAAAGACGTCATCGTGATCGGCGGGGGAGACACAGGAGCTGACTGCGTAGCAACCGCGCTGCGCCAAAAAGCGCGCAGCGTGCATCAGTTCGGGAAACACCCTAAACTTCCTCAGACGCGCACGAATGACAATATGTGGCCTGAACAGCCGCACGTCTTCACCCTTGAATACGCCTATGAAGAAGCGCAGGCAAAGTTCGGCAAAGATCCGAGAGAATATTCAATTCAGACGACAAAAATGGTGGCCGATAAACAAGGCCGCTTAAAAGAGATCCACACCATCCAAATGGAAAAAGTCAGAAATGAATTCGGTAAGTATGAATTTCATGAACTGCCCGGAACGGAGAAAGTATGGCCTGCTCAGCTGGTGTTTATCGCCATCGGTTTTGAAGGAACTGAACAGCCATTATTGAAGCAGTTTGGTGTCGATTCGGCAAATCATAAAATTCAGGCGGCATATGGGGATTATAAAACGAATGTTGACGGTGTTTTCGCCGCAGGGGATGCGAGAAGAGGCCAAAGCCTGATTGTATGGGCGATTAATGAAGGCCGGGAAGCAGCGCGCGAAGTCGACAGTTATTTAATGGGGAGCACTGTTTTACCGTAAATAAAGGGGATTAATTATAGAACCGGCTGGGCTCAGCCGGTTTTTTCATATGTCATGGAACTGAACTGTTAACATGATCTGCTTTCTGAAACAGAGCGACGTATGATTTGTTCTTCCGTTCAGCAGTTTCAAATCGGTGAACGTTTAGAAGGCCTGTTTTGATAGCTGCCGCAAAACGTTACGTAAAGGCTTGTGCTGACACAAGTTATCTGGAAGGGCTGTGCAAGCTCGGGCGGCGCCGTTTAAAGACACTTTTGCTGTGCATTTTATTGACGGGCATCATCGAAAAGTTTTAAAAACCGGGAAAACACTTTTTTATATTTTTGATAGAAATATATCAAGAGTATGTCAGAGCGGAGGGGGTCCGCTCCTCTTTTTAGACATCTATATGAAAGCCGATATTGCCGAACTGCCGTCCTTCCTGCATTCTCTTAATGGCATCGGCTGCTTCTCTAAGAGGGTACATATGGTCGATAATGGGGCGGATGCCGCAGCGTTTTATCAATTCCAGCATTTGCGCGAATTCCTCATTGCTTCCCATTGATGTACCGAGAATATGAATCTGCGGAAAAAACAGCGAGCGAATAGGAAATCCAAGCTGATCACCTGAACTGGCACCGAATGTTACGATCCGGCCATTCGGTTTCATAATGTCAAGGTAGTGTTGATATAAAGCGGGACCGACACCGTCAAGTATGATATCTGCTTTTTGGCCATTGAGCGCTTCATTCCAGTCGCCGTAACTGTCAATTGCCCGGTCTGCACCGTATGACAGTGCGGTTTGTTTTTTGTTTTCACTGCGGGAGGTGACGCTGACTGTCGCTCCGATTGCTTTTGCCATTCGTAAAGCGTATGTTGCCACGCCGCTTCCGATGCCCGGAAGGATAAGGTGTTCGCCCTTTTTCAATTGTCCTTTTGTAAATAAGGCGCGATAAGCGGTTAATGCTGATAACGGCAGCACGCCCGCTTCCTCCCATGTCAGATGATCGGGTTTTACAATGGCATTTTCCGCAGGAACGATGACATAAGGTGAAAAAGTTCCGTCGCTTGGACCGCCTAAAATATCAGGGACGTCTGGTACATCCTCAACAGTCTTCCAATTCAGCACCGGGTTGATGATGACTTCCGCATGCAGTAAATGAGAACGGACGCCGTGTCCTATTTCAGTTACGATTCCCGCGCCGTCTGAACCGAGAATAAATTCACGGTTTCCGGTTTCGTGGTTTTTCATTAAAAACAAATCCCGATGGTTTAATCCGGCTGTTTTCAGCTTTATTTTGACTTGTCCGTTCCCCGGATGTTTGTCAGGTATCTGCCTGAAATGAAAGCTATTTTCGTGTATGATAATGGCATCCATTATTTTTCTCTCCTTTATGGTTGATGAGAAAAATTTTACAGGCTGTAACAGCTGCAGTAAATGAAGGAAAATTGATAGCCGGCTATCAATAAAAATCATAGCAAGAAGGTGTCCTTACATGGAAAGCGGAGACTTAAAGATTTTTCAGGCTGTCGCCCGAAAAGGCAGTATTTCAAAGGCGGCCGAAAGTCTGCATTATGTTCAATCAAATGTGACAAACCGGATTCAGCAGCTGGAACGGCAATTGCAAACACAGCTGTTTTACCGGACGAATCGGGGAATGACGCTGACGCCAGCAGGTGAAAGCTTATTGAAAGATGCAGACAGAATTCTGCAGCTGCTATATGAGGCGCAAAAAAATGCGCAAGAGGCAGGACATCCGAACGGCCCGCTCCGCATCGGTTCTTTAGAAACGGCGGCAGCCGTCCATCTCCCTCAATTTTTCACGGAGTATTGCAGACGATATCCGAAAGTACAGCTGTCACTGTCAACCGGTGATACACATACCTTAGTGCAGCGCGTCCTGCAGTATGAGCTGGACGGGGCTTTTGTTTATGGGCCGGTCGAACACGAAGACCTTAAGCAATCCGCCGTATTCCAAGAAGAATTGATCGTGGTCTCAAATGTGCGGGAAGGCAGCTTGCAAAACCTGCTGCGAGAGCCGATTCTGTTTTTTGCCGCCGGCTGTTCGCACCGCCGTAAAATAAAAAACATATTGAAAGAGGAAGCAGTGCCTGAACAGAAAATCATTGAATTCGGAACGCTGGAAGCCATTATTGGAGCGGTGCAGGCAGGGTTGGGTGTTTCCTTTTTGCCTGCGTCAGCCGCCCGTTATTTTAAAAACCGGGAAAATCTTTTTCATCATCAGCTCCCTGAACGTTTTCGGGATATGAATATATCATTCATCTACCGGCGTGATTTATTTTTGACATCGGCGTTTGAAGAACTGTTGAATGGATTAAAAGCGTTACCGAATGGAAGATGACGTAACAGGACAGCTGAATATGCCGAATTTTTTACCGATTTTTTTTAAAAAAACTTTCTTTTCGCGGAAATTTATGTATAATAAAAGAAAGTTTTTTCGGATAATGAATCTGCAATGATAAGGACATGAGTCATTCGAACCGGCCATACAGAGAGGGAAGGCAAGGCTGAGACCTTCCCGGCACGAAGAATGGGCTTACCGCCTTTTGAGCTGTATCGGTGAACGAAAGCAGCCGATACCGTACAGCCGCGTTACGGCAACAATGAGCCGCCGCTTGAAGCGGCGGGAATTTGGGTGGAACCGCGGGTCTGACACACACTCGTCCCTTATTTTGGGATGAGTGTGTTTTTATGTTGATATAAGAAAAATGGCAATGATAAGGACATGAGTTATTCGAACCGGCCATACAGAGAGGGGAGGCAAGGCTGAGACCTTCCCGGCACGAAGAATGAGCTTACCGCCTTTTGAGCTGTATCGGTGAACGAAAGCAGCCGGTACCGTACAGCCGCGTTACGGCAACAATGAGCCGCCGCTTGAAGTGGCGGGAATTTGGGTGGAACCGCGGGTCTGACACACACTCGTCCCTTGTTTTGGGATGAGTGTGTTTTTATTTTCTTAAAAATAAAGGAGAGATCAGACCGTGAAGAAACCGCACATTGTGATTACTTTTCCTGACGGGAAACAAAAAGAATACCAAAAAGGCGTTACGTTAGAAGAGATCGCCCAATCAATCAGTCCGGCTTTGAAAAAGACATCAGCCGCCGGCAAGGTAAACGGATCGTTATATGACCTTAGAAGAAGCATTCATGAAGATGCTGAAATTGAACTGTGCAGTTTTCAATCTGAAGAAGGGCTGGGAGTGATGAGACACACAGCAGCGCACGTATTGGCGCAAGCGGTAAAACGTCTGTATCCGAAGGTCTGTTTAGGGATCGGTCCCGTTATTGAAAATGGCTTTTATTATGATTTTGACATGAATGAAACGATTACAGAAAAAGACCTGGCCGCCATTGAGAAAGAAATGAACAGAATCATTTCAGAAAATCCGGAAATCATCAGAGAAGAAATCTCCAGAGAAGAGGCAGAGCATCTGTTTGCTCACGAGCCGCTGAAGCTCGAGCTTTTAGCCGATATTCCGCAGCAGGATACAATCAGTATTTACCGTCAGAGCGACTTCATTGATTTATGCTGGGGGCCGCACTTGGCGTCTGCCGGTCAGATAAAAGCTTTTTCGCTCACTCATGTGTCAGGGGCTTATTGGCGGGGCGACAGCAATCAAAAAATGCTGCAGCGCATTTATGGGAAGGCATTTTCTTCAAAAAAGGAGCTGAACAGGCATTTTCAGCTGATAAAAGAGGCGGAGAAGAGAAATCATCGAAAATTGGGAGCGGAATTACAGCTTTTTATGTTTTCAGAAGAAGCGCCGGGTATGCCTTTTTATCTGCCGAACGGTCAGTTCATCCGAAATACGCTTGAATCATTTCTGCGTTCAAAGCAGGATGCCTATCATTATCAGGAAGTGCGCACACCTATGATGATGAACCAGCGTCTTTGGGAGCAATCAGGCCATTGGGATCATTATAAAGAGAATATGTATTTCTCAGAAGCCGATCTCCAGCGCTTCGCGTTAAAGCCGATGAACTGCCCCGGCCACATGCTCATTTTTAAAGAAAAGCTTCGTTCTTATCGCGATCTTCCGATTCGGATGGCTGAATTCGGCCAGGTGCACCGTCACGAATTCAGCGGGGCGCTCAATGGCCTGCTTCGCGTCAGGTCCTTTTGCCAGGATGATGCGCATATTTTTGTAACGCCCGATCAGATCGAGAGCGAAATTACTTCAGCGCTTCAGCTGATTCACGAGGTGTACACCGCATTCGGTTTTTCCTATGATATTGAGCTGTCAACAAGACCGGACAATTACATGGGAAGCGAACATTTGTGGGACCGGGCGGAGAGCGCATTAGAGAAAGTATTAAAAGAACAGGGATATCGTTTTCGATTTAATCGGGGGGATGGCGCATTTTACGGCCCGAAAATTGATATTCATATAAAAGATGCGCTGAATCGAAGCCATCAATGCGCTACTGTCCAGCTCGATTTTCAAATGCCGGAGAAATTTGATTTAACATATATTGATGAAAAAAATCAAAAAGTCCGTCCTGTTGTTATTCACCGGGCGGTATTCGGATCTCTTGACAGATTTTTCGGAATCATTACCGAACATTTCGGGGGAGCGTTCCCTTTATGGCTTGCTCCGGTACAGGCAAAAATCATCCCGGTATCAAATACCGCACACCGGGACTGCGCAGAACAGGCGCACCGGCAGCTGAAGAACGCGGGGATCAGGGCTGAGCTTGATCTGCGCGATGAAAAACTCGGGTATAAAATCAGAGAAGCACAAATGAAAAAAATACCGTATATTGCTGTTGTGGGGGATCACGAGTGCCGCCATCAATCTGTACAGGTAAGACAATACGGACGGGACGACACATTTGAAGAGAGTGTGAGTGATTTTGTTTCCCGGATCATAAATGAAACAAAACAAGAGATTCAAGTAAATCGACATTGACATATCGTAAAATCACGATATAATAAAACGTATGAAACCTATTGATGTTTTTAAAGCGTTGTCTAATGAGTCCCGGCTTGAGATTTTACAATGGCTGAAAGAGCCGGACCGTCACTTCGCCCCGCATGATGGCATTGATATGAATGAAATCGGAGTATGTGTGAGTCAGATCACCGATAAGCTTCAGATGACACAGTCAACGGCGTCTCAATATCTTTCCATCCTTCAGCGGGCGGGCCTTATCCAAACGAAACGGATCGGCAAATATACCTATTATAAAAGAGATGAAGAAGCGATAAAGGCGATGGCCGATTATTTTCAGCGCGAAATGTAGGGCTGAATCCTTTGAAGAGGGATTCAGTTTCTTTTTCTGATTACATATCGACATATTGCGATTTGTTTCTGTTTTTAATCTTTTATATCGATATATCACAATATATCTTTATATAAATCATCAATGAAGGAGTGTATCAGATGCAAAATACATGGAAGGTTTACATTTTAGCGATTATCAGCTTTTTAGTTGGGACCTCTGAATATGTGATATCCGGGGTGCTTGATAAAATTGCAGGATCTTTGGGCGTCACTGTGGCAGCGGCAGGGCAGCTGATTACAATTTTTTCACTCGTTTATGCAATCGGAACGCCCGTCGTGATGGTTCTGACAGCAAGGCTGGACAGAAGGAAGCTTATGATCTATGCTCTGGGGCTGTTTGTTATCGGAAATATCATTTCTTTCCTTGTGCAGGGATTCGGCTTATTTGCGGGAGCACGGGTGATCATGGCGCTTGGAGCGGGAAGCGTGGTGGTAACCGCGCTTACGATTGCAGCAAAAATTGCTCCTCCGGGAAAGCAGGCAAGCTCTCTTGCGACAGTCATTATGGGATTTACGGCGGCACTCATTATCGGTGTGCCGATCGGAAGAACCGTGTCTGAAGCTTTCGGCTGGAAGATGGTTTTCGCCGGTATTGCGGCACTCGGAATCATTGCCATGCTGATTATACGTTTCGCGCTGCCTGAGATAAAAGGAGATAAACCCGTGCCGCTCATTCAGCAACTTTCTTTTTTGAAGAAACGAAAAGTGGCTGTCGGCCTGGCCATCACGTTTTTTTGGCTTGGAGGCTATTCGGTTGCGTATACGTACCTTTCGCCATTTTTACTGAACGTTACTCATATCAGCAGCGGAATGCTGAGCACATTGCTCCTTATTTTCGGGGTTGCAAGTCTTGCCGGCTCTAAAGCAGGCGGTTTCAGTGCAGACAAATGGGGGGCGCGTGTCACATTGACCGGCGGAATGGCGCTTCATGCTATCATGCTCATGTTATTGCCCTTTGTTACACATTCTGCTGCCGGAGCAGCGGCAGTGCTTATTTTTTGGTCCTTTTCCGCCTGGTCATCCGGGCCGGCTCAGCAATATCATTTGGCAACGATGGAGCCGGAATCATCAGGTGTATTACTTGGCCTCAACCAGTCTATGATGCAGCTGGCTATGGCTGCCGGGGCAGGTATCGGGGGCGTTGTTGTCACTCATCTGTCTCTTGCGTCAGTGACATGGATTGGTGCAGGCGGTGTTGTTATTGCGATGTGCGGCGTACTTTCACTTATGTTGTTAATGTCTGAAAAAACCTCATCCGAATACAGTGCCGAATAAACAAAAGCCTCGTTTCTCAGTTTGAGAAATGAGGCTTTTTGTCTTGTTATTTTTCACATTTCTTCAAGTTTACGCCGATTGCAGCTCCATTTCGGCTGGAGTCGGCAACGCCGGTGAAGGTGCCGTTTTCACGATCAATCAGGATGCTTTGCACGTTTCCGATATCAATCGGACTGCTGCCGAATTTATGCCCCATTTCGTTCAGTTTTGCACGGGCTTCTTCCGGCACTCCTTTTTCATAACGATAGGACGTCATACTGTTTGTGTAAATTCTCGGCTCTTCGACCGCCGCTTTCAGATCCATGCCGTACTCGACTTTGTTCAGGATCGTTTGCAAAACGGAAGAAATAATCGTTGCTCCGCCGGGGGAGCCGACAGTCAGGACGGGTTCGTTATTTTTAAATAAAATGGTCGGAGTCATGCTGCTGAGCGGACGTTTATTCGGCTGCACTTCATTTGCGCCGCCCGGCACCGCGTCGAAGTCTGTTAATTCGTTGTTCAAAACAACGCCATATCCGGGAACCATAATGCCGGAACCGAACAGCTGTTCAATCGTTGTTGTATAAGATACAACATTGCCGAAGCGATCGGTTACTGTGAAGTGAGTCGTTTGACCCTCTTGTTTATCAGTCGGCTGTTCGACTTGTTTATAGTTTGCAGCGCCTTCCTGATAAGCCCAAGGATCACCGGCTTTCGGTTTTTTATTCACTTTATTAATATCTATCAGCTGTCTGCGGGCATTGATATAATCTGGATTCAAGAGACCTTTGAGGGGGACGTTGACGAATTCTGGGTCCCCGGCAAATGCGGCGCGGTCAGCATAAGCCAAATGCATTGTTTCTGCGAGAAGCTGATATTTTTGCCAAGAACGGATATCATATTGGGAAAGCTTAAAATCATCCAGAAGGTTCAGCATTTGCAACAGGAAAACACCGCCGGAGCTTGGAGGAGGAGCAGTTGCGATATGATAGCCCTGGTAATCTCCCCAGATCGGTTCATCAATCGTTACATTGAAGTTTTTAATATCTTTTTCTGTCATTGAGCCGCCGAATTCCCGCACTGTTTCCGCGAGCTTTTTGGAGAATGCTCCGTCATAGAACGCTTTTGTGCCTTTGTACTTAATAGCTGTAAATGTTTTGGCTAAGTCTTTTTGGACCAGTGTGTCTCCTTCTTTCAGAGGTTCTCCGTCCGGAAGAAACACGTCTTTTGCAGCAGTGTGTGATAATTTGTCTTTATAATCTGAGATGGCGTCAGCTAAAACCGAATCAATCGGAAAGCCTTTTGAGGCAAGTTTAATGGAAGGGGTGATGAGTTGTTTCATGGAGCGGGTGCCCCATTTGTCGAGCGCTTTTTCAAGTCCTTTTAATGTTCCCGGAACACCGACTGCAGTCCCTTTTGTAACCCGCTCAGAGAAAGGAATGGCTTTGCCGTTTTCGTCCAGGAACATATCCGGTGTTGCGCCTTCGGGTGCGCGTTCCCGGCTGTCGATAATGGTGGTGTCTTTCGTTTTCGCATCATAAACCATCATAAATCCGCCGCCGCCGATACCCGACATCATCGGTTCGGTTACGTTTAATGCAAATTGAATGGCCACCGCGGCGTCAATTGCATTGCCGCCTTTTTTCAGCACGTCGGCACCGATTTGTGAAGCGAGAGGATGGGCGGTGGCGACCATGCCGTCTTTGCCGACATCTACCTGTTTGTAGTCATCATAGGAAAACGGGTGTTTCTTAGCCTGAGCGTGATAAGGGATGCTTCCGGCTGCGAGCAAAGTACTGAGCAGAACGATAAAACAGAGATTCATAAACTTTTTCTTTTTCATAGTCTGCCTCCTTTGTTTTCCGCTTACAATTATAGAGTAAGTAAAATGTGCTGTTTTCACAAGTGACAAACGGAATAGTCCGGTGTGCAAAAAAACGGGGTTTCTGTGTGAATGTAATCAGTCGGAAATGGGATAAATGGGAAACCGGACAGAAAAAGCTGTGAAACAAGCATTAAGGCAAAAAATAAGCTACAATAAATAAAACAGAATTCACTCACATGACATATGAAAGGAACGTGAGCCATGTATTTAACCATTAAAGAGACAGCGGAGTTTACCAGTCTTCCTGAAGAATATGTACACAATCTTATTTTGACGAATAAAATAAGAGCGGTCCATGACGGGCAGCAATATTTAATCAACAAAGAACAATTTCAAACCCATCTTGAACAGCTGGAGAAATATAAAGAAATGATACAAGAGTTTTTAAATGAACCGCTCCCTGAAGACATTGATGTAAAAGACGAAGATTAGGACACAATTTCATATTGTGTCTTTTTTTTGCATTTCTTCAGCTGTTCACAAAAAAATCGGACGCTCATATTTCGTTTTAAGGGCGCTGTTTTCTTTTTTGAATACTAAGAGACTCCGATGTCTCAAAATCCCGTCACGGGGATATAAACGATGTTTTTGGGGATCTTTTTGAAAACAGGTGTTTTATTTTCTTTATGTAACACTATGTATATTATGTTACATAAGAGGCTTTATCCTTTATCATTCAATGGGTTTCAGCTATAATAGTAACATAATCCTCAATATGTTACTTTACCAATTATAAGGGGTTTTTTGATGCATATCGTACAGCCGATCCGAAGTTTGGAGAAGATCCAGGAAGTCAAACAGTATTTAATGAAGAAAAGTGAACGTGATTATTTTTTATTTATTTTCGGCATGAACAGTGCACTGCGGATTTCTGATGTTCTGCCGCTTCGCGTAAGGGATGTCAGAAACAAAGATCATGTATGGGCGACTGAGAGCAAAACGAGAAAGAAAAGAAAAATTCTGATATTGGAATCTCTAAAGGCCGACATATACGCATATACAAAAGATATGAAAGAGAATGACTATTTGTTTAAATCGAAACGGACGAATAAGCCTATTTCGCGGATTCAGGCATACAGAATATTAAAAGAAGCAGCTGCTGCGTGCGGATTGGAGGAGATCGGGACGCATACGCTGAGAAAGACGTTCGGGTATCATTTTTATCAGAGGACGAAAGATATTGCCGAACTCCAGCGGATATTAAATCATTCTTCTCCGTCTATTACGATGCGTTATATCGGAATAGATGAGGATACGACGAGAGCGGCTTATAAAGTGTTCGGCGGGCTGTAGGCTTGAAAAAAACGGCCGCCAGCGTTACTATATAAGCAGGCTCTAGTAGCACAGCGGATAGTGCAGCAGTTTCCTAAACTGCAGGTCGGGAGTTCGAATCTCTCCTAGAGCGTTTCATTTTAATCACATCTGCCAAATATAAAAATCCCTTGTTATACAAGGGGTTTTTTATCATTCAAAAAAGCCCGCTAAAAGCGGGCTTTTCTTTATATAACAGCATCAAATTGATTGACTTTCCAAACGTTGTTTTCTTTTACGAATGTAACGTCGCGTTTTGCTGACGGAGAACCGTCAAGAGTCGGTACAGTGAAGCGGTACGTTTGGACGCTTCCTTTTTTAGAAAGAAGGGTCATTTTTGCTTTTTTCCAATTCAGGAGGTTATCTCCGTCGCCGACCGGAACAGCCAATTTGCCGTCTTTTACAGTGAAGTGGTACTCTTTAAGCCCTTTATCAATCGCCTGCTTTGTAAAAGCGGGTGTCAGATATTTTACGGCTTTCGCTTTTGTTCCGAGTTCTTTGCACATGAATACATATTGAAGATTTTGATATTCGAACTGCTCGGATGTGCAGTTTGCTTTTGACTTAAGCGTTCCTCCGCTCATGGTGTTCCAAAAATGTTCTCTTGCTGACAGAGCCAGCTGAAGTGCTTGTTTTTGTGTTAGGTCATTAGGCGTATTTTTGGCAGTCGCCGCAGTGCCCAGTGATAGAATCAATGTAATAGTAGTGAGGAATAATAGCCATTTTTTCATGATATAATCTCTCCTTCAACGAATCTCTTTCTCTTATGTTACAAATGTTACAATAATTACGGTAAGATTACAATACCTTTTCAGAAATATTTTCCGCACTTTTTATTTTTATGATTTATTTCCATGTAAGACGGTAGAAAAAGATAAAGAGTTTCATTGAACAAAAGGTTTTTACAAGCTGTCTGCTGAATAATAAAATGGAAGAAAATCAAAAAAGGAGTCCTACATATGGAGGTACAAGATAATCTGGAGACAGCGGAAGGCCCTGGCCAGTCTGTCTGGCGGTCTATGTCATTATTTTTAGTCCCGCTGCTATTAAGCAACGTATTGCAATCTGTCGGCCAGTTGGTCGGAATGGTGTTTGTCGGGAGGTGGCTCGGAGTCGATGCGCTTGCCGCCGTATCGTCTTTTTTTCCGCTGTTTTTCCTGCTGATTTCCTTTACAATCGGAATCGGTTCAGGAAGTTCCATTCTGATCGGGCAGGCTTACGGCGCGAAAAACGAAGAGAGAATGAAAGCGATTGTCGGCACTACGCTGACGTTTACCTTTATGCTCGGTATTGTTCTGGCAGTTGTCGGCAGTGTGTTTACGCTTGATATTTTGCGGCTGATGGGAACGCCGGAAAACGTAATAGATGTCAGTGTCCGATATGCGCGCATTCTGTTTTGCGCGATGCCGCTGATGTTTTTATATTTTGCTTATACAACATTTTTACGCGGAACGGGAGATTCAAAGACCCCGTTTTATACGTTAATCGTCAGTACGGTCATTAACATCGGGCTTTTGCCTTTATTGATTCTCGGACTTTTCGGGCTTCCGAAGTTCGGCATTTACGGATCAGCGTATGCAACGGTCATTTCAAACATCGTGACATTTATCGTGCTGATGGTTTATTTGCGGAAAAAGAAGCACCCGCTTGCATTTGACCAGACTGCGTTCCGCTCTCTTAAAATGGACAAAAAGCTGCTCGCGCTTTTACTGCGGCTCGGTATTCCGTCGAGCATCAATATGATTCTCGTATCGCTTTCTGAAATCGCGGTCATCTCTTTTGTGAATCATTACGGATCAAATGCGACTGCTGCTTACGGGGTTGTCAACCAAGTGGCGAGTTATGTGCAGATGCCGGCGGTAAGCCTCGGTATCGCCGTTTCAATTTTTGCCGCCCAATCCATAGGAGCCAATCAATTCGGCCGGCTGAAGCAGGTCATCAAAGTCGGCATCGGCCTGAATTATTTGATCGGCGGGGTTTTGATTGTGCTGATTTACACCTTCTCCCGGCAGATACTGGCTTTGTTTTTAACCGATCAGGACACGCTTCATATTGCCCGCAATCTTATTATGATTACACTTTGGAGCTATCTGATTTTCGGTCACGCTCAGATCGTTTCAGCGACAATGCGGGCGAGCGGTACGGTATTATGGCCGACTGTTATCAGCATTTTTGCGATTTGGGGAATCGAGGTGCCTATCGCCTTTATACTATCTCATTACACGAAACTCGGCATTCTCGGCATTTGGGTCGGTTATCCGGCGGCTTTTGTCATCAGCCTGCTGCTGCAGTACGGGTATTACCGGTTTGTATGGAAGAAAAAACAGATTACCCGGCTGATTCAATAAGGTTTTACCGCACATCGCTCAGTTCATACGGGCGATGTTTTTTTCAGAGAAGGAAAATGAGTTTAGAAAATGGAATTCCTATACATGCTAGAAAACAAGGAAAGGGCAGGTGCTTATGACGATTGAACATACGACTTATTTAGGGGCTTCGGCCGTAAAAGCGGAAACTGAACAGGCTGAATGCATCATTGTGCCGGAATGGGGCTCACATGTCATTTCGATCCGGGATAAAAAAACCGGTATGCAGATTCTGAGAGAACCGGAAACCGCGGAACAATTTCGCGAAAAACCGATGCTGTACGGTATTCCCGTTTTATTCCCGCCGAACCGGATTACGGACGGGACGTTTCGTTTTGACGGCCGCACGTATCAATTTGACATAAACGAAGAGGATAAACATAATCATATTCACGGCTTTCTTCACAACCAGCATTGGAAGTTGGCAGCGGCGAAAGAAGAGGCGGATGAACTGACAGTCGAAACAGAAATTGATCTTACAGAAATTCCCCGTGTCCATAAACAATTTCCGCACGATGTCATTGTCCGGATGACTTATACATTAAAAAACAATGTGTTTACGCAGCGGGCGCTGATTATCAACAAGGGAACCGAGGCTTTTCCTTGGGGGCTGGGCTATCATTCAACTTTTGTTTTCAATGAGGAGCGATCACGTCTTTTTCTGACGGCTGACCGCATGTGGGAATTAAATGAACGTTTCGTGCCGACGGGCCGTTTATTGGATGTGCCTGATAAAGAAGCGTTCCGTAACGGAATGTCTTTAAAAAATAAGCAGTTTGACGATGTTTTTCTTTCTTCCGGACGGAATGGCGGCAATAACGAAGCTGTTATTTATCATCCTGATGAGCAGCTATCCGTTTTGTATCAGGCAGACACGTCTTTCAAGCATTGGGTGGTATATAACGGTGACGGAAAGCAAGGGTTTGTCAGTCTTGAGCCTTATACCTCCGTTACAGATGCATTTAATCTGAATCAGCCTGCATCACTGACGGGGCTTCAGATACTGAAACCGGGCGAAGAAGCGGCGGCGTCATCCCGGATCACCATTTTGCATGACGAAGAATAAGAAAGAGGCGGGGATAACATTGAAAACATATGTCAAACGCTTGGCCGCGGTGTTTCTCCTTTTGGTCATAGCCGCTGTTCCTTATATTGATGATTCCGCCAAAGCGGCCGAACAAAAAAATGCGTTGCAAAAAGAGCTGGAACACATTCTGAATGAAGAACCTGCCTTAAAGGGCGCCGCGGCAGGCGTCAGTGTCCGATCGGCAAAAACAGGGGAGGTGCTGTTTGGCAGCCGGGAAGATATGAGACTGAGGCCTGCATCACTGATGAAGCTGCTGACGGCATCTGCAGCGCTTTCCGTTCTTGGAGAAGATTACACCTTTAAAACAGAAGTGCGGGCAGACGGCGCCGTGAAAGGAAAACAGCTGCGCGGAAACCTTTATCTCAAAGGAAGTGGCGATCCGACCCTATTGGCTTCTGATTTTGAGAAGATGGCTAAACAAGTCAAAGCCAGAGGCATCCGTGTCATTCAAGGAGATCTGGTCGGGGATGATTCACGGTATGATGATACCAGATATTCAGTTGATCTTCCGTGGAGTGATGAAGGCCAATATTATGGAGCGCAAGTATCAGCTCTTACCGCTTCACCGAATGAGGATTATGATACCGGAACAGTGATTGCGGAAATCAGCCCGGCGAAACAGCCCGGTAAAAAGGCGCATATTACGATTTCTCCCCATACGGACGTCGTACGTGTGAGAAATGAAGTGAAAACCGCCGCTTCTGATGAAAAGAAAGATTTGACGGTTGAACGGGAGCATGGGGGCAATGTGATTACGGTAAAGGGAACCATGCCGGCGGGCGCGGCAAAGGCAAGAGAATGGGCGGCAGTGTGGGATCCGTCGTCCTATGCATTAGATTTATGGAAACAAGCGCTTACTAAACAGGGCATCACTGTAAAAGGAAAGGTCAAAACAGGGTGCATGCCGCATCACACCCAGCCAGTCACATCACGGACATCAATGCCTCTTTCGGAATTATTGATCCCGTTTATGAAACTGAGCAACAACGGGCACGCCGAAATTCTGATCAAGGAAATGGGGAAAGTGAAAAAAGGCGAGGGCAGTTGGGAAAAGGGTTTGGACGTGATGAAATCGGAGCTCAAATCGTTCGGGCTGAATCCGGATGAATTGATTGCCAGAGACGGATCCGGCGTTTCTCATATTAACGGCGTATCCGCCGGCCAAATCGGAGAGCTTTTGTATGCCGTTCAGAAAGAAAAGTGGTACCCGGCTTTCCTTCGTTCGCTCCCTGTCGCCGGTGCAAGTGACAGAATGACGGGAGGCACCCTTCGGAACCGGCTGAAGAATACTCCGGCAGAAGGCAAAATTAAAGCGAAAACCGGGTCACTAACATCAGTCAGTTCAATCGCCGGCTATGCGGAAACAAAAACAGGGGATACGCTTATTTTTTCCGTGCTTCAAAACGGATTGCTTGACGAAGATGACGGAAAAGACATTGAAGACAAAATCGCAGTCGTGCTGGCAAATCAATAAAAAAGCCGATCCTTATAGGATTCGGCTTTTTTTGATGGAAAACGAATATTATATTGCTATTATGAAACAATCTCTTCAAAAAATAATATCTTCAATATTCCGACTTTTTGACACTTTCTTTTCTTATGTGTCACCGTTTTTTCATTTTTATTATAAAAACTTCTTTCCGGGAGGCAAAATCTTTTTAAAGATGCGATTCATTATACATTTTATTCCTTATTATAGTATTTAAGAACTAGTTTGTGATGTGCATACATACCGTTTCACATGGTATAAAAATTATAGAAATGAAGAATATAAGTAAGTACAATATACTATATTCTAAAAAATGTTAGAGGAAATTTAATTTTTTATTGTGATTTCTAAAATATGTTTTAAAATAATGCTATATGGATGATTTAGTCATATGATGTCGAATTTTAATTGTAATTATTTCACTTTCTTATCCTCTTAAATTGAAATGGAGGGATTCCATTGAAGAACACTGTTTATTCTTTAACTCACGCCCAAAGAAGAGTCTGGTTTACAGAGCTGCTCGAGCCGGGCACAAGTATCTGCAATCTTGCGGCGTGCGTCAAATTCAGGGGAAATATCGACTTTGACGTATTGCGCCGTGCTTTAGATTTCTCTATCTTGCAAAATGATTCGCTCAGGTTTCAACTGACGGAAGGGGACGGCTCAGAACCCCAGCTGTATCTGGCCGGGCATCGGCCGATTTCTTTAGAGACCGTTGATTTTACTCATATTGATCAATCAGAGCGGGATGCATGGATTGACACACAGACGCGTGTTCCGTTCAAGCTGTTTCATTCACCGCTGTATCAATTTACTCTGCTTGTCATGTCAGACGAAGAAGTTTGGCTTTATTCAAAATTTCACCATATTATCATGGACGGTATCTCGCTCAATCTGCTTGGCAATCAGCTCATTGAAATTTACCAAAAAATCATGCGAAGCGAGGATTTGGCCGAACACCAAAGCCCTTCCTATCTCAGCTACATGGAAAAAGAACAGCAATATTTACAATCTTCCCGTTTTCAAAAAGATCGTTCATTTTGGACTGAAACGTACCGAACTGTTCCTGAACACCTTTCACTTGCGGAACGAACCTCTCATCTTAGACAAAGCACTGCAGCTTCCAGAGATACAATCACTCTTTCCTACTCCTTAGAACAATCAATCCGGCGTTTTTGCAAAGATCATAATGTAAGCATCATCTCTCTGTTTATGGCTTCGTTATACATATGCATCAGCCGTCTGACGGCTAAAAAGGATATTGCCATCGGTACTTATTACGGAAACCGGGGTTCCAAGCTCGAAAAGGATATGCTCGGCATGTTTGTCAGCACACTGCCGATCAGAATGACGGCAGATCCGGATGCGGAGTTCCTGTCTTTTGTCCGCAGTGTAGGAAAACAGCAGCTGTCTGTTATGCGGCACCAGAAATATCCTTACAATCTTTTTGTCAATGAATTAAGGCAGGTTCATCACGATCTGCAAAATATCATCGGGATTTCGATGCAATACCAGCCTCTCGCGTGGCATCAGGCGGAGGGCTTCGATTATGAAACGGCGATGTTTTTCAGCGGGCATACGGCAAATGAGCTGTCCATTTTAATTAAGGAGCGGACAGATACGGGATTGATTGAGCTGAATTTTGATTATCAATCCGCTTTATTTACTGAAACATCGATTAAACGGATTCAAACTCATTTGCTGACGATCGTTGAAAATGCCGTTAGAAATCCAAACCGGCTGATTCGGCATATTGATATGGCGGATGAAAAAGAAAAGAAACGGGTGTTAACTGCGTTTAACCGGACAGAAGCGGCTGAACCGCCGGCTCCTACGCTTCACGGGCTGTTTACCCGCCGCGCCGCGCTTTCGCCGCATCGTCCGGCGCTTCGTTTCTCAGACGGTATGCTGACGTACGCCGAGCTTGACCGGTACACAGACAGGCTCGCTTTTTGGCTCCGCCAAAAAGGCGTCCGCAAAGAAAGCATGGTCGGTGTGCTCGCTGAACGCTCGCCGGAGATGGTGATTTCAGTGCTTGCCGTGTTAAAAGCAGGCGGCGCCTACGTGCCGCTTGATCCGGAATATCCGGAGGACAGGCTGCGCTATATGCTCGACGACAGCGGCGCCTGTCTCCTGCTTCAACAGTCAGGATTATCCGTTCCCGGTTTTTCCGGCGAGACGCTAGAAGTGGCTCTTTCTGCCCTTACAGGTGAGACGGAGACAGGGGCTGTCTCTGAAGAAGCGGATGCCGATTCGCTCGCTTATATCATTTACACGTCCGGTTCGACGGGAACACCGAAGGGGGTGGCTGTTGAACACCGTCAGGCCGCCGCCTTTTTATCCGGGATGCAAGAGCAGTTTCCGTTAACGGAAGAGGATATGATCGTGCTGAAATCATCCTTTTCCTTCGACGCTTCCATCTGGCAATTGTTTTGGTGGACGATGTCAGGCGCCTCCGTGTATCTGCTTCCGGCCGGATGGGAGAAAGATCCTGCGCGGATGATCGAAGCGTTTGCCTCGGAAAAGGTGACGACCGCGCATTTTATTCCGGCGATGGTCAACAGCTTTTTAGACGCGCTGGAAACAGAGCCTGAGGAAACAAGAATCCGTCTCGGCAAAACCTTGACACGCGTGTTTGCCGGCGGGGAAGCTCTTTCACCGCTTACGGCTGCCCGGTTTGCCGATCTTCTGCCGGAGACCGTGCTCATTCACGGCTACGGGCCGACAGAAGCGACGGTTGATGCGGCGTTTTACGTCTGTGACCGAAAACGGGACAGCGGACGGACAAGGCTTCCGATCGGAAAACCCGTTCCGGGTGCCCGTCTTTATGTGTTAGACGGCGGGGGAACCGTTCAGCCTGCGGGCGTTGCCGGAGAGCTGTACATTGCGGGGACAGGGGTGGCCCGGGGCTATTTGAACCGGCCTGAACTGACGGCAGAACGTTTTCTCGATGATCCGTTTTATCCGGGAGAGCGTATGTATCAGACGGGCGATATCGCACGCTGGACTGAAGACGGGCTTGTCGAATGGCTCGGCCGTTCAGACGGACAGGTGAAAGTCCGCGGCTACCGGATTGAACCGGGAGAGATCGAAGCGGCGATCCGGCGCATTGACGGCATTCGTGAGGCGGCGGTCACCGCCCGGACCGAACACGGCGAGACCGCGCTTTACGCTTATATCGAAGGACGGGAAAGCGATGACGTGCGGGCGGAGCTTGCGACACGCCTTCCGGCCTACATGGTGCCGGCTCAGTTTATAGAGATGAGCGAGTGGCCGGTCACACCGAGCGGAAAGCTTGACCGCCGCGCACTGCCGGCTCCTGACGGAGCGGCAGGCAGACAGGCGTACACCGCACCGCGGAATGTCACGGAAATGAAGCTTTGCGCCCTTTGGGAAGAGGTGCTGAAAAACGGCCCCGTCGGCATTCGGGATCACTTTTTTGAGCGGGGCGGCCATTCGTTAAAAGCGACGGCTCTCGTCTCCCGCATCGCCAAGGAGTTCGGCGTTCAGGTGCCGTTACAGGACATCTTCGCCCGGCCGACGGTGGAAGAGCTCGCTTCGGTCATTCAGGACCTCGAAGAGAGCCCGTATGAAGCGATTCAGCCGGCGAAAACACAAGACACCTATCCGGTGTCTTCAGCGCAGAAACGGATGTATGTGCTCCAGCAGCTTGAAGACGGCGGTATCGGCTACAATATGCCGGCAGTGCTGGAACTGACGGGCCCGCTTGACCGCGGCCGGCTGGAGGAGACATTCCGGCAGCTTGTGGAGCGGCACGAGTCGCTCAGAACGTCCTTTGAAACGGGACATGACGGCGAACCGGTGCAGCGCATCCATGACAGCGTGCCGTTTCAGCTGGATGAGACCGAGTCAGCAGACGCATTTGTCCGGCCGTTTTGTCTGGAGAAAGCGCCGCTCTTCCGCGCGGCCCTCGTGAAAGAATCGGACGAACGCCATCTTTTATTAACGGATATGCATCACATTATTTCCGACGGTGTGTCCGTCAACACCTTGATAAAAGAATTCGGCGAGTTGTATGCCGGCCGCTCGCTTGCGCCGATGCGCCTTCAATATAAAGACTATGCCGTCTGGCAGCGGTCGTTTCAGGAGAAGGAAGGATATCAGAAGCAGGAAGCGTATTGGCTGAAGCGGCTGGAAGGTGAGCTTCCGGTGCTTGAGCTTCCGGCTGACAAGCCTCGTCCGGCTGTCAGAAGCTTTGCGGGCGGGAACGTATCGTGCACGCTTGACGCTGAAACGGCATCTGGTCTTCACCGGATCGCCCGCGATCACGGCTCCACTTTGTATATGGTGCTTCTCGCCGCGTACAATACGCTGCTCGCGCGGTTGAGCGGACAGGAAGACATCATCGTCGGCTCGCCGATTGCCGGGCGCCCGCACAAAGACCTTGAACCGATTCTGGGGATGTTCGTCAACACGCTCGCCATCAGAACGGAGCCGAAAGGGGACAAACGGTTTACCGATTACTTGGCGGAAGTCCGTCAGGCGGCGCTTGAGGCGTATGAGCATCAGGACTACCCGTTTGAAGAGCTTGTGGAACGGCTCGGCGTGCAGCGGGACATGAGCCGCAATCCGCTGTTTGATGCGATGTTTATTCTTCAGAATATGGAGCGAGAGGAGATAAATCTGGCCGGGCTGAAGGCGTCACGATCAGAGCATACCGAACATGATGTATCAAGTTTTGACCTGACCTTATCAGCTGCTGAATCCGATGGAAACATCCGCTTTGAAATGGAATTCAGCACCGAGCTTTTTATGAAAGAAACGATTGAACGCTGGATGGGCCACTTACTGAATCTCTTGCGCCATGTTGCCGCCGAACCGGAAGTCACACTATCAAAAGCTGATATGTTGACCGAAGAGGAAAAGCAAAAGATACTGACTGAATTTAATAATACACAAACCGAGTTCTCGGAAAAAGACAAACTGTTCCATCAGCTATTTGAAGCGAAAGCAGCAGAAACGCCTCATCAGACGGCCGTCATTGAAGGAACACAACAGATCAGCTATTCGCAGCTTAATGAGCAGGCAAATCGGCTTGCACGAACATTACACAAAAATGGATTCGGTCCGGGAAAAAGAGCAGCTATATTGGCAAATCGTTCGATTGAAGCGATCGTCAGTGTTCTTGCCGTCATGAAATCGGGAGGGGCGTATATCCCTATTGATTCACATTATCCTAAGGAACGGATTCGCTATTTATTAAAGGACAGCGCGGCATCCGTCTTGTTGGTGCAGTCTGAATACAAAGAGCTTGCTTCACAGCTTGCGGATCACAATTTGTTGCTCATTCAGCTCGATCAGGAAGATCAATACGATATTTGTGCGGAGAATATTCATCCGGCAGTGTCTCCGGATGATACTGCTTATATCATATATACTTCGGGAACGACGGGAACGCCGAAAGGAGTCGAAGTCAGAAATCGCAGCTTTACCCATGCAGCACTTGCATGGCGCAGCATTTATGAGCTTGACCGTATACCGGTCAAGGTGCTGCAGATGGCGAGTTTCTCATTTGATGTTTTTTCAGGAGATCTTGCCCGCGCCTTGCTAAATGGAGGGACGCTTGTTATTTGTCCGGATGACGTCCGGCTTGAGCCGAAACAGCTTTATCAGCTCATTGATCAGCACCGTATCACATTTATGGAGTCGACACCCGCGCTGATTGTTCCGTTTATGGAATATATATACCGCCGGAAACTTGCGCTGCAAAGTGTAAAAGTACTGGTACTGGGCTCAGATATGATCAAAGCGAAAGATTTTTATACGCTTCATAAGCGTTTCGGAGAAAACATGCGGATCATAAACAGCTACGGTGTAACAGAAGCGACAATTGATTCTTCGTATTATGAAGCCAAAATGAGCGAAAAGCCGCGGGAAGATGATGTGCCGATCGGTGTTCCGCTTCCGAATGTGCAAATGTACGTCTTAAACAAAGACAAACAGGTTCAGCCAATCGGCGTTTTCGGAGAACTGTATATCGGAGGCGCCGGCGTCGCCAAAGGATATTGGGGACAGCCGGAGCTGACAAAGGGCGCATTCAGCGACCCGTTACAAACGGGAGAAATACTTTACAGAACCGGAGATCAAGCCTGCTGGCTGCCGGATGGCACTCTTCGTTTTCAAGGGCGGATTGATAAGCAGGTAAAAATCAGAGGATACAGAATTGAGACGGGAGAAATTGAAAGTGTGCTTTTGAAACACGATCAAGTTAAAGAAGCGGCTGTTACCGTGATGAAGGATGCCGAAGGACAGGGCAGATTAGCGGCGTACATCGTACCTAAAACAGCTGATATCTCATCACTTCGCGAGTTTCTTATGCAGGAGCTTCCTGCTTATATGATGCCGTCTCATATTATCGGTTTAGACAGCATGCCCCTGACACTGAACGGCAAACTTGATAAATCGGCTCTGCCGGCAGAAGAGATACATTCATCACAGGCATTTGTCGCGCCCGGCGATGAAAAACAGGCGTTGTTATGCCGAATTTGGGAAGATGTGCTTCATATTCAGAAAGCGGGCATTCATCACTCTTTCTTTGAGCTTGGGGGAGATTCCATTAAGGCGCTTCAAGTGTCAGCCCGACTCGCCGGAGAAGGCTGGAACATGTCGATCCGCGATTTGTTTCAGTTCCCGACGATTGCAGAACTCGCGAAGCACCTCACGCCGGCTGTTGCAATGGCTGATCAGGGGCTGATAGAAGGAAGCGCTCCGCTGACACCGATCCAGAAGAGATTTTTTGAGGAACCGGGTGCTTTTGATCTTCATTATAACCAATCAGTCATGCTGTGCAGTGAAGAAAGATTCCAGATAAATGCTTTGTCTCAGGCGGTTCGCTCGCTGACAGAACATCACGATGCGCTGCGAATGACATTCACTGAAAATGAGCATGGGGAAATTGTTCAATATAACCGCGGAATCACAGAGCAGCATGAAGAAATCTTTACGCTTAACGTCATAGATCTTTCAGAAGAAACACAGCCGGAAAAACGGATAGCCGCCGAGGAAAAAGAAATACAGCAGGCCATGCGCCTTGATCAAGGTCCTCTGTTTCATCTCGGAGTGTTCCGGCTGAAAGAAGCCGACCATCTGCTGATCACGATTCATCACCTTATCACGGACGGCGTGTCGTGGAGAATATTGCTTGAAGATCTGCAGACAGCTTATCAGCAGGCATTAGAAGGCCGACAAATCAAACTGCCGCCGAAAAGCGATTCTTATATCAAATATGCCGAACAACTTTTTGACATATCCAAAAGCAAAGCGCTGCTTGAAGAAGCCGCGTACTGGGACAATGTGTTGTCTTTTGAAACAGCGCCGCTGCCGAAAATAAATGATGGAAATGCCGGACGGATGCAGGAAAACGCGCGCACGGCATCGTGGATATTAAGCAGCGGGCTCACAAAACAGCTGCTTTTAGAAACACAGCAGGCATACGGCACGGATGTTCATGAATTGCTTTTAACGGCGCTTGGAATGGCGCTTCATGAGTGGACAGGTTCTGAACAGATGCTTATCAGCACTGAAGGACACGGACGCCAGGGTCATATGCCTGACATTGATATTTCGAGAACGGCAGGCTGGTTTACATCTGTTTATCCCGTGCTCTTAGATATGAGAGTGCCGGACGGCTCAGGCGAAAAAACCGCTCACCGTATAAAGACGGTAAAAGACATGATGAGACGGGTTCCTCATTACGGAACCGGCTACGGGCTGCTGAGATATTCGCGAAACATTCTTTATAAAGACCCAGAAATAAGCTTTAACTATCTCGGTGCGTTTGACGGTCTTGAGGGAGGACTGAAGATGTCGCCATTCAAGCCGCAGCATGATATAGCGGCCGGGCGCATCCGCGAGTTTGACCTGGATATTAACGCGATGACGGCGGACGGACGTCTGGAGGTAAAAGCCGTTTATACCGGCGTATTTGCACCGGGGGCAGTTGAGTCTTTCATGAATCGTTTCCAAACTCATCTTGAGGACATCATCGCCCACTGTTCTGGCAAGAAAGAGCGGGAAAAAACATTGACTGATTACAGCCATAAGGAATTGACCGCTCAAGCACTATCAAGCATTGAAGATCTCGTAAAAGGACTTTAATTTCATAAAAAGGTGTGTGGCATTCGTGACACAAGCGACAGAAATCCAAGATATTTATCCTTTATCATATATGCAGGAAGGCATGCTGTTTCATTCGCTTTTAGACTCCGGATCAAACGCATATGTCGAGCAGATTTCGTTTACGGTCAGCGGAGATTTATGCGTGGATACATTTCAAAAAAGCCTTGATATGCTTGTCAGCCGCTATGATATTTTCAGAACAATTTTCATAAAAGAAGTACCTGACCTTGAAGGGCCGCAGCAGGTAGTCCTTTCGCGCCGTGACACTGCCGTACGGACTGAAGACATTTCAGATTATTCGGAAGAACAGCAGCAAAGCATCATTGACGAATTTAAGGAAAACGACCGGCATAAGGGGTTTGATCTGCAAAAAGGCCCCTTAATGCGCCTTGCTCTTTTTCATACGGGAAAAAACCGCCATACATGCGTTTGGACTCACCATCACATTATGATGGACGGCTGGAGCCTGGGCATTGTGCTGAAAGATTTCTTCAGCATGTATTATTCGATCCGGAACGGGCGGCCTGTAAACCTCGGCAGTCCGGATCCTTACAGCACTTATATCAAATGGCTACGAAGCCGGAATAAAGAAGAAACGTCAGCGTTCTGGTCCGGCTATTTGAAAGATTACGGAGAAACCGTTTCTGTTCCGCAAACGAAGAATAAGCCGGCGCAAAACGGTTATACATCTGAGCATTTTCAATTCTCCCTTGAGCCTGAAACCGTACAAAAACTGACAGACATCGCCCGGGGCATCGGGGTCACACTGAATACTATATTTACGGGCATCTGGGGCCTGCTTCTCCATCGTTACAACGGGACTGAAGATGCGGTCTTCGGTTCGGTTGTTTCCGGCAGGCCGTCAGCTATTGGCGGCATTGAATCCATGGCCGGGCTGTTTATCAATACCGTTCCGGTGAGGGTGCGCGCAGCAGAGGATATGACTTTTACATCGCTTGTTAAAGCAGTGCAAAAAGATTCACTCGCAGCGGAAGAGCATAGCTATTATCCGCTTTATGACATTCAAAACGAGAGCGGTCTGCAAAAAGATCTCTTGAACCATATCCTTGTCTTTGAAAATTATCCGGTTCAGATGCAGGCTGCGGTAAACGGCTGGCAGCAGACTGAAAGCCATGCTCTCTCTCTTGAAAACTTTTCGATGGCGGAAGAAACGAACTTTGATCTCAACGTCGTCATCGTTCCGGGGGAAGAGTTTTATGTGAAATTCAGCTACAATGCTGACATTTATGATCGGGAGGACATGAAACGGATCAAAGGGCATATTCTTGAGGTCATCTCCTGTGTAACAGAGGATCCGGACAGGCTCTTATCAAGCATCAGTCTCGTGCCGCCGGAGGAAGAGGCCTTGATTCATTCGTTTAACGACACAAACCGTCCGTATCCTGAGACAACCGTTCACGGGCTTTTTGAAGAACAGGCTGCCAAAACGCCCGACCAGGAAGCGTTGAGATATAACGGGATAAGCTGGAGCTATAAGAAATTAAATCAGCGGGCGAATCAGATTGCGCATGCGTTAAGGGAAAAAGGCGCCCGTCCCGATCAGATCACCGCTGTTATGCTGCGCCGATCGATGAATACGGTCGCCGCTCTGCTCGGAATTTGGAAATCGGGCAGCGCTTATATGCCGATTGATGCGGAATATCCGCCTGAACGGATCTCATTTTTGCTGAGAGACAGTGAAGCTTCACTGCTCGTGACTGAAAAAGACCTGCTCCCCCTCATTCCGCCTCATTTCAAGGGAAACGTCGTCATCTTGGAGGAAACGGTTTCCCGGCAGACCGGACCGCTTCCGCCGGTGTCCGGCAGCGGAAATTGGGCGTATGTCATTTACACCTCGGGAACGACAGGCCGTCCGAAAGGCGTGCTTGTACAACACAAAGCGATCAGCAATACATTGCAATGGCGGCGTGAAGAATACGGCATGTCAGAAGGCGACATAGCGCTTCATCTTTTTTCATACGTATTTGACGGCTCTTTGACAAGTCTTTTCACTCCGCTGCTGTCCGGCGCTTGTGTACTGTTGACTGATGAAGACGATGCAAAAGACGTTCTTTCAATGAAACAGAAAATCGCCCGCCACGGGGTAAGCCATCTTCTGATCGTTCCGTCCCTTTATCGCGTCCTGCTTGATTCTCTGACAAAAAAAGATGCACAGACGCTTCGGGCGGTGACATTTGCCGGGGAAGCGGCAACCCCTGATATCGTGGAAGCGAGCCGGAATATATGCCCGAATGCCGAGCTGCTGAATGAATACGGCCCGACGGAGAACAGTGTGGCAGCGACGATCCTGCGCAATCTGCAAAAAAGCAGCCGGATTACGATCGGACGCCCGATCTCCAATACATCCGTCTATATCATGCACGGTGTCCAGCTGCAGCCGGTCGGAGCCGTCGGTGAACTGTGTATTTCAGGAAAAGGTCTTGCACACGGATATTTTCAGCAAAAAGAGCTGACGGACAAAGCCTTTACCCCTCATCCGTTTCGTGAAGGTGAACGGCTGTACAGAACGGGGGATGCAGCCCGGTTTTTACCGGACGGAACGATTGAATATATGGGGCGTTTTGATGATCAGGTGAAAGTGAGAGGCTACAGAATCGAATTAGGAGAAATCGAAACGGCACTCAGAAGTCTGTCCGGGGTAAAAGAGGCGGCAGTTACCGTGCGCAAAACGGCGGACGGAGATCAGGAGCTTGCAGCTTATGTCGTACTGCAAAACGCGGGTGTGACATTTGATCCGCACGCCGAATTGGCGGGGACATTACCTGCTTATATGATACCGGGAAGCTTTACCAGACTGACGGAAATGCCGCTGTCTGCGAGCGGAAAACTTGATAGAGCCGCGCTTCCTGAACCGGAAGAAGCTGAGAGAACCGGTGATTATCAAGCGCCCCGCACAATGCTTGAGACTGAGCTGCTGTCTATTTGGCAAGATGTGCTGAAACGGGACCGCATCAGTATGAGAGATGATTTCTTCCAAATCGGCGGACAGTCGCTGAAAGCCGCATCACTTGTTTCAAACATACATAAACGGCTGCAAATTGAACTTGCCGTCCGCCATGTCTTTGAACATCCGACCATTGAGAGCATGGCCCGCTTCCTTGAACAGAAGAAAAGAGGAGAATATGCGGAAATCACGCCTGCAAAGACGAAGGACTTGTACCCGTTATCTTTTGCTCAAAAAAGGCTTTATGCCCTTCACCAGCTTGCGGCGGACAGCACGGGCTATCATATGCCCGCTTGTCTGGAACTGAGCGGCAGGCTCAATCGGAACCGTCTGCAAGAAGCCTTTTCAGCGCTGCTGCAAAGGCATGAAGCGTTACGCACATCATTTGTGTTACGAAACGGGGAGCCGATGCAGCACATACATTCACATGTGGAGCTCGAACTCACAGAGCTTCACATGCCGTCCGAGTCACTTCTTCACGAGACGTTGGAAACTTTCGTTAAGCCGTTTGACGTGGAAAAAGCGCCGCTTTTGAGGGTGACTTTAGCCAAAGTCAATGAAGACCGCCATTTTCTGCTGCTCGATATGCATCATCTTATCGCAGACGGTGTGTCAATGAGCGTTCTGATTCAGGAATTGACGGATTTGTACAGAGGGAAGGAATTGCGGCCGTTAAAACTGCAGTACAAAGATTTTTCCGTCTGGCAGCATGACCGGTCTGCCGCTGAAGAGTTCAAAAAACATGAGCGGTATTGGCTGGATGCGCTCGGGGAAAACATTCCCGTTCTTGATCTGCCGCTGGATAAAAAGCGCCCTCAGTTTCCTGATTTCAGCGGATCCGCGGTTCGAACGCGTCTTCAAAAGGAAACGGCGGAGAATTTGCGCCGGCTCATGGATGAGACGGGTTCCACGCTGTATATGATTCTTTTGGCCGGCTATTCCCTGTTCCTGTCTAAATTGAGCGGACAGGAAGATGTTGTCATCGGTTCACCTGCGGCAGGCAGAAGCCGCGCTGAGCTTGAAGGGGTCATCGGCATGTTTGTTAACACCGTGGCCATGAGAAGCAGGCCGGAAGGTGATAAGACATTCCGCGCTTATTTAGAAGAGGTGAAAATGCTCGCCCTCGGCGCAGCCGAACATCAGGAATTCCCGTTTGAAGAACTCGCCCAAAAGCTTGATACACACCGGGAAGTCAATCGCAATCCGCTGTTTGATGCCATGCTCGTTCTGCAAAACAGTGATGATTTCAAAGTGAATCTTCCGGGCTTATCCGTTTCTGCACATGCAGTGAAGCATGACATTTCAAAATTCGACTTGACGCTACATGCTGAGGAACGGCTGGATGGCGCCCTGGATTTTCATTTTGAATACAGTACCGCATTATTTGAAAAAGAAACGATCGAACGGTGGGCCGGTCATTTTAAAGAGCTTTTAGGACAAATCGCGTCGGATTACGATCGGAAGCTGTCTGATATTCATTTGCTGGACACAAACGAGCGGCAGATGCTTCTGGAAGCTGATAATCAAACGGCTGAGTATCCGCGGCATGAAACGATCGTCAGTTTATTTGAAACACAGGCGGAAAAAACGCCGGATCAAATCGCAGCCGTCATGGCCGATGAGCGTCTCACCTACCGCGAGCTCAATGAGAAGGCGGATCAAATCGCCGATATGCTCTCAGAAAACGGGCTCCGCTCCGGACAGATTGTCGGGATGATGACTGAACGATCTCCGGATATGCTGATTGGGATTCTCGGTATTTTAAAAGCGGGAGGGGCGTATCTGCCGATTGATCCTGAATATCCGGACGAGCGGATTTCATTTATGCTGACTGACAGCGGCGCGCGTGTTCTTTTGACGCAATCGGGTCTTGGGATTTCCGGAATGGACGGTCTGCCGGTTTTATACATTGATAAGCCTGAATCTGTCTCAGCAGACAGTCCGAAAGAAACGATAACACCTGAACAGCCGGCTTACGTGATTTACACATCGGGCACAACGGGGAAACCGAAAGGCGTTATGACGGAACACCGCAATGTCATCAGCCTTATCACACATAAAGGGCTGCCGCTTGATTTTGGGCCAGAAGACGTCTGGACGCTGTTTCATTCCTATTGTTTTGATTTTTCTGTTTGGGAAATATTCGGTGCGCTTTTATACGGCGGAAAAGTAGTCATCGTGCCGAAAGAAACAGCCCGTGATCCGCATTTGTACCGGCAGCTGCTGCTAAGTGAAGGCGTAACGGTGCTGAACCAAACGCCGACGGCTTTTTCCGGACTCATTCATGAAGAAGCCGGGCATACGGACAAGCTGAAGCTTCGATATGTCATTTTCGGCGGAGAAGCGCTTCAGCCCGGCATGCTGAAAAGCTGGAAAGAGAAGTACCCGGAGACGGAGCTTGTGAACATGTACGGCATTACGGAAACCACGGTTCACGTCACATACAAAAAACTGAATATGGAAGATATTGAGAGAAATAAAAGCAATATCGGCAGACCGCTGGAAACCCTTCATGCTTTTGTCATGGACGCCTATATGAATCCGCAGCCGATCGGAATTCCCGGTGAGCTTTATATCGGCGGAGAAGGCGTCGCGAGGGGATACGTAAATAGAGATGATTTAACTGCCTCCCGTTTCATCCCGAATCCGCACGTTTCCGGCATGCGGCTCTACCGGACGGGCGATATCGCCAAAAGGCTCTCAAATGGCGAGCTGGAGTATGTCGGGCGGAAAGATGCGCAAGTAAAAGTCAGAGGCCACAGAATTGAATTGGGGGAAATTAAATCAGCGCTGCAGAAGCTTTCTTTCGTGAAAGAGGCCGCCGTGATCACACGTGCTGATCAGCACGGTCAGCACTCCATTTACGCCTATGCCGTCTTACACGGAAACGAAAAGTTAAAAGAAGCAGAGGTTCAGGCCTCTCTCAGAGCTTTCCTGCCGGAATATATGATTCCCGCACGCTTGACAGAGCTTAATGAACTGCCTCTGACGGCGAATGGGAAGCTGGATGAGAAGGCGCTCCCGCAGCCTGAATTAAACGAAAATCCCGGAGATGATATCAGCCTGAGGAATGAAACTGAAGAAATGATGGCTGACATTTGGGAGGAACTCTTAGGTGTTGAAGGCCTTGGCCCCAATGCTCATTTCTTCCATCTCGGCGGAGATTCGATTAAAGCGCTGCAAGTATGTGCGAGGCTGAAGCAGCAGGGCTACGAAACGACCGTCCGTGAGCTGTTTGAGCATCAGACACTGGGAGAGGTGTCGATGCGGCTCCGGAAAGTCCGCCGCGTAATTGATCAGGCTCCCGTCACGGGAGAAGTGCCGTTGACGCCGATCCAGCACTGGTTCTTGTCACAATCATTGCCGCATGATCATTTTAATCAGACCGTTATGCTCCGCAGTGCGGACAGAATCAATGAATCTGCCATGAGAAAAGCGCTGGCGCATCTGGCGGTTCATCATGACGCATTACGGATGATATGCGGCACGCAAAATGGATCGGTGATGCAATATAACAGAGCTGAGAACCTTTCTGATGAAGAACTCTTTACGTTTGAAACGCTTGACGTGAGAGGGAAAGGGTCATTACAAGAGGAGCACGCCGCAATTGAACAGGCGGCCGCCCGTATACAATCTTCCATTCGGCTGGAAACGGGTCCGCTCGTAGCTGTCGGTTTATTTTACGCCGCAGATGGCGATCATCTGCTGCTTTCCATTCATCACCTTGTCATTGACGGAGTGTCATGGCGGATTTTATTTGAAGATCTCACCGCGTGCTACAGGCAGGCGCTTGTTGGAAAAGAAGCCGTTCTTCCGGCGAAAACTGATTCCTATCAGACTTATGCAAAGCAGATTTCTGATTATGCAAAAAGCCGCCGGCTTCTGCAGGAAGCAGATTACTGGTCTGAAAGAGAAGAAGCAGCGGTCAAACCGCTTCCGAAAGATGCCCGCATCTCTTCCAATCTCCTTAAAGATACAGATGTGATGACCATTACATTGACAAAACAGGAGACCGAGCAGCTGTTAACGGAGGCAAACAGGGCATACACAACGGAGACAGGTGAATTATTGCTTGCGGCGTTAAGCCTTGCGCTGAACAGATGGACCGGAAACGAGACATTCAAAATCAGCATGGAAGGCCACGGAAGGGAAGAGCATCTGGAGCATCTTGATATCAGCAGAACCATCGGCTGGTTTACGTCAATTTATCCGGTATTGGTTGACGCAAGTTTTCAAGATCAGGCTGATGACGGGGGGCGTCTCGGTTATCACATTAAGCGGACAAAAGATATGATGCGCCGCATTCCGCATAAAGGAGCGGGATACGGGGTGCTGAAATATATAAGCAAATTCTGGGAAGAGGCTGAATCTGATTCTCCTGAAATCAGTTTTAACTATTTGGGGCAGTTTGACCGGGAGATCCGTTCAACCGGCTTCGATGTTTCTCCCGTAAAAGCGGGAAATGAAGTCAGCCCAGACTGGGAACGTCCGTACACACTTGATATCAGCGGCTCCGTATCATCGGAATGTCTCAGCTTGAATGTGGTGTATAACCGTTTTCATTATCAAAAAGAAACGATTGAAGTTTTGACGGGGCATTTTCATACTTTTCTCAAGCAGATCATCACGCATTGCACAGGCAAAGAGGAGCGTGAATGGAGCGCTGCTGATTTCAGTGATGAAGAGTTAACGCTGGAAGATCTGAGTGACATTATGGGAGCCGTCAACAAACTATAGAAAAGGAGAGGCGCAATGGGGCAGCAACCGGAAATACAAGATATATACCCTTTATCTTTTATGCAGGAGGGCATGCTTTTTCATTCTCTTTTGGATCATGACTCAAGAGCCTACTTCGAACAAGCAGTGTTTACGATCAGCGGACAGCTTGACCGGGAACGATTCCAAAAAAGTATAGATGCTGTTTTTGAACGATACGATATTTTCCGTACGACGTTTATTCATAAGAATGTGGCGAAGCCCCGCCAAGTCGTGTTAAATAACAGGCCGAGCCGCGTTCAGTTTCATGATATTTCTCATTTGGATGAGAAGGCGCAAGACATGTATGCCGACCGGTTCAGTAAAGAAGACAAAGATAAAGGCTTTGATTTGCAATCAGACCCTCTCATGAGAGTCTCCATTCTGAAAAAAGCGCCCGAACGCTATGTTTGCATTTGGAGCCACCATCATATCGTCATGGACGGCTGGTGCTTCGGAATTGTTATGAAGGAATTTCTGATGATCTATCAATCTCTCGGAGACGGGCGGCTCCCGTCTCTCGAGCCTGTTCAGCCATATGGAAAGTATATTAAATGGCTCATGAAGCAAGATCGTAAAGAAGCCGAGTCATTTTGGAAAACGAGACTTGCCGATCTTGAGCAACCGTCGTCTCTTCCGAAAAAATCCGCGGAACCAAACGGCGAGCTTGAGCAGGCTGTTTTCACTATTTCTGAAGAGCAGACAAATGAGCTGAAGAACATTGCGGCAAGGGCGGGAGCGACGCTGAATACGGTGTTTCAGGCACTGTGGGGCATTTTGCTGCAGCGAGTCAGCCGCTGTGAAGACGCCGTTTTCGGTTCTGTCGTTTCCGGCCGGCCGTCGGATCTGGCGGGCGTAGAAAAAATGGTAGGACTGTTTATCAATACGGTTCCCGTGCGGGTAAAAAGCGGTTCGTTTTCCTTCCTGGAGCTCGTCAGGCATTTACAGCAGGAGACTCTGCAAGCAGAAGCGTACAGCTATTATCCGCTGTATGACATTCAGGCGCAAAGCCCTCTGAAGCAGGCGCTGTTTGACCATATTATCGTGTTTGAAAATGTGCCGGCCCAGCGTGAAATTGAAAATGTGAGTCAGGCCGGTTCATTTGATTTTGCGGTAGAGGATTTCACGATGGAGGAAGTCACAAACTACGGATGCAGCGTAAAGGTGATTCCGGGAAGTTCTCTTTATATCCGCTTAAACTTTGATACCGGTATATACGATCGTGTTTTTATGAAGAAGATTGAAACCTTTTTACGGCATATGATGAAATCAGTCATTTCCGACCCTGAAATGAGCGCCTCCGAGATCGCATTGCTGGATGCGTGTGAAGCCAGAAATATGCTGGATGGGTTTAACCGGACAGAAACGGCTGAACCGCCGGCTCCGACGCTTCACGGGCTGTTTACCCGCCGCGCTGCGCTTTCGCCGCATCGTCCGGCGCTCCGTTTCCCAGACGGTATGCTGACGTACGCCGAGCTTGACCGGTACACAGACAGGCTCGCTGTTCGGCTCCGCCAAAAAGGCGTCCGCAAAGAAAGCATGGTCGGCGTGCTCGCTGAACGCTCGCCGGAGATGGTGATTTCAGTGCTTGCCGTGTTAAAAGCAGGCGGCGCCTACGTGCCGCTTGATCCGGAATATCCGGAGGACAGGCTGCGCTATATGCTCAAAGACAGCGGCGCCTGTCTCCTGCTTCAACAGTCGGGGTTATCCGTTCCCGATTTTTCCGGCGAAACGCTAGAAGTGTCTCTTTCTGCCCTTACAGGTGAGGCGGAGACAGGGGCTGTCTCTGAAGAAGCGGATGCCGATTCGCTCGCTTATATCATTTACACGTCCGGTTCGACGGGAACACCGAAGGGGGTGGCTGTTGAACACCGTCAGGCCGCCGCCTTTTTATCCGGGATGCAAGGGCAGTTTCCGTTAACGGAAGAGGATATGATCGTGCTGAAATCATCCTTTTCCTTCGACGCTTCCATCTGGCAATTGTTTTGGTGGACGATGTCCGGCGCCTCCGTGTATCTGCTTCCGTCCGGATGGGAGAAAGATCCCGCGCGGATGATTGAAGCGTTTGCCTCGGAAAAGGTGACGACCGCGCATTTTATTCCGGCGATGGTCAACAGCTTTTTAGATGCGCTGGAAACAGAGCCTGAGGAAACAAGAATCCGCCTCGGCAAAACCTTGACACGCGTGTTTGCCGGCGGGGAAGCTCTTTCACCGCTTACGGCTTCCCGGTTTGCCGATCTTCTGCCGGAGACCGTGCTCATTCACGGCTACGGGCCGACAGAAGCAACGGTTGATGCGGCATTTTACGTCTGTGACCGAAAACGGGACAGCGGACGGACAAGGCTTCCGATCGGAAAACCCGTTCCGGGTACCCGTCTTTATGTGTTAGATGGCGGGGGAACCGTTCAGCCTGCGGGCGTTGCCGGAGAGCTGTACATCGCGGGGACAGGGGTGGCCCGGGGCTATTTGAACCGTCCTGAACTGACGGAGGAGCGTTTTCTCGATGATCCGTTTTATCCGGGAGAACGCATGTATCAGACGGGCGATATCGCACGCTGGACAGAAGACGGGCTTGTCGAATGGCTCGGCCGTTCAGACGGACAGGTAAAAGTCCGCGGCTACCGGATTGAACCGGGGGAAATCGAAGCGGCGATCCGGCGCATCGACGGCATTCGTGAGGCGGCGGTCACCGCCCGGACTGAACACGGCGAAACCGCGCTTTACGCCTATATCGAAGGACGGGGAAGCGATGACGTGCGGGCGGAGCTTGCGACACGCCTTCCGGCCTACATGATGCCGGCTCAGTTTATAGAGATGAGCGAGTGGCCGGTCACACCGAGCGGAAAGCTTGACCGCCGCGCGCTGCCGGCTCCTGACGGAGCGGCAGGCAGACAGGCGTACACCGCACCGCGTAACGTCACGGAAATGAAGCTTTGCGCCCTTTGGGAAGAGGTGCTGAAAAACGGCCCCGTCGGCATTCGGGATCACTTTTTTGAGCGGGGCGGCCATTCGTTAAAAGCGACGGCTCTCGTCTCCCGCATCGCCAAAGAATTCGGCGTTCAGGTGCCGTTACAGGACATCTTCGCCCGGCCGACGGTGGAAGAGCTCGCTAAGGTCATTCAGGACCTCGAAGAGAGCCCGTATGAAGCGATTCAGCCGGCGAAAACACAAGACACTTATCCAGTGTCTTCAGCGCAGAAACGGATGTATGTGCTCCAGCAGCTTGAAGACGGCGGTGTCGGCTACAATATGCCGGCTGTGCTGGAACTGACGGGCCCGCTTGACCGCGGCCGGCTGGAGGAGACGTTCCGGCAGCTTGTCGAGCGGCATGAGTCGCTCAGAACGTCCTTTGAAACGGGGCATGACGGCGAACCGGTGCAGCGCATCCATGACAGCGTGCCGTTTCAGCTGGATGAAGCCGAGTCAGCTGACGCATTCGTCCGGCCGTTTTGTCTGGAGGAAGCGCCGCTCTTCCGCGCGGCTCTCGTGAAAGAATCGGACGAACGCCATCTTTTATTAACGGATATGCATCACATTATTTCCGATGGTGTGTCCGTCAACACCTTGATTAAAGAATTCGGCGAGCTGTATGCCGGCCGCTCGCTTGCGCCGATGCGTCTTCAATATAAAGACTATGCCGTCTGGCAGCGGGCGTTTCAGCAGAAGGAAGGATACCAGAAGCAGGAAGCCTACTGGCTGAAGCGGCTTGAAGGTGAGCTTCCGGTGCTTGAGCTTCCGGCTGACAAGCCTCGTCCGGCTGTCAGAAGCTTTGCGGGCGGCAACGTCTCGTGCACGCTTGACGCTGAAACGGCATCCGGCCTTCACCGCATCGCACGCGATCACGGCTCCACTTTGTACATGGTGCTTCTCGCCGCGTACAATACGCTGCTCGCGCGATTGAGCGGACAGGAAGATATCATCGTCGGCTCGCCGATTGCCGGGCGCCCGCACAAAGACCTTGAACCGATTCTCGGAATGTTCGTCAACACGCTCGCCATCAGAACGGAGCCGAAGGGAGACAAACGGTTTACCGATTATTTGGCGGAAGTCCGCCAGGCGGCGCTTGAGGCGTATGAGCATCAGGACTATCCGTTTGAAGAGCTTGTGGAACGGCTCGGCGTGCAGCGGGACATGAGCCGCAATCCGCTGTTTGACGTGATGTTTGTGCTCCAGAATATGGAGCATGAATCCTTGGTTTTAAATGAGCTGCATTTGACTCAAGCTGCGGATACCGGCCATAAAACAGCAAAATTTGATGCCACGCTTTATGCGGCAGAAGGGTCTGACGGCACCATCAGCTTTGATTTTGAATTCAATGCAGATATCTATCAAAAACAGACAATCGAAAAATGGCTTTCTTATTTTACTCGTATTCTTACGAAAGTGATTGAAGACCAAACAATACCGCTTGGTGACATTCACGTGCTGGATGATGCTGAAACAAATCGCGTCATTTATCAATTTAATCAGACGAAAAGCGATTATCCCAAACACGAAACCATCAGCCGTTTATTTGAGCGGCAGGCGGAAGAAACACCTGATGCCCAGGCTGTTGTATATCGCGGACAAATCTTGACATACAGAGAGCTGAACGAACGGGCTAACAGAATTGCTGCGGCGCTCCGATCAAATGGCGCCGGTCCGGAAAGTGTGGTCGCACTATTAACCGGCCGCACAACAGAGCTTGTTTCCGGCATTCTCGGAATATTAAAAGCGGGGGGCGCCTACTTGCCTATCGCTGACGATGTGCCGCGGGAACGGGCTGAATGGATGCTTAAAGACTGCAAAGCTGATATTCTCCTTCAATCTGATAAAGTTGACGGTCTGCCGCTTTCAGGAAAACGTTTATTCATAGAGGATATTCAAACACAGGCTGGATTGAGTGCAGTTAATCCCGAACCGCTCGGCGGACCCGAATCATTGGCCTACATGATTTATACGTCCGGGTCAACGGGTGCGCCAAAAGGCGTCATGGTTGAACAGCGAAGCGTGATCCGCCTTGTGAAAAATAGCAATTATATTGATTTCACGCCGAAAGACAGACTGTTGTTTACTTCATCATTAGGATTTGACGTCACGACATTTGAGATATTCGGCCCGCTTTTAAACGGCGCTTCTTTATATGTAAGTGACCAGGAAACCTATCTCGATTCTGATGACTTGGAAACATTTATACAGCAAAACGGTATAACGACACTTTGGCTTACATCGTCTCTGTTTAACCATTTATCTGAACAAAATGAACATGTGTTTTCGGGATTATCACGATTGATTATCGGCGGAGAAGCACTGTCCCCAAGCCATGTCAACCGGGTTCGGGGAGCACTGCCGCATCTTGCAGTATGGAATGGATACGGACCGACGGAAAACACAACGTTCTCGACATGCTTTTTGATTGAACAATCATACGATCATTCGATCCCGATCGGGCGCCCTGTCGGAAATTCAACCGCGTATATTATAAACGGCAGGGGAACACCCCAGCCGATCGGCGTCATCGGCGAATTATGCACGGGCGGAGACGGTGTGGCGAGAGGATATTTCGGACGTCCTGAGCTGACGGAAGAAAAATTTGTCCCTAATCCATTTGTTCCCGGAGAACGAATGTACCGCACCGGAGATTTAGCCCGCTGGCTGCCGGACGGAACGATCGAGTATGCGGGCCGAATGGATGATCAAGTGAAAATCCGCGGTTATCGGGTGGAGCTGGGAGAAATTGAAGCCGCTCTGAGGAGCTTGGACGGCGTGAAAGAAGCCGCAGTGTCAGTCAGAACCGGACAGTCCGGCAATAAAGAACTGATCGCATACATGAGCCTGCAGGCGGACATGAACATAGAAACAGTGCGTTCTTTACTTTCTCAGCGCCTGCCGAATTACATGATTCCGTCCTATATGATGGAGCTTGAGAGGCTGCCGCTTACGCCGAACGGTAAATTGGATCGGAAAAATCTGCCCGAACCGGAGCTCGCGCTTCAAACCGCATACACAGCTCCCCGCAATGAGCTTGAAGAACAGCTTTCCGCAATCTGGCAGGAAGTGCTCGGCGCAAAGCAAGTCGGAATTGAAGACTCATTTTTTGAATTGGGCGGCGATTCAATCAAAGCGCTGCAAGTTTCCGCACGGCTCGGACGCTATGGGTGGAAAATGGCGGCAAGTGACTTGTTCCGCCATCCGACCATTAAGGAACTCGCGCCTCTTATCCGGAAAGCGGAAAGAGTCATCGATCAGCGGCCGGTTGAAGGAGATATTCCTTGGACCCCCGTTCAGCACTGGTTTTTATCACAGCGGATGGAAAACAGAAATCATTTCAATCAGTCCGTCATGATGTTCAGCTCGGACGCTTTGCGTAAACAGCCGCTCAAAGAAGCTTTGCAGCATCTCGTCATTCATCATGATGCACTCCGGATCACTGTCAATGCAGAAAACGGAAGTCTCAGACAAATCAATCACGGCATCCAAAAGGATGAACTGTACAGCTTGGATATATGGGATCTGTCTGAAACGGATTCATGGGAAAGAGAAATAGAAACTGAAGTGGCAACACTCCAACAGCGGATGGACATTGAAAGAGGGCCGCTATTAAAAGCCGGCTGGTTCAAAACCCGGTCTGGGGATTATTTATTCATTACTATCCATCACTTGGCGGTTGACGGAGTGTCATGGCGTATTTTGCTGGAGGATTTATCAGCCGCTTACACTCAAGCCGTAAAAGGTCAGCCGGTTCAGCTTCCGCCAAAGACTGATTCCTTTAAGCAGTATGCAGAAAGGCTTTCAGAATACGCAAAAAGCAGCAAGCTGATGCGTGAAGAAGACTATTGGCGTTTTACTGAAGAAGAAACCGCCGCCGGGCTTCCTTATGAAAAACCGCTGCATCAGACGGGAGCCGACAGCATTCGGCAAACGGTAAGCTTTACGCTCTCAGAAGAAGAAACGTCCGTTTTGCTGCAGCAGGTCAACCGGGCCTACCATACCGATACGCAGGATATTCTCCTGACTGCGGCAGCCTTGGCTTTACGGGACTGGACAGGAGGCAGACTCCGCATCGCGATGGAAGGGCACGGAAGGGAGCATATCATGCCGGAGCTTGACATCAGCCGCACCGTAGGCTGGTTTACTTCCATGTATCCGGTGCTCATTGACTTGAATACAGCCGGTTCAGAACTTGGGACCGCGGTAAAAACAGTAAAAGACACACTCGGAAGAATACCGGATAAAGGAATAGGCTACGGTATTTTAAAATATATGACACCGCCTGAGCAAAAAACAATTCGGTTCGGACAAGCGCCTGAAATCAGCTTTAACTATTTAGGGCAATTCAATGATACAGAAGATCAGCACACGTTCAGTTTATCCGGTCTTGCGAGCGGGCACGACATTACGCCGACATGGCAGCGGGAACAAGCGGTGGAAATGAGCGCGATGGCTGCACAGCACAAGCTTCACTTCAGTTTGAGCTATCCGCCGAGCCGCTTTCGCAAAGAAACGATGGAACAGCTGCTGCAAACCTTACAACAATATTTGCGTGATATTATGGCGCACTGCACTGGCAAAGAAGAATCAGAAAAAACCGTTAGTGATTTTAGCAGCAAAACGTTAACATCTGATGATTTGGACAGCATAGCGAGTTTTGTCGAGGAACTGTAGAAAAAGGCGACGGGGAGATCATAACATGACAAAAAAGAATGCAATTCAGGATATTTATCCGCTGTCTTATATGCAGGAAGGAATGCTTTTTCATTCCCTCCTGCAAAAGGAATCACAGGCTTACGCCGAACAGGCCTCCTTTTCTATCACGGGGAAGGTTGACACCCGCGTGTTTGAAGAGAGCGTCCATGTTCTTTTCGAAAGACATGATATTTTCAGAACGATCTTTATCAGCCAGAACGTGTCCGTTCCGCAGCAGGTCGTATTAAAAGAGCGGAACGTCAGCATCATTGAAGAAAACCTCACCAATTTAAACAAGACTGATCAAACAAAATATATCGAAGAAGCCAAACGAAGAGACCGTGAGAAAGGATTTCATCTGCAAAAGGACATGCTGATGCGGGTGACGCTGCTGCAAACCGGAGAACGTGAATACACGTGCATATGGAGCTTCCATCACATCATTATGGATGGCTGGTGTCTCGGAATCGTGCTGAAAGAGTTCTTCCAGATATACGCCTCGCGGCTCCGCCAAACACCGTTAACGCTTGAGCCCGCTGTGCCGTACGGGACCTATATCAAGTGGCTGATGGAGCAAGATAAAGAAAAAGCCGCTTCGTACTGGGAGCGATATCTTGAAGGCTTTGAACAGCAGACTGTTCTGCCGAAACAGAAAAAAGCCGGCGGCAGCAGACAGGAGGAAGTGACGTTTTCCTTTTCAAAAGGGGACACAGCCAAGCTGAAAGAGCTGGCCGTGAAAGAAGAGGTCACACTGAGCACCATTTTCCACACGCTCTGGGGCATTTTGCTCCAGGCGTACAATCAGACAGAGGATGCGGTTTTTGGTTCTGTCATCTCCGGAAGGCCGTCTGAAATTGAAGGCATCGAGCGAATGATCGGCCTGTTCATTAACACCGTCCCTGTCCGGATCAGCGGAGCGGACATCCCGTTTCAAAAACTGATCAAAAACGTGCAAAAGGACGTTTTGAAAGGGCAGGCTTACAGCTATCATCCGCTTTATGACATACAAGCGAATTCACAAGTAAAACAAGGCTTAATTGACCATATTCTCGTCTTTGAGAATTATCCGGTTGAACAAGAACTTGACGTGCTGAACAGCGAGGGGGATACGAAAGATCTTTTCCACATCCATGATTTCAGCATGGAAGACGAAACCAATTACAGTTTTTATCTTATGGTGGCGCCGGGTGACGAGATTCATTTGAAAATGAGATACGATTCAAGCGTGTATGACCGCCAATTTATCGAAAATATCAAAGGTCATTTGACACATATCGTTTCCCAGATTCTCGACAAACCTGATATCACGCCGGATAACCTTGTAATCATAACTCCTGAGGAAAAAGAGCAGCTGCTTGCTCCAATTTCTGAAGAAACCGAAAAGCCTGAATATGACACAATTCATGCGATGTTTGAACGGCAAGCCGCACAAACGCCGGATCAAATCGCGATCAAGTATGAAGGCGAGTCAGTGACGTACAAAGAGCTGAACGAATCGGCTAATAAGCTGGCCCGCCTTCTGCAAAAACGCGGATTAAAGCGGGAGGAGCCGGTAGGCGTCATGCTCGGCCGTTCCCCTTCTTTAGCGGCGGCCGTTCTCGGTATTTTAAAAGCGGGCGGCGCCTTTGTCCCGATAGATCCCGGCAGTCCAAAGGAGCGTATCCGCTATATCATTGAAAACAGCGGCTGCGTCCATGTTGTAACAGAGCGGCACCAGTCAGTTCCCGCGGAACAAACGCTGCAAGTTACATACATAGAAGAAGCCGGGACAGAAGCGGACGGAAGCAATGTGCAATCCATTAATACAGCGGACGATCTGCTTTATATGATTTATACATCAGGAACGACAGGGAAACCGAAGGGTGTGCTGCTCGAACATAAAAATATGGCCAACCTGCTTTCTGACCAATTGGCGAACACAGACATTGATTTTTGCACAAATGTGCTGCAGTACGCATCTGTGGCATTTGACGTCTGCTACCAGGAGTTATTTTCAGTACTCTTGAGCGGCGGCACTCTTTGTATCGTGCCGGAATCAATCAAACGAGATGTTTCTCAGCTGTATTCGTTTATCGATCAGCATAAAGCGGAAGTGGTATTTTTCCCGACTGCCTTTGTCAAAATGCTTTTCAATGAAGACGATTATGCACAGTCTTTTCCCCGCTGTGTGAAGCATGTCATTACGGCCGGAGAGCAGCTGACCGTCTCGCGGTTGTTCAGGCAGACGCTCCGTTTACACGGTATGCATTTGCATAATCATTACGGGCCGTCAGAAACCCATGTGGTTTCAACGTACACGATTTCTGCGGGAGATGACATACCTGAACATCCGCCGATCGGGAAACCGATCCATCATAACAAGATGTATATTTTCAGCAAAAACAGACAGCTTCAGCCTCTCGGAATTGCTGGAGAATTGTATATTTCCGGAGCGAATACAGGAAGAGGCTATGTGAACAATCCGGCGCTGACCGAAGAGAAATTTTTGCCGGATCCGTTCAGAAAGGGTGCCGTCATGTACCGTACCGGAGATTTGGCAAGACTGCGTGCGGACGGCCAAATTGAATACATCGGCCGGACAGATGATCAAGTGAAGATCAGAGGGTATCGGATTGAACCGAAAGAAATTGAAACCGTTCTGGCAAATCATCATGCCGTGAAAGAAGCTGCCGTGCTGATTCAAACGAATGAGTCGGGCGAAAATGAATTATGCGCCTACTGCAGCGTCTCACAAGCAACTGATCCTTCTCAGCTGCGGAGCGATTTGGCGAAAGAGCTGCCTGATTATATGATTCCGGTTAAATGGGCTTTTGTTGACGCGATTCCGCTCACTGCAAACGGAAAAGTCGACCAGCGTGCCCTTCCGGAAGCTTCGGGGTACGCCGCAGGCCGTCAATACACGGCTCCCCGGAATGTGACAGAGCTGAAACTGACCCGGATATGGGAAGAAGTGCTTCAGAGCGGCCCGATCGGTGTTCACGATCACTTTTTCGAGCTTGGCGGCCATTCATTAAAGGCGACGGCGCTCGTGGCAAAAATAGCCAAAGAGTGCAGCGTGCAAATTCCGCTGAGCGATGTCTTCAGCCATCCGACCGTAGAAGAACTCGCCAATATCATCAGCGAAGCAGAAGAGAATCCGTTCGCATCTATAGAAAAAACAGAAACGAAAGAAACCTATCCTGTCTCATCCGCCCAAAAACGGATGTACGTCCTTCACCAGCTTGAAAATGGAGGAGTCAGCTATAACATTCCAGCCGTTTTAGAGGTGAAGGGGCCGTTTGACCCAAACAGGATAGAAGCCGTGTTCAAGGAACTGATCCGGCGGCATGAACCGCTAAGAACGTCCTTTGAAGAAAAAGACGGACGGCCGGTGCAGAGGATTCATGACGAGGTTCCGTTTGCATTTACACAAGAACAATCAGCTGAAGCGTTTATCCGGCCGTTTGACCTCGGCAAAGCGCCTCTTTTCCGGGCCGGATTTGTCCAAATTGAAAAAGACCGGCACCTGCTTTTAGCTGACATGCATCATATTATTTCAGACGGCGTATCCGTCAACCTTTTGATACGTGAATTCAGTGAACTGTATGCTGGGAGAAGTCTGCCTCCGTTACGGATTCAATACAAAGATTATGCCGTTTGGCAGCAATCATTCATGGCCGGCGCCGCATACAAAAAACAAGAGGAGTACTGGCTGAACCGTCTTGCCGGGGTGCTTCCCGTACTTGAATTGCCGGCTGATAAGCCGCGTCCGCCGGTGCGGAGCTTTTCCGGTGACCGGGTGTCATTTGTCATCAGCGAAAAACATACGGCACAGTTGAAAAAGCTGGCGAAAGAAAACAAATGCACACTGTATATGACGCTGCTCGGTGTGTACACCGTTCTGTTAGCCCGTTTAAGCGGACAGGAAGATATGATTGTCGGGTCTCCGATTGCGGGAAGGCCTCATGCCGATCTTGATAGCGTTCTGGGCATGTTTGTCAATACGCTTGCAGTCAGGACGCGCCCCGCAGGAAGCAAGACATTTAAAGATTATTTACAGGAGATTCGCCAAACAGCGCTTGAGGCCTACGAACATCAGGATTATCCGTTGGAGGAACTCGTCGATAAGCTCGGTGTGCCGCGGGATATGTCCCGAAATCCGCTGTTCGATACAACATTTGCGCTGCAGAACATGGAACAGCAAAAGCTTAGGGCAGACGGGCTTGAACTGCAGCCGGCAGACATCAGCCTGCCGATTTCTAAATTTGATATGTCACTGTACATCTCGGAAAATGCTGGTGAATTGTACTGCCAGTTTGAATACAGTACCGATTTGTTTGAGAGAAAAACGATTCAAAAATGGGCGGGATTTTTTGCGACACTTGCCGAAAACGCCGCTGCTGATCCGGGATTGGAATTAAACGATATTTCCGTCTTATCAGAAAAAGAAGAAATGTCCCTGCTTCACGATTTCAGCCCCTTGCAGAAAACAGCGTTTCCGCTTGAGCAGCCTCTTCATGCTCTGCTGGAACAGCGGGCGGAGAAAACGCCGGACCGTCCGGCAATTTTAACTGACGACATTTCGATTACGTATCAAGAGCTGAACGAAAGGGCAAATGAGCTTGCGCACCAGCTGATAAAGCGGGGGATAAGGCTGGAGGATAAAACCGCCATCATGGGCCGGCGTTCTCCTGACATGCTGATCGGCATTTACGCCATCTTAAAAGCAGGCGGTGCATATCTGCCGATTGATCCGGATTACCCGAAAGAGCGGATTCGCTTTTTACTGAAAGACAGCGGCGTAAGATTCTTACTTGCGGAACCGGAACTTTCGGCCGCAGATCTTTTTGACGGAGAGATCATATCGCTGAAAAGCGGGCGAACAGGGAACCCGGAAGCCGCAGCCAACCCGAATGTTCCCGTAAAACCCGATTCATTGGCTTATATCATCTACACATCCGGTTCTACCGGACGCCCAAAAGGCGTGCAGGTTGAACATCAGTCAGCCGTAAACTTTTTATACTCGCTGCAAACGCGTTATAGATTAAGTGATTCTGACATCATTTTGCATAAAACATCATACTCTTTTGATGCTTCGATTTGGGAGCTGTTTTGGTGGCCGATCGCGGGAGCTTCTGTTTTCCTTCTTCCGCAAGGCGGTGAGAAAGACCCTGAAATAATACTGAACGCACTGGAGAATAACCGCATAACGGCGGCCCATTTTGTGCCTTCTATGCTTCATGCGTTCTTGGAATATATAAATTCCAGAAAACAGTCCGTCAAAAAGACCAGCTTAAAAAGGGTTTTTGCCGGCGGCGAACAATTGGGCCCGCACCTGGTTTCCCGTTTTTATGACCTTCTGCCGAAAACGGAATTGACAAATTCCTACGGACCGACAGAAGCGACTGTGGAAGCCTCGTACTTTGATTTACGCCGAGGAAGTGAATTTCACAATGTTCCGATCGGCATTCCAGGACATAACATGCGGCTGTATGTTTTAAATCAAAAGAAACGGCTTCTCCCGCCGGGATGTATCGGAGAGCTTTACATCGCGGGGGCAGGGGTGGCCCGGGGCTATTTGAACCGTCCTGAACTGACGGCGGAACGTTTTCTCGATGATCCGTTTTATCCGGGAGAGCGCATGTATCAGACGGGCGATATCGCACGCTGGACAGAAGACGGGCTAGTCGAATGGCTCGGCCGGTCAGACGGACAGGTGAAAGTCCGCGGCTACCGGATTGAACCGGGGGAAATCGAAGCGGCGATCCGACGCATTGACGGTATTCGTGAGGCGGCGGTCACCGCCCGGACTGAACACGGCGAAACCGCGCTTTACGCCTATATCGAAGGACGGGGAAGCGATGACGTGCGGGCGGAGCTTGCGACACGCCTACCGGCCTACATGGTGCCGGCTCAGTTTATAGAAATGAGCGAGTGGCCGGTCACACCGAGCGGAAAGCTTGACCGCCGCGCGCTGCCGGCTCCTGACGGAGCGGCAGGCAGACAGGCGTACACCGCCCCGCGGAACGTCACGGAAATGAAGCTTTGCGCCCTTTGGGAAGAGGTGCTGAAAAACGGCCCCGTCGGCATCCGGGATCACTTTTTTGAGCGGGGCGGCCATTCGTTAAAAGCGACGGCTCTCGTCTCCCGCATCGCCAAAGAGTTCGGCGTTCAGGTGCCGTTACAGGACATCTTCGCCCGGCCGACGGTGGAAGAGCTCGCTTCGGTCATTCAGGACCTCGAAGAGAGCCCGTATGAAGCGATTCAGCCAGCGAAAACACAGGATACTTATCCGGTGTCTTCAGCCCAGAAACGGATGTATGTGCTCCAGCAGCTTGAAGACGGCGGTGTCGGCTACAATATGCCGGCTGTGCTGGAACTGACGGGCCCGCTTGACCGCGGCCGGCTGGAGGAGACGTTCCGGCAGCTTGTGGAGCGGCACGAGTCGCTCAGAACGTCCTTTGAAACGGGACATGACGGTGAACCGGTGCAGCGCATCCATGACAGCGTGCCGTTTCAGCTGGATGAAGCCGAGTCAGCTGACGCATTCGTCCGGCCGTTTTGTCTGGAGGAAGCGCCGCTCTTCCGCGCGGCCCTCGTGAAAGAATCGGACGAACGCCATCTTTTATTAACGGATATGCATCACATTATTTCCGATGGTGTGTCCGTCAACACCTTGATTAAAGAATTCGGCGAGCTGTATGCCGGCCGCTCGCTTGCGCCGATGCGTCTTCAATATAAAGACTATGCCGTCTGGCAGCGGGCGTTTCAGCAGAAGGAAGGATACCAGAAGCAGGAAGCCTACTGGCTGAAGCGGCTTGAAGGTGAGCTTCCGGTGCTTGAGCTTCCGGCTGACAAGCCTCGTCCGGCTGTCAGAAGCTTTGCGGGTGGGAACGTCTCGTGCACGCTTGATGCTGAAACGGCATCCGGCCTTCACCGCATCGCCCGCGATCACGGCTCCACTTTGTACATGGTGCTTCTCGCCGCGTACAATACGCTGCTCGCGCGATTGAGCGGACAGGAAGATATCATCGTCGGCTCGCCGATTGCCGGGCGCCCGCACAAAGACCTTGAACCGATTCTGGGGATGTTCGTCAACACGCTCGCCATCAGAACGGAGCCGAAGGGAGACAAACGGTTTACCGATTACTTGGCGGAAGTCCGCCAGGCGGCGCTTGAAGCGTATGAGCATCAGGACTATCCGTTTGAAGAGCTTGTGGAACGGCTCGGTGTGCAGCGGGACACAAGCCGCAATCCGCTGTTTGATGCCATGCTTGTCGTACAAAATATGGAGCATGAGGAATTGCTTCTGGACGGTTTGCATATTCAGCCTGCGGACATGTCCCGTCCGGTTTCCAAATTTGATTTCACTTTGCAGGCTTCTGAAGGCGGGGGACAGATTCATTTTCTGTTTGAATATGCCGCGGCTTTATTCCGGAAAGAAACGATGGAACGCTGGGCTTCCCACTTTTTGACGATGCTTGAACACATTGTCCGTGAACCGGAATCCTCTTTACGGGAGATCAATATGCTGACAGCACCGGAACGAAACCGGATTCTTGCGGATTTTAACGGCATGACGGATAAACAGCTGCCGGAAAAAACAGTTCATGAACTGTTCATCACCCAGGCACAAAAAACACCTGATGCTGCGGCCCTTATCAGCGGGGAAACATTGGTCACATATAAAGAATTAGATGAATGGTCGAATAAAATCGCCAGAGCTCTGCAAAAACGGCAGATCGGACCTGATGCAGCCGTCGGCATTGTGATACCAAGATCGCCGGAACAAATAGCGGCAGTCTTCGGAGTTTGGAAAGCCGGAGGCGCCTACGTCCCGATAGATCCTGAATATCCGGAGGAACGTAAGCAATATATCATCTCAGACAGCGGCGCAGCGATTCTTCTTACCGTACGGGGCGCGATAGATCAAGTGCCTGATCGTTTTAAAGGTGAAGTACTCGCATTGGAAGATATACAAGAACAGGACGCTTCACCGGTTCAGTCACTGTCGGCGCCGGAGGATTTGGCTTACATCATCTATACGTCAGGGACGACAGGCAGGCCGAAAGGGGTTATGGTCGAACATCGATCCGTCAGCCAGACCCTTCAATGGCGGAGCGGATTTTATGATCTGAATGAGAAAGATACGGTTCTTCAGCTCTTTTCATTTTCCTTTGACGGATTTGTAACAAGTATGTTCACACCGCTGATTTCCGGCGCGAAAGTGGCCGTTTTAGCTGAAGACGAAGCGAAAGATATTCTGGCCATTAAACACTATCTCGCTTCTTGCCGCATTACTCACATGATTATTGTTCCCGTGCTGTACCGTACACTGCTTGACGTACTGGAGCCGGGAGATGCCGAGTCTCTCCGGATTGTCACATTAGCGGGAGAAGCGGTCGATCAAAACATGATCAGCCGCAGTCTATCGGTTTGTCCTCACACGGAACTTGCCAACGAGTACGGTCCGACGGAAAACAGCGTCGCCACTGCAGCGGCAAGACATATAGAGCAAAATGAGGAGATTACGATCGGCCGGCCGATTGATCATTCACACGTTTATATTTTAAACGGGGATCATCTGCAGCCGATCGGTGTAACAGGGGAACTTTGCATCTCAGGTTCCGGCCTTGCAAGAGGGTACCGCAATCTTCCTCAGCAAACAGCTCAAGCCTTTGTCCAAGACCCGTTCCAGAAGAACCGGCGCATGTACCGCACGGGCGATCTGGCAAAATGGCTGCCGGATGGCACGCTGCAATATATCGGCCGAATGGACGAGCAAGTCAAAATCAGAGGCTACCGGGTGGAGCTGCAAGAAATTGAGGCCGCCTTAACAGGCATAAAAGGTGTCAAAGAAGCCGCCGTCACTGCTCTGCCCGCATCAGCAGGCCAAACGGAATTATGCGCTTATATCGTGACAGAAGAAGGAACAGAAAGCGAAACGGTGAAGCAGGCGCTCAGAAATGAAATGCCCGCTTATATGGTGCCGGCGCTCTTTGAAACACTTGAGGCCCTGCCAGTCACACCGAACGGGAAGCTTGACCGCCGCGCGCTTCCTGAGCCGCGGAAAAAAATACAAACGGGACGGGCGTTTACAGAACCGGCCAGCGCCATTGAAAAGGAATTGGCCGCGATTTGGAGCGACGTGCTCGGAACTGAAAACATTGCAGCGGATCAATCATTTTTTGAGCTTGGCGGCGATTCCATCAAAGCCCTGCAAGTGTCGGCCCGATTACACCAGACAGGAAAACAGATCGCTGTAAAAGATATTTTCAGCCGGCCGACAATTAAAGAACTTGCGCCTTATGTCCGTACAGAGCGGCAGCCGGTCAGCCAAGCTCCCGCAGAAGGAGAAGTGAAGTGGTCACCTGTTCAAAAATGGTTCTTCGCACAGGACATGAAGGAAGCAAACCATTTTAACCAGTCCGTTATGCTGACGAGAACAAATGCAATTGATGAAGAGGCTTTGAGGAAGACGTTAAAAGCCATTACCGTTCATCATGATGCCTTGCGCCTTGTGTGCAAAAAAGACGGAGAGAAAGGCCTCTTCCTCTTCAACAGACCGGCTGGCCTCCCAGATGAGCAGCTTTACAGCCTGACTATTTTGGAAGCGGCAGGCGATGAGCATGAAAAGGAACGTTTTATAAAACGCCGCGTCGCAGAGCTTCAGAGAAACATGGATTTGGAGAACGGGCCGCTTGTACAGGCAGGGCTGTTCCGCTCTGAAGCAGAAGATTACTTGTTTCTTACCGTCCATCATCTCGCCGTCGACGGGATGTCATGGCGGATTTTATTGGAAGACTTGGCTTCTGCCTATGAGCAGGCTGTCTCCGGAAAAGAAATCAATCTTCCGCCGAAAACCATGTCATTCAAATCATATACGGAGCAGCTGGAGGATTATGCTGAAAGCCGACAGTTGCTTCAGCAGACGGAGTATTGGCGGGAGATAGAACACTATGAAACAGAAAGTCTCCCTTGCGAGCAGGCAGAACGATCTGAAACTTCTGCGGAAAAACGGAACACGGTATCTTTCACATTGACAGAAAGTGAAACAAATGCGCTGTTGAAAGATGTGCACAGCGCCTACAATACGGATACGCAAGATGTGCTTTTGGCTTCCGCCGTGCTCGCTGTTCAGAAATGGTCGCCGCGGGATGCTTTGAAAATCGCCCTTGAAGGACACGGACGCCAATCGGAGCAGGGCGGTGCGGACATCAGCAGAACGGTGGGGTGGTTCACTTCCATTTATCCGGTGCTTTTCCGGGCGGGAGCTTATGAACCTCTTGAAGAATATGAAATTCGCACATTGAAAACCGTCAAAGACACATTGCGGCGCATTCCGGATAAAGGGAACGGATACGGCGTCCTTAAATATTTGACACCGCCGAAGCTTGCCGGGATGACTTTCGGGAAAGCACCGGAGATCAGCTTTAACTATCTCGGACAATTCGATGCGCCCGGCGGGAATCCGGCAGAAACGGAACAGCCTGACGCGTTTCAATTTTCTCCTTTGGGCAGCGGAGATGATGTGACGGATACATGGAAACGGGAGCAGTCACTTGAAATCAGCGCGATTGCGGCAAAAGGCCGGATGACCGTCAGCATTTCCTATGAAACGGGACGCTTCCGGCAGGATACGATCGAACGGCTGTCCGAAAGCTGCCGGTATTTTCTCCTGAAACTGTCGGAACATTGCCTCAGTAAAACCGATACGGAGAAAACCATCAGTGACTTTGATGATCGGGAGCTGACCGAGGAAGCATTGCAGGATATTGCCGACTTACTCAGCTTCCACTAAACCGAGCGGGAGGAACACATGGAAAAAACGAAAAATATCCAAAATATTTATCCCCTCAGCCGAATGCAGGAAGGAATGCTTTTTCATTCCTTCCTGCAAAAGGAGGGGGCTGCATATATCGAGCAATCCGTCTTCACCATAAAAGGCCGGCTTCGTCCGGAATTGTTTGAGCAAAGCGTACAGTCTGTCATCAGCCGCCACGATATTTTCAGAACGGTTTTTTTGCCTCATGTCGCTCAGCTGAACGGCCCCCGCCAAGTCGTGCTTCGTGAGCGGGAATTCCGGCTGCACCGCGAAGATCTTACACATTTGGATGAAGCGGGACAAAACAGCTATATACAGCGATTTAAGGAACGTGACCGGTTAAACGGCTTTGATTTGCAAAAGGATATGCTGATGCGTGTTTCTTTGTTTAAAACAGCTGACGAAGAATATGTATGCGTCTGGAGCCATCATCACATCCTCATGGACGGCTGGTGCCTCGGCATCGTCCTTCAGGAATTTATGCATATGTACCGGGCGATTGAATCTGGCTCACCCGTCACCTTGGAGCCCGCTAAGCCGTACAGCACTTATATTACATGGCTGACCGATCAGGACAACGACGCAGCTTCTGAGTATTGGAAAGGATATTTAGCGGGCTTTGAGACCCCATCAGGACTGCCGAAAATATCGGTCCGGCCCCAGGAAAAAGGCTATCACAAGAAAGAGCTGCTGTTTTCTTTAGATCAAAACCTGACGGATAAGCTGAAAACGACCGCCAAAGAAGAGGGCGCAACGCTTGCAGTTCTTATGCAGACCGTCTGGGGCCTGATGCTGCAGCGCTACAACCGGACGGACGATGCCGTGTTCGGCGCCGTCGTATCAGGGCGGCCTTCTGTCATTGACGGCGTGGAAAGCATGATCGGACTGTTTATCAATACTGTCCCGGTACGCATTAAAACGGGTGATGAAAGCTTTAGAGAACTGCTGGGCCGCTGCCAGAAAGAAATGCTTGATTCAGAGGCGTTCAGTTATCATCCGCTTGCCGACATCCAATCTCAGACTGAGCTGAAACAGGATTTAATCGACCATATTATCGTGTTTGAAAATTATCCGATTCAGCAGCAGATGAAAGACGCGGAAAAGGAATCGGATGCGCCGTTTAGAATCGGGAATGTCAACGTGTCGGAACAATCGGGCTACGACTTTAACCTCATTATAGCGCCCGGCGATGAGCTGCTCATCAAATTCAGCTACAATGCGAACGTTTATGACGAAGTATGGATAGAGAGCGTAAAAGGCCACTTGGAAGAAGCGCTGCGCGGCGCCGCTTTTCATCCCGATGTTCCTGCTGACCGGCTTCCGATGCTCGGACAAAAGGAAAAATCAAGAATAATCGGCGAATTTAATAACACGAAAACAACTTATGAAAGAGACGAAAGCATCATCAGCCTATTCAGCCGTCAGGCGGAGAAAACCCCGGATCATCAGGCGCTTCACGCCGGCGGGCTGACGTTGACGTACCGGGAGCTTGATGAACGGTCAACTGCATTCGCCCGCACCCTGCTGGAAAACGGTTTGGCGCAAAAGGGAATTGCCGGGATTTTAGCCGAACGCTCACCGGAATTTATCATCGCTGTTCTCGCTGTTTTGAAAGCGGGAGGGACGTACCTTCCGCTCGATGCAGATCTGCCTTCCGACAGGATCGCCGATATGCTCACTGAGAGCGGAGCACAGCTGTTAACGGTGCAAAACGGGATTGAGACTGATATTTACTTTTCTCGCATCATCTCTATCCCGGCTGCCGCTGAGAAACAAACCGCTGACGCGGGAAAACTGAATACCGTTACATCGCCTGATGATCTTGCCTATATTATGTATACATCCGGTTCAACAGGAAAACCGAAGGGCGTGATGATTTCCAACCGCAACGTCGTATCGCTCGTGTCCAACAGCAATTACACGTCGGCCGGCACGACGGACCGTCTCATTCTGACAGGGTCCATCGGTTTTGACGCAGTGACGTTTGAAATCTTCGGAGCGCTTTTGAACGGAGCGTGCCTTCATGTAGTTGACCGCACGACAATGCTTGCGCCTGAGAGGTTCGGCCATTATCTTTGTTCCAATCGAATTACGATTCTGTTTTTGACGACGGCGCTCTTTAACCAGTTTGCTCAGGCGGATCCGGAGATGTTTTCCGGATTGCACACCTTATATGTCGGCGGAGAAGCTTTGTCCCCGGCGCTCATCAATAAGGTCAGACACCGCTGTCCGAATCTCAGCCTTTATAACATATACGGACCGACGGAAAATACGACATTTTCCACCTTTTATGAAATCAGGCATGATTTTTCTCAGCCGATCCCAATCGGAAAACCGATCACTAATTCAACCGCGTATATCATTGAGAAAAATGGCGGACTTGCGCCGATCGGCGTGCCCGGTGAGCTTTGTGTCGGCGGTGACGGGGTTGCCAAAGGCTACTTAAACAGGCCTGACTTAACAAGTGAAGCATTTGTCAGCCACCCGATTCATCCTGAAGAAAAGATTTACAAAACAGGCGACTTGGCTTATTGGCTGCCGGATGGAAGCATCGGATACATCAGCCGTATCGACCGTCAATTCAAGATTCGCGGAAAGCGTATCGAGCCGGCCGAAATTGAAGCGCGGCTGACTGAAATTGAGGGAATCAGGGAAGCGGCAGTCATCGTGTCAGACGAAGGACAAGAAGCCATCCTTTGTGCGTATTATACAGGCGCGTATGTTGAAGAAAGAACCATTCGCTCCCTATTGGCAAGGCCGCTTCCCGACTATATGATTCCGCAGTATGTGGTAAAGCTTGACCGTATGCCGCTTACCGCAAACGGCAAAGTGGACCGCCGCAGACTCCCTGCGCCAGAACGGAAAAAGACGTCATCAAAAGCCGTTCCCCCACGAAACTGGGTAGAGCGTGAGCTGATCGACATTTGGTCGCCGATACTCGGCTGCGGGGAGCTGGGCATACAGGATGACTTTTTTGAGCTTGGCGGGCACTCTTTGAAAGCATTGCAAGTCATCCACCAGCTGAAGACCAGACAGCAGATGGATGTCCCGATTGAAATGATATTTGAATATCCGACAATTGAACAATTGGCTGAAAAGCTGTATTCCAGCAAACTGTCAGAAGCCGCCGAACAGCATATCAGCAAACTGAATCAGCCGAAAGGCCGCAACCTTTTCTGTTTTCCGCCAATCTCAGGGTTCGGCATTTTCTTCAAAGATCTGGCGGCGGCATTAAATGGACGGGCTGCTGTGTACGGCTTTAACTTTATTGAAGAAGACAGCAGAATGGAACAATACATTGATAAAATGCTGGAAATCCAGCCGGAAGGCCCTTATATCCTCTTCGGATATTCAGCGGGCGGCAATACGGCATTCGAGGCGGCAAAAGCAATGGAAAAGCGCGGCTTAGAAATCAGCGACGTCATTATCGCAGACGCGTACAGAAAGCTTGACACACTGCCGCCGCAGCCAACAAACGCAACAGCCGAAAATGTCCCGGAAGCCGTCAGGGAAGCGGTCATCAGAAAAACAGAGCGCTATCAAACGTACTGGGCGGAACTGATAAATGACGGCCAAATTGCGGCAAACCTCCATTTTATTGAGGCCGGCATAAAGGGAGAGCACAATGCTGAGCCTGAGCCGAAGAAATGGGAAGGCGCCACAACGGGACTCTATCAGGAATATCAGGGCGAGGGAGCCCATAAAGATATGTTTGAACCCGAGTTTGCACACAAAAATGCCGAGGTCATACTGGACATCGTTGCAAACAGCGGCAGACGCTTGGAACGGAATCTGTAGCATCCGGCAGAATGGTTCAGGATGAAAGAGGACAAGATAGGGGAATCAAACCAGGTTTTTGGAGGCTTTGTCATGACGAACCTATCTTGGCTTACATATGTAATGATCATCCTTGCCAGCTATCGGCTGACCCATTTAATTGTATTTGATAAGATTACCGAATTCATAAGAAAACCCTTTTTAAAGCAAGAAAAAACCATCGATCAAAACGGGCGCGCCGTCCAAAAAAAAGTCCCTTCCTCCGCATTCGGTTATATGCTGCAATGTTATTGGTGTGCGGGTGTCTGGTGCGCCATATTGATCGGCATCTGCTATTTGGTCTGGCCCCGCTATGCACATCCGGTTATTTTCATTTTGTCCATTGCCGGAGCGCAGGCCATTCTTGAAACCTGTGTCGGCGTCGGAACGAAGGTCATTGACGTGCTCGCCGCCATGAAACATAAAAAGTCCTGAAGCGTTTCAACCGCTTTAGGACTTTTTTCTTTTTTTAGGCTGAGAAGAATAAAGCAGGCTTTTTGATTCACCGCCCGGAATGCTTCGGAATACCGTAAAGCTGAAAGGGGGAAAAACATGAAAGGCTGCCGTTCCAGCATCATATGGTTTTTGGCCGTTTTACTGACAGCAGGCATCTTTACAGTCTCAGCACCAGCAAAAGCTGGCGGCACTCAGGCGAAGAGGGAAATGAGAGCCGTATGGATCGCGTCTGTCACCAATATCGACTGGCCCTCTAAAAAAGGGCTGTCACCCGATGAGCAAAAAAAAGAATACAGCAAGCTGCTGGATGACGTTCAGGCAATGGGGATGAACGCCGTGGTCGTTCAAATTAAACCGACGGCTGATGCTTTTTATCCATCAGATTACGGTCCGTGGTCAGAGTATTTGACAGGAACGCAAGGTAAAAATCCGGGCTACGATCCGCTTGCTTTTTTAGTTGAAGAGACACATAAACGGAATCTTGAATTCCACGCTTGGTTCAACCCTTACCGGATCACGATGAATCACACAAATTTGAATGCGCTTTCAGATGATCATCCCGCCCGTTCTCATCCGGACTGGGTCGCCGCATACGGAAATCAGCTGTATTATAATCCGGGCATTCCCGAAGTACGGCAATTTATAACGGATGGGATCAAAGAGGTGGTCAGCCGATATGACATTGATGCGGTTCATATGGATGACTATTTTTACCCTTATAAAATCGCCGGAAAGGAATTTCCCGATCAGGCGGCATACGAACGGTACGGAAAAGCTCACTTTGCATCAGTTGATGACTGGCGCAGGGATAACGTCAACCAGCTTGTAAAAGAGATCAATCAGACCATTAAACGAGAAAAATCTTATGTCAAATTCGGAATCAGCCCATTCGGCGTATGGAGAAATGCCGCAGATGACCCGACAGGCTCCAAAACGGCCGCCGGAGTGCGGAACTACGATGACTTATACGCTGATACGAGAGAATGGATCCAAAAAGGATATATTGATTACATCGCACCGCAGATTTACTGGAGTATCGGCTTTAAAGCGGCGGCATATGACGTCTTAGCGGATTGGTGGGGCAATGAAGTGAAAAATCGTCCCGTGCATTTATATATCGGGCAGGCAGCTTATAAAATCAACAACAACGCTGATCCGCCTTGGGCCGATCCGGAGGAATACGGAAGACAGATTGCTCTTAACAGGGAATCAGCTTGGATTAAAGGCAGCATGCATTTCAGTTTAAAGGATCTGAACCGTAACCCGCTCGATGTGAAAAACCGCTTGATCAATGACATGTACAGCCGGCCAGCATTAATACCCGAGATGCCTTGGCTCGGACATTCCGCTTTAAAAAAACCGGCTGTCAAACGGGCGGAGAAGAACGCTTCAGGCAATACACTCTTTATCGAAGATGCAAAATCCAACGGTAAAAAAACGGCTTATTACGCCATTTACCGCGCAGAAAAGGGAAAGCAGCCTTATTTAGTTGATACAGTCAGAAAAACAGCACCACGGACGCAGACATTTTCAGATACTGATATCCAGGCGAAAGGCGCCTGCACCTATATCGTTACTTCCGTTGACAGGCTTCACCATGAAAGCCGTCCCTCCGCAAAACGGACGGTTAAATAGCATTTCTAAAAAAACTGACAGTTGCCGAGCTGTCAGTTTTTTTGCGGCGGATGAGTCCGAATGTTCAGACTTTATTTGAATGGAATGAATAAAGACCCCCATTAATAAAATGTAGAAAGCAGCAGAAGGAGGAAGGTTAATGAATTTTCAACTGACAAAAGAACAGCAGATGGTGCGCGAAATGGTCAGAGATTTCGCCAAAAATGAAATTGCCCCGAAAGCCCATGAGGTTGATCAATCAGCCGTCTTTCCGATAGACACATTTAAAAAAATGGGCGAACTCGGCCTTCTCGGAATTCCGTTTCCGGAAGAATACGGAGGAGCGGGCGGTGATACCATTTCCTATGCAGCGGCAGTTGAAGAAATCGGAAAAGCCTGCGGAAGCACGGGGCTGAGCTATGCGGCAGCCGTGTCACTCGGTGCAAGCCCATTGTACTATTTCGGTACTGAAGAGCAAAAACAAGAACACCTTACTCCGCTAGCTTCCGGAAAAGCGCTCGGATCATTCGGATTGACGGAGCCGAATGCCGGTTCAGATGCCGGCGGAACACAGACAAAAGCCGAGAAAATGGGTGCTGACTATGTGATAAACGGAGAGAAATGCTGGATCACAAACGCCAATTATGCCCGTACGGTCATTGTCACCGCCGTTACGGGAAAAAACTCCGCCGGAAAACCGATCATTTCAGCTCTCATCGTCCCGACAGACACACCGGGATTTACGATCACAAGTCCGTACGACAAGATGGGTGTGAGAGGATCTGATACTGCCGAACTTGTGCTGGAAGATGTCAGGGTGCCTGCCGACAACCTGCTCGGTGATCCTGAAAAAGGTTTCAAGCAATTTTTATATACATTAGATGGCGGACGGATTTCGATTGCGGCGCTGGCTGTCGGTATCGCTCAAGGAGCATTGGAGGCGTCGCTGTCATATGCGAAGGAACGAAAGCAGTTCGGAAGCCCGATATCGTCATTTCAAGCCATCCAATTTAAGCTCGCTGACATGGCGATGGAAATTGACCTTGCCAGACAAATGGTGCTTAAAGCGGCCTGGCTGAAGGATCAAAACCTGCCATTTACGAAAGAAGCGGCATTCGCCAAGCTCTATGCTTCAGAAATGTCCGTCAGAACATGCCTTCAGGCCATCCAAATTCACGGCGGTTCCGGCTATATGAAGGAGTGCGGTGTCGAACGCATGCTTCGTGACGCAAAGCTGATGGAGATTGGCGAAGGAACGTCAGAAATTCAAAGAATGGTCATTGCAAGACAGCTCTTGAAGTGAAATGAAAACGTTTACCAAAACAAGAATGGAAGGAAGCAGGTCATATGGCTGAACTTATCCATTTAACAGCGGGAAAGCTGCTTGAGCGGACCGCGGAGCTTTTTCCGGATCATGAAGCGGTTGTTTACCCTGAGCGCGGCCTTCGTTATACGTATGCGGAGTTTGACCGGTTATGCCGGCAAACCGCAAAAGGGCTGATGAAGCTGGGAGTTGAAAAAGGAGATCATGTGGCCATATGGGCATCCAACATACCGGAATGGCTCGCGGCGCAATTTGCAACGGCGAAAATCGGCGCCGTCCTGGTCACCATCAATACGAATTTTCAAATCGCAGAGCTCGATTACCTGCTGACACATTCAGACGTCACGTCCCTGATTATCATGGATTCCTACAGGCAGACATCTTATGTTGAAATGGTGAATAAGCTGATTCCGGAGCTGAAAACTTGTGAGCGCGGCAGGCTGCGTTCGAAACGGTATCCCTTTTTACGGACGGTGTTATACATCGGGGATCAAAGACCGCCCGGCATGCACCGGTGGGATTCTTTGCTGAAGGATGCCGAGTCTGTAACGGATGCAGCGCTTGACGGAAGGATGGACAGCCTGGATAAGGATGATTGCATTCATATGCAATATACATCGGGTACGACCGGATTTCCGAAAGGCGTCATGCTCTCACATTTTAATATCGTCAATAACGCGGCCAATATCGCAGAGTGCATGAAGCTTACCCCAAGCGACCGTTTATGCATTCCCGTGCCGTTTTTCCACTGTTTCGGGTGTGTGCTCGGCGTGCTGGCATGTGTTTCCGCGGGTGCAGCGATGATCCCGATTGAACAGTTTTCTCCGCCGGCCGTTCTGAAAACGGTGGAGCAAGAAGCCTGCACGGCTCTGCACGGTGTGCCGACGATGTTTATCGCCCTCCTAAATGACAGCCGTTTTTCTGAATATGATCTTTCTCACGTCCGAACCGGAATTATGGCCGGCTCGCCATGTCCGGCGGAAGTCATGAAAGAAGTGATCGGCAAAATGGGGATGACCGGCATTACCATTGCCTACGGACAGACCGAAGCATCACCTGTCATTACGCAGACAAGAACGGATGATCCGTTTGAAAGAAGAGTGGAAACAGCCGGGCGGGCGCTTCCTCATATCGAAATCAAAATCGTTCGGCCCGGAACATCCGAGGAGGCCGCCCGGGGCGAACAGGGAGAGCTCTGCACCCGCGGATATCATGTCATGAAAGGCTATTATAAAAATCAAGAAGCGACCGAAGAAGCGATAGACAAAGACGGCTGGCTGCATACGGGTGATTTGGCAGTCATGGATGAAGACGGGTACTGCAAAATCACGGGCCGTCTGAAAGACATGCTGATAAGAGGCGGCGAAAATATCTATCCCCGGGAGATTGAAGAAATGTTATATCGGCATCCCGCAGTAGCAGACGTTCAAGTTGTCGGCGTGCCTGATCCGAAATACGGAGAAGAAGCCGCGGCGTGGATAAGGCTCAAAGACGGACAAACCGCTTCCACAGAAGACATCAGAACCTTTTGCAAAGAACATATCGCCCGCTACAAAGTCCCCCGGTATGTGTTATTCACAGATGAATATCCCATGACAGCCTCAGGAAAAATTCAGAAATTCAAGCTGCGGGAAAAAACGATTGAAGAGCTCAAGTTAACTTAATGAAAAAGGAGTGCTTCACATTTGTTTACAAAAATCCTGATTGCCAACAGAGGAGAAATCGCCTTACGAATTATCCGAACCTGCAAACGTCTCGGCATTCCCTCGGCAGCTGTCTATTCAGAAGCCGATCAGAATGCGCTCCATGTAAAAGCGGCAGATGAGGCCTATCCGATCGGAAAATCGAGAGTAAATGAAAGCTATTTACATATCGACAGAATCATAGAAGCCGCTAAAGCCGCCGGAGCGGACGCCATTCACCCCGGCTACGGGCTGCTGTCAGAAAACAGTTCGTTCGCCGAACGCTGCCGGAAGGAACAAATCACATTTATCGGCCCGCCCGGTGACATCATCGCCAAGATGGGCAGCAAGATAGAAGCCCGAAAAACGATGCAAAAAGCAAAGGTCCCGATCGTTCCCGGTGTTTCAGAACCGTTGCCCGATGTACACTCGGCCTTAGCCGAGGCCCGCGCCATCGGCTTTCCGGTCATGCTGAAAGCGTCCGCTGGAGGCGGCGGAATCGGCATGCAGATCGTACATTCAGAAGAAGAGCTGGCCAAAGCGTTTGAAGGCAATCAAAAGTGGGCTGCATCCTTTTTCGGAGACGGCGCGATGTATATGGAAAAAGTCATTGAAAACGCCCGTCATATTGAAATTCAGATTCTCGCAGATTCTTTCGGCAATACCGTTCATCTGTTTGAACGTGACTGTTCAGTGCAAAGGCGCCATCAAAAAGTGATAGAAGAAGCGCCGTCCCCGTTTGTTGATGATGAATTAAGACAAAGACTCGGCGAAACCGCCGTTAAAGCCGCTAAATCGATCGGCTACCAAAATGCGGGCACAATAGAGTTTCTCGTCGACCAAAAGAAACAAATCTATTTCTTAGAAATGAATACAAGACTGCAGGTAGAGCATCCGGTGACAGAAGAAATTACAGGACTGGATCTTGTGGAAGAGCAGCTGAAAATTGCCGCGGGGCAGCCGCTGACTTTCTCACAGAAAGACATCACACATCACGGGCATGCGATCGAAGTGCGGATTTATGCGGAAGATCCGGTCACCTTTTATCCGTCACCCGGCACCATCTCGTCTTTCTCCGTATTACGGCATCCGTCAGTGAGACACGAATGCGCCGTTGAAAAGGGAAGCACCATTTCTCCGTTTTACGATCCGATGATTGCCAAAATGATCGTCACGGCGAATACGAGAAAACAAGCCATTGAACAACTGAAAACCGCTCTTCGCGAATACCATGTAGAAGGGATTAAAACCAATATTCCCCTGCTGTCAAAGATTGCCCATTCAGAAGCGTTTGAAAAGGGTGAAGCGACAACCGGATTTTTACAAACCATGAACGGGGAGGCGTCCAAATGAGCGAGATAAAAATTCAGATGGCGGGAAATCTGTGGAAAATTCATGTGAAACCGGGCGATGTCATCGAAAAAGGACAGGAAGTAGCTGTCTTGGAATCAATGAAAATGGAAATTCCGATTATTGCTGATGTATCCGGAACGGTGAAAGAAGTGAGAAAAGCAGAAGGCGATTTCACCGATGAAGGAGAGGTCCTGATTGAGCTCCAATAAAACGGGAGGTGCAGCATGAACTGTCCGAAGCATGTCCGCATCAATGAAGTAGGGCCTCGTGACGGCCTGCAGAATGAGTCCGCGTGGGTGGATACAGAAGATAAGATTGAGTGGATCAATATGCTGTCAAAAACAGGACTTTCCTATATCGAAGTGACTTCATTCGTGAATCCGAGGTGGATTCCGGCGCTGCGTGACAGTCTGGACGTTGCAAAGGGAATTGCCAGAACAAAACATACAGTATACGCGGCTCTCGTTCCAAACCTCACCGGGCTGCAGCATGCGGCAGAAGGCAGAATTGATCAAGCCTGTGTGTTTTTATCAGCAAGCGAAACCCATAACCAAAAAAACGTCAACAAACCGATTGACCGGACCGTTCAAGAGCTCAGGCAGGTCATTTCTGAAGCAAAATCTGAAAAAATGGCAACGAGAGCTTATCTTTCCACCGTATTCGGATGCCCGTATGAACAAAACGTACCGATCGAACAAGTCATCCGGCTCACAGACACGCTTCTTGAAATGGGCGTTGATGAATTATCACTCGGCGACACAATCGGCGCGGCGAACCCCTTGCAGGTCATAGCCGTGCTTGAAGCTCTTTTGCCGAGAGTTCCCGCCTCAAAAATCGCACTCCATTTCCATGATACAAGAGGCACGGCTCTTGCAAATATCATTCCCGCTCTTGATATGGGGATTACATCCTTTGATACCTCCTCAGGCGGGCTTGGCGGCTGTCCGTATGCTCCGGGATCAGCAGGAAACGCCGCCACAGAAGACGTCATTTATATGCTTGAACAAATGGGGATTGATACTGGGACGGACATGAATAAACTACTTGAAGCCGCCGGCTGGATCGGGGATAAAATCGGCAAAGACCTGCCAAGCAGAAACCTGCAGGTCTTCAGAACGAAATGAGAGAGAGGAGAAGCCATGGGAGATTGCGTATTGTTTTCCGTCTGTCAAGAAACAATCGGCCTGATCACGCTGAACCGCCCGCATGCGGCCAACTCACTGTCATCAGAAATGATTGATGATTTACAGCGTGTGATTACAGACATCAAAAATTCGCCATCCATTCGCTGTGTCATTCTCACCGGCTTCGGAAACACATTCTGCGCTGGTGCTGATTTAAAAGAAAGAGCGGGGATGAATCATGAACAAGTCAAACAAAGCGTCAGGCGTATCGGTGAAACCGCCGCCTCAATTGAAGCACTCCCGCAGCCGGCCATTGCAGCGCTGAATGGAACGGCAGTCGGCGGCGGACTTGAACTCGCCCTCGCTTGCGATATCAGAATCGCCGCCAGCCGGGCGGGCCTCGGCCTCCCTGAAACAGGCCTTGCGATCATACCCGGGGCGGGCGGAACACAGAGACTGCCTAGGCTTATCGGACCCGGTGCGGCAAAAGAGTTGATCTACACCGGCCGGAGGCTCACGGCCCAAGAGGGAAAAGACATAAAGCTGGTCGAGCATGTATGTGAAACCGAAGAACTTTTGGAAAAAGCAAAAGCACTGGCCGGCCGCATCGCCGCCAATGGGCCGATCGCCGTCAGACAAGCAAAATTCGCGATAAACAAGGGGCTGGAGACTGATCTCAATACAGGGCTCGAAATCGAACGAAAAGCATATGCACAAGTCATCCCGACACTTGACAGAGAAGAGGGGCTGCGCGCTTTTAAAGAAAAAAGACCCCCTGAATACAAAGGAAAATAAAACATGGAGGGACTCGGATGGATTACGAAAAAGAACGGCAGACACGCAGCAAAACGATTGAAAAGGGAGGAGCCGCGAAATATCACGCAAGCAATGAAAAGAAGGGAAAACTTTTTGTAAGAGACAGGCTGAAACTTTTATTCGATGACGGCATATCCGTTGAAGACGCTTTTTTCGCCGAGTGCATGTCAGACGGACTGCCGGCTGACGGGGTCGTTACCGGGATCGGAACCATCGGCGGCAGAACCGTTTGTGTGATGGCAAACGACTCAACCGTAAAGGCGGGCTCGTGGGGCGCGAAGACGGTGGAAAAAATCATCCGCATTCAGGAAACGGCTGAAAAACTGCAGTGTCCGCTTCTGTACTTAGTCGATTCAGCAGGTGCAAGAATTACCGATCAGGTCGACATGTTCCCGGGCAGAAGGGGAGCCGGCCGCATTTTTTATAATCAAGTAAAGCTGTCGGGACGCATACCGCAAATCTGTTTATTGTTCGGTCCTTCCGCTGCGGGCGGCGCTTACATTCCTGCCTTTTGCGACATTGTTATTATGGTTGAAGGCAATGCATCCATGTACTTAGGCTCTCCGCGCATGGCGGAAATGGTAATCGGCGAAAAGGTATCGCTTGAAGAAATGGGCGGCGCCCGTATGCATTGTTCCGTATCAGGCTGCGGTGATCTCCTCGCCCGGACGGAACAGGAAGCAATCACGATGGCGCGGACATATCTCAGCTACTTTCCGGCAAATTATACGGAAAAAGCGCCTGTCAGCGAATCCAAGAACCCGAAAGATTTTGAAAAACCGCTCTCAGATGTCATCCCGGCACATCAAAATGCACCGTTCAACATGCTGGATTTAATTGAACGTGTCATCGATGAAGACTCTTTTTTTGAGATTAAACCGTTATTTGCGCAGGAATTAATAACGGGACTTGCGCGGATTCACGGACAGCCGGTCGGCATTATCGCCAACCAGCCGCGTGTCAAAGGCGGGGTTTTATTTCTCGATTCGGCGGATAAAGCCGCAAAATTCATCGCTTTGTGCGATGCATTTCATATTCCGCTTCTGTTTTTGGCAGACATCCCCGGATTTATGATCGGAACGAAGGTTGAGCAGGCGGGCATCATCAGGCATGGCGCAAAAATGATCTCCGCAATGGCGGAAGCGACTGTTCCGAAGCTTTCCGTTATTGTCAGAAAAGCCTACGGTGCGGGATTATATGCGATGGCGGGCCCGGCTTTTGAACCGGATTGCTGCTTAGCGCTTCCGACTGCGCAAATTGCCGTAATGGGGCCAGAAGCAGCGGTAAATGCGGTCTACGCAAACAAAATCAGCGAACTCACTCCAGAAGAAAGGCCGGCTTTTATTCAGAAAAAGCGAGATGAATACAAGGAAGACATTAACCTTTACCGTCTTGCCTCTGAAATGGTGATTGACGGCATCGTTCCCGCTGATTCCTTGCGGGACGAACTCAATAAACGCCTCACTGCTTACATGTCTAAACAACTGACTTTCACACACCGGAAACACCCCGTATACCCAGTATAAATAAAAAAGACCGCATAGATCCGGCCCGCGGCCGTTCTTCTATGCAGTCTTTTTTTCATAGTCTTGATCTCATCTTTTTCACGACAAAATAAACAACAATAAATACAAGAGCCAATATAATGATCGGAGTCGTGTACATTCCGGCATAGCTGTCTACATCTTTCCATTGTCCGCCGAGCTGATACCCGAGATAAACGAAAATGACAGACCACGGAATAATCGCAAGCGTCGTCAAGGTGACAAACTTGGAAAGCGGCATTTTCGCGAGGCCGGCCGGTATGGAAATCGCGTGTCTGACGACCGGGATAAACCGGGCCGAGAATACTACGCCCGCGCCGTAACGGCGAAACCAGTTTTCGGCAACATCAATATGATGCTTTTTCAGCAGTAAGTACTTGCCGTACTTGTCCAAAAACGGCCGCCCCCCATAACGGGCGATCCAGTAAATAAAGCACTGCGCGATCGTTCCCCCGATCACGCCGGCGATAACGGCGCCGATAAAACTGATCGTGCCTTCTGACACCATATAGCCTCCATAGGCCAAAACGATTTCACTCGGAATGATTTCGATCATTAATCCGAGCGCAATCCCGAAATAGCCCATACTTGTCAGCCAGGATAATATTTCACTAATAAAATTGCCCACACTGTTCACAACCTCTTTATCTTTTTACCCAATTATATGACTGATTGACAAGCAAAATGGTTACAAATTATTTTTTAACGCACGTTTTCTTCAGATTCTCTTTTTAACACCTCTTCTAAGTAAGCTAAGAGTTTCGGTCTCATTTCCTTCCGCAGCAGCCCGATCTCCGTGCCAGCCTTAAAACAGCCGAGCTTGTCGCCTATATCAAACCGTCTTCCTTCGAGCTCCCGCGCGTAGATACTTTGGGTGCGGCACACTTCGCGCAGCGCGTCTGTCAATTGGATTTCGTTGCCTGCGCCTCTTCCGATCGTCTTCAGCGCTTTAAAAATGGCAGGGGTTAATATGTAACGGCCCATCACGGCAATTTGAGAGGGCGCCTTTTCAACAGCCGGCTTTTCAATCAGATCCTCAACCTGGTACACATGACCGTTCTGCCGCCCCGTCTGTATAATACCATATTTGCTGACATCGGCGGGGTCGACGGGCTGTACGCCGATCGTTTCTGTGCCGTGTTGGTTATAGACGTCTATGAGCTGCGAGAGCGCGGGGGTGTCAGATACCATAATATCATCACCTAAGAGAACGGCAAAAGGTTCTTCTCCGATAAAATGCTCCGCACACAGCACCGCATGACCTAAGCCGAGCGGCTCTTTTTGGCGGATGTAATGAATATTGGCCAAATCGGCAATCTGCTGCATTTCCTTCAGCATCTCCGTCTTGCCTTTTTCCCGCAGATTGAATTCCAATTCCGCCGACCGGTCAAAATGATCTTCAATCGAGCGCTTGTTTCTTCCTGTAATAATCAGAATATCTTCAATCCCAGACTCAGCGGCCTCTTCTACGATATATTGGATTGCCGGTTTGTCAACGATCGGCAGCATTTCTTTCGGCTGCGCCTTTGTCGCCGGCAGAAATCTCGTTCCTAAACCCGCTGCGGGAATAACCGCTTTTCTCACTTTTTTTCTCATTCATCTTCACTCCTGATCCTGTATGTTTTTCAGCGAATCTCCGAATACCCAGATTCGGTTTCCGATAAAATTCATCATCATTCCGCCGATAGTGGCGGCGAGCTTACTCACCAAAAGCGAACAGCCGCCTTTTTGAAACGCGTACAGCAGCAAAAAGGTGATCCCCGACGCGGCAAGATTAATGATGAGAAAGCGCATGATCTCTTTCCCGTCAGCCTTGCGCTTTACACGAAACGTCCAATTCCGGTTCCACACATAACTGTTGATCATTCCAGCCGAATAGGAGCAGATCTGTGCCGGCAGATAAGGAACACGGCAGGCGGTAAGCAGAAAGAAGACCCCAAAATCGATCAGCGTATTGCCGGCCCCGACCGTGCAGAAACGGCCTAATGTCTTTATTTTTCCTTTCAGCATAACGGTGACCTCCCCTCTAATAAGATGCGGATGGCTGTCCTATTTGTTGATATCGATTACTTTAGCGGACAGCGTTGAAAAAACAATGACTAAAATATGAACAAAACATGAAAACGTTAAGTTAACAGTTTGATAGGTTAGGTTGACATATTTCGAGAAGGGCACTAATATTCTGTATAAGTGTTAACCTTTAATTATTTTGGTTAACATTATTTTTCAAGGCAAGAGAAAGGAGGGGAAAGGAATGGAGGAAGAAACATATTACAGCGTCAGAATGAGAGCTTCCCGAAATGCCTCTCATGAACAGGGCGGGAAACACATTTCCGGCGGAGAACGGCTTATCACTTACAGCGGAATACAGGAAGCGGTGAATGGCTTATTACATAAAGGCTTCTCGCATTCAAGAGGGACACCTGATTTTATGCAGATCCAGCTTGAAAGCGTCAATGAACCGATCAAAACGATCCGCCCTTTGCCGATTACCGTACATCAAACAGATACGGCAGAGAAAGGACAAGCAATCGCCCGGACGCTTTTGCAAAAAGCAGGAATTCCTCCGCGCCTGATAGAGAAAGCCTATCAAAACATCGCGGAATATGCAGAAGCAAGAGGAGCGGTCCTGTTTGACATCCGGACAGGAAAACGCATTGACGGCAGAAGGGAAAGAGGTGTGCGGGTATCCCGAATGGATTGGCCGGCACACGATTTTCAAAAATGGGCTTTAGATCACAACATGCCGGAAAATTCACGAATCAAAGAAGCACATGCCATCGCGGCAAAGGTTTGCGCGCATCCGGGAATCATAGCTGAAGTGTGCTGGTCAGATGACCCTGATTACATAACGGGCTACGTTGCCTCAAAAGAGCTGGGCTATCAGCGGATTACCAAGATGAAGAATGACGGCGATGAGAGCGGCTGCCGGATTTTCTTTACAGATGGAATCACAGATACAGAGAGCTGTATCCATTTTTTAGAGAAACAGCCTGTATTCATTCAGCGGGAGGGGAACATATGAAACAATCAATGATTGAAAAAAGCAAAAAGCATCTTTGGCTGCCTTTCACACAAATGAAAGATTACGATGAGGATCCGTTAATGATTGAAAGCGGAAACGGAATCATGCTGAAAGACACAAGCGGCAAAGAATACTATGACGGCTTTTCCTCAGTATGGCTCAATGTACACGGCCACCGCAAAAAAGAAATGGATGAGGCGATTCAAAAACAGCTTAAAAAAATCGCTCATTCGACCTTGCTGGGCATGACGAATGTTCCCGCGACAGAACTTGCCGAGATGCTGACGGGCATTACACCTGAAAATCTGACACGTGTTTTTTACTCTGACAGCGGAGCGGAAGCAATGGAAATCGCTCTGAAAATGGCCTTTCAATATTGGAAAAACATAGGGAGACCTAAAAAGCAGACATTCATTTCGATGCAGAACGGCTATCACGGCGATACGATCGGAGCGGTCAGCGTCGGTTCTATTGAACTCTTCCACCATGTATACGGCCCGCTGATGTTTGAAAGCTACAAAGCGCCGATTCCTTACGTATACAGATCTGAAAGCGGCGACCCCGTACAGTGCCGGGATGAATGTCTGAACGCGCTCGAACAGCTGCTTGCAAAGCATCACGAAGAGATTGCCGCACTTACGATTGAATCGATGGTGCAAGGCGCATCCGGCATGATCGTCATGCCTGAAGGCTTTCTGGCAGGCGTACGAAAGCTGTGTACGGCATATGATGTCTTGATGATCGTTGACGAAGTGGCGACGGGGTTCGGCCGCACCGGAAAAATGTTTGCCTGTGAGCATGAAAATGTCCAGCCGGACTTGATGGCCGCAGGGAAAGGAATTACGGGAGGCTATTTGCCGATCGCCGTGACGTTTGCCGCAGAAGCGATTTATGAAGCTTTTTATGATGACTATGAAAACATGAAAACATTTTTCCACGGCCACTCCTATACAGGAAATCAGCTGGGCTGTGCCGCGGCAATTGAAAATCTCCGTTTATTTGAATCAGAGCGCATCGTTGAACAAGTTGCCGAAAAATCAAAAACGGCAGCGATGCTTCTTCATGATCTGAAGCAGCTTCCTCATGTCGGCGATGTCCGCCAGCTCGGTTTCATGTGCGGCATAGAGCTCGTGCAGGATAAGGGGACAAAACAGCCTTATCCGCCTGAAAAGCGTGTTGGATATAAGGTGTCTTTGAAAATGAGAGAGCTCGGTATGCTGACGAGGCCGCTCGGAGACGTAATCGCCTTTCTTCCGCCGCTCGCCAGCACGACTGATCAGTTAAAAGCCATGATCTCCATTATGAAAGAAGCGATAGCCGAGGTGACCGGCCGTGGATTTTGACGGATGGCTCTTCGAAAGGCTCGATGCGGTGAAAAGAGACGGGCTGTATCGGACGCTGCGGAAACAGGAAACCGCTCTCAAAAACAAAGAGGAAAAGATCTGGGCATCCAATGACTATTTAGGCCTGTCTAAAGATGAGCGCCTGATCACAGCCGCGCAAACGGCGCTAAACTGCTTCGGAGCGGGAAGCAGCGGTTCCCGGTTAACGACAGGAAATACTTTTTGGCATGAAACACTTGAACAAACAATCGCAGATTTTAAACAGACGGAAGCTGCTTTATTGTTTTCCAGCGGTTACTTGGCGAATATAGGCGTGCTTGCTTCACTGCCGCAAAAAGGCGATGTCATTTTAAGCGATCAATTGAACCATGCGAGCATTGTTGACGGCTGCCGTTTATCGAAAGCGGAAACCATCGTGTACCGCCATATTGATATGGCTGATCTTGAGGAAAAACTTGCCTCCGTCCAGTCTCGGAACCGCCGCTTTATCGTCACGGACGGCGTCTTCAGCATGGACGGCACCATTGCGCCTCTTGACCGCATAATGGCGCTTGCAAAGCAGTATCAGGCATTTGTGATAGCAGACGACGCGCATGCAACCGGAGTACTCGGGGAAAACGGCGGGGGAACCAGTGAATATTTTGGTGTTTGTCCTGATGTTGTCATCGGCACGTTAAGTAAAGCGGTCGGAACGGAAGGAGGTTTTGCCGCGGGGTCAAACATTTTCATTGATTTTTTGCTGAATCATGCGCGGACGTTTATTTTTCAGACAGCCCTTCCGCCGGCAATTTGTGCGGCTTCCCATACGGCATTTGACATCATATCAGATATGTACGATACGCGCCGTGAACTGCTGTCGTCTGTCAAAACGATCAAAACCCGTCTGACCGATATGGGTTTTACCGTAAGAGGCGGAGATACACCAATCATCGCCGTCATCATCGGTGATGCAAAAACAGCGGTTTCAGTTGCTGCACTGCTGGAGAAAAAGGGGATCTGCGCCCCGGCCATCCGCCCGCCATCCGTTCCTGACGGTGAAAGCAGAATCAGGCTGACCGTCACGGCGGACCGCAGCTTACAGGACATAGATGGGCTTACAGAAGCATTTGATTCCATCAGAAAAGAGCTGAATTTAAACAAATGAGAAGTTTTTTTGTTACAGGAACAGATACCGGCGTCGGAAAAACCATCGTTTCTTGCGGACTTGCTGCGGCATTCCGGCAGAAACAGGCGGATATCGGAGTGTTTAAGCCGTTTTTAAGCGGTGTGCCGCGGACTCATCCGGAAAGTGACACCTCGATGTTGAAAGACATGTCACAAACCGCACTGTCTCATGAAGAGATTACGCCATTTGAATGGAAAGAGCCGCTTGCACCGTACACGGCCGCCATGCTTGAAGGAAAATCCGTGAGCATGGAAGAGGTCACGGCCCACTGGAGAAAGATCAAAAATCGTCATGAGTGTTTCATCGTCGAAGGGGCAGGCGGCATTTCCGTCCCGCTTGGTGAAAATTACTTAGTCAGTCATCTGATAAAAGCCTTGGAATTGCCGGCAGTGATTGTGGCCAGGCCTGATCTCGGAACCATCAACCACACGTATTTAACCGTTGAATATGCGAAAAACATGGGGATAGAGGTTCTCGGCATCATTATCAACGGCGTAAATAGCCGGCCGGGGCTGGACGAAAAGACAAACCCGAGCATCATTGAAACCTTATGCAAAGTTCCGATTTTAGGAATGACACCGAAGCTGGATCACGTTTCAGCAGAAAACATTCAACACATGATTGAGAAACATGTAGATGTTTCCTCTTTCATGAATCTGACACAAATGGGGAGATAAACATGAATCAATGGATGGATCTTGCAGAGAGAGTGCTGGACGGGGCGGAAGTAACGAACCAGGAAGCGCTTGCCATTTTAAATTGCCCTGATGAGGATCTTTTATTGCTGATGCATGCCGCTTTTCATATTAGAAAACGATTTTACGGAAAAAAGGTAAAGCTGAATATGATTATGAATGCAAAGTCAGGCCTGTGTCCCGAAAATTGCGGGTACTGTTCACAATCTGCAATATCAAAAGCGCCGATTGAGTCTTATCGGATGGTGGATAAGCATATATTGCTTAAAGGGGCAAAACGCGCCCATGACCTGAATATAGGAACATACTGCATCGTCGCCAGCGGCCGGGGACCGTCAAACAGAGAAGTAGACCAAGTGGTTGATGCTGTCAAAGAAATTAAAGAAACGTACGGTTTGAAAATCTGCGCATGCCTCGGTCTGTTGAAGCCGGAACAGGCGGAGCGGCTGAAACAGGCAGGAGTCGACCGCTACAATCATAACATCAATACGTCACAAAGGAATCACGCAAACATTACGACCTCACACACGTATGACGACAGGGTCAATACGGTACAAATGGCGAAACAATCAGGGATGTCACCTTGTTCGGGTGTCATCGTCGGCATGAAAGAGACGAAACAGGACGTCATTGATATGGCGAACAGCTTGAAAGCGCTTGACGCCGACAGCATCCCGGTTAATTTCCTGCATGCGATAGACGGAACTCCGTTAGAAGGGGTAAGCGAATTAAATCCGGTGTATTGCCTGAAAGTGCTCGCCTTGTTCCGTTTTATCAATCCGGCAAAAGAAATCCGTATCTCAGGAGGCCGGGAAGTCAACCTGCGTTCGCTGCAGCCGCTCGGCCTGTACGCGGCAAACTCTATATTCGTCGGCGATTACTTAACAACCTCAGGACAGCATGAAACAGAGGATCATAAAATGCTCCATGATCTAGGTTTTGAAGTTGAATCCGTCGAAGAAATGAAAGCCGGCTTACAATCCGCCTGCAAAACGGAGGTATAAGATGACGGCGGGCGTATCAATTTCACATCCGTCCCTCCAGGCGGATTCAGATTTTTGGAATGACCCTTACCCGTTTTATGACAACCTGCGGGCCATTGATCCTGTTTATAAAGGAACCGTATTAAAATATCCGGGCTGGTATGTCACCGGGTATAAAGAAGCGGAAGCGATTCTGAAAGACAACCGGTTTAAAAACCGCATTCCTCTTCCGGAAGCTTCAACGAAATATCAAAATCTAACGCATATCCAGCACGATATGCTGTTATTTAAAAATCAATCAGACCATAAGCGGATCCGGATGGTTATAGGGAAAGAATTCACCGCAAAGACGGCGGAATCACTCCGCCCCTGTATAAAAGAAACGGCGCATGACTTATTGGATCAAGTCCAAAACAAAAAAACCGCAGACCTTGTTTCAGAGTTTGCCTTTCCGTTGGCAAGCCTCATCATTGCGAAGATACTCGGAGTGCCGAAAGAGGAGAGATATCAATTCAGACAATGGACGGCAGACGTCATTCAGGCCATTGATTTTACCCGGTCAAGAAAGACGTTAGTCAGAGCAAGCGGCACCGCAGGCAGGATGACGTCATATTTCAGAGATTTGATTCACAAGCGGAAAACCCAGCCTCAGGAAGACTTGATCAGCAGGTTTATTGTGGAAGAACAGCTATCCAAAGAGGAAGTGCTCGCGACATGTGTATTACTTATCATAGCCGGACACGAGACGACGGTAAACCTCATAAGCAACGGTGTGTATACTTTATTGAAACACCCTGAACAGCTTAGCGCACTGAGAGAAAACCCCTCGCTTATTGAAACTGCAGTCGAGGAATGTTTGCGTTATGACAGCCCTACGCAGCTGACGGCCCGCACCGCTTCAGAAGACTGTGAAATAAATGGGAAGATCATAAAAAAAGGAGAGCAGGTATATATCCTTTTAGGTGCAGCCAATCGCGATCCAAGCATATTCGATCAGCCTCACAAAATGGACATTGAAAGAAAACCGAATCGGCATCTTGCATTCGGAAAGAACGCCCATTTTTGCGTAGGTTCACGATTAGCGCACATTGAAGCGCAAATAGCCATTCTCGCGCTGTTAGAGCGGATGCCTAAGCTTCGGCTGGCTGCACCCAAGCTTGAATACCGGAAGCTCATTGGTTTTAGGTCACTCACAGAGCTTCCAGTTGTCATCGGCTGATGACCATGCAGGAGGAGGCGGATTTTACCAGTTCCTCCTGCAGGAAATAAATGAAAGAAAAAAGAATACATATTTATAAAGCAAAAATCCTCTCTCTCATATTCAAAAAAACTCACCGCTCAGCCATTCAATATAACGTAACAAGGGCTTCCTTTTCTTTCCGCCAAAATGGAAACTTCCGATTGTCCGGAATTCATGCGTCTTTTTCGAAAAAACGAAGCATGATGTAAGCTTGGCATGGTTGTTGCATTTTCTTCCTTCGAATCAATTTGTAAGCGTTTGCTATCATGAAGCAGAAAAGAGGGGGATTTGTGGACATTGTCATTATTTTATTGGCATTATGCTTGCTGATGTTTGCGGCTTACCGGGGTTTTTCAGTCATTTTATTTGCCCCGATTTGCGCGCTGTTTGCTGTGCTTCTGACAGATCCGAGCTTCGTACTTCCTTTCTTCTCGAATATATTTATGGAGAAGATGGCGGGCTTTATTAAACTGTATTTTCCCGTATTTCTTTTGGGGGCTGTTTTTGGCAAGGTTGTTGAAATATCCGGGCTCGCCGAGTCGATCGCAAAAACAATCGTCAGGCTTGTGGGAGCAAAAAGAGCCATTCTCGCCATCGTCTTAATGGGTGCGATTTTAACGTACAGCGGCGTCAGTCTCTTCGTAGCGGTGTTTGCCGTCTATCCGTTTGCTAAAAACCTATTTATGAAAGCTGATATTCCCAAACGTCTGATACCCGGAACGATTGCATTGGGCGCTTTTACATTTACAATGGATGCGCTTCCCGGCACACCGCAAATTCAAAATGTCATTCCGACAGCATTTTTTAAAACAAACATTTATGCCGCTCCCTGGCTCGGACTGATTGGTGCAGCGTTTGTGCTTACGGCCGGGATGTTTTATTTAGAATTCCGTCGCAAGAAAGCGGCCGATGCAGGAGAAGGCTATGCTGGGTTTCCGTCTGAAGTTTCCGCTGCAAAGGAATCCTCAGGTCTGGCTTATGAAAAAAACACGCCTGATTTATCGCAGGAGGCAGAACCCAGTACCGCGCGGCAAGTGCTCGCCTTTATTCCGCTTATCCTTGTCGGGGTATTGAACAAATGCTTCACGATGTGGCTCCCGCATTGGTATCCCGCCGGATTTGATTTTGCGCCGCTCGGTTTAGAAGCGTTCGGAAAGATTGATCTTTCTTCCGTCACTGCGATCTGGTCAGTAGAGCTCGCACTGTTCATCGGTATCATGACAACGATTTTGTTCGATTGGAAAAAAGTGCTCTTCAATTTGAAGGAAGGACTGAATGTGGGCATCGGGGGCGCCTTGCTGGCGTCAATGAATACAGGAGCCGAATACGGATTTGGCGGCATCATTGCAGCGCTTCCCGGCTTCAAAGCAGTCAGCAGCGGCATATCGCAGACGTTTACTGATCCGCTTGTCAACGGAGCTGTGACGACCACTGCGCTTGCCGGGATTACAGGGTCGGCCTCAGGAGGAATGGGCATCGCTTTAAGTACGATGTCCGCAGCGTATACAGAAGCAATCCATACATTTCACATCCCGCCGGAAGTCATGCACCGGGTGATCTCGATGGCCTCCGGCGGGATGGACACTCTTCCGCATAATGGCGCCGTCATTACGCTGCTCGCGGTCACAGGGTTGACTCACCGCCAATCCTACAGAGATATCTTTGCCATTACCGTCATTAAAACAGCCGCTGTGTTTGTCATCATCGGTATTTACAGTCTGACGGGCCTTGTGTAGCCAAAACAGAAAGGGGAAGCGAATATGGGAAAAGGGAAAATCATGGATTCGTTTAAAGAAGCTGCTGAACTGATCAAAGACGGAGACACCCTCATCGCAGGAGGATTCGGCCTGTGCGGCATTCCAGAACAATTAATTCTCGCGATCAGGGACAGCGGCGTGAAAAACCTGACCGTTGTCAGTAATAACTGCGGTGTTGATGACTGGGGATTGGGCCTCTTGCTTGCAAATCGGCAGATCAAAAAAATGGTCGCATCCTATGTGGGAGAAAACAAAACATTTGAACGGCAGTTTTTAAGCGGGGAGCTGGAAGTCGAATTGGTTCCCCAAGGAACGCTCGCAGAACGAATTCGCGCGGGAGGGGCGGGCATCCCGGGTTTTTATACATCTGCGGGCGTCGGAACATCAGTAGCCGAAGGAAAAGAACAGAAGACATTTGAAGGACGCACCTATCTTCTGGAGAAAGGGATTACAGGGAACGCCGCCATCGTAAAGGCCTGGAAAGCTGATCCTCTGGGCAACCTGGTTTTCAGAAAGACGGCGAGAAACTTCAATCCGCTCGCTGCCATGGCAGGCAAAGTGACGATTGCAGAGGCTGAAGAAATCGTCGATATCGGTGAGCTTGATCCGGATCACATTCATACACCGGGTATCTTTGTTCAGCATGTGCTCAAAAGCACAACACAAGAAAAACGGATCGAACGCCGCACCGTCCGGGAAGCATGAAGAAGGGAGCTGATCTCATGAAAGATGGCAGAAAACGAATGATCGCACGGGCAGTAAAGGAAATTAAAGACGGAATGAATGTGAATTTAGGGATAGGCATGCCGACGCTTGTCGCCAATGAAATCCCGGATCATTACAATGTGATGCTTCAGTCGGAAAACGGCTTGCTCGGAATCGGCCCTTATCCCCTTGCCGGAACGGAGGACCCAGATCTTATTAACGCCGGGAAAGAAACCATTACCGAAGTCAAAGGAGCCTCGTATTTTGACAGTGCCGAATCGTTTGCTATGATTCGCGGGGGGCACATTGATGTCGCCATCCTCGGCGGCATGGAAGTGTCCGAACGGGGAGATTTGGCGAACTGGATGATCCCCGGAAAAATGATTAAAGGAATGGGCGGCGCCATGGACTTGGTTCACGGAGCAAAACGGATCGTTGTCATCATGGAGCATGTGAATAAATATGGAGAGTCCAAAGTGAAATCGGAATGTACGCTGCCTTTAACCGGCAGGCAGGTCGTCGATCGGCTGATCACAGATTTGGCGGTATTCGATTTCCGCCAAGGCCGTATGACGCTGACCGAATTGCAGGAAGGCGCGGCATTAGAGGAAGTCCTCGAGAAAACCGAAGGCCGGTTCACTGTCAGTGAAGCATTAACGTCCCGGCGGAAATAAGGAGGTATCATCATGCATTCAATGCTGAAACACAAAACAGCTGTAGTGACAGGGGCAGCCAGAGGAATCGGATTTGAAATCGCTCAAGAATTCACCCGTGAAGGAGCCTCCGTTCTCATAGCGGATGTTAATGAACAGGCAGGAAAAGAAGCTGCTGCAAAACTCAGCGGAGAAGGCGCCCATGCCATCAGCATCACGTGTGATGTAACAGATGAAAAACAAACGGCCGATATGATTCAAACAGCTCTGACAGAATTCGGCCGGCTCGATATTCTCGTAAATAACGCGGGCATTCAGCATATCGCGCCCATCGAGGAATTTCCCGCGGAACAGTTTGAAAGGCTCATCCGCGTCATGCTGACTGGACCGTTTCTCACCACGAAACATGCATTCCCCGTCATGAAAAAACAGCAGTTCGGACGGATCATCAATATGGCGTCTGTCAACGGACTGATCGGCTTTTACGGAAAAGCGGCATATAACAGCGCCAAGCATGGCGTCATCGGCTTAACGAAAGTCGGCGCACTTGAAGGCGCGGCTGACGGCATTACCGTCAATGCGCTTTGCCCAGGATATGTGGACACTCAGCTTGTCCGCAATCAGTTAAAGGATATTTCCGCAACAAGGAATGTACCGTACGAACGGGTGCTGGAGGACGTCATCTTTCCGCTCGTTCCCCAAAAACGGCTGCTGTCAGTGAAGGAAATTGCGGATTACGCCGTATTTTTGGCCAGCGACAAAGCAAAAGGCGTCACCGGTCAGGCCGTCGTTATGGACGGCGGGTATACCGCTCAATAGTTCTGATAAAAAACAGCCATTCTGAGCGGCTGTTTTTTTCTGTCCAAATAAGATTGGGGTTCTTGATAAGCAAGATGGTGAATGCTGACGGAAGGTTACAAAACAATGTAAACAAAAAAACAGCCGGAATTTAATCGATTGAGAATGCATCAATCGGTATGGAGCAGGATCATCCATATGTTCTGCACCGCATTTCACTGCAGATTTTCCTCTTCCAATCCCATTCCTGCACAACCAGTTTACAATCCTTCACAGATATACAAATGAACTTTTACAATAAACAGAAAAGATGTAATTTCTGACACAATTATGCCTATATACCCAAAAAATATGAAACATTAAGGGCGCTCCCTAAGTGAAGAAGAGTCGGAAACAGGCTTCCGGCCCGGCTCTCATCACCTCTCTTTAAGACTGATTTTTCAGTGTCAGCTCCATCTTATATTTTATGAACAATTATAACCAGTTCGTTTGTGAAATCGAACAATAACTCCTTCGAAAGTATTCTATACACCTTTGTTATAATCATGCTACGATGTTATATAAAGGGATATATTGTATGATATTGGATCAATGTTCAATGCGATCGGAGGGAGCTCATGAACAATCTTGCCTTTTTATTTCCTGGACAAGGATCTCAATTTGTAGGAATGGGCAAACAATTTTGGAATGATTTTGCGGTCGCAAAAAGATTATTTGAAGAAGCTGGCGACGCGATCTCCTTGGATATAAAAAAGCTGTGTTTTAACGGTGATATGAATGAATTAACAAAAACAATGAATGCGCAGCCCGCTATTTTAACAGTCAGTGTGATTGCGTTTCAAGTGTATATGCAAGAAATAGGGGTTAAGCCGCGCTTTCTTGCAGGTCACAGCTTAGGAGAATACTCGGCGCTTGTCTGTGCCGGCGCCCTTTCTTTTCATGATGCCGTTACACTTGTAAGGCGGAGGGGGATTCTTATGCAAAATGCGGATCCCCAGCAGCAGGGGACAATGGCTGCTGTGACCCGGCTCTCTCTTCAAACATTGCAAGAAATGTGTGCGAAAGTGTCGACAGAAGACTTTCCGGCAGATGTAGCCTGCATGAATTCAGACCGGCAGCATGTCATTTCCGGACATCGGCAAGCTGTGGAGCGTGTCATCAGGATGGCGGAGGATAAGGGGGCGGCATACACTTATTTAAATGTAAGTGCACCTTTTCACAGTTCAATGATAAGATCGGCATCCGAACAATTCCAGAGTGCATTACAGCAGTATTCCATCCGGGATGCCGCATGGCCGATCATTTCAAATGTCACCGCGCGCCCTTACAGCAAAAATTCGATCAGCGAACATCTCAAGCAGCACATGACGATGCCGGTAAGATGGGCGGAATCAATGCATTACTTGCTTTTACAAGGAGTCACGGAAGTCATCGAAATGGGGCCGAACAATGTCTTATCCGGTCTGCTGAAAAAAATAACGAATCACATTGTACCTTATCCCTTTGGACAGACATCTGATATTCACCCGCTTTCCAATTCAGCGGAAAGAAAGAAGCATATTGTCCGTTTACGCAAAAAACAACTGAATAAATTGATGATTCAATCCGTTATTGCGCGAAATTATAACAAGGATTCAGCGGCTTATTCCAATATGACGACGTCATTATTTACACAAATCCAAGAGCTGAAAGAGAGAATGGAAAGGCATGAAGAAGAGCTTTCAGAACAAGAGCTCGAACATTCGATCCATTTATGCAAATTAATTTGCGAGGCTAAACAGCTTCCGGCATGGGAAGAATTGCGGATTTTAAAATAAAGCGCCCAGGAGGGGACCTATGTATACCAGTCAATTCCAAACCTTAGTAGATGTCATTCGGGAAAGAAGCAATATCTCTGATCGCGGAATCCGTTTTATCGAATCCGATAAAAAAGAGACGGTTGTCTCTTACCGCCAATTGTTTGAAGAAGCGAAAGGCTTTCTTGGCTATTTACAGCATATCGGCATTCAGCCCAAGCAGGAAATTGTTTTTCAAATCCAAGAAAACAAATCATTTGTCGTTGCTTTTTGGGCTTGTATATTAGGAGGAATGATCCCGGTACCGGTCAGTATCGGAGAAGATGATGACCATAAGCTGAAGGTGTGGCGCATTTGGAATATATTAAATCATCCGTTTCTGATTGCCTCTGAAAAAGTATTGGACAAAATAAAGAAATACGCTGCAGAACACGATTTACAGGATTTCCATCATCAATTAAACGAAAAATCTGACATCATTCAAGGTCAAACCTACGATTACCCCGCTTCGTTTTATGAACCTGATGCGGATGAACTGGCTTTTATCCAATTTTCTTCCGGATCGACAGGAGATCCAAAAGGAGTCATGTTAACGCATCACAACTTAATACATAACACGTGCGCCATTGGGACTGCCCTAGCCATTCATTCGAAAGACTCTTTCTTATCATGGATGCCTTTAACGCATGATATGGGGCTCATCGCCTGCCACCTTGTTCCCTTCATAACCGGAATCAATCAAAATCTAATGCCTACAGAATTATTTATTCGCAGACCTATTCTTTGGATGAAAAAAGCTCATGAACATAAAGCCAGTATTCTATCCTCTCCTAATTTCGGGTACAACTACTTCCTTAAATTTCTGAAAAACGAACCAGACTGGGATTTATCCCATATCAAAGTCATCGCAAACGGTGCAGAACCGATATTGCCGGAGCTCTGTGACGAATTTTTGAAAAGATGCGCAGCATTCAATCTGAAAAGATCCGCTATTTTGAATGTTTACGGTTTAGCGGAAGCTTCAGTTGGCGCAGCGTTTTCTAAAATAGGTAAAGAATTCGTTCCCGTTTATTTGCATCGTGACTATTTAAATCTTGGTGAACGGGCTGTAAAAGTCAGCAAAGAGGATCAACATTGCGCTTCATTCGTCGAAGTGGGACAACCCATTGACTATTGTCAGCTTCGGATCTCCGATGGAGCAAATGAAAGAGCAGAAGACGGAATCATCGGTCACATTCAGATTAAAGGAGACAATGTGACTCAAGGGTATTATAACAACCCCGAGAGTACGGAAAAAGCGCTGACTTCTGACGGCTGGGTAAAAACGGGAGACCTCGGATTCATTAATGAAAGTGGCAACTTAGTCGTAACCGGAAGAGAAAAGGACATTATTTTCGTGAACGGAAAAAATGTCTATCCTCACGATATTGAGCGGGTCGCGATTGAAATGGAAGAGGTTGACTTAGGAAGGGTTGCCGCCTGCGGTATATATGATCAAAAGACGCGAAGCGGAGAGATCGTGCTCTTTGTTGTTTACAAAAAATCACCTGAAAAATTTGCCCCGCTTGTTAAAGAGATCAAAAAGCATTTATACCAGCGGGGCGGCTGGAGCATAAAAGAAGTACTCCCGATCAAAAAGCTGCCAAAAACGACGAGCGGGAAGGTGAAACGTTATGAACTGGCCAGACAGTATGAAGCAGGGAATTTTTCAGCAGAGTCTGCCGCCATTAATGAATGTTTGGAGAGCAGCCCGAAAACTTCCGGACAGACTCCCATTCATGAAATCGAAACGGAATTACTGTCTATCTTTTCCGATGTGCTCGATGGGAAAAAGGTTCACCTCACTGACAGTTATTTTGATATGGGCGCAAATTCATTACAGTTATCGCAGATTGCCGAGCGTATAGAACAGAAATTCGGACGCGAGCTTGCCGTCTCCGATCTCTTTACGTATCCTTCTATCACTGATTTAGCGGCATATCTGTCTGAAAGCCGGGCTGAAATCAAGCAGAACGTGACAGCAAAACCAAGCCATGTGACACCGAAAGGTATCGCCATTATCGGGATGTCGCTCAATGTCCCGGGAGCATCGACCAAAAGTGATTTTTGGGATTTGCTAGAAAAAGGAGAGCACAGCATTCGAGAATACCCTGCATCCCGGCTGAAAGATGCGGCGGATTATTTAAAGTCCATCCAAAGTGAATTCAATGAGAATCAGTTTGTGAAGGGCGGTTATTTAGATGAAATCGACCGTTTTGATTATTCGTTTTTCGGTTTAGCGCCTAAAACCGCTCAGTTTATGGATCCTAACCAAAGACTGTTTTTGCAGTCTGCATGGCATGCGATTGAAGATGCGGGCTATGCCGGGGACGGGATAAACGGGAGCCGGGTCGGGGTATATGCGGGGTACTCGAAGGTGGGCTACGATTATGAACGCCTCCTTTCTGCGAATTATCCGGAGGAACTTCAGCAATATATAGTAGGCAATCTTCCTTCCGTGTTAGCCAGCCGGATTGCTTATTTCTTAAATTTAAAAGGGCCGGCGGTCACGGTGGATACGGCCTGCTCTTCATCGCTTGCCGCCGTTCATATGGCATGCAAATCTTTAATTTCCGGCGAGTGTGACATGGCTCTTGCCGGCGGGATCCGGACATCGCTCTTGCCGATCCGTATCGGACTTGATATGGAATCCTCGGATGGGTACACGAAAACGTTCAGCAAAGATTCAGACGGCACGGGCTCGGGTGAAGGCGCGGCGGCAGTCCTATTAAAACCTTTGCAGGATGCAGTTCGCGACGGAGACCATATTTACGGCGTGATTAAAGGAAGCGCGATAAATCAAGACGGAACGACCGCCGGGATTACCGCACCGAATCCGGCAGCTCAGACTGAGGTCATTGAGACGGCCTGGAAAGACGCGGGCATTGCTCCTGAAACGCTGTCTTTCATCGAAGCGCATGGCACCGGAACAAAGCTCGGCGATCCGGTTGAATTCAACGGGCTTTGTAAAGCGTTTGAAAAACACACGGCAAAAAAGCAATTTTGTGCGATTGGTTCTGTTAAATCGAACATCGGTCATTTGTTTGAAGCAGCAGGCATCGTCGGGCTGATCAAATCTGTTCTCATGCTGAATCATAAGAAAAACCCGCCTTTAGCGCACTTTAACGAACCTAATCCGCTCATTCATTTTCACTCTTCACCATTTTATGTGAATCAGGAAGCTGCGGAGTTCACATCCGGTGATGAGCCGCTGCGAGGCGGAATCAGCTCGTTCGGTTTTAGCGGAACGAACGCTCATGTGGTATTGGAGGAATATACTTCTCAAAATGAGGATGCATCCGAGGACGAACATGAGCCGCACCTATTTGTTTTATCTGCTCATACTGAAAAATCACTCTATGAACTCGCACAGAAGTACCGTCAATATGTAGCAGATGACAGCCAAGCTTCATTGAAGTCCATTTGCTATACAGCCGGCACGGGCAGGGCTCATTTGGATCATGGCATTGCCATGATTGTATTCAGTAAGCAGGAATTATGTGACAAGCTGACTTCCGTAATCCAAGGAGACAGACATCTTCCCGGAGTATACGTTGGTTATAAGAACTTGAAGGAAATGCTGCCTGCCCATAAAGAGGAGCTGAATAAACAAGCAGCCGCTCTGATGGAGCAGCGTATACGAACGCATGATGAACGGATCGCATGGCTGAATCGCGCCGCCGAATTATTTGTGCAGGGAGCCGTAATAGACGGGAGCGCCATTTACGCCGGTGAAACCGTACAAAAAACGCCATTGCCCCTGTATCCGTTTGAACGGAACCGCTGCTGGGCTGAAGCTGACCAATTGCGCCTAAACGAGGGCCGAGAGAAAGGAGAAGCCGCATTGAACATCAATCAATCGAAGGCGCATATTGAATCCTTCCTGAAAACAGTCATCAGCAATTCTTCTGGAATCAGAGCGGAGGAACTCGATCTGAATGCCCATTTTATCGGGCTCGGAATGGATTCTATCATGCTGTCTCAGGTCAAAAAAGCTATCGCGGACGAATTTGGGATAGACATCCCGATGGATCGTTTTTTTGATACGATGAACAACCTTCAAAGTGTCATCGATTACTTGGCTGAGACTGTTCCATCACCTCATGCATCCGCTCCGGCTCAAGAGAATGTTCCGGCGCAGGAAACACTGGTCATTCCAGAAGCACAGCCTGAATCTGGTCACAGAGAAGATCATCAAGGAAATATGCTCGAAAAAATAATTGCTTCTCAGAATCAATTAATCCAGGACACCTTGCAAGCTCAGTTAAATAGCTTTAATTTGCTGAGAAACGGCGGTCATCATTCCGATGTGAAAAAACACGATAAAGCAAAAGAGAAATCAATTCCTTCTGTCAAGCAGGGGCCTCCGGCTGTCACTGCAGAAAAGACATTGACTCGAGAAACGAAACCTTATGTTCCTTTTCAGCCTCAGAACCTGCATGAACAGGGACACTATACCGCACGGCAAAAACAATATTTAGAAGATTTCATCGTGAAATATGCAGATAAAACGAAAGGTTCCAAACAGTATACGGACAAAACCCGATTTGCTCATGCAAATAATCGCAACTTGTCCAGCTTCCGTTCATATTGGAAGGAAATCGTGTACCCGATTATTGCCGAACGTTCTGATGGTTCCAAGATGTGGGATGTTGACGGCAACGAGTACATTGATATCACCATGGGATTCGGGGTTAACCTTTTCGGACACCATCCTTCCTTTATTACACAGGTTATCGATGATTCAGTCCGTTCATCATTGCCTCCGCTCGGCCCGATGTCGAATGTCGCAGGAGAAGTTGCCGATCGGATCCGCACATGCACTGGGGTGGAAAGGGTCGCTTTCTATAATTCCGGAACAGAGGCTGTTATGGTTGCCCTTCGTTTAGCGCGGGCGGCAACTGGAAGAAAGAAAGTTGTGGCCTTCTCTGGGTCTTATCACGGTACGTTTGACGGCGTATTAGGGGTTGCCGGCACTAAAGGCGGAGCCTCGTCTGCGAATCCGCTGGCTCCGGGTATACTGCAGAGCTATATGGATGATTTGATTATTTTACATTACAACAATCCCGATTCGCTCGATGTGATTCGCAGCCTCGGTGATGAATTGGCAGCCGTACTGGTGGAACCTGTACAAAGCCGCAGGCCGGATTTGCAGCCGCGGGCATTTTTGAAAGAATTGCGGGCGATCACGCAGCAATCCGGAACAGCTTTGATTATCGATGAAATTATTACCGGATTTCGGATCGGTCTCGGCGGCGCCCAGGAATGGTTCGGTATTCAGGCTGATTTAGTGACCTACGGAAAAATCATCGGCGGCGGACAGCCGTTAGGGATTGTTGCCGGAACAGCTGAGTTCATGAATGCGATCGACGGGGGAACCTGGCAGTATGGGGACGATTCCTATCCGCAAGATGAGGCGAAACGCACGTTTGTGGCCGGCACCTTCAATACTCACCCGCTTACCATGAGAATGTCATTAGCCGTGCTTCGCCATTTACAAACCGAGGGAGAACACCTGTATGAACAGCTGAATCAAAAAACAGCCTCCTTGGTTGATCGGCTAAATCGCTTCTTTGAACAATCGCAAGTGCCTATCCGCATGGTTCAATTCGGTTCTTTATTCCGGTTTGTCTCATCGCTTGATAACGACTTGTTCTTTTACCATCTCAATTATAAAGGGATCTATGTGTGGGAAGGACGCAACTGCTTCCTATCCACGGCGCATACCGCGGATGATATTGAACACATCATTCAGGCTGTTAAAGACACGGTGAAGGATCTTCGCCGAGGCGGATTTATTCCGGAAGGCCCCGATTCTCCTGATGACGGCGGCCATAACAAATCAGGGGCGTACGAGCTTTCAGATGAACAAAAACAATTGGTTATGGCATCCCATTATGGGAATGAAGCTTCTGCAGCTTTAAACCAGTCCATTATGCTGAAAATAAAGGGTGAACTGCAGCATACACCATTAAAACAAGCCGTCCGGCATATCGTCGACCGTCATGAAGCTTTACGTACGGTGATTCATCCCGATGACGAAGTACAGCAAGTGCAGGAACGGATGACTATAGAAATACCAGTCATTGATTTTACCGGTCACCCGGAAGAGCAGCGGGAAACAGAAATTCAGAAATGGCTGACTGAAGATGCCAAGCGGCCTTTTCACTTCCAAGAACAAAAGCCCTTGTTTCGAATCCATGTGCTTACATCGGCTCACAATGAACATCTGATTGTGCTCACGTTCCATCATATCATTGCCGATGGATGGTCAATCGCCGTTTTTGTTCAAGAGCTGGAGACCAGCTACGCGGCAATCGTACAAGGAAAATCAATTCAGCAAAAAGAGGCCGCTGCTTCATTTCGCCAATATTTAGACTGGCAGCAGGCGCAAATTGACAGCGGCCATTATGAAGAAGGAGTCCGGTATTGGCGGCATCATTTCTCAGAACCGATACAGCAGGCAGTCCTGCCGGGCGCCGCTTCTCCCCGCCATCAGAACGGATACGAGGGAGACCGGTGTACCGTCCGGCTTGGGCGGCCTTTAAGCGAGGCCTTAAAGTCTTTAAGCATTCGGATGAAAAATAGCGTATTTGTAACGATGCTTGGTGCATTTCACCTTTTTCTGCACCGGCTTACCAAACAGACGGGCCTTGTAATCGGGATGCCGACAGCCGGTCAATCCCATATGAAACAGCATGATCTGATTGGAAATTGCGTCAATATGATTCCGGTAAAAAACACGGCTTCTTCAGAAAGTACTTTATCCGGCTATCTGGACCGGATGAAAGAAAACGTGAATCAAGCCATGCGCCATCAAGCCGTTCCGATGACACTGGCGGCCAGAGAACTTCCGCACGATCATGTGCCGGACATGCGTATTATTTTTAATTTGGACAGGCCTTTTCGAAAGCTTCACTTCGGAAAGGCGGAAGCTGAGCTCGTTGCTTACCCTATGAAATGCATTTCATACGATCTCTTTCTTAACGTAACGGATGTGGATCAAGAATACATTCTTGATTTTGATTTTAATACGAATGTCGTCAGTCCGGAGATCATGAAAAAGTGGGGAGCGGGCTTCACGACATTGCTGCAAAAGATGGTTGAGGGGGATTCAGTCCCTCTTAACGCCTTGGTGATGTTTTCCGATGAAGAACAGCATCATTTACAAGAACTTTACGCCGAACACCAAAAGCGGGTTTCTTCAATTGTAAGCAATACGGAAAACCTTGCTGATGCCTACGAGGCGCCGGCAAATGAAACGGAGCGGCAGCTGGCGCAGATTTGGGAGGAGCTTTTCGGCCTTGAGCGGGTTGGCAGATTAGATCGCTTTCTGGAACTGGGAGGAAACTCACTCCAAGCCACGCTTATGCTTTCCAAAGTTCAGAAGACATTTCAGCAAAAAGTTTCCATCGGACAATTTTTCAATCATCAGACTGTTAAGGAATTAGCACGTTTCATTCAGAATGAAACGAAAGTCATGCACCTCCCAATCAAAGCTGCTGAGAAAAAAGCGTATTACCCGACATCGCCGGCGCAGCAAAGAGTCTATTTCCTCCACCAAATGGAGCCGGATCAGCTGGCTCAAAATATGTTCGGGCAAATATCAATTATAGGGAAGTACGATGAGCAAGCCTTGATTTCTTCCCTTCAGCAAGTCATAGAGCGGCATGAAGCGTTTCGCACATACTTTGAAATGATAGACGGGGAAATCGTTCAGAAACTTGAAAACGAAGTCGATTTTAACGTTAAAGTCCGGACCATGAGCCGGAACGAATTTGAAGCTTATGCAGACCGATTTGTAAAACCGTTCCGCTTGGAACAAGCTCCTTTGGTTCGCGCGGAGCTGATCAAGATTGAAAACGAGCAGGCCGAACTGCTCATCGATATGCACCATATCATTTCGGACGGTTATTCCGTCAACATCCTTACAAATGAATTGCTGGCTCTATATCATCAAAAACCGCTACCGGATATTGAATTTGAATATAAAGATTTCGCAGAATGGCAAAACCAATGGCTGAATGAGGATGCCATGAAGCGGCAGGAGGCATATTGGCTGGAACAATTTCAAGACGAAATCCCGGTCCTTCAATTGCCGACAGACGGCTCAAAAGCGGCGGAGCAGTCTTCCGAGGGACAGCGCGTGACGTGCTCCTTACAGCCTGATGTCATCCGTTCGCTGCAAGAGCTGGCGCAAAAAGCGGGAACGACTCTCTATACGGTGATGCTGGCCGCCTACAAAGTGCTGCTACATAAATATACGGGCCAAGAAGATGTTGTCGTAGGTACGCCTGCTTCAGGAAGAAATCATCCGGATATTGAAAATATCATCGGTATTTTCATACAAACCATCGGAATCCGAACGAAGCCGCACGCCAATCGAAAGTTCTCGGATTACCTGGAAGAAGTAAAGCGGCAGACGCTTGACGCTTTCGAAAACCAAGACTATCCACTCGACAGGCTTGTGGAGAAATTAAATGTCCAGCGGGAAACAACGGGAACATCGCTGTTTAACACGATGTTTGTGTTTCAAAATATTGAATTTCATGAGATCCGGCATGATGAATGTACGTTTAAGGTGAAAGAGCGAAATCCCGGAGTCTCTTTATATGATTTGATGCTGACGATCGAAGATGCCGGACAACAAATCGAGATGCATTTTGATTTTAAATCGGGACAGTTTGAAAAAGACACCATTGAACAGATCACCAGACACTATACCGGCATTTTAAACAGCCTTGTGGAGCAGCCGGAGATGACGCTGTCTTCCGTTCCTATGCTGTCTGAAACCGAACGGCATCAATTGCTGACGGAGTGTAATGACACAAAGACGCCGTATCCGCATAAGGAAACAGTAACCCGATGGTTTGAAAAACAGGCGGCACAGCGGCCCGATCATGCAGCCGTTATTTTTGGCAATGAGCAGTATACGTACAGACAGCTCAATGAACGGGCGAACCAATTGGCGCGGACGTTACGGATAAAAGGCGTACAAGCGGATCAATTCGTTGCCATCCTTTCTCCGCATTGCCTTGAGCTGATTGTTGGAATTTTGGCAGTTCTGAAATCCGGCGGTGCATATGTGCCTATTGACCCTGAATATCCGGAAGATCGGATTCAATATATGCTGAGAGATTCAAAAGCGGAGGTTGTGTTGACACTTCAGAGCCTGCAAGATCAATTACCGTATGATGGTGACGTTGTGCTTTTGGATGAGGAAAGTTCATATCATGAGGACCGCTCGAATCTTGAATTGGATAGCAATGCACATGATTTGGCCTACATGATCTATACGTCGGGTTCTACGGGAAATCCGAAAGGTGTACTCATTGAGCACCAAGGGCTGGCTAATTATATTTGGTGGGCGAAAGAGGTTTATGTAAAGGGTGAGAAAACCAACTTCCCATTATACTCTTCCATCTCTTTCGATCTGACGGTGACTTCGATATTTACACCGCTGGCTACAGGAAATACCATCGTTGTCTTCGATGGAGAGGACAAAAGCACCGTGCTTTCTGAGATTATAAAGGACACAAGAATAGACATGATCAAATTGACACCGGCACATTTGCACGTCATCAGGGAGATGAATATAGCAGGCGGCACCGCAATACGGAAAATGATTGTGGGCGGAGAAAATTTAAGCACCCGTCTGGCCAAAAGTGTCAGCGAGCAGTTTAAAGGCCGGCTGGACATTTTCAATGAATACGGACCGACGGAAGCTGTCGTCGGATGTATGATTTATCACTTCGACGCAGAACGGGACAAGCGGGAATTTGTACCGATCGGCACTCCGGCTGCCAATACGGATATTTATGTGGCCGATGCAAGCAGAAACCTGGTTCCGATCGGGGTAATCGGCGAAATGTATATCAGCGGACCGGGTGTGGCCAGAGGGTATTGGAACCGCCCGGATTTAACGGCAGAGAAATTTATTGAAAACCCATTTATACCGGGAGCGAAGATGTACAAAACAGGGGATTTGGCTAAACGATTGAAGGATGGAAATCTTGTATATATTGGGCGCGCTGATGAACAAGTCAAAATCAGGGGACACCGAATCGAGCTTGGTGAAATCGAAGCGGCGATGCATAACGCGGAAGCGGTGCAAAAAGCCGCGGTTACAGTGAAAGAAGAAGAAGACGGCTTAAAACAATTATGCGCGTATTACGTAAGCGACAAGCCTATAGCGGCTGCGCAGCTTAGGGAACAACTGTCATCCGAGCTTCCGGACTACATGGTTCCTTCTTATTTTGTCCGTCTGGACGATATGCCGCTAACGTCCAACGGGAAAATAAACCGTAAGGCACTGCCCGCGCCAGAAGCGAGTCTTCAGCAGACAGCTGAATATGTTCCGCCGGGCAATGAGGCGGAGTCCAAACTCGCAGATTTATGGCAGGAAGTGCTCGGAATAAGCCGTGCGGGGATTAAACATAATTTCTTTGATCTCGGAGGAAACTCCATTCGCGCAGCGGCCTTAGCCGCCAGAATTCAAAAAGAGCTGGATGTGAATCTGTCTCTAAAAGACATATTCAAGTTTCCTACCATTGAACAATTGGCTGAAAAGACGTTACACATGGACAAAAATCAATATATACCGATCCCGGCCGCAAAGGAAATGTCCTATTATCCGGTTTCTTCAGCTCAGAGACGGATGTATTTGTTAAGTCACGCAGAAGGCGGCGAGCTGACTTACAATATGACGGGTGCCATGAGCGTGGAAGGAGACGTTGATCCCGACCGGTTAAACGACGCTTTTCAAAAATTAATCGAGCGTCATGAAGCGTTGCGCACCAGCTTTGAATTATATGAAGGTGAGCCGGCGCAGCGAATTCATCAGAGCGTCGAATTTACAATAGAACAAATTCAAGCAAGCGAAGAAGAAGCGGAAGACCGTGTGCTTGAATTCATCCAAGCGTTTGATTTAGCCAAACCGCCTCTGATGCGAGCGGGATTAATTGAACTTGAACCTTTGCGGCATGTGCTTGTGGTTGATATGCATCATATCATTTCTGACGGCGTGTCCGTCAATATTATGATGAACGATCTGAGCCGGCTCTACGCAGGGAACCAACCGGACCCGCTTTCAGTTCAATATAAAGATTATGCGGTCTGGCAGCAATCGGACATTCAGAGACGGAACATTAAGAGCCAGGAAGCGTATTGGCTGGAGCAGTTTCACGATGACATTCCCGTACTGGATATGCCTGCGGATTATGAGAGACCTGCCATACGCGATTACGAAGGCGAATCCTTCGAATTTGTTATACCGGAACACTTGAAACAGCGTTTAAGCCATATGGAAGAAGAAACAGGCGCAACACTGTATATGATTTTATTGGCGGCCTATACGATTCTTTTATCTAAATACAGCGGACAAGAGGATATTATCGTAGGAACGCCGTCTGCCGGGCGGACTCATTTGGATGTGGAGTCCGTTGTGGGAATGTTCGTCAATACGTTAGTCATTCGGAATCACCCGGCGGGCCGTAAAACATTTGATGCCTACTTAAACGAAGTAAAGGAAAACTTGCTGAACGCCTATAAAAATCAAGACTATCCGTTGGAAGAATTGATACAGCATTTACATCTTCCGAAAGATTCAAGCCGCAACCCTTTATTCGATACGATGTTTGTGCTGCAAAATCTCGATCAGGCTGAATTGACATTTGATTCCCTGCAGCTCAAGCCGTATCCATTTCATCATCCGATTGCCAAGTTCGATTTGACCTTGTCGATTCAGGCGGATCACGACAACTATCACGGGCTGTTTGAATATTCGAAAAAACTGTTTAAGAAAAGCAGAATCGAGATTCTATCAAACGACTATTTACACATCCTATCAGCGATTCTGGAACAGCCGGACATTCTGATCGATCAAATCGGATTGAGCGGAAGTATTGAGGAAGAAGAGAACGCGCTTGATTCTATTCAATTGAACTTTTAGGGAATAGCATTTATTTCTTTAAATTATATAAAATGAGGTGCTCCAATGTCGGTATTTAGAAATCAAGAAACGTACTGGGAAAACCTGTTTGACGAAGAGGACGGCCTAAGTGCATTCCCTTACTTTAAAGCAGCGGATAATGCGTCATTGGCCCGTACCGGCTATCAGGAAAAATATATCTGCCGTTCCTTATCTCCGGAAGTATCTCAAAGAGTCATGACAATGGCGAATCATTCCGATATGGCGGCCTATTTGATTTTATTAGCAGGTATTGAATGCTTGCTGTATAAATATACCGATCGAACGAGCCTGATTCTCGGCATTCCAACGGTATCGAAGCAAAAAAGAAGCCTGTCAGCCGTTAACACCGTTGTTCTTTTGAAAAATACGCTTTCAAACGAGAGTACATTTAAAACCGTGTTTGAACAGCTGAAAGAAGCCGTTAATGATTCTCTGAAGAATCAAAACCTGCCGTTTAGAAAAATGGTTCAGCATCTAAACGTGCATTACAACGATGAGCGTCTGCCGCTGATTCATACTGTCGTTTCGCTTAACGAAATTCATTCTTTGCAATTTAAAGAAGATATTGCAGCCGATACGCTTTTTCACTTTGATTTGGAGAACAACGGGATTCATTTAAAGCTTTTTTATAACGGCAATCTGTACGATGAGCGCTATATGGATCAAATGACAGCCCATTTGGATCAGCTGCTCTCCGTAATCTTGTTTCACCCTCAAGCGGAGATCCATACGGCAGAAATGATACCCGAAGCGGAAAAGCAGAAACTATTGTTTGATTTTAATGATACCGACAGAGATTACTCCGGGAGCAGAACCGTCTATCAATTATTTGAAGAGCAGGCAGAAAGAACGCCTGAGCATGCGGCCGTCAAGTTTAAAAACGCCCATTTGACGTACAGGGAATTGAATGAAAAGGCAAACCGTTTGGCAAGAACATTGCGTAATTGCGGGGTTCAAGCCGATACATTGGTCGCCATTTTGGCTGATCGTTCGTTAGAGATGATCGTGTCGATCATAGCCGTTTGGAAGGCGGGGGGCGCTTATGTGCCCCTGGACCCTGAATATCCAAACGAGCGGCTTCAATATTTGCTTCATGATGCGAATGCAGACGTTCTCCTTGTTCAGCAACATTTAAAAAACAGCCTCGCCTTTGACGGCCCGGTGATTGATTTGAATGATGAAACATCATACCATGCGAATGCCTCATTGTTATCACCGATAGCGGAACACAGCCATTTAGCCTATGTTATATACACCTCGGGCACAACAGGAAAGCCGAAAGGAGTCATGGTTGAACACGGCGGTATTGTGAATTCGCTCCAGTGGAAGAAGGCGTTTTTCAAGCATTCTCCGGCGGATCGCGTGCTTGTTTTGTACCCGTATGTTTTTGATGCGTTCATTTTAAATTTCTTCGGCCCGCTTATCTCGGGTGCGACTTTGCACCTTTTGCCGAATGAAGAAAATAAAGACCTTTTCGCCATTCAAAATGTCTTGAAACAAGAGCGGATTACACATTTTTCAACTTCTCCCCGTCTTTTGAAAACGATGATCGAAGAGATGAACGCGGACGACTTCATTGATGTTCAGCATGTTGTTGTAGGCGGAGAGCAGCTGGAAACAGACACAGTTGAGAAGCTGTATTCTCTGCAGCCTCACATTCGGATCAATAATGAATACGGACCGACAGAAAACAGCGTGGTATCGACCTTTCACCCTGTTCAGTCTGCTGATGAACAGATCACAATCGGCAAACCGGTGGCGAACCATCAAGCCTATATTTTAGGAGCGCACCAGCAAATCCAGCCGATCGGCGTACCGGGAGAGCTGTATGTCGGAGGCGCCGGGGTGGCCCGCGGCTACCTGAATCGGCCTGAGCTGACGGAGGAAAAATTTGTTCAGCATTTGCATCTCTCCGGTCAAAAGATGTATAAAACGGGGGATCTCGCCAGATGGCTGCCAGATGGAAGAATCGAATATGCAGGGCGGATCGATCATCAAGTGAAAATCCGCGGCTACCGAATCGAAATCGGCGAGGTAGAGGCGGCCATGTTCAATCTGGAAAATGTTCGTGAAGCTGCAGTCATTGCGCGGGAAGGCGCAGACGGAGCCAAGCAATTGTATGCCTATTATGTCGGCCAGCCTTCTGTGACTGCTGCGCAGTTCAGAGCCGAATTATCCCGTAAACTGCCGGATTATATGATTCCCTCCTACTTTATCCATTTGGAACGCATACCGCTCACTTCCAATGGAAAAATTGATTTGAAAGCTTTGCCTGCTGATGAAGAAAATACGCTGACGGATAACGAATACATAGCCCCGCGGAACACAACAGAAGAACTGCTGGCGTCTATCTGGCAAGAAGTATTAGGGGCAGAACGTATCGGAATTATGGATAATTTCTTTGATTATGGCGGAGATTCGATTAAATCAATTCAGGTGTCTTCCAGATTGTATCAAGCCGGATACAAGGTTGATATGAAACATCTGTTTAAATATCCCGCGATTGCAGAACTAAGTCAATTTGTCTTGCCGATCGGCAGGATGGCTGATCAAGAGGAAGTGACCGGCAGCACAAACCTGACCCCGATACAGCATTGGTTTTTTGAACAAAAAATGCCGCAAGCTCACCATTACAATCAGGCCGTCATGTTATATTCGGCGGAAGGCTTGAAAGAGGCTCCGCTTCGCCGGACGATGGAACGGCTCGCATCACATCACGATGCCCTTAGGATGGTTTTCGAAAAAACACCGAACGGGTACGCTCCGCGAATTACAGGAACGGATGAAAGTGAATTATATCATCTGGAAGTGATGAATTATAAAGGCGAAACCGATCCTGCTCAAGCAATTTCCGATAAAGCGAATGAGATTCAAAGCAGCATGGCATTAGACCGGGGGCCTTTGATGAAGCTTGGTTTGTTCCAATGCCCCGACGGAGATCATTTGCTGATTGCAATTCATCATTTGGTGATTGACGGAGTATCGTGGCGCATTTTACTCGAAGATTTTGCAAGCGGTTATGAGCAGGCAGAGCGCGGACAAACGATCCGCCTTCCGCAAAAAACAGATTCATTTCCATTCTGGGCTGATCAATTGTCCAAATATGCGAAAGAAACCGACATGGAAGAAGAGATTGCTTATTGGGCCGAGCTTTCAAGCACGGAGCCGCAGCCATTGCCTAAGGACAAAATAAGCGAAGGTTCATTATTAAGAGACAGCGAAGAAGTGACGATTCAATGGTCAATAGAGGAAACGGAGCAATTGTTAAAACAAGCGAACCGCGCCTACAACACGGATATCAATGATCTGCTGCTGACTTCGTTAGGTCTCGCGGTTCACAGGTGGACTGGCATGGAAGACATTGCCGTAAATGTGGAAGGGCACGGGAGGGAGCCGATTATTCCGGATGCGGATATCTCCCGCACGATAGGATGGTTTACAAGCCAGTACCCTGTCGTCCTGAGAATGGAAGCCGGAAAAGACTTGTCACAGCGGATTAAGACCGTGAAAGAAGGGCTGCGCCGTATCCCGGATAAAGGAATGAATTACAGCATCATCAAATATGTATCCGGGCATCCCGAAGCCGACAGCCTGCAGCTGAATCCGGAAATATCGTTTAATTACTTGGGGCAGTTTGATCAAAACCTGAATCATCAAGCTTTGCGCATGTCGCCTTTTTCCACAGGGTTATCGATGAACGAAAACCAAGAGAGAACAGCCGTTCTTGATTTAAACGGCATGATTTCTGAAGGGACATTATCGCTGACACTGAGTTACAGCAGCAAACAATACGAAAGATCTACTATGGCGCAATTTGCCCGGGAATTGAAAGAAAGTCTGCAAGAAGTCATTGCGCATTGCGTAAGCCGGCAGCAGACTTCTCTCACACCAAGTGACATCCTGTTAAAAGACATCTCAATCGACGAACTGGAACAGCTTTTGGAGCAGACGCGTGAATTAGGCGAAGCGGAAAATATTTATCCATTAACGCCGATGCAGAAGGGCATGCTGTTTCACAGCTTATTTGATCCGAATTCAGGTGCTTATTTTCAGCAAACGATGTTTGATCTGCACGGAGAGTTAGACATTGATGCATTTTCAAAAAGCTTGGATGGCTTATCGCAAAAATATGATATTTTCCGGACGAATTTTTACAGAGGCTGGAAGGATCAGCCGCTGCAAATCATATTGAAAACGAAAAAGATCGGTTTTGAATTCATTGACTTACGCGAGATGAAGGAATCAGAAAAAGACGCGATGATTCAAGAATATGCCAGAGAAGATAAGATGCGGGGGTTCGATTTAGAGAAAGGCGCGTTAATGCGGTTATTCATCCTTCGTACGGATGAAAAGACATACCGTTTTATCTGGAGTTTCCACCATATTTTGATGGACGGCTGGTGCCTGCCGCTGATTACAAAAGAAATATTCGAGCATTATTTTGCCTTGCTTCACAAAAATCAGCCTGAACAATCGCCAATTACTCCGTACAGTCAATATATTGAATGGCTCGGCCGGCAAGATGCAAAAGAGGCCATGGCTTATTGGGATCAATACTTGGAAGGATATGAAGAACAAACCGGCCTTCCTAAGGATCACCATGCACCAGAAGAACGATACATTCCGGAGAAAGTGACGTGTGACATAAGCACCGACCTCACTTTAAAAATGAAGCAGACGGCCGGCGGGCGCCATGTCACGCTGAACACGCTGCTGCAGACGGCATGGGCGGTTTTGCTGCAGAAATATAACCGAAGCAAGGACGTTGTTTTTGGGAGTGTCGTATCGGGAAGGCCGGCCGGAATTCCGAATGTGGAAACGATGATCGGCTTATTCATTAACACCATTCCCGTCCGGTTCAGGTGTGAAGCCGGGACAACGTTTGCCGAGCTTATGAAAGAAGCGCAGGAAAGGGCTGTAGCATCTCAACAATTCGAGACGCACCCGTTGTACGATATTCAAGCGCGTACAACGCAAAAGCAAGATTTAATTACACATTTAATGATCTTCGAAAATTATCCGGTTGATCAATATATGGAGAGCATAGGCCGGCAAAACGGATCATCCATCACCATTTCCAACGTACAAATGGAAGAGCAGACCAACTATGATTTTAATTTGACCGTTATACCGGGCGACGAGATGAACATCTCTTTTGAATACAATGCCAATGTATATGAGCGGGCAAGCATAGAGCGGGTTCGGGAACATTTCATGCAAATCCTGCAACAGGTCGTGACAGATCCGGATATCCGGGTGGATCAAGTAGATTTGTTAACGGAAAGTGAAAAAAGAACCCTTCTGCAGACGCTTAACGACACGGCTGCGCCATTTCCGCAGACGCCGGTACATCAATTATTTGAAGAGCAATCGCATCGTACGCCCGATCAAGCGGCCGTCATTGATAAGGACAGGCAGCTCACGTACGGAGAGCTCAATAAGCGGGCAAACCGCCTGGCGCGGACGTTAAGAGCGATGGGTGTACAGACGGATCATCCGGTAGCCATCATCAGCAGAAACAGCATCGAATCGGTGGTCGGAATCCTTGCCGTTTTAAAATCAGGCGGCGCCTATGTCCCTATAGATCCGGAATATCCGCAAGACCGCATCCGGTATATGCTGGATGACTCCCAAGCCGGAATCGTTTTGACGCAGCGAGATGTCAGGGAACAGCTTTCCTATGAAGGCGTCACGATTTTACTGGATGATGAAGAGTCGTATCACCAAGATGACTCTGACCTTCCACCGATAAGTGATGCAAGCCATTTGGCGTATGTCATTTATACGTCAGGTTCCACAGGGCGGCCAAAAGGCGTATTAATCGAGCACCGGGGCTTGACCAATTATATTTGGTGGGCGAAAGAAGTTTATGTAAAAGGCGAGAAAACCAACTTCCCGCTGTACTCCTCCATCTCTTTTGATCTGACGGTGACTTCTATTTTCACACCGCTTATCACAGGTAATACGATCATCGTCTATGACGGAGAGGATAAAACAGCTCTGCTTCAATCGATTGTGCAGGACCCGAGGGTGGATATTATTAAATTGACCCCGGCCCATTTGCAGGTTTTGAAGGAAATGAACATCGCCGATCAAACGGCTGTCCGAAGAATGATTGTGGGCGGAGAAAACTTAAGCACCCGGTTAGCCCAAAGTATTCATGAACAGTTCGAAGGCCGGATTGAAATATGCAATGAATACGGGCCGACGGAAACCGTTGTCGGCTGCATGATTTACCGTTATGATGCCGCAAAGGACAGACGGGAATCGGTACCGATCGGAACCGCTGCGGCAAACACGAGCATTTATGTGCTGGATGAGAATATGAAACCCGCGCCGATCGGTGTCCCAGGAGAAATCTATATCAGCGGCGCCGGTGTAGCAAGAGGATATTTGAACCGTCCGGAATTGACGGCAGAGAAATTCGTCGATGACCCGTTCGAACCGGGAGCCAAGATGTATAAGACCGGAGATTTGGCGAAGTGGCTGGCTGACGGAAACATTGAATATGCGGGCAGAATAGATGAACAAGTGAAAATCAGAGGCTACCGTATCGAATTAGGCGAAATCGAGGCGGCGCTGCTTCAAGAAGAAGCGGTCAAGGAAGCTGTCGTTACAGCAAGAGTTGATGCCAACGGGTTTAAACAATTGTGTGCATATTACGTGAGCGGCGGGCAAACAACGGCAGCCCGGCTCCGGAAACAACTGTCTCACAGCCTGGCGGGTTATATGGTTCCGGCTTATTTTATCGAGCTTGATGAAATGCCTTTAACGTCTAACGGAAAAATAAACAAAAAAGGGCTGCCGGCTCCGGATTTCGAGCTGCAGGACAGAGCAGAGTATAAAGCTCCCCGAACAAAAGCGGAAGAAATATTAGTTTCTGCCTGGGAATCGGTATTAGGCGCAGAGAATATCAGTATTCTTGATAATTTCTTTGAACTTGGCGGAGATTCCATTAAGTCAATCCAAGTGTCATCCAGATTAAAACAGAGCGGATACAAAATGGAAATCAAAGACTTGTTTCAATATGCTACGATTGCTGAATTGAGTCAGCATATCAAGCAGAATCTGCGTATAGCCGATCAAGGTGAGGTCAAAGGAAAAGTCAGCCTGACTCCTATTCAGCATTGGTTTTTTGAACAAACAACAATAGATCCGCATTATTATAATCAAGCCGTCATGCTGCATGCGCCGGAAGGTTTTCGGGAAACGCCGCTTCGTCAAACCCTGCAAAAGATAACAGAACATCACGATGCGCTCCGGATGACGTTCCAGACTACGGAAAAGGGTTACGAGGCACATCATGCAGAGATCGCCCAAAGCGGACTGTACAACCTTGAAGTCCTGAATCTGAAAGCAGAATCCGACCCAGGGCAGACCATTGAAGCCAAGGCTGATGAGATACAAAGCAGTATGCATTTAAGTGATGGCCCGTTAATGAAAGCCGGATTGTTTCAATGTGCAGATGGAGATCATTTGCTCATCGCCATCCATCATTTGATGGTAGACGGGGTGTCATGGCGCATTTTACTGGAGGATCTCGTGACCGGCTACAGGCAAGCCGAGAACGGGCAAGTGATTCAACTGCCGCAAAAAACAGACTCTTTCCAATTATGGGCTAAGAGACTTTCAGAATATGCGCAAAGTGAAACGATAAAACAAGAACAGGAATATTGGACAAAGATCGAACAAACCGAAGTAAAACCGCTGCCTACAGATTTTCAGGAAACCCATACAACTGCAAAAGACAGTGAAACAGCAACTGCGGAATGGACGAAAGAGGAAACGGAGCTCTTATTAAAACAAGCGAATCGCGCTTATAACACGGAAATAAATGATTTGCTTTTAACTTCTCTTGGTCTTTCTATATCCCATTGGTCGGGGCTTGACCGGATTCCGATTCATTTAGAGGGACACGGAAGAGAACAGATCATTCAGGATATGGATATATCGCGCACGGTCGGCTGGTTTACTAGTCTGTACCCGGTTGTGCTGCACGCGCAGCCAGGCAAAGAAATCTCTGATTATATCAAAACGACCAAAGAAGGACTGCGCCAAATTCCGCATAAAGGGATCGGATATGGAATAGCAAGGTACTTAAGCGGCGGAATGCCATCGAAGCTCAATCCTGAGATCAGCTTTAACTACCTGGGACAGTTTGACCAAGATTTACAGCAGCATGGGGTTCAATTATCTTCTTATTCTTGCGGTTCAGACTCGAGCGGAAATCAAGAAAGACCGTATGTATTGAATATAAACGGAATGATCACCGAGGGCCGGCTCAAGCTTACGATCAGCTACAGCAGCAAACAGTACGCAAAAGAAACAATCAAGCGGTTATCGGAAACGATTCAAAGCCGCCTGCGGACAATCATTACGCATTGCGTTCAGAAAGAACAATCGGAACTGACACCAAGCGATATTTTGTTAAAAGGCATGTCCATTGACGAATTGGATCAGCTCCTCATTCATCTGCCGCATACAGGTGAGATTGAAAACGTGTATCCGCTCACTCCGATGCAGAAAGGAATGCTCTTCCACAGCTTGCTGGACGAGGACTCACATTCTTATTTTGAACAAGCATCGTTCGATTTGCAGGGAGAGTTAAAGATTGATTGGTTTAAACAAAGCTTGGAGCGATTGTTTGAAAGATACGCCGTGCTCAGAACCCGTTTTTACAGCGGCTGGAACGATATTCCTTTGCAAATTGTCTATAAAACGCAAAAACCGCAAATTCATTTTGCAGATTTGCGTGACATAGAGGATCACCGGCGTGAGGATGTAATCGCAGCCTATCAAAGAGAAGACAAGGCAAAAGGATTTGACCTGGCTCGCGATCCTCTGATGCGGATAGCAATTTTCCGCATGGAAGACCGCAACTATCATTTGATTTGGAGCTTCCATCATATTGTCATGGATGGCTGGTGCCTGTCTCTTATCACGAAGGAAGTGTTTGATCATTATAGCGCCTTACAAGAAGGAAGGGGGACAGAACCGTCATCTGCAGCGCCTTACAGCGACTATATCGAGTGGCTTGACCGCCAAGATCAGGGAGCAGCAAAGCGGTTCTGGAGCGAGTATCTTGAAGGATATAAAGGTGAAACCGCGCTTCTTCATAAAACACCGCAGCATGAGCAAAAAGAATACGCTTATGCCAAGGTGATCTGCCAATTTGATCACGAACAGACAAAACAATTACAGCAGATCGCAAATCAGCATCAGGTTACGTTAAATACGTTGATCCAAACGTTGTGGGGAATTTTATTACAGAAATACAGCGGGTCCGCAGACGTTGTCTTTGGCAGTGTCGTGTCGGGAAGGCCGGCGGAAATTCCTGATGTGGAACAGATGATCGGCCTGTTCATCAATACCATTCCGGTTCGGGTCTGCTGCGATGAGACCAGCTCTTTTGCTGATACGATGCAAATGGTTCAACAAAAAGCGTTGACTTCCCAAGCATATGATACTTATCCTTTATACGAAATTCAGGCCCAAACGGAACAAAAGCAGAACCTGATTGACCATATCATGATCTTTGAAAACTATCCGATCGGACAGCAGGTCGAAGAGACGGGCCATCATGGTACGAAGCTGAACATTACGAATTTTTATATGCAGGAACACTCCCACTATGATTTGAATGTGGTTGTCATACCTGGCAAACAGCTGGCCGTTCATTTCGGTTTTAATGAAAACGAATATGAAAAATCAGAAGTGGAGCGGCTCTCCGGACATTTTGAACAGCTCATGCAGCAAGTATTACAGCAGCCGTCTGTCAAAATAGAAGAATTGGAGCTTCTCTCTCAGCAAGAAAAAGAACATCTGCTCAGCAGCTTTCAGTCTAATGACATGCATTACCCGCGTGAACAAACGATACATGAGCTGTTTGAGGAGCAAGCGCATCGTACTCCGGACAATACAGCGGTTGTATTCGAGGGTAAACAATTCACCTACGAAGAACTGAACCGGCGTGCCAATCAGCTTGCGCGAACCTTGCAGGCAAAAGGTGTGCGGACGGATCAGCTTGTCGGTATTATGACTGAACGCTCGCTTGAGATGATTGTAGGCATCTTGGGAGTTTTAAAAGCGGGCGGCGCATATTTGCCGATAGATCCTGATTCTCCGTCTGAACGCATCAGTTATATTTTAAATGATTCAAGCATCAGCGTTTTGCTTTACCGCGGGAAGCTTCCGGATGACATCGGCTTTCCAGGAACATGTATTGATCTCATGGAGGAACATTTCTATCACGAAAAAGACAGCAGTCTTGCACTCTCTTATCAGTCCAGTCAACTGGCCTATGCCATTTATACTTCCGGTACGACAGGCAAGCCTAAAGGCACGTTAATTGAACATCGCCAGGTCATTCACCTGATTGAAGGACTTCGACGCCAAATTTACTCTGCCTACGATGCGGAGCTGAATGTAGCCATGCTCGCTCCATATTATTTCGATGCTTCTGTTCAGCAAATGTATGCTTCCTTGCTGTCAGGACATACCTTGTTTATTGTTCCGAAAGAGATTGTGTCAGACGGTGCTGCCTTATGCCGTTACTATCGGCAGCATTCGATTGACATCACCGACGGAACACCTGCCCACTTAAAGCTTTTGATAGCTGCAGGTGATTTGCAGGGAGTCACGCTTCAGCATCTTTTAATCGGAGGAGAGGCTCTTTCCAAAACGACGGTAAATAAGCTCATGCAATTATTCGGCGATCATGGCGCTGAGCCTGGGATTACCAATGTATATGGGCCTACGGAGACTTGCGTAGACGCGTCTCTGTTCAACATTGAATGTTCTTCCGATGCGTGGGCACGCAGCCAAAACTATGTCCCTATAGGCAAGCCGTTAGGCAGAAACCGCATGTACATTCTTGATTCAAAAAAACGGCTGCAGCCGGCGGGCGTCCAAGGCGAGCTGTATATTGCAGGTGACGGTGTCGGGCGGGGTTACTTGAACCTGCCGGAACTGACGGACGAAAAATTTGTTGCCGATCCGTTTGTACCGGAGGACCGAATGTACAGAACCGGTGATCTGGCCCGCCTTCTGCCGGATGGAAATATTGAATATATCGGCCGGATTGATCATCAGGTGAAAATTCAAGGTTTTCGGATTGAACTCGGTGAAATCGAATCGGTGATGCTGAACGTTCCTGATATTCAAGAAGCCGCCGCAGCTGCCCTTAAAGATGCAGATGATGAATATTACTTGTGCGGATACTTTGCTGCGGATAAGACAATACAGATCAGTGAACTTCGCGAAAGAATGGCCCGGCATTTACCGGGATATATGATCCCGGCTCATTTTGTTCAGCTGGATAAGATGCCGCTGACGCCAAACGGGAAGTTGAATCGCCAGTTATTGCCGGCTCCGGTCAAAAAGCGTGACAGCGGCATAGAGTACGTCCCGCCCCAAACTTCGGCAGAAATCCAGCTGACAGCAATTTGGGAGGATGTCCTCGGATTAGAGCAGGTGGGGATCAGAGATCACTTTTTTGAGATCGGCGGACACTCCCTGCGGGCAACGGCGCTGATTGCAAAAATACAAAAGCAATTGCATGTCCAAATTCCTTTGCGGGACGTCTTCCGTTTTCCAACCATTGAACAGCTCGCACAGACGATCACGAAGACGGAGCTGACCGGGTATGCCGCGATTCCTGCAATTGAAGAAAGACCTTATTATCCGGTATCCTCAGCACAAAAACGGTTGTACATCCTGAATCACTTGGAAGGCGGAGAACTCAGTTACAACATGCTGGGACTGATGGCTGTCGAAGGCAAGCTTGACCGTGACAAGCTGCAGCAAGCCTTCCGCACGCTGATTTTGCGCCATGAATCTTTGCGCACCGGTTTTAAAATGGCTGACGGAGAACCCGTTCAGTATGTCTTAGATCACGCAAAGTTCGAAGTAGAGTGGTATCAGGCAGAAGAAAATGATGCGGACCTTTATATCCGCAAATTTATTCGTCCTTTTCATCTGGATGAGCCGCCGCTGCTTCGCGTGGGGCTGATTGAACTTCAACCTGACCGCGGAATTCTGATGTTTGATATGCACCATATTATTTCTGACGGAACATCCATGAGCGTATTGATTAAAGAATTTATCCGCATTTATGAAGGAGAAACATTACCGCCTTTGCGCATCCAGTACAAGGACTACGCAGTATGGCAGACCGGCGAAGCGCGGTTAAAACAGATCCAAAATCAAGAAGCCTATTGGTTAGAGCTGTACAGCGGCGACGTTCCTGTCCTTCATCTGCCGACCGATTATATCCGGCCGTCGGCACGGGATTTTGCGGGAGCCACAATGCATTTTACGCTTGATAAGCAAAAAAGCGCCGGATTAAAGCTGCTGGCATCCCAAACCGAATCGACTTTATATATGGTGCTCCTTGCGTCTTATACATTATTGCTTTCAAAATACAGCGGCCAGGAAGACATTATTGTCGGCAGTCCTATAGCGGGAAGACCGCACGCCGATTTGGAACCGATTATCGGAATGTTTGTGAATACATTGGCCATGAGAAATTACCCTGAAAAAGGGAAGACGTTCTCTCAGTATCTGTCCGAGGTGAAGGAGAATGCATTAAAAGCTTATGAACATCAAGATTATCCGTTCGAAGCGCTGATCGATCAACTGAATATCGCCAGAGACTTGAGCCGTAATCCATTGTTTGACACCATGTTTGTGCTTCAAAACACAGAGCAGGAACAGTTAGAGATAAATGACGTCACTTTCAAACCATATCCAAACGGACATACGATGGCTAAATTTGATTTAACCTTAACGGCTGTGGAAGAAGAGGCGGGTATTCAGTTCACGATGGAATACTTGACGGCTCTGTTTAAACCGGAAACGATCGAACGCATGATGGGGCATTTTGTGCAGCTGATTGATTCGATTATTAAACAGCCTGATGCCGAGCTGGCTCGTCTGAATATGATGACCAAGGAAGAGGAAAGAAACATTCAGCAACTCTTTAACGATACTGCAGTTGCGGAAAAACGAATTCCAACTACGGTTCATCAGCTTTTTGAGCAGCAGGCTGAGCTTAACCCGGATCATGAAGCCGTCCGGTTTGGAAATCAGACGCTGACTTATCGTCAGCTGAATGAACGCTCCAATCAGCTGGCTCGCGTCCTTCAAGATAAGGGTGCCTGCACTGATCAGGTGGTTGCCGTTCTCACGGATCGCTCAGCACATATGATCATCGGCATTTTAGCCATATTAAAGGCCGGCGCAGCATTTCTTCCTATCGATCCGGAGCTTCCCGAAAAACGGCGGGCTTTTATGCTGAAAGACAGCGGTGCCGACGTGCTTTTGACTTGTGCAGGTCACGCTATTCCGCCGCTCTTTGAAGGAGAAGCGCTTCTGCTTGATGATCCGATGATATATCAAGGCAGAGCAGACAATCTTAATCTTTCCTGCTCGGAAAATGATTTAATGTATGTTATTTACACGTCAGGCACAACGGGGCAGCCGAAAGGCGTTCAGCTGGAGCACAAGACGATGACGAATCTGCTCGCTTATGAGCAGGATCATACGCAGCTTCGCTTTGACAGAGTGCTGCAATTTGCCGCAATGAGCTTTGATGTCTGCTATCAAGAAATGTTCTCCGCGCTTTCAAGCGGAGGAACACTCTTTATCATCGGCAATGAGGCAAAACGTGACATACGTCAGCTCAATGATTTTGTCAGAACGCACGGGATACAAACAGCCTTTCTTCCGACAGCGTTCCTTAAGCTCCTTGCCTCAGAGAAACACTATTTCGAACCGTTTGCCGAGTGCGTGGATCACATCATCGCTGCGGGAGAACAGCTCATCGCAACAAGTATGCTGCGTGACATGCTGGCACGCCATCAAGTCACATTGCATAATCATTACGGTCCGTCGGAGACGCATGTCGTGACCATGTATACCGTTGATCCGAATACAGATCAGGAGCTTCAGCCGATCGGCAAACCGATTTCAAATACGGAGATTTTCATTTTGAATGAAGCCGGAACGCTTCAGCCTGTCGGAATCGTCGGTGAACTTTGTATTTCAGGAGTGAGCCTGGCCAGAGGCTATCATAACAGGGAGCCTTTGACACTCGAAACTTTTGTTCCGCACCCATATGACTCGAATCAGCTGATGTATAAAACAGGCGATCTGGCCCGTTACCTTCCTGACGGAAACATTGAATATGCGGGAAGGAGAGACCATCAGGTCAAAATCCGCGGTTATCGGATTGAACTCGGTGAGGTGGAGGCCGCTCTTCTCAAGCACGTACAGGAAGCAGTTGTCCTAGCAAAAGAAAATACCGATGGCCAAAGCGATTTATATGCCTATTTTACAGCGGAGCAATCACTCTCGATCAGTCAGCTGAAAGAAAAACTTGCTGGTCAAATACCGGGATACATGATCCCTTCATACTTCATCCAGCTGGAGAAACTGCCGCTAACCGGCAATGGAAAAGTAAATCGAAGAGCATTACCGATGCCTGAAGCAGGTCTGCAAACGGGAACCGATTACGTTGCTCCGCGGACGAATATGGAAGAGCAGCTGATATGCATCTGGCAAGACGTTTTGAAGGTAAAAGAAATAGGTGTAAAAGATAACTTTTTCGATTTGGGCGGCCACTCGTTGCGGGGGATGACGCTCATCGCCAAAATTCATAAGCAATTCAGCAAAAACATTTCATTGAGAGAAGTCTTTCAATGTCCGACAGTTGAAGAAATGGCAAAGGCTATTGCAGGAGCTGAAAACACCGGGCCGGATTACATTCCGAAAGCCAAAGCAAAAGATGTCTATCCTGTATCTTCCGTGCAGAAGATGGTTTACCTGTCAACACAAATAGAAGGCGGAGAACTGAGCTACAATATGCCGGGAATCCTTACATTAGAAGGAAAACTCGACATGAATCGCTTGCAAACCGCTTTCCAAAGACTGATCCAGCGTCATGAATCGCTGCGTACCGGTTTTGAAATGGTCCGCGGAGAACTGATGCAGGTGATCAAACCGCAAGTGGAGTTTTCGATGGAAAGATACAAGGCAACAGCTGACGAGGTTGAGGAATGTTTCCGCACCTTCGTGCGGCCGTTCGATCTCAGCCAGGCTCCATTACTCAGGGCCGGACTCATCGAGTTAGAACAAGACCTGCATATTTTCATGTTTGACATGCACCACATCATCACGGACGGCGCCTCCATGAATATTTTTGTCGAAGAACTGATTCAATTGTATGACGGCAAAGAGTTAGCTCCGCTCCGTATTCAGTACAAAGACTTTACGGAATGGAAACATCAAAAAGAACAAAGAGAACGAATCAAGAAGCAGGAAGAGTATTGGCTTGGTGTATTTCATGAAGAGCTCCCGTCATTCGAGCTGCCGAAAGATTTTGCGAGACCGCCGGTTAGAAGCTTTGATGGAAAAAGGCACAATTTTACGCTCGATAAGACTGTCACCCAAGGGATAAAGCAGCTGGAAGAATTGACCGGAACGACCGCTTACATGATTTTGTTCTCGGCCTATTCCATACTGCTGACAAAATACAGCGGTCAGGATGATATCGTCGTCGGCACCCCTATTGCGGGGAGACCGCATGCGGATTTGGAACCCATTATCGGAATGTTTGTCAATACATTAGCCATCCGCACCGCTCCGATGGCGGAAAAGACATTTTTGGATTATATAACGGAAACGAAAGAAACCATGCTGAAGGCTTTTGAACATCAAGAGTATCCTTTTGAAGAATTAGTTGAAAAACTGGGTGTAAAACGGGACTTAAGCCGAAATCCATTGTTTGATACGATGTTTGTCCTGCAAAATACGGAACAAACGGATATTGAAGTGGACTCTCTCACAGTCAGACCTTATGAACAAACGGAGACGGCAGCCAAGTTTGATTTACAGCTGAACTTCTTAATAGATCAAGATGAGATTCAAGGCAGTTTTGATTACTGTACGAAACTGTTTAAAAAGAAAACCATTGCTGTATTGGCCAAGGATTACGTCATGATTCTTTCGGCGATTATGAGAAACCCATCCATTCCTTTAAAAGACATTCAATTAAGCGAAAAAGTAAACAAAAGTAAACATCTCGCAAGCACAATCGAATTGGATTTCTAATCACGGGGGCAGCGGCTGTCCCGGCATGAATGCCGCGGCTGCCGCCAGCTGCCTGAAAACAGGAATGAAACCAACTGGAGGGGTATGAATGTCAGAATTCAAACAACAGGAGTTGTTCTGGGGCCGAATGTTTCACACGGAAGACCGTCCCAGTGCATTCCCTTCGTTTCAAGTGTCCGACTCAACAGTAAAGCGTGATATAACAAGCGGATCTGACTGTATTCACAGTTCATTGAGTGCGGATGTATCACGGCGCATCCTGACCATGACGAACCAAACGCCAATGGCCGTCTATCTGGTTCTCCTGATCGGAATTGAATCCCTTTTATACAAATACACGGGGGATGAGGGCGTGATTACAGGGGTTCCAACCTTTGAAGACGAAACTGATGAAGATCTTCGTTCAGACCAGCTCATGTTAATCAAACAGCATATCAATTCCGGCAGTACGTTTAAATCAATTTTCCATGAATTGAAACATACGCTGGACGAAGCGATCTTATATCAGGACGTTCCCTTTGATAAAATGGCCGGACAGCTGAGGCTGAACTACAATGCAAATCATTTGCCGATCATCCATACAGTCGTTTCACTAGAGCAAATTCATTCTGATGGTTTCATAGAAACGGCTGCTGCAGATGCTTTATTTCAGTTTGTTATGGGTGAAGGCTTGATTGACCTAAAGTTATGTTTTAATGAACAAGTCTATGACCGTCAGTATATGATGCAGGTGCTCGGACATTTAAACCGGCTATTTTCTGTCATATTATTTCAGCCTGACCTCCCCCTCGGCCAAGTGGATATTTTGCCAGAATCGGAGACACATACACTTCTCGTTGACAATCAAACTGCGAAAACTGAATATCCGCGGGATAAGACGATTTATCAGTTATTCGAAGAACAGATGAAACGAACACCGGATCAAGCAGCTGTTATTTGCGGAGAAAAGCAATTCACATATCGTCAGCTCAATGAACGTGCCAATCAATTAGCCCGAACGTTAAGGAAAAAGGGGGTAAAGACGGACCGGCTCACTGCGATTATTTGCGAACATGAGATCGAACTGGTCGTGGGAATACTGGCCGTTTTAAAAGCGGGAGGGGCCTATGTGCCAATTGACCCGGATTATCCGAAGCATCGCATACAGTATATAGCAGAAGACTCCCAAGCTGATATCATTCTGACGCAGAGCCATCTTCAAAAACAGTTGGAACTTGCGGGCACAATGGTTTTCCTCGATCAGGAAAGCTCTTACCACGAAGACGGCTCTGACCTGGAACCGATCAGCAGTACGAAGGATTTGGCTTATGTCATTTATACGTCAGGCTCCACAGGCAAGCCTAAAGGAGTGGCAATTGAGCATCAGGGCTTAACCAATTATATTTGGTGGGCCCGCCGGGTCTATGTCAAAGGGGAAAAAACCAACTTTCCCCTATATTCGTCCATCGCTTTTGATCTGACGATAACGTCTGTTTTCACTCCGCTTATTACAGGAAATTCCATTATTGTCTACGGAGGAGAAAACAGTGCTGCCTTGCTTGATTGCATTATTCAGGATTCAAGGGCGGATATTATCAAGCTGACCCCGGCGCACTTGCAGTTATTGAAAGAGATGAATATCCCTGCTGAGTGCACCATTCGGAAATTCATTGTCGGCGGTGACAATTTAAGCACGCGGCTCGCCCGAAGCATCAGCGGGAAATTCGGCGGAAAAATCGAAATTTTTAACGAATACGGGCCTACAGAGACAGTCGTCGGCTGTATGATTTATTCCTTTGATCCGCAAAACGACAGACGGGAATCAGTGCCGATCGGAACCGCCGCGGACAACATGAATATTTACGTGATGGATAAGAGCATGAAGCCGGTGCCTGCCGGCGTCCCGGGAGAAATCTATATCAGCGGGGACGGCATCGCCAGAGGATACTTGAACAGAGCGGAATTAACGGCGGAAAGGTTTTTGCAGCACCCCTTTGTGCCAGAGGTGAAAATGTACCGGACGGGAGATTTAGCAAGGCGGCTCCCGGACGGAAATATCGAATATTTAGGCCGGATCGACCACCAGGTCAAAATCCGCGGTTACCGCATTGAAATCGGGGAAGTCGAATCCGCATTTTTCCAAATACCGCCGATTCAAGAAGCTCTCGTTACGGCACAAGAAACCAACGGGGAAACATCCTTGTGCGCCTATTATACCGCACAGCATTCTTTAACCGCAGGCGAAATTCGGGAGCACCTGTCCCGGCAGCTTCCGTCCTATATGATCCCTGCTTATTTTGTACAGCTGGCAGCGATGCCGCTTACTTCCAACGGAAAAATAGATCGCGAGGCGCTGCCTGCTCCAACGGGAAATCTCACTGGCAATCCTTATACAGCTCCGCGGACAGAACTGGAAAAGATACTGGCCGGGGTGTGGGAATCCGTATTAGGCGCAGAACAGGTCGGAATCGATGATCATTTCTTTGAGCTGGGAGGAGATTCGATTAAGTCGATTCAGGTGACCTCAAGCTTATATCAAGCCGGGTATAAGCTTGACATCAAACACTTGTTCAAACACCCGACGATCTCCGGGCTTGCTCCTTTTATTGAGCCCGTTACCCGAATCGCAGAACAAGGGGAAATCAAAGGCCGTACCTTATTGACGCCGATTCAGCATTGGTTTTTCGCCCGGCAATACCCTGATCCGCACCATTATAATCAATCTGTCATGCTTTATTTTAAAGAGGGGTTGGACGAATCGAAGCTTCAGAAAGTCATGAAGAAGATAGCCGAGCATCACGATGCTTTGCGCATGGTCTATGTTCAGGGAGATCATGGACACGAAGCCCGAAATCGGGGGATCAGTGAAGGAGAATTATTCAGCCTCGAAGTATTCTCTTTACTCGAAGAAAACAACCCCGCTCAACCGATAGAAAAGATAGCCAATGACATTCAGCAATCCATCCATTTAGCCGCTGGTCCGCTCATGAAACTGGGATTGTTTCAATGTCAGGATGGCGATCATTTGCTGATTGCGATTCATCATCTGGTTGTAGATGGCGTATCGTGGAGGATTTTACTTGAGGATATAACGTCAGCTTATGAGCAGCTCCAAAACGGAGAAGCGATCACGCTCCCTAAGAAGACGGATTCCTATCTGTTATGGGCTGAACGATTGAAACGTTATGCAGAAAGTCCGGAATTTGAAGCGAAAAATCAATATTGGCTTGAGCAGAAACATATCTCGCAACACAAATTGCCAAAGGACAATGAGCAGGAAACCGGTCTGGCCGAAGACCGGGAAACGATCATCGTCCAATGGACAGAGGAAGAAACCGAGCGTTTATTAAAAAAATCGAACCGGGCCTATACGACTGACATTAATGATTTATTGCTGACCGGACTCGGAACGGCTGTTCATCGCTGGACGGGGCATGAAGAAATTCATGTTCATCTGGAAGGGCACGGCAGGGAATCTATTTTTCAAGACGTTGATATTTCACGTACGGTGGGCTGGTTCACAACCCAATACCCGGTTTCTCTTCAAATCCAGTCGGACCGGGACATCTCCCAGCGGATTAGAACAGTGAAAGAACAGCTGCGTCAGATTCCCCAAAAAGGAATAGGATATGGCCTGATGAAATATTCGTCCGATCATCCGAAGGCATCAGAATGGACCGGACATCCGGAAATCAGCTTCAATTACCTCGGACAATTTGATCAAGATTTCGAAAATGGAGGAATCGAGGTATCTCCTTACTCCGGAGGGAAAATTGCAAGCGACAGACATCCCATTGCCTATACGCTTGACATTAACGGCATGATCTCAGACGGCCGGCTGTCATTGGCCATCAGTTACAGCGGTAAACAATATCGAAGAGAAACAATGGAAACATGCGCAGCTCTCTTAAAGAACAGCTTAAAAGAAGTCATCGAACATTGCGCAGCTCAAAAAGACATTCACCTGACGCCAAGCGATATCTCGCTGAAGGACTTAACAATCGAAGAATTAGATCAATTTGTTCAGCAAACACAGCATATTGGCGACATTGAAAATATATATCCTTTAACTCCCATGCAGAAAGGTATGCTGTTCCATAGTTTAATGGATTCGGCTTCCAGAGCTTACTTTGAACAAGCCGCTTTTGATCTCAAAGGCGACTTGGATATCGAGGCATTTACAATGAGTTTGTCACAGCTGGCGGAAAGACATGAGATTCTCCGGACTCATTTTTATACGGAATGGAAAGATCAGCCTTTGCAGATCGTATTCCGGAAAAAACCGATCGAAATAACTGTTGACGATATTCGAAGCATGAAGAATAAACAACGAAACGAGTTCATTGCCGGCTTTGTACAAAAAGATAAGGCAAGAGGATTCGACCTTACCCAAGATGCGTTAATGCGCGTATCAATCCTTCGTACAGAGGATGACCAAGCCCGATTGATATGGAGCTTCCATCATATTTTAATGGATGGCTGGTGTCTGCCTCTTATTACGAAAGAAGTGTTTGAAACCTATTATGAGCTTATTGATAGAAGAAAACCGGAGCCCGAAGCCGTCACCCCGTACAGCCGATATATCGAATGGCTGGAAGACCAGGATCATAAGCACGCTTCAGCCTATTGGCAAAAATATTTGGACGGTTATGAAGGACAAACCGTTTTACTGAAAGAACCTGTCTCAAACCAAGCCACGGGATATCAAAAACAAAGGCTTGCATGCCGGCTCGGAAAACAGCTGTCAGAAGAAATCAGACAGACTGCAAGCAAGCATCACGTCACCGTGAATACGTTCATTCAAAGTGCGTGGGGACTATTGCTGCAAAGATACAACAACAGTCAGGATGTCGTTTTCGGATCGGTCGTATCCGGCCGCCCGGCAGAAATTCCGGGTATTGAATCCATGGTCGGTTTATTTATCAACACCATTCCCGTCCGTATTACCGCTCAGCCTGGAATGACTGTGGAACAAGTGTTGAAAATGAGCCAGGAGCAGGCATTGGCTTCTCAGGCGTATGATACATTTCCGTTATATGAAATTCAGGCTCAAACCGAACAAAAGCAGCAGCTGATCAGTCATATCATGGTATTTGAAAATTATCCGGTCGAGAAACAAATGGAACATATGAAACCGAATCGTGACGCGCTGGACATTATCAATTTCCATATGGAAGAGCATACCCATTACGATTTCAATTTCATTGTCATGCCCGCGGGAGAAATCGACATTCATTTTGTATACAATAGCAACGTCTATGATCATGCAAGTGTCAAGCGGATGGAAGAGCATTTTATGCAAATCATTAAGCAGATGGTGAACAGTCAGGCGATTCGCGTCCAAGACTTGGATATACTTACGGGGGATGAACGTTCGCTCCTTATAGAGGCATTTAATGATACGGAAGCAGATTATCCAAAGGAAAAGACGCTTCATCAATTGTTTGAGGAACAAGCACAGCGTACGCCTGATCAAACGGCTGTCGTATACGGGGAAAGCCAGCTGACATACCGGGAACTGAATGAAAGAGCCAATCAACTTGCCCGGACATTGCAATCAGAAGGCGTGCAGCCGGATCAGCCGGTCGGGATTATGGTCGAACGTTCCTTGGAAATGATCGCAGGACTCTTCGGAATCTTAAAAGCCGGCGGCGCGTATGTGCCGATCGATCCGAGCTATCCGGAAGAACGGATTCACTATATATTGGAGGATTCGGATACGAAGCTGTTGTTAGTACAGAGTCACTTGAGGAAAAGCGTGCCTTTTACGGGAAAAGTGCTTGACCTGGAAGATCCGCGATTCTCTTGGGAAGATGGTTCAAACTTGAAACAGACGGCCGGACCGAATCACTTAGCTTATGTTATCTATACTTCGGGATCAACAGGCCGACCGAAAGGGGTTATGGTGGAACACCGATCCGTAATCAATCGTCTCGTTTGGATGCAGGAACATTACCCGCTGGATAAGCAGGATGTCATTCTGCAAAAAACCCCAATCACCTTTGATGTATCGGTGTGGGAATTGTTCTGGTGGTCGATGACTGGTTCTAAAGCGGTATTGCTTCCAAACGGAGGGGAAAAGAACCCTGACGTCATCTTAGATACGATTGCGCAGAAAAATGTCACCGTTATGCATTTTGTGCCTGCGATGCTGCATGCTTTTCTTGAGTCCATGGAGCAGAAATCCGACGAGGAATTAAAGAGAAAGCTGGCGTCATTAAAATATGTATTTGCAAGCGGCGAGGCTTTGACGCCTGCGCACGTTGCCGGGTTTCATCGCTTGATCACACCGGCGGGTGAGGCTAAAATCATCAATTTATACGGGCCGACCGAAGCGACGATCGATGTATCGTATTTTGAATGCGAAGCGGGAGAAACGCTTAACTCAGTTCCGATAGGTAAACCGATTTCCAACATTCAATTGTATATCGTACACCCTGAATCAGAATTTCTTCAACCGCTCGGTGTGGCAGGAGAGCTGTGTATCGCCGGAGACGGGCTCGCACGGGGCTATTTGAACCGCCCGGAGCTGACGGCTGAGAAGTTTGCAGCTCACCCATTTGAAGCAGGGAAGCGGATGTACCGGACAGGCGACTTGGCAAGATGGCTGCCCGATGGCAATATCGAGTATTTGGGACGAATCGATCATCAAGTGAAAATCCGAGGCTACCGGATAGAACTCGGCGAGATCGAAGCATCTTTACTACAACTCGATGCTGTCAAAGAAGCGGTCGTCATCGCGATTGAAGAAGAGGGCTCAAAGCAGCTGTGCGCTTACTTGTCAGGAGACGAGTCATTAAATACGGCGCAGCTGAAGCGTCATTTGCTGAACAATCTGCCCGCGTATATGATTCCGGCTTATTTTGTACAAGTAGAGAAGATGCCGATAACCGCTAATGGAAAAATCGATCGAAAAGCGTTGCCGGCTCCTGAGGGAAATAGGCTTACCGGAACCGAATACGCAGCGCCAGGAACGTTAATTGAAAAGCAGCTGGCCGATATATGGAAGGATATTTTAGCTCTGCCTGACCCCGGGATTAAAGATCACTTCTTTGACGTTGGCGGCCATTCACTTAAAGTATTGCAGCTCATTCATCAAATTAACGCCAGTATGGGAATCAAAATGCATTATCAAGCCGTATACGATTTTCCTACCATCGAAACAATGGCACGCGCCATTCAAGCTGCAGTTTTCGAATCCGAGACGGATCATAACGTATTCGTCAAGCTGAACCAGGAAGATTCAATCCCTGTGTTCTGTTTCCCGCCTTTAATCGGGTATGGACTCGTTTATAATGAAATGGCGAAAAGACTTGACGGCGTCAGCACCGTCTATGCGGCAGATTTTTTAGAAGAGCCGTCTCATGAGAAAGAGATCGTTGACCGGTATGCAGAAAGCATGATAAGCATTCAAGAACAAGGGCCTTTTGTTCTGCTTGGTTACTCTTCGGGATCGAATTTGGCTTTTGAGGCTGCTAAAGCTTTGGAGAAGCGGGGCCGCACCGTATCTGATGTCATTATGCTGGATTCTAAAATCACCGATTCGGTAACTCATTTATCGGAAGAGGAAATCCAAGAGATCGTCCATCTGAATATGGACATTATTCCGGACTACTACAGAGAAATATTAACCATTCCTTCGATTAAGGATAAAATCAGAGGCTATCTTGCGTATCACAATGAACTGATCAATTCCGGCGCCGTTAACGCCAACATCCATCATTTGCTATGCGGCGATGTAACCGATGATAGGGGCTGGACACATTCAACAGCACAGCATTATCTTGAGTACAAATTAAAAGGAGATCACGTGACGATCTTTGAACCTCACAATATCGAAGAAAATACGGATGCAATTCGATCTATTATTAAACGGATTGAAGAACGGCATCATCACGGACTTGTTCTTGAAGAACAACTGTCAATGGGATCATTTGCGGGAAATACGAAGTTTGACAAAATGTAAATGATCCAGTGTAAAATGCCGCTGGATGACAGTCAGCGGCATTTTGTACGAAAAAGAAGAGAGTAAGCTCATGCATTTGAAACGGTTTCCTCGCATGCGTTCTCCATGACCATTTGTCATCAAATGTTAAAAGAAAATTCTCATTTTAAGGAAAAAGAAGGATATTCAGTCATGACAAAAAAGTGTAGCTTATGTTTAGGGGTTCTTGCTTTATGATTGAGCTGCTTATCTGGGAAGTCGTCGTATGCTGCCAGCACTGCAATTTCCCAAAAGGACCCTTATTTTAGGAAAAGGGGGATATGAAGTAATGAGGAAAAAATGTAGCTTATGTTTATGGGTTCTTGTTTTATTATTGAGCTGCTTATCTGGGAAGTCTGCGTATGCTGCCAGTACGCCAATTGCAAAACATGCAGGGAATTCAAACCCGCTGATCGACCATCATCTGGGCGCAGATCCGTTTGCACTGACTTATAACGGAAGAGTCTACATCTATATGTCAAGTGATGATTATGAATATAACAGCAACGGAACGATTAAGGATAATTCATTTGCCAATTTGAATAGAGTATTCGTCATATCTTCAGCGGATATGGTGAACTGGACAGACCACGGAGCCATTCCGGTAGCAGGTGCCTATGGCGCTAATGGCGGCCGGGGGATCGCAAAGTGGGCAGGTGCGTCCTGGGCCCCGTCAGTCGCCGTTAAAAAGATAAATGGCAAGGACAAATTCTTCCTTTATTTCGCAAACAGCGGCGGCGGTATCGGGGTTCTCACTGCAGACAGCCCGACCGGTCCGTGGACAGATCCGATCGGAAAACCGCTGGTGACGCCAAGTACACCAGGAATGTCCGGCGTTGTATGGCTTTTTGATCCGGCAGTATTCGTAGATGACGACGGTACCGGTTACCTGTATGCCGGCGGAGGCATCCCCGGAGGTTCAAATCCGACACAGGAGCAATGGGCAAACCCTAAAACAGCAAGAGTCATGAAATTAGGGCCTGATATGACCAGTGTTGCCGGAAGTGCATCTACAATCGATGCGCCTTTCATGTTTGAAGATTCGGGAATGCACAAATATAACGGGACATATTACTATTCCTATTGCATCAATTTCAGCGGCGCGCACCCGGCCGATAAACCCCCAGGTGAGATCGGCTACATGACCAGCTCAAGTCCCATGGGTCCCTTTACATATAGAGGGCACTTCCTGAAAAATCCGGGTGCATTTTTCGGAGGCGGCGGAAACAACCATCATGCCGTTTTCAATTTTAAAAACGAGTGGTACACGGTGTATCATACTCAAACTGTCAGCTCCGCTCTGTTCGGGGCCGGCAAAGGATACCGTTCTCCCCATATCAATAAGCTTGTGCATAATTCAGACGGATCCATTCAAGAGGTAGCGGCAAATTATACAGGCGTAAAACAGCTTTCTAACTTGAATCCATATCACCGGGTAGAAGCTGAAACGTTTGCCTGGAATGGACGGATTTTGACCGAGAATTCCTCTGCACCCGGCGGGCCGGTAAATAATCAACATATAACAAACATTCAGAACGGAGACTGGGTTGCTGTAGGAAATGCAGACTTCGGGTCGGGCGGTGCCAGGACGTTTAAAGCAAATGTAGCATCCGCTCTTGGCGGGAGAATAGAAGTGCGTCTCGATAGTCCAACCGGTAAACTTGCGGGAACACTGAATGTCCCTTCCACAGGCGGAACACAAAATTGGAAAGAAATAGAAACTGCGGTAAGCGGCGCAGCCGGTGTGCACAACGTATTCTTTGTATTTACCGGAACAGGCTCAGGAAACTTGTTTAATTTTGATTATTGGCAATTTACGCAAAGATAACATCAGTTTTGTGATATAAAAGCAGGACAGAACACATTTTCCTAATACGTTAAAAGACAGATAAAGGAGAGAAAAAATGATGTCGAGCGTAAAAAAAACAATTTGTCTATTATTGGTATGTTTCACTACGCTGTCAGTAATGTTAATGGGCCCAGGCGCTGCTGAGGTCTTGGCGGCAAATGATGTAACAGTTAACATTTCCGCAGAAAGACAAGTGATTCGCGGTTTTGGAGGGATGAACCACCCGGCTTGGGTTGGAGATTTAACAGCTGCTCAAAGAGAAACTGCTTTTGGCAATGGGCAGAACCAGTTAGGCTTTTCGATCTTAAGAATTCATGTAGATGAAAATAGAAATAACTGGTACAAAGAAGTAGAGACTGCAAAGAGTGCGATCAAACATGGAGCAATCGTTTTCGCTTCTCCCTGGAATCCGCCAAACGATATGGTCGAGACTTTCAATCATAATGGTGACACATCAGCTAAGCGGCTGAGATACGATAAGTACGCCGCATACGCGCAGCATCTTAACGATTTCGTTAACTTCATGAAGAGTAATGGTGTAAATCTGTATGCAATTTCCATCCAAAACGAGCCTGATTACGCTCACGAGTGGACATGGTGGACGCCGCAAGAAATACTTCGCTTTATGAGAGAAAACGCCGGCTCAATCAATGCCCGCGTCATTGCGCCTGAATCATTTCAATACTTAAAGAATTTATCGGACCCGATTTTGAACGATCCTCAGGCCCTTGCCAATATGGATATTCTCGGAACCCACCTGTACGGAACTCAGGTCAGTCAATTCCCTTATCCTCTTTTTAAACAAAAAGGAGCGGGGAAAGACCTTTGGATGACGGAAGTATACTATCCGAACAGTGATAACAACTCGGCGGATCGATGGCCCGAGGCCTTGGATGTTTCGCAACATATTCACAGTTCGATGGTAGAAGGGGATTTACAAGCTTATGTTTGGTGGTACATCCGAAGATCATATGGTCCTATGAAAGAAGATGGCACGATCAGCAAACGAGGCTACAATATGGCCCATTTCTCTAAATTTGTGCGCCCTGGATATGTAAGGATTGATGCAACGAAAAACCCTAATCCGAATGTTTACGTGTCAGCCTATAAAGGTGACAACAAAGTCGTGATTGTCGCCATTAACAAAACCAATACAGGGGTCAACCAAAACTTTGTGTTGCAGAACGGATCCGCTTCTCAAGTATCCAGATGGATCACGAGCAGCAGCAGCAATCTTCAGCCTGGAACGGATCTCAAAGTAACGGACAATCACTTTTGGGCCCATCTGCCGGCTCAAAGCGTGACAACATTTGTTGTAAAGCGTTAAAGGTATCTGTTTGTTCAAATAGATCATAGCAATAAGCCAATTTTCTGACTCTAAAAAGAAAATTGGCTTATTTTCTGTGGGTCTGACTGCATCCCTCACTGAAGTACAATCTCATTGTACAACTCCAACCTTAACCCGTATTAATCCGAACCTTACATCAACCTTAAATTAACCAGTACAGAATAAGGGATTGTCCTCTTACAGCAATCATAAGATTCAATGCCATATTGAGACTCATCACATTTAGCGTATCTACGTTGGAAATAAATTTAATTTTTCGATTCGATTGAAAAATGACGTGTAAAGTCCCGATTCAGTCCAGTTTTCTTTGTTCTATATGTGTCAGGTGTATCTTATTCAATAGAGATAGAGCAAATTGACAGGCTTTTAAACCTCCCAAAAACAAGAAATTAGGTTGATAGACAATCATGAGAAAGATTTTTACAATGAGTTCGTGCTCATAAGAAGTAGAGCCAAAATGATGTGAAGGAGGAAAAGACAGATATGAAACGGTCAATCTCTATTTTTATTACGTGTTTATTGATTGTGGTATTGACAATGGGCGGCATGCTGGCTTCGCCGGCATCTGCAGCAGGGACTAAAACGCCAGTAGCCAAGAATGGACAGCTTAGCATAAAAGGGACACAGCTCGTAAACCGAGACGGCAAAGCGGTACAGCTGAAAGGGATCAGTTCACACGGATTGCAATGGTATGGCGATTTCGTCAATAAAGACAGCTTAAAATGGCTGAGAGACGATTGGGGCATCACCGTTTTCCGCACGGCGATGTATACGGCAGATGGCGGTTATATTGACAACCCGTCCGTGAAAAATAAAGTGAAAGAAGCGGTTGAAGCAGCAAAAGAGCTTGGGATATATGTCATCATTGACTGGCATATCTTAAATGACGGCAATCCAAACCAACATAAAGAGAAGGCGAAAGAATTTTTCAAGGAAATGTCAAGTATTTACAAAAATACGCCAAACGTCATTTATGAAATTGCAAATGAACCAAACGGTGATGTGAACTGGAAGCGGGATATTAAACCGTATGCGGAAGAAGTGATTTCCGTGATCCGCAAAAATGACCCCGACAATCCCATCATTGTAGGTACCGGTACATGGAGCCAGGATGTGAATGATGCAGCCGATGATCAGCTAAAAGATGCAAACGTCATGTACGCGCTTCATTTTTATGCCGGCACACACGGCCAATCTTTACGGGATAAAGCAAACTATGCACTCAGTAAAGGAGCGCCTATTTTCGTGACGGAATGGGGAACAAGCGACGCGTCTGGAAATGGCGGTGTATTCCTTGACCAGTCGCGGGAATGGCTGAATTATCTCGACAGCAAGAAAATCAGCTGGGTGAACTGGAATCTTTCTGATAAGCAGGAATCATCCTCGGCGTTAAAGCCGGGAGCATCTAAAACAGGCGGCTGGCCGCTTACAGATTTAACTGCTTCAGGAACATTCGTAAGAGAAAACATTCGCGGCAACAAAGATTCAACGAAAGAACGCCCTGAAACGCCGGCACAAGATAACCCCGCACAGGAAAACGGCATTTCTGTACAATACAAAGCAGGGGATGAGGGTGTGAACAGCAACCAAATCCGCCCGCAGCTTCACATAAAAAATAACGGCAATACGACGGTTGATTTAAAAGATGTCACTGCCCGTTACTGGTATAACGCGAAAAACAAAGGCCAAAACTTTGACTGTGACTACGCGCAGATTGGATGCGGCAATCTGACCCACAAGTTTGTAATGCTGCATAAACCTAAGCAAGGTGCAGATACCTATCTGGAACTGGGGTTTAAAAAAGGAACGCTGTCACCGGGAGCAAGCACAGGGAATATTCAGCTTCGTCTTCACAACGATGACTGGAGCAATTATGCACAAAGCGGCGATTATTCCTTTTTCCAATCAAATACGTTTAAAACAACGAAAAAAATCACATTATATCATCAAGGAAAACTGATTTGGGGAACAGAACCCAATTAGTTAAGCTTTAGGCGGACATCAGCAACACGATGTCCGCTTTTATGATCTTAAAAACAGCAATACAAAGAAGTTTACGTGGCGGATGAAACTTCTGAAACAGTCTATAGGCCTGTACAAAATGTGCTAAAGGGCGAGTCATTCCCCTTAATCAAGGACATTTTACGCCGAATGAGGGCTGATGGAAATCTACGGCCTGATATTGGCGATGATCTGATTTCTTTTATATTTGAGTCAATGCAGTTTAATTTAGCCATGGTTTTTAGAGAATTCGATATTAAGGACTCTAGGCTATACTATAAGATTAGCAAGTACTTTGCTGACTTTATGGATCACGAGCTGCTTTAATATCACAAATATTCTGAAATTTTTAGCAATCTCAAGAAAGCAAGGGAGTAAATATGACTCACTGAACATAGGATGTAGTATTCAAAGTATGTATTTCACATTCGCCACTTTTATTCATTAAGGGGGCACAAAGAGAATGAAAACTTATGACACATTTCCAAAACCAATTGGCGGCTATACTGTCGGCCGAACCCAGATGGATTTTGATTACACGGCATCAGATCACTCAAAAAGAGAACTGACAGCGTTTGTGTACTATCCGTCCGACAGCAGCGAAGGGAAGACTACATCAACGTACATGTTTCCTGAAGTCTCCGAAATGCTTAATGAGCAGCCGCTTCTCACTGCGTTGAAGGATGCTTACTCTATAGATATCAAGACCCAATGTTACGACGACCTTGCTCTCTCCGGGAAGGAAAAACGCTATCCGGTGTTATTCTATGTTTGCGGCGGAGGCGGTTCTCCGGAATGGGGTACAGTGATCTGTACAGACTTGGCAAGCATGGGGTATGTTGTGGTAAGCATCGGCCATCAGAATAGCACAATGTATAAGCGTAAAGATGGGCGCATGTTTAATGTATCAAAGGATTTTTCGGATGCCATTTTGGCGTTTTCTGAAGATCCGGAGATGCTGGCGTTGGCTGATAAGATGGAGATGCGGCCTAACGATGAAACTGCCATTGAGATGTGCCGTAACGTGCTTACACTGCCGATACTTGACAAGTTAACAGTGTATAGTGAATTACAGGCGGAAGATGTAAGGTATGCAGCCGATTATCTTTACAAACTGGACTCTGGAGAGCTGAATTCTATCTTTAAAGATAGATTGTTGCTTGACATCGGCATGGGCATAGTCGGACATTCTTACGGAGGGCCTACGACAGCGATTGTTTGCCGGGATGACGACCGATTCGCCTGCGGGATTGGCCTGGATAGCGGTGCGTTCGGCCTTCAGGGCAGCGACCTAAAGAAACCCTTTTTGCTGCTGTTTTGTGAACCGAACTATAACATGAATGCGATCATTGGCGCTAACAATAGCATGGAAACCTATTATTTCTCTGTTGATCGTGCTGCGCATTTAGATTACTGCGACATCGTGTTTACTAATGTGAATGCGGAACTCAGAGGCGAACGGGATGCTATGGAGATGCGGAATCTTGTTACAAACTATACGAAGAACTTTTTTGATCATTACATACTGCAGAAGGCTGCAAGTGTGGAAAGTCTGGCATACGATGGCGTGGACTTGATCAAGAAGGCCGGCAACAAGTGACATAACCGATTAAAATACTCAAACCGAAAAACCTTTATGACCAATTTAATTTATTAAGGACGTAGAGGTTTTTTAATAGTACACTGCAAAAAGGGAGTGCTGTTAGAATCCATTTTTATATTCTCTTCACAATTTCTAGTTTACATAATATATATTCTAGGAAGTTATGTTAAGAGATGAATTACCTGTCTCATAAACTAAGTATACTTTAATCAATGAGACAAAAAAAGAAATATATAGCAAAATAACCGTATATTCCGTTTGCGCTTATTATTATTCATCTGTCACGCACAGGTTTAATTCCGGTTGATACAGCTGAATCAAACCTAATACTGCAAACGTCGCAAAAGCAATTTTTATAATGACAAAACCAAACCATAACAAATTATTTATCCAATGAACACACAGCTGTCAGCCTGAGCGCTGCCGCGAAATAAAATCCGGTTCTGTGCCCCAGCTCCAAATATATTGAACCGCCAAGCGATTTCAAACAAGTCGGCAAATGACGAATCTTGAGTACAACACGTTACGACAGCGCTTCCATTTCATAATTTCAGGATGTTCTATACATTGTAAATAAGCCGTCTTGAACAGACGGCTTTACAGCTTGTTATTTGCTTTGCTTACCTGCGGAAGTGTGAGTGATCCGATACTGCACAGTTAAAAACTTCAGGCCGAACAGCCACATATGATGAACGGCCTTCAAGCTTGTTTCGCTCTGGGCCGCAATAAGAAATGTCTCTGCCAGAGGAAGATGGCATGCCCCCCATTTCGTTTGCAGATAAATCCCTTCATCACCCGCTCCGCTTTTTCGGCGTCTGCTCGTCAAAACAAGATTCTGCTTATGCGCATAAGGTTTTAAAATGCCCGTCATTTGGCCAAACGGCAGCGGGAGAGAAATATTCATGTATCCCTCCCCTTTTGACCTGTACGCTGAATACAGCGCAGTAAAAACGGTTTCCTGCTTGTCATTTGTCCTGATCCACGCCCGGACATTTTTTCTGCCGTCTCTGTCAGAATCGACTCCTTTCATGCTAGTGTGCATGGTATACCAATCCGGATTCATTGACAGGTGGATCTGCCCCGCTCTTCTGCTGAACGGCTCGTACATGCGCGCGAACGGCCGAAACCATCCGCTCCACGTCACTTTTGCCTTGATGTCATAATCGATTGTCTCTTCATAAAAGGAAATAACGGCCGGAGCCAGTTTTTCAGTTGAAAAGTCTTCAGAATGCAGTTCTCTCATCTGATCCTGAAGGCCGGTATAATGGATTTCATTTGCTGCATGAATGTCAGTCAAAAAATTTTCGCCTATCGTTCTCTTCCCGTAAATTCGGCTGAACGTTCTTTCACTGCCCTCATCAAACGGTCTCGGATTTTCCAACCTCCACCCCGCCAAAGCCGGCAGAATAACGCCGAATGCATTGACGGCCCCGTGAATCCAAATCATCTGACTGATCGTGAGCGTTGCCTCCTCGCGGTAGACACCGAACGAATATATTAAAGAAAAAGCAATTGTAATCATTAACACAGCCGAAGAACTCCTGATCAAGAACCTGGCTGTTTTCACAGCAAACGGCGCCTTAAAGACGAGATACGCATTAACATACAGACCCGTCAGATACAGAGCGACAGCAATCACATCAAGTATCTTTGAAAATGTAATCCCCAGGGCGATAAGGATCGGCGAAATCAGGAGAATGACCGTGCTCAGTCTGTAAAGAACGCGATTCTCCCGCAGGACCCTGCCGAGCAATCCGTTAAAGATCGGAATGAGAAAAGCCGAATAGTGAAAGTGCACCGCCGTCAGCAGCACGATAAGCGGACCAAAATCCATGATAGGAATCTTAAGGATATATGCAAAAAACCAAAATCCGCCGCCGGCCAAATAAACGAAACCCATCATAACAGACATCTCTTTCGCTCTGTGGATATTTGTTTTCATCAGCCGCCATACAGCATACAGTGCCAGTCCAAGCGTATAAATGAGCCAGACAAAGGCAAAAAAGCTGAAGTCTGTAATCAGCGCAAGCACTGCACATAAAGCGGCAATGGGATAACTCCGTAATAGCACATTCTCTAAGGTCTTTGACGGCCGAAACGCAAAGCGGAATACAGCTGGAACGAAAAATAGTACGGATAATAAAACAAACGTCTCAGCAGCTGATATATGCGGTGCTTCAGCCGCCGCAAATCCCAAAAAGCAAACCGCGCCTACCATGAGATGACGCTTCAGCATGTTTCTCCCTCTGTTTCCCGGAAAGTCCCCCGGTAAGAGAAAATTGTGCCGAGTATCCTGTTTTTCACATGAACCTTTATGCTGAAGCAATTCACTTCCTCATCATAAGCCTCATAAACGGTTGAACTGCCGCACAGCCAAGCCGGAAGCGGGATTTTCTTTCCGCCTATCAGGAGCCACTGCTTTCCGGATGTAATAACAAGCCCTCCGTCTGAAGACGCTTCTAAATGCAGTTCAGACAGCAGGATATGAGGTTTACCGAAGTAATCAAGAATTCTGTTTTCCCGCTCGTCATATTCCATGATCGCATCAAAAAACCGGGTTTTGCCTTTAAAGAAAAAGGTTCGGTTCCACTCCACACCATTTTTCCTGTTTTTGTTCTCAATGGTAAAAGGGATATCTGTTCCCCTCTCTGAGAAAAAACATCTGAAAAAAACGCCTGTCTTTAAAAGCATTCTGACAAACAACGAACCTCCCTTAATTTCTGACATAACCCCTTCTCCGCAAAACGTGCGTGATCCGGCAAACCTATACCGTTTCTGCAGCATCGGATGCAGGAATTGATAATGAATAATCGCTTTTTCATACATTGAATCCGTCATTTCACTTCTCTCTCTTTCGTTTTGTATGCGCGGCGCTCGGCAGCAGGAATGTAAGAATCATACCCGCTATTGTAAGTAATCCTAATGAAATGGCGAATCCGCCGCCGGAATACTGCATTGCCGTTATACAAAAGAAGGCTGACTGTCCGGCGTGGATCAGCCGCTTTCTCCGCATAGGCAGCAGCCATAATATCCCTAATCCTGTCTTTTGCGCTCCTTTCACGATCTCTGCATCGGCACAGCCATCATGAAAGCCTTGAAAAAACCAATACAGACTGAATACGAGACACATCAGGACATAGACAAACCCGAAACGGACTGATATCTTCGGATGTCGGCTTTGTTCTATCCAAAGCCGCAACGCATCAAAGCTCCATGCGGTAGCCCAGCCGAGCAGCGGACGAAATAAAAACCGGTCTATCCATCTTCCCGGCAGACCCCAGGCCGTTTCATATTGATATTGAGTCAAAAATGTGATGTCCCCGTTATCCCGCTCTATATACCTCCAGTAGCCCCGGCCGTCTTTTATCAGAGACAGCGGATGATCCGATGCAAAAGCAAGCGCCGACACCCTTTCTGACGATTGAGGCCTTATGTCACCCATTGATTCACCCGTGCCGGACACCTTCAGCCCAAAACCGATTCGCGTTTCATATAGGAATCTCTGCGGTTCATCCGGTAACTTATGAAGATATGTAATGTCAGAAAAGCGCAGGTCCCATTCCTTATGAAGAACCGGATTTTGCGTATATTCCCAAAGCGTTTCTATATCAGACGCTATATTGATCTCGACATATATCGGCTTTTGTTTCATGCCCCCTCCTCTTCCCTTCTTTTGTAAACAATTCCTATATTATCATAGGGATGTATGAAATTCCGCAATAAGATTTCAGGAATATGAAGCTGGTTTTTAACATAAAAAAACCCTTCACATTAAACGTGAAGGGTTTCGTAAATGATATGCATATTCCTCAGTTGGCAGCCTTGTGTTCAGGGCTTGTACTTTCTTCTTCCGCCCATGTTTCAATATGCTTGAGTTCCGGAGTGTTCTCCGCTTTAAATACAGGGTCAAGTCCTTTTTTGCGCTGAGCGGCATAATCTTTATAGATTTTATAGGCTACATTACTCAGCAGCAAGATTGCCACTAAGTTAATGAGAGCTAAGAGACCCATGAACAAGTTTGCCATGTCCCAGACAATCTGGAAGTCAGCCAAACATCCGTATACCACCATCACTACGACGAATACGCGGTAAATATTAAGCCATGTTTTGCTTGTTTTAATAAATTCGATATTCGTTTCACCATAGTAATAGTTGCCGACGACTGAGCTGAATGCGAATAAGAACATCGCAATTGCAATAAACGTCGGGGCCCAGCCTCCGAGATGGTGCTGCAGTGCGGCTTGCGTCACTTGGATGCCGTCGCCTTTAGGCGTAAAGCTGTACAATAAAATGATAAAGGCAGTCGATGTACAAACGATAAATGTATCGAAAAACACGCCTAGCGTCTGGATTAATCCCTGCTTAGCCGGATGCGATACGTGTGCAGCTGCTGCGGCATTCGGCGCGCTCCCCATACCCGCTTCGTTTGAAAACAGGCCGCGCTGCGCACCGATAATAATGATGCTTCCTAAGCTTCCGCCGACGATCTGCTCAAAACCAAACGCATTTTTCACAATCGTCGCAAGCAATTCAGGTACTGCGGTAATATTCACAATCACAACATACAGCGCGATCAGAATATACATACCCGCCATGACTGGAACGATTAATTGCGAAACGGATACAACACGTTTCAGCCCGCCGAATATAATGAAAGCCGTTAATACAGCTAAGATGATGGCGATAATTGTTTTATTCACATGGAAAGCTTCGTCAAACGCGACAGAAATCGTATTTGACTGCACGGCATTAAAGATAAGTCCGAAAGAAACGGTAATCAATACGGCAAATAAAATACCGAGCCACCGGGCGCCGAGACCCTTTGCCATGTAATATGCCGGACCGCCGCGAAATTCATCGCCGGAGCGCACTTTATACAGCTGAGCCAAGGTACTTTCCACAAAGCTTGAAGCCATACCGACAATTGCTACGATCCACATCCAAAATACTGCGCCGGGACCGCCTGTTGCAATCGCCAGCGCGACACCGGTCAAGTTTCCGGTACCGACACGTGAAGCGGCCGAGATAAAGAATGCCTGCATTGAAGACACTCCTTTATTTCCTTGCGGCTTCTCCCCGACAATTCTAAACATTTCAATAAAGTATTGGAATTGAATGAAGCGAAAACGGAATGTGAAATACAATCCGATTCCTACTAAAATATAAACAAGATACTTCCAAATAAAATCATTTGGAACATTTATGATTTCACTGATGAAAGCCTCCATGTTTAACCTCCCTTTTACATATCTTTTACTGTCATTTTCGCTGCATATGTTAGATCTTTTAACACAACGGGTATTATTATATCACAACAACAGATGTTGAGAAGTTTTTTTAAGAAAATGTTTCGGTTTCTTCATCATGCTTATTGCTGGTATGCCCCGTTTCTTTATCCTGCAGCCTGAAAAATGTTGTCACATCAGAAGGGTTGCGTGCATATCATAACAAATAGGCCTTTAAGAATAAAAGAGATGAAATGACGGACGGAATGGTATATACTTAACCAGCATAATAATTTTTTAAATTTAATAAATGTGTTTACTTTCAATTTAAATTAGGGTATTATAATAAAAATATTCAGACTTATGAAGGGGGGAGAACATTTGAAAAAAATCTTGTTTTTAAAAGCTTCTATTTTATTTTTAGCGATTGCAAGCTTTCATTTGCTCTCCATTCCCCATGCGTTTGATACTGCTCATCATTTTAAAGCCGTAGCCGACCAGCAGGAAATGCACGAAATGAAGGCCGGCCAAAATGCTGACGATGAGAAAAAATCGCTGACGGGCTCATTTATTTTGACGGCGCTTTTTGCCGCTTCTGTCTCACTGATCGTGATATCAGACAGAAAGCGCCCCGCTTCCCGGAGAAGACAGCGAAAGAAAAGCTTTTTAATCGCTAAATTTTATCAGTCCTCGTATTTCGATGAGCTTCATGTTCAACATCGCCTAACTATGTAACATAAAATGAGGAGGTTGTTCAACATGTTGTTTATCTTACGAATGGTGATTTTAGGCTTATTTTCATTCACTGCATTAAATTTATTTGTGTGGCAGGGAATTGAAGTCGTTCACGCTATCACGGACTTATTCGGCAGCCACGAGAGCTAATAAATAGCAAAACCTCCGCTTTAGGACCAATTGAGCGGAGGTTTTTTTTCATTTTATTTTATTTTTACTCTTAAACATCAGATGCGGGGATACGCCATACATCTGTGACCGGCCCTGTCTCATCTTCATCTGTAAAGAAGGAGCCGTTGCTGTATCGGTCATTAGCCCGCAAAGATTTCACGGAGGCTTCAATTCTCTCGCCTTTTTCGGTTTCCGCAGCGATCATGTCGGCTAAAGCGCACGCGAATACTCCGACAACACGATGCGGGTTCTTTTTAAGCTCACGCAGCATGATGACGCCGCGCTTAGCCCTGGATGTTCTTTCGAATTCAGAGAGATTCATCCGTTTGATGGCTCCCCGCTGTGTGACGAGGACAAGCGAATCTGTTTCATGCAGGATTTGTCCTGATACGACGGTATCGCCGTCTTTTAAATTAATGCCCTTTACGCCGGCCGCACGGGCTCCGACTACATTTACTTCATCTTCACCGAACCATAAGCCGTACCCGAGCCGGGTGGCGATAAACAGCTGGCAGCCGCCGTCTGTGACATGAACATCAATCAGCTCATCGTCCCCTTTAAGGTTAAGAGCAACAAGCGCTTTTGAGTAACGCTGCGCTTTGTAATGCGTCATTTCAGTTCTTTTCACCATACCGTTTTTCGTCATAAACAATAAATATGAAGATGGATCAAATTCTTTTACCGGTATAGCTTTCACGATGGTTTCGTCACGGTCCATCGTGGTGATGTTCGTGACGTGCTGCCCCATGTCTTTCCACCTGATATCAGGGAGCTGGTGAACCGGACAATATATATAGCTTCCCTTATTGGTAAAGAGCAGGAGTACATCCGTTGTATTCATTTCAAATTGGTGAATCAGCCTGTCCGTGTCCTTCATCCCGAAATCCTGGCCGTTGGAAGCGGCAAATGACCGCTGGCTTGTTCGTTTTACATAGCCGTCTTTCGTGACTGTCACATAGACGTCCTCAGAGGCAACCATGACTTCGAGATTGATTTTAATTTCTTCAATCTTCTCTTCAATGACCGACCGTCTGCTGTCGGCATAAGTCTTTTTCACTTTTTTCAGGCTGCTGGTAATGACTTTTAACAGCTTTTTATCATGACTTAAAATGGCTTCAAGCTCCTGAATTTTCTTGCTGAGCTCTTCCGCTTCCTCTTTTAATGCCGTAATATCCGTATTTGTCAGACGATACAGCTGCAAAGATACGATCGCTTCCGCCTGAGGCTCCGTAAATGCGAATTTAGAAATTAAGTTTTGTTTCGCATCTTTCTTGTCGCTGCTTGCCCGGATGACGGCAATGACCTCATCTAGCACAGACAGTGCCTTCATCAGTCCTTCAACGATATGATGCCGCTCTTTTGCTTTTTGCAATTCAAAGACGGAGCGGTTTGTCACAACTTCCTTCTGGTGGGAAATATACGCATCCAGAATGGCCGTAAGACTCATCAGCATCGGCCGGCGGTTATGTATGGCGACCATATTAAAGTTATACGTTGTCTGCAGGTCAGTGTTTTTATATAAGAAATTCAAGATGCCTTTTGCATCGGCTTCTTTCTTTAACTCAACGACAACCCGCAGTCCCGTTCGGTCCGTTTCATCCCGGACTTCAGAAATACCTTCAACTTTTTTGTCAATGCGGTATTCGTCCATTTTCTTCACGAGATTGGCTTTGTTTACTTCAAACGGGATTTCTGTAATGACGATCTGCTCCCGTCCGCCTCTTACGGCTTCCACTTCAGCCTTGCCGCGGATAATAATTTTGCCTTTACCGGTTTCATAGGCCTTCCGAATGCCGTCGACACCTTGGATGATGCCTCCTGTCGGAAAGTCAGGCCCTTTAATCACCTGCATCAAGTCATCGACGGTGCAATCGGGCGATTCAATCCGCTTAATGACAGCATCAATGACCTCACCCAGATGATGAGGGGGAATGTCAGTCGCATAGCCTGCGGAAATCCCGGTAGATCCATTGACCAGCAAGTTAGGAAACATAGCGGGCAAAACAACCGGTTCTTTACTTGTGTCATCAAAGTTCGGAACGAATTCAACCGTATTTTTATCGATGTCCCGTAAAAGCTCTGATGCGATAGAAGATAATCTCGCTTCCGTATAACGCATGGCAGCAGGCGGATCACCGTCAATGCTTCCGTTGTTGCCGTGCATCTCAATCAGCACATTCCGCACTTTCCAATCCTGGCTCATCCGCACCATCGCTTCATAAACGGAGCTGTCTCCGTGCGGATGATAATTACCGATAACGTTCCCGACCGTTTTTGCCGCTTTCCGGAAATTTTTATCGAATGTATTTCCGTCTGCGTGCATGGCGTATAAAATTCTCCGCTGCACCGGCTTTAACCCGTCACGTGCATCGGGCAGCGCCCTGTCCTGGATAATATATTTACTGTAGCGTCCGAAACGGTCGCCGATTACTTCTTCTAACGGTAAATCATGAAATAATTCTGGCTGTGCCACTATTAAACCTCCTCAGCGACCGACAAGTTTTCATTTTCTAAAATATTGCTTTCCTCGTCTAATCCGAAGGCAACATTCTTTTCAATCCATTTTCTTCTCGGTTCTACTTTGTCTCCCATTAATGTCGTTACGCGGCGCTCTACGCGTGCCGCATCGTCAATCTTGACTCTGACGAGCGTTCGCGACTCGGGATTCATCGTCGTTTCCCAGAGCTGGTCTGCGTTCATTTCTCCCAGACCTTTATAACGCTGAATGGTATAGCCTTTGCCGACTTTCTTTAAAACGCCGTCCATTTCTTCGTCGGACCAAGCATATTCAATAATCTCTTTCTTGCCGCTTCCTTTGCTGACTTTGTAAAGAGGCGGAAGCGCGATGAAGACTTTTCCGTGCTCAATTAAAGGTTTCATATAGCGGTAGAAAAATGTTAACAGCAAGACTTGAATATGTGCGCCGTCGGTATCTGCATCGGTCATGATGACGATCTTGTCATAGTTAATGTCGTCTATCTCAAAATCTGCGCCGACTCCCCCGCCGATCGCATGAATAATTGTATTGATCTCTTCATTTTTGAAAATGTCTGCAAGCTTTGCTTTCTCTGTGTTGATGACCTTTCCGCGAAGGGGCAGCACGGCTTGGAATTTCCGGTCTCTTCCCTGTTTTGCAGAACCTCCGGCAGAGTCTCCCTCCACGAGATACAATTCATTCTTCGCCGGATTTCTGGAGCCTGCCGGTGTGAGTTTTCCGCTCAGCGTCGCTTCTGATTTTTTGCGTTTTTTACCGCTTCTCGCTTCTTCTCTCGCTTTACGGGCAGCTTCACGGGCCTGGCTTGCTTTAATCGCTTTTTTGACGAGCAGAGTCGCTGTATCGCGGTTTTCTTCCAAGAAATAAGCAAGATTCTCAGAAATGACTGCGTCTGCGGCGGATCTCGCCTCACTTGTGCCAAGTTTCCCTTTTGTCTGGCCTTCAAATTGCAGCAGTTCCTCCGGGATACGCACGGAAATGATCGCGGACAACCCTTCTCTGATATCGGCGCCTTCAAGGTTTTTGTCTTTCTCTTTTAAAAGCGCGACCTTTCGCGCATATTCATTAAACGCTCGTGTCATTGCCGTTTTGGCTCCTGATTCGTGGGTGCCGCCGTCCTTTGTTCTGACGTTATTAACGAATGACAGCATATTTTCTGAGTATCCGTCATTAAATTGGAAAGCAAAATCGACTTCAATGTCGTGGTGCTCGCCTTCAAAAGAAACCACTTCGCATAAAGCGTCTTTTTCTTCGTTTAAATAGGCGACAAATGCTTCAATTCCGTTCTCATAATAAAATACTTCTTTTACGTTGTTCCGCTCATCAATTAATTCTATTTTTAAGCCTTTTAATAAGAAGGCGGATTCGCGCAGACGTTCCGACAGCGTGTCAAAATTATAAACCGTTGCGCTGAACATTGACGGATCAGGTTTAAAATGGGTAAGCGTTCCCGTTTTCTTGGTCGTACCGATTTTTTCAAGTGAAGTCACAGGCTTGCCGCCGTTTTCAAACCGTTGTTTATAAACATAGCCGTCACGCTCAATGGTAACTGTCAGCCACTCTGATAAAGCGTTTACGACAGATGCGCCGACACCATGCAGACCGCCGCTTGTTTTATAGCCGCCCTGGCCGAATTTCCCTCCCGCATGCAGCACGGTGAAAATAACTTCCGGTGTCGGCTTTCCGAGCTTATGCATTCCGGTCGGCATTCCGCGCCCTCTGTCCTGCACGGAGATGCTGTTGTCCTTATGTATCGTTACGATAATATGATCTCCGTAGCCGGCAAGGACTTCATCGACGGAATTGTCGACGATCTCATATACCAGATGGTGCAGGCCGCGTGCGTCCGTCGAACCGATATACATTCCCGGTCTTTTTCTGACGGCTTCCAGGCCTTCAAGCACCTGTATGGCATCTTCGTTGTAATCAAATTGCTGTTTTCTAGCCAAACGTACAAACCCCTTTCAAAAAACCTGCTCTTAATCATTCTCTTTTTAAATGTTTTCATGTCTTTGTTTTTCAGTATGCGCAAGCTTCGGTCCAATTCTCCTCGGACTCACAATTATAACCAATATGCTTGATTTCGCAACATCTTTAAGCGAATGGCTCGTTTTTTAGGCCGCAAGACATACATTCGAACGGCTTTTCATCTTTTTGGTGCTCTTTTCCGGATACGGGAACTTATGTTCGCTTTCTATTATATAGATTTATGCCGTCCATCGCAAACAGACTGCAGCCCCCTTTAATGCAGGGGTTTCTAAAAAAGCTGTTCATGCTTTATTGTATCTGTTTCAACATCATACGCAAAGAGTATTCTTTCAATAAAAAAACAAAAACCCCTGATTTGCCAAGGATTTTTGCCTTTTTTGTTCCTATTTTATAACAGCGCGGGCGACTTTTATACATAAATCCATAATAGCCGTCCGCCCTTTCTCTGTAATCATGCGGTACGCTTCTTCATTTGCCAGGCCCTGCTGCGCCCAAAAAACGGGAGCATCCGTCTGTAAAAACTCTTCAGCGACGCCGGGAAGCTGCTCAGAGCGTCTGAACACGTTGACGATATCAATCGGTCCCTCAACGTCTTTTAATGAAGCGACGGCTTTAACGCCAAGCGCTTCATCAATCGTCGGATTGACAGGAATAATCTCGTACCCTTCATCCTGCATCGCTTTGGAAACCATGTAAGAAGTCCGGTCGGGACGGTCTGACAGCCCGACGACGGCGATACGTTTGCTTCGGTCAAGAATTTCTTTAATCTCTGACTTTGAAGGATTTTGCATCTTTACCATCTCCTTTTGTATTATTGTACACGACAGCTTCACCGGATTCAAAAAAAGCGGTTTGTCAGCTTAATTCTCAAAAAACTTGTCATCAGACAATAACAACTCGTGTTAAAATAAAGTGAAGGGACATTGAAAAGGAGAAATGTAGATGTTGATTGCTTTATTGATTATTTTGGCTTATGTAATAGGCAGCATCCCGTCAGGTTTAGTCGTAGGCAAACTTGCGAAAGGGATTGATATTAGAGAACATGGAAGCGGTAATTTGGGCGCCACAAATGCTTTTCGCACGCTTGGCGTTAAAGCGGGATCTGTCGTCGTTGCAGCCGATATTTTAAAAGGCACCTTGGCCGCGGCGCTGCCGTATTTATTGCACGTTCCCATTCACCCTCTTCTCGCAGGAGTGGCAGCAGTGATCGGTCATGTATTCCCCGTGTTCGCAAAATTCAAGGGCGGAAAAGCCGTAGCCACTTCAGGAGGCGTCCTGCTGTTTTATGCTCCGCTGTTATTCGTAACGATGGTTGCAGTGTTTTTCGTATTTTTATTCCTTACGAAATTTGTTTCTCTGTCTTCAATGTTAACAGGGATTTATACGATTATTTACTGTCTGTTTGTAAAAGACCCTTATTTATTAATCGTAGTGACGCTTTTGACCGCGTTTGTTATCTACAGACACAGGGCAAACATCAAACGGATTATGAACAAAACAGAACCGAAAATCAAATGGTTTTGATGAAACTTCAATTTTGACATCAAAATGCCATATGCGTTTATAATAGAGATAATTTCTTTATGAGAAACAAAAAGGGAGTGTACCGGATGAACATGAAAGTAACGAAAGGCGCGCTGGATTGGTACAAAGAAGAGCTTGAACTGGAAACAGGCGATCAGGTCCGTTTCTTTGTCCGTTACGGAGGATGCAGCAGCGTCCAGAAAGGCTTTTCTCTCGGTGTTTCAAAAGACCAGCCGATGAACGTCGGAATCAGCACGGAAGTTGAAGGCATTACCTTTTTTATTGAAGAAAGCGACTTATGGTACTTTGATAATCACGATCTGTCCGTCACATATTCAGATCAGTCAGAAGAGCCGGTATTTGATTACGTGTAAGAAAAAAGAACGCAGCGGATGCGTTCTTTTTTTTACAGTTTGAACCTTCTGATATGATCAGTCAGATGTTCTTTTTCTAATATGCGTTTCTGCGTTTCACCGAGCAGGTCAAAGTGGGGAAATGCATTTTTATGATGAATCCACTCAGGCTTCAGCCCGTATTCCGATCCCCATCGGATCAGCTTATCGAGATCGCTTGAACCGGCCTTCGTCACGGTCTTAGCCTCCGGAAAGCGGTCGTCCAGCCAATAATGCGTTAAAAAAGCGATTTTTCCTTCCGATACATCCCGCTTCCATCTTTCCAGTTCTCTGCGTGTAATTCCAAATGCCATAACTTGAGCCGCTCCTTATTTTTTTGCCTTTTCGTAAGCGGCATGCCAATCAGGAAAGGCCTTGCGGAACTGAATCGGTTTGAAGCTCTGTTTATCGACGCATATGTGAGAGGATGACGCTTCGATCGCAAGTTCTTGATCCGGATTATAGATGCGGTAGCCGTAAATGATTTTAAATCCGTTATATTCTTCAATCCACGTATGTACTTCTGCTGTTTCTCCGTAGCGGAGCGGCTTTTTATAAGAAATGCTGATATCCACTACAGGTGACAGCACCCCTCTTTCTTCCATGTCCTTGTACAGAAATCCGAGGTCCTTAATGAGCGCCGTTCTCCCGACCTCCATCCAGACTAAGTAATTGGCATGATAGACAATGCCCATTTGATCTGTTTCCGCATAACGCACTTCTATTTCTTTTTTTGACACATGCAACGTTCTCTGCTCCCTTATTATCAGATTAGCCCTATTTTATCACAACGAGGCGGAAAGAGAAAAAACCAGGTTTCCCTGGTTTTTATTACGATTGATAGCCGTTTTCTCTCGCAGCCGATTCATCCTGAATTTCACTTCGGAATGATTCAATGCTTTCATTGCGTCTGGCATTCTTCTCCTGAATGCGCTGTTTTTCCTCTTCTGTCGCAAACTCCATTGATTCTTTCGCTTCTTCTATATTTTCGATTGTATTCTGTACCATATCCTGAAGCTTTTCAACGTTATCAGAACGGTCGTCCGGGTTCGGTCTTTGGTTATGATTTGTCATCATGTCAGCTCTCCTTTAATGATATTATTCGCCTTTCGTCTGCATGACAATCGGATGTCCGTTTGACTTGTCATGAAACTTTTCCCCTTTGTTTCGTTTATATTTAACGGGTTTTGTCCCTAAGTGGCTCGGAGCGTACTGCGGCTGGCCGTCTTTCTTGTTTGTGCCCATGTTCATCCCTCCTTAAGAGTATATTTCGCAAAAGGAGGCGCAAACATGACTGCAAATTAAAGGTTATTTTTGTTTGAACCGCTGCTCCAGCTTTTCTTCAAGCTGATTCAAATATTCCGTATTGGTCATCAGCTCACGTTTATTCTCCATAACCAATTCATGAAAAGAACGTTTTCTCATTTTTTTCAATCTTCTCACCTCCGTGTTTTCATTCATTTTTTCCAATTTTTTAAAAGATAAGCCTTTCGCATAAAAAAAACTGAACCTCTACTTGAGATCCAGTTTTTCTTTCATTTCTTTTTTTGTCATCGTGCCTACTCGGATGTGCTGAATGGTTCCTTTTTCGTCTAATATGTATGATGTCGGATAAGAAAGCACGTTGAAATCTCCGTTAATCCCGCTTTTGTCAATCAGAATTGGAAAGGTCAGCTGATAAGTATCAGCGAATGATTTCACAGCCTGTATATTTTTTTCAGAGGACGTGAAATTAACGGCTACTACCGCAATATCAGGATTTTCTTTCTGCAGCTCCTGCATATCGGGCATTTCCATCCGGCATGGCTTGCACCACGTCGCCCAGAAATTAAGAAGCACTTTTTTACCTTTATAATCAGAAAGGGAGCTGCTTTTTCCTGACAGTGTGTCGAGTGTAAAGTCAGGAGCCTTCATCCCTTCTTCTGTCCCTTCTTTCGGACTTGTTTGTGCAGAATAAATGTTCCAGCCCGCATACACTAACAACCCGATAAGTAACAATACGCCCAGCCATTTTGCAAGCATCTCAAGGCCTCCCGTATAAAAAGAGAGAAAGCAGGCCGCTTTCTCTCTTTTGTCATTCTGCTACTGTTTCATTTTATCGCGAAGCACCATTTGTAAAATGCCGCCGTGGCGATAGTAATCAATTTCCACTTCACTGTCGAAACGGACAACGACTTCAAATGTTTTTACCGTACCGTCTTCACTGATAGCTCTGACAGTCAGCAAGTCGCGTGGACGTACAGTTTCATCAACATCCACCTCGATAACTTCCTTACCGGTTAAACCGAGTGTATCCGCGTTTTCACCCTGTTTGAACTGGAGCGGCAGCACACCCATGAAGACGAGGTTGCTTCTGTGAATTCTTTCAAAGCTTTCCGCAATGACTGTTCTGATGCCTAGCAGGTTTGTTCCTTTTGCAGCCCAGTCACGTGAAGAGCCCATTCCGTAATCTTTGCCGGCCAGGACGACAAGACCCGTTTTATCTTCTTTATACCGCATGCATGCGTCATAAATAGATGTCACGTCACCGGTAGGCCAGTGTGTAGTGTATCCGCCTTCTGTACCAGGCGCGATTTGGTTTTTAATGCGGATATTGGCGAATGTTCCTCTCATCATGACTTCATGGTTTCCGCGGCGTGAGCCATAAGAGTTAAAGTCCCGAGGAGAAACGCCTTTTTCCTGCAGGTATTTGCCCGCCGGCGTGTCTTTTCCGATCGCTCCGGCCGGAGAAATATGGTCAGTCGTCACGGAATCTCCGAATTTGCCGACAACGCGAAGCCCTCTTAATGGCTCAACTTTTCCCGGTTCTACAGACATTTCTTCAAAGAACGGCGGGTTTTGGATGTAAGTAGAATCCTTATCCCACTTGTAAAGTGCTTCATCCGTCGTTTCGATTTCATTCCAGCGCTGGTTGTCGTCAAATACCGTTTCATATTCTTTACGGAATAATTCCGGCGTCACAGTCTGTTTGACGAGGGAATTGATTTCATCCATTGACGGCCAGATGTCATCGAAGTATACGTTTTGCCCGTCTTTTCCGACACCGATCGGGTCAGATTTCAAGTTAATATTCACAGTGCCTGCCAATGCGTACGCGACGACAAGCGGCGGTGAAGCAAGGTAGTTTCCTTTGACAAGCGGATGGATCCGGCCTTCAAAGTTTCTGTTGCCTGACAGGACAGAAGTGATCAGAAGATCATTTTTAGCAACCGCTTCTTCAATCTCTGGAGAAAGCGGTCCGGAGTTTCCGATACATGTCGTACAGCCGTAACCGACAAGATTAAAGCCGAGCTCCTTCATATAAGGAAGAAGGCCTGAGTTGACTAAGTATCCAGTAACAACCTTAGATCCCGGTGCAAGTGATGTTTTCACATAATTCGGCACTTTCAATCCCAATTCTACCGCTTTTTTCGCTACCAATCCGGCACCGATTAATACAAAAGGATTAGATGTGTTTGTGCAGCTTGTAATGGCGGCAATTGCAATTGCCCCTGTTTTCATGACCGCATCTTCGCCGCTGTTAAGTTTAAATGAGATTTCTTTGTTCTCTTCAGCAGCATCCATTCCGAATCCTTGGTTGCCGGCCGGGCTGACGAGATGTTTTTTAAACGTTTCCTGCATGACAGAAAGCGGGATTAAATCCTGCGGACGTTTCGGGCCTGATAGGTTCGCTTCAATTTTTGACAGATCAATTTCTACAACGTCTGTAAAAATCGGCTCTTCTGCGTCAGGCGTATAGAATAAACCGTTGTTGCGGCAGTATGCTTCCACGACATCGATCTGCTCTTCTTCACGGCCGGTCAGACGCATGTAAGAAAGTGCTTCCTCGTCAACCGGGAAGAATCCGCAAGTCGCTCCGTATTCCGGCGCCATATTGGCAATAGTCGCCCGATCCGCAAGCGGAAGCTCAGCAACACCAGGGCCGAAGAATTCAACAAATTTATTGACTACGCCTTTTTCGCGCAGCACTTGAGTGACTTTCAGCGCTAAGTCAGTTGCCGTCGTTCCGTTAGGCAATTTTCCGACAAGTTTCGCGCCGATGACCTCAGGAACAGGGAAATATGAAGGCTGGCCGAGCATTCCCGCTTCCGCCTCAATACCGCCGACACCCCAGCCGAGAACGCCGATTCCGTTAATCATCGTGGTATGGGAGTCTGTTCCCACCAAAGTATCAGGATATGTCACAAGCTCTCCGTCTTCATCTTTCGTATGAACGACACTTGCCAAAAACTCAAGGTTTACCTGGTGGACGATACCTGTTGCAGGCGGAACGGCCTGATAGTTGTTAAACGCTTTCTTTGCCCAGCTTAAAAATTTATAACGTTCTGCATTTCTTTTGAATTCTAAGTCCATATTAATGGCTAACGCGTCTTCCGTACCTGCTTTGTCGACTTGTACGGAGTGGTCAATGACCAGGTCAACCGGAATTTCAGGATTGATTTTATCAGGGTCTCCGCCGACAGAAGCCATGGCTTTTCTTAAAGATGCCAGGTCAACTACGGCCGGAACGCCGGTAAAGTCCTGAAGGATAACCCGTGACGGTTTAAACGGCACATCGATATCTTTTAATTCAGCAGTACCCCATCTTGCTAAATTTTCAACATGTTCTTTCGTAATGACGCGTCCGTCTACCTGACGCAAAACGGATTCCAAAAGAACCTTAATAGAATAAGGAAGTTTTGAAACATTGCCGACTCCTGCGTCTTCCAATGCTTTTAATGAATAGTAGTGGTATGTTTTCCCGTTTGAAGAAAATGTTTTTCTTGCTTGGAAAACGTCTTGTGTTGCGACTTTTTGCTGATTTGTCATTCTCCAAAATCCCCCTTCAAAGATCAAGATCGTTCTTTAGATGAATGTTCACATTCCATCACAATTTTCTCACAATTTCATCTTAGTATAAAATCATACATAAGTAAATATCAATGTTTTTATTAAATACAATAAGATCGTCTTATCAGAATAATTTCCGGTAAATTTTGTCCTGTTTTATGTCTCATACAACGGGCTGTAAAGAGCCATATTAAAGTTGAGGTGATGATCATGGTAAAACGAAAAGCCAATCATGTGATAAATGGCATGAATGATGCAAAAAGCCAAGGTAAAGGCGCGGGTTATATTGAAAATGACCAGCTTGTCCTGACCGAAGCAGAACGGCAGAACAATAAAAAAAGAAAAACAAACCAATAGCCGTCACCCCTTAAAAAAGGAGGCTTTAACATGACAAATAAAAATACGAGCAAAGATATGCATAAAAATGCTCCGAAGGGCCATAATCCCGGCCAGCCGGAACCGTTAAGCGGAAGCAAAAAAGTGAAAAACCGCAACCATACAAGACAAAAACATAATACAAGCCACGATATGTAAAACAGACCTCGGTGTCTGTTTTTTTGTGCTTTCACCCATTCAAAGCTTCTGCATACGTTATAGCAAGGCTTTTTTAATATGGAGGGATGCTTCCATGAATCATTCAAATCACGCTGAAGAATTTGATGATATCGAAGAATGGCTGCGGCAGTTTTACGAGGACCCGTATGCTTGGTATGACGAGGCGCTTCCGATCGACCTATATGAAACAAGCCGTCAATACATCATTGAAGCTGACCTGACGGCGCTGAAGCCAGTGCAGGCGATGACCGTCACTCTTTCGGGAAATGAGTTCATGCTCTCTGTTAAAACGCTTGAACAGACGTTAAACAAACAAATGATGCTGCCTTTTTATCTGAATGACAAACATATTTTCACTGATTTCACAAACCATATTCTGACCGTCTCCATGAACAAGGAGCCAAATGAAACCCCTGTCTCTTTTTCCTTTCAATTTCCTCTATAACATAAAAAAGCCGTTTTCATCCCTCAATGAAAGCGGCTTTTTTGTCCGGTCATATCAGTCATATACCCTCGAAGTGAATCTCCCATGGCCAAATAGCAGAATCACTATACGATAGAATATGTTCTAGCAACCGGATTGACTGGACATCTATCATTTTTTCTATTCTTTTTTCATGTGTTCTTCTATTCTGTCTTCGTTTACAATATGGTTAAAGTAAGGAGGAGATAAAACAATGCTTGAAGGCTGGTTTATGTGGTTTATTTTATTTTGGGTCATCGTAATGATCGGATTGCTGTCCATCGGCGGGTTTTTTATGTTTCGAAAATTTTTAAAACGCTTACCGAAAGAAGACGGCCGGTCAGAACTGGATTGGCAGGATTATTATATTGAAAAAAGCAGACACCTATGGAATGAAGGCGACAAGGCGTTTTTGGATGAACTGGTCGCCCCCGTGCCAGAGCTCTTTCGGGATGTAGCCAAAGCTAAAATCGCCGGAAAAATCGGTGAAATCTCTTTACAAGAGGAAGCTGAACAAATAAACCGGGATTTAATCATCAGGGGTTACATACTGGCAACTCCTAAGCGGGATCATCAGTTTTTGAAAAAACATCTCCGCGAAAAACAGATTGACCTTACTCCTTATCAAACCCTGCTCAAATAAAAAACCTTTCCGTCCGCCGGAAAGGTTTTAATTCATCTGAATATCAGCGGTCTTCAGTTCATTGGCAAGTTTGCGGTACGACATAAACATCGCGATGCGCCACGGGACAATCATTCCGAAAGCCAGAATCCAAAACATTCCGCTTAAAGCTCCGTAATCAATCGTCGTGCTCAAAATGGATTTCATAGCGATTCTGATAACCAGCAAACCAATTAGGATAAACACAAATGCTTTTGACCGTTTTAAATAGATTTCATTATTTTTAATCTCAAATTTAGATGTTTTTATCAGAAAAATAGAGAAGATCACGCCCAGCGTAATGGCCTCCAAAAATTCTTCGCCCGTCACTCTGAAAATCGGAAAAAGAAACATCAGCGCTCCCGTACTCATGAAAATCGGCGGGAGAATTATTTTTTTTGGTGAAGCGGGCTTATCGGAGGATTTAATCCTCACGATCATTACAGAGATTGCCATGGCCGCTGCAATAACGGATGAAATTATAATCATCATCTTTATCATTCCTTTGCTTGCACGGAGTTTGATACTATATACTATACTCCAAAAACATAAAAAAACCAATGTGAAAAGAAAATACGTTTATGTTCCCGTTACCCTGCCTACGGCCTCCAGCACTTTAGACCCTTCAAACGGTTTAACGATAAAATCTTTAGCGCCCAGTTCAATCGCTTCCAGAACGATCCGCTGCTGCCGCATGGCGGTGCACATAATGACATGGGCTTTCGGGTCAAAAGCTAAAATCTCCTGCAGCGCCTGTATTCCGTTTTTAACCGGCATGGTAATATCCATTGTCACCAGATCGGGGCGGATTTTTTGATAAATGGCCAGAGCTTCCTCGCCGTCAGCCGCTTCTCCGGCCACTGTATAATTCGCCGATTCCAGAATCTCTCTGATTTTCACTCTCATGAACTTGGCGTCATCTACAACTAAAACTCGTGTCATATTCCCCTCCACATATTTAACATTAACTAGTCTTATTGTACCAAAAAAGAAAGGGTATATAATAGTTCAAAAGCTATCAATCTCTTACAGCCCCTTGAACCCTCCGAAAAGATTTGACAGAACGATCAGAATATAACTCATCCAGTTAAAAAACAGCATAATTCCGATGACAATCATAACAATGCCGCCGGTTCTCATGATAAGCAGCTGGTGCTTTCGAATCCAATTCATTCTGGTAATAAAAAATGAAAGAACTAGAAAAGGAATGGCGAATCCCAAAACATATAAAAACATATACGGCACCGCTGAAGAAGGATTTGTACCGGCCAGTGAAAACACGGCGCCTAAAATAGGCCCGCTGCACGGCGACCAGCCGGCTGCAAACGCCAGGCCGATCAGAACAGAGCCGATAAACCCCTCGGGCCGGTGCTTAAAATGAATGCGCCGCTCTTTCATCATGATTTTCGGCTGAAACACACCCGCCGTAATGAGCCCGAAAAGCACCAGCATGATAGCGCCAAACTGGCGGATCGCTTCATGATAACGGGTAAAAAAACTGCCGATGAACGAGGTTCCGTATCCAAGTGCAATAAAAATCACGGAGAAACCAAGCAAAAAACAAAGTGTATGCACGAGCCCCCGTTTTTGCAGCATCACCTTTTCCGTTTTCACCTCGTCCATGCTGACACCGGTTATGTATGACAAAAAAGCGGGGTACAGCGGCAGACAGCAGGGAGAAATGAAAGACAGAAACCCGGCCCCGAACGTCAGAAAGTAATTAAAACTCACCATGACACACTCCTTTCGAGTTATGACAAAATCATTTCATTTTTTTAACACTTTCCCATGAAGGATTACTTTTTATAGAAAAAGCTTATATAATTTAATTTGACATCAAGATATTATACTCCTTCTTATTTGAAAAACAGTATAAATGTGGATATAATAATAGCGATTCAAGTGAAAGATTTATGTATGAAAGGATATATCCCTGTGATTAGAGAGCATCTATTAAATGAAATTGAAAAAAAACGGGCAGAGCTGCTTAAAATCGTCATGACAAACGGAATGACATCAAACATTACGATAGAACTCAGCCAGGAGCTTGACCACCTTCTCATACAATATCAAAAGGAACTGCACACCGGCAGTTGGGGTGAAACATGACGCCAAAATAAAAAACCCTCTCCGGGTTTTTTATTTTTATAACCATGTATCTCTATATCATAATCTTTACGTATTATTTCGCTTGATTATTCATGGCTTTCATCATTTGATTAATTTTCTTTTGAGAAGGTTTCATTCCCATTTGCATCATCATCATGCGTAACATTTGTTCATTAATAGGCGGATTCTTTTTCAAATAGCTCATCATATATTTACGAGCAATAAAAAACCCGAGTGCAACACCTATGAGCAATGCGACAACGCCCACTAGGATGCCAACCCATAAAGTCATTTTATTTCCTCCTTCATGTTGTCTAGTTTAAAGTGTACTAAACCAAAGGCTATTATACAACATTTACATCTCTTTTTGCTCGTTTTTAGACAAAATTTCTTTCTCTGACCGGATTTAACCACCCATAACGCCTTGTCTTAAAATCCATCGCAAGAAAACAGGGGCTGATTTTACGGAGAATCTCAAAGAAAATCGTTTCCGCCTCATAATCTCCCGAAGCTGCAATCTCAATCAAGCTGTCTTTCATCATGAAGGTGGCGCGGCCCTTTTCTCCGGGCAGTGTAAGCTGATAAATTGAATCTAAACGGCTGTAACTCATTCGGTTTAAATGAAGCTGGAGACGCTGATGCATATGTATCACCGGAATCGGTTCTGTTATATAGTGAACTTGCTTTTTTGTCAGTTGATATTCTTGGGGTGTCAGGTTTGTCCAATGATAGTCTCGAAACAATTCAAACATAGCGGTTTCCCGCCCGAAGTAGTGGTTCGCAAACTCTTCCTTAATCAGGTGCGTATAGTAATGACGTTCCATTTCCTCATCCCCTTTTACAGCGCTGCGTATTGCTTTCTATTATACAAAAGGAGAAAAGAAAGAATTGTCTATTACTGTTACGGCGCCCCTTCTATTTTTGTCGTATAAACAGGAAAAAGAGGATGATTTGACTCATCCTCTTTCGTTTCTTTATTTGTTTAGCAGTTTCTTCACGCGGTCAGCCACGTTTTCTGCAGTAAACCCGTATTCTTTCATAATTGTTTCTCCCGGAGCCGAAGCACCGAAACGGTCAATTGCGAGAACGTCTCCTTCAAGACCGGTAAATTTGCCCCAGCCGAAGCTTGATCCCATTTCAATCGCAAGACGTTTCGTCACATTCGGAGGAAGTACGCTGTTTTTGTACTCGGCCGATTGTTTTTCGAAACGGTCCCAGCTCGGCATGCTGACTACAGACACATGAATGTTTTCGTCAGCAAGCTTCGCCTGTGCTTCAATCGCAAGTCCGACTTCAGAACCTGTCGCTAAAAGAAGGGCGTCCGGTGAATCGGTTTTTGCTTTGGAAACGGTATAAGCCCCTTTTTCTACTCCGGCATACGCTTCTTCAGCCTGCTGATCAATTGTCGGCAGGTTTTGGCGTGTCAACACAAGAGCTGTCGGATGATCCTGGCTTTGAACGGCTAGCTTCCACGCAGCTGCGGTTTCATTTCCGTCAGCAGGTCTGATCACAGAAAGATTAGGAAGCGCGCGTAAAGATGCAAGCTGCTCAATCGGTTCGTGAGTCGGTCCGTCTTCTCCTACGGCAATACTGTCATGCGTAAATACATAAGTGACAGGAAGCCCCATTAATGACGCCAGACGAATAGCAGGTCTTAAATAATCTGAGAACACAAAGAATGTGCCGCCGAATACGCGGAGGCCGCCGTGAAGCGCCATTCCGTTTAAAGCAGCGCCCATCGCAAATTCACGGACACCGAACCAGAAGTTTTTCCCGGCGTAGTCTTTGGCCGTGAAGTCCCCTGCGTTTTTGATTGTCGTTTTGTTTGAACCCGCAAGGTCAGCAGATCCCCCGACAAAGAAAGGAATTTTCTTGGCGATGCCGTTCAGCACCTCACCTGAAGATGCGCGGGAAGCAAGGCTGCTGCCTTTTTCATAGACAGGAACTTCCTGATCCCAGTCTTTCGGCAGTTCGCCTTTCATTCCGAGTGACAGCTGTTCAGCAAGCTCAGGATATTTTTCCTTGTAAGCCGCGAACTGTTCATTCCATTCCTGTTCTTTTTTCGCGCCGGCTTCTTTTACAGCTTCGTTGAAATGCGCGTATACTTCTTCTGGAACATAAAAATCTTCTTCAAACGTCCAAGCGTACGCTTCTTTAGTCAGCTTGCTCTCTTCTAGTCCCAGCGGAGCGCCGTGAACACCGGATGTGCCCGCGCGGTTTGGAGAACCGAAACCGATTGTCGTTTTCACTTCAATTAATGTCGGTTTTTTATCATTCTGGCGCGCTTTCTCAATTGCAGCCGTCAATTCAGCGATGTTATTTCCGTCCTCAACATAAAGGACTTCCCAGTTCATGGATTCAAAACGCTGTTTTACATTTTCAGAGAAAGAGCGGTTTAAATCGCCGTCTAAAGAAATATCATTAGAATCGTATAATACGATCAGGCGGCCTAATTCCAGATGGCCTGCAAGAGAAGCGGCTTCAGAAGAAATGCCTTCCATCAAATCGCCGTCTCCGCAAATACTATATGTATAATGATCAACTACGTTGAATGAATCCCGGTTATATGTTTCAGCCAAATGGCGTTCTGCAATTGCCATTCCCACTGCCATAGCGATACCCTGTCCCAAAGGCCCGGTTGTTGCGTCGACGCCGGCTGTATGCCCGAACTCCGGATGTCCCGGTGTTTTGCTTCCCCATTGGCGGAACTGTTTCAGATCTTCAATGCTGAGGTCATACCCGCTTAAATGCAGCATGCTGTACAAAAGCATTGAACCGTGTCCTGCTGATAAAACAAAGCGGTCGCGGTTAAACCATCCCGGGTTCTGCGGATTTACATTCATAAACTTCGTCCACAGCGTGTAAGCCATCGGAGCAGCTCCCATCGGCATCCCTGGGTGTCCGGAATTAGCTTTTTCAATTGCGTCTATAGATAGTGTACGTATGGTGGCAACTGATTTCTTTTCAATTGTATCCATTATAATCCCCTTCCTTATTGTTGTACCTTTTCATCATAAAGCGATGCTGACTTTTTCTCAACTCTTTCAGCTTAAATTTGAGATAAACTTGTTGAAAATTGTCGCAAATCACAGCCTGATATTAGTATATACAAAAAAGAATACGTATTGCCGTATTCTTTCTGTTTAATGAAGATTATTTTTCTGTTGTTCCCTTTTTAATTTTTCAGGAGTGACATCATTACCCTCTGGATCAATAACTTTTACGCTCTTTAACGTATTTTTCATTGAGGAGCGGAACCCTTTCAAATACTCCTGGCGAAGCTTTTGCTGTTCGGCTTTTTCCTCATCGGTTATCGTGTTTGATTTAGCTTTTTGAGCCAATTCGTTAATTCTTGCGATTTTTTCTTTAGAAATCATAATAAGCTCCTTTGATGCGTGTTGATTATATACTACTAAAACATAGTCTTTTTTACAACTGAAGCATGTCAGCTGCCTTCGCTGTCTGCGATATATTCCTGAAAACGCCGGTGAACCGTGGCTTTGGATACATCATAGCCGAATCCTCTTAAGGTGGCGGCGATTTCTGCAAAGGTAAGCTTGTTGGCTCTCAGCCTGATAATTTCCGAAACAGGAACCTCTTTTTTTTCTTTTCCGCTGTTTTCATGTCTGTTTTTCAGATTCCGTTCAGGTTTATAACCGTTTTTTACGGCTCTTTTCATTCCCCGCCGAATTTTCATATTGTGAATTTTCCTTTGATATTCCTCAACAATACTGACGATTTCGAGTACCATCGTATCAGCTTCGGAAAGCTCCAGCTCACCTTTATGAGCCGTCGTATATATCTTTACATTCTCCCTGTAAATACAATGCAAAAGCGCGATCTTGGCGTTTCCTCTTCCCAGTCTTGTTTCATCCTGCACCAATATCGCGTCAATATGTGACTTTTTAATTTCATCAAGCATTTCAAATACTCCGTCGCGGTCCATTTCGTAACCGCTGGCTTTCTCTGAAATGACTTTTACGACTTCCATGCCGTTTGCCGCAGCGATCTCACTGAGCTCCTCTTCCTGTCTTTTTAAAGACGTCTGCTGCTGTTCTTTGTTTGTGCTTACCCGGGCATAAATGAGCGCCTTCATTTCTCTCTTTCCTCTCTAATTGACAATGGCCAGCTGATATACAGCCGGATGCTCCTTCTTAACCGGAAGAATAAGTTCGTCTCCGGGCTTTATATCAGCAGTTTGGAGATGATTATTCTCCGTCACCCACTCAATGAAATCTTCTTTGTTAATATTTTTCTTCTCTGCTACTTGATCCGCAAGTGACCACAGAGTATCTCCGTCCTGAACCTTTATTTTAACATATTGGCTGAGTGCTTGATCATTTCCCGCACATGAAACAAGTAAAATAACGGCACTTAAAATCGCAGTAAACAGTCCGACAAATATGATAGATTCCTTCGCCATTTAAACAACCTCCAGAATGTTTGTTCGCTTTTTATACCTTTCAGTATATACGAACAAATGTTTCTGTCAATCGTTTTTTTCGAACCTATGTTTGTACTGTCAGGAAAATCATGCTATAATCTACTTAAAATCGACGTTTTGAGGTGCGAAATATGACGAAGCTATCAAAAAGGCAGCTTGATATCCTGCGTTTTATTAAAGAAGAGGTAAAAACGAAAGGATATCCGCCTTCTGTAAGAGAGATAGGAGAAGCAGTAGGACTGGCTTCCAGTTCAACCGTGCACGGACATTTGGCGCGGCTGGAGACAAAAGGCCTGATCAGACGGGACCCTACTAAACCGAGAGCGATTGAGGTATTGGATGAAGAAGAAGTCCAAATTCCGAAAAGCCAGGTTGTCAATGTCCCGGTCATCGGAAAAGTGACGGCTGGTATTCCGATTACGGCTGTTGAAAATATCGACGAATATTTTCCGCTTCCTGACCGGATGGTTCCTCCGGGAGAACACGTATTCATGTTAGAAATCATGGGAGAAAGTATGATTGACGCCGGCATTTTTGACAAAGATTACGTCATTGTCAAACAGCAGAACACGGCCAATAACGGGGAAATCGTGGTGGCTATGACCGAAGATGATGAAGCCACGGTCAAGCGCTTCTATAAAGAAGACAATTATGTGCGGCTGCAGCCGGAAAATCCGACGATGGAACCGATTATCCTGCAAAACGTAAGTATTTTAGGGAAAGTGATCGGCGTATTCAGAGCCGTTCATTAATTCTATTAAACTTTATTTATCGTAAAACCCCTCTGAAAGGGGTTTTTCTTTTGCAAAAAAAGAGCAGATTCGCCCTGGCTTAAGAAACGAACCTGCTAAGGAGGAAAAACTTACATCTTTATTATCGGGCATCTCACTTTTGAAGTCAACAAATAATGTTTACCCAAGGAAACTTTTTATCCATATTTCAACTTTTGTATTTGTGCGGGCTGATTTTGATATATATTTATCTTTACCTGGAGCGGGCGGATTACATTGTATTTGTGAAAATTTAGTACATAGTACAATAAGTTTTGATGAGGTGTAAAAAAAACCCGCTTCCTTTGCGGGTATCTATTTTCAATCAAAATGATAATATTCCACGCCGTATAACCCTTTAATATGAACAGGTTCACAGACGCTTGAAGAGCTTTCAATCAGAATCCTGTATTTGTGATACGGATCAATTGATTTTTTGTCCTGGGCACTTAGGTTTAACCAGCTGCCGCTGTAACTTTTAGAACTTAATGTATAAAAGTTTCCGTTCAGCGCCATCCGCTGGAGTTTCACGTTTAAATTGCATGAAGAATTGTTCACAATGGTGAACTTGTATCCTAATAGGTAATCATCAGCTGATACAGCCCCCGGATTTTCAATAAAAAACTCTTTTACATCTCCCTCCATAATGAAGCTTGTTTTTGATCCGAATTCAGTGGTAGCCGCTTCTGCTGAGTGTACTCCGCAAAAACATAATAAAAAAACAGCAATACATATCCACCATTTTTTCAATTTTGCATCCCCCTTTTTTACATATTTTAACTTGTGAATATGGTGATGTCTATTTACATTTTATTGAAACGCACACTTTATAACCACTATATACCAGTTTAAAAATTTGCTGATTGCCTACAATGAAGACTAAACGAAATAACGAAGGTGGTTCAAATGAAACATGTAATTGCTTTCGCTTCTAAAACAGCGCTCACACTTGCTTTGCTGTACATTGTCCTGGATCTGATGTACCAAGTAACTTTTTTAAACGTTCTTTTTATTACCTTGATCTTAAGTTTGATCACTTACTTTTTGGGTGATTGCATGATTCTGCCGAGAACAAGCAATTTTACAGCCGTTGCAGCTGATTTCGGAATTTCATTCATTATATTATGGATATTTCTAATGAACATTGGCGGGTTTAATGTCTCCCCTGCAGCGGCAGCAGTTATTTCTGCATTTTGCCTTTCTGTTTTTGAAGCATTTTTCCACCGGTATCTGCAGCAATTTGTGCTGCCTGAAGATTATCAGGGCGAAACAGGGACAGACAGCACACTATTGAGATATCAAACCGAGGCGTCTGAAGAATTAATGCCGGAAAAAGATTCTGAAGAAAAAACATAAAAAGGAGGCATCCGCCTCCTTCCTTTTTATTTTTGCTTCTGATCGTCCAGCGGCAGCTGCAGCAGTGAGTCTGTGCCTGTCGCTTTCGGTGTTTTTCCGTCCCATTTTTCAATCCATTTATATTTGATCATTTCATCAGACATTGATTTTTTTATGATTTGGTTATAATCAGCGATCCCTTCCGCTTCAATTTTTTTCTTTTTCGCTTCTGCTTCAGCTATTTTAATTTCAGTCTGCGTCCGTTCAAGCTCCTGTGAAGACTTCACTCTTGCATCAATGGCTTCCTGTGTGGCTTTATCCGGCTTCGGTACGCCAAGCGTCAGATCATCAATTAAAAATCCAAGGTTCTTCATATCCTCAGCAAACCTTTTTTGAACATCGGCAGCGGCTTCTGCAGATTTTTGCCCGTATGTGTCAATAACCGAGTATTTGCTGATTGATTTTCGCGCCGCATCCCACAGTCTTGTTTTTAAATATGTATTTTCAATCGTTTCAACGTCTACCGCCCCGAATTTGTTAAACAGATCGACTACTTTATCAGGCTGCACAACATAGTTGTAAGCGATATCCATTTCAATATTTTTACCGTCTGAGGTTGCCACTTTTATATTTTCATTATTTACGGTCTGCATACGCACCGGATATTCCGTTACTTTATTAAACAAACCGACTAAGTGCCAGCCTTGATCCAAAGTTTCGGATTTTACCCCGCCGTTCGGTGAGTATACAACTCCGACATAACCATTCGGTATTTTTTCAATAAATAATGACGCCGTAACGCCCGCAATTAAAAGGGCTGCGCCTATAATCACACCGCCGAGTATTTTTTTTGTGTTTCTCCGCTTATTTTCGCTCATGCTGATCTTCTTCCTCCCATGACTTTTTAAATTTTTTGGCTCCGCTTCCCACTTGTTTAAAGATTGGACTCAGCATCAGCCATAAACCGAATCCGATGATGGCAAGAAGAATGACAGACCCAATCATCACTTTCATTCGCCCACCTCTTTTCTTTCATCCTGTCAGTTATGTATACGATCTTAAGAACTTAAAGTTTCATAAATTTCAAAAGAAAAAGCTCCGCCGGCAAAAAGCGGCGTGCTTATTTATAATTGTCATTGATAAAATCAGAAATCGTTTTTGTGAATTGGAGAAAGGTATCGTTTTGTGTGGACGCTCTGCTTTTAAGCGTAAAAGTATCAAACAGTGATTTTCTGAAACCGGTGCTCATTTCGATTTGAATACTTAATCCGGATGAAGATTGATTGGCAAGATTGTTCGGACTGACACCTGCGTATTTATCATTTATGCCAAGAAGAACGGCAGGATACCCGTTCCGTTTCAGCACACTTGTCAAAAGTTCGGCCCGTTCTCTGTCTGTACCGCCGATTTTTATCTTTTTATCGTCGCTGCCGTAACCGTGCAATGAAATGACATTTGAGTGCTCTTTCACCATTTGAACGGCTTTAGGTTCGTCGAAATGCGAACTGGTCAAATGCAGCTCAGCATTGCCGGCTGATTTTAACCCTTCAAATAAATACAGGCTCCGGTTTTCGGCAATTTTTCTGGCCAACTCACTGGTCCCCGGCTCTATGCCTCCGCCGTGTATAGCTAATATGAGAACAGAAGGGTCATGTTCTTTCGATGAAATAGAAAAAACGGAGGGGGCCTCATGCAGTTTTAATTCTTCGAAACTGCCGTAAGTATCTGAAGCGGCATCAGCCCGTAAAAACGGCAGAAGAAAAAACGATAAAATTAAAACTAAAATTCCTTTTTTGGTTATTGATGGCAATTGTATGTTTATGTTACAATACAAATGCTTCAGCCTTTGAAGCGAACGGCAGAACAGGGTGACTTTGGACGGTTTCTTCTGCTCTGCCTCTTTGCCAGCAGCTTTACGGTCTTCTCTTCTAACCCTTTTTTTCATAACATCATCCTTTCTTTTGTTTACACTTTTGTCACAATATTATATACGTTGGACAAGACCTCCGTTCATCTTAAAGAATAAAAACATCAGAGCATCTTCTAGATAGACGGAATGCTGAAGAGGGAATATCGGGAAATCATTTATCAATATGCTAGCGCGGCTGGCGCTTCGAAATCAATAAAAAGACTGCTTAACAGCAGTCTTTAATCGTTTTATTTTGTGCCTGTTGATCCCAGACCGCCGCGGTCATTGTTCCCGAGCTTGTCCACTTCGATCAATTCCACTTGAGGCATTTTCTTCATGATTCTGAATTGGCAGATCCGCTCTCCCTTGGAAATATCGGTATCCCGAAGTGCATATGCCGGGAAAAACCAGAAATCATTGTCACCTTTATAAGATTCATCGATGACACCCATTGAATTTGTCTGAATAATACCGAAATGCTTATATGTACTTGAACGCGGAACGACATGGGCCTCATATCCTTCCGGCAGCTCCATCGCAACTCCGAGCGGGATAAGTTTGAATTCACCTTTTTTGATTGTTATATCCTCTGCAGCCCGCAGATCGATCCAATCCCCCTGTTCAATTTTACTGATTCTCGTTTGTGTATCATCTGAATATTTAATTTTAATTTGTAAAGTCATGTTCGCCGCTCCTTTTGATTCCCTATTTTAGTCGTATTAATGACCAATCCGTGCACCATTATACCATTTTAACTGAGCAGCTGAGGAAAGGATTTAATGCGAAGAAAAGAAAATGCTGAATTGAGAAGAAACCGATAAGAGGGATATCCCACTCAGGCTTTTGATTACTGTTTGTCATAATAAACATTATACTTTTGATCAAATACTTGTTCGCTTCCGCAGAGATAAATAATACATTCAATAAATGCTTATGAATGCCGAAACCGCCTAGAAAAATGCTAATATTGCAGCCGCAATTCTGCTTTCCTTACTTATCATAACGTCCCCCAACAATCTTTTTCCATCGTTTTCACAGGAGAGCTCCACTTATAATACACACTCTATATAAAGGTAAATTTTATACTAGTTTTCAAAAACTTTCTTCGTTTTGATCTTTCACCTGAAATATTGGCGTTTTTTTGAAATTCAATCTGATTTTAAAAGGGATTTCGTTCTCAACAAAGAATTTGATGAATAAGCGCATAAGGCGCGCGGCTTTTTACTGCTCCCCTGCGTCAAGCGCTTATATCAAAAGAAAGAGGTGTCTTTAGAATGGTTCAATTTAAAAACTTTCCTGATCCGTCTTTAAACGCCGCATTGCAGTCTCACCCTTCGCATTCCTCTGAATTGGAACATCTCAAAGCAAGGATGCAAAATTTTATTAAGCATTCCGCAACAGATGATAATCTTGAGATCGCAGATGCCCGAGTGACGGCGGAAGGAATGGTCACCTCACTTTTAAAAGAACGGCTTGATACAGAATACGAAATGCTTATGAATAAAATCACCCGGGAAGTGAATGTAGAGGATTACGGAGCGGTCCCTGACGGCCGAGACAATACGGAAGCCTTTCGGAGAGCGATCGGGAACGGCCGCGTCAAAGTAAATGTTCCCGCAGGAGAATTTTTAGTTCAAGGGATAAAACTTCCGTCGTGGACTACCATCTCCGGTGAGGGACAAGGGATTACCGTAATTAAACTCCATGAGGACACTCCCGCATATGAATGGGTTATAACCAATGATAACTACGAAAATGGAAACCGTAATATTTTTGTCCAGGGCATGACTTTAGACTGGAATCCTGATCGTCAATGCGGAGTCCGAAACCCCGGGGGACAATTTTCCAGCTGTTTAACGTTTGCCAATGTGCAATACGGCTGGGTCAAGAATGTTGAAGCGGTTAACGCAGGTCTGCATGGTATCGATATCACATCCCCGGCTTATGATCATTTGCCTGAAACAGAATGGACGAAAGACGGCTGCCGTTATATATGGATAGATAACTGTGTGGCGTACGGCGCCGGAGACGACGGTATTACCACCCATTACAGCGAATATATTTTCATTTCCAACTGTCATTCAGGGAACCCGCGCGGCACAGAGCATGCCGAGGGCAGCGCAAATTCGAATGGCATTGAAATTGATGACGGCTCTAAACATGTGTGGCTTTTGAATAACTATACGAGCGGAAATATCCGCGGAATTGAAGTAAAGGCGCACAGCCTGTGGCCGGCTTCCCAAAATGTTCATATTATCGGCCATGTTTCGTATCGTGATGTACGTTCGTTTGATATTCGTCATATCGGACACCACCAGGCCTCAGACCCCGAAAGCACGACGGCTTATGATGTTACTTTAACCGACTGCACCGCGATTGAACCGGTCTTCAACGCTCTCTATGACAGCGTGACGCCAAGGGCGCTGGTTATCTCTGCCTATAAAAACGTAAATGTAAACGGATTCACAGCTATTGGCGATCCTTCATATGATTATGGCGGGAATCCTGTCGTAGCCCTTCAATACCGCAGTCAAAATATTACGATCAGCGGCATTAAAATACGCGGTTTTACACAAGCCGGTGTTGACATCAATATATCCGGCGGATCAAATAAAACCGATTATGTTAAAATTTCAAATTTTGATATTTACAAGTCTTCTCCCAAAGGCATCTCAATTGGCGGAGGCCAATATAACGTAAATATTATGAATGGAACGATGATCGGAGATGGCGGTGCTGTCGGAATTACGTCCCCTAACAGTCAGGCTGTCATTCTCGGCGTGCAGGCGGAAGGCTACAGCGCTGCCGCTTCTATAAAAGGACAGACTTACGAGCAGATCCCCGTCAATTTAAAAGGCGGCGCACAGCTTGCGACAAGCTCGGGTTTTGCATTTAACCCGACAAGCGCCGTTATTGCGGGCACAGGCGATATTACGGCAAGAGGTGACAGAAATGCGATCATCAGCTCTTCCGGAGGTTCAAGTTCCGAAGGTTCAAGGGCATTTATCGCTGCTTCAAACAATGTCCATGTTACGGGCAGCAAAGTCTCCAGAACTATTCTGTCATCAGAAAGCATTACATTGGAAGAACCGTACACCGTTGCCGGAGGGCATCAGTCCATTAAGTGGAAACTGGACTCAGCGGGCGGCCACGGAACTTTCGCCGGAGCCGTCACCTCTTCCCTGTCAGGGTACGGAGAATATTTTGAAAGTGTAAACGGCCAGACGATTCCCGCCGGGACGATCGTCACAGTGAGGGGAGAAAAAATCGAGCCGGCTCACGTTGGTGATTATATGCTCGGCGTCATTTCAGAAACAGCCGCTTTTATATCAGGAGCCGCAAGCTTCGGATGGCAAAGCCGTTTTTTGACAAACGAGTTCGGCGGTTTCATATATGAAAATGTAACTGACGAAGAAACAGGAGAAACGATACGCGTGCCGAAACAAAACCCAGACTGCAGTCCGGCTCTTGAAGCTGACTATGAAGCGCGCGCCGCCAGAGACGAATGGCATATTGTCGGACTCAGCGGCCGGCACTACGTACGGGTAGACAGTACGGTAAACCCGGGAGATTATATCACGGCCCATAACGGAATCGGTACAAAAGCCGCGGAAGGCTGGAAGATATTGAAACTGACCGCCTTATACAGTCCAGAAAAAGGGTACGGCATTGCAATAGCGGTTATCAAATAGGATTTTCATATCAGGATCATTTCCTCCCTATCTATCGGACGGGTATGATCCTGTTTTTTTATACCGGATGAGACGCCTCTTTTACAGCATATCGTTTCATTTGTCCAAGCCATCTGTTCCTTCTGTCATAGAATACTACCGTCAGATGAAAAAGGAGGGATATGAGTATGGATATGAATATGGAAATGGATATGGATATGGATATGGACGGACATTATGATCACGGTAAAAAGGAAGAAAAGCAGCCTAAACAAAAAAAGAAGAAGAAACAAGACAAAAAGCATCTTGATTATGATTACATCGTTGTCTATAAAAGAAAATGCAAAAAATGTTGCTGACATGACATATCAACGCTTTTTACACCCGGTGAACTCCGGGTGTTTTTGTTAATGTGCATTTCTAAATAAGATTTTGATCGTGATAATCAGCATATTGAATTCCACAGACCTTAATGCGAAAAAACTTGCGGCAGCGCACCGCAAGTTTTTTTATTTTTGCACCGAGATACTGCTCATTTTTCTCCTTTATAATGAATATACTTGAAATAGTCTTCGATCACAGATCCGGTAAAGTCTTTCAAAGTGAGGGTATGTCATGTCAAAATGTCTAAAAATAACTCTGTGGAGCATATTTGTGTTGATTATCTTGTTGGTGATTATTGGAATCGTTTCTTACAATCAAACTCCTTCTGCAGGAGGCGCAGCTGAAAGATTGCTTTATAGCGTCTCATCAACGTCCTCATTCAGTATAGAATATACACGTGTATCATGGGGCAGTCCGTTTTGATACATATATCCTCTCAAAATTCCTTCTGATTGAAACCCCGCCTTTATCAATAATTGATGAGACGCTGCATTCTCAATGAAAACAACAGCGCCTATCGGATGAATCTCATAACCGACCTCCGCCCGCTTATGCTTGGGCACCCAAGAGTTGAAACCAATAGTTCCGATTATTCCATTCGCATCTTTTCTCTCAATTCCCCAACGGCTTCCCTTTTTATCATGATATTGATCTTTAAACCAGCCAATCATTTTTTCAGCCTGTTCCATTGAATCAAAAGGTTCCAAACCATAATAGCGTGTTACATTTGCATCCTGAAAAACAAGCAAATATTTGCTTTGCATCTTTCTTTTCAACTTCTCTAAGAATAAGTCTGTCCGTTTCTATTACAGGAAGCATTTACGATCCCCCCTTTAAAAGATGGAAATGTGAGAAGAAAATATATGCAGACGAACTTTTTTTCAAAAATAAACTAGCATCCCTATCAAACTTTGATATTCAGCATAATATGTATTAATCCTCTTAAGGGAGGTGAGATCATATGGGCGGTTATGGTAGCTCCTTTGCGTTAATCGTGGTGCTATTCATTTTATTAATCATCGTCGGTGCTTCTTTCCTCGGCGGTTATTAAGAGTCTCCCTTACCTCCGCATCCATGTCAGCATTACCTCTATGATCGTAAGGCGCCATAATGAATTCATTATGGCGCTTTGCTGTTTCTTCCTTTAACTAACTCTTTCAAACGAAAAAGATCGGCAATGCATGAATGCAGCCGATCAGTCATTTCATAGATTACTGTGTAAGGTTTATATCAATGACATTATAGAAGGCATTGGAAGTATCCGCGACATCCCATACCCCTAAAATGATATGATAACCGCTTCGATCAGTCGGCACAAAAATTCTATGAGTCAGATTCGTATCTGCCTTGGAGCCATCGTGGTTTACCGTTCCGATTAATTCGAATTCATCCCTCGACAAAGGTTTATTAGGATTCCAATTTTTCTTGGTGATATAATAGTGCCACTTTGATGTCGCATGGGGTGCGGTATAGTGCCAAGTAAAAGAATTAAAGCCGCCGCGTATATTCTGTTTTACCCAATGATCTGCAGTCTGCTTGTCCAGACCGAAATCAATTTGTCCCGATCCTCCGTTTGCAGATGCAATTCTTCCATCCGGCGGACCTGCAGCCGGAAATCCTTTCGGCCCTTCAACAGACTGAGGATTATCAATGACGGAGCCATATTTCTGAGCAGCGGCCGTCCAGCCCATTGTCTGTTTCTCTAATGCTCCCATGTACGCTCTGCTGGCGGGATCTTTTATATACCCGTGTGCAGATGCATCACTCGAATAGAAAGCGCCTCCAATACCGAGAGTAACAGTTAAAACTGCAGCTTTGACTAAACCCTTCATCTCTACATCATCCTCCCTCTTTTGTAAAAACCTTTCAGTATATACACTTCACGATGGAGGATGAAATGACCTTCCTTTTCTTGATAGGAAAAAGCAATGAGGTTCGCGCTCTTCCCTTTGTTTTTTATAATCATAAAAAAGCCGGACCGTTTCTGATGTCGAGTCCGCGATGTTCAAAAACCGGCCCGCTCCGCCTGACTCCCATTTAATCGCTTGATTTGCCGGTTTCTCTTCGGATCACCGGTGCTACTTCTGATGCTAATCGTTCGATGTTTTCCGCAGCTTTTTTAAACGGCATACCGCCTATATCGATTTGCGCAAGAAACCGCTGATGGCCAAACAGCTCGTATTGGTGCATGATTTTTTCAATGATCTGCTGTGAGCTTCCGACAAATAAGGCTGTTTCTTTACCGGACGCCCGCTCAAAATCTTCCCTCGTTAAAGGTTCATGAATCCCGTGGTATGAATGAACATGAGACCAATAATTAGAATGATACGGGTAAAATTCTTGTATTGCCTGTTCATTCGTTTTTGAAATGAACGTATGCCCGGTTACAGCAACCTTCACATGTTCCGGCGGATGACCGGCTTTAGAAGCTGCTTCTCGGTATTTGTCAACAAGCGGTTTAGATGATTTCGGATCACCGCTCAATACAGCTAATGCCAGACCGGCGCCTGCTCTTCCGGCCCGCTCCGCACTTTCCGGAGTTCCTGAAACACCTAACCACAGCGGAATGCTTCCGTGAAAAGGCTGAGGGGAAATTTCTGCGTCATTCAGCGGCGGCCGGTAACGTCCTTTCCAGGTGACCGATTCTTCCCCCGAATTTAATTTCAAAAAAAGCTCAACGTGTTCTTCAAACAGTTCTTTATAATAACCCACATCATAACCGAAAAGAGGAAACGAGTCTAAAAATGCACCGCGTCCCGCAATGATCTCCGCCCTTCCGTTTGATATCAGATCAAGCGTTGCAAAATCCTCAAATAAACGGACGGGATCTGCGGTGGATAATACAGTCGTGGCACTCGTAAGCTTAATGTTTTCGGTGAGCTGTGAAATCGCTGATAAGATGACCGGCGGCGACGACACTGCATAATCAAGACGATGATGCTCGCCTACGCCGAATACATCAAGCCCTGCGTCGTCAGCCAATTTCGCCAGCTTTATCAATTCCTCTACCCGTTGCTTTGCGCTGACTGTTTTCCCTGTCAGAGGATCGGGGTATAATTCTGCAAATGAATAAATTCCAATTTCCATACCATCATGATGTTCAGCCCTCACGTATCTCTCCTCCTGCACTGTGTAAAAAAACTTTTATGCCATTATTCTATTCAGCCGTTTTACAAAATGGAATTCATCCAAATAAATACAGCATCTTAGCATCCAAAAGTTCCGTTACATTCCTCACGTACAAATGCGAAACCGCGCAAGAGAACACACCTCGAAAAAGCTAATTCGAATGCATGCGTTCACTTTCAATCCAATCGTGATATTGGTCATAAAGCGCACATATTCTTCCGGCATCAAGGGCGATAACTTCACACCCTCTGTCATCATATACAAAGAAAATAATGTCTTTTGCAATATTCACAAAGAAAACATCGGGATAATCAACGGTGTAACCCCCGAATCTTGGCTTCAGAGGAAAATCTTCGTGAGCAGCTGCCTTAAGTAATGGGGTAATACGCAAATCCTTCCGTTTACATAATAAAGAAAACTGCTGCATCTCGTATTCTTCTGCATCATCTTCTTCGAACGGATACGGACAGGTCTCCACATGAATCCGATATAAATCATCCTTGCACTTCAGAAACGGCTGATAAATTTTTAATTTTCTGGCGTCATTACTTTGAGTTTTGTGCTTATATATGTTTGCAACAAGGAATAAGTCATCGTTTTGTTCAAACAACTCATTAAAAATTTCGGTGATTTGACGATGGACACACTGAAAATACTCATGATTCAGCTCACCGTTTTCATTAAGTTGATATATATGACGGCCGAGAGAAAAGTGAATTCCAACGTCCCATTGATGATAAATGCTCGGCATTAATTTTAAAGCCGGAAACCTTTCCTTCAGATAATCCTTTATTTTCATTCAAAACATTCTCACTTTCTGTTAATGATCGACCCACTTTTTACTTTTTCGCCCTTGTAATATTATTCCGATTGGAATACAATGAAATAGAACACTGTGAACCCCATTATCAGGGTGGATGCTGGTCACATCCATCCTGATCCTTTTTTCACAAGCTCACCTCCACTGCGGATCCTTCCATTTCCGAAGCTGCTCATTGATTTTACACATTTCCATAGTATTACTTTCTTATACATAAGCAGCAAGTGACTCTTTTATGGATCCGGATCAATTTAGAAAATCGAGAAAAACAGACAAAGCTAATTGTTTTGGATGAAAGAGAGGGTTATACCGCCCTTTTTAGTTCAGTCATACCAATGTGTTCTTTTCAGTTTAAATTTTTCTTTATAGGACTCATGATCGGTTTTCCATACTGCTTCAACAGTGATTTCATGACCGATCACTTCATTTCCCGGCATATATTCAAACGTCTGAATATGATCTTCCCCCGTTCCGCCGCCTGCTAATTTCTCTCCGGTGTATTCTGAAAGATGATAGTCTTTATCTTCTCCATATTTCTGGCTGTCAATAAATTCTGAAACACCGATGTAAAATTAAATAGATGTTTGATACGCGTTAATGGCTTGACTTCTCAACAGCATATTATCCTTCGTAACCAGTCCAAGATTGTATGCTTGTTTGGTGATATCCAGCACTTGGTTATCGGTTTCAGTTACAGCTCGTCCTCCAGTGATTTTGGACTTCCAGTAATCGAACTTGTGATGTAACTCTGAACTGCTTTGCAGATTTTGATTTTCAACCACTTTGCCATTCTCCAGCGCTTCTTTGAATTCAGTAAAACCAATTGAACATTGCTGATTCGAACTAATTCCTGCACCTTCTGTCGCTAAACTGCAAAATGCTAAAAACTTTGGATCTTTCGTGATATTGTAAGAGTTATTTAGGCTTTCCATCACATTCACGCCTCTCTCGAATTTTACAACGTTACGGTAAATGATTTTCACTGCTTTTCCAAACCTGAATCTCATTTGATCGTTACTAAACTAAGCATTTTTTCAATTCCATAATCCATTGGTATTATCGGTAATTTTATTGAAGAATTTAACTTAAACGCAAAAAAACCTGCCCCCGGCAAGGTTTTTTTGCGTTAACTATGTTTTTGTTTTAACCATTCTTTCTTTAGCAGTGCGTATTGGAAAGTGTTTTCATATTTAGGTGTTCCATCCTCATATTTTGTAAACGAAATAAATTCAAGAAAATAACCTTCTTTACGCATACCTAATCTTTCACATAATTTTTGTGACTTGTCATTATCATCTTCAACATATGCATAAAGCCTTCTTGCGTCTTTTTGCATAAAGAGATACTCAAAGAAAGCCTTTGCACTTTCACTGGCGTATCCCATCCCTTCAAATCGAGCATTGAAATTCCAACAAACGGAATATGTATCAGGCTCTTCTTTTAAATAAAATAGTTCCCCGATCAGATCATTACTCTCTTTTAAACAAACAGCAATATAAGAATCATCTCTGCTTCTTTTTTGAACGTTTAAGACAGCTTCTTCTATCGTAGAGATTCTGTCATCAAGAAAGCAGTTCACTCTCGGATGTGCCGAATATTCCAAAAGGCCGTGCGAATCTTCCTCGGTAAAATTTCTTAAAACTAAGCGAGGGGTTTCAATTTTTTGCATTTGTTAGTCTCCTATTTTTGAAATGATTCTTCAACAGGCCTCGCCCGTTTGTTAAAGAACGATCTCAATCTATTCGTACTATATATGTTATCATTTTTGTCCAAATCAATAATGTATAATGCTGACGGTTTTTTTAATGAACCTCATTACCCAGAATAGGGAGAAGAACCAGTTAAGCCATTAAAAGCTTATTGAGTAACTTTTCAAACTTATTCACGCTCATCATTTCATGAGTGAGAAATTCTCCATTATAAAACACGCTGAAAGTTGTCCAGATTGCCGGTGATGTTTGGGCCTTATCTTTGGAGGATAATCGATGAGCCTGAAAATGAAGCCCTTTCTTTTCAGTCAGTTCCTTCAAATCCTCTAACACTCCGACTGCGAATGGACATTGAGCTGTATAAAATATTGTGATCCCCTCATCATTAAAAGAACAACTTTTAACCTGTTTTTTAAATACAGGAAGAGCTGCATGCTCATTCCAGGTCAATGACATTAACTGAAAATAGGGTTTTGCTTCATCTTGCAAAGTAAATCCCATATGCTCGAAGAAATGCTTATCACTTAAATAGGGAAGTTTTTTCTTACCAACTATATGAACAATTCCATCCATACCGCGGGATTTGGCATCTTCCGCACATTTATCTAACAAGTGTTTCGCATGTCCGCTGTTCTTATATCTCCCCGAGACCCAAAGACAATTAATATACATAAAATTAGGAGCGCTTATCGGAACCCACGCTTTTTCTGCAGGTAAATATTCAATAAAAACTTTTGCCCGCTCGTTTAATCGATAAAACACCAAACCATCAGCCATTCGATCTTTAAGCCAGCTTTTCTTTTCCGTTACGGCCTTCTCATATTGTTTCGCACCTAGTGCGCAGCAAATATGATTGTCATCAATATTGTCCTTTTTCAATTCAATGTATTCCATTATGATCTCCCCATTCCAAGATCAGCGTTTAACCCGAAATTGTTAAGCTCATGATTTTTCTATAAAAAACTGCTTTCTCAGAAATATAGAGTCCCAAAACCAATAGATTAACGCAGCAGTAATGCTCATCATGTAATAAATGAAATTCTCGAAAACTCTAACATTAATGGACTGACTACCCATGCACCAGAACAAGAACACAGCTAAAAAAGCGACTGCTGTATAAATGAAAAGATGAATCAAACTACACTTTTTCGGCTTCTTTCTTAACCAAAATTGCACAGGAACAGCAAATAAAAAGTAAGTGACGAAAGCGTAAAAAGCAATGATAACTACAGTGACTAATGCGAATGGCACAAAACCCGAGTATACAAACATATACAATCCAAAAACAAGACCAAAAGACATGCTTGAAAACGCCAATGTGAAAGCATAACATTTTAAGCTGCTCCGCGCTGCGCCTTCCATTTATTTCACCCGCTTTTTAAAATTCAGTTCTCTAATTTTTCATTTTCTTCCTGTTATTTAAATCAGTATATATTGATCACTTTAAAAGATCTATATTTTTTGAAATCTTTTTTTTGCCCATAAAAAAGGTCAAGGAGATACCTTGACTATAATCTTCATCCGATTCATCATATTCAAATCCAAAGCCCTTAATCCACATGTCACCGTACCAGCTTACCGGTAAGTATCAATATAACGGAACTGACTTCTGCAAGAAAGTTCCGTTACATGACTATTCCAAATTTTGATCAATCGTTCCTTCAAAATAGTCATCGCTGACCTGTTCATGTGTTTCAGCCAATCCTTTTTCCAGTTGCGTATTTCCCTCATAATCTGATGTGTCAAAATATTTCCCTGCCGTATTTGTTGTGTCAGTTTTTTTATGATGAGTTTGTGTTTCCGTGTCTGCCTGGTTTGCTTTGGTATCGCCGGCTAAAGATTGCTGCTGAAAATCAAAGTCCTTGTCCAAAGAAGAAAATCTTTTGTAATCGTCCGGTCTGTCTGCGCCATGTTGTTCAGCCATGTTGTTCACTCCATATTGATCAATTTTGTTTGACGGGTGTAACTAAGTGTTTTCATTTGTTTTTGGTTTGAACTTTTTTGGGATCATCTGCTTTAAAAGCGGTTTCGGTCTCATGGTCTTTTTTTAATTGTTCAATGCTTGAATTTTGGATTCCTTTTTTGCTCACTGGTTCTCACTCCCTTTCAAATAGAATATAGACCGTTCTTATTGTGTCTATGGGAATTATATTCATACGCTATTCGGTGGATTTTCTTAAAAAGAAGCTTCAGACAATCGCTTTGAATTAAGGCTTTCAAAGATAACCTTTGCCTATAAATTCTCCTTATCAATCAGCCCATCACACCCAATGACCGCACTTCATAAAAAATAAACTCCCCTCCCTCTGAGATGGGGAGTTATCTGTTTTTCTTCAACTGAATAACGCTTGATAAGAAGCGGGAAATTCTTGATTGACGCGCTGCACTTCCCGTGCAAATTCACGTTCCTCTTCTGTCACTCTTCTGAGTCTGTTAGCTTTTTCTTGTGTATCTATGTCGGCACCGGGAGGAACGAACCGATTCGGTGCAATCCGTACACCATTTGTGATAACAGCATTGTATGAAACAAATGATCCTTTTCCTATAATTGCATTGTACACGATTGCCTTAAAACCGATGAACGTGTGATTTCCAAGATAACAAGGGCCATGAATGAGAGCGTCATGCCCGACACTTACATTGTTTCCGATATAAATGGAATATGCCCTATCTTTTACTGAAACAAATTGTTTTAACAAACCATGTAAAATGACCCCATCTTGAAGGTTTGTATTTGATCCAATATAAAAGGGCGTCCCTTCATCTGCGCGAACAGCAGCATTCGGCCCGACATAAACATTGTCCTTTATTCTCACGTCTCCTATCACACTGGAAAACGGACTGATGAATGATGTTTTATCAATTTCAGGGTATCTCTGAACCGGATTAAATGACGTAACAGGGTTAGGGCTGATAAATGGCGCAAAGTTAGCGGGCTGGTGATTATCAAGGTTTTCTTCCGTCAGCTTTCTATCACTCAAAAAAAAGACCTCCTTTGAAAACGTACTATTATATATACTATGTAAATTCCGTTCATAGAGAGACGACAAATTCCTATTTAAACACTATTCGGATAACAAATAATTTCTAGTATCTTTATAGCGTGCGCCCTCAATAAATTTTTAGAGATACTTGTCCGCAAAGTTATGTAAGGGTTTTCAAAAGAAGAGTATTATGCTAAATTGTAAGATAAGTACCAATTTTCTGCCAATATTTGAAAGGGGTGTATGTTGTGAAAGCAGTAGTAGCAACGAAGGACAAAAATATAGCGATCGTACAAAAAGAATTGCGTCCTTTGCGACACGGTGAAGCCAAAGTTAAGATGGAATACTGCGGTGTATGTCATACTGACTTGCATGTTAAAAATGCTGATTTCGGGGATGTGACAGGCGTCACTTTAGGTCATGAGGGAATAGGCATTGTAACCGAGATTGGTGAAGGCGTAGCAAACCTGAAAAAAGGAGACCGCGTCTCCATTGCGTGGATGTTTGAAAGCTGCGGCCGCTGTGAATATTGCTTAACAGGCCGTGAAACCTTGTGCCGGGATGTGAAAAATGCCGGCTATACAGTTGATGGTGCAATGGCTGAAGAAGCAATCGTGGCGGTTGATTATGCAGTGAAAGTGCCTGAACATTTAGATCCGGCAGCCGCAAGCAGCATTACCTGCGCAGGTGTCACAACTTATAAAGCAGTAAAAGTCAGTGAAATTAAACCTGGTCAGTGGATCGGTGTATTTGGAGTCGGCGGTTTGGGCAACTTGGCTGTTCAATATGCAAAAAATGTCTTTAACGCTAAAGTGATTGCTTTCGACATTAGCGATGAAAAACTGAACTTTGCTAAGAGCTTAGGCGCTGACGCGGTTGTAAACAGTTTAAACGAAGACCCCGTCAAGAAGGCTAAAGAAGTGACCGGCGATTTAGGTCTGGATGCCGCGGTCATTACTGCTGTCTCAAAAATCCCTTTCAATCAAGCGATTGATGTTGTAAAAGCCGGTGCGCGTGTAGTGGCTGTCGGTTTACCGGTCGACAAGATGGAATTAGATATTCCCCGTCTTGTGTTAGATGGTATTCAAGTAGTAGGTTCATTAGTAGGAACCAGAGAAGACCTGAGGGAAGCTTTTCAATTTGCTGCAGACGGTAAAGTTGTACCTAAAGTGACAAAACGCCCGATTGAAGACGTGAATGATATATTTGAAGAAATGGAGCAAGGGAAAGTGACCGGCCGTATGGTTATAGATTTTACTTCCTAATGATTAAGGCTGCCGGGAATGATACGGCAGCCATTGAGCTCTATTCTTGCGCAGCGCCCTCACCTTTGTCATTTTAGTTCTGACCAAACGGCCGTTATTCATTTTGCAAGTACTGAACTAACCCTGATACCAATATAATACAAGGTCATTCATTGCTGAAGCGTAACCCTGCTGTCTTAACATAGTTGTTATGCTGCCCCGATGATAAGTGCCATGATTGGCAACATGGAATAAAATTTCTGAGTAAGCAGTTTCTCTGGAACCTAACCAAGGATTATGTAAGTTCATTTTTTGTTCTAAATCTGTTTGGTTATTCATCCATTCTTCAAACTGTGAAGCCAGTTCATTATAAGACGCCGCAAATTCATCTGCAGAATATAAATGAGTCCTTTCTGCATAAGCCGCAGAACCTTCCACTGCTTCCTGCATGTCTATTCCTTTAAGTACTTGCAGCCACATAGCATCCACCGCGCAGATGTGACTGAACGTTTGAGCAATTGTAGGATATGAACTGCGAACCTCTTCATAAAGAACGTTACTTGGTAATTCCTTTATTCTTTCTAATAACGCTTTATTCGCCCAAACATGGTACTGATACATATTTTTTGCATGGTTCATTTAACATCTTCTCCTTTAAAGTTGATGCTTATGATTATAAAAAAAGATATATGACAGCAGATCGTCATACATCTTGATAAACTTTCATTATTTTTTTGGCTTCAGCGATTAATTTTGATTGCAGCTGCACCGGTTTTATCATTTTAGCTCCGCTGCCAAAGCTTAAGAGAATTGATATAAGCCATCCGGCATGCAGAGGCTGATAAACAGAAATGGTAAACGTCATACTTCCATCACTGTTCATAACTTTAGACGCGTTCTGAAATTGATCTAAAGCTTTTGCCAGAGAATTGGGATCAACCCAAATGACAACATCCTCAAACCCTTCCGCATTGGAGTCTGAATAAGATGAATCATCTTTCACTTTGTGACTGTGCATAAACTCTTCTTGAGTCAGCGTTATATTCATCATACGTGATACTTTAAATTCTCTAACATCTTGACGTTCTCTGCAATAACCATATACATACCAATTACGGAACTTATAATGGAGATGGATTGGTTCTGCTTCACGTGAGGTAAATTCATTTTTATTGCTGACATAATCAAAGCGTACCACCTTTTTTTCATGTATAGCTTTTCGCAGATGCCTTAAGGAATTCGGTTCTGTTCTAAGGCTTTCCAACTCAACATACAACGTCCTGTTGCCGCTTGTATCCAGAGATTTTAATCTATCTATCGTATGTTCAACTTCCCTATCTTCAAAAAGACTCGATAAACTGCTTAATACAGTGATAAGATTTAATACATCGTGAGATCCGATTAAACTTTTATCAAATTTGTATCCTTTCATAATCCCGAAACCGCCGTTAGCACCTTGATATGAAACGATCGGTATTCCAGCAGCACAAATCGCTTCGATATCTCTATAAATTGTCCGCGATGATACTTGAAATTCATCAGCTAAACTGGAAGCAGATAAAATTTCATTATGTAAGAGCTTGAATATGATTGATAATAAACGTTCTAATTTCAACTCTCAATTCCTTTCCTCATCATTGATTAAGATCAGCGGTAATAGTTATTAAGATCTTGTTTTGTTCATTTCATCGACATTACCGCCTTATAGATGGTAAAATTTCTTAAAACAAGCAAAGGAGCACTGTTACATATGAGTCTTATCATTCTAGCATCAATGCTTTTATGGGGTGCAGTGATCCACGAACTAAGCAAACCTTCCAAAAAGCAAAGCAAACGAAAAATGATCTCTTTGGTATCCTTGGGTTCTTTGTCTACTTTAGTCATTACAATTTCGCTTTTTTCCAATTTGAATTGACCGACATATATCATGAGGAAACCCGCCAGAGTTTCCTCATGACACTGACGATCTACTCACTACACTTTTTACAGTAAACCTTATCAGCGAATTTACTTAACACTCTGTCCATTCTCCCCACAGGCATCATCTTCTCACTTGGAAGGGTAATATGAGCTGTCAGCCCATCACCAGATTTTAATGTTTTCCCGCAGATGGAGCATTTTAACTCTATATTAAAGAAATGTTTTAATCCCATTCAGAAGCCCCCTTATTTATCTTTATAAAAGTAATACGTTACTGCTTTATAAAAGTTTCACTTCGTTCCGGTTGATCTGTGCCCGCCCAACAGGCATCACCTTCCCCTGTGTCCAATCTTGTTCGTTCACTTTAATGCGTTCTCTTCCAAAACGAAAAAAGGAAAATACTTATTATTTGTCGTATACTGCGCTTGCCCGGGAAATGATGAATGATTCTTTCTTGATTATTTCTCATTATCTAATTTATTTCGTGCGAGGATAACTTTGCTTCCATCGTGAAGAAAACGGCATATCCTAAAGGTTCTTACTCTCAACTAAACATGCCATAGCCTAAGGAGAACCGAAAATGATATTTCATTCATCAACCCTTCATTTTAGACAAAAACTTCATTTTTTCTCTTTTAGACTAAAATCCATGTCGAAATTTATCGTTCGGCATAGTATATACTATCCTAACAAGAGGAGGTGGCAATATGGGATACTACGGTGGAAATTATGGCGGAAGCACTTTCGTCTTGATCGTTGTGCTTTTCATTTTGTTAATCATTGTAGGTGCTGCTTTCCTTTAATAGCACATTGACGAACCATATTCGTCTCCCAAGAAAATTGCATCTCACAGTTCGGACAGACGCCATAAGATCTTTTTATGGCGTTTTCACTTTTGACATTAAGTCATTTTCGCATAAAAAAAGCCGGACTCCTCATTTAAGAGGTTCCGGCTTTTCTTATTGTTCGATCTTTGTTATTACCATTGGTACAAATGCGGGGAATACTTGATGTCCCGCTGCACACACCCGCTATTATAATATTTCAATACAGCCTTCTGTTCCGTGTACGCGGATTCGTTGCCCATCTTTTATCAATTGGGTTGCATTTTCAACTCCAACAACTGCAGGTAAGCCGTATTCACGCGCTATAACCGCTCCATGGGTCATCAGTCCGCCAACTTCCGTGACCAGGCCTTTTATGGATACAAACAATGGTGTCCAGCTGGGATCGGTAAAGGAGGTAACTAATATATCCCCCTCTTCCAAATTGGCATCTTCCATGTTTAAAATAACACGTGCCCGCCCCTCTATGACTCCCGAGGAAACAGGAAGCCCTGCAATCGCTCCGGCCGGGAGATTTTCTCGTTTGTACTCGCCTGTAACGATTTCGCCGTCAGACGTGATAACACGCGGCGGAGATAGTCTTTCATATACTTTGTACTCGTCTTTTCGTGTACTGATGATTTGGTAATCCAATATATTTGTGCGTACGACTTCTTGAAGTTCTCCAAAAGTAAGAAAGTATATGTCTTCTTTTTCTTGAATAATCCCTGCTTCTGCGAGTTGTTCGGCTTCTTTCAGTAAAGCCTGCTTATAAACGAAGTAGCGACTGACCATGCCGTATTTTGGATATTCCCTAAACCCGCTGAAGTTCCGGATGATGCGGATCATTCGTTCGGTTTCTTTGGCTTTTTGTTCACCATCCGGTAATTGCTTCAATCGATCTAATAACTCTTGTTCTTTCTTCAATGCCTCCTGCCGCCCTTGCTCAAATTTCTGCCGGCTGGCATTTGGCTCAAAGTTTTTGAGGTTATTAAGAATCATAGGGACAAGTGCAGTTAGTTTTTCGCTCCATCGAGTTCTTGTCATATCAATTTCTCCGGTACATCGCATTCCGTACTTGTTGAGGAAAGCATAGATAGCGTCATGGATTTCCTGTCCGCCTTCAAACTTCACCAGCTCATCCAAAAAGGAATCATCTTTTACATCCTCTAAATAAGCAATTACTTCTGGATAAGGACGGATCACATCGGCGACGTCTAATAGCGCAAGCCCCATTTCTGAAGTAATATTATGGGGTACAGATTGAGAAAGCGTGTCTGCTGCGTTTTTTTCACCTAACCACTCGTTCATTTTTTCGTTAATCCATGATGAAGCATCCATTGCAGTTCGAATCAACACCGAACTTTTTGGGTTAAATAAAATCTTCTTTAATTCCTGGATATCATCCAAAATAAAACGAAATAAATCAGATCCTGATTTCGTCTGGATGTTTTGTTTTAACTCTTCTATCGATGTTTCACTGCTCTTAATCAAATCAGAAACAATTGCCGGATCGTTTTCAGTTTGATCCGGCATATCTGCATTGCCTTTTCCGGGAATCGGTGCCGTTTTATCAGGTATCGGCTTAATGAAATCACGCCGCTCTATTATGGTCATAAGTGCGTCTTTTAAGAGCGGATCGTGCTGCCCCATGCCTTTTAAGAAAACTTCTCTGACTTTAGGGGATGCCAGATGATGTGTGACATCAACAAATAGCCTTCCGCCGGCTTTACGCATGGGTGCAGAAGTCGTCAACAGAAAAAAAGACAATCCAAGGGGTTTTATGGGATCCGTCATCATTTGTTGATGACCAACAGAGATATAGACGTGATTTTCTTGATCGTTCGCTTCAGGAACGGGGTATAACGTTGTGATCGGACGACTCTGGACGATATAAAAAGTATCGCGGTCCAAACACCATTCGATATCTTGCGGCTGGCCGAAATGAGCTTCGATCTGCCTCCCGATACGTGCCAGCTGTAAAATTTGTTCATCAGTCAGTGTTTGAATCTTTTGCTGATCAAGATTGATCTCTTGTATTTCCGTTCCGCCATCTTTTCGTCCATAGACAGCCTTTTTTTTAGTTTCTATTCTCTTATCGACGATTTGCCCGTCCTGTACTTTATAACAATCGGGGGATACTAAGCCGGAGACCAGTGCTTCACCAAGTCCAAAACCGGCATCAATAGATAGCAGCTTTCGGTTTCCGGTCACCGGATCAGCGGTAAATAAGATCCCCGAAGCCTGAGGGAAAACCATCCTTTGGATGATAACGGATAAATAAACTTGGCTGTGATCAAATCCATTTTGCATACGGTAAATGACCGCGCGATCAGTAAATAGGGACGCCCAACATTTACTGATATGCTGCAAGATTGCATCGACACCGGTAATATTTAAATAGGTGTCTTGCTGACCGGCAAAAGAGGCGTGCGGTAAATCTTCAGCAGTCGCACTAGAACGCACGGCATAGGCATGTTCTTCGCCATACCAGGAGAGATAGCAAGCAACTGCTTTAACTACATCGGAAGGAATTTCTGCTTCCATAATGGTTTGCCGAATTTCCCTGCTGATTTTACCGATTTGATCCCGATTCTCCACTTTCAGCATGGTCAGTTGATCCAACAGCGCTTGTAACGTCTCGTTTTGTTCAATGGCTTTTTGATATCCTGCTGTTGTGACACAAAAGCCTTCTGGTACTTGTATTCCTTGAATTTTTGATAATTCCCCTAAATGCAACCCTTTTCCTCCAACGAGCAAAGGCTGTGTTTTTTCAATTTCGTGAATACCGAGAACCAAAGAACTCATTCTATATCTCCCCTTCAAAAAAAAATTGACAAGAGCTTTTCAGCATGATATAATCATAATATAAGATGGATAACTATGAATTTTCACACAGAAAGCACGCGTGATCTGATTATATCACCGTGTCTGTTTTTGTGCAATATAAAAAGAACCTGGCCAATTTGGCGGGGTTCTTTTTTAATTTCCTAAGGAACTCCTGAAGTTGAATGATAGCTGTGAATCCATTGCAAAAAGGTATCCCCACGGAGTCCGAATGATTATCTGTTTCCTCCGACAAATGACATTATTTATAAGCAGCTTTGCCATCAAAGCTTTTTAGCTGTTAATTGTTTTTTCATTGATCTCCCGGCAAAAACACTCTCTTGACGAACCGCACTTATCATTCATTTTCCCGAAAACTCTTCAATGCTGTATTGAGATCCTTTGTGTGAGTGTAAATGTTCTTATACAAATCGAATAGTATTTTATATTTTTGAACATTTTGTTCTTCCGGATAGAATACAGCAGCCTCACGTATGAATTGCTCTGCACATTCTTCAAGGGATTCAAACCACCCGCTCCCGAAGGCAGCTAACATAGCAGCTCCCATGGCGGGACCTTGTTCGTTTTCTAACTTAATCACCCGCGTATTGAAAATATCAGCTTGCATTTGAAGCCACGTTTCATTTTTAGCTCCCCCGCCAATAGAGACAACAGAATCAACTGATTTTCCCGCTTCGCGGAATAGCTCAATTGATTCATTCAAAGAGAATGTGATGCCTTCCATTACCGCCCTCATAACATGCTCTCTTTTATGGGCCGCATCCATTCCGATCAAGCTTCCCCGAATAGATGAATCAGCATGCGGCGTTCTTTCACCAACCAAATAAGGAGTATACAGCAGTCCATTTGCTCCTATCGGAATAGCTTCCACCCCATCCAATAATTGCTCAAACGATTCGTTTGGCGCAAACGTTCTTTTAAACCAGTCTAAGCTGTATCCAGCAGCGAGTGTGACTCCCATCGTATAAAAAGAATCCTTTTTTCCATGATTAAAAAAGTGCACTTTCCCTTTAAAGTCCCTTTCTTTGTCTTCTTCACAGGAAAGTATGACCCCTGACGTCCCAATACTGCATAATGTTTTTCCGGATGAAAGGATACCGGCTCCAATTGCACCGCAAGCATTATCTGCTCCCCCGGCGTACACTTTTGTTTTTTCCATCAGCCCTGTCTCCGCCGCGACGTTCGGAAGCAGCGATCCTACGCAATCATGGGATTCAACAAGCGGAGGACAAATATCTGCAGAAATACCAAATTGATTGCAAATATCATCGCTCCACTCCTTGCGGATAATATCTAAAAGTAACGTTCCCGCCGCATCGGAGTATTCAGTGTGAATGGCACCGGTCATACGGAATCTCACATAGTCTTTCGGAAGCAAAAAAACAGCAGTTTTTTTAAAAAGTTCAGGCTCATGTTCCTTCACCCATAACATTTTAGGTAATGTAAATCCTTCTAGTACACGGTTTTTTGTGATATCAAGCAGATGATCGCCAAATGTCTCGGTCATCCTCATACATTGAGGCGTCGTTCGGGTATCATTCCAAAGAATCGCATGACGCAGCACCTGCCCATCTTGGTCAAGCAGGACTAACCCATGCATTTGTCCTGAATAGCTTATCCCGTCTATATCTTCGGCTTGAACACCGGATTCATAAACCAATTCAGCCAAGGCATCAATTGTTTGCTGCACCCAGTCTTCGGGATTTTGCTCACTATACCCCGCCTTCTCTTGAATAAGCGGATATCTTTTGGACGTTTCTGCACAAACCTTGCCGTTTTGATTGACTAAAATGGTTTTAACGGCGCTCGTTCCAAGATCTATCCCAATGACATACTTCATTTTTTCACTCCTTTCCCTCTCAATAGGTCCCCATTGAAACTTCCCGCCAGAACGGGAAGTTCCGGGGCAGCTCGGCTTTCCCTGCTAAAACTTTTTAGCGGATCAAGCTTCTTTGTTATACCTCTAAAATGTATTGGTTCAATATCGCTTTTAACCGCTCCTGTCTCCCTGATTCGTTTTTAATTGGCTGATTGTTTAGCGCATATTGCTCAAGTGTCTTAAAATCAGCTCTTCCTTCTGCAATTTCAAGACCGATCCCTTCGGTAAAGCTGCGGTAACGATGCTGAATCACATCTTCAAACACACGGTCTTCGATTAATTTGTGAGCGACTTTCAATCCCCTTGCAAATGCATCCATCCCAGCAACATGGGCATAAAGTAAATCATCAGGCTCAAAAGAAGATCTTCTGACCTTTGCGTCAAAGTTTAATCCGCCGCTTCCAAGGCCGCCATTTTGCAGGATTTCGTACATGGCTAATGTCGCAGAATATAAATCTGTCGGAAATTCATCTGTGTCCCAGCCTAACAGCGGATCACCTTGGTTCGCATCAACAGATCCAAGAAGGCCATGCACTCTCGCCATTCGTAATTCATGTTCGAATGTATGCCCGGCTAATGTGGCATGATTGGCTTCGAGATTTAATTTAAAATGACTGTCTAAGCCATATTGCTTCAAAAAGGCAATGGTTGTTGCTGCATCTGTATCATATTGATGAGTGGTCGGCTCTTTTGGTTTTGGTTCAATCAAAAATTGCCCTGTATACCCGATTTCCTTCGCATAATCCACTGCCATATGCATGAATCTGGCCAGATTATCAAGCTCAAATTTTAAATCCGTATTTAACAATGTTTCGTATCCTTCACGTCCGCCCCAAAATACATAGTTTTCGGCGCCAAGCTCTTTTGCTGTTTCCAGCCCTTTTTTTACTTGTGCTGCGGCATACGCAAACACATCTGCATTGCAAGAAGTCGCGGCACCATGGACGAAGCGGGGGTTCGTAAACATGTTTGCAGTATTCCATAATAGCTTCACGCCGCTCGTTCTCATGTACTCTTTCATCATGCTCACGATAATATCTAAATTTTGATTTGTCTCTTTTAACGTACTTCCTTCAGGTGCGATATCCCGGTCATGGAAAGCAAAAAATGGCGCATCCAGTTTTTCAAACATCTCAAATGCTGCTTCTACCCTCGCTCTCGCCAGATCCATGCCTTTATAACGATCCCACGGTCTTTGCATCGTAGCCGCTCCAAACATGTCTGTACCGTCAGCGGTAAATGTATGCCAATAAGCAATAGAAAACCGCAGATGCTCTTTCATTGTCTTTCCGCCGATTACTTCTTGAGGATTATAATATTTAAATGCTAAAGGATTCGTGGAATCTTTCCCTTCATAAATCACTTTGTTTACGCTTTCAAAATAGCCGGCTGTACCGGAATGAGACTGAGCCATGACATTTCCCCCTTAAAAATAAATTCAAGCGCATTTTATGTCATATTCACATGTTAGTTTGTTGCTTAAACAAACTAACATATTTTCATCTTATATAACCTCATCAGTATTTTCAATATTTTTTTTAGTTTTTCACGAATACATTAGATATAATAAGGTTGGATTCGCTATGTGTGACGCTTCGCATGATAACACAGAAAACTCAACTTAATTTAAAGATTATACAAATGGAGTGGATGAAGTGGATATCGCTGATCAAGCCTTTGTCAAAAAAGTAAACCAAAAGTTATTATTAAAAGAAATCCTTAAAAACTCACCTATTTCAAGAGCAAAATTATCTGAAATGACCGGATTAAATAAATCTACTGTTTCATCACAGGTAAACACATTAATGAAAGAAAACCTTGTATTTGAAATCGGTCAGGGACAATCAAGCGGCGGCAGACGACCTGTCATGCTTGTTTTTAATAAAAAAGCAGGATACTCCGTAGGAATAGATGTCGGGGTCGATTATATTAACGGCATTTTAACAGACCTTGAAGGGACGATCGTCCTTGATCAACACCATCATTTGGAATGCAGCTCTCCTGAAATAACGAAAGATATTTTAATTGAGATGATTCATCACTTTATTGCGAATATGCCGCAATCTCCGTACGGGCTTATCGGTATAGGCATATGCGTTCCCGGATTAATTGATAAAAATCAAAAAATTGTTTTCACTCCGAACTCCAACTGGAGAAATATTGACTTAAAACCTATCATCCAAGAGAAGTTCAATGTGCCTGTTTTTATTGAAAATGAGGCAAATGCCGGCGCATATGGAGAAAAAGTATTTGGCGCTGCAAAAAATCACGATAACATGATTTATGCAAGTATCGGTACAGGGATAGGGATCGGCGTTATAATCAATAATGATTTATATAGAGGGGTTGGCGGATTCTCTGGAGAAATGGGACATATGACAATAGACTTTAATGGTCCGAAATGCAGCTGCGGAAACCGGGGCTGCTGGGAATTGTATGCTTCAGAGAAGGCTTTATTAAAATCTCTTCAGACGAAAGAAAAAAAAGTATCCAATCAAGATATCATAGACCTCGCCCATCTGAATGATGTTGGAACTTTACGTGCCTTACAGAATTTCGGCTTCTATTTAGGGATAGGCCTGACCAATATTTTGAATACATTCAATCCGCAAGCCATCATTTTAAGAAACAGCATCATTGAATCGCATCCTATGGTTTTAAATTCAATTAGAAGCGAAGTGTCGTCCCGGGTTTATTCCCAATTAGGCAATAGTTATGAATTATTACCATCTGTTTTAGGAAAAAATGCATCGGCATTGGGAATGTCCTCTATTGTAATTGATCATTTTCTTGATATGGTTAATCATTAAGTTTTACGCTGTTTTTTTCATGCTGAACAGGAGTATTTCTGAAGGAATTTTTCACATAGGACATGATATGAAAAAGGAGTTCTAAAATAGAAGCTCCTTTTTCTTGTGCGCATTATTTTTCTTTATAACGAAAATATCTGAAGTCAGCCGGAATGTGGTGACCGCTGGTATCTTGGCACTGCATCCCTACAAAAGCTCCTGTAAAGAATCCTCCTCCGCGGATGTAATCATCTGATAATTTTTTCGATTCTAATGTAATGTCAATTTTATGCCAGTCTTCTTTGTTAAACGAATAGAAATAATAATATTTTTCCTTTTCGATATTCACTTTTAAATAGACATACTTTACTTCACCGGGGATCACAATTTTATTGTTTAATGGCTGTGAAAAAGAAAAGTTATCACATATTGTTAATTCAAGAATACGGCCGAGTTCTTCATCATGCGTGACTTGAAGAGCCGTCCAGTTCTCTGTATTGTAATAGTTCACCAATCCAGCGGCTTGTTGAAAATTCTCCGGGAAAAACGCTACAGCTGTTTCCGCTTCAAAATGGACACTTTGCCAGCGTCTGGCTACAAATGCCTGAGTAAATGCCGAGGTTAATGATTCATGGCCGTATAACCGCAAATGATTTGGCACTTGAGTCAATGAGCCTAATTCTTTCCTGAACGGAATCCTTAACGTTTGAAAATTGATATTTAATGTTGAGTTCTCGAATTCATCAACTTCCGGGTACGTTGCTTCAAATATGGTTTCAGGAATAGAAGGCGCTTCCACCTCCAAACTTCCCTCTTTTCCGCCATCTACATAAGGCCATTCATCTTTCCAATAGAGTTTTTGAATAGCTGTTTCTCTGCCCAAAGGACAATAACCTCGCTGCTGAAAAATTGAATCATCGTCCGGATGAATAGGACGTCCCGTTAAATGAGCTAAGTACCACTCACCTGTATGTGTTTGAACGATGGATGCATGCCCGCATTTTTGCAGCGGATTTTCGGGATCATGCCATGACGTTAAGATAGGATTATCAGGATGAACTTCATATAGCCCCTCAATATTTGCAGAACGGGCAATTGTAGCAGCATGTTCGAACCGCGTTCCTCCTTCTGCAGTTAATAAATAATAATAGTTCCCGATATGATAAAGGTGCGGCGCTTCCGTCAGCTTTCTTTCAGTTCCTTTAAATATTACTTTCGGTTTTCCAATTAATTTTTGCTCCTCATCAGAATATTCCTGCATGACAATTCCTCCGAAAGAGTGCCGATCAATACGCTGATCCCATAACATATTTAATAAATATTTTTTTCCATCCGTATCATGGAATAAAGAAGCATCAAATCCCGAGCTATTTAATGTGATCGGCTCCCCCCAATCACCATCAATCGTGTCACAAGTCACTAAATAATTGTGGCAATCTTTCCAGGCGCCATCTACTACCTTAACATCCGTATAGATCAGCCAAAACTTTCCGTCGCTGTAACTTAAACATGGCGCCCAGACCCCTCCTGAATTAGGGTTTCCTTTCATATCTAATTGAGAAACTCTCTGTAATGGATGTGCAACTAAGTGCCAATTCACTAAATCTTTTGAGTGGTGTATCTGGACTCCCGGAAACCACTCAAATGTAGATACGGCGATATAATAATCCTCTCCGACCCTGCAAATACTCGGATCGGGATTAAATCCTTTAAGTACCGGATTGATAATCTTCATCGGAACGCCTCCTCAGCTATTTTCTGTTGACTCATCATATTTTAAGCTTTGAAATCATCAATATGATCCAAATAAACCTTGTCTCTATTCTCTAATTCTCGAACCATGTTTTTATATTTTTTCTCATCTAAGTTATAGAAATTAATATCAATCATGGCTAAAACCAGTAAGAACACGGGAATAATGGTGGTTGTAATTAAAATTCCCGTCAATGCCTCCGCCGTTTGCACCTGATTTGCCACATATCCAAACTTATCTAAAACCAGCCCAGGTATAACCCCTCCCAAGGCCATGCCGAATTTAAAGAAAAATCCGATAATAGCGTATATGAGCCCGCCCATTCTTTTCCCGGTTCTGTACTCTCCATATTCTATTGTTTCAGGAATAAGCGCCCACATATATCCCCCGGCAGTGAGACTTCCGGCAGCAGCCAGTAATCGAAAGGAAAGGATAAGGAATACATTACTTGACGGAACAAACAATAAAGCTAGAAGGCCGATCATATTCAGTAATAATGCGTAGTTTAGTAATTTCTTCTTCCCCAATAATTGATGAAGCTTTGGAATAAAAGGTAAAATGACCAGAGCGGGCAAACTTCCTAACAAACCGTACCACTTCACTAAATCCTCTCTTCCTAAGTTATACGTTACGTAATAGATGCCGACCGAATTACTTATTGAATTCACTCCAAAAATAATAATAAAGAAAATACTTAATACCACAAGCGGCCGATTAACACGAAATTGCTCGAATATATCCGAAAATTTAATTTTTTCTTCAGATTTTTGAAGAGTGACACGCTCTTTTGTGCTTTTAAAACAAAAGATTAAAAGACACCCGCCTATGAATCCCATAATGGCCATGGTTAGCTGCCAGCCAAGAGATTCGCTGCCTGAAGTATCGCTTAAATAAGCAGCCAGTAAAGGAACAAAAAATGCAACGACAAGTCCCCCAAGATTCGCAAATAACATACGGACAGATGTTATACTAACAACTTCTTGATTATTTCTGGTCATGGCAGAAGTTAACGCGCCATACGGAACGTTTATCGCTGTGTATGTAAGCGACAAGCCGACATATGTTATATAGGCATATATTAATTTCCCCATATCTGAAAAATCGGGGGTTGTAAAACAGAGGATGGCCAGTATGACAAATGGAAAAGCTCCGAATAAAAGATACGGTCTGAAGCGCCCAAACCTGCTATTTGTTCTGTCTACTATAGTTCCAATAAAAGGATCAGCGAGGGCGTCGATGATTCTGACCACTAAAAACATCGTACCGGCGGCGGCTGCCGATAAACCAAATACATCTGTATAGAAGAACAAAAGATAAGTAGACACCGTTGCATAAATTAAATTACATGCAAAATCCCCAGACGCATATCCAACTTTTTCAGCCATGCTGATCTTCTTTACATTTTCACTGAGCATGATTTCCTCCCCTTTTCGATCCTTTCATAAGGAACCAGTATGAAAGGATATAACATGTCTTCAAATTTATTGGGCAGTGCGCACTTTATAAAAGCGCTTTCATAAACTGATAGCCGATGACTTTCACAGAGCGTTTTCCTCAGATAAATAGTGATCAGATGGCTGCAATTTCATCTTATATGCCCGGAAAGGATAACAGCCCCGTGCTTTCGTTTTTTAAATTCTTCTTTCGAGCCTCTTATCCCCCTTCCATCATGCATTTAAATGGGCAATTTAATCGGATTCCTTAGTTTGTTGAGTAAACAAACTAACTTGATTTAATCTTATAAAATCTGATCTGCTTTTTCAACTCCTTTTTCAGAAAATTTAAAACCGACCAAGGACATACCATAGTGTAATCGCCAACTGCTTCGACAGACGTATAAGTAAAAATCCCTTGTGGCTGACTGATCATCACCTTTTCGTTTAGAAAAACGTATTAATAAACATGCACTAGAAAAAATGCGAATCATATATAAGTCATATCCCGTTTAATTGGTTGAGGAGGATATTATGAAACCTATGCTGCCTTTTGAAAAGTATTTCGGTGATTTAGAACTGGTTTATGCATTTTATGGAGCTATGCCTACCGGTGTTACGGTTTCGGAAACTGGTCGTATTTTCATTTGTTTTCCGAAATGGGGAGACGATGTTAAATTTACGGTGGCGGAAATAGTTGGGGATAAATTGCAGCCCTATCCTGATTTACAAACCAATTTGGTTAACCCCGAGACTATCAAAATGACTTTCATCAGTGTCCAAAGTGTAGTTGCTGATGGAAAGGGAACGCTTTGGGTACTAGATACAGCGGCACCCAATTTTTCTGAACCAATTAAAGGCGGGGCAAAATTAGTCGCTGTTGATTTAAAAACCAATACAATCAGAAGAGTGTATACCTTTACAGAAGATGTTGTCCTGCCAACAACTTACCTGAATGATGTCCGATTTGATTTTCGTGTTGGAACTGCAGGTTATGCCTATATAACGGATTCTTCTTCCAAAGGACCAGGAGCGATTATCATCGTTGATTTGGAAACCGGAAATGCATGCAGACGGTTAAATGGAGCAAATCCAACTTCACCGGATCCCTATTTTATACCGAAAGTAGAAGGCAACATTTTGATGAATCGTAACAGGGATGGTTCAACTTCCCCATTTAGGCTGGCATCCGACGGTATTGCGATTTCTCCTGACGGGAAGGTATTATTTTTTTGTCCACTGACCAGCCGCCATTTGTTCTCGATCTCAACAGAAGCCCTGAGAGATAGAAATATACCGGACATGGATTTACTTTATCATGTGGCGTATTGGGGAGAAAAAGGTGCGTCTGATGGAATGATTACAGATGCAAAAGGAGCCGTTTATGCCGGAGATTACGAGAACAATAGTATTCGAAAAATACTGCCGAATGGCATAATGGAAACCATCGCACATGATCCGAGAATTTTATGGCCGGATACTTTTTCGATTGGTCCGGATGGATACTTATACGTCATCGTGAACCAATTACATCGGCAGGCTAGATTTCATTATGGAAAAGACTTACGACAGAAACCTTATAGTTTACTTCGTATAAAAATCGATGAATTACCTGCTCCTTCCTATTGAAAATGAAAATTGAAGGCAATCATATAATATCCTCATTAAATATAGATGGGTTTATTCGAGCCGTTTATAATCGGCCTGTTGACGTATATAAGAAAAAAACAGACCACCCGTGAGCCTGGAAACCTGAAGGGTTAGGTCTATCATGAAACCACATCGAGCAAACCCTTTGATGGGCAGCTTTTATTACAGAGCCGGGGTGATACCAACACCCTGGTCTTTTTATTAAGGGAAAAACACTGTAATCCGTCTGTATTTTACAGTTTGTCACGCTTTTCTTCTTTTTGAATCTGGGGCAACAATAATTTGTCCAGGAAAGGTTTGGACATAAAAATATAACCATCACTTCAGACGTGGACTCCCATGTCTCAGAGAAACTTTAAAATTCATCAGTTGATGGTTATGAAGAATATATATGTTTAGTATTTTTGGCGGTCAAAATCAAAAAATCCCCTGACACCAATAGTGCCAAGGGATTGAGAGATTAATATTGAGACATATACTGTTCGCGCTCCCACGGATGAACCTGTGTGCGGAACATATCCCATTCGATTTCTTTTGCTTCGATGAAGTGTTCGAACAGATGCTCACCGAGAGCTGCAACCATGACTTCGTTTGATTTGAATTCGTCGAGAGCTTCCGCAAGTGTCGCCGGAAGGTCCACGATTCCGCTTTCCATGCGCTCTTCTTTGCTCATGACGTAGATGTTGCGGTCAATCGGAGCCGGCGCTTCAAGTTTATTTTTGATTCCGTCAAGGCCTGCTGCAAGCAATACGCTTAATGCCAGGTACGGGTTTGCCGCCGGGTCTACACTGCGGACTTCAACACGCGTGCTGATGCCGCGGGAAGCCGGAATACGGATCAGCGGACTTCTGTTTTGCGCGCTCCATGCCACGTAGCAAGGTGCTTCATAGCCCGGAACAAGGCGTTTATAAGAGTTCACTGTCGGGTTTGTGACAGCTGTAAAGCTTGTCGCGTGTTTTACGATACCGGCAATGAAGTGTTTTGCTGTTTCACTCAGCTGAAGATCAGCGTCTTTATCAAAGAATGCGTTAACGCCATCTTTGAAGAGTGATAGATTACAGTGCATACCGGAACCGTTTACGCCGAACAGCGGTTTTGGCATGAATGTCGCATGCAGACCGTGTTTGCGGGCGATCGTTTTGACGACAAGTTTGAAAGTTTGGATGTCGTCACAAGAACGGATGGCACCGGCATATTTAAAATCGATTTCGTGCTGGCCGGGAGCGACTTCATGGTGAGATGCTTCGATTTCAAATCCCATTTCTTCCAGCTCAAGCACGATATCGCGGCGGCAGTTTTCTCCCAAGTCAGTCGGAGCCAGGTCGAAGTATCCGCCTTTATCGTTTAATTCGAGTGTCGGTTCGCCTTTTTCATCTAATTTAAACAGGAAGAATTCAGGCTCAGGTCCAAGATTGAAATCGCTGAAACCGAGTTCTTTCATTTCTTTCAGAATCCGTTTGAGGTTGTTACGCGGATCACCTTCGAACGGGGTGCCGTCCGGATTGTAGATATCACAGATGAAACGTGCTACTTTACCTTTTTCAGCTGTCCATGGGAAGATAACAAATGTGTTCAGATCAGGATATAAGTACATATCAGATTCTTCGATACGGACAAAACCTTCGATGGAAGAACCGTCAAACATGCATTTATTATCAAGTGCTTTTTCAAGCTGGCTCACAGGAATTTCCACGTTTTTAATCGTTCCGAGAATGTCTGTAAACTGAAGGCGGATGTACTTTACGTTTTCCTCATTTACTAATTTTACGATGTCTTCTCTTGTGTACTTTGCCATTTCGTAAAACTCCTCCTCTAAAAGGTAAATGTATATAGCAAAACAGTTGCTAACGGATTAATGAAAGAATCGGGACATATCACCTTGGCGGAAGGTGTTCCCCCGCTGGAATCGGCCTGCCTGCATCAGTTCGTTTTTCAGAAGCTTTCTGAGTTCGTCGTCAGACAGATTATGCTTCATCGGTTTGGCAGTTTTTTCAGATTTTTCTTCAGGTTCGGCAGATGCCTTATCCAGAATTTGTTTGATCCCCGCCATATTGACGCCTTGTTCAATCAAATTTTTGATTTCTAACAGTTTATCTACATCATGGAATGAAAATAATCGTCTATTTCCTTCGCTTCTCGCTGGAAATATCAGTCCATTTTCCTCATAATATCGAATTTGCCGGGCAGAAAGTTCTGTTAACTGCATGACAATTCCTATTGGAAATAAAGGCATTGAGCGGCGAATGTTATCACTCATCTCAATTTCCTCCTTTTCTTATCTTAGTCTCATTATAGGTGATGTTATATTTTGTGTCAACACAATGTAAGGAATCTTAACATCGAATTCTTTGAAAATTGCAAACGGCTCAGATCAGCCCTTTTTCCATTAGAGCATTAACTGCGCTGCAAATCGCATTTTTTACGTGCGCATAGGTTAATCCTCCTTGGACATACGCGACGTAAGGCGGTCTGATAGGGCCATCTGCCGATAATTCAATGCTCGCCCCCTGTACGAAAGTGCCCGCTGCCATAATGACATCGTCTTCATATCCCGGCATATAGCTCGGATAAGGCGTCACATGCGCATTAATCGGTGAAGCGTATTGTATCGCCTGGCAAAAAGCGATCATCTTATCAGGGTCCTGAAACTCAACAGATTGGATCAGATCCGTTCTCGGCGCATTCCATGCAGGGTTTGACGAAAATCCCAGCTTTTCAAGAAAACGGGCGGTAAATACCGCTCCCTTCAAGCTTTGCGCCACTACGTGCGGAGCGAGAAAAAAACCTTGATACATTTCCTGCAGTGAATACAGCGATGCGCCGGCTTCACTTCCGATTCCCGGTGAGGTCATCCGGTAAGAGCAGGCTTCAATCCACTTGGCTTTCCCCACAAGGTATCCCCCCGTTTTGGCAAGACCGCCGCCCGGGTTTTTAATCAGGGAGCCGGCCATAAGATCCGCTCCGACGTGACAGGGTTCCCGCTCTTCCGCAAATTCTCCGTAGCAATTGTCCACAAAAACAATGACATCTTCTTTGATTTCTTTTACGAAACGAATCATCTCTTCAATCTCATTTATCCTGAAAGACGGGCGGTTCGCATATCCTTTTGAACGCTGAATACCGATCACTTTTGTATTCGGACGGATTGCAGCACGGACCGCTTCGAAGTCCACTTTGCCTTCTGTGGTTAAATCGACTGCATGATACCCGATTTGAAATTCCTTAAGCGAGCCTGAATACTCCCCGCCTCTCACCCCGACAATTTCTTCGAGTGTGTCGTAAGGCTTGCCTGTGATATAAAGCAATTCGTCTCCGGGTCTCAGCACACCGAACAGCGCGATTGAGATCGCGTGCGTCCCCGAAATGATTTGCGGTCTCACAAGCCCCGCCTCTCCTCCGAACACATCAGCATAGATCTCTTCCAGAGTATCCCTGCCGATGTCATCATAACCGTATCCGGTTGAAGGTGTAAAATGCGTATCGCTTACTTTATGCTTTCTGTAGCTTTGCAGGACTCTCCATTCATTCCGTTCACTGATTTCTTCTATTCTTTTATGAACGGCGGCGATTTCCGCTTCTGTTTCTTCGGCGGTTTTTTGCAATAGAGTGCCGTGTGTCAGTGTCTCAAACATGTTGTGTATACCTTCCTTACATGAATTTCTTCAGTTCTCCAAGTATGCTTTGTTCTTCTTGCACATAACCCGAGACTTCGTAGCGTTCATTTTCTTCATTAAAATAAAGGCTGTCGATCATAGTCTCTGATTTAATGCGCGACATCAATTTGCCTTCAGCGGCGGGTACATGAACTTCATACGGCGTCATCAGCTCACGGCGCAAATAAGCTTCGATTTCCGCTTTCAATTTCGCTTCATCCCCGGCGATTCTGGCGCTGATCATGATGTGGCCTTCTCCTGCTGTCGGAATGAAGTCAGGAAGTGTTTCATCCCTTTTGTTATAAGCTGTTAACACTGGAATATCATCTGCTTCAAGCTCTTTTAACAGTCCGAGAACAGTCTGTTCATGCCCGGCATAATCTTCATTGGAAGAATCAATGACATGAATGATCAAGTCAGCTTCCTTCACTTCCTCAAGCGTTGAACGGAAAGCAGCAATGAGCGTCGTAGGCAAATCCTGAATAAAGCCGACCGTATCAGACAAAAGGACGCTGTAACCGCTTGGAAGCGCCATCTTTCTTGTCATCGGATCAAGTGTTGCAAACAGCAGATCTTCTTCATAGCTGTCTGAGCTTGTTAATTTATTGAACCACGTTGATTTCCCGGCATTGGTATATCCGACGAGCGCAGCTTGAAGCACACCATTTTTCTTGCGTCTCTCCCGATAACGGCTTCTGTGGCGGATAACCGTTGACAGCTGCACGTTAATTTCGTGTATGCGGTTTCTAATGTGGCGCCGGTCTGTTTCAAGCTTTGTCTCACCGGGCCCTCTCGTCCCGATTCCGCCGCCTTGTCTGGAGAGATTGATTCCTTGTCCGCTCAGACGCGGCAGTGCATATTGAAGCTGGGCCAATTCGATCTGAAGCTTTCCTTCCCTCGTCTTCGCCCTTTTTGCGAAAATATCCAAAATAAGCTGCGTGCGGTCGATGATCTTCGCTTCAATTGCCGTGGCGAGTGATTTAAGCTGGCTCGGTGACAGTTCATCATTAAAAATGACCAGATCCGCTTCAAGCTCTTCACACAGCGCCTTCAGCTCGTCTACTTTCCCCTTGCCTATATATGTAGCGGCATCCGCTCTGTTCCGTTTTTGCGTAATCCGGGTCAGCACCGTTCCGTCAGCCGTTTTTGTCAATGAAGCGAGCTCGTCCATGGAATGTTCAAAGTGCTCGTCGGTCATGTGCGGAAGCTGGCAGCCGACTAAAATGACCGTTTCTTTTTTTTCTTCCTGTTCGTTCAAATGGATGTTCCTTTCTGTGTCGTATTGGGCAGTAGTACTATCATACCAAACCCGCAGGACGTATACCACACATCCGGCGGGTTTTAAAGAGAGAAATAAAAAAAGGCCTCTCAAACCGGCTGAGAGGATTATTCATGAGCTGCCGTGTCATCTTTTATAAATAAATCCTGACTCTTAATCGTCATCAGGTCGTTTTTTAAGTATTGGTCCCCCATTAAAAGCCTCATAGCCTGAGCGCGGATTGATTTTTCAATCACATTTCTGACAAAGCGTCCGTTGCTGAATTTAATGGGGCTTGTCGTGCTTTTCACCGTCATTAAGTAATCTTTTAACTTCCACTCGGCTTCCTGGCTTAATTGATACTCCCGCTCTGCTATCATGCGCTTTGCAATGTCCATCAGCTGAGCGACAGAATAATCCGGAAAATCGATGCTGATAGGAAAACGCGATTGCAGGCCGGGATTTAATGACAGGAAATGTGTCATTTCTCTCGAGTACCCTGCCAGGATCAGAATAAATTCATGCTGTTTGTCTTCCATATGCTTGACAAGCGTATCAATCGCCTCTTTACCGAAATCCTTTTCTCCGCCCCTTGCAAGTGAGTATGCTTCATCAATGAATAAAATGCCCCCGAGCGATTTTTTAATCAGATCTCTCGTTTTTTGCGCCGTGTGTCCGATGTATTCACCGACCAGATCGGCACGTTCTGCTTCGATCAGATGTCCTTTGGAAAGCACGTTCATTTCGAAGAAAAGCTTGCCGATCAGTCTCGCGACGGTTGTTTTTCCGGTGCCGGGATTGCCTTTGAACATCATATGAAGAGCTTGTTTTCCGACTTTCAGCCCTTGTTCGGCCCGTTTTTGGTTGACGAATATCCACGCATAAATTTCTTTAATGTTGCGCTTCATTTCTTCCATACCCACTAATGTGTTCATTTCTTTTTCAATTTCTTTCAGAATGCTGTGCTTGGCTTCATTTTTTTGCAGGGCGGCTTGATATTCCGCCTCAGCTTCCGCATTTGTCAGCACTTGCTTTTGGCCGTTAAGAATGATGTTAATTTGTCCGTTATTTTTATAGGTTACAGCGCGCTCCAACATGCTCACCTCTCTGTTCTCTCTTTATCTTATTCATGATAAAGGCGTTCCGTGACACCCGCCTATCATCATGAGACCCGATTACCCCTTTTATCTGTCGCATTTTCCGTTCTCTTCGGGAATGATGCTGAATCCTGCGCTTTCCCGAGAAATATTTTTCATTTCTTATTGTATTCAGCTGAAACGGAAGGACAAACCATTTATTTTTATTTTCCGGGAAATGCTGGGTGTATTTCTCATTTTTTTTATGAATGACAGCCGTACAAGCACCTTTTAAATATCATCATATGCTGTAATGAGGTGATGGAGAATGGTTAAAATTTTTATAGACCCCGGTCATGGCGGAACTGATTCAGGCGCAACCGGAAACGGGCTTCAGGAAAAAGCGGTCACGCTGGAGATCGCGCTGGTTTTGCGCACGATTCTGACGAATGAGTATGAAGGGGTTTCTGTCACGATGAGCAGGACAAGCGATAAGACGGTCAGTCTGACGGAAAGAACGGATGCCGCCAACAGCTGGGGCGCAGATTATTTTTTATCCATTCATATTAACTCAGGCGGCGGAACCGGATTCGAAAGCTATATTTACCCCGGTGTCGGAGCGCCGACTTCGACTTACCAGTCAGCCGTTCACACGCAAGTAATCCAAGCATCCGGTTTTAATGACCGAGGGAAAAAAACAGCCAACTTCCATGTGCTGCGGGAGACAAGTATGCCGGCGATTTTGACGGAGAATGGTTTTGTTGATACGGCAGCTGATGCAAATAAACTGAAAACAGCCAGTTTTATTGAAAGCCTTGCAAGAGGACATGCCAAGGGCTTGGAGCAGGCTTTCGGGCTAAAAAAAAAGACTGACTTATATAAAGTACAAATCGGCGCTTTCAATGTGAAAGCAAATGCTGATGCGCTTGCCGCCAATGCGGTGTCTAAAGGTTTTGTTGCGATTGTGCTTCCGAAAGACGGCTTATTTAAAGTACAGATTGGCGCATTCTCTTCCAGAGATTATGCTGAATCTTTAGCAGCGCAGGCCAAAAAAGCGGGATTTGATACTGTCATTACGTTAAACTAATGAAAAACCCCTGTTCTCCCTTATTTAGGAGGAACAGGGGTTTTTCTGTTATTGAAGAATATCGGCGACAAACTGAGACCAAGTTTCAAGCCGCTGATACACGTCTTCTTCTTTTAATTCGTTCACTTTCATCCAGCGGCCGGCGATCTGCTCTTTTTCTTTCACTTCGACTTGTGCTCCAGACACTAATTGGAGCGTAGAAAGGATGCCGATATGCACCTTTCCGACACTGTTTTCATCATCATTGATTAAACCGAGTGTGACAATGTTTTGTTTGTCTTTCTCAAGGATGTGCAGTTCTTCTGCTAACTCCCGGTCGGTATTCTGTTTCAGCACCTCCGCAAATGAAGCCGCTCCCTCCATAGGATTCATGTGTCCGCCGAAGCCGAGGGAAAGCTTATTATGAAGGCGCGATTCTCCGCCGCCCGCGAGCCGCTCATACACAAACACTTCATCATCGCGCCGGATGACGACATACGGAATCGGCTGTTTAAAACGCGGGTCCTCTTCCGCGTCGCCTCTTCTGATTTCTAAAAAATGCTCCTCAATTTGAGCCATAATCTTCACGATACGCTCATCTTCGCTGTTGACTCCCTGGAATGTCAGCGTTTCATTTTGGAAGACGTCACTCCGCGGCGCGGCTAAGATGATTTCATCCATTTTATCCATGTCGGTTCCTCCTGTCATACCTCTCCATTCAAGCCAAAAGAGCAGATATTATATCTGCTCTTCATCTTGGCCGAAATAAAAATCCTCGTCTTTAATCGGTTCTACCGTCGCTTTTTTGTAGCCGTTCCCTTTCATGGAGAAGAAATCATGTGATTTCGTTTTGGTGTTTAATCCGTTTAATACGATCGGATTAATATCCTCTTCTTCAAAGTAAGCATCGAACCCTAAGTTCATCAAAGCTTTATTGGCGTTATAGCGGATGAATTTCTTTACGTCATGAGACAGCCCGACTTGATCGTACAGATCCTCGGTATACTCAAGCTCATTGTGATAAAGCTCTTCTAAAAGCTCAATCGCAAATTCACGAAGTTCCGCCTTTTTCGCTTCTGTTTGTTTATTGTATATTTCTTGGGCAAGCAGTCCGACATAGACGCCGTGGATCGCTTCATCACGAAGAATCAGGTTGATGATTTCACCGCTTTGCATCAGTTTTCCCTGTCCGTAGAAATATAACGGATAATAGAAACCGCTGTAGAAAAGGAAGCTTTCTAAGTAAACGGAAGCAACCATCGCTTTAAACAGCGAAATCTCATCGTCTTTTTTGATGGCGCGGTACAGTCCGACAACGGTTTGGGCTTTTTTCTGCAGGTACTTATTTTGCTTTACCCATTCAAACACTTCGTTGATCGTTTCAGTCGGAGCAAGTGTCATAAAAATATTTGAATATGATTTTGCGTGCACCGCGTTTTCCATCATCGCCATGAAATTAAGAACCGCTTTTCGCTGATGGCCTTCTACGTGCTCGGCCACAATCGGCATGCCCGTGTTCCCCTGCTCTGTATCAAGCAGTGTCAGGCCGGCGAGCACCTTCATGTACGTATCCTGCTCATTTTTACCCAAGTATTTCCAAGTGAGGAGATCGCCGTTTAATGCGATCTCTTCGGGAAGCCAGAACTGCTTTACGTTTTGGTTGTAAAACATTTGGGTAAAATCATCTTCATGCTTTGACCAGTTTGCTGCGTCATAAATTTTTGTCACTGTAAACTCTCCTTTAATCAAACGACACAAGAAAGACAGCTGTCCTGCCCGGTATCTTTCGTTCTTGCATAGTAAATGGTTTTGATGCCTCTATGGTGGGCATACAGATCAATACGGTTCAGATCACGAGTTGTCATCGTATCTTTCAAAAACAGGGTAAAGCTGATTCCCTGATCGATATGCTGCTGGATTGTCGCGATCATATCCACCACTTTGAACATGTCCATATCATAAGCTTCTTTGTAGAAGAACCAGTTATTAGACGCTAACCCCGGCATCGGATAATACGTTTTGGAGTTTCCGTATGTTCTTTCCTCAATCCGTTCCATAATCGGCATAACGGATGCCGTGCTGGATTGGACGTAGGAAATGGAGCCTGTCGGCGCGATGCACAGTCTGTAGCTGTGGTACATGCCGTTTTCAGCGACAAACGCCTTCAGCTCTTTCCAGTCTTCGATTGTCGGGATGTGCATGCCTTCAAAGAGCGCAGCGATTTTTTCGTATGCCGGCGAGAATTCTTTTTCGATATATTTATTGAAATATTCTCCCGTTGCATAAGTGGAGCCTTCATAATGCTCAAACGTTTCGCCTTTTTCTTTTGCAAGCTCAGCTGAACGCTGGATAGAATAAAAGTTCACCATCATAAAGAACGTATTCGCGAAGTCTCTTGCTTCCGGGCTTTCGTAAGCGATGCCGTTTTGGGCAAGGTAGCCGTGCAGGTTCATCGCGCCTAGACCGATCGACTTCATCGCTTTGTTTGCGCGTCTGACTGCCGGCGCGTTGCGGATATCCGTCGTCTCGGATACATGAGTCAGGGAATCCGTCGCGAGTTTCACCGTGCGCTCAATCGATTTATGTTTCATGACATTTAAAATATTTAAAGAACCAAGGTTGCAGGAAATGTCCAGGCCGATTTCGTCTTCCTCGTCATAATCTGTGTAAGCTGAAACCTGTGACGCCTGAAGCACCTCAGAGCAAAGGTTCGAGAATTTCACTTTTGATACGTGGTTATTCGCGTGCTCTTTGTTTACGTTATCCTGGAACATAATGTACGGATAGCCTGACTCAGAACGGAGAACGGCAAGCTTTTCAAGCAATTTGCGCGCATTCACTTTTTCTTTTTTGACGCGCGGGTTGTCGACAAGCTCCTCATACATCGCCGTCATGTCCATTTCGTCCATATGCTGGCCGTATTCTTTATAAATCGTATGCGGATAAAAGACATAAGCGGCTTTATCCTCACGCGCAAGCTCGACAAACTTGTCCGGAATCACAACGCCGATGGAAAGGGTTTTAACGCGGACATCTTCATCAGCCGAGATCTTTTTCGTATCAAGAAAATCATTAATATCTCGGTGGAAGATGTTCAGGTATGCCGCGCCTGAGCCTTGTCTCTGCCCCATTTGGTCAGCGTAGCGGAACGCATTATCAAGAAGCTTCATCACGCCTACGACGCCTTTTGTGGCGTTTTCCACATCTTTGATCGCTTCACCTTTCGCACGGAGCTTAGACAGGTTAAGAGAAACCCCGCCGCCCAGTTTAGAAAGCTGCATGGAGATGTCGATCGCTCTTGAGATGTCGTTTAAGGAATCATTGACTTCCAAGAGGAAACAGCTGACAAGCTCTCCGCGGCGTTTGCGGCCCGCATTTAAGAATGTCGGTGTGCTCGGCTGATATTCCTGATTGATCATCAGATTCACATATTCTTTCGCTTTCTCAGTGTCGCCGTTTGCGAAGAACAGCGCAACAATTGAGATCCGGTCCTCGTAACGCTCGAGGATTCTTTTTTTGTCATTCGTTTTCAAAGCATAGTCATTATAGAATTTAAACGCACTCATGAAGGAAGGAAAACGAAACTTCTTTGCGTAAGCTGTCTTAAACACTTCTTTAATGTCTTCAAAAGAATACAGGCTTAAGAATTCTTCTTCGTAGTATTGGTTTTCAATTAAATAATCCAGCTTCTCTTTCAAATCGTGAAAGTAAACTGTGTTTTGGTTGATATAGTCAACAAAATAGCTATGTACAGCCTCTTTATCTTTATCAAACTGGAATTTTCCATCTTGTTGGATCATAATTTCGTTATTTAACTGAATCCATTTTGGCACTTGGTTTTGTGACAACTTTTTCTACCTCCTGAGTAAACAATTCAACGTCTTTCGCTGTGCCGCTGAGTTCAAATTTGTGCAAGATCGGCACCTGATATTGTCTTGAAATGGTATCGGCGCTTTTTGCAAAGTTATCGCCCCATACTTTGTTGCCGCTCGCAGCGACTCCTAATAAGAGATGGGCGTATTTTTCGAGAAATGATTGTGTTGATGCCGGTACCTGGCCGAAGTTTGTCGTGTAGGTGACCAAAACAAACGGAGTGTCCACGTGGTCCATTTCATCCACCTTGCGGATCAGCTGAAAGTCTGTTTTATTCACAAAACGCTGAACATTCCCTGTCTTTGAATCAAATATGATTTGAACCATCCTTATCACGACCTATCAAAAATAATGAATCTCTTAACACTATATATAGTATACTAACCTCTCAGAAAAACACAACATATTGAGATCGATTTATAAAAAGTTCATATTTTTGAAAGAGCGGACCTTGGTTCTGCCCCGATTAACGCCCAAAAAAGAGAGCAGAACGAGAATCATCTCTCATCCTACTCAAGGTGTCATGTGTAAGCCGATGTCTATCATAACATGAAAAAAAACTGCTTAGTAGTCTAGACTTTTATTCTTATTTTTTGTAAGAATCACATTTTTTTTCGCTTTCAACGGTCTCTTCTATTTCCGCATCAGCACCGATTTCTTTCAGCACGGCTTTCAGAGCGCTTGTGATGGAAGCCTCTCTGAGCAGTTCTTTGCCGTCAACAATGATGCTGGTTCCATATTCATAGCAGGAATCATCTTCACAGGTTTCTTCCCAATGGTTGATTATCACCTTGTGTTTCAATCGTCTCACCCTCTGCATGATCAATGTCAGTACCTAGTGTAGCTTGTGCGGCCCGCTTTGTAAATTCGAAAGCTTGTGAAATTTATTCAAGCTCATCTAACGTCGTTTCTTTTTTCAGTTTGACTTTATTCGTTTTTTCGTCGTAACGATATATTTTTAAATAACCGTCTTCGACGACGCCGAAATGGTTATGCTCCAGCTGCACCGTGCCTTCTGTCTGCGGTTCGGCATCCGCCGAGCCGCCGTCATCATCCGTCACCACCGTTTCATGATTGCTGCATGCTCCAAACAGCAAAAAAACAGCGATCCAGACGAGCGTTATCCTGATTCTTCTCAGTTCATTCTCACTTTCGAACATCGTTTTCCAAGCCCCCTTTTATGTTGCCGATATAAAGCCGGCAATATACAGACGCGCATAGAAAAAGACCATTGTTCATGGTCTTTGGCAAAAGTTTATTCAAGCTCAAGCTGAACGTTTTTTTGCGGGGCGAACGTGGAGATGGCATGTTTATAAATAAGCTGCTGCTTCCCCTCCGTTTCGAGTAAGACGGTAAAGTTGTCAAATCCTTTTACCTGGCCGCGAAGCTGAAAGCCGTTGAGTAAAAATACCGTGACGAACGTATTGTCTTTTCGGATTTGATTCAAAAACTGATCCTGAATATTAATCGGTTTCATGTTTCGTCCTCCTTGGTTCTCAATACAATACTGTTTCGATTAAATTTCCAGTTTTCCTGCTATACACTCGAAAATTTCCTTTTTTTTCTGTTCAAGATCAACAGGCGGCGTCATATCAGTCCATGAAACGGACATTTTATTGCGAAACCAGGTCAGCTGGCGTTTCGCATAACGTCTTGAATTTTGTTTTAATTGCTCCACGGCCTGAGAAAGCGGCACTTTTCCATCAAGATATTCATACAGCTCTTTATAGCCGATCGCCTGAATCGATTGGCTGTCCCGGATATTCATATCATACAGCCGCTTGACTTCCTCAAGAAGGCCGGCTTCCATCATCAGGTCAACACGCTCGTTAATCCGGCCGTACAGCACTTCTCTGTCCATTGTAAGACCGATGAGCACCGCATTGTAAAGCAGCTCCCGTTTTTGGGTTTTAAGATGTTCTGACATTGTTTTGCCCGATATGTGCAGAATTTCGAGCGCGCGGATGACTCTTCGCGTATTGTTTTGATGAATGGCTGCCGCAGCTTCCGGATCGGCCGCCGCAAGTTTGGCATGAAGAGCCTCAGCCCCTTCTTCGGCAGCCAGTTTCTCCATGCGCTCCCGGAATACAGGATCACCGGAGTGTTCCGTAAACGTATAATCATACAGCACAGACTGGATGTACAGACCCGTCCCTCCGACAATCATCGGGAGCTTTCCTCTGGCGGCAATCTCGCTGATTTTTTCTCTCACCATTTTTTGATAATCGGCCGTTGAAAACGTGTCGGACGGCTCCAAAATATCAATCAGATGATGCGGCACGCCTTCTGTCTCTTCTTCGGTGACTTTGGCCGTTCCGATGTCCATCCCTTTATATACCTGCATGGAATCCCCGCTGATGATTTCCGCATTCAGCATTTTTGCGAGTCCGATGCTCAGTTTTGTTTTTCCGACTGCCGTCGGGCCGACAAGTATGACGACAGGCTGTTTTGTATTTTTCAATATGTATCACTCTCTTTTATAAATCTCCCCCTAATTATAGCATTCATTGCTCCATGCACCTATCCATTTTGCCCTTTTTCCTGAGCGCTAAACGTCAATTACCACCCGATCGGCTCGTTGCCGACAACCTCTTTCGTTTTTCCCTTGAGCGTGTGGCGGTGCGTTTTCCGGCCTTCCTCCCGCGGATCGTAAACGACGCCGCCGTACTGGATCTGAATCGGCTCATTGTAGGCGGCAAAGGTGGTCTCTGAAAGCTCATGGTAATGCGTTCCGTCAACCCTCGGAATGGCAGGGCCGGAAATACCGTAATATCTGTGGAAATGGCCGTTTTCAAATGAGGTGATGCCCGTATAGAAATGTGTATGCTGATCCGTATTGCTGCCGTTCTCAGGCTGTGAGAAGCCTTCGATCAAATGGTAGTGCCCCTGCACAACATCCGTTACAGCCCGGTAAGCGTGTGTGTGCGGAGGTTTTTTTGACCAATCGGACTGATACAGGCCCACAAAAGCTCACTCCTTTATTTTTTTGATAAACGCCCAATCAAAAATTGGTGGGCTGAATACTCTGTTATCATCTAAAATTTATTCTTGGAGGTACCTTAATTATGAATGAAGAATACGCATACGCAGCAGATAGTGATATGAGACAGTTTGGACGGCCTGGATTTGGTTTTGGCCGGCCAGGGTTCGGGTTCGGACGTCCCGGATTCGGATTCGGACGGCCTGGATTCGGATTCGGACGGCCGGGTTTTGGTTTTGGCCGGCCTTGGTTTGGCGGGTTCGGACGGCCGTTTGGTTTTTACGGCGGACCGTTTGTCGGAGGGCTTGTCGGGGGACTTGTCGGAAGCGCTTTGTTCAATCCGTATTTGTACGGAGGTTACGGCTACCCTTACTATCCGTATTACTACTAAGACAATCAAAAAGGGCTCCTTTCAGGGGCCTTTTTATATAGGCCGAATGTCTTGACTTGCCGGGTAAAGTTCGGATATTATTTTATTTTAATGCCTTAAACAAAAGGCATGAAGATGATGATGAGAGGGGGATTGGATATGATTCTGGGTTATATCTTCCTCACAATTGCTATTTTATCAGAGTCAATGGGTGCGGCCATGCTGAAGGTCTCCCGCGGATTTACGCGGTTTGTGCCGAGCGCGCTTGTAGTGGCTGGCTATTCATTGGCCTTTTATATGCTTTCACTGACACTGAATCTTATTCCGCTCAGCTTATCCTATGCCACATGGAGCGGGGCCGGAACGGTGCTTGCGTCCATTATCGGAGCGAAGTGGTTTCAGGAAAAATTGGACAAGCAGGCTGTCTTCGGACTCTTTTTCTTATTGGCCGGTGTCATTTTGATGAATTGGTAGAAAGGAGAGGCATGCTGATGAAAGGATTACTTTGCTTGGCATTAGCCATTGTATCAGAAGTGTTCGGGAGCACGATGCTGAAGCTGTCGGACGGTTTTACGCACCTGTGGCCCGCTCTCGGCGTCATTGCCGGAATCGGAGCCTCTTTTATGTTTTTGAGCTTTTCATTGAAAAGCCTTGATTTATCCACCGCATACGCAACATGGTCAGGTGTCGGCACGGCTTTAACTGCAATCGTCGGCTTTATTGTTTTTAAGGAAGCCATGACGATCAAAATGATGGCCGGTCTTGTGTTGGTCATCACGGGCGTCATCCTGCTCAACCGTTCCAAATCTCAAAAAACGAAAAAAAATCAAACGGCCCGGAGCTGACCGTTTGAATTCGTCATGCGCGGGCGGCTTTTACTTCAACCTCAAGCTCCATCTCCACGTTTCCCTGAACCGCTCGTGAAATCATACACGACGATTCCGCTTTTTGCGCTAACTTCCTGGCCAGTGCAAAATCCGTTTCGTTTGCATCCGGCTTTAATAATATAAACGGGCGGTGAATGATTTTTTGATACGTGAACACACCGTTTGTTACATCTACAATTCCTTCAGATTCCATATGTAAATCTTCTTTATCCAGACCGCTTCTTTCCATCATTGCCGCAAGCGTTATAATATAACAGGTCGCGGCCGCTCCAAGCAGCATCTCATCAGGGTTTGTGCCTTCTCCCGGACCGTCCATTTCCTTAGGAATGGACACAGCCGTTTCCAGCCGGCCGCTTTTAATGTCGCCAACGTCATTCCGATTTCCGGGCCAATTTGCTTTTAAATAAAAATGATGTTTTGCCAAGGGACCATCCTCCTTTTTTTAAAGTTTACTCATCTTTCACTGGTTTGTCTTATGATAAGCTCATGAATACTCTTGATTGATCACTCTTTTTATCGTACGGACAAACCGGTAAAATTCGTCTGTTTTTGTGAATTCTCTTTCACGGTAGTCGAAATTATCAAAAAACGCTTCCCGCTGTTCTCTGCTGATCTCAAGCTGTATGCTCAGACCTGTTTGCGCCTGATTATTGATATTTTCTGTGTCAACCCCGGCCAGACCGGTTTTTGAGGTTGCCAATTCTGCAGGAAATCCATTTCGTTTGAAAGCTCTCACCAATTTTTCCGCCCGCTTCCGGTCGCTTCCTCCGACAAGGGTATTTTTCTCGTCGCCTTTATAACCGTGAACTGCGATCACATAATGGTGCTGCTTAATGCTTTCGACTGCTAAAGGCTCATCGAACTTGGTGCTCGTAATATGAAGAGTCTGGTTATCATGCGCTTTTAATCCCTCAAACAGGTAGGTTGAATAATCATCTCTGAAAGAGCGGACGATCTCGCTCACCCCGCCCTCAATTCTCCCTCCGTGCGGCGACATGATCAATACAGGGCTCCCCTCTCGCTTATTGTACGATATATGATAATCATCGGGGTCTTCATGTTCAGCCAGATCTTTAAAATCTGTGTATGTATCTGAAGAATTCGAGGGATCAGGGTCTGACGCATAATGAGCACATCTTATTAGTAAGACCATTGCTACGATAATGATGACATTAAGTATTATTCTTTTCATCAGCTCTCCTTCTTTGCTCCTTTCTGAAAAATGAGATATTCATTATTTGGATTTTTGTCAATAGGTCTTATCTTAACATTCTATTAACATTATCATCAGTGAAAAACTTCCCGGTTTCGAAAAATCAATGGATGGTCACGGTTCAAGCGCTCAAATGCCGGGCATCAGTGAAAAAAGGTTGAGAGAGGCAAAAAAAAAGGGAGGAATGCCCGAATTTTCAGGGGCGGGAGATTCACAGCCGGAAACATCCGGCATCAAGAATACGCTTTTAAAAATGAATATCCGTCTCCCGAAGCAAATGCGCAGGACAGAATGGAGCCCGTCAAAAAAGTTCTCATCTGCCTTTTTGTACAGCAAAATGCCGTTACAGCCCGCTCATCCCCTTTTTTAATAATAATGGTTCGTTTTGAAATGGAGCCGTCTTTTTTCATATATATAATATCAATCGGAAGCTGCTTTTCCAAGGAATGTCTCAATATTATGTTCATGTATATACCTCCTTCTGTCGGTTTCATTATAAGAGAACAAATGTTCTTTTTCAAATGAAAAAGCCGCAAGTAACCAACTCTCAGAAAGGACAAACAAACGGACCGAATATACTGCCTGTTCATATGGTATAGAGAGAATCGCCAGAATGGGAGGAAAAGTATATATGTTTGGTTACTCAATGGTACAAATGGTTCGGTCAAATGCTCATAAGCTGGACGGGCCGCTCAGAGAAAATGTATTACAGTTATATAAACCTTTCAAATGGACGCCTTGCTTTCTCCATCGTTTTTTCGAAAAAAAGGTGAAAAACAGAAAGAAAATGTCAGTCATCATTGAATTCGAGGAAGGCTGCCATGAATCCGGGTTTCACAGCACAGGCCAGATCCTGTCAAATGAGAAACGCTGCACGATCAAAAAGCAGTTTCACACAATTAATTGCTGCAGCGCTGAAGTCACCCCGGCCGCCCTTCACATGCTTCTTTCTCAATGCCGGGATATCCGTAAAGTCTATTTAAACCGGGAAGTAAAAGCACTTCTCGATACGGCAGCCGAATCAACCCATGCAAAAGAAGTGACCCGAAACGGAACCGTATTAACAGGAAAAGGCGTAACCGTTGCCGTCATTGATACCGGAATCTATCAGCACCCCGATTTAAAAGGAAGAATTACCGGATTTGCAGACTTTGTGAATCAAAGGACGGAACCGTATGATGACAACGGCCACGGCACCCATTGCGCCGGTGATATCGCGAGCAGCGGCGCATCGTCTTCCGGAAAATATCAGGGACCCGCGCCTGAAGCCAATCTGATCGGTGTCAAAGTTTTAAACAAAACAGGCTCGGGAACCTTGGCTGATATCATTGAAGGTGTGGAATGGTGCATACAATATAATAAAAAACACACTGACAATCCGATCCGGATCATCAGCATGTCACTGGGCGGAGAAGCGCTCAGATATGACAAAGAAACGGACGATCCGCTCGTCAAGGCCGTTGAAGAAGCATGGAACGCAGGAATCGTCGTCTGCGTCGCTGCGGGCAATTCCGGTCCGGAGGCTCAAACGATTTCAAGCCCCGGCGTCAGTGAGAAGGTCATCACGGTAGGCGCCTATGATAACAATGATACGGCCGCGAATGGAGACGATACGGCTGCTTCTTTCTCAAGCCGCGGCCCGACGGTGTACGGAAAAGAAAAGCCTGATATTCTCGCGCCCGGAGTCGATATCGTGTCCCTTCGTTCACCTCGTTCATACCTTGACAAATTACAAAAATCAAATCGTGTAGGGGCGTTGTATTTCAGTCTGTCGGGCACGTCCATGGCCACTCCGATCTGTGCGGGCATTGCCGCTTTAATCCTCCAGCAGAACCCGCAGCTTACGCCTGACGAAGTGAAAACACTGATCAAGGAAAGTCCGGATAAATGGACAAATGAAGATCCGAACATTTACGGAGCGGGTGCAGTGAACGCCGAAAACGCCGTGCCGAAAGAATAATCTTTATATGATGAGTAAACGGGGTTGTCTGCACCGGAAGATGACCCCGTTTTTAGTAAACAATTATAATGAAGAAACTAGTAACTCTTCAAAACCGGCTGTCAGAAAAAAAGATTAAGCGGAGCAGTGTATTTCTAAAAAAACAGGGAATAAGTATGGTGTAGATAAAAGGAGGAATAACAATGGCACTTACAAACACCGAACTGTCAGAATGGCTGCAAAAGCAGATCGGACAAACGCTTGATATCAGAAAAGGAGAGCTGACAGACAGCCGGAACGAGATTTCTGATATGGACCAGATCATGCTTCACCTTGATGATGTTCTCGTCCGCCGGACAAATCATCCCGATGACTATGTAGCTGACGAAGAACTCGTCCTAAAAGGACACGGCACAACCTATACGGAGGAAGGAAATGTCCCGCTCCCCCAAGATGCGTATGAAATCCCTTTGCTCGGCGAGATTACCATCCAAAAAGAGCAAGACGGATTAAAGGTACATACAGATCGGGCCGTTTATACAATCGGGACCCAAAAAGAGCAATAAAACGAAAAAAACGCCGTGAATCAGCGGCGTTTTTTTATTGTTTTTTTTCTTCCGAGTAACCGTGGAACATTGTAAATGCGCAAAGCATAATACCTAAAATAATGATAATCGGGAGCCAGATCACAGCGAATTTATAATTCGGTTCGGCAAATGCGCCGATAACCGCCCCAAAGCAATACAGCACCAAGGCAAGCGCGCGCAATACCGCATCTCTCGTAAACTGCTTCCGCTTGTCCGCTTTGTAAAACCTTGCGGTGAGATCTTCAAAAAAATTAGCAAGCGTTCCCGTTAATACAGTCGTGGAAATCCCGGCTACACCAAGTTTTCGCGCGGCTGTTGTCTGCATTCCCATTGCGAAGCTGAGCAGCATAATCAGTACATAAACAGAAATGGATTCTGCAAAAAAGCAGGAGAACAGAGCAAACAAAAGCAAAACAGCCCCTTCAATGATCAATGCGGCAGTGACCGCAGGGGGCCAGAATGATTTCTGTTTATTGCCGACAAGCCAAGCCGCGGCAATAACGCCTGCAATAAATCCGATTAACGAGGTTAAAGATTTGAGTACGGCAAGATGCCATGAGTTGCCGATCGCCATGCCGAACAAAACGATGTTCCCCGTCATGTTGGCGGTAAAGACGTGTCCTAAACTTAAATAACCGATCACATCCACAATTCCCGCAGTTAAACAAAGAAGCAAAAGTGCAATATTTCGGTATGTAGTCACCGTCAATGTGATCCAATCCTTTCTCATGCTGAGTCCAACATATAAGTTTACTCTTCGCCATTTCATATGTCCAGCCGGTACGCCGCCTTTTCATAGCATAAAAAAACTCCGGCGCGCCGGAGAAGATTACTGAACGATAAATAATACTTTCGTGCCGTCGGAATACCTGCTCATTTGATTTCCAACCCATGAGCCGGCCCCGCGATTGTCCGAAGGGGTTACATATCTGATATCAGCTCCAGCTCCGCCTTCTGTACAGACCGCCATCGGCCATTCATCACGGTCAAATCCGGGCTTTGTCGGAATTCCTTTCAATGATTCTTTCCTTCTATCCTCAGCTCCGCCGCGATCAATTGTACAAATGTCAGAGTGCCCTGCCGAAATGGCGTCTTTTATATGATTTCCCGTCTCCGGATATTTTAACAGCGGGAAATAAAGCACCTGATCGTATCTGGACGCGGCTCGGGCAGTATTCTCCGAAGTGCCGGCGCTCATAAAACTGAACTGAAGAGAGATCACCAAAAGCAGACTTGCCGCCCATTTCATAAACGCAGTCATTCACAGCCTCCTTAAGAAGTTGATATGAAGCGTAAATATGTATATTAGCCGGATTCGGCACACATGATGAATTGGTAAAAAAAGTTTGCTGTTTTGGTGATAACCAACGAAAATGACGGCTTTACGGTTTTTCTATTGAACAAGCTTCTGATTCCTTATATATTTTAGACATACTTATGCGCCGTTGTAATCAGTGTCTTCAGCGGATAAAAGGAGGAATGCCGACCGGCCGGCAGGCACCGGCAGTTTGTTATGTCTTAAGTCTTTCTTAAAAACATGAAGGCGGGGAAATCACGATGGAAAAAATAATGTTTCATCCACACTCATCCGAGTTTCACGAGAACCCTTTTGCGGTTTTAAGCACATTCAGAGAGCAGGATCCCATACATAAATTCGAACTGCAGCGTTTCGGAGGCACCTTTCCGGCTTGGCTCATCACGCGTTATGATGATTGTATGGCGTTTTTAAAGGACAGCAGAATTACGAGAGATGTAAAACGGGTCATGCCGAAGGAGCTGATCGCAAAGCTGAATGTCAGTGAAGATATAGATTTTGTATCAGAGCATATGCTGGCAAAGGACCCGCCGGATCATTCACGCCTGCGGTCTTTGGTGCATCAGGGGTTCACTCCCCGGATGATTGAGCAGCTTCGCACCGGGATAGAACGGATTACAGAAGAGCTGCTGGATGAAATGGAAACAAAAACAGATCCTGATATCATGAGAGATTTCGCCGCTCCGCTTCCGTTTATCGTCATTTCAGAGCTGCTCGGAATTCCGAAAGAGGACCGCGCCTCATTTCAGGTGTGGACAAACGCGATGGTCGACACGTCAGAAAGCGGACGAGAAGCGACCAATCAGGCGCTCAGAGAGTTTAAACAATATATGAAAACACTGATCGAAGAAAAAAGAATACATCCGGGTGAAGACTTGACGAGCAAGCTGATTTACGCAGAAGAGGACGGCCAAAAGCTTAGTGAATCAGAGCTTTATTCCATGCTGTTTTTGTTAGTCGTTGCCGGACTTGAAACAACGGTTAACCTTCTCGGCTCCGGCACACTGGCGCTTCTTTTGCACAAAGACCAGCTGGAGAATATAAAGCGGCAGCCTGAAACTATTCAGACGGCGGTCGAAGAGCTTTTGCGTTATACCTCTCCCGTCATCATGATGGCGAATCGCTGGGCGATTGAAGATTTTACCTATAAAGATGTTTCCATTAAAAAAGGCGATATGATATTTATCGGCATCGGTTCAGCCAATCGGGACCCGGAATATTTTGATGATCCTGATACATTAAATATAGCGAGAACACCGAACCGCCATATCTCTTTTGGCTTCGGCATTCATTTCTGTCTCGGAGCTCCGCTCGCCCGGATGGAAGCATCCATTGCCTTTACAGCGCTTTTAAAACGGTTTCCGAATATAGAGCTGAAGGGAGCGCCTGAGGATTTATCATGGAGAAAGAATGTGTTTTTAAGAGGGCTTGAAGCACTGCCTGTCAGATTATAATATCCGCCCCCATATTTGGGGGTTTTTAAATATCTTATTAACAGGAAACAACAAATTACTATGAAAATTTAGTACATAGTAAATTTAGTTCTCATTAGTCAAAAAGAGCTGCCGGATTGCTCCGGCAGCTCTTTCTATATTACCGTTTTACCAACTCATTTGTTTCGTCCAGCTTTTTTCTGAAAGAATTAAGGAAATTGGCGCTTATTGTTCCTTTATTTGCGTACAGTTTTTCACAGAATGCCTTAATGGCGTTTTGCGGCTTTGATTCCGACAGCATTGTAACATGATTAGAAGAATGAACATCCAGCAGGTGAAATTGTTTTATCTGCCGTTCCCATTCTTCCCAATACGCCTCATGGTCTAACAGATTTTGTTCTTCCTCTGCTGTCAGATAACGTTCAAGATCTCCGAGGAACAAGCCGCTTTTATTACGGAAATAGTAGCACTGCAGCGTTTCCGGATGCGGCAGCGGCTTCATATCATACTCTTCCATTCCGTAAGCAAGCTGCGTCTTCATCATTTGCTCCATCTGCATCCGGATCGCTTCTTCCGGTTTTGGCAGTCCGCGCTCTTTGGCAAGGCTGATCAATTCATTCAATACAGCCTCTTCCCCAGCCTGCACGTTAATGTCTTCCCTGCTGATTAATGCGTCTTCAGGATTTTCAGGCTTGAGATATGCCGTAAGCATCGTATTGATCGTTTGCAGCATGACTGACTTGACAGATGGTTTTCTTTCTTTCCATTTTTCACTATACGGGGTATCAATCATGACGGCGCTTTTCACCGTATGACCTTCCTCCTGCAAAAGGCGCGCCGTTTCATATGCGAGCATTCCGCCCAAGGAATATCCGCCGAGGTCATAAGGGCCTTTCGGCTGTACCGCTTGAATGATTCTCGCATAAGAAGCGGCCATCTCTCCGATTCCTTGCAGCGGATCTTTCCCTGTCAAACCTCTTGCCTGAATGCCGTAAAAAGGACGCTGGCTTTTTTTAGCGAATGGCTGATACGCTTCGACGCCTCCCGTTCCTCCATGAAACCAGAAAACAGGACGTCCTGTTTCTCTTTCATTCAGCTTGACGAGTTCGGGAAATTTCCCTTCCCCATCCTGCGATTGGTTCGTTTTTAACAGCAAGCTGAGCTCCTGAAGAGTGCCGCAGTTCTGAAGAGCTTCCAGACTTATTCGGCAGTCTGTGTCTTCAAGTTTTTTCAGAAGCTGAATACAGGACATTGAATCGAAGCCGTATTCAGTCAGCGGCTTATTTGGATCCATTTCCGCTGCGTCCATTCCTAAAATGTCAGCCACTATGTCAGCCGCGCCCCCGCGGCGGAACTGTTGATTCTCTAGAATCGGTTCAAGGCTGATGTCTTCCGTCTGACTGCCGTTCCAATACTTCTGTTTTTCAAAAGGATATGTCGGAAGCGGCACTCTTTGAACAGATTTGCCTTGATGGAGTCTGTCCCACGGTATATCCGCACCTTTCACCCAGCAAAATGCAAGCTTTTCCAGATTGTTTTCAGCCAAAAGCGTCTCCGTGACGACTGTACCGAGCGTCCCTTCCAGTAAAATGCCGATGTCTCCTGCTCCAGTCTGCTGACTGCCGGTAAAGAAGCTGTTCACTCCATTGCTTTCTCCTGAAAACTCTCTGTAATCTTTCAGCTTTTCCAGCAGTTCATCTTGATTGCGGGCAACGAATGCCAGGCGGCAATGCATCGCCTCGCGGCCGGTCTGGAGCGTATAAGCAATATCCCGCAGTGACGGAGTATGTTCAGCTTGTATGAAATCGGCCAGCTGACCTGCGGCCGCCTTAAGCCGGCCTTCGCTCTTAGCAGAAAGCACGATAAGCTGCGGTTCATGCACAGATTCTTTGTCTTTAGAGCTCGGACTGTACTGTTCCAAAACGACATGCGCATTCATGCCGCCGAATCCATAGCTGTTAATTGCGGCCCTGCGCGGAATCGGACTGCCTGTACGGTCGGTAAGCTGTGTCCATTCTTGATTGTCTTCAGTGAATCGGAAGCGGCTTTGCTGATTGGTCATTTGCTCATTTGCGGCTGTGAAACCGGGAATCCCCGGGATGGTATGATGTTTCATGGCCATCGCCACTTTTATAAGGGCAGCCAGTCCGGAAGCGAGTTCGCCATGGCCGATGCAAGGTTTCACGGTGCTGATGTAACAAGGCGCACTTTCCTCCTCATTCGCAGACTCGCCGTAACCCGCTTGGATTGCATTGAACTCAAGCGCATCTGCCATTTCGGAGGCGATGCCGTGTGCTTCAATGTATGTGACGGTTTGCGGGTCAACATCGGTGTTTTCGTACGCTTTTTTCATCGCAGCCTTCATCCCCGCCGGATTCGGCGCGTGAAGCGACATGCCTTTACCGCCATGCGACACCCCGGTTCCTTTTATGACCATGTGAATATGATCGCCGTCTTCAATTGCCGCCTCAAGCGGTTTGATAATGATGACGCCTGCGCCTTCACTTCTGACAAAGCCATCGGCATCTTTTTGGAAAGATTTCGCCCGGCCGTTTTTGCTTAAATATCCCATTGAATCAAAACCGATAAAGCCCTTCGGCGATTGCAGAATATTGGCGGCGCCCACGACAGCCTGCTCACATTCGTTATGACGGATTGATTGAACCGCCCTGTGCAAAGCCACTAGTGTTGACGTGCAGGCCGCCTCGTAATATTCACTCGGTCCTTGTAAATTCAAGGCATATGATATCCTGTTCGGAATAATGGACGGAATGGCTGTTCCATTGTTCGGGTCGCTATTGCCCGCGGCAACGAAAACGCCCGTCGGTCTGCTTGATAACGTCTTACTCGTCAGGCCCGCATCCTCCATTGCCTTCCATGTATGCATCAAAAGCAGAAATTGCTCCGGCCCCATTTGTGAAGCCTCTTTAGGAGAAATTCCGAAAAAGAGCGGGTCAAATTCTCCGACGCCGTCAATAAAACCGCCCCATTTGAGACCTGTGTCATCCTCATCATCGGCGTAACGGCGCCAGTCCCAGCGGTTCGCCGGAATTTCTGAAATACAGTGATCTCCGTTTACAATGTGCTCCCAAAAAGACTGGACATCCGGAGATTGCGGAAACTGGCCTGACATACCGATAATGGCGATTCCTTGTTTGATATTACCGTTATCACAAGGCGTATGATGTTCCTTCGGTAAGGGGCGCTCTTCTGTTTCCGGGACCTTAGCCTCTTCTGTATGTTTGTGATCGGCAAGCAATTGAGAAAACTTACTCTCATACGCTGACGCGAAGTGGCGGGTCAGCTCTTCTGCCGTCGGGTACTCGAAAAACAATGTCGGATTCACATCGATTTCTGCCTCTTGGCCGATCTCTTTTGTCAGTCCGATCAGGCTCGCTGAATCAAGCCCCAATTCCATAATATTTACATCAGGACGCAGGGATGGCACAGGTTCACTCATCATCTTGGCAAGCTTGCCAAGGACATAGCTGCGGATATGATCTGTCAGACTGCCGGCAGAAACCAGATCACCCGGGCTTTTAACAGCCGTTCGGGCCGGCTGATTGATCTGTTTGGCTTCCGGACGGAACCGTTTCAGGGCATAGCCTTCATAACACATCACCACTTCAGATCGGCTGCTGATGACATCTGCGTTAAACAGGATCATTTCCCCTGTTTGTTTGGCCAGCTTGATGTGCAGCCAGCAATCATCGAGATCTGCCGGGCTGCTGAAGGTGACGGCATTAATGCCGAACGGCAGATAGCTTTCCGCATCGGCTTGGTTCAATAAAGAAAGCGCGGCCAAGTAAGCACTGTTGGCGATTAACGGATTTATGGCGTAATGATGCGCTTGTTGTGAACCGATATTATTCAAGTTCAGCTTTGCTAACACCGCATCAGTGCCTTTGTACAGGCTTGTGATCGTTTTAAATTCTTCTCCCCACACGACGGTTCCCGTGCCGTCGCCGTATAACTTATCTATCCCCGCTTCCCGGTAAGAACGCTGAATGGCCGCCAGATCTACGTGCTGCTTCTGAAACGGATACAGACTGCACTCGGCATACGCCGCTATGCTCCAATCAGGAGACGTGCGGCTGCGGTACATCATGCTCAGTTCAAATGCATCCCCGTTTTGCTTCGATTCCGTTTTCAGCTCGATGCGATCGCCTTTTTTTACGGCAATGGGATTGACGTAATTCAGTTTTTTGATTTGTCCTCCTTCCGCTTCAGGAAAGAGATGATAAAACTGCTCGGCTGCCAGGCTTTTGTATGTAGCGCCGACGAGGACAGGTTCTCCGCTGAATTGATGCCCCTGCACATATGGATCATCATCACTGTATATCACCTGAACGCCGGCATCGTTTTCTGATTCACCGAACTGAAAAGAAGTCCGGCGGTCAAAAGCATAAGCAGGCAAATGAACAGCGTGCTCTTGCCGCAACTGATCAAATGCGATATTCTCTCCTTTTTCCCATTGCCGCGCCCGATGGCCGACAGCAGAATCGGAGCGGCTCCGGCCCGGCTGATCCGCGCGGTAAGAGGCCAGCTCGTTCAGCAGTTCCTGTACGGAAGAAGCCGTAAATGCCGCCCGGTATTCCGAATGATGCGTTCTTTTTTGCAGAGCGGATGCAATGGCGGCCGGATGAAGAGATGGCGTTTTTTCTAAAAAAGCCGCCAGCCTGTCAAGATAGGCTTCAAAACTCCATTTCGTTTTCGCTGACACGGGGAAAATATATTCCTCATCGCCGTGACGGGCCTGAGCGGAATTCGGGCTGATATATTCTTCTACGATCAGATTTGCATATGCCCCGCCTGCCCCGAAGGAATTGATCATGCTTCTCCGCGGGATGATGTCTCCCGTCTCGGCATCCTTCAGACGCTCCCAATACTCGGTTTTCTCCTGCAGATAAAAGGCCGTTTGTTCAAGCGAGATATTCGGATTTTGCGGTTTTGCGTTAATCGTCGGAACTAACGTTTCCCGCTCCATTTGCAGCAGCACTTTCGTGAGCTGGGACATACCGGAAGCCGCCTCTAAATGGCCGAGATTTGACTTGACGGATCCAAGCGCGCAAAAACGTTTTTTACCGGTATATTGCGAAAACGCGTTTGTCAGGGCAATGACCTCAATCGGATCTCCCAATACAGAGCCGTTTGCCGCTGATTCAACATAACTGATTGTTTCCGGATTGATTCCGGCTTTGCTGATGGAAGCCGCCATGAGCTTCGCCTGCTGTTTCGGATCCGGAGCCGTGTACATCTGCCTTCCGCCGCTATGGCACAATGCGCTGCTTTTAATGACGCCGTAAATATGATCGCTGTCTGCAACCGCTTTGGAGAGCGGCTTCAATAGCACTGCCCCGACCCCTTCTCCCGGCATCAGGCCTGTGCCGGTTCCGAAGCTTTTACTTTCACTTCCCTGTTCAAGCAAATTCGCCCGTTCAAGCGCATCATATTTAGACGGTTCAAGCGTGAGATTGACCCCTCCGGCAATCGCCATGGAACAGCTGTTAAGCTTCAGGCTCTCACAGGCGAGATGGATGGCGCTCAGTGAGCTGGAGCATGCGGTCGTAACGCCCATGCTCGGACCCGTTAAATTGAAAAAGTGAGAAATGCGGTTGGCGATATGCCAATCCCCTCCGTTAGAGCTGAGAGCGGCTTTTTCCAATGACGGGATATTCCAGAAATATTGATTGTACATACTGCCCATAAATACACCGATGCCGCTGTCTGATTCCTGCCATTTGTTTAATCTTTCTAACGAGTAGCCGCCGTTTTCAAATGTTTCCCATACGGTTTCAAGGCTTAACCGGAGCTCAGGCGTCATCTCCATCACATGGTCTTCCTTAACGTCAAACAAGTGATGATCAAAAGCGTCAATATGCTGCAGAAATCCGCCGTACCTTGTTTTGCGATCTTCTTTTCGTGTTTCTTTTGCCATTGTTTTCAGAAGACCGGATTTCCATCTGTTTTCCGGGGCTTCTGAGATACAGCTGTCTCCGGCTTTTAAATGCTCCCACAGCTCATCGAGGGTTTCAGACTCCGGGTAGCGGCCGCTGATGCCGATAATGGCAATGTCGTCACGTTCAGATCGATCAGCGGCGGCGGTTTCTTTTTCTGGCTTTGGCGCGTCCGGCTCTTTTGGTTCAGTGATAAATCGCCGCGTTTCCGTGACGAGCGGCACCGGTTCAGCCATTACAGGTTCCCGATGCTCCGTTTCAGGAGGCGCTTCTTCAGCTCCAAATGCCTGTTGAAGCTTATCCGGGTAAGTTTCCAGCAAATACTCGGCAAGTTCTTTCGTATTCGTATGTTCAAATAAGACCGTTTTCGGCAGCTCGCCCGTCAATGTTTCCAGTTCACGGATGAAATTCACCTGCAAAATGGAGTCAATGCCGTATTTTTCAAAGCTCGTTTCCGGCTGAATGCGCTCGGGAGCAAGCTTTATCGACTTGGCTAACGTTTCTTTTATGAATTGCACGGTCCGGTCTGTCACTGAGAAAGCCGGTTCTGTGAAATCAGCCGGCTCTTTGGAAGCTGCAGTTTCTTCAGCCGCCTGCGCATCCTGCTGTTTTTGCCTGATGACGCCGTCGCTTTCTGCCGCCACGATCTGCTGGCCGAGCTGATGTGACGGTTCCGCCATAAATGTAACGTACCGATATCCCTCGCTTTCCAGCACGGACTGCCACGCTTCAGGATACAGCCCCGGGCACCCGGGAATACGCAGTTCGGCGTCTTCATACAGCCACCAGCCTTCTAAAAGACCGAATGTCAGGTGAGAATAAACCGAATGGCTGCTGATCTCATTTAATAGCAAAATCCCATTCTTTTTCAGCACCGCTTTGGCATTGCGAAGCGTCTGCCGAATATTTTTTGTCGCGTGAAGCACATTTGCCGCAATCACCGCGTCATATGCGCCGGCCTCTACACCCTGTAAAGCCGGGGGCTCCTCCACGTTAAAGCGCTTATAAGTCAAATAAGGATTGTCGGGGCCGTATTCTTTTTCAGCATGCATGAAAAAGGCCTTTGACAGATCGGTATAACAATATTCTTTTACATGATGTTTGTACTCTTTTAATCTTTTGAAAACGGTCGCGCTTGTCCCGCCCGTCCCCGCTCCGATCTCTAATATCCGGATTTCTGCGTTCGGGTCTTCTTTCAGGCGTTCCTCAATGAAAGCCGTCAATGTGTCAGCGAGCACTTCATTAAAGTAATCTGCCGTTTCATTGTTTTTATAAATTCCTTCTACCAATTCCATTGAGGAATCAGGAAACAGAACATCAGTGGCAGAAACTCTGCCGGATAAAATATCCGGCAAAGCTCTGAGGGCTGTCTCCACTAAAGTGATCATCGCCTGTTTGCTGCTGTCCTTGAGTAAAGGAGCTTTCTTTTCATCCCATTCTTTCCACAGCACGTCCGCACGCTCTATCGGACCTGTTAACACATACGTACTGCCTGACTGTTTCAAAAAGCCTTTTTGCACCAAGATGGAGATGCTTTCTTCCAGCCACCTGCCGTAAAACCCCTGCAATACAGGCTGTGTCTCATTTTCTGTAAAGAATCCGACAGATTTCAGCTGGCCTGCCAATAGTTTGTAAAGAAGATCTTCAGTGTTTTGCAAAGCCTTCCCCTCCTTAACTCAATTGTTGTGCACGCCTAGTTACTTTAGGCTGATAGCTTCGCAGTTTTTGCATCGCCGAGCCGTGATGTTCCGGGTATACTTCTATCATTTCTTCCGGTTTTTCCAAAGGCTCTTCCGCCTGTTTCATCATGACGAACTGGTTCAACGAGCCGCCGAGCAATCGTTCAAGCGCCGCCATTGCTTCGGGCGCTTCAATTGATCCGACTCCCGCCTGTTTCATCCGTTCTTGATAGTCGGCAGATGAGACGATTCCGACACTGCCCCAGTAGCTCCAATTCATCACCGCCGCCTTATACGGCCGCGTTTGAGCCAAATGAGCGGCAAAGGCATCTTTGAAACTGCATCCGGCGGCGTAATTGCTTTGTCCGGCCGCTCGTGCAAATGATTGTACAGACGAGAAGAACAAAGCAAAGTCCAGCGGCTCATTTCGGAAAACATGGGCCATACTCACGCTGACATTGACCTTTGCAGCGAGCACGCTTTTAAAACGGCTTTCCGGCATATTTGCCAGACTTTGATCCTCTAAAACGATTGCGGAATGGATGATTCCGTTTATTTGCGGGTACGTGCGTTTGATCGTTTCATACGCCCGTGTGAGTTCATCCTGATTTGCCGCGTCTGCTTCAACATAAATCGGAGCCGGGCCGAACTGGCTGAGTCTGTTGATTTTTTCCTGGATGGCGCTGTTATGTTTTCGTCTGCCGATCCAAACGACGCGTGCCTGATACGTTTTTACGGCATATTCGCTCCATGCCTCGCCGATACCTCCGGCGCCGCCAATGACGACATAGACGCCGCCTTTTTGGTAAGCGGGCTGGCTTGACACCGACTGCTGTACAGGAATGAGGCGCTGTTTGTACCAGAGATTGTTCCGGTACGCCCATGTATTGCCTTGCTCATCGAACGGCGCCGAGAACAGCTCCGCCTTTGAAACATCTTCCGGACATCCGGCATCAATCAGCCTTGTCTGCCAGTTCGGATACTCTTTTGCGAGCGAGCCGATTAAACCGTGAAGGCCTGCGTGAGCCGGATCAATGATGTCCGCCGGCTGTACGGACTGTGTTTTTATGGTGACTGCAGTCAGGCTGATTCGCTTGCCTCCATATCCTAAAGCAAGCATGGCCTTGATCACTCTGTACATCTGGATGACGCCCGTATCCTGAGCTTTCACCATGTCAGCAGCGCTGTGAACAGGGGCGATCCATACGATATGGCCGAATGTCCCGCTTGCTTTCATTTTTGCTGCAACAGCCTCTATTTCATCCTCCGGGGTGATATGAAGCCTTTTCGCATAAGGATGATGCAATTGAAAAGCTGCGCTCTCCTCATCCCCCGCGATAAAGACAACCTCTTCCGTCTTATATGCCGGGCTTCGGTCACTGAATTCCGCAAGATCCCATACCGGAGCCAGAAGGTTTGCTCCATTTAATGATGTTTCCGGCGCAGGGCCTTCCATCATTCTGGAAGAAATCCCTTTAATCCTGACACAGACCCGGCCTGTCTCATCGCATAAGTCAATGTCCAGCCGCTGTATTTTCTCGTCCGTTCCCCGGGAGCTGACATACGCCCACATGCTTGTCGTGCACGGACTGAAAATGTCCAGTTCCTCAAGAGCGAACGGCAGTGACAGCTGGTTATCATCTGCGTGCAGCTTCAGCCCGATTGTCGCTTGCAAAGCTGAATCAAGCATACACGGGTGAAGAACATATTGATCTGCCGTTTCTTCGAGGAAGGAAGGCAGCCGGAGCTCAGCCAATGCTTGATTGCTTCCGATGTGAATCTGCTTGATTCCTTGTTGTCCGGGACCGTAGTCAATACCGATTTTTCCGAATAAGCCGTAACACTGCTCAGAAGTCAGCATGCTGCGGCTGCATTGAGCTTTCAGGGCGCCTATATCACGATGCGGAGTCTCAACGGCGCTGAGAATGCCGGCAGCCCCCTGACAGTGTATTTGCCTGCCGCTTGCTTCTGTTTGTGAAGCAGTGTAAATGTCATACACGATCTCACCGTTTTCCCTCGGAACGAGGCTGATCTGCGTTTCAATCGGGCGGCTTCCCGCTTCGATCGGCCGAACCCAACCGATGTTTTTCAGGCGGATGACAGACGGGCGTTCTTTTTGCCCTTTGACCGCCCGAGCAACGGCCGCCCTAGCCATTTCCAAGTAGGCGACGCCCGGCATGACCGGTTTGCCTTTAATCAGATGATCGGTGAAAATCGTCTCCTGCCCCGTAAATTCAGATCGGTACCGCTGTTCTGTTAAATCCGATACGTTTTCGTGAAGCAGCGGATGCAGCACCTTGGCCGTCGGCACAGCTTGCGGCTTCTCTGCTTTCGGCCGGTTGTCTGTGATCCAGTACCGCTCTTTCGCAAACGGATAAGCAGGAAGACTCATCCGTTGGGGCTTGATATCAGCATATAGGCCGTCCCATTTGATATCAGCACCCTGCACCCATAATTCCGCAAGCTTGTCATTCTCCCGGCGGCTGATCAGTTCTTCTGTATCCGGTTCGCCGTTTGCGCCTGCCATAATGGATTTCAGCGCGGCTTTACCCGCTTTCCCTTTATAGATGCCCGCTGCGTCATAATTCCCTTTCGCACAGCTCTTTAGCTTGTCCCGCAGTTCTTCGGCGGAGGAAGCGATAATGGCCGCTCTCTCTTCCATGGCATCACGTCCCTGCTGAAGCGTGTAAGCAATGCCCGTAAGATCCTCATCCGTAAAAGAAGCTTGTGCCAGCTGGTGTGCCTGTTCTTGCAGACGGTCTTCTTCTTTGGCCGACAGCACAAAGATTTGAGGATGTGTGAAAATGGCTGTTTTCCTTTCTTCCCTCGGGATATATTCTTCAATGACGACATGTGCGTTTACGCCGCCGATGCCGAAAGAACTGATTCCCGCACGGCGCGGCAGATCGCTGCCGTTTTCGTCTTTCAATGCCGTCCATTCTCTTTTTTCCTGTACGATGTAAAACGGGCTGTCTTTCAGTTTGATATACGGGTTGATGACCTCGCTGTGGAGGCTTTTTGCAAGGGTTTTATGCTTCATCTGCATCAGCACTTTGATCACACCCGCGACCCCGGCTGCAAGCGACAGGTGGCCGATATTGGTTTTTGCCGAACCCAGACCGCAGTGACTCGCGTAAACGGCGGGATCGCCGGTTTTTTCGTACAGCTTTTGAAAGGCCGATTTCAGTCCGTTGATTTCGACCGGGTCGCCAAGCTCCGTTCCGGTTCCGTGCGCTTCAATATAAGTGACGGTTCTCGGATCAATGCCGGCTTTGTCATAAGCCGTTTTGACGACTTCCGCCTGGGCTTTCGGATTCGGCGTCGTCAAGGAGTTCGCGCGTCCGCCGTGATTGACCGCACTGCCTTTAATGACGCCATAGATATGATCGCCCGCTTTTTCTGCTTCTGACAGCTTTTTCAAAAACAGAATTCCGGCACCTTCACTGACGGCAAATCCGTCCGCCCTGTCGGAGAATGTTTTGCATTTCCCTTCTTTGCTCAGCGCGCCGGCTTTGTCATAAGCGATGTGGCCCTGCGGTGTGACGACGGTATTCACGCCGCCTGCGATCGCCATGTCGCAGTTCCCGTTTTCAATGGCGCACACCGCGTGATGTATCGCGACCAGCGAGCTGGAGCACGCAGTGTCGATCGGTTCACTCGGCCCGTGCAGATTGAGCATATAGCTGACACGGTTCGGTCCCGCAGACGGACTCATATTTGCGGCTGATGCACCGCCGATATCCAAGTCAGAAAACAGTGAGCCGTATCCGGTGTTTCCCGTGCCGATGTAAAGGCCTGTTTTCGTGCCGGAAAGGCTTTTAGCGGAATATCCCGCATCTTCAATCGCTTGCCACGCATACATCATTAACAAGCGCTGCTGCGGATCCATCTGTTCGGCTTCCAGCGGCGAAATTCCGAAGAACAGCGGATCAAAATCCGCAACTCCGTCAATAAATCCGCCCCACTTTACATTTGTTTTGTTGGCTTCATTAAGCGGGTCGCCGTAATACTCCCGCCAGTCCCAGCGATCCGCCGGCACCTCTGTTATGCAATCTGTTCCCTCTTCTAAGTTGCGCCAATACTCATCAATATTTGCGGCCTTCGGAAACACTCCGCTCATGCCGACGATAGCGATCGGTTCCGGTTTATGTTCAACCGCAGTCTGAACAGGCTGTACGGCAGTTTTTGCAAAGCGCTTGTTCCCTGTCAGTCTCATGCTGCCATCATCTGTTATGCGGCTTTGTTTCTCTTCTTTCGGCTGTGTGCTGCCGGCAAATTGGGTGTGATAGTCTTCGGCCAGATGATGTGCCAAGGCTTGAATCGTCGCATATTCAAAAAATACGGTCGGTGTCAAATCAAGCTTATAAGTGTCATTCAGCTTGTTGGCGAATTCCGTCAGCGTAATGGAATCAAACCCGTATTGATTGAACTCCAATTCAATATCGATTTCATCAATGTTTATTTTCAGAAGTGCGGAAACCTCTTTTGCCAGCAATTCCTGAATTTTCGCCGTCAAGTCCTTCGGTGCAGGCGTTTCCTCCGTTTTCTTAACCGGTGCAAAAGCGGCTGCAGGCGTCTTCTGAAGCAGTTTCTCCCGCATTACGGCGCGGTTTCCTTCCATGACGAGCACGCTTGTTTTCCCCGTGCTCCATGCGTTGTAAAGAGCTTCTATTCCGGTTTCAGTGCGCATCGGCACGACACCGGTTCTTTTTTCGGTGAGCTTCGCCATTTCTTCATTGACTTGCATTCCGCCGTCTTTCCAAAGCGGCCAATTGACCGACAATGTATGTCCATGGCGGTACATTGCCTTAACCAGCGCGTTGCGGTATGCCGCATAGCTGTCCATAAATGCGTTTGCCGCCGCATAATCCGCCTGTCCCGCATTCCCGGTGACGCCGGATATGGATGAGAAAACGATGAAAAAGTCCAGCGCTAAATGCTCGGTTGCTTCATCAAGGTTGACAAATCCGTCGGTTTTAGGCGCCAATACACTGTAAAACTCTTCGGTTGTTTTCTTTGCGATATATTGATCTTTCATCACACCCGCGCTGTGAATGATGCCGTGAAGGCCGCCGTATTCCGTTTCAATTGTATTGACCAGATCTGCCGCAGTTTGAGCGTTTGTCACATCAGCCTGTCTGTATTCCGCTTTTGCTCCGAGAGATTCAAGCGATTGCAGCTGCTTCCGCTGATACTCGCTTAACGCGGAACGGCCTGTCAGAACGAGTGTCGGCTCTTTGACTTTGCGGGCGATTTCTTTGGCAAAAATAAAACCTAAGCCCCCGGCTCCTCCGGTAATAAGATAAATGCCTCCGTCATTCCACGGAATGCGTATTTTATTGCCGGAGACGGCCGTTTCTTTGACATCTGCGCTGTATCGGATGCCGTTTTCATATTTGACATGGCTGTCATCAGCCCGTGTTTTATTTTCTATGATGATGTCTGTGATTCTGCCGTTTTCCGCCGGTTCTATTTCAATCAGCTGGGTTTTCAGTTTTTTATGTTCCAGGCCGGCTGTTTTTAACAGACCTGAAATCCCTGAGAGCAGCTGATGCTTATCTGTTTTAGTGAGAACCGTCTGGATGAGGACGTCTCCTTCCGTCTCTTCCTTCAGCAGTTTTTGCAGCGTCTCCAATATCCGTCCTGTATAATCACGGAAGCGCGCCGCATCTTTCCCGTGCAGGGAGGTCAGTTCAATGCATTCGGCCCCCGCAGCTTCAACGGCTTGTTTCAATCCGGCGTCTGTGTTACAAAGCAACACGATATGCCGGGCAAAAACCGGTTCCGTTTGAGCGGCAGTTTCATCGCTTCGGGTCCATACCGGCTCAAGCATGAGCGTTTCCGGAGCTTCTTCTTTTTTCTCAGGTTCTTTTACTGCCGTTCTGAATGACAAACCTTTCAGCCTTACACAAACCTTGCCGTTTTCATCACAAATATCAAGATCGCGTTTTTCAACCTGGCCGGCTTTATGGTCTTCGGAAAGTCTGGCGTAAACCCACATCTCGGCAGCGCATGCGCTGAATACTTCGAGCTCCTGAACCGCAAACGGAAGCATCAGCTTTTCATCATTTGTTCCAGTTAATATGCTTGATGCCTGCAATGCAGAGTCCATTAAGCCCGGATGCATGACATACTGCCGTACCGTGTCTGAACAAGCCGGATCAAGCGACAGTCTGCCCAGTACGAAATCGTCACCTGTATAAATCGCTTTGACACCCCGAAAAGCCGGGCCGTAATCAAAACCGATTTTGCGGTACATATCGTACACTTCGTCTGCAGAAAACGGTGCCTCAGCGGATCGTGATCTCAGCTTTTGCAGATCAATGACCGATGCCTCGGCGTCAGGGCGGATTGATACTGAACCTTGACTGTAAACGGACGGCTGATCTGTTTCCCGGCCGCTGTAAATGTCAAATTGAACATTGTTTGCAGGATCGGGAACGAGGCGGATGTTGACATGGACCGGCTCGTCTTCAATGGTGATCGGCCGCACCCAAACCGTATTCTTAAGTTTGATGCTTCCTTGTCCGGCCGGCACTTCAGATGCCTGTTCCATTGCTGCGCGCGCCATTTCAAGATGTGCCACTCCCGGTAAAATCGGCACGCCTTGTACAACATGGTCCGCAAGGTAAAATTCTTCCCCGGTGTAGATTGAGCTGAACCGCTGTTCGGCAAGGTTTGATGTATTTCTGTGCAGAAGCGGATGCAGCACGTCTAGTTTTCCGGCTGAAACAATGGCTGTTTTTTCATGTTTTCCGGTACGATTTTCCGCCCAATAACGGTCTTTTGCAAACGGGTATGTCGGCAGGCTTATCCTCTTAGGCGGCCGGCCTCCGTACAGCTTCGCCCAATTGACGTTCAGCCCTTTGACCCATAATTCAAGCAGCTTCGCGTATTTGCCGCGTGCCATCCATTTTTCAACGGCTTCTTGAATGTCTTCATCTTCCGTCAGCATTTGCAGCGTGCCTTTGTCTATTCTTCCTCTGTACAAGTCCGCGTTCTTATCCCCGGTGATAAACTGTGACAGTTTTTCCTGCAGTTCTTCTGCGGACCCGGCAATAACCGCCAGACGTTCTTCCATGGCGTCCCTTCCGATTTGGAGGGTATAAGCCATAGAAACGAGGCTGGATTGATCGTATCGTTTTTCAGTAAGCGCACGTTTCAGCTGTTCGGCCTGTTCTTTCAGGCGTTTTTCATTTTTGGCGGATAGAACGAAAAGACATGGGTTGATATGCGAATCATCTGCTTCCGCTTTTTCTTGCGGAATGTATTCTTCGATAACGACGTGGGCGTTTACCCCTCCGATGCCGAATGAGCTGATGCCCGCGCGGCGCGGCTTATCGTTTCCGTGTTCGTCCGTCTGCGTCTTCCATTCCATCGTTTCCCGCACCAGATAAAACGGGCTGTCTTCAAGCTGAATGTACGGATTTACCGTCTCACAATGAAGACTTTTTACCAATGTCCGATGCTTCATCTGCAGCAAGATTTTAATGATTCCCGCTGCTCCCGCCGCAAGGGATAAATGGCCGATATTCGTTTTGACTGAGCCTAAGCCGCAATAGCCGGACGCTTTCTCTTTTCCGTCTGTAAATGAGCTGAATGCTTGCTTCAGCCCGTTAATTTCAACGGGATCTCCCAGTTCTGTTCCCGTGCCGTGCGCTTCGATATAAGAGACCGTTTTCGGATCAATGCCCGCTTTTTTGTATGCGGCTTTAATGACTTCCGCCTGCTGTTTCGGGTTAGGCGTTGTTAAAGATGCCGCGCGGCCGCCATGATTCACCGCGCTTCCTTTAATGACGCCGTAAATATGGTCTCCATCCGCCTCAGCCGCTTTCAGTTTTTTGAGGAAAAAGAGCCCGGCTCCTTCCCCGTGAGCAAAACCGTCAGCCTGATCGGAGAATGTTTTGCATCGCCCTTCTTTGCTCAGCGCCCCCGCTTTGTCAAAGCTGATATACACATCCGGAAGAATGATCGTATTGATTCCTCCCGCCAAAGCCATGTCGCACGTCCCTTCTTCAATTGAAGAAACGGCATGATGTATGGCAACGAGTGAGCTTGAGCAGGCCGTATCAATCGGTTCGCTCGGTCCGTGCAGATTGAGCGTATAGCTGACACGGTTCGGGCCGACAGACGGACTTGTATTGGCTGCGGACGACCCTTCAATGGTCGCATCGGCGTTGGCTAAAAGAGATCCGTAACCGGTATTTCCAGTCCCGATAAACACACCTGTTTTTGTGCCTGATAGACTCTTTGACGCATATCCGGCATCTTCAATCGCTTTCCACGCATACGTCAGCAAGAGACGCTGCTGAGGGTCCATCTGTTCCGCTTCCCGGGGTGAGATTCCGAAAAATAACGGGTCAAACTCTGCAATTCCGTCAATAAATCCGCCCTGGATGACGTTTGTTTTATTGGCTTCTTTTGCAGGATCCCCGTAGTAGTCCCGCCAGTCCCAGCGGTCTTTCGGAATCTCGGTCATGCAGTCTTTGCCTTCTTTCAGGTTCTGCCAGTAAGCTTCAATGTCTTCGGCCATCGGAAAAATTCCGCTGATGCCTACGATTGCGATCGGCTCCGGCTTTTGGTTCCGCTGCACTGTCTGCGGCGGTGTCTCAGGCAGAGTGCGGCGGCGCTTAACGGACGGGCGTGTGTTTTGAGCCTCTTTTACCGGTCTTTGTGATTGGACCGTTTTTGTATTTACCGCAAAACGTCCCGCGAATTCCTCTTCATATTCACCGATTAAATGAACGGCGAATTCATGGATCGTCGGATGATCAAAGAAAATCGTCGGCGTTAACGTGAGCCGGTACGTTTTGTTTAACCGGTTCGTAAACTCGGTCATCGAAATTGAGTCAAGCCCGTATTTTGTCATTTCTTCATGAGGATCAATGTTGTCAAGCTTCACTTTTAACAGTGAGGCTGTCTGCTGTTTTAACAGATGCTTCACTTTTTCAAGGAGGCTGTCTGCATCAATGTCATGACGTAAGCGGGTCTCTGCTTCCGGACGGTCATTTTCTTTGCGGAACAGCTTTTCTTTCATGGTTTTCCCATCTCCTTCAAGAACCGTCATCCGGGCTGTCCCGCTCATCAAGCCTTGATATAAGGCCTTGATGCCGGCTTCTGTGCCGAGCGGCGCGATTCCCGCCTCCTGCATCAGCATATCTTCTGTCTGCTTTCCTGCCTGCATTCCGCCTTCTTTCCATAACGGCCAGCTGACAGAAAGCGTCTTTCCGTATCTTTGTCCTGTGGCTTGCAAAGAACGGCGGTACTCGGCATACATCTCCATAAAGACGTTTGCGGATGCATAGTCAGCCTGGCCGACGCTTCCAAGCACACCCGATAAGGAGGAAAAAACAATAAAGACATCTAATTTCTCGTGCTGTGACGCTTCATCAAGATAGACAAGACCCTTCACTTTCGGAGCGAGAACGTCTTGGTATTCCTCCGCCGTCTTCTTCACCATGTAGTTATCTTTAATAACACCGGCACTGTGTACAATCCCGTCCAGCTTGCCGTGCCGTTTGCGGATATTGCGGATGAGACGGTATACTTCAGCTTCATCTGTAACATCGGTCTGCTCGTAAAAGACAGATGCACCGGCAGCACTCACTGTTTCCATCATGTCTTTCTGCTTTTCTCCAAGAGCGGATCGGCAGGTTAATATGATGTCGGCGCCTTTTGTGCGGGTTGCGATCTCTTTTGCAAAGATCAGGCCTAAACCTCCCGCACCTCCTGTAATAAGATAAACGCCTTTATCTTTCCACGGAATGTCAGGCTCCGCTTCAGAAATGTCCAGCTCTTTCCAATCAGCGGCAAAGCGCTTGCCGTCTTCATATTTCACATGGACGCTTTCGGCATGCCTGCGGTTTTCCGCCGCTTTTTCCGCTATGCCTTCAGCACTTTCTTTCTCATCGGCTTCTATCATTTGGCAGATCAGCTTGGATTGTTCAAGACATGCCGTTTTGAAAAGACCGGTAATGCCTGAGAACACCTGCTGTAAGCCCGCTGACCGCGTGACAGCCTGAAGAAGGATGCGGCCTTTCGGCTTATTTTTCATGATGGTTTTCATACGGGCAAACAGCTGGCCCGCATAAGAATGATACCGCTCTGCAATGGATGCGGGACGCTCGTCCAAGATCAAGACGCTTGCATGTTCAAGCTTTGCTTCGACAGCTTGTTTAACGGCCTCATCGTACTCACAGAGGAAAATGATATGCTGTTCATACGACGGCTCGCGGTCCGCCGGTTCCGGCTGCTCTTTCCAGACCGGTTCAGCCAGCAATGTCTCGGTACGGCTGACCGAAACGCCGGCACCCGCGTTTTCTTCCATAATCCGCGTTGAGAAACCTCTCATCCGAACACAAAGCACGCCGTTATTGTCATATAAATCAATATCGGCTTTTTGAATAGGATCGCCGGCTTTATTGTTCGCGCTGAATGTGACGTGCACCCACATGTCATCAGCGCATGGCTCCAGAATGTCCAGCTCCTCTAAAGCAAACGGCAATGCGGCTTTGAATGGTTCTCCGCTTTCTGCAAGTTGCGCTCTTGTCACGTTCTGCAAATATTCGGCGGCCTGAAGCGCACCGTCCATCATACTCGGATGAAGGATATAATCAGCTTTTGTATGAGAGACGGATTCAGGAAGCTTCAATTTAGCAAGCATCCGGTCTTCGCCTTTATATACAAGCTGGACACCTTTGTAGCCCGGCCCGTAATCAGCTCCGATCATTCCTTTGTAAAACGCTTGAGATTCGATTGTTCCCTGCGTGCATCGGCGCTTCAGCTCATCAAGATCCGCTGTTTCTTCTGGTTCTTTCCGGATGATTTCAGCGATGCCCTGATTATAAAGAAGGTCTTCTTCACCGCTTGAATCATTCCCGCCGTACATTCTGTATTGAATCTGCCCGTCTTCTTCTTCATAAAGTCCAATATGAACACGGATAGCCTCCTGATCGGCTATCACCGGGCGGACCCATACGATATTCTTTAAACGCAGGCCCAGAGATTCGTCTGTTACCCCGCCGATGCTTCTCTCCGCCGCGGCCCGTGCCATCTCAAGGGTGACGGCAGCCGGCACGATCGCCATTCCTTTAATGATATGCTCGGCAATAAAATACTCTTTTCCCGTGAATTCCGAACTGAACCGCTGCTCCTGCAAAACGGATGTATTCTGATGTACCAACGGATGCAAAAGCTTCGCATCTGTTTGCTTCACGGTTTCTTCCGGCCAGAAGCGCTCCTCTGCGAACGGGTAGGTCGGCGCACTGATTTTTTGCGGCGCGGAATCCTGATACAATAAGCCCCAATCGACACGCACTCCTTCTATCCAAAGCGCCGCAAGTGCTTTCAGCTTTTCATCCCGTGTCTGACATGCCGCAAGCTCATCCAGCTCCTGAGATGACGCTTCTTTATTTCTCACCTTTTCGCCCCGTAAGATGTTTTGGTCATTGCCATTGATGAAATCCTGCAGCTGCCGCTTCAAATCGTGACGATCATGACAGATAAAAACGGCTCTCTCTTCCATCGCTTCACGTCCGGTCTGATACGTAAATGCCAGATCATGCAAGGACACATCGTTTTCGGCGTCATTCAAAAAGTCAGAAAGACAAGACGCATAGGCAGTCAGACGCTCATGATTTCTCGCTGAGAGCGGAACGATATAAGGCGGCTGTCCGTCATTTGATCCGCTGATCGTTTTGTTTTCATACTGTTCAAAAATAGCGTGTGCGTTTGTTCCTCCGAGTCCGAATGAGCTTAACGCTGCGCGGTGCGGCGTGTCTCTCTCCGGAAGCGGTTTTCTCTTGTCCGCCACATAAAACGGCGAACCGCTGAATGTGATATTCGGATTCGGTGATGTGTAATTAAGGGTAGGCGCCAGCTCCCGATGATATAAACTCATCGCAACTTTAATACATCCGGCTAGGCCCGCTGCTGTATCCAGATGGCCGATATTCGTTTTTACGGAACCGATCCCGCAATACTGCTCCCGATCCGTGTAACGTTTATACACTTGCTGCAGCGCAGACATTTCAATCGGGTCACCCAATGTCGTTCCCGTGCCGTGCGCTTCAATGTAAGAAATGGTCTCCGGGTGAACGCCCGTGCTGTCTAAAACATGCTGGATGACGTCCGTCTGGCCTTTTACACTCGGTGCGTAAAAACCGACTTTATCCGCTCCGTCATTGTTCAGACCGATGCCTCTGAGCACGGCGTATATGTGATCTCCGTCCTGTACGGCTTGTGACGCCTTTTTCAGCAGAATGACGGCCGCTCCTTCTCCGCCCGCCATCCCGTCGGCTGAAGCGTCAAATGCCTTGACATGCCCGTCGCTTGAAAAATTCAATCCGGCTTGATGCACATAGCCGATGCTGGTCGAAGCGTGCAGAGTTGCTCCGCCGACGAGCGCGTATTCTGATTCTCCGCTCGTTATGCTTTTGCAGGCCGAATAAAGACCGACCAGTGATGACGAGCAATTGGAATGAACGAAATAGCTTGGCCCTTTTAATCCGAGCTTATGGGAAACCATCGTCGGAATCGTGCCGCTCTGCGCTAACACCCATGACACATAGCCGTCAGGTGATTCGTGGCCTTCTGTCGTTTTTTCCGGCAAAAGCGACCGATACGAATTATTGCTCGCCGACATATAAACGCTAGTCTTCGGAATCTCTTTGGATACATATCCCGCATCCTCGACGGCTTTCCAGGAATGAAGCAGCAGAAGCCGCAGCTGAGGATCCATAAATTCAGCATCTTTCGGAGAAATGTGAAAGAACTCAGGATCAAAGAGATCTTTTCCTTCTATCGCCGATAATGCCGGCACATAGTTTGGATTTTCGATCAAATCTTCCGGGACGCCGGCTTCCCGGAGCTCTTGTTCCGAATAGAAACGGACGCTTTCCTTTCCTTCTCTTAACTGCTTCCAGAACTCATGATGATTTTTCGCGCCGGGGAACTGACAGGAAATCCCTACTATTGCCACACTGTCTTCAAGGTAAGACGGCATCCCGTTTTGCGGTGTTTGTTCTCTTTCTCTCTCATCTTGGCCGGGCGCCTCTGATTCATCCGCCTGTTTTGTTTCAACAATAAAACGGCTGATCGCCTGAATCGTCGAGTGTTCGAATAAATCCGTAACGGTAAAATCACACTCCAGCTCCTGTTTAATGCGTTCTGCCGCCGCAACAGCCAAAAGCGAGTCGCCCCCTACATCGAAAAAGCCGTCTTCGGTTTTGATTCCCGACGTATTCAGCAGGTCTTCCCATATTTCGGTCACTTTCGCTTCCGCTTCTGACAACGGCAGTCTGCCCGTCCTTTCAGACCGGTGAACGATCACCTTGCGCTGTTCCAGGTCCTTGCGGTTCACTTTTCCGCTCGGTGTTAACGGCAGCGCATCCAGACGGATGAAATGGGCAGGCGCCATATAATCCGGCAGACCTGATAAAAGATGTTCGCGGAGCGCTTTTTCATCTGCCGAATGACCGGAGCGGGCCGTATAATAAGCAATCAGCTTTTTATGTCCGTTCTTTTCCTGCACAACAACCGCCTGATCAAGGATATCCGGATGCTCGCTCAATTTTGTTTCAATCGCTCCCAATTCAATGCGGAAGCCGCGGATTTTCACTTGATTGTCAATACGGCCGGCATATTCTATATTTCCGTCAGGCAGCCATCTGGCCAAATCGCCTGTTTTGTAAAGCTTTTCTCCTTCACTAAACGGATTATCAATAAACGATGCCGCCGTCAGCTCAGGCTGATTGTAATAGCCTCTGGCCAGTCCGGCGCCGGCTACGCAAAGCTCTCCGGCCACACCGTCAGGAACGGGGCTGAGCTTTTCATCGAGGATATAAAGCCTCGTGTTTTGAATCGGTTTCCCGATCGGTGTATTCCTGCTTGTAATGTCCTTATCGCCGCAGCTGTAGTACGCGGCATAAATGGATGTTTCCGTCGGGCCGTATATATTTTCAATTCTGGCCTTTTTGAAGGTGGAAACCGACTTTTTGACCAAGTCTTTCGGAAACGCTTCTCCGGCCACCATCACATATTTCAAAGGACCGCCTTCTGTAAATGCCGTATGCCGCTTTACCGTTTCTAAAAATACATTAAACACGGCAGGGGCAAAATTCAGATGCGTCACCTGGTGAGACTGGATATATTCCATGCAAAGCTGCGGATTTTTTTCTGCACCGGGCGGCAAAATGACAAGCCGTCCGTTTCCGATAAACCAGCCGAATAATTCTGAAATTGAAACGTCAAACACATAATTCGTTTTTAACAAATAGGCATCCTCATGCGCGACCGGATACTCCGCTTCTAAAAACTGCAGTGTGTTCATGATGGCTCTGTGCTCTACCATGACGCCTTTCGGTTTTCCCGTGCTTCCGGACGTATAAAGAATATAAGCGAGATGATGCGGTTTTGAACGCGGCATCAGTTTCGCTCCGCTGACAGGTCCGCTGTTTTCAATCTCCACCGTGCTCACGCCGCCGATGGTTAACTCCTCAATCACGCCGCGTGTTTTTGCTTGCGTTAATACGATTGAAACGCCGCTGTCAGTCAATACGTGTGCCATCCGTTCGTTTGGAAAAGCCGGGTCAAGCGGGACATACGCACCTCCCGCTTTTAAAATGGCGAGGATGCCGATGACCATCTCAAAAGAACGCTCCGTACAGATACCGACCGGGCATTCCGGTGTGACGCCCATTTCTTGCAGATGCACAGCGAGCGACGTGCTTCGTTCATCTAATTCGCGATATGTAAGGCTTGTCTCACCGAATGTGACGGCTGCTCTGTCAGGGTATCGCCCGGCTTTTTCTGCAAACACGTCATGAATGCAGCGCTCATTCGGCTGATGACATGGGCGGCTTTCCTCCCGTTTTTGATTGAGCAGGCCGGAACAGGCATCAAACGCGATCTCCGGATCAGAAAGCACCTTTTCTGCCAGTTTCATATAATGCTCCGCCATCCGTTCGATGGAAGAAGGGCTGTAGACATCCGGGTTGTACAGAAATTGCAGGACGGTTCCCGTTTCTTTTTTATAGACTTCAAGCGCAAGCTCAAATTCGCCTTCCTGATGAATGTCTTCTATCATTTCAATGCCGAGTGATTGATATCGTTCCGCCAGCTTTTCCGCTCCTTCTGTCTGGAAGAAGTTTTGATAGAAAAACGCGGTTTGAAAAACAGGCGAAACCGCAGGCGAGCGTTCCGTCTTCAATTCTTTGACAAGCGCAGGAAACGGATACGCGGCATGGTCCAGCCCTTCTGCAAGGGTCAGCTGGAGCTCCTTCAAAAACGCGGCAAAGGATTTGGCGCCCGTCTCCCTGCTTCTGACCGCGATCATATTAATAAAGTAGCCGATCACAGATTCAAATTGAGCCTCAGAACGCCCCATCGTCGGCATGCCGACGATGATATCTTCCTGATTCGTATATTGATAGAGCAAGCCTTTGAAAATAGCGAGATACACAACGGATTCATTAACATTATGTTTTCGGGCGCAAACTTTAATCTGCCGGTTCAGTTCATCAGGAAGCAAGCGCTGGTACGCCTGCCCCCTGCACGTTTGAACCGATGATCTCGGGTAATCCGCCGGAAGCTCAAGCACCGGCAGCAGTCCGTCAAGCTGCTTTTTCCAATAAGAGAGATGCGTTTTTCCCGCTTCGCTTTCCAGCAGCTCCTTTTCCCATTTCACAAAGTCGTGATAATCTGCGGCCTGCTGAAGCATTTCCGGTTCTTTGCCTTCGCTTGCTTTTACATAAGCATCTAGCAGCGCCGACATAAACGTCATAAGAGAGACGCCGTCAAAAATGATATGGTGAATGGTGATTAACACAATCGGCTCCGGCTCCGCCTGACGGAACACTTGAACGCGCAGGAGCGGCCCGGTTTCAAGCGCGAACGGTTCTTTTGCTTTTTCTCTAATAAACGTAAGAGCATCACGCCCGCTTAATTCGGAAAGATCTATTTCTTCAATCGGAAAATGCCGATCCGCATCTTCAGCCTGATACGGAAGGCCGTTGTCCTCTTTTATCACACTCGTCAAAATAGGGTGCTGGCGCTGCACGGAAAAAAGGGCCGTTTTGAATGTCTCGATATCCAGCTTTTGAAAACGAAAGCATAACGGAATGTTGTATGCGCTCATCTCCGGAAACATTTTCTGAAGCATCCACAAACCTTTCTGGCCTTCGGAAAGCGGACGTTTTGCAGTCGTCCGCTTGAAAGCCTGAAGCTTTTGTTCTACTTCAGCGATGGTGAGCGTTCCTGATCTGTAGGCATCGAGAAGTTCTTTATGATTCATAGGTCTTACTCCCTTCTATGATGTCTTGCACTCTTTTAAAATCCAATGTCCCCTCGGAGACCTGTCTCATCATGGCGATGATCTCCTGATCCGTATACTCCTTGCTTTCCGGAGCCGCGGTTTCTGTTTCGGTTTCTTCCGTTCTGTAAAACGTTTCGATCGTTTCTTTGTGTTCTGTCAGGTAATAGCCCATGACATCTCCGAGCGTGGTATAGCTGTAAAATAACGCCGGAGTGACTTCAATGCCGTAATGGCTCGACAACAGCGAGGCAAATTTGGCTAAATAGATGGAATCAAATCCGAATTCCGCCCAGTTTTTATGCAGAACGAGCTTATCTTTGGATATTTTCAGCAGACTGTGTATCAGCTCTTTCAAATCCGCTTCGAGCCGTTTTTCCGTGCTTTCTTCCGGGATGCGGCGGCTCACGGTTTCCAAAAGAACTTCCGTTTTTGATGAATCGTCCCGCCGGATGCCTAAAAATCGCTCGGCACGGCTTCTTTTGCCGGCAATGACAAGGCACTGTGTATTGTCTTGAGAAATGATGCGCTCAAACAGCTCAATGCCTTCATCTGTTTCCAACAGGCGCTGGCCGCTTGATTTCAGATACATGCCCGTCGTCTCTTCACCGCCGACGGCCATTCCGCCGTTTTTCCAGACCGGCCAGTTTATGACAAAAGCGTTTCCGCTTTCTGATTGTTCATTTTTATAATGGGCATACGCCATTTGGAACCTGTTCGCCACTGCGTAATCACAGCAGCCGAAATCCCCTAAAACAGCCGATGTGGATGAAAAGTAGCAGATGAAGTCCAGGGTTTCGTTTTTCAGCCACTCGTCAAGAAGCAGGCTTCCGTTTATTTTCGGTTCAAGCGTATTGCGGAAGTTCCCAATTTCATTTTCAAAGACGGATGTTCTGCTTTCGATGCCAGCCGCATGAATGACGCCGTGAATGGCTCCGAATCGTTCTTTCGCGCGTTTGATGCAGTCGCCCATTCCGATCGGATCACAAACATCGGCTTCGGCGTAAAGAACACCTGCGCCGAGATTTTCCAACTCTTTCATTTTTTCTTTCTTTTCCTCATTGATTGGCGATCGCCCCGTGAGAATGACATTTGCCTGATAGTTCCGGGCGAGGCGGCGGGCAAATAAGTAGCCGAGCCCTCCTAATCCGCCCGTAATGAGATATGTGCCCCCGGTTCTGATCCTGCTGTTTTCTTTCGTCAATCCGGTCGGTTCAGTTTGATAGACATATCGTTTCCCTTCTTCGAGGAAAACGGTATGGTCTGTTTCAGCCTTCAGCTCGTCCCAAATGGTTCCCATCCAGTCTGTCATGGCTGCGCCGGCTTTTCTGAAGAGGCCGGTAATGCCCGTTTTCGGGAGGACCATGCCGAGCGAACGCTCAAATCCGATCCATGATTCCAAGTAGCATTTTTCCAGACCGGATGCATATTCACCCGCCAGTAACAGTCTTTCCGGCTGCAGACCGGTCTCGGCCATAGCCTTGAGAATATAGACGATACATGAAAAATCTTCGATGCAGCTTTTATCTTCAAGCGCCCATAAATACAAAATGGCAGATGCTTCACCGTACTCTTTTTGAATGTCCGCAAAAGCGTCTACATATGATTGCGGATCTTCCCGCACCACTTGGCAGCGGCCGGCTGATAAGCTCTCGTACCGATTTCCCTGAGCGATAAAAATAACGTCAGCTTCACTGTCATACGATTTGATCACAGAGACGGCTTCCTGCTGCTTCTTCTGATCAGTTAAGAAAGAAATCACCGTTTTAATTTTCTTTTCTCCGGCAGCCGGCAGAGCCTGTTCTTTAAGAACTTCTCTAAAAGCCATCACTTCAAACTGCTCCGCCGGATCACTTTCATCAGCCGGCGCCTTAACGGGCACTGTTTTACTTTGTACAGGCGGCTGATGCCAGAAGCGTTCTTTCGCAAACGGATAAGCAGGCAGGCTGATGCGAACCGGAGGACGGTCTCCGTATAATTTCGCCCAATCGATGTCCAATCCTTTTACCCAAAGCTCAAGCAGCTTAGAATATTTCTGTTTGCTGATCCAAGCGTCAATGATGGTTTCCATGTCATCATCGGCCGCAAATACGGCAAGCAACCGTTTGTTTTCTTCCGTGCTGTCGCGGTGCAGTCCGGCGCTGTCTTGTCCGGCGATAAATCCATTCAGTTTTTCTTCAAGTTCAGGCAGTGAATGAACGATAAAGCCGAGACGCTCTTCCATCGGCACACGGCCCGTCTGAAGAGTATAGGCTATGCTCATCAGATTACGGCCGCTGTATCTTTTTTCACGGATGGCGTCTCTAAGCTGTTTTGCTTTTTCGGTGAGCCGTTCGCTGTTTTTCGCAGACAGGACGATGATGGCGGGCTGATCTGCCGGCGTCTCATCAGGTTCTTTGTCTGCCATATATTCTTCTATGACGAGGTGGGCGTTTGCTCCCCCCGCGCCGAAGCTGCTTAACCCGGCCCTTCTCGGAAGCTCTTTTCCGCCGATGACGGGACGCTTCCACTCACCGAGCTCCTGCTGAACGGCAAACGGTGTATACGCGAACTCAATATTCGGATTCAGCTCTTTCGCATGCAGGGACGGCGCAATTTGGCGGTCTTTCAGCTGGAATAAGATTTTTGTCAGACCCGCAATGCCTGCGGCGCTTTCACAATGGCCGATATTTGATTTCGCAGAGCCGATGGCGCAAAACTGTTTGTCTGTTGTATCCTCTTCAAATGCTTTCGTTAATCCGGCGATTTCAATCGGATCGCCTAATGCGGTCCCCGTGCCGTGGGCTTCAATATAACTGACGGTGCGCGCCGGGACGTTTGCTCTTTGGAAAGCCTCTTTTATTAAGGCGGCCTGCGCATTCGGATTCGGAACGGTGTAGCCGTTCGTTTTGCCCCCGCTGTTAATGGTGCTTCCTTTAATTACACCGTAAATGTGATCGTTATCGGCGATCGCTTGATCCAGCGGCTTTAATACGACCGCGCCTACCCCTTCTCCGTCGACAAAACCGTCCGCGCGGTCTCCGAACGATTTGCACGTGTCGCTTGCAGAAAGCATGTTCATGACTGACAGATTCATATAATGGACCGGGTCGGTCACAAGATTTACGCCGCCGGCAATCGCGCATTCGCTTGAACCGCTGTATAGGCTCTCAAGCGCCAGATGAATGGCCGTCAAGGAAGAAGAGCAGGCTGTGTCAACGGCAATGCTCGGTCCTTGGAAATCAAAAAGGTAAGATACTCTGTTGGCAATGGACCAGTAGCCGTAGCCTGTCGGGTAGTTTTTGTTCATCGCTCCGGCAAAAACGCCGATTTTTCTGCTTTGGCACAGGTTGTCAGGCGTATAGCCGGCATCCTCGATACTCGCATACGCCGTTTCTAAAAATAATCGCTCCTGCGGGTCCATTCGCTCCGCTTCCAAAGGAGAAATCTGAAAGAACAGCGGATCGAACTTGTCCATATCCTCAATGAAGCCGCCCCATTTCGTATAAATAGAGCCTTCTTTACCTTTTTCTTCATCGTAGTAATCCTGCCAGTTCCAGCGCTCCCGCGGGATTTCTTCTATGCAGTTTTTTCCTTTTTTAATGTTTGCCCAAAGCTCAACCGCTGTTTTGGCCTGCGGGTAGCGTCCGGATACGCCGATAATCGCCACGTCGCGAACTGAACTTTGCCGGACGGTCTCTTTGGCTGCCTGTTTTTCTTTCCGCCGCCAGTCAGTGCGAAGCGGCTTAGCCGGCTGTACAGCCTGCGGTTTTGATGCCGCCGGTTCTTCCTGAACAGGCGTTTGTCCCGTCAGTTTGATCATCTCGTCTTTTTTCGTTTTGATTAAGTGGCCGACGAGAGCCTCAATCGTCTGATATTCAAAAAATAAAGTGCTGCTGACTTGGTCTAACACATTTCGTAACGCATTTGTCAGCTGTACGACGACGATAGAATCAATTCCGTATTTTTCAAGCGGCGCTTTCGGATCAATTTGAGCCGGCGGAATTTTTAACGTTTCTCCGATTAACGTTTTCAAGTACTCGGTGCTTTTTTCTGTTAAGGCTGTGCTTTTTTCGGCCGTTGTTTGCGGCTGAAGTTCCGGCGCTTTTTGTGGTGCGGTCCGTTTTCCGGTCTCAGCTTTAAGCGTTTTTTGGCGCACAATGCCATTGCTTTTTGCCGCTATAATCTGATGGCTTAATTCATGTGCCGCTTCTGCCGGGAAGAAGACGGAATGCCAGCCTTCACTTTCTAACACGCGCTTCCAGCTTTCCGGATACAAGCCCGGGCATCCCGGAATTCGAAGGTCGGAATCTTCATGCAGCCACCAGCCTTCAAGCAGACCGAAAGTAATATGCGGGAACAGGCTGTTGCCCGCCATCTCATTTAAGAGCAGCAAACCGTTGTCTTTTAAAACGGCTTTGGCGTTTCTCAGCGTCTGGCGTATGTCTTTTGTCGCGTGGAGCACATTGGCGGCAACGGCGATGTCGTATGCGCCCGGCTCTATGTCCTGACCGGAAAGCGGTTCTTCTGCATTAAAAAGTTTATAAGTCAGATAAGGATTCTGTTTGCCGTATTCTGTCTCCGCATGCACGAGAAAAGCTTTCGATACATCGGTGTAACAGTACTCTTTTATATGGTTTTGATACGGCTTAAGCTTTTCAAATATGCCCGCGCTTGTGCCGCCAGTGCCCGCTCCGATTTCCAGGATGCGGATCTCGGCTTTTGGATTTTTACTGATGTTTTCTTTCACATAGGCCGTTAAAGTATCTGACAGGGCGCCGTTGAAGTAATCCGCGACTTGGTTGTGTTTATAAATTCCTTCAACGAGTTCCATTGAAGAGTGCGGGAACATGATGTCTGTCGCCGGCACGTTTTCGCGCAGAATGTCCGGCAGTGCTTTAAGCATCGTCTCGGCCAAAACAGTCATCGCTTTTGTGTCGACGTTATTGAGCCATTCCGCCTTTTCCTGCTCCCACTTCCGCCATAACGAGGCGGTTGTGTTTTCAGCGCGGGCTGCCAGTGTAAATGAATCGGCATCCCCTTCCAGATAGCCGTGTTCCAGCAGAAAGGCGATCGTTTGATTGAGCCATTTTTTAAAATAGCCGTGTTCAGGCTCATACGCTTTAAGGCTTTGCGGCGTCAGCAAGTCCGCCTCTTTTAACTGGGCGATCAATAGCTGATACAGAAAATCATCAAGTTCCTGATGCCCGGTCTCTCTTACAAGACGTGCGCCCGGCGGAGCAACCTTCAGCTGTTGTCCTGATATAAGCGGCTGAGGCGGATAAACAGACATCTTTTCTCGTTCATTCATTCCCTCTACTGCGACCGGTTTTGTCGTATGAATGAAAGCGGCCTGGTCAACCCGCAGCGTCATAAGGGTTTCAAGCGCCTCCATCGCAGCGTCCGGTTCGATCAATCCCAATCCGATCTGATCCATCAGCTGAATAAAATTGCCGTCTTCAGCCGCCTCGCTGCTGCCCCAGTAGCCCCAATTCATGACTTTGACCGGGCAGTTCCATTTCTGAGCAAGTTCCTTCGCAAATGCGTCACTGAAGGCGCATCCTGCGGCATAATGGCTTTGTTTCACATTATGGATAAATGCCACAAGCGAGGAGAAGAAGAGCGCAAAGTCAAGCGGCTCCCGTCCAAATACCTCCGACATGGACACACTTACATCGGCTTTTGCCCGCAGCACCGATTTGAACTCTTCTGTCTTCATATTATTTAAGCTTTGCTCAGACAGATCCATTGCAGAGTGGATGACGCCGTTAATTTTTGTATGACGCTCTTTTATGAGCTGATAAGCCCGCTCTAAGGAAGCCCTGTCAGCGGCATCGGCGGAAACATATTCAGGCGCCGGGCCGAATGCGCTGAGCCGGTCGAGTTTCGCCTGTATCGAATCATTCAGCGTGCTTCTTCCGATCCAAATGACGCGTGCTTTGTAGCGGCGGATCATATATTCACTCCATGCCTCACCGAGATACCCGGCGCCTCCGATCACGGCATAAACCCCGCCTGTTTGGTACAGCGTGCCGTTTTTCGGCATATTGTCAAGCGGTATCAGCTGCCGCTCATACAGCTCTTGATTGCGGTATGCCCAAACTCTTCCGTTTTTCCCGGCAGAAAGAGAAAGCGCCTCGCCGATCGGCCAGATGCCGTCCGTTTCTGTGTCAATCATGCGGATATTCCAATGCGGATATTCTTTCGCCATTGTCCCGGCAAGTCCGCTGACCGCTGCTTGTGACGGATCAGCGCTGTCCTGATCTGAAAACGGCTGGGCATTTGCTGTGACGAAGCACCAATCCAGATGTTTCCCTCCGTATCCTAAGGCAAGCAAAGCTTTCATCAGCTTGAACACATGAAAAACGTTGCGCTCCTGTTCCTTAAGGATGTCAGCACTCTCAGCCTGCGGCGCGAGCCAAATGATTTGCTCCAGTTCTTTTTGTCCTTCAAGCAAGTGCGTAAGAGATGTGATATCATCCGTGCTTCTGATTGGATAGTAAGAAGCATTCGGCAGATGCTCTTTGATGCACGCGTGGCTTCTGTCAGTTCCTCCGAAAACTGCAGTCTGCTTATCGGCCATTTTCGTTTTCCCGGTATTTATAAGTGCAGCGGGCTCCCATGCCGGAATCATCATCGTATGGCCGACAGGCGCCTCTGAAGTTTCACCGCCCGCTGTTTGGCTTGGTTCAAGCGCCCGGACGGACGCGCCTTTCATCCGAACATAAACCGTACCGGCATCATCGCACATATCAATGTCAAATTTTCTTACGTTGTCATCTGCTTTGCTGCCTTCTGTGTACCGGATATATGACCAGATCTGTTCAGGACACGGCCCGAACACTTCCACTTCCTGCATCGCAAACGGCAAAGAAAGCTCATGGCTGTCTGCATCGTCATGAATCGAGCGGACAAGCAGACCGACGGAGGCGTGAAAAGCGGCGTCCATTATACTCGGGTGAAGCGTATACAGCTCTTTATCGTCTTGAACGGAAGCCGGGAGTGAAATACGGGCCAGTAACCGGTCTTCCCCGATCAGCAATTGCTGTACGCCCCTGTATGCCTCTCCGTAATCCATGCCGATCTTTTCAAAAGCACTGTAACATTCTTCCGCCGTCACGATCCCTAAATCGCAGGAAGCCTTGACAGACTCAATATCTAACTGAGCACTGCCCTGTGCGGTAATGACCGCTTCACCCTGGCTGTGAATAACCGGATCTTCGCTGTTTACTTCTGCCTCACTGTATATTTCATAGGTAATCTCACCGTTATCTTCTGGATAAAGGGCAATATGTATTTCCTTCGGTTTGTTTTCAATCATGACCGGCCGGACCCAAACGACCTGTCTGAGTGTGACGCTATGGCCTTTGTCCGTCACGCCCGCGGCCTTTTTCACCGCTTCTGCGGCCATTTCTAAATAGGCGACGCCGGGCAGAATTTTTTGACCGTTGACGACATGGTCAGACAAGAAAAATTCATCTCCCGTAAAAAGAGAAGTAAAACGCTGCTGTGAAAAATCTGACGTATTTTCTTGTAAAAGCGGATGCAGCACAGTGCCTGACAGGCTTTTCCCGTGTTTTTTCTGCTGCGGAATCCAATAGCGCTCTTTTGCAAACGGATATGTCGGAACGCTTGTTTTACGCGGTTTATCCGCATCGTACAGCTTATTCCAATCTACTGTTTTCCCTTCTGCCCATAAACTGGAAAGCCGTACCGGATCATCTGTTTCAGGAGCAGGTTCGCTCAGTTCCGGCATCTCGGCTTGTCCGCGCCAAAATCCGGGGATGTTTTCGTTTCCTTTTACGAAATCATTCAGCTTTTGCTTCAATTCGCGGGTGTCATTTGCAAGGAAGACCGCTCTCTCCTCCATGGCTTCGCGTCCTGTCTGAAGCGTGTAAGCCAGTTCAGACAGCACCGTCTTTTCAGAAAGCGACCCGGCTAGTTTTTCCGCATAGGCCAGAAGCCTGTCTTTATTTCTTGCGGACAGCGGGATGATTTTGGCTGCATCGTTCTCAGGTGCAGGCGCTTTGTGTTCCGGCTGAATGTATTCTTCTAAAATGATATGGGCATTCGAACCTGATGCTCCGAAGGAACTGAGCCCGGCCCGGCGCGGATAATACGTGACTTTTCCGTTTTCTTCGGCTGCCGGCTGCTTCCAAGGAGCAGTCTGCTGCTGTACGTAAAAAGGAGACTTCTCAAATTTCACGTATGGATTTAATTCCGCTGAATGCAGAGATTTGACAAGCGTTTTGTGATGAAGCTGCAGCGCAGCCTTTGTTAATCCGCTGATACCCGCCGCCGATTCTGCATGGCCGATATTTGATTTGACTGAACCGATAGAACAAAATTGCTGATCCTGTGTCCCTTCGCTGAACGCTTTTGACAGACCTTCAATTTCAATCGGGTCGCCTAACGAAGTGCCCGTTCCATGAGCTTCCACATAACTGACGGTCCGCGGGCTGATCCCCGCTTTTTTGAGACATGTCTTAATGACTTCTGCCTGTGCAGCAGGGCTCGGGACGGTAATCCCGCTTACTTTCCCGACGTGGTTCACGGCGCTTCCTTTAATGACCGCGTAAATCCGGTCGCCGTCCTGTTCGGCTTTTTCCAGCGGCTTGAGTAATACCGCACCGACTCCTTCTCCGGAAACATAGCCGTCACCGCCCTCGCCGAACGTGCGGCAGCGGCCGTCGCTTGAGTGCATGCCGACGCTTCCGTAGCTCAGATATTTCGCCGGGTGGAGCGACAAGTTCACCCCGCCCGCCAGTGCGGCCTCACATTCGCCGCGGCGGATGCTTTCAATCGCCAGATGAACGGCGGTCAATGATGAGGAACAAACGGTATCGACCGCGATGCTCGGCCCGTGGAAGTCACAATAATAAGACACTCTGTTGGCGATCTGCGCATAATTCAGCGAAACCGGAAAAGGATCCGTTTCCGATAATTGTTCTGCGCCGATTAAGGAATAATCTTTATGCATCACTCCTGCAAAAACGCCGATCGGATGCTGTTTCGCCCCTTTATTTCCAAGCGTTTCAGGCGTATACCCCGCGTCTTCAATCGTTTCCCAGCAGGTTTCTAAAAACAGGCGTTCCTGCGGGTCCATCATTTCCGCCTCACGCGGTGAGATTCTGAAAAACTGCGGATCGAAGCAGTCGGCATCGTCGATGAAACCGCCCCATTTTGATACGGTCTTTCCAGATGGTGACGTTACGTTTTTATATGTTTTCCAATCCCAGCGAGACTTCGGAACTTCAGTGATGCAATCCGTGCCCGCCTTAAGGTTTTCCCAAAACTCCGCCACATTTTTCGCTTTCGGATAGCGGCCGGCCATTCCGATAATCGCAATGTCACCGGTGTTTTCATGATGTTCTGGCCCGTCCGGTGATTCGGCTGCACGTTCCGCACATTCAAATGAAACGGTCTTTTTCAGATAGGCTGCCAGTTCTTTTATATTCGTATATTCAAAGAGAAGAGTGGGCGCGAGTTCCGCACCCGCCTTTTTACTGATATCCTGGACAACCTCAAGCAAAGAAGATGAATCCAGCCCGAGCTCGTAGTAGCCGGCAAGAACGTCCAGCGTCTCCCAAGGCTGACCAAGCTTATCAGCCAAAAGCTTCTTCAAAAACAGAATGATGTCTTTTTCATCTGCGCTTTCCGGCTCTTTTGCATCCTGTTTATTCTGTCCTGCTGTGTGCCCGTCTTCTTCGAGCCGAACCGCTTTTCCCGTAATGTTTTTAAGCTCAGCCACCTTCTGTCCGGAACGGCTGAAGTACTCGATAGTCATCGTTGTAAGTTCTTTTTCCTGACGGACGCCGGAAGCGGCAATACGCGCCGTGCACTCTGATTGAAGCCTGCCGGCGGCTTTGAACGATTCATAATATAAAGGCAGGTGAAGCCGGTTTGTTTCAGAAAGCAAGCTGCTCGCCCCGATACCGCTCGCATCCAAAAGGGCGGGATGGAATAAAAAGAAATCCTTTCCTTCTTCGCAAGAAAGCTCAGCCAGCATGCCGTCTTCTGTTTCGTACAATCGTCCGCTCGATTTCATCATCCCGGAATGAACCAGGTCATGATCCACGCAGCGGTTATACATGTCATCAAGATCCAGAGATCGGACTGACTGCTTCAGCTCGCCGAAATCAATGGTTTCGTCAAATGTGACTGCGTCTCTTTTCACCATTTCAGCCGTCGCATATTGTATATTGTCTGACAGCTCGTCATCTTGCTGTTTCTGTCCGGAAAGGGAGATGAGCCACTTTCCATCTCCGCTTTCAGAACATTGAATGGTCAGAATGATTGCAGCCGTTTCACTGACGGTTAAAGGCTGATAAATCGTGACATGCTTCAGTTCGAGCTCATTGTATGAATAACCGTGCTCCTGAAAAACCTGATAAATCAAATCGATATAACTAAGACCGGGCAATACCGCTTCACCAAAGACCGTATGGCCCTTCATGATAGGATGATCCAGTGAAATATTGATTTTTTCCGATATCATTTCTTCCCACTCCTCTCTATTTAAATGCTTTCCAGAACATTTTCTTGGCAGGAAGCTCTTGTTTCTTCACCGGTGCATCAGGTTCTTTTACGAGACCCTTACGTCTTAATGACGGTGCCGGCAGCGGCTTTCTTTTCAGTCGAGTATCTTTTTCTTCCCAAGCTTCCAAAATGATGTGGGCGTTCGTTCCGCCGTCGGCAAAGCAGTTGATGGCCGCAGACGGTCTGGCTGCATCCCATTCGCCGGCTGTTTTATCAAAATACAAATCGGTCTTTGTTATATCAAAATGCGGCATCGGTTCATCCCCTGAGAGAAACGGAACCGTTTGTCTGTGTTTCAGCATTAATACGACTTTTATAAAGCTTGCGATCCCTTCTGCACAAAGCGGGTGCCCGATGTTCGGCTTGATTGACCCGATGCCGAGCGGAACATGCTGACCTGAGCGGTATACGGATTGAATCGCCTTCAGCTCAAGTAAATCAGTCACAGCGGAACCCGATCCGTTTGCTTCGATATAAGTGATATCCTCCGGCTTCTTACCGCTTTTTAAAAGCGCGCTTTGCATAACGTCTTTTTGCGCCTGAACATTAGGGGCTGACGGTCCTGCCGTTCTGCCGTCATTATTCATGGCGGCGGCCTTAATGACTGCGTGTATCGTGTCGCCGTCTTTTTGCGCCTGGCTTACCGTTTTTAACAGCACCATGCCCACGCCTTCTCCGAGGACAACGCCGCCTGAACGCTTATCAAATACATGAAATACCGGTTTTTCGTTTAACAGACCGCGCTCTTGGAACATCCGGTGCGCCGCATCCGTGTTCAGCATACTGACACCGCCGACTACCGCTATTTTGATATCGCCGCTTCTCAGTGCCTGTACGGCCATATTCATTCCTGTCAAAGCCGATGAACAAGCCGTATCAAGCACGATGCTCGGCCCCCGCAGGTCAAAAAATTGCGAAACGTTTGCAGCTAAATAGTTCTGCCCGCCCGCAACGATCGGATTGCGGGCATTCGCAAGGCTTTCACGATCAGGCTGATGCTGGCTGCGGCCTCCGATATACACACCGGCTTCTATACCCTTGATTTCTTCACGGGTATAGCCGGCATGGCACCAAAGCCTTACGCTTTCTTCCAGCACCGCCAATGCCTGAGGATCCATCGCTTTCGCGTCGTTTTCCGGTATGAAAAAGAAATCGGAATCAAAGTGATCCATATGTTCAATCAAGCCCGCAACATACTGATTTTCGTAACCGAATCGTTCGGCCGGCACGGAGCCGATCGCGGACCTGCCGTTTCTCAGCAAATCCCAATATTGTTCTAACGATTCCGCTCCCGGAAAGCGGCAGCTCATTCCGACGACGGCAATGTCTTCATTTTCGGCATATCGGTTTTGTTCAGCTTGAACGGTTTGCACATTGGCGGGAACCGCGGTTTCTGTATCAGATTCCTTCCTTGTGAGAAGCGGCTGACTGTTGGATACAAGCCATTCGGCAAACGCGTCAATCGTCGGATGTTCATATAAAACAGACGGATCTAAGTCCTTTTTGAGCGCTTGATTCATTTGCTGTAAAAGCTGCGCTAAAATGATCGAATCAACCCCGTAATCCTGAAACGGTTCGTCTGTTTCCAGTTCATCCGGAGCGATTTTCAGCTCATCAGAAAACAGTTTTACAAGCCATGCCTTCGTATCAAAAAGAAGGTCTGAGTCTGATTGTTTTTCCTCGATTTGACCGTTTATTTCTGCTTCAGCCTCTTTTTGTTTTTTCTTTTGACTGAGCAGCCTGTCAGGATGCCATCCGCTTCGATCAACGATGGCCGGCAGAACGGCCGGGCGGATGTTTTCAGACAAAATGCGGTCCAGCAAGTCAATCCCTTCCGCATTCGTCAGTCCTAAAAGTCCGGTCTGCTTCAGGCTTTCTGTGCGGACTTCACCCAATCCGGTTTCCTTCCAATTCGGCCATTGAATGCTGACCATCGGATATTGATGCTGATGAGCAGCCGCGAAATAATCCATGTACGCATTTGCCATCGCATAATCCGACTGCCCCGCGGCAAGCGCCGGAACGACAGCAGATACGGAAGAAAATAAGACGAAGAATCGCAAAGGATCATTTGTAAAAAGGCTGCTTAAAGTTTGAAGCCCGGCGACTTTCGGTTCCAGCACTTCTTGTATGTCGTCAGCTGTCTTTCTGATAAACGCCGGATTTACTGAATTAACCGAGCCTGCACAGTGAATGACCCCGCCGATCGGTCCCATCGTGCGCCGGATCGTTTCAATTTCCGCTGCCGCCGCATCACGGTCAGACAATTTCAGACTGATGACCGCTACTTGCACACCTTTTGCTTCTAGCGCTTCAATCGCCCGTATTTTCTCTTTCAGCCGTGTATTCACAGCTGACCGTTCATGGCGGGGAGGAATCGGCTCCCTGCCTGTCAGCACCACTTTTTTCACGCCGTGTTTTTCTGTGAAATGGCGTGCGCATAAAAGACCGAGCCCTCTCGTCCCTCCGGTAATGAAAAGCACATGATCTTCCGGGAACGGTGCGGGCTGTTGTTCTGATCGCTCCCATTTTGGAATCTCCCTGAATACAGCGCGGTATCTCTGTCCGTTTCGGAGGCAGACTTCCGGTTCTGTGCTGTCCGCTGAAAATTCATCCGCAATCTGTTTGGCAAGTGTCTGCTGATTTGTACCGGTATCGGCATCCATGTGTCTTGACGTCACGTTTTGATACTCACTTTGCAGCATTCTGTACAAGCCGCTTTTTGCCGCTCCTGCGAGATGAATCGTTTTCTGCTGAAACGGCTCCAAGCCTTTTGTTACATACAGCAGGGTCAGCGGCCGCGCTTGACGGTGGCTCGTATCAATCAGAGTCTGGAGCCGGCTGATCCCTTCCAGTGAAAGGTCTTCGTCTCCGCATCCCGTCAGATCGATTGCGCCATCTATGCGGCTCCAAGCGGCAGCTGACGTGTCAGCCGAATCGACCGGGAGAATGAACGAGTCATCGAAATGCTTTGCAGTCTCTTCGGCAAGTCCCCTTGTCCTTGCATCAGCCAGAATCATGACCTTCTGAACGCTTTTTTCATCGGCAGACTCGATCTCACACGGAACCCACTGCTTTTCTAAAAGTACAGCTTCGCGCCGGTCTTCCGTTTCCTCCGATGCAGATTTCACTTGAGGCAGCCAGTACGGCTCCTTGGCAAACGGGTAAGCCGGCAGACTGATTCTGCGTGGTTTTTCGCCTTGATAGAGTCTGTTCCAGTCCACGTGAAGCCCTTTTGCCCACAATTCCGCTATATTGCCATATTTTTTCTTATCGAACCATGACCTGACAAGCTGCTTCATATCATCGTCCGTTTCAAATGCTTTGATTTCTTTTTTTGCCGTTTTGATGTGGGCTTCATATATCCCTTCACCCGTATTGCTGTATACAAAATCGGTTAAACGGCTGATCAGTTCTTCTCTCGAACCGGCTGTAACCGCAAGACGGTAGTCCATTGCGTCACGCCCGGTTTGAAGCGTGTACGCCATATCTGAAAGATGGATATCCTGATTGGCTTTTGCAAATTCGATCATCGACTCGGCATAGGCTTTTAGCTGCGGCGCTTTTTTCGCCGACAGTACAAAAATGTTTGTCTCATCAGGTTTTCGGCTGTCCCGGTCTTTCGGCTGGTACTCTTCAATGACGAGATGAGCGTTTGTGCCGCTGTAGCCGAATGAGCTGACACAGGCCCGCCGCGGTGCTCCGCCTGTTTCCCAAGGTTTGAGTTCGGTATTGACAAATAAAGGCGAGTCATCGAAATCAAAATGTTCATTCGGCGTGCTGAAATGAAGACTCGGCACAAGCTTTTGATGCTTCATCGACAGCAGAACTTTCTGGACGCTTGCTACGCCTGCCGCCGCCGACGTATGTCCGATATTCGATTTAACCGAACCGATGGCGCAAAATTGTTTTCGGTCCGTTTTTTCCTTAAATACAGAAGATAAAGCTTCTAATTCAATCGGATCCCCCTGCTTTGTGCCAGTGCCGTGCATTTCCGCATAGGTGATGCTCTCAGGGTGGATGTTGTGCGTTTCATACACTTGGCGCTCTAAATCCATTTGGCTTTTCGCGCTCGGTGCGGTAATGCCGTTTGTTTTTCCGTCCTGGTTAATTCCGGATCCGATAATGACTCCGTAAATATGGTCTTGATCGGCTTCCGCATCTTTCAGCCTTTTCAGAACGAGCGCCCCCGCGCCTTCGCCAGGCACAAATCCGTTTGCGCTGTTATCAAATGCTTTGCATTGGCCGTCAGGAGACAGCATTCCGGCTTCACACATGCTGATATATGATTCAGGCGTTATATACAAGGTGACGCCGCCGACAAGCGCCATGTCAATTTCATGATTCAACAGCGCCTGACGCGCCAAATGAGTCCCGACAAGAGACGATGAGCATGCCGTATCGATCGGAATCGCCGGCCCTTTCAAGTTGAGATAATACGCCAGGCGGGCCGCCGCGATGCTGAAACTGTTGCCCGTTGCACTTCCTCCTGTCTGATGTTTATTTAACATCATGCCGTATTCATTGTTCATAATCCCTAAATAAACGCCGCAATTTTTCCCGCTTAATTCTTTTGAGCTGTAGCCCGCATCTTCAAAGGCTTTAAAGCCTTCCTGTAAAAATATCCGGTGCTGCGGGTCCATAAGTTCAGCTTCAGACGGAGAAATATTAAAAAACAGCGGATCAAATTCTTCAATGCCGTCAAGCATACCGATTGATTTGCAGTATACTTTGCCCTTCTTGTTTAAGGCCGGATCATAGTATTGGTTTACATCCCAGCGGGAAAGCGGGATATCGCGAATGGCGTTTTTCGCACGGGCTAAGTTGTCCCAATATGTCTTTAGGTCCGGCGCATCCGGGTACTTGCCCGACATGCCGACGATGGCTATCACGTCCGCCATCTCGTCATTAGGCTCCCGTTTGGCCTGCACCGGTTCAGGTTCCTTTTGAACCGTTAATCTCTCCGGCTCGGCAGGTGTTTTCTCCTGCGTAAGCGGCTTTGGACGTACAGGAACCGCCTGTTTTTTTCTGCCGCGGATGGACGGCTGCGTGCGCAGAAAATCGGCAAATTGACGGATGGTCGGATAATCATACACTTTCGTTACGTTACAGTCCGTGCCGTACCGTTTATTGACGGCTTTTATCCATTCAAGACCGGTAATCGAATCCATGCCCAGGTCAATAAAGGCCTCATCAATATCTACTTCATGCCGTTCCATGTACAATACATCAGCAAGTGCTTTCGATAACTCGTCATGCACCGCTTCAATCGGTTCTTCCGGTTCGGCGGAAGCTGCCGTTTCAGACATCGCCTCGAGAATATCCGCTTCTGCCTGTATCACCGGCTGCTTATGAGCGGTTAAAGGCTGCAGAAGTATGTTGGACGGTTTGTTCACGGCCTCCGTTTTCTGCGGTTCGGTTACTTCCTCAAGGATCGGTTCTGTCCCGAGCTCTTTTTGCAAGAAGGCCGCAAACTGGCGGATGGTCGGATAATCATATACTTTCGTCACCGTAAGAGACGTGCCGTACGTTTTATTAACGGCCTTTATCCATTCAAGACCAGTGATTGAATCCATACCGATATCAATAAAAGTGTCGTCTGCGTCGATATCGCCGGGATCCATATATAAAACGTCCGCCAAACTTTCAGTTAATTCGGCACTTACTTTTTCAACGGAAACCGCCGGACGGTCAGCGGGCTGTTCCGTTCTTTTTGATTCCGTGCCGCTCAAAGGCTGCAATGTAATGTTGGACGGTTTTTCTTTCGAAGTCTCCTCGCAAAGAGGTGCTGCTTTAATGACCGGTTCCGGAGCGGCCTCCGGTGCGATCGGTGCAGGCTTTGTTTCCACCGGTTTTTTGACAGCTGCATCAGCTGATGTGTCGATCCAATAACGGTCTTTTGCAAACGGGTAAGCCGGGAGACTGATTTTTTGCGGTCTGCCCATTTGATACAGCTTATCCCAATTGAGCGGAAGGCCCTTTACCCAAAGCTCTAGTACCTTTGCGGCTTTGCCTTTTTCAAGCCATGCCTCAATGGTTTTTTCCATGTCCTCATCAGCCGCAAACAGCGCCATCGTGTCTTTATTCTGTCTGACTTGTCCGCGGTAGAGCTGATCAATTGAATCTTTGCCGCCCGTAAATCCGTCAAGTTTTTCTTCAAGCTCGCGCAAATTGCTGACAATCAGACCGAGACGCTCTTCCATCGCTTCACGGCCGGTTTGAAGCGTATAGGCGATCCGGCCCAGATCCGCTTCCTTGTAACACCCGCTCCGCAGTGCATCAAGAAGCCGTTTCGCCCGTTCTTGAAGCCGTTTCTCATTTTTTGCGGAAAGGACGATCATCGACGGATGAGGTGCGGCAAAAGCCGTCTCTTTATCCTCATCAGCGGTATATTCTTCGATGACGATGTGAGCGTTGACGCCGCCGGCTCCGAAAGAGGAAAGCCCCGCGGTTCTCGGCAGTTCCTTATCATTTATGACCGGTCTTTTCCACTCTTCAAGCGTCTGCTGCACTTTAAACGGCGTACTTGGAAAATCAATATTCGGGTTAAGCGTCCGGGAATGCAGTGACGGCGCAAGCTTCTTGTGTTTCATTTGCAGCAGCACCTTCGTCAGCCCCGCGATGCCTGCTGCGCTTTCACAGTGCCCGATATTGGATTTTGCTGAGCCGATGGCGCAAAACTGTTTATCTTGTGTTTGTTCTGAAAAGACTTTTGTCAGACCCGTGATTTCAATCGGATCGCCGAGTGAAGTTCCGGTGCCGTGGGCTTCGATGTAGCTGACCGCCCTCGGATCGGTTCCCGCGTCTTTTAACGCCTGTTTGATTACCGCGGCTTGGGCGTTCGGATTCGGGACGGAATACCCGTTTGTTTTTCCATCATGGTTCACGGCCGTTCCTTTGATCAGGCCGTAAATATGATCACCGTCCGCTTTCGCTTTAGAAAGCGGCTTGAGGAGTACGGCGCCCACTCCTTCACCGGGCACATAACCGTCTCCGCCTTCTCCAAAACTTTCACATCTCCCTTTGCTTGATAAAAATCTGTTCTGGCCGAGCATCAAATATTTATTCGGATGGATGGATACATTGACGCCCCCGGCAAATGCCGCCTCGCATTCCCCGTTCCGCAAGCTTTGACACGCCAGGTGAATGGCTGTTAAAGAAGAAGAGCACATCGTATCAAGAGCCATACTCGGACCGTTAAAACCGAATACATAGGAAGCCCGGTTCGCGATGGATGACGGATTTCCGGTCAAGGCGAGCGATTTTCCGCGCGCCTGTTCTTCGGCTCCGTAAAGCTGGTATTCCTCATACATGACGCCGACGTAAACACCGACATTGGCGCCCTGCAGGTCACCCGATTTTCCGGTCAGCTTTTTGCGCGTATAACCGGCATCCTCCATCGTTTCGTAGACACATTGCAGAAATAACCGCTCCTGCGGGTCCATCAATTTTGCATCCCGGGGCGAAATAGAGAAGAATTGCGGATCAAATTTGTCCACGTCTTTCAAAAATCCTCCCCATTTTCCGTACGTCTTGCCTTCTTGATCTTTATCAGCGTCGTAATAAAGGCTGTGATCCCAGCGGCTGCTTGGAATTTCCGTTATGCAGTCAACGCCTTCACTTAAGTTCTTCCAAAATTCCTGGAGATTTTCGGCCTGCGGATATCGTCCTGATATACCGATAATCGCGATATCTTCACGCTCCGGCACTGGATTTTCCCGCGTGTCTGTACGGACTTGCGCAAAGCCTTTTTTGCCTTCACTGCGATAGGATACAGGCTTTTCTTCTGTTTTCTCCGGCAGATCCGGTTTGGCTGCAGGGGGTTCCTCCATTTTCATTCCGGTCACTTCCAGCAGCGTGCCGCGGTGAGCTTTCATAAAATATTGCGCCAGCGATTCAATATTCTGGTACTCAAAAAACAATGTTTTTGATAATGAACCGAAGCTCTTTTCCAGCTGTCCCGTCAAATGCATAATCATAATCGAATCAATTCCGTAATCTTCCATAGGCGCCTTGGCGTCAATGCTGCCGACAGGAAGTTTGGTTACTTCCGAAAGCACCTGTTTCAAGAAATGCTCCGTTTTTTCCGCAAGCATGTTTTCTCCGCCTGATGAAAAGCCTGCCGATGCTTCTGTTTCGCTTTCCGTATCTTCTTGATCTTCCGCTGATTTTTTCAGAAACGCCCGGATTTTTGCGGCGTAGCCTTCCGTCACCATGATCTGGGATGTCTTTTTTGCCCACCCGCGGTACAAAGCTTGAATGCCGTTTTCTGTTTTCATAGGGACCATGCCGCTTTCTTTTGTCAGCATGGCTTCCGTTTCGGCGTCAACCGTCATCCCGCCGTCTTTCCAAAGCGGCCAGCAGATTGAAAGAGTGTGTCCATGGCGTTCATTTCGGGCCTTTTGCCGGTTTCTTTTTTCACTGAAAGCGTTCATAAACGCATTGGCCATCGCATAATCTGCTTGGCCCGCGCTTCCGGCGCTTCCCGCTCCGGAAGAGAAAAGAATCAGAAAATCAAGTTCTATGTCCTTACATGCTTCATCAAGATGAACCAGCCCGGAGACTTTCGGCGCCAGTACATCACGGAGTTCATCTTTGTTCTTTTTCAGAATATAGTTGTCTTTTATCGTTCCGGCGCTGTGAATGATACCGTTTAAGCCGCCGTACTGCCGGCAGATATCCGCTATGAGCGATTGAACTTCTTGTTTATCTGTCATGTCCGTTTGTTTGTACACGGCTTGTGCGCCAAGGCCGGACAGCTCTTGCAGCTGGGCTTTTTTACGGTTATCCAACAGAGAACGCCCTGTTAAAATAAGAACGGCGCCTTTTGCATGCCGGGCGATTTCTTTGGCGAACAAAAATCCGAGACCGCCCGCACCGCCTGTGATCAGATAAACACCTTTATCCTTCCACGGCTTTTCGGCGCCGAACTGTTCAAGACCCGTTTCCTGCCATTGTGCCGTATAGCGCCTGCCGTTTTCATAGCGTATATGATTGTCATCAGGGTGAGCGCTGCATTCTTTTACATATCGTGACAGCGTGTCTGCCTTGACGTCCGGCTCCGCTTCAATCAGCTGGCCGGTCAGGTTCGGGTTTTCAAGCGCCGCTGTTTTCAAAAGCCCCGTTAAGCCGCATAGGAGCTGCGTATCAGCTTCTTGAGGCACGACAATCTGAATAAGCTCGCGCCCGCCGGAATTTGAAGCGATGATTTTCTTCACTTCTTCAAAAGCCTGAACTGCACAGGCTTCAAACCGTTCGTCTTCACTCTTATGCTGATCACGGAGCACGTAACAGCTGAAGTCTGTCTGTATGCTGTTCATCTGTTCTGTAAACCGGTCAGATATCATCACGTGACGGGTTTTGAAATGGACTGGCGCTTTTTCATGTACAGCGGCCTTCTCTTCCCATACGTGCTCAAAAAATAGTGTATCTGTTTTATCCGTTTCAATTTCCCGTGCGGAATAACCAGTCATTTTCACACATACATTGCCTTGTTCGTCACATATATCAATATCCAGCTTCTGCACGGCATCTTCAGGCTTGCTATCGCCGCTGTACGCAATGGAAACCCACATATTGCTTTTACAGCTTTTCAGCACATCAATCTGCTCCAGAGCAAACGGCAGCATCGGCCTTATATCAGTTCCGTCTCTATCAAGCATCAAACCGATTGTCGCGTGGAATGCCGCATCCAAGAGGCTCGGATGGAGGACAAACTGATCTTTTGTATGAGAAACAGATGACGGGAGTGAGAGTTTCGCGAGCACTTCGCTGTCTTTTGCATAGATTGCCGTGACCGCTTTGTGAGCATCCCCGTATTCAATCCCCATCTGTTTATAAGCTTGATAGCAAGCGTCAGGTGTGATCAGACGGCGTGATTCTCTCAATTTGTCAATCTCGATTTTCGCCGGTTCGCCCGCCCGGACAAACGCCGCGCTTCCTTGCGCATAGAGAACGGGCTCTTGTTCTGATGAAGCCGATTCACGATAAACCGTAAATCCCATGTCCCCATTTTCTTCGTCATAAAGACGGAGATACAATTCTGCGGACTCATCCGCCGCTGTAAACGGACGTATCCATACGACATGCTTCAGGCGGACTGTTCCGTCTTCTTTCGTTTCTGCCGCGTGTTCAACGGCTGCCCGGACCATTTCCAGATAAGCCGCGCCCGGTAACGTCCGCTCGTTTTTGACGACGTGATCTTGCAGGAAAAATTCTCCGCCGCTAAAAGAGGACCGAAAACGGACGCCTGACATGTTTGATACATTTTCATGCAGGAGCGGGTGTAGCATGCCTGCATTTTTTTGCGGTAACAAATCTTTTTTCTCCGCCTCGGGCACCCAATACCGTGTTTTTTCAAACGGATAAGTCGGCAGACTGATCCGATTCGGTTTGTTTTCACCGTATAAGAGATTCCAATCCATCGTTCCTCCGCCGGCCCACTTCTCAGCAATCATCTCCAGACTTCCGGAAGAAAGCCATTTATGTATCAAGTCAGGAGCAAGCTCTGCCTGTTTCGTTTTATCAGCTCTGTTCCGCCAGCATCCGCCGGCCGTTTGACCCGCCAGAAAACCTCCCAGCCGTTCTTTAAGCTGTGTTATATTCTGTGCGGTGAAAACAACCCGCTCCTCCATCTGCTCACGGCCGACCTGAAGTGTATATGCCGCATCCTCAAGCGGCACGCCGGGATGAATAAATGCAGATAGCTTCGCAACATACGCTTTAAGCCGTTCTTCGTTTCGGGCAGAAACCGGGAAAATGAATGTCTGTTCTTCCGCAGGTTCAGCATTTGTTCTGTGTGATTCTTCCGGAATAAATTCTTCCAGAATGAGATGCACATTTGAACCTGTCGCCCCGAAAGAACTGATCCCAGCACGCCGCGGATATACTGTTTCGTTTCCGTCTTCCGTCACGGAAGGCTGCTGCCATGCTTCTGTTTGATGCTGGACATAAAACGGTGATTGTTCAAAATCTAAATACGGATTCAGCTCCTCGGAATGCAGAGACGGCACCAGCGTTTTATAGTGAAGCTGCAGGGCGACCTTGCTTAAGCCGCTGATGCCCGCCGCCGATTCAGCATGTCCGATATTGGACTTCACTGATCCGATGGCACAGAACTGCTTGTCCTGTGTGTACTGGCGGAACGCCTTGACAAGGCCTTGAACCTCAATCGGATCGCCGAGAGACGTTCCGGTCCCGTGCGCCTCAATATAACTGACCGTGCGCGGATCGATTCCCGCTTTATCCAGGCATTCCTCAATTAAATCGGCCTGTGCGACCGGGCTCGGCACAGAAATCCCGCTTACTGTTCCCACGTGATTGACGGCACTGCCCTTTACTACTGCGTAAATCCGATCTCCGTCTTTTACCGCCTCCCGCAGCGGTTTTAATAAAACGGCACCGATTCCTTCAGCCGGTACATAGCCGTCTCCGTCTTTCCCGAATGTATGACAAACCCCGTCTGTTGAAAACATGTCCCATAAACCGTATGTCAGATATTTATTCGGATGCAGTGACAAGTTGACGCCTCCGGCAACAGCCGATTCACATTCCCCGCGCCGAATGCTTTCCACAGCAAGGTGAACCGCAGTCAGCGAAGATGAACAGACCGTATCGACCGCCATGCTCGGCCCGTGAAAATTACAAAAATATGAAACTCTGTTTGCGATCTGCGCATAATTAAGAGACAGCGGGAATACATGATCTTCAGAAGAAGCCTGAGCTCCGACCAACGTATAGTCCTTGTGCATCACCCCGGCAAAGACGCCGACGCGCTGTCTCTTATTTTGTCCGCGCGCCTCCGCGAGCGACTTCGGCGTATATCCGGCATCCTCAATCGTTTCCCAGCATGTTTGTAAAAACAGCCGTTCCTGAGGGTCCATTGTTTCAGCTTCCCGCGGCGTAATCCGGAAAAATTGAGGATCAAAGCAATCCGGATCATCAATAAATCCGCCCCATTTTGAAATGCTCTTTCCCGAAGGCGACTTTACATTTTCAAATCGGCGCCAGTCCCAGCGAGACTCCGGAATTTCGGTGACACAGTTTTTTCCTTCTTTCAGGTTTTCCCAGAATTCGTGAATATTTTCGGCTTGCGGATAGCGTCCGGCCATCCCGATAATGGCGATATCTTCATCTTGCGGCACACTGCTTTTCCGCCTTTTTTCTGTTTGCGGCTGCTTCTCCATTTTTGCCGGAGGCGCGCTGAAATGGCTCCCGTGCTGCTCAGTCAGGAAAGCTGCCAGCTCTGCTGCCGTCGTATATTCAAACAGCAAAGTCGGTGAAAGGGTTTCGCCGATTTTTTCGCTGATCGTTTCGACGACGTCAAGCAGTCCGGACGATGTCAGCCCCATTTCATAGTAGCCGACTTGAGAATCAATCTGTTCAAGCGGCTTGCCGATTTTTTCCGCCATCAGATTCATGACATACCGTTCTGCTTCCTCATGCCGGTGTCCGCCTTCAAGCGATGCCGCAACTTCCGGTAAACCGGCTTTTTCAGGAGACTTCTCAGCAGTCTTTCGTTCTGTATTGATCAGCTCGGCATCCCGCACGAGCTTGCTTGTGAAATCTTTCAGCTCGGCTACTTTCCGGCCGGATGCGTTAAAAAACTCCAGTGTAATGTAAATGAGCTCCTTTTCCTGCCGGAGCGACGAACGTTTGATTCTCGTGATGCATCCGGCCTGCAAAGGTTCGGAAGCTGTAAAAGATTCATAGAAAAGAGGCAGAAACAGCCTCTTTTCCCCATTTAACAGCGATGAAATTAATAGGTTTGCGCCGACGCCGCTTCCGTCAAGAAGGGTCGGATGGAACAAAAACCCTCCAGCCTGTCCCATCGCGTCTTTTCCGAGCGATAAATCAAAGGTGACCCCGTCCCGCTCTTCAAACACTTCTCCTTCTGCTTTCATATAACCGCTGTGAACCAATTCCTGGCTTCTGCATTGTGCATACAGCTCATTTAAATCGATGGTGCGTTCCGCCTCGCGTTTGACAGAGTCAAGATCAAGCGTGTCACTGAAAACTGCGGGAGCCGTCTCATGCATTTCCGCTTTGACGTAAATACGTTCGTCCGGCTGCACTCGTCCGCCGCTGACCTCAGTCCCTTTTGCGGTCAGTTTCCAGCGCCCTTCTTTTACCTTTGTACATTCAACCGTAAGCTTGACGGCGCTGTTTTCTTTCGCAATAAGCGGCTGATATATGGATAAATGGCGCAGCTGAAGCCCGTCATATGAATACCCGCGCTCTTTGAAAATCTGATAAAACATATCAATATAAGCCAATCCCGGAAGGACTTTTTGTCCGTAAACGTCATGATGTAAAATAAACGGATTTTTCAGCGATAAAGTGATTTGCTTATTGAAGTTCTTCACGTTAAACCTCCACTTCATAGGTATCCCAGATGTTTGCCGCAGCTTTTTCGTTCGTTTCTTCTTTGCCCTGCGAAATCAGCCGCTTATTTAATGCAGGCGGTGTTAAAGGATGGCGCTTGATTCGGCGTCCTTCGTCTTCCTGCCACGCTTCTACAATGACATGGGCGTTTGTTCCGCCGTCGGCAAAGCAGTTTATTCCTGCCGCCGGTATTGGTGACGGCCAGTCTGTCAGAGTGCGGCTGAACTGGATATTGGCCTTTTCTCTGTCGAAATGTGCAAGTTCATGCTCACCTGATAAAAACGGGATAAAGCTCTTTTCTTTCAGCATGAGCACAACTTTTATGAAACTTGCAATTCCTTCCGCACAAAGCGGGTGCCCGATGTTTGGTTTCACAGATCCGATTCCGAGCGGTCCGCCATCTGTTGTGCGGTAGACGGATTGAATGGCCTTCAGTTCTAATAGATCAGTGACGACCGTACCTGAGCCGTTCGCTTCAATATGAGTGATGTCTTCCGGCCGTTTTCCGCTTTTTTCAAGAGCTGTCTTCATGACGGCCTTTTGCGCTTCAAGGCTTGGCGTAGCCGGCCCCGCCGTTCTTCCGTCATTATTGACAGAAGCCGCCTTCACCACGGCATAAATGGAATCTCCGTCTTTAACGGCCTGAGACACGGTTTTTAAAAGAACCATTCCGACACCCTCACCCAGTACGACTCCATCGGCGCGTTCGTCAAATACATGGAACGACTGCGATGCACTTAAAATGCCGCGCTGTTCAAACAATTTATGGGTTTCTTCAGATTCAAACAGGCTTACACCGCCGACAACGGCCGCTTTTATTTCTCCTGTTGCAAGGGCCTGCACGGCCATATTCATTCCGACTAAAGCAGAAGAGCAAGCCGTATCGAGGACAACACTCGGGCCGCGCATATCAAAATATTGAGAGAGATTTGCGGCCAAATAGTTCTGGCCCAGCGCGACGATCGGATTTTTCGCGTCCAGCAGTTTCTCTTCACCCGGTCTGTGCCGGCTCCGTCCGCCAAGATACACACCTATTGCCTCTCCTTTTATCTCATCCGGCGTATAGCCCGCGTGATACCACAGGTTAAGACATTCTTCCAGAACGGCCAAAGCTTGAGGGTCCATTGCCTTCACATCCTCTTCAGCCAGCAGAAAGAAATCCGGGTCAAATTGATGAATTCCATCAAGCATTCCCGCGTAATAAGGTGTCTTCAAACCCCAACGCTCAGCCGGAACAGGACGGACGGCCGAACGGCCTTCAGCCAAAAGCGACCAGTACGCCTCTAAGGAAGCCGCCCCCGGAAACCGGCAGGACATGCCGACGACCGCGATATCTTCCCCGTGAATCTGTTTTCCGGCCGGCTCTTCTTCCGCCTTAACGGCTTGTGTTTCAATTACCGGCTCAGCCGGCGCCTTCATAACAGGCCCCGCCGCCATATCAAACAGATCTGACAAAACTTCTGTATATCCATCGAGAAGCCAATTTGCGAAAGATTGAATCGTCGGATATTCATACAGAATGGACGGGTCAAGCGATGCTGAGAGATTCCGATTGATCCGCTGCAAAAGCTGGGCAAGGATAATGGAGTCCACTCCGTAATCTTGGAATAATACGTCTGTCTCAAGCTGATCCTGGTCAATCCGCAGCTCTTCAGAAAATAATCCCATCAGCCACTCTTCTGTTTTCTTTGTTAATTGTTCGTTGTCCGCAGCCGAATCAGCTGTTTTATTCGGTTTTACCGCAGCCGGACTTATCGGCTTATCCTGGCTGCTTTGCCGCATGAACTGCTCCGGTTTCCACAGCTTAGGATTCAAAACGGCCGGCAGCACAGGGCCTCTTGCTGATGCAAGAAGTATGCCGTCAAGAAGCTGTAATCCTTCTGCATTCGTGATGCTGTATAACCCGCTCTCTTTATAAGCTTTGTTCGTTACTTCGCCCATTCCGGTTTCTTTCCAGTTCGGCCACTGAATGCTTACGATCGGCAGCTGCTCTTTGTATGAGTTTGCAAAATAATCCATATACGCATTGGCCATGGCATAGTCGGCCTGTCCTGCTGAAAGCGCCGGTATCGCAGCTGACACGGAAGAAAACAGGACGAAAAACTTGAGCGGTTCACTGCTGAGAACATTGTATAACGCCTGAAGCCCGTCTACTTTCGGCTCGAGCACACGCTGTATATCCTCATCGGTTTTTCTGATGAATGCGAGCGTCTCTTTATCAGTCACACCCGCGCAGTGGATAACCCCGCCGATTGGTCCGAGCGTCTGTTTGATCTGATCCAGTTCTTGTCTCAGTCCGGCTTCATCCGCTAATGGGACGGACAATACCTTCACTTGTACACCTTTGGATTCCAAGTCGAGAACGGCATCAATTTTCGCTTTTACAGAATCCTGCACCCCATTCAGGCCGCCCGTCCACTCATGTCGCGGCGGAAGGGTCTCACGGCCGGTAAGCACCAGTTTTTTCACTCCGTAATGTTCGGCAAAATGGCGTGCGCATAAAAGACCGATCCCCCTCGTGCCCCCGGTGATCAGCAGCGCATGGCCGTGCGGAAAATCAATTCTCCCGCCTTTCATCTCTATGTTTTCTGAGGCTCTCAATACGGCACGGTAACGCACGCCGCCTCTTCGGCAAACTTCCGCATCATCAGTACGGGCATGAAACTCATCGGCAATTTGCTTCGCCAATATGTCGTCCGAAAGCGCTCCTTCAAGGTCAAGATGCCTTGATGACAGATGGCTGTACTCGTACGCCAGCATTCTGTACAGACCGGCCCGTTTTGCTCCTGTTATTTGATTGGCCTCTTTTTCTATTGACTCAAGGTTTTTCGTGACACAAAGCAGTGTCATTCCTTCTTTATGCCCATGCTCAATCAATTGCTGAAGCCAATTGATACCGGTCATGTCTTCAGAATCTTCTTTCGCTGCGCCGAGGAGGTCGATGACTCCGTCAAACGCCAGCCAGTCATATTCACCGGTAAAGCCTGATGCGGTGATGATACGGTGATTCGGGATATGCGCTGCGATTTCTTCTGCGAGATTGATCGTGTCCCCGCCGGTCAAAATCGCAACGGGGCGTGCGCACGTTTCACGCAGTTCAAGCCGGCTCTGTTCCCATTGTTTCGTCAGAATACGTTTGATCCGTTCCTCTGTATGGACCTTATTTTTGTCAGGATTCTCAGGCACCCAATACGTGTCTTTTGCGAATGGATAAGACGGTAGACTGAGTAAACGCGGCGTGCCTTTTTCATACAGCCGGTTCCAATTCAAAACGCCGCCTTTCACCCATACCTCTGCCAGCTTGGCGAATTTTCCTTTTCTGATCCAGGCGTCAATGACGATGTCCATATCTTCATCCGCCGTAAACAGTGCAAACGTATCTTTATTGCGGTGGGACTGGCCGGTATACAGTCCGGCGATGTTTTTCTCATTTTCCGTAAATGCTTCCAGCTTTGTTTCCAATTCCGCCATCGTCGCTGCAAGAATGGCCAAGCGCTCTTCCATTTCGTCCCTTCCGGTTTGCAGCGTATAAGCGACAGCCGCCAAGTCTTGATCTGTATACGGCGTTTGGCGGATCGCTTTTTGCAGCTGCTGCGCCTGTTCAAACAGTTTTTCTTTTGATTTGGCTGACAGAAGGATGATTGCCGGATTTTCCGGGCTGTGCTCAGGCTGAGCGGTTTCTTTCGGGACATACTCTTCAATGACAATATGGGCGTTGACCCCGCCGATGCCAAATGAGCTGACCCCGGCCCGGCGCGGAATCGCATTTCCGTTTCTATCTTCCGCAGCGGTCCACTCCTGATTTTCCCGCACGATGTAGAAAGGACTGTCATCCAGCTGAATGTAAGGATTGATCGTCTCGCAATGAAGGCTTTTCACCAGCGTTTTGTGCTTCATTTGCAAAAGCACTTTCATGACGCCTGATACTCCCGCGGCAAGCTCTAAATGGCCGATATTGCTTTTGACCGAACCGATGCCGCAGCGGTGACCGGAGACTTCAGGCTCTTGATTTGTTTTCGCCAGCTCGTGAAACGCCGCTTTCAAACCGTTTATTTCAATCGGATCACCCAATTCCGTTCCTGTACCGTGCGCTTCAATATAAGTGACGGTGCTCGGGTCTACTCCCGCTTTCCGGTATGCTTTCACCAATAAGTCAGCCTGCAGTTTCGGATTCGGCGAGGTTAACGTATTCGCCCGGCCGCCGTGGTTTTCAGCCGTCCCGCGGATGACGCCGTAAATCGGATTTCCGTCCCGTTCGGCATCTGTCAATTTCTTCAGCATCAGAATGCCCGCGCCTTCTCCTCTGACATACCCGTTGGCGTCTTTGGAAAAGGTTTTGCATTTTCCGTCTTTGCTGAGCATGCCTGCTTTGCTGTAGCTAATATGCGCTTCTTCCGTCAAAATCGTATTGATCCCTCCGGCAATCGCCATGTCGCATTCTCCGTTTTCTATAGCGGATACCGCCCGATGGATCGCCACAAGCGAGCTTGAACATGCTGTTTCAATCGGCTCGCTCGGCCCGTGAAGATTTAACAGATAGCTCAGACGGTTCGGACCTATGGAAGGAATCATGCTGCCTGTTGCTGCATGTCCTTCCGGCGCAAGACCGGCTCTTGTGAACAAATCTTTATAACCGGTATTTCCGGTTCCGATGAAGACGCCCGTATTTGTGCCGGAAAGGCTCTCCGGCTTACAGCCCGCATCTTCTATCGCCCGCCACGCATAAGTCAATAACAGCCGCTGCTGCGGATCTAAATATTGGGCTTCCCGCGGTGAAATTCCAAAGAACAGCGGATCAAATTCAGCTATTCCGTCGATAAAGCCGCCCCACTTGATATTCGTTTTATTCCCTTCAAGATTCGGGTCGCCACTAAACGCTTCCCAATCCCAGCGGTCTTTCGGAATCGTTGTGATCGAATCTTTTCCTTCTTTCAGATTGCGCCAAAATTCCTCTATGTCCTTCGCGCCCGGGAATCGGCCGCTGATTCCAACAATCGCAACCGGGTCAAAGCGGCGCGGTTCTTTTGTCTCTGCCGCAGCGTGCATTACTGTCGCGAAACGCTTTCTTCGCTGCGTTTTCGGCTTATGGGCTTTTGGCTGCTCTTTTTTCGGCGTCTCTTTCTTCTTTTCGCCGAAACGGCCCGGGTGCTCTTTTGCCAAATATCCGGCCAGGCCGCTGATCGTCCCGTGCTCAAAGAAAATCGTCGGCGCCAGCTCCAGCTGATACGCTTCATTTAATTGATTCGTAAAGACGGTGAACGTTACGGAATCAAAACCGTATTCACTCAATTCCGTCTCAATCTCAATATCCTCACGGCCGACTTTTAAAATTCCGCTTACCATGTCTGTCAAAGCGGTATGAAGCATCGGAAGAGCTTCCTCTTCATCTTGTTTTTCTTCCGGCTGAGAAGGAGAGCCGGCATCCTCATCTGTCAAATATTCCGCTAAACTGCGGATCGTGCCGTGCTCAAAGAAAATCGTCGGCGCCAGCTCCAGCTGATACGCCTCATTTAATTGATTTGTAAAAACGGTAAATGATACAGAATCAAAGCCGTATTCACTCAGCTCCGTATCAATATCAATCTCGTCTTGGCTGACTTTTAAAATCGAACTGACCATTCGGATAAGCGAATCGTGCCATTGGCCTGATGAAACGGCTGATACAGGCTCTGCCGTCTTCTCCTGCTGTTTGTCAGCTTCAGAAATGGATAGGAACGTCTGTTTCAATTTTGCCTTGTAGCCTTCAGCTGCTAAAATTTGCGGCTTTTCCTGAGCCAGACCTTCATAGAATGCAGCGAGGCCGGCCGCCTTTTGAAGCGGAACCATGCCGAAAGCTTTTTTCATCATTCTCTCCGTCTCGTCTCCCGCCTGCATGCCGCCGTCTTTCCACAGCGTCCAGTTAAAGGCGACCGTTTTTCCGTACCGCAGGCCATTCTCCGTAAGGGACTGCCTGTAAGCGGCGTACGCATCCATAAACGCGTTGCCGGCGGCATAATCAGCCTGCCCGACATTGCCGAGAACGCCGGAAACACTGGAGAAAAATACGAAAAAGTCAAGGCTGCAGTCTTTGCTGGCTTCATCTAAATAAGCGGTGCCGATCACTTTCGGATCCAGCACTTCCCGGAATTCTTCCTTCGTTTTTTGCAGCAGGAAGCGGTCTTGTATCACGCCCGCAGCGTGAATAATTCCGTTAAGCTCCCCGAATTCCGCCGTAATCTCTTTTATCAGCGCCTCATTTTCCCGCCGGTCTGCCGCATTCAGCTTTTTCCAGATGACATGTGCGCCCGCATGTTGAAGCATGGCGATTTCACGCTGCTTGGCTTCTGTCACATTTGAGCGGCCGGTCAGAATGATCTTCGGGTGTTTTACGCGATCAGTGATTTCTTTTGCAAACATCAAGCCTAAGCTTCCGGCGCCTCCGGTAATCAGGTATACGCCTTCGTCCTTCCAGACGGGTCCGCTTCCTGCAGGATGCATTTCTTCCCAGGCCTTCACATACCTTTTTTCTCCTTTATAACGGATGTGTTTATCATGCGGCCGATGACTGTCGTTTTTTAGTTTTTGAGCGACAGCAGGTATTTTGCCGATTGAATCTATTTCGATGAGCTGACAGTCAAGTTTTCCGTATTCCAGCTCGGCTGTTTTTAACAAACCTGTTAATCCGGCAAACAATTGCTGGCTGCCGTCTGCTGAAATAACGGTCTGAATCAGAATGCGGCCCTGCCTTTTTTCGCTCATGATCCGCCGGATGTGTTCAGCGATCATCTGCGCATCGGTTTGGAAGCGTTCAGCGGCTGTTCCGCCCTCACCTTCCGCAATCAGCAGTTCGGCGTCTTTCAGGCCGGATGCCGCTTCATCTTTTAGATGAACTGCATCTTCACAAAGAATGATCAAATGCTCATCAGCATGGACAGAAGCTTTCTCGGATGCCGCAGCTTCTTTCCACACCGGTGTAAACAAGACCTTTTCCGAGCCGGATGGCTGAGCCGATTCTGCATCGCCTTCAAGCACTCTCGTAGAGAAGCCTCTCACCTTCACGCAAAGCGCTCCTGTTTCGTCGTACAGGTCAATGTCGGCTTTCTGCACAAAATCACCGGTTTGATATCCTTCGCTGAAGCGTGCATGCGCCCGTATAGTCGGCGTGCACGCTTTGATGACTTCAAGGTATTCCAGCGCAAACGGCAGAATCAGCTTTTGTCCGGAAAACTCCTGCATAATGCAGATCGTGGCCGTCTGAATAGCCGAATCAATGATGCTCGGATGAAGCGTAAATTGTCCGTTCGTATGAAAAACAGAATCCGGAAGCTGTATGGCAGAAAGCACTTCTCTTTCACCGATAAAGGCGGACTTAATGCCTTGGAAGGCTTTTCCGTGAAACATCCCCCTGCTCCTGCCTTCCCGGTAAAAGGACGCCGGATCAAGAATGTCCGCTGTGCACCTGCTTTGTATGGCAGAAAGGTCTGTCTCAGGATCTTGTTCAGCCTTTTTGATTTCAGCCCGTCCTTGGCTGTGCAGCACTTCTTCATCGTCAGCGTTTACGCTGTAAATGTCATACGAGATAATGCCGTCTTCTTCAGGAAACAGCGCAATATGGACTTGGCGCTCTTGTTCGTGAACGACGATCGGTTTCATCCAGACCGTATGATGGAGCGTTATTCTGTCTTGATCCTTTAATAAACCGCCAAGCGCCCGTTTTACCGCTTCATAAGACATTTCCAAATATGCCGCTCCCGGCAGCACCGCTTTTTCTCTGACCACATGATCCTTCAGGAAAAATTCAGAGCCTGTAAACCGTGAGCTGAACCGCTGAACGGCCAAGTCTGACGTGTTTTGCTGCACGAGCGGGTGTAAAACTGAGATTCCGGTATGTGCGGCAGATGTTTTCGTTTCAGCTTTTTTCGGCCAGTACGGTTCCTTTGCAAACGGGTAGACCGGCACACTGATCCGCTTCGGATGCTTGTCTTTGTAAAGCTTGTGCCAATTAATAGCGACACCTTTACTCCACATTTCACATAGCTTCGAACCTTTTCCTTTCGCAAGCCATTTCTCAATGAGTTCAGCGCTGTCATCATCATCAGAAAGCCAGGCGATGTCTTTTGCCTGCTGTTTTTCTCCCCTGAAGCAGCCTGCTACAGCCGGCTTATCATTGATAAAATCGGCAAGCTGCCGCTTCAGCTCCGCAGCGCTGCTTGTGATAAAGGCCGCACGCTCCTCCATCGCTTCCCTTCCGACTTGGAAAGTGTAGGAAATATCCGCAAGATCGGCGTCCGTTTTTGCATCGAGAAAAGCCAGCAGCCGTTTTGCGTACTCCTTCAGACGGTCTTGTTTTCTGGCAGACAGCGGAATAATGTACGGACCTGTCCATTCTGCTGCTTCAGACACCTCGGGATATTCTTCAAAAATCGCATGTGTATTTGTTCCGCCAAGCCCAAAAGAGCTTAAGGCCATGCGGTGCGCTGTGTTCTCGCGGGTTAACTCTTTTTTCCCTTCCGCAACGTAAAACGGAGAGTCTTCTAAATGAAGATGAGGATTCGGCTCTTTGTAATTGATGCTCGGCGCGATTTCCTGATGATATAAGCTCATGACAACCTTGATGCAGCCCGCCATTCCGGCGGCTGTATCTAAATGCCCAAGATTTGTTTTGACTGAACCGATGCCGCAGTATTGTTTTTTATCTGTGTATCGGCCGTACACAGATTGAAGCGCGGACAGTTCAATCGGGTCGCCGAGTTTTGTTCCCGTGCCGTGAGCTTCAACGTACGCGATCGTTTCAGGATGGATGCCCGTCTGATCGATGACCTTCTGAATGACCTCAGCCTGTCCTTTGACGCTCGGCGCGTAAAATCCGACCTTATCCGCTCCGTCGTTATTGACGCCGATTCCGCGCAGCAGCGCATAAATATGGTCGCCGTCCCTAACGGCATCGGACGCTTTTTTCAAAAGTACGGCACCGGCCCCTTCACCGCCGATCATTCCGTCAGCAGCCGCGTCAAACGCTTTAATATGCCCGTCGCTTGAAAAATTCAGCCCAGGCTGATGAACATACCCGGCACTTGATTCCGTATGAAGGGTCGCACCGCCGACAAGGGCGTACTTGGCTTCGCCGGACTGCAGGCTTTGAAAAGCCGAATGCAGGCCGATTAAAGAAGATGAGCAGTTGGCATGGACAAAATAGCTCGGCCCTTTCAACCCGAGTTTATGAGAAATCATCGTCGGAATCGTCCCGCTTTGGGCAAGCACCCATGACACATAGCCATCCGGCGTTTCCAGCTGTGCTGTCGTCTCCTCCGGCAGCAGGCTGCGGTAAGAGTTGGCGCTTGCAGACATATACACGCTTGTTTCCGGTATGTCTGTTGAGACATATCCCGCATCCTCAATCGCCTTCCATGAATGGAGCAAAAGCATTCTCAGCTGAGGATCCATATATTCCGCATCTTTCGGTGAAAAGCCGAAGAAACCCGGATCAAACATTTCTTTTCCTTCTAAAACGGCTTTAGCCGGGACGAAGCCGGGATGATCAGCCAGTTCTTCAGAAACACCGAAACGGCGGAGCTCCTCTTTTGAAAAAAAGGTGATGCTTTCTTTGCCTTCTTTGATGTTATTCCAAAACTCATAATGGTCTTTCGCTCCTGGAAACTCACAGGATATACCGATAACCGCGACGCTTTCTTCATAATAATCGGGAAATTTCCCCGTCAGGTTTTCGCGGTTTTCTGCATTCATTTTCTTTTCTGATACAGATGCAAAAACGGTTTCTTGCGGTTTTTGTTCAGCGATATACCGGCTGATGTCTTTTACCGTCGCGTATTCAAACAGCTCCGTCACACTGAAATCACAATCCAGTTCCCGCGACATCCGGTCAGTGACAGTTACGGCAAGGAGCGAATCCCCTCCCGCATCAAAAAAGCGGTCATCAAGCGCTATGTCACTGCTTTTTAATACGTCCTGCCAAATCGCAAGCACCGCCTGCTGAATATGAGATGAAGAAAATATTTTTGTTTCCGGCTTTTTCTCTGTCAAATCGCGCGCTGCAAGAAGCTTACGGTCAACTTTTCCGTTCGGCGTAAGCGGCAGCTCTTCAAGACGGATAAAGGAAGCTGGCGCCATATAGGCCGGCAGCGCTTGTTTCAAATGCCTGCGCAATTCCTTTGAAGACGGAAGCTTCTCTCCGTTTTTCAGGATATAAAATGCGCAAAGCTTTTCATTTCCGGAGTGATTGTTTACAACAACAACGCTTTCCTGTACGGCCGGATGGGCATTCAGCCGGCTCTCAATATCTCCGGGTTCAATCCGGTAGCCGCGAATTTTGACTTGGCTGTCCATCCGTCCCATGTATTCAATGCGGCCGCCGGGAAGAAAACGCGCCATATCGCCTGTTTTATAAAGTTTTGATCCCTGTTCCAGCCGGTGGCTGACAAAGGCTTTGTCCGTCAGCTCAGGCTTGTTGAAATACCCTCTTGCCAATCCGTCTCCCGCAATACAAAGCTCTCCCGGCACCCCTTCTAAAACAGGGTTGAGGTTGGAATCTATCATATACACACGGGTGTTGGCGATCGGGCGCCCGATCGTAAGCGCGCTCTCATTTTCCGTTATACGCTGCACCGCGGACCAGATTGTCGTCTCTGTCGGCCCGAACATATTCCAAGCCTCACTTTTCGTATCGAGAAACTGCTGTTTCAATTGCTCACTAAGCGCCTCACCGCCGCAAAGGATTTTCACCTTTTCTTCATTTGTCCATCCGGAATGAAAGAGCATTTTCCACGTAAACGGCGTCGCCTGCATGATCGTCGGTTTGTACTCCTTAATCAGTTCTTTCAGCTTCCGGGCATCTTTTGTGACTTCTGTCTTACAGATATGGCATTCCGCTCCTGTGATTAAGGGAAGGTACAGCTCCAATGCCGCGATGTCAAAGCAATATGTCGTGACGGCAAGCAGTTTATCTTCGGACGAAAGCCCCGGTTCATGCGCCATCGAGATCAAGAAATTGGTCAGCGCCCGATGCGGAATCATGACGCCTTTCGGTTTGCCCGTGCTGCCCGACGTGTAAATGACATACGCCAGGTCTTCAGGCGTCACCAGCCGTTTCAGCGCCATTCTTTCCCCCGCGGTCTCTTCAATATCAGACCAATCGCGGTCAATGGCTGCTGTCTGCACGCCTCCCCAGTTCAAAGAGTGCTCTAAATCAGCTGTCGTCAGGCACATTGAGATCCTGCTGTCAGCAATCATATATTCCAATCGGTCAGCGGGGTAAGAAGGATCAAGCGGCACATACGCTCCCCCGGCTTTTAAAATGCCGAGAAGGCCGACAGCCATATGCAATGAACGATCTGTATAAATGCCGATGAGATCATCAGGCCCCGCGCCGTGCGCCTGCAAATAGAGCGCCAGTTTCGTGCTTTTTTCATCAAGTTCACGGTATGTCAGTTTTTGCTTTTCATACACAACTGCACAGGCATCAGGGGTTTCTGCCGCCTGACGTTCGAATAATTCATGGAAGCAGGCATCCGGATACTCGCGGCTTGTCTCATTCCAAGTCTTAAAAATCTTTTGCTCCTCGCTTTTTGTCATGAGAGAAACATTCTCAAGCGGCATATCCGCGTTTGCCGTCAAAGATTCTGCTGCCTGTACAAATTGGTTGAAAAGTCTGGCTGCCCCGGCTTCATCAAATAATTCAGTGCTGTATTTAATCGTAAGATCCATGCCCGATGCTTCTTCCCACATTTCAAATACAAGATCATATTCCCCTTCCTGATGAATGCCTTTTACAAACTCACAGGAGAATTCCTTGTATTCATCAAGCATCGATTGATAGCTTGAATGCTGCAAAAAATTCTGATAGAAAAAAGCATTAGTGAAAATAGGCGAACCGTTCTGCCGAGGTGTCGCATGAACATCACGCACCATTTTCGGAAACGGATAAAATGAGTGATCCAGTCCGTCCAAAACCGCATCCTGCACCTTTTGAACAAAATCAGCAAATGTTTCTTTCCGTCCGGCTCTGCTCCGGATGGGAAGCATGTTGAGGAAATGGCCGATCACCCCGTCAAAGCGTTCTTCCGGTCTGACCATTACAGGCATGCCTGTCACAATATCTTCCTCATCCGTATACTTGCTTAAAAGCACCATGTAGCAGCTCAGCATGACGGTGGACAATTGAATCGAACGCGATGCGGCAAATGCCGTGACATTTTTCAGCAGCCGTTCAGGAAGCCTGCGTGTCAGCGTTTCTTCTGTAAACTCCGGAGCACTGCTGTCCGTGCGCATCGGCGGAAGCTGAAGATCGGGCAGGCCGCCTCCGAGCTGTTCCATCCAGTAAGCGCGGTCTTTCTTGCTTTCCTCACTTGCCAAGTACCGCTTTTCCCAAACCGCGTAATCTGAATGTACGGAAGTACCAGCTGTAAATTCTTCTCCCTGCAGCAGCGCCTGATAGTGATCCAGCAGACTGTGAATAAATGTAATGGATGAAATACCGTCAAACACGATATGGTGAATGACCGTTAAAAGATAATGTTCCGAGACGGATTTTGAAAGCAGCTGCACACGCAGCAAAGGCCCGCCTTCTTTGACAAACGGCTCTTTCACTTTTTTTCGTATCAGAGTTGGTATTTGTGATTCATTTACGTCAGAAATATCTTCTTCCGAAAATACAAAAGGATCAGCCGCTTCTGCAAAATAAAACCCGCCGTCTGTTTCCTTTACGGCGCTTTTGAGTATCGGGTGCTGTTTTAATACAAGCTGAAACGCCTGTTTCAGTTTCTCTTTGTCGATTTCTGATGTGAATCGGAAACAGAGCGGGACATGGTATGCAGCCGATTCCGGCGACATTTTCTGCAATGTCCACAGCCCTTTTTGAACTTCTGAAAGCGCTGGCGCCGTTTGCTTGCTCTCCCGTTCTGCCGGCGGTTCGGCTTTTGCCGGGTGTTGGTCAGCGGACATGCTTGCCGATTTTTCAGCAGTATAAGCGGCTAAAGCGCCAATCGTCGGGTTTTTGTGCAGCTCTCTTGCCGTCAGCCGGATATGATACATTTTTTCGATTGATCTGGCGAGTTTCATCATCTTAATCGAATTGACGCCAAGACTTTGAAGCGGTGTATTTGAATCAACAAGTTCATCCGCGATGGAAAGTTCCTCTTTCAGAAAGCGGATAAAATCCCGTTCAATTTCTTTCTCTTTAGAAGCTGATTCCGAAGTGCCGTCTTCTTGCCCGTTATTATGTAATGAAGCAAATTGCCCTTGTTCGAATGAATGTTTCAGCTGGGTGCGCTGGATTTTTCCGATTGCCGTCTTAGGAATGTCTTCTTTCGCAACCGGAAGCAGATAGTCAGGGGTGACGCCGATTCGCTGTGTCACATGCTGGTGAATGTGATGAAGCAGCTTCGTCCGGCGGCTCTCATCCAACGGAACGGATGTCACAAAGAAAATCGCCAGCTCATCTGTCGTGCTTTGATTCGGCCGGACGGCGCATGCCGCTGTATATGATGTTTCGATTTCCGGTAATTCCTCAACGGCTGATTCAATGGCGTGGCTGTAATAATTCACACCGTTGATAATGATGGCATCTTTCGTGCGGCCCGTTATCGTCAGACGGCCTTCCCGCAGAAATCCGAGATCTCCCGTTTCAAACCAGCCGTCTTCTGTAAAGACAGTCTCATTTAAGTCCGGCCGCTCATAATATCCGCTCGTCACAGTCAGACCCGACACTTGGAAGCGGCCGATTTCTCCTTCTTCCACCACCTGATTGCGGTCATCCGCAATTCTCATATTAAACCCCGGAATCGGCAGACCGATCTCCACGAAGCGGTCGTCATCACTCGTGTTTTCCAGCGTGAATTCATCTGAGAAAATAACCCCTGAAGACGTTTCAGACATTCCCCATGCGGGACGGATGGCATTAGCCGGCAGACCGTGCGGCTCTAAAAGTTCCATAATTCTGCGTCCGACTTTCGCAACCGCGGCCTCCCCTCCGTTCAGCATATAACGCATGGAGGATAAGTCCCATTTCCGCGTTTGAATCTCTTCTGCGAAATCGGCGAGGAGTCCGAAGGCAAAATTGGGCGCCCACGTGACCGAAGCACGGTAATGATCAATCAGATCGAGCCATTTTAAGGGGTCCATCAAAATGGATTCACTCGGTATGTTGATTTCTTCACACCCGAGATAAACATCACGCAGATGAAGCATTCCGATGCCGCCGACATGGTCAAAAGGCATCCAGTTAAACGTGACATCCTCACTTGTATAGCCTTGCATCTGAATATTTCCTTTGACCATGCAGACGATGTTTTCATGACTGAGCATCACAGCTTTCGGCGTGCCCGTGCTTCCCGAGGTCAACAGCAGCATCGCCAGATCTTCCGGACGGGGATAATGGCAGTCTGTATCCATTTCATGCGCGGAAAGATCTTCTGCCGCCAAAGCGCAGAACCCGGAAAGCTCCTGATCCTTCGCCCATTCAGTCATCTCCGTCAGCACTTCACGGCTTGTGATGACATACGGCTGATTCAAAAGCGTCCAAGCGTCTTTCAGTTTTTGCGTCCCGCTGTTCATTTCTGTATAAGCCGGAGCGGCCGCAAGCGGAACCGGGATCGCTCCTAAAAAAACACAGCCCCAAAAAGCAGGAATCAGCTGAGAATTGTCACTGAGCTGTAAAATGACTTCATCATGGGCTTTCACGCCTGATTGGCGGAGTCCTTTCACAATCGAAAGAGCGATCTTTTTCAAACCGCTGTAAGTCTGATACACTTCGGTGCCGTCAGGCTGTATATATGTGATGCCCTTTTGATCTCCCGCTGCCGCGGCGGTTTTATGCAGGACTTCAGGAATCGTCATCGGCTGATCCGCTGAAAGCCGCAATGATTTTCCATAGCTGACAGATGGCTTGAGTAACCCGCTTGCCTTCATATCACTTTTCATAGAGCTGCCTCCATTTCATCTGTATGTCTTATACTCCGTACATCGTCGTGATTCGTTTTTTCACTTCATCATCATGAAACGTCTGGTCATGCATGATTAACTCCTTCTCAATAACGGCCGGAAGCTGCTCGCGAAACGGCGTCACCAAGTGCCTTTTCAATGTGATTAACGAGTTTCTCGGTTTTTCCGCAAGCTCACGGGCCAGTTCCTGTGCGTATCCCAATACTTCCTGCCTCGGAAGCACCGGAAAAGGCACCCCTCTTTTCTCCAGGTCACCGCCGCGGTAATGGCCTCCGTTTAACAGCATTTCATGTCCGAGGCTTGCCCCAAGCTTTTGCGGAACGATAAAGGTAGCGCCCATTCCGGGGGTGAAGCCGTATTTCATAAAGTTTGCGGTATACACGCTTTCTTTGCTTAAAATGACAAAATCACTGAAGAGCCCCATGACAAAACCGCCTCCGATTCCGTGGCCCTGCATGGCGGAAATGACGGGGATATCACATTCCAGCGCTAAAGAGTACATGCGGTCTTCCGTAAATTTCGTGATGCCCTGCTGAATCCTGAGTAAGCCTTCCTGTGTGCCTCCGGAAGCAAAGTAATGACCGTAGCCTGTTAAAATCACAGCTTTATAGACGGACGATTTTTTAATACGGGCGAAAGCCTCCATCAATCCATCCGTCAGCTCTTTGGAGAAGGCATTTTTGTGTGTTTTATCCTGCATTGTCACTTGGATAATTTCCGGTTCAATTTCGAGAAGTTCAACTGCGGCGTTCGGCATGATATCCTCCTAACTGTTCTCCGTTTCCCAAGGAAGCCGTCCCGTTTCTGCATAACGGATGATGGCTGATTGGTTATCCGTATCTGAAAACATCGCTTGATTTTCGGCTAAAGCAGCGGATTTCGAACGATGAACAAGGTCGTTTAAGGAATCCATGTATCGTTTATAGCGGATGACTGCTTTTTTCGACAGCGGACGAAGGCGCAGCAAATGCTTTCTCAGCTCTGTTGCGCTGTCCGAAACGCATACGTCACAAAGTCCCCATTCAAGCGCCTGCCTTGCCGGCACGGGCTTTGTCATAATCGTCATATAATGCGCCTTTTGAAATCCGATTCTTTGAATTAAAAACGGCAGAACGCAGGCGGGATACAGCCCGAATAACAGCTCAGATAAACTGAATGAAGCACTCTCGTCTGCGATGACGATATCGCACGCGGCAGCAAATCCGACACCTCCCGCATTTACTTTTCCGCGCACGCGGGCGATGGTGATGTACGGCCCGGATTTTAATGCCAGCCACAAACGGTAAAGCGGCTCCTGTGATTCCGCATGCTGCATGCCCTGTCTCATTTTCTCGTACATCTCATCGAAATCCGCCCCGAAACAAAATACCTCCGGCAGCCCTTCAAGCACTACGGAGGTAATGGAGTCCCCACATTCAGAAAGAACATGCAGACATTCCTCCACTAAACGCTCATTAATCGTATTGTTGGCTTCAGGCCGATAAAAGGTGATGAAACAGACATTTTGCTGAAAACGGACGTTTATCGTCTCATAGGTCACGGGATCCACCTGTATTTCCGGTGAAATTCCGTGATTTCTTCCAAATATAAACGGGGGCTTCCGGTATGATGGTCTAAAATGTTCGGAATCATATTCATGTCCAATTTGACATTCCGGGTTCCGAATTTGACCAAACCGCTGCCTTTAAACAGTTCTTCATACTCCTCCATGGACAGCCTGTATCTGTCGTTCAGATGCTCTTCTATCTTGAAAGAATGCTGCCGCGCCTGTCCCTCAGGCGTCACAACGCCGCTGTAAAATTCCGAACAGCATCCTGACCCGTAGGAGAAACAGCCGATCCGTTTAGAAGTGCCGAATGCCCCTTGGTCAATCGTACTGGCAAGAGCCAATAAAGAGGCTGCACCCATAATGTTTCCGACTCGTTGGCAGTAGCGGAGCCCCGGCTCTACCCTTGTTTGAAAATCCTGTTCGATCTCAGCGTTTTTCGCTTTTGCAAGCTTTCGCATCATCGTCCGGTGGGCTCCTTTTACCATGCCGCCAAACGGTGTATGGAAAGCAAGGTAGTGAAACGTCTCTTTGTAGTCAGCGCCCGGCACACGTTTTTTGTACTCGCGAAATGTCTGTTCACAGCAATCAAGGTAAGACATCAATGACAAGTCAGCGTCACCGGCTTCACTGTCCGGGATCGGGCGGCATGTATCCATCACCTCATAGCCGTAGTAGCCGTTTGCGCCCGCATCCGCCTGAAATACGATCGGATTTTCACCGATCAATAAGGCGACGGCACCCGCTCCGGCGCTCGGTTCTGCGTAAGACCAATCTTCGCTTAACGCATCGCCGCCTTCGGCAATTAAAAACCGGGAAATATCCGTTGCAACGACAAGCGCTTTCGCTCCTGGGGACGTCTGGGACAAAATAAAGTTAAGCGCCATCTGCAGGCCCGCCGTTCCTGAATAGCAGGCTTGCTTCAGTTCAAATAAACGGCAGTTCCGGTTGAGGCCTAAGTAATCATGAATATATGTACTGAGTGATTTTCCGAAGTCGATGCCGGACTCCGAGCAGGTAATCAGCAGCTCGATTCTGTCTTTTTCAGCCTCTGTCAATCGGTCGATAATCGGCTTTGCCGCGTTAACGCCGAATGTAACGGGGTCTTCATAGGGAAGCGCCACCGCTTTTTCTTTCATCAGTAAATTCTCAAATCTGGCAGGGTCTAAGTTTCTGTACTCCGCCAGCTGCATGACATCGAGGTATGCCGTCCCGCCAAACACATTTATCGCTTCTATTCCGGCAGCAGTCATGAACTTCGCCTCCAATATGAATTTTGAGCTCCAGATTTTTGCGCCGTTTTATCAGACGGCCTGTACCTTTTCATAAAGCTTTTCAGCCAATTCGCCGATGTTTGAGACTCCTGTCAGCTCCACACGCGGGATCTGCAAAGATAATTCCTCCAGCATCATCGTGATAATTTCTGCACGATCCACTGAATCCGCCCCCAAATCAACTAAACGGTCTTCATGTGAGAGCCGTTCGCCTTCTAAATCAGGCAAAACCTCGTAAATTGTGTTCTGCAGCAATTCAAAGATTCTATCTTTACTCATTGTCAGTTCCTCCCTGTTTCATCCTTTTTATGAATATTCCATGTTTTCAATCTATCATTTCGTCTTGTCAACACGTTTGCAAAAATGAACGTAACTTCTGATTCAAAAGCGAGGCCGTCTCTTCCATCAGCCGCAGGCCGATTCCATCGGCATGGCGGTTTTTCCAGGATTCCAGCTCCGTACCTTTCACCCATTGATTGAAGGCTCCCAATGCCGGCCCGCAATGAATCTGGTAATCTACCTTGGCATCGGGATCTCCTTTAATCGCCGAGGCGGAGCTTTGCCTGAAATACCATTTGAATATGAGCGCCATTTTCTGTTTCGGATTCCGTTCGGCTTTTGAAATGTCTTCTCTCGAATAGTGCGCCTTCACTTTTTCATAAACACTGCTTACACTTGCCTTAAAATACTTCTCTTCTATTTGTCTGATTGTCTTTTCATCAATTTCTTCAATTGAGCCGTGACGCTGATACAGTTCATGCAGTTTAGCGGCGCGGGTCGGGAAGAACAGTCCTTTCTTTAATACCTGCACTTTGCTGCCTGATTCAAACATATCGCCGGCCGGCGCGTAAGCCGTGTCCTGTACATTCATCTGCTGAAGCAGATCCTTGACGGGAATGCTTGTCGCCGCTTCAACGGTGCATTGGTTAATGGACCCGGTCACAATAAAATCAGCGCCGAGCATAAATGCGGCCATGGCAGCCTCAGGCGTTCCGATACCCCCTGCGGCTCCGATACGGACGGTTTTGCCGTATCGATATTTTTTCATCATGTCATCTCTTAAACGGACGATCGCCGGCATAAGGCTGTAAGCAGTTCCGCCGTCAGTATGGCCGCCCGAATCGGCCTCCACGCAGATGTCATGCGCAACGGGTATTTCTCTCATCAGATTCGCTTCTTCTGCAGTAATCTTGTTTTCGGCTGCAAGCTTTTGCAACATATGATCAGGCGCCGGACTGAGAAACGCTTCCGCTACTTCCGGACGGGACAGTTTGGCGATAATCCGCTGACGCGCTGTCACTTGTCCGTCAGCACTTCGCTTTAATCCCTTAGCGCGAAACCTGACTAAAGCGGGAGTAACCGTTAAAAATGCTGATGCTTCCAAATTCTGCACCCCATGCTTCAGTAAAAGATCAACCATTTTTTCTTCAGAATCTGCATGCTTCATATTATGTACAACATTTATGCCGAAGGAACCGCCGTCACGAAGCTCATGCTGAATTGACAAAATGGCGTCCTCCGTCTGTCCGATGCTTAATCCGCCTGTTCCGAAAAAGCCCATCATTCCTTTTTTGGCCAGCCTGACGACCATCTCCTTCGAAGCGATTCCTCGGTACATGCCGCCGGCCAGATAGGCGTATTTCAGCTGATAATCACGTTTAAACTCTTCATTTCCTAAAGATGCCGCCGTAATTGAGCTTTTTTCAGCCGCAGCCGGAGCTTTGATTTCATCTGTTATCGGCTTCGCTTCAGCTGTAATTCTTTGGATCAGCCCGGTCAGCACTTTTCCGGGACCGATTTCTTCAAAGCTCATGTTCTTTCGTCCCATTAAGAAACGGATGCTGTCTGTCCAGTTCACAGATCCCGTTATTTGCGCGGCGAGTGTTTCTTTCAGCTCACTCTGCTCATAAGGCCTTGCCGTCACATTTGAAATGACCGGAATAGACAGCGGCTTAAAATGGAAAGATTCAATAAACCGTGAAAACTCCTCCTTCGCCTCGAGCATGTATCTGGAATGAAAAGCGCCGCTGACATTTAAGCGGTGAACCATTTTCACGCCATTTATAGATTCAAATACGGCTGCGGCTTTTTCAATATCTTCTTTATATCCGGAAAGGACAATTTGCTGCGGTGTGTTCATGTTGGCGATATCAATCATATGTAATTGATATTCTCTTAAAACGTCCGTCACCCGCTCATGAGTCAGGCCGATCACCGCTGCCATGCCGCCTCCTTTTGCGCGGCTCATCAGTTCGCCCCTCTTTTTGACCAGCTGCAAGCCTTCTTCAAAATCAAAGGCTCCCGAGGCGTATAACGCGTTATATTCTCCTAAACTGTGTCCGGCGGTAAAATCCGGTTTCAAGCCGGTTTCTTCTGTTTTTTTCAAATAACTCAAAGCATTGACGACATAGAGTGCCGGCTGAGTGAATTGAGTCTGATTGAGACGTTCTCCGTCCCTGCACAGCTCCTGAACGGAATATCCGAGAATATGATCGGCCTTTGCGGTTAATTCAGGGTAGCGGCCGAACAGCTCCTCTCCCATCCCTACTCTTTGCGAACCTTGGCCGGGAAAAACAAAGCTGATCATCTTACAGTCTCCTTCCGAGCGATGATAAAATGATGTCTTCGATTTGCTGCAAATGGGTTTGTTCTTTATGGAACGGCGTCATAATGGTACGGATGCGTTCAGCCGATCCTGCGGGAAGAATCTGTTTGGCAAATGCGGCCAATGTTCCGGAAGGCCCGGCATCGATATACAATCCCTTTTCGCGGCTTTCAGCAAATTGAAGCGCTTCGCGGAATCGAATCGGCTTTCTGACGGCATTCCAGAAAAAGTCCGCTTGAATTTCCGTCTCAGCCTCTCCAGTTGCACTGGAAATGAACGGAATAAACGGAGTCCGGATTGATTTCTGAGCCAAAAAGCGCTTGTACGGATGCTCCGCCTGATCAACCATCGCTGAGTGAAACCCGTATGATACCGGCAGCAGCTGATGAGGAATCTGCTTTTCTCTCAGGTCGTCTATGATTTTTCTGATGTGTCCCTGCTCTCCAGAGATGACAAAGTGAGATTGATAGTTAACAGCGGCCAATTCACTATTTTCATGGAGCAGCGGATCATCTTGGTATAATTTCGGATTCCCCAGTACCGCAAGCATGCTGCCGTTTCGGCATGTTTCCATAATGATTTCGGCCTGCTCCAGCACGCAATCTAAAGCGTCTTCGGGGCTGAGCACACCTGACACAGCGGCCGCCGCATATTCACCGAGGCTCGCTCCGATTACGCAATCGGGACGTATGCCTTTTTGTTCCAAAGCATACGCGAGTGCGTACTCAGCCATAAAAATGGCGGGATGGCTGAAAAGAAGGCGGTCAAATGGGTCGGACAGACGATTGGCTGTATGATAAATCTCTTTAAGGACAGAAACACCGAAACGGCTGGCGGCAAAATCGTCCAAGTCGAGCATTTTCTGCCGAAAAACGGCGTTATGTGCAAACAGCTCTTTTCCCATGTGATAATATTGGGAACCCTGTCCGGAAAACATGAAAACAATTGGCTGGCTCATTTGTTCTCCTTTTCGCTGCATATTTTTTTAAAATATTGATTTGTGAGTGTTTCGTGATGTCGTGAAGTGAAGTGATCGTGATGTTGTATGACTGGGCAATGTTGTGTGAGAAAAGAATTTTGTCTTATGTTCCGCTACATGGCGGGTGAAGCTTCAGTTTCTTTTTTGATGCGGTGAATAAGTCCTGTCAGCACATGGCCCGGGCCTATTTCTTCAAATTCCATCCGCCCGATGTTCAGGAGATAGCGGATGCTGTCGTGCCATCGTACTGAATGGTCGATCTGATCAGCCAGAACGGAGGGGATTTCGTCTTGTTCATAAGGTCTGGCATGGACGTTAGAAATGACAGGAATTGATATAGCAGAAAAATGAAATGACTGTAAAAATTTTTCAAACTCTTGTTTTGCTTCACTCATATATCTCGAGTGAAAAGCGCCGCTTACGTTTAACGGATGAAACATCGTCACATCTTTTATTCCTTCGAATACGCTTTTGGCTCTTTCAATGTCTTCTTTTCGTCCGGAGATGACAATTTGATGAGGAGAATTCATATTGGCAATATCAATCGTATGTAATCCGTTCGTTTGAAGGACATCTGCCGCTTGAGGTGCAGTTAATCCCATAACGGCGGCCATTTTTCCGTCAGTGGCCATACTCATTAATTCGCCTCTTTTACGGACAAGCTGCAAGCCCGTAATAAAATCAAAAGCGCCTGCGGCAAACAGCGCATTATATTCTCCCAAACTGTGGCCGGCCACATAATCCGGCTTTATGTCATTGTCTTGGATTTTTTTCAAATAGCTTAACGCGTTGACTACATATAAAGCGGGCTGAGTAAACTGCGTCTTGTGAAGGTTGGAATACGGATTCTCAAGACAAAGCCGTTTCATGGAATATCCGAGTGTGTCATCAGCCTGCTCAGTTAAGTCTTTAAATTCATCAAACAATGAACTTCCCATTCCCTGTTTTTGAGAACCTTGTCCTGGGAATAAGTATGTAATCATTTTCTCAGCCATCCTTTCTCGGATTCAGTTAAGAAGCATGTTCAAATTGATAGTAACTTCACAAAAATACCATGTCAAGTTAATTTATCCTATGCGGACTCCTGAAGAATGCCTATTTTTTCCCAGGGGAAGGCGTGTTTAGGTCTTTCGGAACGGATATAAGCAGAATGTCCCACCCGGCCTGCCTTGCGCTCCTTCCCGCAAACCCTTGTTACTCAGGCATAAATCGACAAAAAGAAAGCAATTACTATCATTTCATTTCAGACATTTCTAATCCCGAAAGAAAAAGCAGTTAAATAGAACTAAATTATACGCTACTTAAAATGAAACAGCCCTTTTTGATTTTTTCTGGTGCGAAAATTCACGAAATGTTCTTTTTTGTCAATTTGAAAGTAAATATTGTTTTTCAAAAGACTCTCCATTTTTTGACCCGGCTTCTCCCCGAAAGAATGCCCCGGATATACTCGCACATGCGGCGGAATGGAGGCTTTGATCCGCTGTATACTGTTAAACATATCTTCCGCAGAACTGCCTCTGTCCTGACATATACCGCAACCCTCGGTAAACACGGTGTCACCGGTAAAAAGGTGATCAGAAAGCAAATAGCACATCCCTCCGGCCGTATGTCCCGGAGTCAGTATGCTCTTGATGATAAATCCCCCCGCCGCAAAGGTCTGGCCGTCTTCAAGCGCTATTAAGTTTCTGCACCGGAATTGATAGTAATCGATTTCAGCTGACGACATGTATACATCAGAGTGATAGATTTGCTGAAGCGGCTCCACCAAGTTTACATGGTCATAATGTGAATGTGTTAATAAAACAGCTGATAAATCAACATCCAATTCATGCAGTTTATCGGTTATTTTGTCGATTTCCCAGGACGGGTCCACCGCTATCGCAGATTTTTTTGAGCGGTCTGCGATAATATAACAATAGTTGGACCACATCTGGTGATAGGTTTTAATTTGATGCACTTCATATGTATGATCCATTGTCACCATTCCCATTCAAAAGATCCGGGCAGACTGCTGCCGCCGCCCAGCCGGCTGTAACCACTTTACCAGATGACAACACGTTTTTCCATGGATTTTCCGGTAAAGATAAAAAACTGTTCAAATCAACCAAAAGAACCAGCCGCCGGTTTTTAAAATTTGTTATCGTAATATATAAGTAAATAAGAATATTCATTTACATGAATACTTTAGGAGATTTTATTCAGAAAATGAAGAATGGTATAATTTCCGGATAAAAAGAATAAAAAAATCTAGTTTTTATTTTGTCTCACTTTACAGGGGCAGGCCCCTAATCGGACAGCTTTTACTTACCTAATTTCACACTATTATCTCTTTTAAGATTAACAGTTGATTCAATAAATTCACCTCACATTCTAAGGAGAGAATAATTCGAATTCATAAAAATCTATTTTACGTGGCTTAAATCAAATGAAAGGGAGATTCTTCACAAGGAAACTCAGCTGTTGTTTTATAGCGAGCAAGATTAATGGCTCTCTGGGAAGAGGGAGTAATTTAACATAAAATTTCGCAATACTCCAGATCACTTAGCTTATGACAAAAGTCCTCAATTTTTCTGCTGAACAGTTTACAGGAACATTAATGAATGACTTTCTTCGTAAATAATTAATCAAACTCCCACTTCAATTGATATATGAAGGATTAAGCCTCTTTCCTAAGCCAAATTCCCCTTCACCTTTCCGTAATCTACTGATATCTTAAATTCAACAATTCAATATTATACGTTTAACGAAACACATCCTTACTCTAATATAGTGTCAGTCATTACTTTTGTAACAATTATACTTTTTTAGCGCTCCGCCTTTAAAATATTTAAAATTTTCCATTTTAGTTCAATATGCCTATTTACCTTAAATATCCATATTGCTAGAATAGCAACTAAGGGAGGGGGAATAATTGACTGTATACAATCCAAAACAGAGAAAATAAACCCAGTTCTCTATTTATATTGGAGATTCATAACGAAAATTAAAACTCTTTCAAACAGCATCTTACTCACAGGTTATTTAGGATCTTTCGTTCTTCATATTTTCTGAAACAATTGGACTAATGAACCTAAAGAATCAGCTATGAATTATACATCACACATTATCTTTAGTGGCGGAAAAAACACATCTCCTTCTGAATATTTCTTTCAAAATCAAAGTTTTCTCAGCCTTTAAAAGATGAAATTAGGTAAGTATTAAACAGTAAAACAAAGTTATTCACCTTGTTGAAAGATTAGCAGGAACAAAAGTTAGAAATGAACTAGCCAGTTTTACTAAGCATATTGAAGCTATCCTTAGAGAATTATTGGGTTACCAGATACTTTCTTGGGATATTGTAAAAGATTCTATATATGAATCTATCAAAGACACTGGAATTTCAAACACTACAGCGAAAATACTGCTTATTTTACAGCATTGGCTATTTCAAGTTTCCAGAAATGATTAGAAAACTATAATATGGATTAAACGGAGGAGTTAACAATGAAAAAGTCTGTAACTAAAGGTATTATTATGTCCACTGTCGCAAGTGTATCTATTTTTTCACTAGTTCCACTGGCAGGAGCTGTCTCAACAACGAAAGAAGTCCAAAATAATCAAACAATACAAAGCCAATATCAAAACCAAGCAGTCTTACATAACTCTGCACAATTACCCAAAGATAACGTTGGTCTTGATAAAATAGCTGCACACTTCGATTTAACCAAAAGTGAAACAAATCAACTTAAAGAAGCAGTTAAAACTGTTAAGGAAAAACAAGAATCAGAGTTTACTGCTCAAGGAAAATTATCCTGGGCTGTAAAGGCATTAAGAGCAGCTTGGGATGCAATACCTACTAAAGTTAAAGCTGCTATGGGTGGAATCGGTGGTTTTGAAATAATTCTTAATACCATCGACAACTTTACTGGTGCAGTTGAAGACGCATGCTATGCCGGTGCTCTAAAAGTTACTGGTAACCCAACAGCTGCTTGGTGGATTACTAAAACTCTTATGCTTTTCCTTTAAACGGGACTATTGTTGGTGTTTAACAAATTTATCCTGTGTTAAGCTTTAAAGTGATTATTCCTAAAGTGTTGAGACAGGAGGTAATTATGGAAAATAAAAGTAACGCTGAACCGAGCCCAAAAGCTATAAAAATTCTAACTTACATCATTCCTATAGTTTTAATAGGGCTTATCCTTGTTCTTAAGAATATTAACACCCCAGCAGCAGAAATTTCATTTTATGTCGTTGCTGTCGGTGTCGTTCTCTTAGTGGTTTTCAGTTTAATCAAAAACAGAAAAAAACGCAGGAAGAACTAAATTTGGGGGGGCTAATTACTAGTCCCCTTTGACTTTTTTAAATTGTCAGCTCACCAAGTTCCAATTTGATTTAAATTCTTCCCCCATCTCCCTGTGAATTTGTAAAAGCAGGTACTCATAAAACTCATGATAATCATGTAGCTTTCCGATTATTTTTATAATCATTTGACCCTTTAAACATTAAAACAAGTTTAAATCTTGGTTTCCCCTGATGTTTCAGCCCTTTCCCCCTCTGTTTTCAAGCAATATCCCTAAAATGAATTCCACGTTTGCTTTTTGAAGGGAATCAATAAAAATACGCAGAAAAAAAGACTCATCTTGTTTATGAGATGAGCCTGCTTATATTTTAAATTTCTTCATGGCGTTGTTCATGGCATCCTGGTTAATTCCAATGTATCAAAGGGTTGTCCGCTGGTCAGAGTGATTGAAAATCTCCTGCAGCATGGCAACGTCTTTTGTTCGCTTATAAAAATGGTATCCGAATCTTTTCCTCAGCGTGTGTGTGCCTATATCATCCAAACCGACACGCTCAGTGACATTCCTTAAAATCTTATCGGCCATCGATCGGGAAATGGGCTTGTTGATCCCTTCGCGGCTTTTGAAAAGATATTCAGCATTAATCGGTTTGATAATACCTAAACAGCTAAAAATCAGTGGGCAAAATGTGGGCGCGAGGGATACATCCCACACGAACCCATTCTACATCACACGCTTAAACATCTTCTCCATCTCATACGTGCTGTGATGAATAATAATCGGCCGGCCGTGCGGGCATGTGAACGGGTCTGTCGTTCGGCGCAGATCGTCCAAGAGCGCTTTGATTTCATCGTTGCGCAAATGGCGGTTCGCTTTGATCGAGCCTTTACAGCTCATCATAATGGCCGCTTCCTCCCGCAGCTTTTTAATGTCGATCCGTTTGGCGTCAAGCACCTGCTGAATGATTTCTTCAATCAATTCAGCTTCTTCTCCTTTTGGAAACCAGGCCGGATGACAGCGGACGATATAACTGTTCGTGCCGAATGCTTCTAAAAATACCCCGACGCTTTCAAGCTCCTGCTGGTGCTGTTCAATAATCAGCGCTTCATTTGCCGCATAATGAAAGGTGAGCGGCACGATCATATCCTGCACTTCAGGCTCAACCTGCCCGACTTTTTCCCGGAAATATTCGTATTTAATCCGCTCTTGAGCCGCATGCTGGTCAATGATATATAACCCGTTCTCGTTTTGGGCTAAAATATAGGTCCCGTGCATTTGGCCGATCGGATACATCACCGGGACCCTTTCTTCCCGTATTTCTTCAGAGACAGCCTCCTCTTCAGGCTCCGGAATATCGGAAACAGGCGCTTCCGGTTCCGGCATGCTGATCTCCGACGGCACGTCATCATCCGCTTCCTTCGGGAGGAACTCTTCTTCTATTACCGAAGCCGGCTCTTTTACGACCGAACTCAGCTTCATCGGCGAGTACGACGGTTCCTGCATTTTTTCCGGCAGTTTCCGCTCAGGGGCACTTTCCTCGAACGTTATGAATTGCTGTTCGTTTTTGACCGGCGCCGGCGCTGATTTCTTCGGAAGCTGGGCGCTCGGAATAAGCCGCTGCTTTTGAAATACTTCCTTTATCCCGTCACGGATCAGCTCATGCAGTTCCGTCTCTTTGCTGAGGCGGACTTCAAGCTTCGACGGATGGACATTGACATCGACCAAAATCGGGTCCATCGTAATTTCGATAAACGTAATCGGATGGCGGCCGATCGGCAAAAGCGTGTGATAGCCCTCATGCACGGCTTTTACAAGCGGGAAATTCTTAATGTATCTACCGTTAATGACAGATGACATGTAGTTTCTGGATGCACGCGTGATTTCCGGCAGCGCAATGTAGCCCTTGACTTCAAAATCAAGCGAGCTGACATGGAGCGGTATCATTTTTTTCGCAACCGCCGTCCCGTAAATCGCGGCCAGCACATGGCGCACGTCTCCGTTGCCGTTTGTCTGCAGAAGATTTTTCCCCTGGTGGCGGAGGCGGATGGATACTTCCGGATGCGCAAGGGCGATCCGGTTGACGACATCCGTAATATTGCCGAGTTCCGTATGCACGGTTTTCATATATTTTAATCTGGCGGGTGTATTGAAAAACAGGTTGGTAACGATGATCTCCGTTCCTTTTCTGCTGGAGGATTTCTGTTCAGAAATGATATTCCCGCCTTGAAGAATGAGATGAGTTCCCGCTCCCTCACCGATGCTCGTTTTGATTTCTAGATGAGAAACAGACGCGATACTTGGCAAAGCTTCTCCGCGGAAACCGAGTGTTCTCACCCGGAACAGGTCGTTTTCATCTTTGATTTTACTGGTCGCGTGGCGGCGGAAAGCACGTTTGCAATCATCGGTTTCCATACCTTCGCCGTTGTCAAGCACCCGAATCGACGAAAGTCCCGCTTCCTCTATATCGATTTCAATGACTGTGCTGTTTGCGTCGATGGCGTTTTCCACCAATTCTTTAACGACAGATGCAGGCCGTTCCACCACCTCACCGGCCGCTATTTTATTTGAAAGTTCATCTGACAGCTGGATGACTTTTGCCAAGTCCGTCACCTCTTTCTATTTTAATTTTTTTTGCAGCTTGTACATTTCATTCATTGCCTCAAGCGGCGTCATATCAAGAATATTGATTGACTTGAAGGCTTCAAGCACTTGTTTTTCTTTATGAGAAACAGCCGGGGCCTTCTGTTTTTTATCACTGTCAGCAAAAAAGGACAGTTGTGCCGGTTCTTCTTTGACGGCGGGCTTTTTCTCAGGTGCCGCCGGAAGCTCCGGTTTATCTCCTGTCTGCTCAAGCTGTTTTAAGATCTCCTGCGCGCGGCTGATCAGATCATCCGGGAGCTCGGCAAGCTGGGCGACATGAATGCCGTAACTTTTATCTGCGGCTCCTTCTTTAATTTGATGGAGAAACACGACCGTGCCGTTATATTCCTCGGCGCGCACATGAACGTTTTTCAGCTGAGGGAGCTTATCTTCAAGCACCGTCAGTTCATGATAATGCGTGCTGAACAGTGTTTTAGCGCCGATATGATCATGAACATATTCAATAATTGCCTGTGCCAGCGCCATTCCGTCGTACGTTGATGTCCCGCGTCCGATTTCATCGAACAGAATCAGGCTGTCTTTTGTGGCGTTTACAATCGCGTTTTTCGCTTCCAGCATTTCCACCATAAAGGTGCTTTGTCCGGAAATCAAATCATCCGCAGCCCCGATTCTCGTAAAGATTTGATCAAAAATCGGCAGAACCGCTTCTTTTGCGGGCACAAAACAGCCGATCTGAGCCATGATGGACAAGAGTGCGATCTGTCTCATATACGTACTTTTACCTGACATATTCGGACCCGTAATCAGGAGCATTTCCCGTGAATCGCCCATCAGGCAATTGTTCGGCACGTATTCTTGACTGTCCATCACTTTTTCAACGACAGGATGTCTCCCCTCAATGACTTTGACCTCGTTATCAGAAAAGACGGGTTTTGTGTAATGCCTGTTTTCACTGATCGTGGCAAAGCATTGCAGCGCGTCCAGCTCACTCATTTGCTTAGCAAGACGCTGCAGACGCGGAATAAATTTCTTAACTTTTTCCCGCAGTTCGGCAAAAAGCTCATATTCCAGCTCGCAAATGTTGTTTTCCGCCTCTAAAATAAGCGCTTCTTTTTCCTTTAATTCCGGCGTAATGTACCGTTCGGCGTTTGTGAGCGTCTGCTTCCGCTCATACCGCCCGTCCTCAAGCAGATGAAGGTTTGCTTTTGTGACTTCAATATAATAGCCGAACACTTTATTAAAGCCAACTTTTAATGAACGGATGCCCGTATAAGCGCGTTCCTGCTGCTCCAGTCTGGCAATCCAGTCTTTGCCGTTTTTGCTGGCGTCACGGTACTCATCAAGCTTCTGGTGATAGCCGTCTTTTATTAAGTTGCCTTCTTTTAAAGATAACGGCGGGTTTTCATGAAGCGCATCCTCTAACAGATCAAGCAGATCATTGCACGGATCAATCAAGCCGGCGCGTTCTTTTGCTTTTTTATGGTTCAGAGACCCTACAAGCTCTTTAATGCTCGGCACCTGTTTTAATGATTCTTTCAGCTGGATTAAATCCCTTGCATTGACGTTTCCGAATGCGACCCGGCCCGCAAGACGCTCTAAATCATACACTTCTTTAAGGCGCTCGCGCAGATCTTCACGCTCAAACAGATGATTGATCAGCGTCTCCACCATTTCCTGGCGTTCTTCGATTTGGGATGCTCTGATCAGCGGACGGTCAATCCATTGTTTGAGAAGCCGGCCGCCCATTGCTGTCTTCGTTTCGTCCAAAAGCCAAAGCAGCGAGCCTTTTTTACTTTTTGAACGGATCGTTTCCGTCAGTTCAAGATTCCTCTTGGAATACAGGTCAATTTTCATCGCTTCTTCCAATTCATACACTTGAACCGGCTGCAGATGATCCAGACTCCGTTTTTGCGTTTTCTGCAAATACGTATATAAACGCATAAACGTCTTTGTCAGCTCTTCGCCCGGCAAGTGCTTTGCGATTTCGATCTGTTCTGTCATTTCTCCGTCTTCGATGGAGATCGTTGCGCCGCACCGTTCTTTCAGCTGGGCTGCTGTCTTTTCATTAAAATTGCTTGAGACGACAATCTCCTTTGCGCCGACTGAATAAATCTCTGACATGACATCTTCAATCCGCTCAATAAATACGGCCAGGTTTTCTCCGGTCGTTAAATCCGATAAAGCAAGGCCGTATCCGTCACGAAATTCGGAAACGGAAGCGATAAAGTTGTTTTCCGACTCATGAATGCCTTTTCCGTCCATCACGGTTCCCGGCGTGATCAGCTGGACGACTTCCCGTTTCACAACGCCTTTAGCCGCCTTCGGATCTTCCGTCTGCTCACAGATCGCGACTTTATAGCCCTTTTTAATCAGCTGTTCAATATAAGCCGCCGCAGAATGATAAGGCACGCCGCACATCGGAATTTTGTCAGCTGAACCTCCGTCTCTGCTCGTCAGTGTAATTTCAAGCTCTTGTGACGCTTTTTTTGCATCTTCAAAAAACATTTCATAAAAGTCACCTAGCCGAAAAAATAAAAAGGCATCCTGGTGCTCTGCCTTTATTTTCAAGTATTGCTGTATCATAGGCGTATAACTAGCCATCATTTAATCCCTCACTATGTATCTTCTGTTTTCCGCATCCCATTATAACATAAACAAAAGAGTGATATCTTTATATATAAAAAAGAGACTTGGGGTGCTGACTCCCCTAGCCTCTGCTTATTCTTCAGGATCTCCGACTAAAAATTCAGGGTTAATGTCCTCTAATTCTTCGTCAAGATCGTCTTCCCAATCATCATCATCGTCTTCTTCCCAGTCTGGATTTACTTCTACGACTACTTTCGTTTCCCCGACCACTTCCGCTAAAAACTCCCGCTCGGCCTGAACGACGATTTTATTTCCGTTAGGAGAAATGGTGACCTCAAGACAATTCGGCTGCTGCAGCACTTTGGCGATGACTTCGTGTTCGTCATCTAAGTAATTAGTATCTCTGTATCTGAGTTTAATCACATCAACATATTTCACTCTCTCGGTTACAACTTCCGTTTTTGTATTATCAGCGTAAGAGTACCAGACGTTTATATCATAATACCCTTCAATTTCTACAGTCTTCCCGATCTTTTCGGCATCATATTTGTGATTGATAATCCAGCCGCCCAATATACTTGACGGTTTTTCATCAGGTGAGATTGTATTTGTGCACTGGGTGAATTTTCTGCCTTTCGCAACTACCGCTTTCGTAATAATTTCCCTGTATTCAGACATTCCGATAGGCCTCCTTGTTCTTCTTCGTGTTATCTTATGCTGGGCATTTGTCTCATGTGCATTTTTATAATAAAAATATAAAAATACAAAGTTTCTGTTTCATTGTATGCAGCCCTGCCCAGAAACTTTACTTTTAAGTCTGATAAAACTTTTTGAGGGAAAATGGGCCGAAACAACAGATATGATGAATATTTAGTACATATAACAATTAGTTCTTGAAAGACAAAAAACACGGGCCGATGATGGCCCCGTGTTTAAAGAGAACAGCTGTTGTTCGAATGTTTTACTTTTGAACCGGTTTCTCCTGTCAGCAGGTTGCCGTCGGTAGACGTAATGATTTCATTTGTCACCTGATTGGAAATCGTATGGGCGACAAGCTGAAGAAGATCATTGACCTCAATCTGGGAATCTCTGAATTCCTGAATGATCGGAATTCCTTCAAGCTCTTCCTGCAGGGCGTCAATTTTACTTTCCACTTGTTTCAAAGCTTCAAGCTTTTCATAATGCTTCAGGTTAACGGCTTGCTTTTGCAGAGCTTTAATCTGATTGATAATCGCAGAGACTTTTTCATTTTCATTAATCTGCGCCTCGGCGCGTTTGAAAAAATCAACTTCTTCTGTTTCAGAAATCATTTTCGCAAGGTTTCTTGCCTGCTGGACAATGTCTTTCTTAGAGTAAAGCGTCATTATTATTTCACCTCGATTGCTTCTCCTGCCATCACACCGTCAAGCGACCATGTTTTCGCCTGTTCGATTTTGACGCGTACAATCTTGCCGATGGCGTCTTTCGGCCCTTTGAAGTTGACGAGCTTGCTTTTTTCCGTATAGCCGGCAAGAATGTCAGGGTTATTTTTGCTTTCTCCCTCAACTAATACTTCGACAGTCCTGCCTTCATATTCCTTCATTTTTTTGGCTGAAATTTCTTTCACCAAATCATTGAGGCGCTGAAGACGTTCTTTTTTGACCCTCATCGGAACGTTGTCTTTCATCTTCGCTGCAGGTGTGCCTTCACGAGGAGAGTAGATAAACGTATATGCGCTGTCAAATTCCACTTCGCGATATAACGAAAGTGTTTCTTCAAACTGTTCATCCGTTTCATTCGGGAAACCGACAATGATATCGGTAGTGAGTGAAGCGTTCGGCATCGCCGCTTTAATTTTTCCGACAAGCTCCAAATAGCGTTCTCTGTCATATTTACGCGCCATCATTTTTAACATCGCCGAGCTTCCTGATTGAACCGGAAGATGGATATGGTCAAGGAGGTTGCCGCCTTTGGCGAGCACTTCGATCAGATGGTCATCAAAGTCACGCGGGTGGCTCGTCGTAAACCGGATTCTCGGAATATCAATTTTACGCAGTTCGTCCATTAAATCACCGAGTCCGTACGTCATGTCCTCAAAATCTTTTCCGTACGCATTAACGTTTTGACCGAGCAGCGTGATTTCTTTATAGCCTTCGCTTGCAAGTCTTCTGACTTCCTGGATTATTTCTTCAGGACGGCGGCTCCGCTCTTTTCCGCGGGTATACGGCACGATGCAGTATGTGCAGAACTTATCACAGCCATACATAATGTTGACCCAGCCTTTAATTTTTCCGTTGCGGACCTTCGGAAGGTTTTCAATGACATCCCCTTCCTTCGACCACACTTCAATAACCATTTCTTTTGATAAGTAGGCTTCTGATAACAGTTCCGGCAGGCGGTGAATGTTGTGCGTGCCGAAAATCATATCGACAAACGGGTGCTTTTTAAGGATGCGGTTTACGACTGATTCTTCCTGTGACATACAGCCGCATACACCCAGAATCAGATCCGGGTTATTTTTTTTGAGCGCTTTTAAATGGCCGAGCTCACCGAACACTTTGTTTTCAGCGTTTTCCCGGATGGCGCAGGTGTTTAATAAAATGACATTCGCATCATCGACCGAATTTGTCGCTTCATAACCGAGCGCCATAAAAATACCCGCCATGACTTCCGTATCATGCTCGTTCATTTGGCATCCGTACGTGCGGATATAAAACTTCCTGCCTTCTCCGAGACCTTTAAATTCTTCTGAGATTTTAAAATCGTTATGATATTGAACGGATTCTTTGCCCCGTTTTTTCGCATCTTTTAAAGAAGGCGGAATATATACGGCTTCAAAATACTTACTGTAATCCTTTTCGGATTTTTTGTCCGCTGGATTTACTTGTCCGCTTTCCTGCTTTTGCTTTTCATTCATGTTCGAATGTCTCCTTTCAACCGAAACTTCCACCCTCAAGTATACTGGTTAAAAGCGTTTGGCACAACCGCCAGCCTATTATTGTACACCTTATTGAGAATAAGAATCAATAAGAAATAAAAAGAGGGAATCATTTCCCTCTTATACAAGCTGAAGCTCTTTTGCCGCTGAACGGATCACTTCAAGCGCCCGGTCAAGCTCCTCTTTTGTATGCTCCGCCGTAATAATGGTGCGGATTCTCGCTTTTCCCTGAGCGACCGTCGGATATACGATGCTTTGTGCAAAGACGCTGCGGGTCAATAAAAGGTCTGATAATGCCTGGGCTTTTTCTTCCTCACCTATTAATATCGGCACGATCGGTGTTTCGCTTTTTGTAAGGGTCAGCCCCATTTGAACCAGTTTGTCTTTGAAATACGCCGTGTTCTCCCATAGCTTTTCCATATGCTCCGGCTCTTCCAGCAGGACGTCTATGGCTTCTATGCATGCGGCCGTTACCGCAGGCGGATGAGAAGTGCTGAATAAGAAAGGACGGCCTTTATGGCGCAGGTAATCGATCAGAACCTGCGACCCTGCGGCATATCCGCCAAGAACCCCGATGGCTTTGCTTAATGTGCCCACCTGAATGTGAACTCTTCCGTCAAGCCCAAAATGATTAACCGTTCCCCTTCCGTTTTTTCCGAGTACGCCGGAAGCATGCGCATCGTCAACCATGACAAAAGCATCGTACGCCTCTGCAAGTTTGACAATGTCAGGCAATGGAGCGATGTTTCCGTCCATTGAGAATACGCCGTCCGTGACGATGAGGCGCATGCGGTAATTCATTGATTTTTTCAGCACCCTTTCCAAATCGGCCATATCGACATGGCGGTACACCTTTTTATCTGCTTTCGTCAGCCTGATCCCGTCGATAATGGAAGCGTGGTTCAATTCGTCAGATATCACGATATCCTCTTTTGTAAGAATGCTTGATAAAACGCCTTGATTCGTTGTAAATCCTGATTGAAAAACAAGTGCCGCTTCTGTTTTTTTAAAGTTTGCCAGTTTCTTCTCCAGCTCATTGTGCATCGTAAATGTTCCCGCGATTGTCCGGACGGACCCCGTACCCGCTCCGAATTCCTCCGCAGCGCGTTTGGCCGCTTCGACAAGCCTTGGGTGCGACGTCAGACCGAGATAATTGTTCGATGAAAGCTGAATAACGTTCTCCCCTTTGACTGCCACCGACGGCCCCTGCTTCGTTTCAATTTGTTTCATTTGCTGCCATGTGTTATTTTCTTTCATTTTATCAAGCTCTGCTTTTAGATATTCAAATTCTTGCATGATAGAACCCTCCCTTTATGGAATCAAAATGACTTTGCCGCACCGGCCCTTTCTCATCAGGTCAAACCCTTTTTCAAATTCTTCAAGCGGAAACTGATGGGTAATCACCGGAGTCAGATCAACAAGGCCGGATTCAAGCAGATGCGATACCTGACGCCATGTTTCAAACATTTTTCTGCCTGTGATGCCCTGAACGGTCAGCCCTTTAAAGACCACGTCATTTGTCAGGTCAATCGTCACCGGGTGTTCCGGCAGACTCAGCATATGAAATCTTCCTCCGTTGGCCGCCATCTTTAATCCTTGTATTATTGCTGCAGGGTGCCCTGACATTTCGCAGACAAGGTCTATTCCTTCTCCGCCCGTTAAGGCGTCAATGACCTTGAGCGGGTCTTCCTTGTCAGCTGAAATCGTGATTTCGGCTCCCAATTTTTTTGCAAGAGCCAGTCTGTAATCATTTTTATCAATTGCTGCAATGCGGGATGCGCCGGCCGCTTTAGCCACCGCCACCGCCATGAGTCCGATCGGCCCGCAGCCGATAATTGCAGCGGTGCCGCCCGCCAGATGGCCGCTTTCCAGCACCGTATGCACCGCGTTGCCAAGCGGCTCTTGAACTGAGGCGACGGCAGGATCCATGTCAGCAGGGTTTTTCCAAATGTTTTGAGCCGGCACTTTGACATATTCAGCGAAGGATCCGGCTGTATCCACGCCAAGGATCTTTGTATGAGTGCACACATGATGTTTTCCTGTTAAACAGGGGACACAAATTCCGCAGACGAAGTGGGTTTCCGCCGATACATAGTCACCTGTTTTGACATTTGTGACGTGCTTGCCTGTTTCTGCTACGATACCGCTGAATTCATGTCCGAATACTTGAGGTGTTTTGATTCGTTCCTGCGCCCATTGATCCCAATTATAAATATGCACATCTGTACCGCATATAGATGCGGCCTGTACTTTAATGAGAACTTCATTCTCATTAATGGAAGGTATGGAAATTTCTTTCAAAGTTGCTCCGAAAGCGTTTTCATTTTTGACGACAGCTTTCATCTTTCCTTCCAACATGTACACTCCCCCTCAAAAAAACACTGTAATAACTGGATTGTAACATGGCTTAAGAAGGAGGTAAACAGCAGTGTCTATTCAGTAAATACAATTGCTTCCGTCTGGAAAAATGGGCGGGATTTTTTTTGAATATTATATGAATAAAGCCATTTATCATCTCTTCGTACTATCAATATAATATTGTGAGAAAATATGACAGCAATAAAAACAACCTGCTCGCCTTATGCAAGCAGGTTGAGAATGAACAGGTTTTGGTTTAACGGGGTTCGACGATTAACTTAATCGCCGTTCTTTCTTCTCCGTCAATCTGTATATCTGTAAAAGCCGGAATACAAATCAAATCTACGCCGCTTGGCGCGACAAAGCCTCTGGCAATCGCAACCGCTTTAACAGCCTGATTTAAGGCACCCGCCCCAATTGCTTGAATTTCGGCAGCTCCGCGTTCCCTTAATACGCCGGCAAGCGCGCCTGCCACTGAATTTGGACTTGATTTCGCTGAAACTTTTAAGATTTCCATTTCTGCTCCCCCTTAGTTTTACAATGGATAAGTGAGTGTTCATTAGAACAATCATTATTAGATGTTGCTATCCAAAAAGCCATCCCCACAATGCTTTTCAAAAATAGCGGGCTACCTTCCATTTCTACTATATTCACTAAGAAGTTGCTATATTCCTGCTTTTCCTTTTAATATTTTTATAAAATAAACACATGATCACCTATTCAAAGAACATATGGTCATCATTGATTAAAATCCGTTCGATATTTACGGCTTTTTTCGTTTGCTCGTCGATGTCGATGAGCACTCCGCTCAGCGTTGTTTTCCCTTCCGCAACGGTAAACCGGACAGGAAGATTGGTTTTAAACCGCTTGATGACCGTTTCTCTGTCCATACCGAGGATTCCGTCGTACGGACCCGTCATGCCTACATCAGTAATATATGCCGTTCCTTTCGGCAAAATGCGGTTATCTGCCGTTTGTACGTGTGTATGTGTGCCAACCACGGCAGAGGCTCTTCCGTCTGTGTACCAGCCGATCGCAATTTTTTCGCTTGTCGCTTCGGCGTGAAAATCAATAAAAATGTACGGTGTGCGCTTTTTCGCTTCTTCTATTAACTCATCCGCTTTAGCAAACGGATCATCAAGCGGCGGAAGAAACGTCCGTCCCTGTAAATTCATGACGGCAAGCTCTTTTCCGTTCGATTTAATATAGGTAATGCCTTTGCCCGGCGTACCTTCCGGGAAGTTCGCCGGCCGGACAAGATGCGGCACATCATCAATAAAGTCGAAGATCTCTCTTTTATCCCACGTATGGTTTCCCATTGTAATGGCATCGGCTCCGGCTTCCATCAGGCTATGGTAGATCTTTTCCGTCAGTCCTTTTCCGTGTGCTGCATTTTCTCCGTTAATAATCGTAAAATGCGGTTTATGTTTCGCTTTCAGTTTCGGGACATATTCTTTTACCATGTCGCGGCCCGGAGAACCGACAACATCCCCGATAAATAAAATTCTCATAAATTCCATTCCTTTCTTTTCTGGGGCTCAAAAAAATAAAGTGATGCGCTAAGCATCACTTTATTTTGCATACTCTACGGCTCGAGTTTCTCTGATCACGGTCACTTTAATGTGGCCCGGATAATCAAGCTCGTCCTCAATTCGTTTACGGATATTACGCGCCAAACGATGGGCTTCTAAATCATTAATGGAATCCGGTTTCACCATGATGCGAACTTCACGGCCTGCCTGAATCGCAAATGATTTTTCAACACCTTCGTAAGACTCGGAGATTTCTTCAAGCTTTTCAAGTCTGCGGATATAGTTTTCGAGCGTTTCACTTCTCGCACCCGGTCTTGCGGCTGACAGTGCATCAGCGGCAGCGACCAGAACGGCGATAATGGAAGTCGGCTCTTCGTCTCCGTGGTGTGACGCAATACTGTTAATGACGACTGGATGCTCTTTATATTTGGTCGCAAGCTCCACTCCGATTTCCACGTGGCTTCCTTCCACTTCATGGTCAATTGCTTTTCCGATGTCATGCAGAAGACCGGCCCGCTTGGCAAGCTTTGCATCTTCTCCAAGTTCGGAAGCCATTAAACCGGCTAAAAACGCCACTTCCATGGAATGTTTCAGTACGTTTTGCCCGTAGCTTGTACGGAATTTCAACCGGCCGAGAATCTTGATCAGGTCCGGATGAAGTCCGTGAACGCCGACTTCAAACGTCGTCTGTTCACCCATTTCCCGGATATAGTCATCAACCTCGCGGCGGGATTTTTCAACCATTTCTTCAATGCGCGCCGGGTGAATACGGCCATCCTGCACGAGTTTATCAAGAGCGATTCTTGCCGTCTCCCGTCTGATCGGATCAAATCCGGAAAGAATGACTGCTTCAGGGGTGTCATCAATAATCAGGTCGATACCTGTAAGCGTTTCAAGCGTACGGATGTTACGCCCTTCACGGCCGATGATACGTCCTTTCATCTCATCATTCGGAAGATTGACGACCGATACCGTCGTTTCGGCAACATGATCTGCTGCACAGCGCTGCAAAGCAAGCGACAGAATGTTTTTCGCCTTTTTGTCCGCCTCTTCTTTCGCACGGTTTTCGGTTTCTTTTGTCATGATGGCGATATCATGTGAAAGCTCATTTTCAACCCGGTCAAGAATGATTTGTTTCGCTTCATCCCGTGTCAGGCTCGAAATGCGTTCGAGTTCCGACTGCTGCATACGAATCATCTCATCCACTTTGCTTTCCATCTCTTCAATATGTTGTTGTCGTTCATTCAGAGAATGATCTTTCTTCTCCAACATCGCTTCCCGTTTATCAATTCCTTCATGTTTACGGTCAAGATTTTCTTCTTTTTGAAGTAAACGGTTTTCTTGTTTTTGAAGCTCATTTCGTCTTTCACGAACTTCCTGTTCAGCATCTATTCGAAGTGTATGGATTTCGTCCTTTGCTTCAAGCAGAGCTTCTTTTTTCAGTGCTTCAGCATCACGCTTTGCATCTTCAAGGATTTGCTCGGCAGCACCGCGTGCGCCCGCAATCTTTGCTTCGGCAATGGTTTTACGAACATAGTAGCCAACAACTAAACCGAGCAGAGTCAGCAAAATGGAGATGAGAACCGTCATTAGGGTCATACTTTCACCTCCTCTTGCTATGAACTTGGTTGTTGCTTAAATAAGTGCCGGCATGTACATTGTCAGATTTTCTCAACATACAGAACCTTCACAGGGAATGAATCTCTCATGCCCTTGTCAAGTTTAAATGGTTTAACAATCATGTTAAAAAAACAAATGTTACAACTTCATTGTAATTGTGTCGGAAATACTTGTCAAGCTTGCCAGCTTAACGATTCGCCTTCGGCTCAGAATCTTCGCCATGTATATATCATACCACACCTTCATCTGCTTTTCGCAAATGACGGCTCGTCTAGTCCGGCTGGTTAAGCAATTGGTAAATTCTATTGTTTACCTGCCCTAATTTGGCGTTATTCTGAATATTTGACAGTAAAATGACATATTTGCCTGCCGAATGGCTGAAGCTGTTCAAAATGTTGTAACCGGGCATCACACCGTGATTGGAATAGCTTCCCGGATCAATGTAAAATCCCATGCCGTAAGAGGCACTGCTTCCGGCTGTAAACATTTTTGTAAAGCTTTGTTTTGAAAGGAGCGTGCCGTTGACGACCGCTTTATCAAATTTATAAAGATCTTCAGCACTCATATACATGTCGCCCGCCCCATACAGCTGCGATAAGTCCAAAATGTGAGGCGTTACAAGCTGTCCGCTCTCATCAACTTTGTAGCCGACGGCAGGATATTTGGCTTCAGCAAATGTTTTGTAAAATCCGGCATGCTTCATTCCGGCCGGTTTGAATACGTGGTCTTTTATATACTGTTCGTATGACTCCCCGCTGACCTGAGATACGATATAGGCGAGCACTGAATAATTGGAATCTCTATAATCCCAAACCCCAGGCTGCCGTTTAATTCCGCGGTATTCTATATCCTTAATTAAATCAATGGGAGAAATCGGTCCCTGACCCTCAATATGTCCGTTTATGCCGGACGTATGATTGAGCAGGTTTTTCAGTTTGATGCGCGTGCCGTTAGGAAAATTCGGCAAGTATGTACTGACGGGGTCACTCGTCTGAAGCAGCCCTTTTTCTTCAAGCTGCAGGACAGCCGTCGCAATTAACGCCTTTTGTGAAGAACCGATATAATATGATGTTTCCGGATTGTTTTTGATTTTTTGTTTTCGGTCCGCATAGCCAAAACCTTTTTTCAGCACAACTTTTCCATCTTTTACGACCATTGCTGTGCCGCTGAACCCGATCTGTTGCAAGTAATTGCTGATTCGTTTATTGTGATCGATTGATTTAGGTGTTTTCTCTTTTTGCGTCTTTTCTTTTTTTTGTTGAGTCTGGTCATTTGAAGAATCAGATTGAGCGGCGGGAGCACTTTTAACAGAATCCTTCTCCCGGTGATGCGCTGTGACGGTCCAGATCATAATAAAAACAGTGACAAGCAGCAGAAAAAGAAACAGCCCTCCCGTTTTCATCAATTTCTTCTTTCTTTTTTTGTTAATTCTTGTGCGGCGGGGGCTCGTCATCTTTTTTCCTCCTCAGATATAATTTCAACTTTCGCCATGATGTTAGACGAGTGAAGGGTGAAAAAAGTTGTAACATTTCAGATAAAATTTTCCGAAACAGCCAGTGTTTTTTTTAACACACAAAAAAAGAGCGGAAATTGCTTATTCCGCCCTTTTAATCGTGCTTTTATTCTTCAAATTCAAGCTCTTCCTGAGTTTCTTCCGATTTTTCCGTAACACCGTTATTGTCCAAACCGTAATGTTCACGGATTTGTTCTTGAATCATCAGCATGATGTCTTTATTTTCTTTTAAGAACTGCTTGGCATTTTCACGGCCCTGTCCGAGGCGTTCTTCTTCATATGAATACCACGAGCCGCTTTTTTGCACGATATCAAGTTCAGTTCCAAGGTCGATGATTTCCCCTTCTTTGGAGATTCCTTCACCGTACATGATGTCCACTTCAGCCGTACGGAACGGAGGAGCGACTTTGTTTTTTACGACTTTAATTCTCGTTTTATTCCCCATCACGTCGTTGCCCTGCTTTAATTGCTCGGCACGGCGCACTTCAAGACGCACGGAAGAATAGAATTTCAGCGCGCGTCCGCCCGGTGTCGTCTCCGGATTTCCGAACATAACGCCGACTTTTTCACGAATCTGGTTAATAAAGATTGCGATTGTTTTAGATTTATTGATGGCCCCGGAAAGCTTACGGAGCGCCTGAGACATGAGACGCGCCTGTAAACCGACGTGTGAGTCACCCATGTCACCTTCAATTTCAGCTTTTGGAACAAGCGCCGCAACAGAGTCAATGACTACGATATCAACAGCTCCGCTTCGCACCAGCGCTTCAGCAATCTCCAGCGCCTGCTCTCCCGTATCCGGCTGAGACAGAAGCAGCTCTTCGATATTGACACCGAGCTTTTGCGCATAAACAGGATCAAGGGCATGCTCAGCATCAATAAATGCTGCCTGTCCGCCTTTTTCCTGAACCTCAGCGATTGCGTGAAGCGCTACGGTCGTTTTACCTGAGCTTTCAGGTCCGTACACTTCAATAATCCGTCCGCGCGGGTATCCGCCTATTCCGAGAGCGGTATCAAGTGCAAGGGAGCCGCTCGGCACCGTTGAAATTCTTGTATCCGTTTTTTCCCCGAGCTTCATGATGGAACCTTTGCCGAATTGTTTTTCTATTTGCTTAAGAGCCATATCTAAGGCTGCCTGACGATCACTCATTTATTTTTTTCCTCCTTTATCTTGCCACTACATATACTATACCTTGTTTACTGACATTTGCCAAGAAAAAAGCGAACGCATATTCGGATTTTTTCCGCGTTCGCTTTTCTTCAAAAGAACATAATTCCCTTCGTAAAAATTAAAAATCAGAGAAAACGCCCTTTTAAAACTTTATTTTTGATCCAGCATTTTTAAAATGAGATGGCAGCCGTATTTAGCGGCACGCTTTCTGATGCCGGTTCTTGATCCGGCAAAGTTAAATTCATGCACCTCTTCTTTTCCTTCCGCGGAAATGCCGATAAAGACGCGGCCCGGGGCATGCCCTTCCTGCGGATCCGGACCCGCAACTCCTGTAAAGCTGATACCGATATCGCTTCCGGTCAGCTTTCTGACACCGGCGGCAAGCTCGCGCGCGCACTCTTTGCTGACCGCTCCGCTATCTGCGAGCGTCTCGGCTTTCACACCGAGCACATGCTGTTTCACGCTGTCGGAATAACAGACCACGCCCCCTGCAAAAAGTTGAGACGCGCCGCTTAAATCAGTCACCCACTCTGAAAACAGTCCGCCTGTAAAGCTTTCGGCAGAGGAGATCGTGATTCCGTTCTGTCTGCATGCTTTTGAAAGCTCCTTCACCAGGGACGTATCATCATATCCGTAGAAAAATTCACCAACACGTTCTAAAATGGCGGCTTCCGTTTCTTTTAAAAGCCGTTCTGTTTCTTTTTCATCGGCATGTTTCGCCGTTAAACGAAGCGTGACCTCGCCGTCAGCAGCAAGCGGCGCAATCGTCGGATTCGTCTGCGCGTCAATGATATCTTCTAAATCAGCTTCAAGCTGAGATTCACCGATTCCGAAAAACCGCAGCACGGTTGAAACGATTTTCTCATTTGAACCGAGCTTTTTAAGAAGCAGCGGCTTCGCTTCATTTTCAAACATCGGACGCAGCTCGCTCGGCGGTCCGGGAAGCAGCATATAAAGCCTTGATCCGTGCTCTGCAAGCATTCCCGGCGCCATGCCGAAATGATTCGCCAAAACGTCCGAGCCCTCAATAACGAGCGCCTGTTTGCGGTTATTCGGCGACATGGTCCGTTTTGTTTTCGCGAAATACTCTTCAATCGACCGGAACGCTTCGTCATTCAGAACGAGCGGGCGTCCCAACGTGTTTGCAATGGTTTCTTTTGTTAAATCGTCCTTGGTCGGTCCGAGGCCGCCTGAAAAAATAATCAGGTCCGAGCGCTCTTCGGCAATGCGGATGACTTGCTTAAGCCGCTCCGGATTGTCACCGACAGCGGTGTGGTAAAACACGTTTACGCCGATTTCCGCCAGCTCTTTACTGATAAACTGAGCGTTCGTATTGGCGATCTGGCCGAGCAGAAGCTCTGAGCCGACTGCAATGATTTCCGCTTTTTTTGCTAATTCCATGTTCAAGTCCTTCTTTCTTAGTTAGATGTTTTTAACGCATCCCAGTTCTTCGCAAAATAATCCCAGCCGGAAATGACTGTGAAGAGCACAGCCACCCATAAAGCGATATCGCCGAACGGGAAAGAAACGAGCTCAAACGGGAGATTATGAAGTAAAAGCGCTGCAACAGCGATGATCTGAGCCCATGTTTTAATTTTCCCCAGCATATTGGCGGCTACGACTTCCCCCGTTCCCGCCAGCACAAGTCTTAGTCCCGTTACGGCAAATTCGCGGCTGATGATGACGATGACCATCCACGCCGGCGCAAGGTCAAACTGTACAAGCGTAATTAATGCCGCAGACACAAGCAGCTTGTCAGCCAGCGGATCTAAAAATTTCCCGAAGTTTGTCACGAGGTTCAGCTTTCTGGCGTAGTAGCCATCCACCCAGTCAGTCGTTGATGCGATAATGAATAAAACAGCTCCCGTAAGATGTGCGACCGGAATCGATTCATCCCCTATATGAAGGCTGCCCCACTGAAAAGGAACAAGCATGATAATCATAAATACAGGAATTAAAGCGATTCTTGCCAGTGTGATTTTATTCGGTAAGTTAAACATAAAGCCCCTCCAATAATATGTACTCGGACGTGAAGAAAAAGTCATCTTAATCGTTCAGATGACTTTTTCCCCTTTTATTTTTTCATCTTGATTGTTATGGTCTGCGCCATCACATCATGCGGATTGAGTTCATAAGACAGAACCTCTCCGTTGATTTTAATTTTCAGATTAGGGGCATAGCCCGTGCGTATTTCAATCTGCTTTTGATCTGTGATGTCTTTTTTGTAGGTTTCGCCTTTTTGCAGCGTCCCTTCTTTTAAGGAACCGCCGCTGTCATCACGGACGCGGATCCAAGCGTTGTCGGAAGCAATCAGTTCAAGCTTGTACTTATCAGCTCCGGAAACATTGTATGAAGAAGCGGAGCCTTCTGTTCCGGCCGCTTTGATCTCTGTCTTTTCACTGCTCTTTTCTTTCTTTTTCTGCTCTGGCGCTTTTTTGTCTTTTTTGCTGTCAGTCTGCGCTCCGTCATTTGTATTGCCGTCGTTTTTCAGCGCAGAATCCTTAGGAATCTCATACTTGCTCTCACTTTGGGTGACGGCCTTATTGCTGTCAGTCTGCCCGGACTTGCTAATTCCAAACTGAATAATCGCATACACGATCGCAATGACGATAATCACACCGATGACAATAAGAACGGTCGGAAGCCATTCCGCCGCCTTTGAGGACTTAGGCAGCTCCCTTTGCATGGCGAGACCGGAGATTTTCTCCGACACATCGTCATGATACGTGTTTGGGATGTCTTTTTTATATTCTTCAAATAATTGGTCTGAATCAAGCCCGACAGCTTCAGCGTATTGCTTGATAAACGCCCGTACATAAAAATTGCCGGGAATGACGTCATAGGAGCCTTCTTCCAGAGCGGTTAAGTATCTTTTCTGAATTTTCGTCGCCGCCTGGAGTTCATCCAATGACATCCCTTTTTCCTCTCTGGCTTCTTTAAGCCGGATTGCTAATTCTGTCACAACAAACACCTTCCAATATTAAAAATCAAAGCTTGAAAAACCGGTCTGATCAAATATTTGCGGTTCTTCTGCATGTTCATATGTAATGACTTCGTCAGGATCATTTCTGAGTTCGATAATATAATCGAAATCATCGAGCGTATACTCCGAATTTTGAACAAAAATATCCGGGTGCTCCACGACCTTTGTCGCCGGGAGCCTCATAATTTCACTGACAAGCTGAAGATGGCGCTCAGAGCCCCGTCTTGTCGAAACGATGCCATCAAGGATAAACACGTTTTCCGTGCTGTATTCATCGGCAACCAGCTGGCTGCGGATCGTTTGTTTTAACAGCGTTGAAGATACGAAAAGCCACCTTTTGCTGGCGCAGACGCTTGAGGCAACGATGGACTCCGTTTTTCCGACCCGCGGCATTCCCCGGATTCCGATCAGTTTGTGTCCTTCTTTTTTAAACAGCTCAGCCATAAAGTCAACCAAAAGGCCAAGCTCGTCCCTTTCAAAACGGAAGGTTTTTTTATCATCGGCATCACGCTGAATGTATCTTCCATGACGGACTGCGAGACGGTCGCGAAGCCTCGGTTCTCTCAGCTTCGTTACTTTAATGGTCTCCATTGTTTTTAAAATTGATTCCAATCGTTTAATTTGATCTATATGCCGGCATCTGAGCAGCATTCCCCTTCTGGAAAGGTCGACACCGTTAATTGTGACAATATTAATTGACAGCATCCCGAGAAGAGATGAAATATCCCCGAGCAGGCCGGGGCGGTTCACTTGAATTTCATATTCAAAATACCATTCGAGCTTTGCCAAATGATATACCCCCTCCATTGTGGCAAATTTTTACCTTCCTTTATCATAAAACATTTTTCTCTAATTAGAAAGAAGAATGTTGCTCTATAGAGGAAAACATAAAAAAAGAGAGGAGAAAATCCTCCCCTCTTAATGAGTGCTGTTATTTTCAACAAGCTTCACCATCATATTTGCAATGGCGCGCTGTTCATCTTCAGAAGCAACGCTCCAAAGATCAGCAAGCACTTTTTCCTGATGGTTTTTCGAGTCGACTTCGTTCGCAAGGTAACCGCCGATTTCTGTAGCGAGGTCAGTGATCGTTTCATCACTCATCCCTTTTTCCTGTGCATAGTTCAATCTGTCACCAAGGAAATTCTTCCAATTATCCCAGTTTTCTAATACTGACATGTTGGCTTCCTCCATTTCATCTGTTGTTACAAAATTATTTTGTCCGTGCAGATGCAAACTATACACACATTTTTTTCAGCAGTGCCAGCCGCCGTTTACCGATAATATATGTCCGGTAATATAGGAAGCCTTCTCCGATAATAAAAACGCTGCCGCTTCGGCGATTTCCTCGGGATTTGCCAGCCGGCCCGCGGGTATTTCCTCTGCCAATGCTTCTTTTTCATCAGTCGTAAACTGATCAAGCATATTCGTATCAACGGCGCCCGGTGAGACTGCGTTCACGCGGACGCCGCTCGGAGCGAGCTCTTTGGCAAGCGCTTTGACGAACGAATGCTGCGCTCCTTTGACCATGCTGTATAACACTTCGCACGATGCGCCTGTTTCTCCCCATACGGAACCGATCGTGACGATGCCACCGCTTTTTTTCCGGATCATGCCGGGCACCAGATTACGCGCCAACAAAAACGGGCTCGTCACATGCAGCTGCACCATCTCCCGGGCCGTGTCATCCGTCACGTCCGTAATCAGGCCGAAATGACTTTTGCCGCTGTTTAATATCAGAGCGTCCACAGGCTGTTTAACGGAGCGGCTGAGTGTCTCCGCGCCTTCCGGTGAGGACAGATCCGCCTGAATAACGGAAGCTTTTACACCGAATGATGCGCTCAACCTTTCCGCAAGCCTGTGTGCGGCTTCTTTATTAGAATGATAATGCAAAAGCACGTCATATCCGTTTTTTGCGAGGACTTCACTTATACTTTGTCCGATTCCGCCGCTTGCTCCGGTGACGAGCGCTGTCTGTTTCATCAATCAACATTCCTTCTTTCCCCAGAAAAACATCCCTCAGGGCGTGAGGGATGTTTTTTATGATTTTGGCACGACTTTGCAGACTGTCAGCCTGTCTTCTGACACTTCTTCTTTAATGACCCGCTCTACGTCTTCCAGGGTGATCTGCTCCAGTACGGTTACAACATCAAACAGACTCATATCTAAAAAGGCGTAGCGCGTGAATTGGTTGGCGATATATTCAGGCGAATTGAGCGCTTTTAAAAATGACCCGATTTTCTTTTTTCTCGCCAGGTCAAGTTTTTCCGCAGTCACGGCTGATCCCGCATCAAGCAGCATCTGTTTTAATTCGTCAGCAAGCTTATCCGGCTCCGGTGTATCTCCTCCGACAGAGGCAAAACCGAATCCGTATTCAGCCGTATAATCAAAGCTGAAGGTTTCATCAATGTAGCCTTTGTCGTACAAGTCGCCGTAATGCGGTGAGCTTTTTCCGAAGAGACATTCAAGCATGAGGTTCATGCTGAGCTCGTGCTTCAACAGCTCCCGCCCCGTTTTATAAGGGTTTTTCGCCTTTAAGCCGACAAGACATTTTGAGCCTTGGACGTTCATTTTTAATTCCTGCTCCCGGCGGAAAACCGCTTCCTGCTCCTGAACTTCTTCACGTTTGATTTCAGGCTGATCTGTAAACGGCTTTTTCTCCTGGTTTTTCCGCACCTGGCTGATGATCGCTTCAGGATCAACGGGACCGACGATAAAGAGCAGCATATTGCTCGGGTGATAAAATGTTTCATAGCACTCATACAGCAGATCTTTCGTAATATGTGAGATGCTTTCTACCGTTCCGGCAATGTCAATTTTCACGGGGTGGTCTTTATACATATTTTCGATAAGACCGAAAAACAGCCGCCAATCCGGATTATCATCATACATGTTAATTTCTTGGCCGATGATGCCTTTTTCTTTTTCCACTGATTTTTCCGTGAAATACGGATCTTGAACAAAATCCACGAGTGTTTCCAGGTTTTTCTCTACATTTGAAGTGCTGGAGAACAGATAAGCGGTTCGTGTAAATGAAGTAAAGGCATTTGCCGATGCCCCCTGCTTACTGAAATCCTGAAACACGTCGCCGTCCGCTTTTTCAAACAGTTTATGCTCAAGAAAATGCGCGATTCCGTCAGGGACGTGAACCATTTCTTCCTTATTTAAAGGAACGAATTGATTGTCAATGGAACCGTACTTTGTCGTAAACACGGCGTATGTTTTATTAAAGCCCTGTTTCGGCAGCACATAGACATCAAGGCCGTTTGCCATTTTTTCATGATACAGCGTTTCTTGCAGCTGTTCGTAGTTTATCGGTTTAGTCAAGATGCTCCCCCCGTCCCTTTTAAGAAATAAGTCGTATCCAGCTTGATGTTCTTTCCGACATTGATAATGTCCTCTTTCGTCACTTTCTCGATATTGTCAAGAAAAGTTTCGATCGGTATCTCCACTTGGGCTGAAGCCTGCTGATACAGAAATTCCGCTAAGCCGTATGCCGTATCAATCGTTTCTAACACTTGGTTTTTAATAACGGCTTTCGTTTGGGCGATATCATCCTCTGAAAAGTCACCGTTTTGCATAGCTTGAAATTGTTCTTCAATAATGGTGACGGCCTGCTTATAATTTTTCACTTCAATGCCTGACATGACCATCAGGAGCCCTTTGAAGCTTTCCACCCTTGAGGCTGCATAATAGGCGAGACTCGCTTTTTCACGGACATTTATAAACAGCTTTGAATGAGAGAAACCTCCGAACAGCCCGTTAAACACTTGCAATGCCGGATAGTCAGGGTCTGTGTATGTCGTATTGGTCCGGAATCCGATATTCAGTTTGCCTTGTTTGACGTCCTCTTCATCAATGACTTCCTTCGGGTCAGGCTGTTCATTCGCCGTGCTTCTTTCTAAAGGCTGCTGCACCCGTTCGTCCGTTTTAAAATACGTATCAACAGCCGTTTTCACTTGATCTGTGTCAACATCACCGATGACATACAGGTCCAGCTGATCTTCGCGTATGGCTTTTTGATAGGCTTCATACAGATCTTGCGGCGTAATGTGTTCGACATCATCGATCTCGCCGTTGACGTGAAGGGCATACGGTTCGCTTTTGCACATTTCCTGAACGAGACGGAGATTAGAATATCTCATTTTATCGTCATATACGGCTTGAATCCGCTGTTTCAGCGTCCGTTTTTCCTGCGTGACATAAAGGGGCAGGAAGGCGCCGTTTTCCAAAGCAGGCGAAAAGACAAGCTCTGATAAAAGCTGAAGCCCTTTTTCCAATAATGGTGTGCGGTCCTTCAGATATTTTTCATTGGGAATCTCAAGCCGGAACGTAATAACATGACGTTCTCCCTTTTTTGTCAGATCAGCGGAAACGGATGTCCCGTACAGCTCATCGAAATAAGAACGCAAATCAGCGGTTTTCGGCCGGCTTTCTGTACCGCGGAGAAGCACATGAGGAAACAGCGCCCTTTTTGTTACGAGCTCTTTTGTTAAAGGAGCCAGCATTTTAAACGTCAGTGAAACGGTTTTAAATTTCTCAGTCTTTACGATGTGGGCGGTGATTCCGCCGTGCTTTGACTTCATTTCATTTACGTAAGTCATGTGAAACCTCCTTCGTTCATTCTTTAATAGTATGTATTATGACCAAAATTCAGCATTCGCAAAAAAGAGTGCGCAGATGTAATTATATCAACTGGAGGATTTATAAGGAAACAAAACACCTCTGCCAGAAAACAGGCAGAGGCATTGTACGTTATTTTTTCAAATTGAAAGGCCACCAGTTGGCTCTTCCGAATATTTTCACCATAACCGGTACAAAAAACGGAAGGACAACAATTGCATACATGAGGAGGCCGGTTAATACCACGGTTGCAATTTCCAAAAGGGAAAGAACGCCTGACGGCAGCATGGCCGCAAAGGTTCCCGCTAAAATAATGGCCGCCGAAATGATGACCGAGCCCATATTTTTCATACTGCTGATCATCGCGGCTTCCGTCCCTTCTTTTTTCAGCTCATTAAAGCGGTCCATTAAAAAGATGGAATAATCCACACCAAGAGCCATCAGAATGACAAAGCCGAAAAACGGCACGGCCCAGTTTACGCCCGGATACCCGAAGAAGTGTGTAAAGATGTATTCCGTCACCCCGATGGATGCGAAATACGTCAGGACGAGCGAAGCCACTAAATAAACCGGCATAATGAGGGAGCGCAGCATCACGATGAGAATCAGAAAAATGCCCGCCAGCATAAACATTGCCGTCCGTTTGAAATCTGAATCCGATACTTCTTTTAAATCGGCATTCATGCTGGAAACCCCGGAGACGCCGAAAGAGGCATTTTTCAGATCCGTGTTCGGAATGATCCTTTTAACGCTCGCTTTGATCGCTTCAATATCTTGAATAGCCGTATTTGAATAAGGGTTGTTATCAAGAACAACGGTTAATTCTGTCGTTTTTCTGTCATCTGACATGTACGTATTAAACACGCTTGTGAAATCGCTGTTTTCCAAGGCGTCTTTCGGCACAAACCAGCCGGCCATTTCTTTGTCTGACGCCTTATGAAGTTCACCCAGATAATCATTCGCCCCCATCATGCCGCTTGACACTTTCTTAAGCCCTTTTACACTATCGTTAAGGCCGGAAGAAAGATCGCTGAGCTGGGAAGAAAAATCACCGAGACCGCTCTGCATTTTTTTCTGACCTTCCGCGAGCTGCCCTGCCGCCGATTCAAGGCGCGGCATTTGTCCGGCGAGAGCCCCCTGGCCGTCTGACACTTGCTGAAGGCCGTTTTCAATTTGGGTCAGACCGTTAATCATTGCGTTAATTTGGGTGTCAATCTTTTTCTGGGCGGCTGACAGTCGGGAAAATTGTTTTTCCGCTTGCTGCAGATGATCCTTTTGACTGTCAACCTCTTTAGAAAACGCTTCGGCGTCTCTATTTGCTTTGGAAACGGCTGACTGTACATCTGTAAAAGCAGATTTGATCACTTGATAGGACGGATCAGCTTTCACTGCCGGTATCGATGCTTCCAGTTTTGCAAACGGCAGCCGGTTAAGCTGTTTGTTCAAATCAGCAAGCTGCCTGCTCGCTTCATTTTTCATCGGCAGAACGGTTTTGACCAGCTTTAAAGCGTTTTGCGTTTCTGAAGCGAGACCGCTGTTTTGGCTGAGCTGCATAGAGAGCATTTGTTTCTGTTCTTCAATCTGCTTTCTCATTTGAGCGACGCCGGCTTTATTCTTATTGACGCCCGCCTGCAGTTTATTCAGGTTTTCTCCTATATCAGAAAGCCCGGATTTCAGAGACAGTGTTCCGTCAATAAGCTGATTGACGCTTTTTCCCGACTCTTCAATCTGCGGCTGTGAATCAGCTAACGACTTTGCGGCATGCCCTAAACCGTCCGTTATTTTTTCAAGTCCTGTATTGCCTTTATCAAGCCCTTCTTGAAGCTGTTTTGCCTGATTTGTGACAAATAATTGATTCAATCCATTTCCCGCAGGGCGCGTGGCGCTTCTGACCGTTTTTACACCCTCTGTTTTTTCAAGTTCTCTGCTGATTTTTTCGATATCAATCAGGTGTTTTTCGGTATTTAATTTGTCGTCATTTTTGATGACGACTGTCGCCGGAAGAAGTTCTCCGGGGCCGAATGCGTCTGAAATCGTATTAAAGGCGCGGACGGATTCATATTTATCCCCGATTTCGTCAAGGCTGTTGTAAGATAGAGCGCCTTTGTAAAGAAGGATAGGCGGGACGGTAAATACCGCCACGATTGCAAGACTGATGAGCGGCCTTTTAAATGAAAACCGCCCTGCCGTTTCCCATGCTTTGCTTTGCGGATGGGAAATATCGCCCTTAACAGGCCAAAACAGTCTTTTTCCTAAAACAGCCATAAAAAACGGCACGATCGTCATGAGTGCAAGCAGCAGCACCGCGACGCCGACCGCAACGGCGGCTGCCGACTGATACAGTTTAAATGTCGCAAATCCGATGCAGGCAAATCCGATCAATACTGCTCCGCCGCTGTATAAAACCGTCTTTCCGGCCGTTTTATAGGTCACGACGATCGCTTCTTTTATATCAGCGCCGTGAGACAGTTCTTCTTTAAAGCGGCTGAGAAGCAGGATGCAATAGTCTGTGCCGATTCCGAACATAATCGCAACCATAAAAATCTGCGTAAAGGTTGAGAGCGGAAAATCCAGCTGATCGACTAAAAATGCGACAATGGACTGGCTGACTAAATAAGAAATTAATACAGATAAAAGCGGCACAAACGGAGCAACCACTGACCGGAATACAAGAATCAGCACGATCAGGATAAAAGCAACCGTTATATATTCAGTCTTTTTTAAGCCGTCCTGAGAGCTTTTTAACACATCTTCGTCAATCAGCGACTGGCCTGTGATGCCGTATGATACGCCGTACGGTTTCAGTTCTTTATCAATTTTGTTTTTTATTTTGAGGATGTCATTTTTCGATGTATCAAGCTGCAGCTGAACGAGCATCGTTTGTCTGTCTTTTGACAGAAGCTGTTTTTTGACGTCTTCATTTTTTTCCCCGAAATATGAGGTCACCGTTTTAATATGAAGCGCTTTTTTATGTTCAGATAAAGTGTCCACAGCCCCCTGCAAGCGAGCTTTTTTGTCTGTCATTAAGCCTTTCTCGTGAAATACGATGACGGCTGAAGAAGACGGTGCATCTGAATCAGACATTTCATCAAGCAGTTTATGGGCGTAAGAAGAGGAATATCCGTCCGGTACGGAAATCTGGCCTTTCTCCCGTGTCAATTCAGCCATATCAGGCGCTGTAAGCATAAATATCACCGTTGCGGCGATCCATGCCGCGGCGATGATCCAGCGGGCTTGGATAATCTTTTTCATTATGTCTGCCGATCCTCCTCTGTCATCATCAGTCGATATAATTTTTCGTATATATTAACGAACATTTCCGCCTCGTCTTCATCAAAATGCATAATGTATGAACGAACGAGATCCTCAATCCGCCGCTCCACTCGGTGAAATACTTCCGTCCCCTTTTCCGTGACGTTTAACAGAATGCTCCGGCGGTCGCTTTGGCTCCGTTCTCTTTTGATGTATCCTTTTTCATACAGGCGGTTCGTCATGGATGTAATGGCGCTTTTGTTGACGTGGCATACCGCTGCCAGTTCAATTGATTTGCAATCGGGATTGAGCATAATATAGCGGAGTATGTAATATTGATCCAATGTCAGCTCTTTGTTCACTTTTTCGGCGATAATGCTGTCAATTTTTTTTAAGACGTGCAGATATACATCGGAATAACGTTGAATGAGCTGTTTTATTTTTTCTTCATGCACCTTTTCCCCCTCCTTTAATAGTTAATATGTTTAACTATTAAAGAATAACGAGCTGACAGTATCATGTCAATATTCAGAATCAAATAAAAAAAGACAGTGCAGATTACACCGTCTTTAATGATTCCTTTTTTTCTTTTGCTTGTGAAGAGATATTTAACAGCGCTAAAAATACTGATACAATGCCGCAAAAAGCAGATAAAATGAAAATCAGCCAGCCCGCATTTGACATCAGTGCGGCAAATATCGGCGGTCCCGCCGCTACTCCGATAAACCGCATGCTGTTATAAAATGAGGTGATGGTTCCCGATTCCTCGTTGTCTACGCCTTCTGTGATGACAGCGTCTAAAGCCGGCAATGCCATTCCGATACCGATACCGCTGACACACAAGAAGATAAATAATAAATAAAAACTGTGATTCCACCACAGGCCGATAAATGACAGTGTCACGGCACTCATTCCGAAAACGATGCAAAACTTCATTTTGCCTTGGTCTTTCCCGATTTTTCTGCCTGCTATATACGAACTGACGGATAAAAATAAAAGCGGGATTGCCAAAAGCGCTCCTTTCGCCACACCGTCAATTCCGTACTTCTTCTCCAGCGAGTCTGATAAATAAAACAGAACCCCGAACAGCAAAAACATAATCACGCAGCCGATGATAAATACCGTAAAGAGCCAGCGGCCGTCACGCTTAAATATGTGACCCACATTTTTCACAAATTCGGAAATAGAAGGCACTTCTTTTTGCTTTTTTTCCGGCTTATCCACCATAAACAAAACGAGAAAAAAACTGATGAGCGAAAAAAACGGAATGAACCAAAACGGCATAAACCAGAACCAAGCAGCCAAGAGCGACCCGAGAATCGGACTTAGTACTTTCCCGGCTGTGTTTGACGTTTCAATGTCGCCGAGCCCCGCGGTAATCCGCTCATCATCACCCTTGAACAAATCACCGATAAACGGCATCACAACAGGAGCCGCCCCTGCCGAACCGATTCCCTGAAGCACCCGTCCCGCCAAGATAATGGGATATGGATGCTTGAACGCGGTCGAAGCTATCGCGGCAATCGCGCCGCCCGCACCGGCTATGAGAAGACAAGGCAGAAGGACCTTTTTTCTTCCGAATTTATCGGACAGATATCCGGCAATCGGAATACAAATAATCGCCACAATCGAATATACCGTTATAATTAACGATACTTGAAAAGACGATATGGACAGCTTCTTTTCAATCATCGGAAGGACAGGAATCAGCATCGAATTCCCGAGTGTCATGACGAGCGGTACAGAAGCCAAAGCAATGATATTTTTCGTTCCATTTTTCTTCTTACTCAACTTATTCACCCATTCACTATACTTGGTTGTTTCCTGTTTTATTGTGTCTTGCGGCAAACAAAGTATGTACGAACGGCGCAAATAAAAAAACAGACACATGACGCGTCTGTCTTAAAAACGTTTTCTGACAACATGAAAGCTGAACTTATCAGCCCGGAAATAATTTAATGAATACAGCACAGGCTCATCATGCTGATTAAAGTGGGTTTGTTTCAGCAATAAAAGCGCCGTCTCCGGTTCGCACTCCAAAACCGGTGAAATCGTATCGTGGTATCCGATCGGTTCAATATCAGCAACGGCATAGCTGATCACAGATTCGGAGTTTTTTTCCAAGAGATCAAAAATGGATTCCTGTTCATGACAGAAAGAATTCGGCAGAATGTCCATCGGAATCGTATCCAGACAGTAAACGACCGGAGTGCCGCTTGCCGTTCTCACGCGCTCCAAATAAAAAAGCTCCTGCTCAGGCTCAAGCCGGAATCTTGCGATATCTTCATCAGACGGTGTAATGACCTGAGACGACAAAAAAATCGTACCCGGCACCATGTTCGCTTGCTGAATCATTTTCGTCACACTGTTGAGCTGTTCAATACCTGAAAGAAACAGCGGTTTTGTATGGACGAAAGTGCCCACACCGTGCCTTCTGATAATCACATGCTCCTCTTCAAGGATACGTAAAGCTTCACGCAGAGTTGCCCGGCTGACACCCATCGATTTTGAAAGCTCAAATTCAGAAGGAAGCTTTTCCTTTTCGGTGTAAATTCCGTTTTGTATATCCTCTTTGATTCGCTCAATCACTTTTAAATACAAGTGACGATTGTCAGCTTTTGTAGACATGTTTCCCCTCCGTAAACCACTTTCATAAATTATTGAACAATTGGGACAACTATATCATGTTTTGATAAAAAAATAAATAGGAATGATTTTGGCAGTATCATTTTAAGCGAAAGCTCTCTCCTTTTTAAGAAGAGAGCTCATCATATTGTTCTTTTGATAATAGTACTTCCCTCGGTTTGCTTCCTTCATACGGCCCGACGACGCCCCGTTCCTCCATTGCGTCGATCAGACGCGCGGCCCTCGTGTATCCGATCCTGAACCGTCTTTGAAGCATGGAGACAGATGCCGTCTGCATGCCGATAATCAAATCAACCGCTTCGTCATACAGATCATCCGTCACTTCACTGTGTGTTTCCGCGGTTTCTTCCGGGATCATTTCTTCTTGGTACTGTGCTTTTTGCTGTGTGATGACATGATCTACGACATGCTCAACCTCTTCATCCGATAAAAATGCTCCCTGGACCCGCACAGGCTTATTCGCGCCTACAGGCAGAAACAGCATATCTCCGCGGCCGAGAAGTTTTTCAGCGCCGCCCATATCTAAAATCGTCCGTGAATCGGTCTGAGATGAGACACTGAAGGCAATTCTCGACGGGATGTTGGCTTTAATCACTCCGGTAATGACATCGACTGAAGGCCGCTGTGTCGCGATAATCAAATGAATGCCTGCCGCCCGAGCCATCTGTGAAAGTCTCGTAATCGAATCTTCCACGTCGGAAGAAGCGACCATCATCAGATCGGCAAGCTCGTCAACGATGACAACGATGTACGGCAGTTCGGGCTGCTTTACTTCTTCTTCGGCATTTGACCGCTTGATATGGTCGTTATAGCCTTCTATATTTCTCGTGCCCGTATGGGAGAACAGTTCATAGCGGCGCTCCATCTCATTGACGACCTTTTTCAAAGCCTGTGAGGCCTTTTTCGGATCTGTCACGACCGGCGCAAGCAGATGAGGAATGCCGTTATACACATTCAGCTCAACCATTTTCGGGTCAATCATCATCATTTTCACTTCATGCGGTTTGGCTCGCATCAGGATGCTCGTAATAATACCGTTGACACAGACGCTTTTCCCGCTTCCCGTGGCCCCAGCAACGAGCAGATGGGGCATTTTGTTCAGTTCGGCAAGCACTGCCTCTCCGGAAATGTTTCGCCCCAACCCGATCAGAAGCTTCGCATCCGGCTTGTCGTTGAGCTTAGATTCAAGCACTTCTTTTAACGAAACCATCGCAACTTCAGCGTTCGGCACCTCGATGCCGATTGCTGATTTCCCCGGAATCGGCGCTTCTATCCGGATATCCTTCGCGGCAAGCGCGAGTGCGAGGTCATCACTCAGATTCACGATTTTACTGACTTTGACCCCAACGTCCGGATAGACCTCATATTTTGTGACCGCCGGACCGAGATGAACCTGCGTCACTTTCGCCTTTACGCCGAAGCTTTGAAAAGTCCGTTCGAGTTTTCTTGCATTCTCGTAAATGTTCTTCTTATCGGTCTGCTGGCCTGTATGTTTCGGGTCAGCCAGAATGTCCAATGAAGGCATTTGGTAATCCTTATTTTCAAGCTCTGTAAACGTCATGGGCGGAGCCGCAGCCGCCGGTTCGTCACTGTCTTGAGCGCCGCCGGAGGGCTCTTCTTTTACCATTTGAGCCGTCTCCTGCGTCTCAGAAATCATCGGTTCGTCACGCTTCTCCTGACGGTCTGAGAAGCTTGAAATAATCGGCTCTGAATGGATGATCGGCGAAATGATTTCCTCATCCTCTTCTTCTGGCTCAGGCACTTCTTTTTTCTTTTGAACCCGTTTTTGTTTTTTGCCCGATTTGGTTTTTGTTTTCGGCGAAGACATATTCGTTCTGACCGTTTTCATATCCTCAAGAAACGCCTGCCATTGACCGCGGATAAACCGGCCGACGGGGCTCGTCCACTTTTTGAGCGTTTCCTGCAGTGAACGCCCCGTTACAAGAATCAGCCCCATTAAGATCAGCACGATCGCCATGATCTGTGAACCCGTTGATGCAAATAAAAAGTGGGAAGCTGCAAACAGTACCGCGCCGATCATACCGCCGCCCAAATCAGGCGAGGCGGCCTGCTGTTTCATATCCATCATAAACAGCTCCCATGTGTTGCCGATGACACTTGCGGACCGAATCGACCCGTGATGAGACAGATTTTTAAAGAGCTGTACGTGAGACAGCAGCAAAATACTGGCGATAATACAGTACAATCCGGCTTTCCTTCTCGTTAAAAGACTTGGACTCTTCTTTTTCCAAAACAGCGAAATTCCCAGAAGGAAGAGCGCAATTAAGCATAAAATAAACCACTCTCCGGCAAAAAAACGGAACAAGTACACAAATGTCTGTCCCACAACGCCGAGCTGCAAAACAGCAATAATCGAGATTGCAACGCAGAGCAGTCCGCTTAGTTCGTATTTTAGATTGAGCTTACTCTCTTGTTTCTTTTTAGATTTCCGTTTTTTCTTTGCCACACTCATCACCTTACTGCGTTAAAAAATGTAAAATCATACATCATGAAGAAAAGCAGCCTTTTACCGGCTGCGTTTTTCTGTAGGATTCCCCTATTATAGCATATTTTGCCCCCGAGAAACGGACTGAATGCCGGTTAGATTTTCAACTTGATTTTTTGTCCCGGAGCGATGTCCGGATTCAGAAAATCCATCGGGTTCGTACTTAAAATCTGTACGACTTCAGCTTCATTTCCCTTCATTTCGACTAACAGCGGCACACCGGCATAGTCTACCTGTTCATGCGCGCTTTGCTCTCTTTCCTGACCGTAAACGACTTCTTGAGGCATGACGGTATAAAGGATCATTGAATCATCATTCCTTCCTTGCCCTTTCGTTCTTCAATCAGCTGATTCAGCTTTTTTATCGCCTGTCCGACGCCGCCGACGGCATCAATTAATCCGTAATCAGCCGCATCTTTTCCGACTACGTTCGTTCCGATGTCCCTGGTCAGGTTTCCTTTTGAAAACATCAGTTCTTTGAATTTTTCTTCGGAAATATTTGAATGATGGGTCACAAAGTTGACGACCCGCTCCTGCATTTTGTCCAAGTATTCAAATGTTTGCGGAACCCCGATAACCAGACCTGTAAGCCGAACGGGGTGAATGGTCATAGTCGCTGTTTCCGCGATAAAACTATGATCACATGACACGGCGATCGGCACACCTATCGAGTGTCCCCCGCCGAGTACGATTGAAACGGTCGGTTTTGACAAAGATGCGAGCATCTCTGCAATCGCAAGCCCCGCTTCCACATCACCGCCGACGGTGTTTAAGATAATCAGAAGTCCTTCAATTTTCGGATTTTGCTCAATGGCGACGATTTGCGGAATGACGTGTTCATATTTGGTTGTTTTATTTTGCGGCGGCAGCTGGACATGCCCCTCAATTTGGCCGATGATTGTCAGACAGTGAATATTGGTATCTTGTGACATTTGCGGCAGAGATGTCTCTCCCAGCTGCTGAATTTTGCTCATAATGCTGTCTTTCGCATCTGATTTTTCGGGCTGCTGTTCTTCGGTGTTTTCCATACGATGATCCATTTTATCTTCACCCTTTCCGAATGTCTTTTTGTATTATGAACAAAGAAGCGGGTTTCCATCCGGGAGATGAACAAAAACAAAGCCGGAGCATCATGCGCTCCGGCTTTTGTGTCCATTATACTTCCATAATGATCGGAATGATCATCGGCTTGCGTTTTGTTTTTTCATAAAGGAATTGGTTCAGCGCATCGCGCATGGCTTGTTTCAGCGTGGACCATTCTACGGCCGATGTTTCCGTCGCTTCTGTCACGATAGAGCGGACGAGCTCAGTAGCTTGTACAATTAAGCCTTCTGATTCTCTGACATATACGAAACCGCGCGTAATGATTTCAGGACCCGATACGAGGTTCTTTTTCTGCTTATCAAGCGTAATCACGACAATGAGAATGCCGTCTTGTGACAATAAGCGGCGGTCTCGCAGCACGATGTTGCCGATGTCGCCGACACCTAGGCCGTCAATCAGAACGTTTCCGTACGTGACTTTATCCCCGATTTTCACATTCTGGCCGCGGAATTCAACGACGTCGCCTTTTTCAATTAAGAAAATGTCGCTGCGTTTCATGCCGATTTCTTCAGCGATTTTGGAATGCGCTTTTTGCATTCTGAATTCACCGTTAACCGGAATTAAATATTTCGGTTTTAACAAATTAAGCATGAGTTTTAATTCTTCCTGCGAACCGTGACCGGACACATGCACGCGTTTTTGGGCGAAAATGACTTGAGCCCCGGCGCGGACAAGCTGGTTGACGGTTTTGGAATATACCAATTCATGTCCCGGAATCGGTGTTGATGCAATGACAACGGTATCTCCTTCTTCAATGTTAAGCTGCTTGTGCGCCTGCTTGGCCATCCGCGTAAGAGCGGCTAACGGCTCACCATGGCTTCCGGCTGTAACAATTGCCACTTCCCGTTTCGGATATTTTTTGACATCCTGCACCGGAATGAACAATTCATCTTCTGCTTCAATATAGCCGAGCTTGCGCGCAAGCTGAAGCACGTTTTGCAGGTTTTTTCCGGCGATTGCAAGTTTGCGGCCGTTCTGGGCGGCAGCCTGAATCACTTGCTGAATCCGGTTGATATTAGACGCGAATACGGCAACGATGACGCGGTTGTCTGAATTGTACATCGCATCGGAAATTTCACCGCTTACATGTGCTTCTGACGGAGTATATCCCGGGCGCTCCGCATTGGCGCTGTCAGAAAGCAGGGCAAGCACACCGCCGTTTCCGATTTTGGCGATTTCGCCGATATCACATGATTGGTGATAAGCAGGTGTCTGGTCAAATTTGAAGTCTCCCGTGCATACAATAGAGCCAAGTGATGTTTTAAAGCTGACTCCCACTGAATCCGGAATGCTGTGGATGGTTTTAAAGAACGATACTTTTGTTGATTCAAATGTAATGACTGATTTGGAGTGAACTTCACGTAAATCAGCTTTTCGATTATGCCCGTACTGCTTGAGTTTTTCTCTCAGCAAAGCAAGCGTTAGCTTCGTTCCGTATACCGGCACCGACAGCTTGTTCAATAAATAAAAGACGCCTCCGATGTTTTCATCGTGTCCGTGTGTCAGAAAAATGGCCTTCACGCGGTCAGCCCGTTCTACCAAGTAAGAAATATCCGGAATCACGACATCAATACCGAGCATTTCATTTTCAGGGTGCATGAGCCCCGCATCTACTACAAATATGTCCGAGTCAATTTCAATGACATATAGGTTCTTCCCAATTTCTCCGACACCGCCAAGGGCGATAATTCTGACGTTTTCTGTATTTTTTCTTTTCAAAATCTGTATCCTCCTAGTCTCATACCCGTCCATCATCACTTGTTCCTATTATAACTGATATCAATTTTAGAAAACAAGAAGAAGCGGAAGGTTTAGGGAAAACCAATATGTAGACAAAACGGTCAAACTCACGATAAAAATGAGAATGACCGCGTATTTTAACTGTATAAATTTTTTCTTACAGTTCGCTAATGACGCTGCTCAGGCTCAGGCGCTCATCTTCATTCAGCGGAATAAGAGGAAGACGCACAGATCCGACATCAAGGCCTTTCAGCTGAAGCGCCGTTTTAACCGGAGCCGGATTAGGCGCTTTAAAGAGCTCCTTCATGATCGGGAGAAGTTTCTGATGAATCAGTGCCGCGGTTGCCGTCTGCCCGTTTGTATAGTTTTTAATCATCTGCTGCATGTCAGAACCTACAATATGGCTGGCCACTGACACGACTCCTCTTCCGCCGACTGCGAGAATAGGAAGGGTTAACCCGTCATCACCTGAATAGACGTAAAAATCTTCCGGTGTTTCGGCGATGATTTTCGTAATCGCGTCAAGATCACCGCTCGCTTCTTTAATCGCAGAGATATTCGGAATCTCCGCAAGTCTGATGGCCGTTTCCGGCGCAAGCGAAGCGACCGTTCTGCCCGGCACGTTGTAAAGCATAACAGGAAGAGACGTTTCTTCAGCTATGGCTTTAAAATGACGGTACATGCCCTCTTGGGAAGGCTTATTATAATAAGGCGTGACAAGCATAACGCAATCGACGCCGGCTTCTTCAGCTTTTTTTGTCAGTTTGATGGAGTCTTTCGTATTGTTGCTTCCCGTACCCGCAATAACAGGCACGCGTCCGTTCACTTCTTTGACTGTAAATTCAAAGAGTGCAATTTTTTCTTCCGTTGAAAGTGTCGGAGATTCGCCGGTCGTCCCTGCGACGACTAAAGAATCCGTGCCGTTTTTCAACAAATAGTCGATTAATGTAGACAGTTTTTGAAAGTCTACATTCCCTTTACTGTCAAAAGGGGTAATCATCGCTGTAGAAATATTTCCGACATTCATTTTTTTCACCTCATCATGATTCAATCACATTTACTTTGAAAGTTCAAACACTTCATGCAGCGCATTTACGGCCGTTACCATATCTTTTTCATGAACGAGCACCCAGATCGTCGTATGGCTGTCGGCGGATTGCAGAATCGGAATGCCTTTATCTGAAAGTGCGGAGACGATTTTTGACGTAACACCCGGCACACCCATTATTCCGGCACCGACCGCTGACACTTTCGCACAGCTTTCCGTCACTGTCGGTTCATAGCCTAATTCGGCCAAAATGCTGCGCGCGGCTTCCGTTTTACTGCCGGCTACGGTATAAACGATTTCACTCGGCGTAATGTTAAAGAAATCTACGCTGATGCCGGCGTTCGCCATTGCTTTAAAGACTTCTGTCTGAACATTGTATTGCCCCATTTTGGCGGGAACTTTAAATTGCGTTACGTCTTTTACATGAGCAATCCCCGTGATCAGCCGTTCGAACACATCGCTGCCGACGTTAGACGAATGATGGGACGTCACCAGAGTTCCTTTTTCTTTTGAATAAGTCGAGCGCACGCGGATCGGCACCTTTGCCTGCATGGCGATTTCTACCGCGCGCGGATGAATGACTTTCGCGCCCTGATAGGCAAGGTTGCAGATTTCCGTATATGTGACATTCGGAAGCGGCTTAGCATTTTCCACGATTCTCGGATCAGCTGTCATGACGCCTTCCACGTCCGTAAAAATGTCGATAAACTCAGCATCAACCGCCGCGCCGAGCGCCGCTGCTGATGTATCGCTTCCTCCTCTGCCGATCGTCGTCGTGTCGCCTTTTTCAGTCGCTCCCTGAAATCCTGCCACAACGACGGCATCATGGCTGGCGAGTGTCGCGAACAGCCGCTCTGTTTTCATTTCTATAATTTTGGCGTCAGTATGCTGGGCATTGGTTAAAAAGCCGGCCTGGGCTCCTGTTAAAGCTGCGGCTTTTATGCCGTTTTCCTTCAGCATGCTGGTAAAAACAACAGACGAAATCGTTTCTCCGCAAGACAGAAGCATATCCTGCTCTCTCGGAGAAATGTCGGACTGGCTGCCGTAAAGAAGCCCGATCAAAGAATCCGTCGCGTACGGGTCTCCTTTTCTTCCCATCGCCGATACGACAACGACAACTTTATATCCTTCACTGATGGCATCTTTAATGTGTGCTAACGCAAGCTTGCGGCCTTTGTCATCTTTTACGGATGTTCCGCCGAATTTTTGAACAATGATTTTCACTATTTTCACTCCAAATTAGTCTGACGTAACAGAAGAGAGCAGGCAGAGCCTTACTCTCTTCTGTTCGCCTATAGAAAATACGTTTGTTTTATACGAGGTTCAGTTTTTGCAGGCTTTCCGCAATTTGAACTGAGTTCCAAGCGGCGCCTTTTAACAGGTTATCAGAAACAACCCACAAATGAAAACCGTTTGCTCTATCCAAATCTTTACGGATTCTTCCTACAAATACATCCCGTTTGCCGACGCAATCAGCAGGCATCGGGTAAAGCTGCTCCGCGGGATCATCCTGAAGCGTAACACCCGGAGCCTCTTTTAAAAGCTGTTTAATGTCTTCCACGGTTGCGTCATCACGGTCAAGCTCAATGTAAACAGATTCTGAGTGGCCTGTTTCAATCGGCAGTCTGACACAAGTCGCAGCCACTTCCAGCTTCGGCATATGCATGATTTTTTTCGTTTCATTAATCATTTTCATTTCCTCAAACGTGTAGCCGTTATCTTGGAATTTATCAATTTGCGGAATGGCGTTAAAAGCGATTTGATAATGCTTTTTGTCCCCTTTAACCGGCATAATGGACGGTTCTGCAGGCTCATTGTTTAAAATCGCCTTCGTCTGGCTGTACAGTTCTTTCGCCGCTTCATTGCCGGCTCCGGACACAGCTTGGTAAGTAGATACAATGACTTTTTTCAAGCCGTATGCTTTGCGGATCGGTTCAAGCGCCGCCACCATCTGAATCGTTGAACAGTTAGGGTTGGCGATAATGCCGTTATGTTTATGCAGATCACCTTCGTTCACCTCAGGCACTACAAGCGGTGTATTTTCATCCATGCGGAATGCGCTGGTATTGTCAATTACGATGGCTCCCCGTTTTACAGCCTCAGGCGCCAGGCTTTGTGATACGCTTCCGCCGGCGCTGAATAGCGCGATATGAACGCCCTCGAAGCTTTCCGGAACAGCTTCCTGCACTGTATACTCTTCGCCTTTAAACGTTACTTTCGTACCAGCAGAACGCTTTGAGGATAGTAGTGTGAGTGTTTCGATTTCAAAGTTTCTGTCTTCCAATGTTTTCAGCATTTGCTGCCCTACGGCTCCCGTCGCTCCGACAACTGCTACGTGTAATCCTCTTCCCATCTGTAAAACTCCTTCCGCCAATTAAGCATCATTTGTTGAATTGACTTTGCATTTTACGTTTTATTTTACCATAGAATAGTCACGGATTGACCGAATTTTTTTATTCCGGAATGATTTTATGTGTCTTGATTTTTTATGACTAATGCTGTACAAGCACAGGCTGAACCTGCTGATGCAAAAGCGCTTTTTCTACCGTAATCGGAAGGAGATCCATTCTGGCGACAAGAGATGTCGGTTTTCTCACGTGGTCATCCTGGCCGAACGGGATGAAAAATATGTTTTTTGCGGACATCAGCCTCATTAAATTCGTTCCGTTTAAACCGAGGCCGTCATTTGTCGAAATGCCGAGCACGACCGGGCGGCTGTTGCGGATCGTGGCTTTCGCAGCCATAAGGACGGGGCTGTCAGTCATCGCATTTGCGAGTTTGCTCATTGAGTTTCCGGTTAAGGGGGCGATGACCATGCAGTCGAGCGGAAGTTTCGGCCCGAGAGGCTCCGCTTTTACGATGGAATCAATTACCTCAAAACCTGTTGCTTCTTCAATTTTTCTGATCCAATCTCCCCCCTCTCCAAAGCGCGTATCGGTTGATTGGACGGTCGACGTCACAATCGGCCGGACTTCAGCCCCTTGTCTGACAAGTGCTTCTATTTGCGGAAAAACCTCCTCATATGTGCAATGTGAGCCGGTTAATCCGAATCCGATTCTTTTCCCTTTCAGAGACATGGCTAATTCCCCTCTTTCTTTAAGTCTGCCAAAAGCTTGCTCAATACGTTCGCAATAATCTGTCCGGCTGTTTTCGGAGCCACAATTCCCGGAAGACCCGGAGCAAGCAGCGCTTTAATGCCCTGTTTTTCAGCATATTTGAAATCCGTTCCGCCCGGACGGGATGCTAAATCCAAAATCAAGGTCTTCGGCGTCATGCGCGATAAAACGCTTTGATTCAGAATCAGACTCGGTACGGTGTTAATACAAATATCAATATCATTTACATGATCAGTAAGTTCTTCAATTTGAAAAGGAGAAAGCCCCATTTCCGATATACGGGCCAAATGAGCCGAACTCCGTGCGCCCACTTTTACCTTCGCTCCTAACGCTGCAAACGTCCGGGCGATCGTCATACCGGTGCGCCCCATACCGAGAACGGCGACATTTGACCCGTGAATGGTATAATCCGTATGCTGAATCGCCATCATGATTGTCCCTTCAACTGTGGGAATCGAGTTGAATATCGCGATGTCATCCCGCTCAAATAATTTAACAAGCTTGCGGCCGGCTTCGCTGGCGATGCCCTCAAGGTATGCATTAGAGATGCCTGAATAAATCACGCAATGCTCCGGTGTCTGCTCAAGATAGCTCTGCTTTAATACCACTTCTTCATTTGAAAAAACCGTTGATACAACGCCTTCTCCGGTCGTTGCCGATACAGGCAGGATGATACTGTCTATTTTCGGAAATGGAATCTCATCAATTTTACATTTGACGGTTCCTGTAAAACCGTCATCCAATTGGTCAAATCCTGCAAGATAAATATCGGCATGCTGTTCTGTCAGCTTCCTTATAATCTCAAGCTGTCTTGCGTCACCGCCAATAATCGCAATTGTCAATCCGGTTAACATTTGAAACGTTCACCTTCTTTACAGTTACTGGATCTTTTAAGTGTCATCCTCCTCTTCATCGTATGTGCAAAGAGAAAGGGCGGTGAATGTACAGCGTCTTTTTCATAAAAAAAGCACCGGCTGTTTGAGCCGGTGCTTGCGAAAAATGAATACGGTCTACTCTTCAGGAGGAGTGATCTCCCCGGGAACGTCTAAAATGATCATGTCTGACCCGATTTTTTGAATATGGTTCCAGGGGACACGGATGTCGTGGCCTTGTTTTCGCAATCCAAACCATTTTACCGTCGGGATCAACAGCGCGGTAATTTGCCCGTCCTGTTCATTAATTTCCAAATCAGTCTGGCCGAGCACGCCGAGCCGCTCCGCCCGTTTAATGTCTACAATTTCTTTACCTGACAGTTCACTGAGCCTCATGATAGCCACCCCCTTGTACTATATGATTCCGGGCAAAAAAAAATGCCTGCCCCCTAGAGAGGCAGACTTCCCGTTTAAGATGAGGCCGGCATATTTCCGGTCGGACTGATGAGCGATAATGCGTAATCATCCGTAAATAATCGGCGGCTGAGACCGTTGACGCTTTCCAGGCTGACTGCATTTAATTCAGCGATAATTTCATCCATCGTCTTATGCTTTCTGAGCAGAAGTTCGTTTTTCCCGTTCCGGCTCATTTTGCTGTTTGTGCTTTCTAAGCTGAGCATTAAACTTCCCTTCATTTGCTCTTTGCTGTTTTCCAGTTCTTTCGGGGTAATGCCGTCACGTTTTAACACCGATAACGTTTCTTGAATGGTTTCAGACAGAAGATCGAGCTGATTGGCGCCGGTGCCTCCGTAAATCGTCAGCATACCGCTGTCTTCATAAGAACTGTGATAGCTGTATACAGAATAAGCCAGTCCTTTATCTTCACGCACATCCTGGAAAAGACGGCTGCTCATGCTTCCGCCCAGCACGTTGTTTAAAACGATTAAATCGTAAACATCCGGATCCCCGACTTTCAGACCTTTGAAACCAAGGCAGAGGTGCGCCTGTTCCGTGTCTTTTTTTCTGGTCAGCTTTTCATAATGAAACTCAGGCTCGCTGATGCCGCTTGCTTTGCCCTTCGCTTCGTATGTACCGAACCATTTCTCCACGTCTTTTATGAATTGTTCCGTAACATTTCCGGCGACAGAAATGACGACGCGGTCCGGTGTGTAAAAGTCATCCATATGCTGTCTGAGAGAATCGCCGTTAAACGATGAAAGGGTTTCCTCTGTCCCGAGAATCGGGTAGCCGAGCGAATGATTGCCGTATGTCGCTTTGCTCAGCAGATCGTGGACAATGTCGTCCGGCGCGTCTTCGTACATTTTGATTTCTTCATATACGACGTTCTTTTCTTTTTTGAGTTCATCCTCGTCAAAAGCAGAATGAAAGAACATATCAGCCAGCACATCAAGTGCGTAGTTGGCATGCTCATCCAGCACTTTTGCGTAATAACACGTATATTCTTTTGAAGTGAAGGCATTCACTTGGCCGCCTATCCGATCGAAGGATTCTGCGATTTCCCGTGCTGACCTGGTATTTGTTCCTTTAAAAAACATATGCTCGAGAAAGTGCGAAATACCGTTTGTATCCGGCGTTTCATGGCGTGATCCCGTTCCGATCCAGACGCCGATTGCCACAGACCGCACCGTTGGATTATTTTCAAGCACAACTCTTACACCGTTTTGGCATGTATAGCGTTTTATCAAGTTTGTTCCTCCTATTCAAAGACAGGCAAACTGCCGCCTGCTACTTCATCAGCCTGTTTTCATCCATTAAGTCAGACACCGAGCCGAGCGCATAGCCTTTTTCTTTAATTTTTGTAATCAGTGTTTCCAGGCTTTTCGCAGTCGGATCAGTCGGATGCATTAAAATCATGGCTCCGTTATGTATTTTGCTCAACACTCTTGTTTGTAAAACAGCCGGAGACGGTTTTTGCCAGTCTATGGTGTCAACGGTCCACATGATGGTGCCCATTCCTTTTTCCGCCGCAAGGTCGACCACGGCTTTTCTGAAGCTGCCGCTTGGCGGCGCAAACCATTTCGGCTTCATGCCGAGCGTCTCGCTGATTTGTGCATTGGTTTTGTCAAGCTGTTCGGAAATGCTTCCTGAAGTCAGTTTGCTCATATCTGGGTGATTGTATGAATGATTTCCGATTTCATGTCCGTCTGCCGCTATTTTTTTCCCAAGTTCCTGATTGTTTTTCAGCCATTTCCCTTCAAGAAAGAAAGTTGCTTTGACCTGATGCTGTTTCAGAATAGGCAGCATTTGCTCCACGTATTCATTTCCCCAGGCGACATTTATCAGGAAAGCGACCATCGGTTTATCGGGATTTCCTTTATAAATGGGTTCGGGCGAAAGAGAGTCGAGATGGACTTTCGGTTTTACCTGTTCATAGACAAGATCATCTTCATGAAATTCTCCGTCCTTTTTCATTTGTTTATAGGATTTTTCCACATTGACCTTTAAACCGTTATATCCCGGTATACTCTTCCATATTTTATCAATCCTCGCATCTTGCGGCTTCACTTCATACTCCGGCGCTTTTTGCAGCAATTCCTCATAAAGCGGATCTTTTGATGCTGACACAGTCACTCCGTCTTTTTTCATTGCGTCTATGTAATCAACTGTATACGGGTTTTTTATCATTTCAAACGAAACAAAAAAAAGAAATAAAAAAACGGCAAACGGCACGAATTTTTTCAACATGTCCTTCCCCCCTCATCACACATTATGTATAAAGAGGACAAGGTAGAACCCGCTGTTGTCTTTCTCAAAATAAAGAAGCCGGGTCTCCCAGGCTCCTTGTTAGGTTTTCATTTAAGATTGTTGTTGTTCCTGCTCTTTTTCTTTCTCTTCGCGCAGCACTGCTTTACGCGACAGGTTGACACGTCCCTGTTTATCAATTTCCGTTACCTTCACAAGGATTTCGTCACCGATTTTCACAACATCCTCAACCTTGCCTACCCGTTCGAGCGCAAGTTCAGAGATGTGAACGAGACCGTCTTTTCCGCTGAAGATTTCAACGAAAGCGCCGAATTTTTCAATCCGTTTGACTTTACCGAGGTAAAGCTGGCCGACTTCGACTTCTCTGACAAGATCTTCGATGATTTTTTTCGCTTTTTGGTTGCTGCTTTCATCAGTAGAAGAAATAAAGATGGTGCCGTCTTGTTCAATGTCAATTTTAACACCGGTATCTTCAATGATTTTGTTGATTTGTTTGCCGCTCGGCCCGATAACGTCACGGATTTTATCCGGATTGATTGTCATCGTTAAAATTTTCGGTGCATATTGAGAAAGTTCTTTTCTTGATTCACCAAGCGTGCTGAGCATGCTGTTCAGGATTTCCATTCTTCCTTTTTTCGCCTGCTGAAGCGCTTCTTCAAGGATTTCTCTTGAAAGGCCTTCGATTTTAATGTCCATTTGCAGCGCTGTTACGCCTTTTTCCGTACCGGCTACTTTAAAGTCCATGTCACCGAGGGCATCTTCCATTCCTTGAATATCCGTTAATACTGTGTAGTACTCGCCTGATTTCACAAGTCCCATAGCGATACCTGCAACAGGCGCTTTAATCGGAACACCGGCGTCCATCATGGCAAGCGTGCTCGCGCAAATGCTGGCCTGTGAAGTGGAACCGTTTGATTCAAGCACTTCGGATACGAGGCGAACCGTATACGGGAAGTCTTTTTCATTCGGAATGACCGGCTCAAGCGCACGCTCTCCAAGAGCCCCGTGACCGATCTCACGGCGTCCCGGTCCGCGCATCGGGCCTGTCTCCCCTACGCTGAATTGCGGGAAGTTATAATGATGCATAAACCGTTTTGATTCTTCCACGCCTAAACCGTCAAGAATCTGAACGTCGCCAAGAGCGCCTAATGTACATACGCTGAGCGCCTGGGTCTGTCCTCTCGTAAACAGCCCTGAGCCATGCGTTCTCGGCAGAAGGCCGACTTCTGAAGAAAGCGGGCGGATTTGATCGACGCCGCGGCCGTCAGGACGGACTTTTTCTTCTGTGATCAAACGGCGCACTTCGTTTTTCACAAGTTTAGACAGTGTCTGTTTCACTTTTTTGATCGTATCTTCATCGTGCTCTTCTTCTTCAAATTTCGCGACGACTGCATCTTTCACTTTACTGATCGCATCTTCGCGCGCATGCTTTTCATGAACTTGAATGGCGCTGAGCAGATCCGGCTCCGCAAGACTTTTCACTTTCTCGCTGAGCTCTGCATCAATTTCATACAGTGCGATTTCCGTTTTTTCTTTGCCGACTGCCGCAACAATTTCTTCTTGGAAAGCGATCAGGCGCTTAATTTCTTCGTGGCCGAACATAATCGCTTCAAGCATGATTTCCTCAGGAACTTCATCCGCTCCCGCTTCCACCATGTTGATGGCGTCTTTTGTGCCTGCAACGATAAGGTTAATATCACTTTTTTCAAGCTGGTCAACCGTCGGATTGATGATGAACTCCCCGTCAATGCGGCCTACCGTCACACCCGCAATCGGGCCTTCAAACGGAATATCGGAAACGCAAAGAGCGAGTGATGAACCGAACATTGCAGCCATTTCAGATGAGCAGTTTTGATCGACACTCATGACAATGCTGATGACCTGTACTTCGTTACGGAATCCGTCTGCAAAAAGCGGGCGGATCGGGCGGTCAATCAGACGGCTGGCTAAAACGGCCTTTTCACTCGGACGGCCTTCTCTTTTAATAAAGCCGCCCGGAATTTTACCGACTGCGTATAATCTTTCTTCATAATTAACGGTAAGCGGGAAAAAATCTAGCGGTTTCGGTTCTTTTGATGCGGTTGCTGTGCTGAGCACTGCGGTATCGCCGTAGCGGACCATAACAGCGCCGTTTGCCTGTTTGGCAAGCTGGCCGGTTTCTACTGTAAGCTGTCTGCCGGCCCAATCTATGGTAAAGACATGTTTCTCTTGTCCCATTCGATTACGAGCTCCTCTCTTAATGTGTGAAATAATCAATTACTCCTATTATGAACGAAATGAATTGAACATATCAATGTCAAAGTAGTATGTAAAAGGATTTCATTGTTTTTTTATTATTATTTTTTTCGCTTTAATACGATAAAAAAGCGGGAATCCTCCCGCTTTTTACGATTATCGACGTAAGCCTAGTTTGTTAATTAACTCACGGTAACGAGTTACGTCTTTATTACGCAGATACGTAAGAAGATTACGACGTTTACCTACCATTTTAAGAAGACCGCGACGTGAGTGGTGATCTTTCTTATGAGTACGCAAATGCTCGTTCAAGTTGTTAATTGAGTCTGTTAGGATAGCGATCTGAACTTCTGGAGATCCAGTATCAGATTCGTGTGTTTTGAACTCACTGATGAGTTGATTTTTACGCTCTTGAGTAATTGCCATCCTGTTTCACCTCCATATTATAATTAGCCCCAGTTACCTAGCAACCGTCGGTGACTTCGGATTGCCAAGCAATGGTTTTAAGACTACGAAACATATGATACTAAAAATCGCGCCCATATGCAAATCTTTTAGAATAAAATTTGTGTACTTTTGATGTTTTTTCCGTTATTTGCTGAAAAAACGGATCGCTTCTTGTTTGTCTTTCTCAATCTGAGCCGTCAGTTCGTCGATGCCGTTAAACTTCCGTTCGCTCCGGATGCGTTTATACCACTCGATTTTAACGTCTTCTCCGTATACATCCTGTTGAAAATCAAATAAATGAACTTCAATTGACGGCTGATCGGGACGCTTTTCATAAAAGGTCGGTTTGTAGCCGATATTGCAGACGCCTTCATACACCCTGCCTTTTATTTCGGCCTTCACGGCATACACGCCTGTCGGCGGCACGATATAACTGTTGTGCAGACCGATATTCGCCGTCGGAAAGCCGATGGTGCGGCCTCTTTTGTCTCCGTGGATCACAGTGCCCCTGATAAAATACGGCTGGCCGAGGAGCGTGTGTGCCAGCTCCACGTCGCCATCCTGCAGCGCTGACCGGATATAAGTTGAGCTGATCTTTCTGTCCTGCTCGGTCTGTTTTTCGACAGTCGTGCATTCGGCCTTGCCGTCTAAATCGTCCGGCAGCGTAGCCATCGTGCCTTTTCCGTATTTTCCGTACGTAAAATCAAAGCCTCCCACCGCGTGCCGGGCGTTCAATCCTAAAATATACTCCTCGGCAAACTGTTTTGGAGAAAGAGCCGCAAACGATTCATCAAACTTTACGATATACAGCACATCAGCGCCTAAACGGCTGATCTGGCTGATTTTATCTTCAAGCGGCGTAATCAGATCCTTTGGCTCTTTGTCTCTGCCCAGAACATGGGAGGGGTGCGGATGAAACGTCATGACGGCAAGCGACAGGTTTTTTTCTTCGGCAATTTGTCTGGCTGTTCCGATTACTTTCCGGTGTCCCAAATGAACGCCGTCAAAGTAGCCGAGGGCCATGACAGACGCCGGCTGCTCTTCTTTTTGTAAATGATGCGGATGAGAAATATGTATCGTCTTCACAGAACGGTCACCTTTTTTCTTATTGTTCGCTTTTTTGCATCAGCACTTTAGCCGGTTTCAGCAGTCCATGTTTTGAAGGGTGCGGCATATAAATGGCCACACATTCTCCGGCTTCGGTACAGACAGCTATACGGGCGTCAGCTGTCATTGCAGAAAATTCCGCCGGTATGTCAAACACTGACCCGTTTTCAGCTTTCCTAGCTAATGTATCACTTATGACCCATTTCGGCAAATGATTGAGCGCTCTTTCGATAGGCACCGCATGCTCTGCAACCGTGCCGGCTGAAACCTGCTGCTCAAGCTCCTCAAACGTAAAACACTCATCCAGGCTGAAATCGCCGGAAGCGGTGCGGATGAGGTGGGACATATGAGCGGGATAGCCAAGCTTTTCACCGATTGTCACCGCCAATGTTCTGACGTAAGTGCCTTTTGAGCACGTGACTGTGAAACGGAATGACGCTGTATCATCCTTATAAGTGACAGGTGAAGTAAGCGCGATATCCTCAATCGTGATATTCCGCTTCGGCCGTTCCACTTCAATACCGGCTCTGGCATATTCGTAGAGCTTTTTCCCGTTGATCTTGACCGCGGAATACATCGGCGGCACTTGTTCCTGCGGCCCCTTCAGTTCGTCTAAAACGGCTTTGATATCCGCTTCTTTTATCGGCTCCTTGACAGGTTTTACGCTGACGGTTTCCCCCGTCTGGTCTTCAGTCGATGTGGAGAAACCGAGAGTGATCTCAGCATCGTACGTTTTTGATTTGTCGGTGACGTACTCAACAATCTTTGTGGCCCGTCCGACACAGATCGGCAGTACGCCTGACACTTCCGGATCAAGCGTTCCCGTATGCCCGACTTTCTTTGTTTTTAACAGTTTTCTTATTTTCATTACACAGTCGTGAGAAGTCATGCCGACCGGTTTATGTAAAAGGAGAACTCCGTTAACCATCTGTCTTTCGCTCCTTTGTTATCATTGTATCCCTGTAAAACGCAGAAAAGAGGACAGACGACAACGCCCATCCTCTTTTCCCGTTATTCAGACGGTTTATCTGAATGCAGTTCGTGAATCAGTGTTTCAATACGGTTGCCGTATTCAATTGATTCATCAAATTCAAATTCAAGCTCTGGCGTTTTGCGGAGTCTGATTCGGCTGCCGATTTCAGAACGGATAAATCCCTTCGCTTTCTCAAGCCCTTTCAGCGCCTCCTCTTTCTTTTTCTCTCCGCCGAGAACGGAGATATACACCTTCGCTATTTGCAAATCACCTGAAACACGTACGTCTGTTACAGTCAGAAATCCGATTCTCGGATCTTTCAGCTTTCGGCTGATAATATCTCCGAGCTCTTTTTTCATCTGTTCGCCGACACGGTTTGCTCTCATACTCAATTCAATCACCTCTAAGTTAAAACCACTCTGTTCTAGTGATCGTCCGTTCTATTTCGGGAAAGGAGTCAATAAACGCGAGTACGCGCTGAATCTCCTTTTCCGCCTGAACGTGAGAGGAGGAGACGACGGCGATTCCGAAGCTGGTCCTCTGCCAAGTGTCCTGATAGCCGATTTCTGCGGCCGACACGTTGAACTTATTCCGGACCCTCGTTATAATCCGCTTCAGAACGGCCCGTTTCTCCTTTAATGATCCCGCATCGTAAATGATGCATTCACATTCCGCAAATCCGATCACTTTCTTTCGATTTCCTGCATGACATACGCTTCAAGGATGTCACCTTCGCGAATGTCATTGTATTTCTTAATTGTAATACCACATTCATATCCTTGTGAAACTTCTTTCACATCATCTTTGAAGCGTTTCAGAACGTCTACTTCGCCTTCGAAGATAACGACGCCGTCACGGATCAAGCGGAGTCCGCTGTCACGTGTAATGTGGCCGTCTGTTACATATCCGCCGGCAATCGTACCGATTTTCGACACTTTGAATGTTTGGCGCACTTCAACCTGGCCGATGACTTTTTCTTCGTATTCAGGATCAAGCATTCCTTTCATCGCCGCTTCAATTTCTTCGATGACTTTGTAAATGATACGGTGAAGGCGGATATCTACATTTTCTGCTTCAGCCGTGCTCTTAGCATTTCCGTCTGGGCGCACATTAAACCCGATAACGATTGCATTTGAAGCAGATGCGAGAATGATGTCTGATTCCGTAATCGCACCGACGCCTGTGTGAATGATTTTCACTTTTACGCCTTCTACTTCAATTTTTTGAAGAGCGGCCGTTAACGCTTCTGCAGAACCTTGAACGTCCGCTTTTACGATTAAGTTGATGTCTTTGACATCACCTTGTTTAATTTGTTCAAACAGATCATCGAGGCTCAGCTTCGCTTTGTCGCTGCGCTGTTCGTCCAATTGTTTGGAAGCGCGCGCTTCACCGACAGAACGGGCTGTTTTTTCGTCTTTAAAGACGAGGAATTGATCGCCAGCCTGCGGTACGTCGTTTAAGCCTGTGATCTCTACAGGTGTGGACGGTCCGGCTGTTTTCACGCGGCGGCCGAGATCATTGACCATGGCCCGCACGCGGCCGAATGTGTTTCCGACAACGATCGGATCTCCGACATGCAATGTTCCCGTTTGAACGAGAAGTGTCGCGACAGATCCTCTTCCTTTATCAAGCTCAGCTTCAATAACCGTTCCTTTTGCCTGACGGTTCGGATTGGCTTTCAGCTCTTCCACTTCACTGACAAGCAGAATCATTTCGACAAGCTCGTCAATTCCCTTGCCTGTAAGCGCGGACAGAGGAACGAAAATCGTTTCTCCTCCCCATGCTTCAGGAACGAGTCCATATTCAGTCAGCTCCTGCATGACACGGTCAGGGTTCGCGCTCTCTTTATCCACTTTATTCACGGCAACGATAATCGGAACCTCAGCCGCTTTCGCATGGTTGATGGCTTCGACTGTTTGCGGCATAACGCCGTCATCAGCCGCTACGACTAAAATGGTAATATCGGTTACTTCCGCTCCGCGCGCGCGCATCGTTGTGAACGCCGCGTGTCCCGGTGTATCCAAGAACGTGATTTTTTTGCCGTTTTCTTCGATCTGGTAAGCCCCGATATGCTGGGTGATTCCGCCCGCTTCTCCTTCAACAACCTTTGTTTTTCTGATGCTGTCAAGAAGGGTCGTTTTCCCGTGGTCAACGTGGCCCATGATTGTCACGACAGGCGGACGGATTTGAAGATCTTCTTCTTTGTCAGCCTCTTCGTATTTTTCAAGCTCAGTTTCTTCGAGCACAATCACTTCTTCTGTTTCCACACCGTATTCAGATGCGATCAGTTCGATTGTGTCTTTGTCAAGCTCCTGGTTAATCGTAGCCATTACGCCCAGAAGCATTAGTTTTTTAATGAGTTCAGACGGCTCTTTGCCAAGTTCCTCGGCTAAAGCTCCGACTGTTAAAGAGCCGGAAAACGTAATTTTCTCAGGAAGCTCTTTTTTCGGCTTCAGCGGTTTTTGCTGATGCTGATTTTTGTTGTTATGATTGCGTTTGTTTTTGTTTTTGTTGTTGTTATTCTTCTTGTTTTTGTTAAATTGATTATTCTGCACGTCATTCTTCTTTCCGTCTCGAATTTTGTTTGGTTGATTCCCAGCAGGCTGCTGATTAACCCCTTGCGGCTGCTTGTTTTTGTTCGTTTCCGCAGGCTTTTGAGATTTAACGCCGGCGCCGCCTTTTTTAAATTTCGCATCAAGCTGCTTAATGGTCTTTTCTTCAAGCGTTGCCATATGGTTATTTACTACTATATCCATGTTTTTCAGCGCAGTCAAAATTTCCTTACTTGAAACATTGATGGCTTTTGCATATTCGTATACTCTCATTTTAGCCATTCGTTCACCCCCAAAAATATTAATCGAGCAAGCTGATCAGCTTATTCGCAAAACCTTGGTCAGTGACGGCGACAACGACACGTGATTCCTTGCCGATAGAGCGGCCGAGATCCGCGCGGCTTTCGACTTTTTTATAAGGTACTTTATAATAATTGCATTTATCGGATACTTTTTTTGCAGTATTCGCAGATGCATCTTCTGTCAGCAGAACAAGTTTTGCACGCGCATTTCTAATTTCTTTTATAACCAAGTCCTCGCCCGACACGACCTTACGAGCTCGATTGGCCAGACCCAGCAAGGGAAACCATTCCATTCCAGACATGTTATTTTTTCACCTTTTCCGCCAGTTCCAGCAATTCTTCGAAAATCTGGTCATCGATTTGTGATTGAAATTGATTTTGCAATGTGTTTTTCTTTTTCGCAGCTAAGATGCATTCTTTCTCCAGGGTGATATAGGCACCCCGCCCGTTCTTCTTGCCTATCGGATCGACTGAAATCTCTCCTTCTTTTGAACGGACAATTCGGATCAGTTCCTTTTTAGGCTTCATTTCCCCCGTTACCACACATTTACGCAGAGGAATTTTTTTTCGCTTATTCACCTAAAGTCACCTCTTATTCATCCGATTCTGCTGTTTCAGGCTCCATAAAGAGCGGCTCTAAATCGTCATCTTCTTCATGCTCTCTCGGAAAGATGCCAAGTTCTCTTGCATCCGTTTCACTTTTGATATCAATTTTCCAGCCTGTCAGTTTCGCAGCTAAGCGGGCGTTTTGCCCTCTTTTTCCGATCGCCAGAGAAAGCTGGTAATCAGGAACAACGACAGTCGTGGCTTTTTCTTCTTCGTTGACGATGACATCCAGCACTTTAGATGGGCTGAGCGCATTGGCAACAAATTCAACCGGATCATCAGACCAGTTGACGATATCAATTTTTTCGCCTTTCAGTTCATTGACGATCGCCTGCACGCGCTGGCCTTTAGGCCCGACGCATGAACCGACAGGATCAACGTCAGCATCATCAGTGCGGACAGAGATTTTGGAGCGGTCGCCCGCTTCTCTGGCAACGGATTTCAGCTCGACCGTTCCGTCATAAATTTCCGGCACTTCGATTTCAAAAAGACGTTTCAAAAGACCGGGATGCGTTCTTGATACGTAGATCTGCGGCCCTTTTGTCGTTTTTTCGACTTTTGTGATAAATACTTTAATCCGATCGTGAGGTTTATAGCTCTCATTCGGCATTTGTTCATTAACGGGCAGCAGCGCTTCAATCTTGCCGAGAGACACGTAAATAAACTTGCTGTCTAAGCGCTGTACAATTCCCGTCATGATGTCTTCTTCACGATCGATAAATTCCGAGTAAATCACGCCGCGCTCAGCCTCACGGACACGCTGCGTCACAACTTGTTTCGCCGTCTGCGCGGCAATGCGGCCGAAGTCTTTCGGCGTTACTTCTATTTCAACGACATCTCCGACAAGGTAGTTCGGATGGATGTGCTGGGCGTCGTCAAGCGAGATTTCAAGCCTTGAATCGTATACCTCGTCTACGACATCCTTTCTGGCGAACACGCGGATGGTGCCCGTTTCACGGTTCAGATCGACCCGTACGTTTTGCGCCTGGTTAAAATTTCGCTTATACGCAGAAATTAAGGCAGCTTCAATTGCTTCGATGATAATGTCTTTACTGATGCCTTTTTCTTTTTCAAGAATCGTGAGGGCATCTAATAGTTCACTGCTCATGTTAGCGGTCTCCCCCCTTAAACACTAATACTTCATTGATTAAAATGTTACAGCTAATCTTGCGTTAGCTATTTTTTCATACGGAATATTGACCCGTTTCTTTCTTGTTTTAATTGTCATCTCTATTGTAGCAGTTTGTCCATCAAATTCAGCCAATTTGCCTTCAAACACTTTTAAACCGTCAATCGGTTCGTACGTTTTCATGTACACATTTTTACCCAGTGATTTTTCGAAGTCGGCTTTTTTCTTTAATGGACGCTCGGCTCCAGGAGAAGATACTTCAAGAAAGTAGTTCTGAGTGATCGGATCGGCCTCATCCAGCTTTTCGCTTAACGCTTCGCTGACTTTGGCGCACTCCTCAATATCAACACCGTTATCGGAATCAATAAACACGCGAAGGAACCAGTTTTGACCCTCTTTGACAAATTCAATGTCTACGAGTTCAAGCTGAAGGTCATCCAGTATGGGCTGAGCCATTCCTTGAACGGTATCAGTCACTTTTTTGCTCATGTTTTTCCTCCTTGTGCTGTCGATATCATATCAGCCGTTCCTCTGCATAAAAACCCTGCTTCTAAAGAGCAGGGGCTTTGAGAAAACGATGGACATGTCGAGGCAAAATTGCCTGTTCAATACAAAAGAGCGGGTTTCCCCACTCTTTGCCTCGGTAATCGTTAGCATTTCCAATAAAACTATACCATAACCATATATTTAATGCAAATCAAACTCCGCTCAGACGGCTGTCCTCAAAGCTTAAAACAGAGACAGCTGATTTTGATCCGGGAGCGACTCCAGACAGCCGTGGCGGTCTAAATACTCTAAAATGGTTTTTGACACTTTTCCGCGTTTTTGAAGGTCCTCTTTTGAAAGGAACTCTCCTTCTTCCCGCGCTTTTACAATATTGAGAGCGGCATTGGTTCCAAGCCCCGGAATCGAGTTGAACGGCGGAATCAGACTGTTGCCGTCAATGATAAATTCCGAAGCGCTGGAACGGTATAGATCGACCTTCTGGAAAGAATAGCCGCGTTCACACATTTCAAGCGCAAGCTCTAACACGGTCAGGAGGTTTTTTTCCTTCGGCGAAGCATCAAGCCCTTTAGAGCTGATATCATCCATCACCGCTCTGATGGCAGTCGAGCCTTTAATCATCGTATCAATGTCAAAGTCATCTGCGCGCACGGTAAAATACGCAGCATAATATAAAAGCGCGTGATGCACTTTAAAGTATGCAATCCGCACCGCCATTAATACGTATGCAGCGGCGTGGGCTTTCGGGAACATGTATTTGATTTTTTTGCATGAATCAATATACCAGTTCGGCACATTGTTCTTTTTCATTTCTTCTTCCCATTCCGGCGTCAGGCCTTTGCCTTTACGGACAAATTCCATGATCTTAAAGGCCAGTGAAGGCTCAAGGCCCTGATAAATCAAGTAAACCATAATGTCATCGCGGCAGCCGATCACTTCGCTCAGTTCACACGTATTGTTGTGTATCAGTTCCTGTGCATTGCCGAGCCATACGTCCGTTCCGTGGGAAAGCCCGGAAATCTGGACAAGCTCAGAGAACGTCGTCGGCTTTGTATCCTCAAGCATCTGCCGTACAAATCGCGTCCCGAATTCAGGAATGCCGAGCGTCCCCGTTTTACAGCCGATCTGTTCTTCAGTGACGCCGAGCGATTCTGTGCCTTGGAAAATCTTCATGACTTCCGGATCATCTGTCGGAATCGTCTTCGGATCAATTCCGCTTAAATCCTGAAGCATCCGGATGACTGTCGGATCATCGTGCCCCAATATATCAAGCTTCAGCAGGTTGTCATGAATGGAGTGGAAGTCAAAGTGAGTCGTTTTCCATTCAGACCCTGTCGCATCAGCAGGGAATTGAATTGGTGAAAAATCGTAAATATCCATGTAATCCGGCACAACGATAATGCCCCCCGGGTGCTGGCCGGTCGTTCTCTTAACGCCGGTGCATCCCTGTACAAGGCGGTCGATCTCCGCGCCGCGCATATGAAGGTTGTGGTCGCCCGCATAGCCTTTCACATATCCGTAAGCCGTCTTTTCCGCAACGGTGCCGATCGTTCCCGCGCGATAAACATTATCTTCCCCGAACAGCACTTTCGTGTAGTTATGGGCATGCGGCTGATACTCACCTGAGAAGTTCAAGTCGATATCAGGTACTTTGTCACCTTTAAAGCCTAAGAACGTTTCAAACGGAATATCATGTCCGTCCTTTTTCAAAGGAGTGCCGCAAGACGGGCAGCTTTTATCCGGAAGGTCAAAACCGGAACCGACTGATCCGTCATTAAAGAATTCGGAATACCGGCAGCTCGGGCACACATAATGCGGAGCAAGCGGGTTCACTTCAGTAATTTCCGTTAAGGTCGCCACAAGTGATGAACCGACGGACCCCCGGGAGCCGACGAGATAGCCGTCATCCAAAGACCGTTTGACAAGCTTATGTGAAATGAGATAAATAACGGCGAATCCGTGGCCGATGATGCTTTTTAATTCTTTTTCTATTCTCGCTTCAACAATTTCGGGAAGCTCCTCACCGTAAATGCTTCTCGCGCGCTGATAGCTCATTTCACGGATTTCTTCATCAGCACCTTCAATTTTCGGCGTGTACAGGTCGTCTTTAATCGGCTTGATCTCTTCGATCATCGAAGCGACTTTCTGCGTATTGTCAACCACGATTTCTTTCGCTTTTTCCGCACCCAGAAAAGAGAAAGCCTCCAGCATTTCATCTGTCGTTCTGAAGTGCACCTTTGGCAGTTCATGCCTGTTTAACGGGTTGGCGCCGCCTTGGGAAGAAATTAAGATCTTTCGGTAAATTTTATCCTCATCGTTTAAATAGTGGACATTTCCCGTAGCAACGACCGGCTTATTCAATTTTTCCCCGAGCTTCGTAATGTTGGCGATGATTTCTTTCAGCGCTTTTTCATCCCGGACGAGTTCAAGCTGCAGCAGGTGTCTGTATACTTCCGGCGGCTGCACTTCAAGGTAGTCATAGAAGGATGCGATATCTTCAACCTCTTCAGGTGATTTTTGCATCATGCCTTCAAAAACCTCTCCCCTGTCACAGGCAGAGCCGATTAACAGGCCTTCTCTGTATTTGTTAAGCTGTGACCTCGGAATGCGCGGCACTCTGTAGAAATATTGAATATGAGAAATCGACACGAGCTTAAACAGATTTTTCAGGCCGGTCTCATTTACGGCAAGCAATGTTGCGTGATAAGGTCTCGATCTTTGGTAAGCATTGGATTGTCCCATATTCTCATTCAGCTGATCATGATAAAAAATATCTTTTTCAGCCGCGTCTTTAAGCATTTTCAACAGCAGGTATCCCGTTGCTTCAGCGTCAAAGACCGCACGGTGATGCTGGGTTAATTCAATATCAAACTTTTTACATAACGTATTTAAGCGGTGATTTTTAAATTCAGGATACAGGAAACGCGCGAGTTCCAGCGTATCAATGACCGGATTTTTCGCTTTTTCCGTTTTCAGAAGGCGCTTGTACGCTACATTTAAAAATCCCATATCAAAGCTGGCGTTATGAGCCACAAGCACATCATCGCCGATCCACTCTTTAAAATCCCGGACAACGTCAACGACATCGGGAGCGTCGCGGACCATGTCATCCGTAATCCCGGTAAGCTCTATCGTCGTTGCTGACAGCGGATGATGCGGATTGGCGAACGCTTCGAATTTATCAATGATTTCTCCGCCTCTTATTTTGACTGCGGCCAGCTCAATGATCGTGTCATACACGGCAGACAGACCTGTCGTTTCAACGTCAAAGACGACATATGTGTCCTCTTCAAGAAGACGGTGAGCGGGATTGTATGCGATCGGAACGCCGTCATCTACGATGTTGGCTTCCATTCCGTAAATCATTTTAATACCGTGTTTTTTCGCGGCGGAATAGGCATCCGGGAAGGACTGCACGACGGCATGATCAGTTAAGGCAATCGCTTCATGCCCCCATTTTTTCGCCTGTTCGACAAGCTTTCCGATTCCCGTTACAGCGTCCATTTGACTCATCGGGGAATGCAGATGAAGCTCTACCCGCTTTTCGCCTTCAGGAGCGGTGTCTTCACGGGTTTCGGCTTTTATTTCATTCACGTCATTTGCAATCATGACGAGGTCTCTGACGAATGTATCGTTTTGGATGCTTCCCCGCGCTTTCACCCACATGCCCTTTTTCAGTGTTTTCATCAGGGCGGCGTCTTCTTTTTCTCTCGCAAACATTTTTACTAAAATACTGTTTGTATAGTCCGTGATTTTGAAAATGCAGAGCGTGCGTCCGCTTTTCAGCTCGCGTGTTTCAGCATCAAACACATAGCCCTGCACCGTAATTCTTCTTTCTTCATCCATGATGCTGTCAAGCGTCCGGATTTCTTCGTTCTCTTTAATTTGATAGCCGATGACAAGCGGGCCGGACGGCGCTTGATCCTCATCGCCCTCTTTTTCCTTCTTCTCCATTTCGATAAGCGCCTGCATCGCCCGCTCCTGATCTTCAGCAAGCTTTTGCTCGCGGAATTTCTGGACTTCTTGGTCAGACACGAAAGTTTCGGTATCCAGCTGCAGTTCCGGGAAACCGAATTGGCGATAGCTGTGCTGAATCAGAGCGCTGTATTTATTTTTGAGCGCCGATGCTTCTGTATCTGTTTTTGTTTTCACGATCAGCTTGTTTCCCTTGAGCTTCGGTTTCTGCTGATTCAAAAGTGCCACCATCGGCGGCGAGGTTCCTTCAAGCTCTTCGATACAGCGTGTCCAATAATCCTGTACAAGCTTCTCTGACACTCTAGGATCAATGACTTGAATGGACGATGTGACCCGGGCAATGTGAGCAAACGATTGTGTTAATCTCATCATGAATGAGTCATATATTTGATACGGCAAAAGAGCCTTAAAGCGAAATTGAAAATGCCAGGCCTTTTCTGCTTTATGGATTGTCAGTTTATCAATCTCTCCGTCTTCAAAGTATGTCATGAAGGTATCATCTGTCATATTAAGCTGCTGAAGAAGAATCTGAAACTGTCTTCTGTTTACTGATAACTGTTCCATTCAGACAGTATCCCTCCCTTAAAACATCATAAGTGAAGGTACCTCCGCAGGTGATGAGGTACCTTCTTTTTTCTCTATTTTAACATGATTTTGTACGATTCGTTATGGTGATTACTTCGTCTTGATAAATTCAGAAAGCTCATCCACTGAAACTTCGGCAGATTCACCGGTTTTGCGGATTTTCACTTCTACGATGCCTTCATCTGCACGTTTACCGACAGTAATGCGGATCGGAAGGCCGATCAGGTCAGAGTCAGCAAATTTCACGCCTGCGCGTTCAGCGCGGTCATCGTATAACACTTCATAACCTTCGGCTTGGAGTTTACCGTATAGCTGCTCGGCAAGCTCTTTTTGCGCTTCGTTTTTCATATTCAGCGCCAAAATATGAAGATCATACGGAGCAACGCTTTTCGGCCAGATCAGGCCTTTTTCGTCGTGGTGCTGTTCGGCGATTGCTGAAAGCGTTCTTGATACGCCGATTCCGTAACATCCCATCAGCATCGGCTGCGCACGCCCGTTTTCATCAAGGTATGTCGCATTCATCGCTTCAGAGTAACGCGTACCGAGCTTAAAGACTTGTCCGACCTCAATTCCTTCAGCGAAGCGGATCTTGCCTTTTCCGTCAGGTGACGGATCGCCTTCCTGAATGATTCGAAGATCGGCATATGCTTTTACAGACGCATCGCGTTCGATGTTTACGTTTCTGTAATGGCGGTCTTTTTCATTCGCGCCGCTTACGGCGTTTACCATGACTTTCACAGCCTGGTCGGCATAAATCTCAATGTCGCCGGCAGCGCCGATCGGCCCCGCAAATCCCGGCTCCGTGCCAAGCTTCTCCGCTACCTCTTCATGAGACGCAAGCTCAACCACTTCCGCGTTTAGAAGGTTTTTCACTTTTACGTCATTGACCTCATGATCGCCCCTTACTAACACGAGAACAAATCGGTCATCTGCTTTAAACAGCATGGATTTGATGCAGGCGCTCGGTTCAATCTGAAGGAAAGAAGCCAGCTCTTCAATGCTTTTAACATTCGGCGTATCAATTTTCTCCAGCGCCTCGGGTTTTTCATTGGAAGGCTCGCTTTTCATGACAACTTCGGCCATTTCCGTGTTGGCTGCGTAAGAGGATTCATCGGAATAAGCGATGGTGTCTTCCCCTATTTCGGAAAGAGCCATAAATTCATGCGTGTCTTTTCCGCCCATTGCGCCTGAGTCAGCGATAACGGGACGGACGTTTAATTCGCACCGTGCGAAAATGCTGCTGTATGCGCCGTACATGTTTTGGTATGTTTCCTCCAGACTTTCTTCAGAGGCATGGAAAGAATACGCATCTTTCATGATGAATTCGCGTCCCCGCAATAACCCGAAACGCGGGCGTTTTTCATCTCTGAATTTAGACTGGATCTGGTAAAGAGTGAGCGGCAGACGCTTATAAGATTTCACCTCATCGCGCACGAGAGAAGTAATGACTTCTTCATGCGTCGCGCCTAAAGCAAATTCGCGGCCGTGACGGTCTTTCAGACGCATCAATTCAGGCCCGTACGTATACCATCTGCCTGATTCCTGCCATGTTTCGGCCTGCTGAAGGGCCGGCATCAGCATTTCCACCGCGTTGATTTTTTCCATTTCTTCACGCACGATCTTCTGAATGTTTTGAATGACCCTGTAAGCAAGGGGCATGTAGCTGTAAACCCCGCTCGTATTTTGTCTGATAAATCCCGCTCTCAGCAGAAGCTTATGGCTTTTTGCTTCAGCATCAGCCGGCACTTCTCTCAGGGTCGGAATAAGCGTCAAACTTTGTCTCATGTCTTCGCACCTCTGATTTTTTACTAGTCAATTATAAGAATAAACGCTGGATATCGTTCCATGTGACAACCAGCATAAGAAGCATTAAGAAAGCTACGCCGATAAATACGACAAATGCTTCCTTGTCACGGTTAATCGGCTTACCGCGGATTGCTTCAATGAATAAAAACAGCAGCCGTCCGCCGTCAAGCGCCGGGATCGGCAGCAGGTTGACGATTCCAAGGTTGATGCTTAAAAATGCCGCAAACTGGAATAGATTGATGATGCCGGTTTTTGCAACCTGATCCGTCATATCATAAATCCCCACAGGACCCGAAAGCATATCAAGCTTAAACTGGCCTGTCACGATTTTGCTTAAGTTGGTCAGGATCGCCTTTGTGACATCAACAGTAGATGTCGCGCCGTAAGCGATCGCTGCGAACGCGCCTTTTTCAGTCGGCGCATAAGAGCCGAAGCGGCCGATTGTTTTTTTGTTTTCATCTTTTACGGCTTCAGGGGTAACCGAGATATGAAACGATTTGCCGTCCCGTTTGACGGCGACATCGATTTTTTTCCCGGGATTGTCTTTTACCGCTGTCACGATGTCAGTCCATGACCGCATTTTTTCACCGTTAATGCTCTGGATATAGTCGCCTTCTTGTAAACCGGCAGCCGCAGCACGTCCATTGTCCGTCAGCTTCCCGAGCTCAGGCTGATTCGAAGGCACGCCCTGAATAAATCCAAGCATGACGAGAATGACATACGCTAAGATGAAGTTCATAATCGGACCGGCTGCAATCGCCTTAATCCGCTGCCATACGGGTTTTGACCCGAATTGACGGTTGTAAGGCGCAATCTGCACTTCTTCTCCGTCTACGATGAAAAAAGAGGTCTGGCTGACAGTAAAGGCCGCCAGCTCATCTTCTTTCCCCTGCTCGTACCCGGTAATCTTCATTTCGTGCTCAAGATCAGCCGTCTCTACCTCGATAATTAAAGCGTCGGGGTATTTTTCCTTTTGATTAATGATGACTTTTTCCACTTCGTCGTCTTTATTAAAAAGAAGACCGACGGTATAACCCGGTTTGACTTCAATCATCTCCGGATCTTCACCGGCCATGCGGACGAACCCGCCGACCGGAAGGAGCCTGATCGTATACACGGTTTCATTCTTTTTAAATGAAAAGATTTTGGGCCCGAAACCGATCGCAAACTCGCGGCAAAGGATTCCCGCTCTTTGGGCGAGCAGTAAATGCCCCAGCTCATGGAAGAAAACGAGCGTTCCGAAAATAATAATAAACGCGATAACTGTATTCACGAACATACCACCTTATGTGAGTATTGAATTAACGTATCCCCGGGTGTCTTTGTCCACTTCTTGGATATCCGCAAGACTCGGATCCTGAATTACGCTGTGGCGGTTCAATGCTTTTTCAATCAGATCTTCAATCGTTAAGAACGAAATCCGTCCGCCAAGAAAAGCGGCAACTGCTTCTTCATTAGCCGCATTTAAAACCGTCGGCATCGTTCCCCCTATTTTACCTGATTCAAAGGCAAATTGTAAGCAGCGGAACCTTTCAAAGTCAGCTTTCGCAAAATGGAGGCTTCCGATCTCCCATAATTCAAGCCTTTTTGTTTCAGGCAGAGGCAGCCGGTCCGGATATGTCAGCGCGTATTGAATCGGCACCCTCATGTCCGGATTTCCGAGCTGGGCGATGACGCTTCTGTCGTGAAATTCAACCATCGAATGAATGATGCTCTCCTTATGTAAAACAACGTCAATCTGTTCATACGGAATGTCAAACAGCCAATGCGCTTCAATGACTTCAAGCCCTTTATTCATCATTGTAGCCGAGTCAATCGTAATCTTTGCACCCATCGACCAGTTCGGGTGATTAAGGGCGTCGGCAATCGTTACAGACTCAAGCTCCTGCCGCGTTTTATCTCTGAAACTGCCGCCGGATGCTGTAATGATCAGACGCTCGATATTTTTGCTCTGTTCGCCTTGCAGCGCCTGAAAAATAGCGGAATGTTCGCTGTCGACCGGAAGAAGAGGAACGCCGTATTGTTTTGCGTGTCCTTTCACTATATGCCCGGCAGTGACGAGAGTTTCCTTATTTGCAAGGGCAATTGTTTTTTTCTGTTCAATCGCTTTCAAAGTCGGAATTAAACCGACGCTTCCGAGCAGCGCATTGACCACGATATCCACTTCATCCATGACTGCCGCTTCAATCAGGCCTTCTTCTCCGATGCCGATTTGACATTCATGAGAAAAAGACGCCTCTTTCACTTTTTGATATGTATCCATGTCGCCGACTGCTACATATTTCGGCTGAAACGTTCTGATCAACGGTATCGCTTTCTCGGCATTTTTACCGAAAGTCATCGAGACGAGACGGAATTGATCTTGATGCATGCGCAATACGTCTAACGTCTGCTCTCCTATTGATCCTGTTGCTCCTAAAAGACAAATATTCTTCAAAATGCCACTCCCATTCTATGCGTCCAGATCGGTCTTGTTTTCATATTAGCCTTTCTCATGAAAAAAGCGCAAGCAGAAAGTATAAGAACGGCATGACAAACAAAAAGCTGTCAAATCGATCTAAAATGCCGCCGTGCCCTGGAAGGATTTTTCCCGAATCCTTCACATCATAGTGCCGCTTAAGCGCTGATTCAACCAAATCCCCGATCTGTCCGAAAACAGACAGAACAAGCGTGATGACCAAAAGAATCGGGTATGAAATCGGAAGGTGCGCAAACAGCTGGAAAACAGCCGTAAAAATAAGAGCGATCGCAATACCGCCGAGAAACCCTTCCACCGTTTTGTTGGGGCTGATTTCGGGCCACAGCTTCCGCTTCCCGAGCGACTTTCCGACGAAATATGCGCCCGAGTCCGTTGACCATATGACAACGCAGGCATAAAAGATATACAAAAGCCCGTTTGTTTCAATGTTTCTGATTTCAATAAAATAATGAAAACACAGTCCGATATATACCGTCGCGAGGACGATGAACCCGACTTCGTCAAACGTAAAGGTGTTTTTCACAAGCACCGTATAGCTGAGAAGTATCAGTACGGCGAAAATCGTCACTTCCATTTTCGCGTCAAAAAAATGATACTCATCCGGCATCATATACAGCCATAACAGCAAGAGGCTGATCAGCCCCGGAAAAGAAAAAAATCTGAGCTTTTTCATCCGCAAAAGCTCAAAAAGCGCTATACTTCCCATCACGTAAACAAATATGGTGAACGGCAATCCTCCGAAAATAACCAAAAATAAAAATAGTGCCGCTGCCAAAACACCCGTTAACAATCTTTGTTTCATTTCCACCATCCTCTAAATTCCGCCAAACCTCCGGCCCCGCTGCTGAAATTCTCCCACTGCCTGCAGAAAGTGATCTTCTTTAAAATCGGGCCACAGGACATCTGTAAAAACAAATTCACTGTAAGCCACCTGCCAAAGCATAAAATTGCTCAGTCTGATTTCTCCGCTCGTTCTGATAAGGAGCTCCGGATCCTGAAGTGATTCTGTCATTAAATGCCCGGAAAAGAGCGCTTCATCAATGTCTTCGATATTCAGCGTGCCGCTTTTCACCTGTTCGGCCAATGCTTTTGCCGCATTGACGATTTCCGTGCGCCCGCCGTAGTTCAAAGCGAAATTGAGAATCAGCCCGTCATTTTGTTCTGTATCTTTTACGGCCTTCTCAATCGCCCTGTACGTATGAGAAGGGAGCGCAGATTCATCTCCGATAATTTTCACCTGTACATTTTCCTCTATTAATTCAGGAAGGTACGTATTCAGGAACTCTTCCGGAAGCTTCATTAAAAAGTCGACTTCCATCTTCGGGCGCTTCCAGTTCTCCGTGGAAAACGCATAAAGCGTCAAAACTTTGACGCCGAGCTGATTTGCGAGCTTTGTCACCCTTTTTACCACTTTCATTCCTTCATGATGTCCGGCAATCCGCGGAAGTGAGCGTTTCTTCGCCCAGCGCCCGTTTCCGTCCATAATAATGGCGATGTGTGCGGGAATTTCACCCTTCAGTATGTCTTCTTTTGTATACCGTTCTAAGTTGGAAGCCGCATTCTGCTGATTCTTCCAATTTTTGAGTATGTTGAGCATGAGATTCCTCCGTCACCCAAAAAGGTTGCATTGCTGATGATCAATGTAATCAACAGTATTAACAAAAAAACCCCCTGTAAACATGAGAGGGTCTTTTCACATTATCTATTGTACATAGTTTTTCATTAAACTTCCATGATTTCTTTTTCTTTGTCCTTTGTGACGCTGTCAATTTTTGACACATATTCATCTGTCAGCTTTTGAACGTCTTCACTGGAAGCACGAAGCTCGTCTTCTGTAATGTCTCCGTTTTTCTCAAGCTTCTTGAGTTCATCATTGCTGTCACGGCGGACATTACGGACTGCTACTTTCGCTTCTTCCGCATATTTTTTCACGACTTTGACAAGTTCTTTACGTCTTTCTTCCGTCAGAGCCGGGATCGCGATACGGATAATTGTGCCGTCACTTGTCGGAGTTACGCCAAGATCAGCTTTCAGGATCGCTTTTTCAATATCGCCGATTGCTGTTTTGTCATACGGTGTGACAACAAGCATACGCGCTTCAGGCACATTGATGGAAGACAGCTGGTTTAAAGGTGTTTGGGCACCGTAGTATTCTACTGTCACTTTATCCAATAGAGACGGGTTGGCACGTCCTGCGCGGACTGACGCCAATTCCCGTGAATAAGCGGCAACCGCTTTTTCCATGCGTTCTTTTGTTTGTGTTAATACTTCGTTTGACAACGTTATTTCCCCCTTACGATCGTTCCGATTGATTCGCCGATTACGGCACGCTTAATATTTCCTTCTTCCATAATAGAAAAGACGATCAGCGGAATATCATTATCCATACATAGTGAAGAAGCCGTAGAATCCATGACTTCCAGCCCGTCTTTTAACACATCGAGATAAGATAATTGTTCGTATTTAACGGCTGACTCATCTTTTCTGGGATCAGCATTATACACACCGTCGACATTATTTTTCGCCATTAAGATCACATCCGCTTCGATTTCAGCGGCACGCAGCGCTGCGGTTGTGTCCGTAGAGAAATAAGGGTTTCCTGTTCCCGCGGCAAAAATCACAACGCGTTTTTTCTCCAGATGGCGGATGGCTTTTCTTCTGATGTAAGGCTCAGCGACCTGACGCATTTCAATTGATGTCTGCACTCTGGACTGGATTCCGAGAGTTTCAAGACTGTCCTGCAGGGCAAGTGAGTTCATGACAGTGGCAAGCATGCCCATATAATCGGCAGTCGCACGGTCCATTCCTAAGTCACTGCCTGTTTTTCCGCGCCATAAGTTGCCGCCGCCTACGACTACGGCCACTTCGACGTCAAGCTCAGCGATTTCTTTTACCTGTTTAGCTATGGATTGGATGACAGTCGGATTAATCCCGTTTCCCTGTTCTCCTGCCAACGCTTCTCCGCTAAGCTTTAAAACGATACGATTGTATTTTGGTTTTTCCATAATAACCTCCAAGTGTAAACATTGCCGTTTCCTATTATGCAAGAGAAAAAAAAGTTTGTAAATATAGTTTTAAAAATAGGGAACACAAGTAGTGTCCCCTATACTGCCTGAAAAGCCGCGAAAGATTCGCCGAGGCTTTCCGCCATTATTTTTTCACTTGGTTCATAACTTCTTCAGCAAAGTTTTCTTGGCGTTTTTCAATACCTTCTCCAACTTCGTAGCGGACGTAAGTTTTAACAGATGCGTTTTTCGCAGCGACAACTTGTTTCACTTTTTCGTCTGGGTTTTTAACGAAAGCTTGGTCTAATAAGCAAATTTCTTCGAAGAATTTGTTCAGACGGCCTTCAACCATTTTAGCTACGATGTTTTCCGGTTTGCCTTCTTGAAGAGCTTGCTGAGTCAGGATCTGACGCTCGTGGTTTGCTTCTTCTTCAGACACTTGGTCGCGTGAAATGTAACGAGGATTTACCGCCGCAACATGCATTGCGATGTCTTTTGCAAGATCTTCGTCAGTTGTTCCGCTAAGAACAGATAATACGCCGATGCGGCCACCCATGTGAAGGTAAGCACCGAACGCTTCGCTGTCTTCTTTTGTAAGAACAGCAAAACGGCGAAGAGTGATTTTCTCTCCGATTTTAGCAACGTTGCTTGTGATGTATTCTTCAACAGTAGAACCGTTTTCCATCTTTTGTCCCATTGCTTCTTCAAGATCAGCAGGAGCGTTTGTAAGAAGGTGGTCAGCAAGCGTGTCCAGAAGCTCTTTGAAGCCTTCGTTTTTCGCAACGAAGTCAGTTTCAGAGTTTACTTCTAAGATAACGCCTTTGTTGCCGTCAGTTTTAATAAGAGTAGAACCTTCAGCAGCGATACGGTCAGCTTTTTTAGCTGCTTTCGCAATTCCTTTTTCTCTCAGAAGGTCGATTGCTTTGTCCATATCTCCGTCAGTTTCAGTCAACGCTTTTTTACAGTCCATCATACCAGCGCCTGTTTTTTGACGCAGTTCTTTTACCTGCTGTGCAGTAATAGCCATTTAAATTCCTCCTTATATGTGTAAACAAGATATGTATAGATACATTTTTCTTGAAAAAAGGTGATAAAAGGCAGTCCCTCTTATCACCTTTTGATTAGGTTACGCAGTTGTCGTTTCTGTTTCAGGTGCAGTCTCTTCAGCAGCTTCCGCTTCTTCTTCGCCTTGCTTCGCTTCTAAGATTGCATCTGCCATTTTAGAAGTAAGAAGTTTGACAGCGCGGATTGCGTCATCGTTTGCAGGGATTACGACATCAATTTCATCAGGATCACAGTTTGTATCTACGATTCCGATGATAGGAATGTTCAATTTGCGAGCTTCCGCAACAGCGATGCGCTCTTTGCGAGGATCGATGATGAATAATGCATCAGGAAGACCCTTCATGTCTTTAATTCCGCCGAGGAATTTTTCAAGACGCTCTAATTCTTTTTTCAATTGAACAACTTCTTTTTTCGGAAGTACTTCAAACGTACCGTTTTCTTGCATTTTTTCAATGTCTTTAAGACGTTTAATACGTTTTTGGATTGTTTCAAAGTTTGTTAATGTACCGCCCAACCAGCGTTGGTTGACAAAGTACATGCCAGAGCGCTGAGCTTCTTCTTTAACAGAATCCTGAGCTTGTTTTTTTGTTCCGACGAAAAGGATTTTTCCGCCTTCAGCAGCAAGATTTTTAGTGAAGTTGTAAGCTTCCTCTACTTTTTTGACTGTTTTTTGAAGGTCAATGATGTAGATTCCGTTACGCTCCGTGAAAATGTAACGCTTCATTTTTGGGTTCCAACGGCGTGTTTGGTGACCGAAGTGAACACCAGCTTCAAGCAATTGCTTCATAGAAATGACTGACATGTTATTTCCTCCTAATATAATGGTTTTTTTTCCTCCGCTTAAGTCATTTTTGTACAGAACTGCCGCCTGCAGCACCCTCTGCATAAATCGTTAAGCGTGTGTATTTAACACCAAGACATAATATAACACAGCTTTATGCGACAATCAAGAATCCTTTACAGCTTTGCCGCGAAATTTTAAAAACAGCTCGATTTCTGTCTTACCGCTCTTCATCCGTTTGGCAATTTCCGCGGGAGTGAGCCCCTGTTCATATAATTCTGCAACGCGTTCTTCAAACGAATGCGCGCCGCTGTTTTCCTCACTTTCGGCCTGTTCCGTTGCACTGATGAGTTTTTCCATGTGATCCGGAATATCAGGCTCTTTTTGCGGTTTGACGGGCCGGGATTCCGTGTCTTCTGCGTCCGGCGCTTGATCAGCCCGGTTTTTGGCATCTTCGAGTCTTTCATTTTCTTCTTTTAACTCAAGCAGAAACGCAGCAAGGGTGTTTTCCGTCTCTTCAAGAATCTTCTTCTGCTGACGCTCCGTCTCCTTGAGGGCTGAAAACCTCGTATACAGAATAATGACAGCATAAAGCAGTATGCCGTGAAGCACAAAGCTCAAAAGCCATAATAGTGTTGACATGTTTTTCACTCGCTAACCATGAGTTCATTATTGAATTACTTTTTCAAGCAGATGCTTTAATTTAAACAGCGCCTTTGAATGAATCTGCGAAATCCGAGAGGTCGAAAGATTCAGGACTTGTCCGATTTCGGTCAGTGTCAGTTCTTCTTTATAAAATAAGCTGACGACAAGCTGTTCTTTTTCAGAGAGCTCGTGAATTTTGCCCGCAAGCTGGGCGATCAGCTCGTCCTTCATGATTTTTTCTTCCGGCGGCACATTTTTGTCATCTCTGATCATGACTTGAATATTCTCACCGTCATCCTGGTCGTGAAGCTTTTCATCAATTGATAAGAGATTGGCAAAAAACCCTTCATTCATCGTTGATACTACGTCCTGCTCCGTCATCCCCAGTTCTTCTGCGATCTCTGAAGGCGTCACATTCCGAAGGTAGCGCTGTTCAAGTTTTTCGATCGCCGCTTCGACTTTTTTTGTCTTCTCCCGTGAAGTTCTGGGCAGCCAATCTTCTTTACGCAGCCCGTCGATGATTGCACCGCGAATTCTAAACGAGGCATAGGTATCAAATTTTAAATCCCGGCCGGGGTCAAATTTTTCTAGGGCATCATATAAACCAAGCATACCAAGGCTCATTAGATCGTCTTTATGCACCGACTTCGGCAGTCCGACGGAAATTCTGCCGACATGATATGTGACCAGCGGCATGTAACGGCGCATTAAATCATCACCGGCTTTAGGATCTTTCCACTCTTTCCAGCGCGACCAAAGCACCTGATCTTCATAATTCAAGGATTGCATTGTTATCCCCCTACCTCATACCTTAATTAAATCGTTGTTTCACCTTGTTTAACAGTTCGGATGTGCAGCATGCAGGACTTTGGCTCAAATTCAATCGTCCGGCCGCTTGAGCCGCCGGTATCTTCACTGATGACCGGAATGTTATACAATGAAAGCTGCTCTTTAATGGCCGCTACGTTCCTTGGGCCGATTTTCATCAGATCGTTTGTCATTTTAAACTTAAACATCTCGGCTCCCCCGGCGAGTTTTGCCTTCAGGGCAAACTTGCGGCATCCGGCTTTCAAAAGCATGTCAATCGTCGTCTTTACGGCGGTGTCTGCATATTTTGCGCGGTTCAGTTCCGCCGTTTTCGATAAACCGGAGTCCGGAAGCATCACGTGAACGAGTCCCGCCGTTTGTTTGTCTTTATCGTATAAAACCAGTCCCACGCATGAACCGAGACCCGAAGTCCGGATTTTATCCGGATAACGCGCGATTTGAACATCCGCAATCCCCACTTTAACAACTGCGGCTTCCGCACGGCTCATAAAGCCGCACCCAATGAGACGAAGAGCTTTTCAAAAGAATCATAGTCCGGAAGCATAAACATATGGGCTTTGAGCTCCTGCCGGCTGCCTTGGTCAAAAATAGAAGTATCCACGACAATGGCATGTTCCCCGACTTGGCTGAGCTCCATCAGCCCTTCACTGATAACCGCACCGAACATATCCAGTGAGATTTCCGGCACACTCGGATAAATCTCAAGCTTCGTCAAATCAGCCAATGCCGTTAAATAGGAACCTGCTAAAATATTGCCGAACTCATGTAAAGCAGAAGAACTCAAATGATCTTCACCCAACTGGTCAATATCAAAATCCGGATTTCCGATCAGCTCTCTGATAAACTGTTCCGCTTGATCAAAAGGCATGATGAGAAAGATAGAACCGGTCATGTCGCCTTCCATTCTTAAAAAGATACTGGCGACCGGCGTTTCGGCACCTCCGAAAAAATCAGCGAGCTCATCAAATGTCAATAAGGTCGCAAACGGCACTTCCATATCTATCTTTCTGTTCAGCAGCTGAGCCATGGCAGAGGCTGAGTGACCCGCCCCGATATTTCCGACTTCCCGCAAAATATCCATCTGCTCTTCTTTGATCGCTTCAAACTTACTCATGTTGTCTTATCCCCTTTAAGCATTCGGCTCTCCGGATGCAGATGCAGAAGCACCTTTATCCAGCACCGCATGCGCATCGATAATATTGAGGAGCCTGTTATCTTGCTTGACGATCTGTTTAATCCACACATCCGCTTCCTTTGTCTGGCTTTCAGGCGCGGATTCAATTTCATTTTCATGCACGGTGATGACGTCATTAGCCTCATCCACAACCCACCCGACATCGGCGTCGCGGTAAGAAATAATGATAATCCGCGTCTCTTCTGTGATCTCCTGTTCAGGCTGGTTCAGACGTTTTCTTAAATCAAGAACCGGCGTAATCACCCCGCGCAGATTGATAACACCGCGGATATAAGGTTCCACACCCGGGACTCTCGTCGGTTTTTGCCACTTTTCAATTGATTTCACTTGGGAAACTGAGATAGCGTATTCTTTCCCGTTTATCATAAACACAATCATTTTTTCACCTGTTTTGATTTCAGCAGTCATAAGGGCACCTCCTCGTGTCGTTTTAGTAGATCAGCGCATTGCAATCAATAATCAGCGCCACTTCTCCGTTTCCGAGAATCGTAGCGCCGGAAATCGCAAAGACGTTCGTTAAATAGTCTCCGAGTGATTTCAGTACGACTTCCTGCTGGCCGATAAAAGAGTCCACGACAAAAGCAGTAGATTTATCGCCCTTTTTCACGACGATCACATGGAACTGATCCGCATCCTGTTTTGAATCCGTAATACCGAATTCTTTTTTCAGGTAGACAATCGGAACAATCTGTCCTCTGAAATCAATCACTTCTCTGTCATGCGTCTGCAGGATATCTTTCTTTTCGATCACAGCCGTCTCTATAATAGAAGAGATCGGTATCGCAAATGTCTCTTCTTCAAGTTTAATGAGAAGAACGGAGATAATTGAAAGTGTCAGCGGAAGCTGAATACTGAAAAGAGAACCTTGGCCTTCCGCGGATTTGACACTGACCGAGCCGCCGAGTGATTCAAGTTTGTTTTTCACAACGTCCAGGCCGACACCCCGGCCCGAAATATCAGAAATTTGATCGGCAGTCGAGAAGCCCGGAGCAAAAATAAGCTCGTAAATCTCATTATCTTCAAGCGTTTCAGCATCACGTTCGGTGATGACATTTCGTTCGAGCGCTTTTTCGAGAATTTTCTTTCTGTTCAGGCCGGCCCCGTCATCTTCAACCTCAATAAAGACATGGTTTCCGCTGTGATATGCCTTAAGTACGACATGGCCAGATTCCGGTTTTCCTTTATTCACCCGCACTTCAGGCGCTTCGATGCCGTGATCGATGCTGTTTCTGATTAAATGGACAAGCGGATCGCCGATTTCATCAATCACCGTGCGGTCAAGCTCTGTTTCAGCGCCGATGATGGACAATTCAATTTTCTTATTTAATTCCTTTTGAAGCTGGCGGATCATTCTCGGGAAACGGTTAAAGACGGTTTCTACCGGAACCATCCGCATATTCAGAATAATAGATTGAAGGTCTCCTGAGATTCTGGTCAGGCGTTCAACGGTTTCAGTCAATTCATTGTGATCAAGCTCTTTGGCGATCTGCTCAAGACGTCCGCGGTCAATGACAAGCTCTTCAAAAAGGTTCATTGAAGAATCCAGTCTTTCAATGTTGACACGAATCGTTTTCGAGCCGCTGTGATGCTTCGGCTGTTCTTCCGTTTTCGCTTGCGGGTTCGGCTGCTTTTCAGCCTTTTTAACCGGAACGTCCTTCACCGGTTCAGCTGCTTGCGGTTTTTCAGCTGTTTTTAACGGCGCACCGACAGAAACTTCGACGTTCTCCACTTCTGAAATGCCGCTGATGAGGTCTTTAATTTCCTCAGCAGACTGCTTTGTCAAGAAGCACACCTGAAAATCCGTTCCGAAATCTTCCGTCTCAAGCACTTCCGCAGCTGGTATCGTTTTTGCGACTTCACCCGCTTCATTCAGCTTTTCAAATATCATGTACACGCGCACGGCTTTGAGCATGCAGTTTTCATTCAGGGAAACCGTTATTTCATAGCGGCTGAATCCTTGCTCTTCTGCCTCTTCGATGACAGTCCGTTCGAACTCATCATAATTCCATTCAGCTGAAGCCTGTTTCGTTGAAGCCGGCGGTTCTGCTGTTTCAGCTGAAGCGGCAGTCTCATGCACCGCGTTTACATCGAGCTTTGCGCTCACTTCAGAAATATCACGTTTGCCGTCTCCTCCGTCAATAATGGACTGCACCATCTCTTCAAGATGATCCAGCGCTTCAAACAGCACATCCAGCCAATCTGATGTGACCGGCATCTCTCCGTTGCGGATGGCGTCCAGCACATTTTCCATCAAGTGAGTTAAATGCGCCAGATCAGTATATCCCATCGTTGCGCTCATGCCTTTCAGCGTATGGGCAGCTCTGAAGATGTCATGCACAATCTGAAGGTCTGACGGATCTTTTTCCAACAGCAGCAGCTTTTCGTTACATGTCTGTAAGTGCTCTTTACTTTCATCAATAAAGACATCTAAATATTGATTCATATCCAATTGATTCACACCCTCTCTTTTTTCACACATCCGGTGATGGATGCCGCGATTTCTTCCACATGTTTAATTTCATGAATGAGGCCCGCTTTTATCGCTGACTTCGGCATCCCGAACACAACACAGGATTCGTCGGATTCCGCAATCGTTTTAACGCCGCCTGTTCTGAGCATTTCTTTTACGCCTTCGGTTCCGTCGCTGCCCATACCGGTCATAATAACGGCTACCTTTTCATAATCGGACAATCGGCTTGCCGAACGAAACAAATAATCGGCCGACGGTTTATGCCGGCTTTCCGTATCATGAACGTCAAGAATGATGCGGAGCCTTCCGCCTTCCTCGGCAACCGTCATATTTTTTCCGCCGGGCGCGATGTACACCCATCCGTCTTTCGCCTCTTCACCGTTTTCCGCTTCTTTGACCTGAATATCTGACAAATGGTTGAGTCTGTCTGCAAGTGAAGCGGTAAAGCCTTCAGGCATGTGCTGCACGACAAATACAGGCGCCTGTAAATCCTTCGGCAGCTTCGGAATCACCTTTTGCAAAGCCCGCGGTCCGCCTGTAGAGGTCGCAATGAATACGGCCTGCTTAGCAGATTTTGCTTTCGGCCTCTCAAATCCCACAGCAGCCGGACGTTCCGGGGTGAGGGGCTCTTTCACCGCCGGCTCAGTCTCTTTTGCGAAGGACAGTCCCGCGGCAATCACCCTTTCAATCAGCTGTTCTTTAATTTTATAAAGATCAAGTGAAATCGCTCCGGAAGGCTTGGTGATAAAATCAAAGGCACCCATTTCCAGGCAGTTGATCGTTCGGTCTTTTCCTTGCTGCGTCTGACTTGATACCATGATTACGGGAAGTTTGTATATGCTGATGATTTTCCGCAATGTATCCGTTCCGTTCATGACCGGCATTTCAATATCAAGCGTGACAACATCCGGCTTGAGAAGCTCTATTTTTTTCAGCGCCTCTTCTCCGTTTCTGGCTGTCCCGATGACTTCTATCTGCACTTCCGCAGCCAGAAAATCGGTAATCATTTTTCTCATAAAAGCTGAGTCATCAACGACAAGCACACGAATCACTGTAAAGTCCTCCTCATTAAAAAAGAAGATAATCTCTCAATAAATGCCGGTTTCTCTTCTCTTGGTTTGTTTTCTTCCGTTTGAAACAAGACATCCGTCAGAAGACGGACGGACCTGCTGGCTTTTGCTTGAGGACTTTTTATTAAAAAAGGCACCTGGTCAATGACAGCTTGACTTACCAGCGGATCATCCGGGATGGAGCCGGCGAAACGCACCTCCGCGCCTAAAAACGTGTGAATCGCGTAAGATAGGCGGCTGTATGTGTCCAGCGCCTGTTTTTGGGCCCGGGCGCGATTGACGGCAATGTTTACGGTCAGCCGCTCATCCGCGAGGGTGAGATGTTTGATCGCGCTGTAGGCATCCATAATTGCCGTCGGCTCAGGCGTTGTCACGGCGAGAATGTCTTCAGCCGATAAAATAAACGGCAGCTGTTCTTTTGAAAGTCCCGCTCCCATATCAAACAGAACGTAATCAAAATCGCTTAATACAGCGGAAAGACCATTCATAAATGCTGACCACTTCTCTCTGTCAGCTTGATAAATCGCCTCAAGCCCCGTTCCTCCGGATATGTAGTGAAGGCCTTTCGGACCGGAGGACAGTGATTGAGCCAACGCGTACCGATTCTCCATCACATCAATAATAGTGCGGGCAGGTGCCGCACCGATCAGCACCTCAATGTTGCCCATCCCGATGTCAAGATCAATGATGAGTGCTTTTTTTCCTTTTTCCTGCAGGGCAACGGCCATGTTTAATGTTAAATTAGATTTTCCGACGCCGCCTTTGCCGCTGATGACGGCTAATGTCTTCGCTTTTTTTTCATAAAACTCCGGCTTGGCCATTTGCCGCTGTCTCATTTTTCTTCTTAATGACTCTGCCTGATCGGGTTTCATGTCAAAAGCATCCTGACAAATTGTTCTGGTGAAGCCGACAGGATGTCTTCAGGCACATCCTGTCCATTTGTCAAATAGGCGGCCCCGATTCTCGATTCAGAAAGCACTTGAAACACGGAGCCGAGTGAGGCGGTTTCATCCGTTTTCGTAAAAATGAATTGATTGACCGGCACACCGGAAAATTGTTTCAGCACCTGTTTCATATCTTCATATTTTGCAGATGAAGATAACACGAGAAAGGATTGTAAGCCTGCTTCAAACGGAATCATCTCTTGCAATTCCGTAATATACTGCTCTTCTTTAAAGTTTCTTCCGGCTGTATCAATGAAAACATGGTCATATTCAGCGAATTTTTCCTGCGCTTTCAGACAGTCTTCCTTTGAATAACATACTTCAAGAGGAGCCTGAAGCAGTTCCGCATATGTCTTCAGCTGTTCGACTGCGGCAATCCGGTAAGTATCCGTCGTCATAAATGCAATTTTTTTGTGCTCTGTCAGCGTTGATGCGGCTGCAAGTTTTGCAAGTGTGGTCGTTTTGCCGGCCCCGGTTGAACCGAAAAGCACGACGTATTTTGATTGAATCCCTTCCTGCCACCTGTCTGCTGAGGGGAGTTTTTTCACTAACAAATCCTGCAGTTTCGGGCTGACATTGTCTTCAGTTAAATCACCGGCGGCAATCGAAGAACGTAGCAATTCACTCAAAACGGCGTTTTGCGTATGATCCGGAAGACCTGCTTGCTTCAATAGTCTCTCGGCTTTTTTTATTGGTTCGGGGAGCACTTCTTTATAACGTGCCAGATCACCAGATGTAGCATGATCCGGAAGACGCGGCGGCTGAACAGGCTCGGCTTTTTTCACCGTTTCCGTCTTTTTCATGTCTTCACCGGGAGCCGGCGGCGTTTTTCTCGTTTCCATGACGTCACGATCTAAAACGGCGACTACTTCAACAGCCGGCTGCGACCGCAGCCCCAGCCATTTTCGCTTCTTTACTTGTTTGGAATGTAAAATGACGGCATCGTTGCCGAGTTCCTTTTTAATTTGCTTCGCGGCATCCTGCATTGAAGCGGCTGTAAATTTTTTTATTTTCATTAAATATCCACCACTCCAATGCTCTGTACTTCAACGTTTGCTTCCAGCTCATTATAAGAAAGAACCGGAAGATCAGGGAAATAGCGTTCTAACAGCTGTTTTACATACATTCTGACAGCAGGCGAACAGAGAAGAATCGCCGTCTCCTGCCGGATGGAAAGCTGCTCGGCCTCTTTAGCGACAGAACGGATGATACTGTCTGAAACCTCAGGATCAAGCGACAGGTAATTGCCCTGTTCAGTCTGCTGCACGCCGTCTGCAATTGCTTTTTCGACCCGGCCTGAGCATGTGATGACTTTCAGCGTTTCATGGTCTCTCGCATATTGGGCCGTGATTTGTTTGGCGAGCGACTGTCTCGCGTATTCCGTCAAAAGATCTGAATCGGTCGTTAATCTTCCGTAATCGGCAAGTGTTTCAAAAATGGTCACCAAGTTTCTGATTGAAACTTTTTCTCTCAGCAATTTAGCAAGCACCTTTTGAATATCGCCAACAGAAAGAGGATTTGGCGTGACTTCCTCAACAAGCACGGGATAATTTTCCTTCAGATGATCGATCAGCTGCTTTGTTTCCTGTCTGCCGACCAGTTCATGGGCATACTGCTTAATTTTTTCCGTAATATGCGTAGATACGACTGACGCCGGATCAACAACTGTATACCCCAGCATGTCCGCTTCATCTTTCGCAGCTTCGCTGATCCATTTTGCGGGAAGCCCGAATGACGGTTCAATCGTTTCAATTCCTTCAATCACGTCATCTTCAGGCGTCGGTGACATCGCTAAGTAATGATCAAGCAGGAGCTCTCCTTTAGCGACTTCATTGCCTTTAATTTTCAATCTGTATTCATTCGGCTGAAGCGCGATATTATCCCTGATGCGCACAACCGGAATGACAAGCCCTAATTCAAGCGCCAGCTGTCGTCTGATCATGACGATGCGGTCAAGAAGATCACCGCCCTGCCCCGCGTCTGCGAGCGGCACCAATCCGTATCCGAACTCAAATTCAATCGGATCAATATGTAAAAGCTGCACAACGCTTTCCGGGCTTTTCAGTTCATCCGCCTGAGCCTCTTCTTCAAGAATTTCTTCCTCTTCTTCGCTCGGCTTATCCGTTTTGGACAGCTTATAAGCGCCGAATGCAAGCAGACCGGCAATCGGCCCCGTCAGCAGAATGCCGATCGGCGTGAGAAGACCAAGCAAAAGAACAGTTCCCGCGGCTACATATAAGAGCTTCGGATAAGCGAACAGCTGGCCTGTAATATCATGACCGAGGTTCCCTTCAGATGCCGCTCTCGTCACGACAATCCCCGTAGCCGTTGAAATAAGCAAGGCCGGCATTTGAGAAACGATACCGTCACCGACCGTCAGCATTGTAAAGTGAGAAGCAGCTTCTTGTATGCTCATCCCCTGCTGCAGCATGCCGATTACGATCCCGAAAATAATATTGATCATCACGATGATGATACCCGCGATCGCATCCCCTTTGACAAATTTGCTCGCACCATCCATCGCGCCGTAAAAATCCGCTTCCCGCGCGACTTTTTCACGTCTGTGTTTCGCGTCCTGCTCCGTAATCATGCCGGCGTTTAAATCCGCGTCAATACTCATTTGTTTTCCGGGCATCGCATCGAGCGTAAATCTCGCCGCCACTTCCGATACCCGCTCGGCGCCTTTAGTAATGACGATAAACTGAATAATAATCAAGATTATGAAGACAACAAGCCCTACCAGCACATTTCCGCCGACAACGAAATTCCCGAATGTCTCAACAACCTTTCCCCCTTCTCCATGAGAAAGAATCGAACGAGTCGTCGACACATTGAGCGCAAGCCGAAACAGCGTCAATAACAGCAGCAATGACGGGAATATCGAAAATTGCAGCGGTTCTTGCATATTCATTGTGGTGAGAAGCACGATCAACGCAAGAGAGATATTAATGATGATCAATATACTTAACAACCATGGAGGGAATGGAATCACCAGCATTGCCACAATGAGGACAACACTTATTAAAACCGATAAATCTCTTGTTGACATGCTGTTTTTCTCTCCTTTTGAATCTGAAATTCACTATACTTTTTGTTTTGTTTTATAGACATAAGCCAAAATTTCCGCAATGACTTTGAAAAACTCTTCCGGCACGGCCTGGTCGATGTCAACCTGATCATATAACGCACGCGCGAGCGGCCTGTTTTCAATCGTCATGACATCATGTTCTTTGGCAATCTGCCTGATTTTTAATGCGAGATGATCGACCCCTTTGGCAACAATATAAGGGGCATCCATTTTCTTTTCATCATATTTTAGAGCGATCGCATAGTGGGTCGGGTTGGTAATGATGACGTCAGCTTTCGGCACTTCCTGCATCATTCGCCTCATCGCCATTTCCCGCTGCTTCTGCTTAATTTTGGACTTGATAATCGGGTCGCCCTCCGATTTTTTGTATTCATCTTTTATATCCTGCTTTGACATTCTGATGTTTTTCTCATAGTCAAAACGCTGATATAAGTAATCGAGCCCGGCCAGCAGCATTAAAGCCCCTGAGCCCGCAAGCCCCATCCAAAGAGTGAGCTTAGATACAAATGTGAGCACTTCCGCAGGCGTTAAAAGCGGAAGGCGGAGAATATCGCCATAATGCAGCCAGAGCACCATAAAGGCGGCAAAACCGACTACGGCAATCTTCAAAATCGATTTAACCAGTTCAACAATCGCCCTCATGCTGTATATCCGCTTAAATCCTTTCAGCGGGCTGAGCTTGTTCAGGTCAGGTTTGAGAACTTCTGCAGAAAACAGAAAACCCACCTGCATGTAGTTGCTCACGACACCTGCCAAAAGCGCGACCAGCATAATCGGCGCGAGGATGAGGCTGATATCTTTCACTGTATCCACAAAAAGCTCATGCACGTTAGACGCTGACAGATCTAACGCTATCGATTTCGTATAAAACGTTTTAATAAAGGACAGCAGCCTGTCCCGCATGTAAGGGCCGAGCGCGATCAGCGAAAGAAAGATAATCAGTAAAGAAACGGCTGTATTCACATCCGTACTTTTCGGGACCTGACCTTTCTTTCTTGTATCTTTTCGTTTTTTCGGGGTGGCTTTCTCCGTTTTTTCACCGGCAAAGAATTGCAGATTCAGTCTGAGTCTCATCACGTCACACCGACCAATGCCAATAAATTTCGCATTGTTTCAACGGTAAGGCTGAAGATATTGCGGACGAGGACAAACATCACCGCCATACAAACGATCAGCATAATAAAACTCACGGCTATTTTCAGAGGAAGCCCGACAACGAAAACGTTCAGCTGCGGCACCGTTCTCGCCACAATGCCAAGCGCCAAATCAACTAAAAACAGACTGGCCACAACCGGCGCAGACATTTGAAAAGCGATAATAAACATGGCATTGAAGCTTTTTGCGATAAAAAGTCCAAAGTGCTCATTTCCAAACGACGGAAATGCCTGATCAAGCGGAATATACTGAAAGCTGTAATAAATCCCGTCCAATAATAGATAATGGGCGTTTACGCTGAGCATAAATAACAGTGCCAGTGTATAAACGAATTGGCCGATCAGCGGGCTTTGCGTTCCTGATTGCGGATCAATGACATTCGCGATGGAAAAACCCATCTGAAAATCAATAAAGGAACCCGCGATCTGAATGGCTGCCAGCATCATGAAAGCAATCAGCCCGAGGCTCAAGCCTACAACGGCCTCTTTTATAACAAGCAGCATATACTGTTCCCCTATGTCAACTGACGGCGCATGTTTCAGCGTACTGAAGCAGATCACCGAAAGAAAGAAAGCAAACCCGATTCGGTGAACCGCCGGCAGGTTCCGGTGCCCGAATATCGGCACCGTTACAAAAAAAGCAGAAATTCTAATAAAAACCAATAAAAAAGCGGGAAATAAATCAATGATGGAATTCATTTGATTCTACCCTGCAAATCGGTTCAGATGAGAGAACAGATCAGTTGTAAACGAAAGAATCGTCGACAGCATCCAAGGACCGAAAAAGATCAGTCCGAGCATTACCGCCACGATTTTCGGAATGAACGCAAGCGTCTGTTCCTGGATTTGAGTTGTCGCTTGAAAGATACTGACGAGCAAACCGACGATCAGCGCGATCGCCAGCAGCGGCCCGCAGATCATCAGTGTTACGTATACGGCTTTTTCCGCCATGGAAATTACAAATTCTGAACTCACAATTAGCACCTACCCTAAAAGCTGTCAAGCAAAGATTTCACGATTAAATACCATCCATCGACCAAAACGAAAAGCAATATTTTAAAGGGCAGAGAGATCATAACCGGCGGAAGCATCATCATTCCCATTGACATTAAGACGCTCGCCACGACCATATCGATAATTAAAAACGGAATAAAAATCATAAAGCCCATTTGAAAAGCGGTCTTGAGTTCCGAGATCGCATAAGCGGGCACCATCGTCGTCAAAGGAATATCCTGAATCGATTCGGGCTTTTTCATTTTGGCGTAGTTCATAAACAGCGCCAGATCCTTTTGCCTTGTATGCTTGCTCATGTATTCTTTAATCGGCTTCTCGGCTTTTGTATATGCTTCATCGAGACTGATTTTGTTGTTCATCAGCGGCGTTAAGGCATCCTTATTAATCTCTGAAAAAGTCGGAGCCATAATAAAAAACGTTAAGAACAGCGCAAGACCGATTAATACCTGATTCGGAGGCATGTTCTGCGTCGCCAGTGAGGTTCTCACAAAAGACAGGACGATGACGATTCTCGTAAAGCAGGTCATCAAAATCAAAATACCCGGCGCCACTGAAAAGACGGTCAAAAGCAGCAGTAACTTAACAGTAGAGCTGACTTCGGTCGGACTGCTTGAATTAAAAAGATTAATAAATTCATTCATGATGATACGGGCCTTTCTTTTTTCCTTCAGAACGGCTTTGTTTCAGCTCGCTCAGCTGTTCTTTCAGCGCTTTTGAAAACGACGGAAGCATCGTTTGCGGCTTTTTTTCTCCATCCTTACGCGGAGTTACGAGTTTGGTCCATTCCACTTTCGAGGACATTGCCTCTTCGTATTGGCTCAGAATCGCCTCTCGCTCTTTTTCATCTTCAATTTCTTTTAAAAGCTGTATCGTCTCGCCGACACCGACTACAAGTACGCTGTTTCCCACTTTTATCAGCTGCACGGAACGGTTTTGGCCGACTGACGTTCCGCCGATATTTTCTACATATTGAAACGGCTTCAGCAGACGGTTTCTTTTATTCATCAGTTTGACAAATCCATAGATCAGCAGAATGACAAATAATAACGCCCCAATCATCTTTACAAAATCAAAAGCGGAGACAGAAGATGCAGAAGCATCCCCTATCTCTTGATCAGCCGTTTGTTTCGATGTATCGTTTTTTTTCTCTGTTTTGTTTGTTGATTGTTTGTCAAACCATTCGTTGACGGTGGAATTATCAGACTCCGCCGCAAAAGCAGGAAACGGATGTACATTGAGTAAAACGAAACAACAAATCAAAGCTAGTAAACCATGACTCTTTTTCAACAGTCGTACACCCTTTAGCTTAATGTTTTATTAATGGCTTCAAGCACGCGGTCCGCTTGGAACGGCTTCACGATAAAGTCTTTTGCGCCGGCTTGAATCGCGTCAATGACCATTGACTGCTGGCCCATTGCCGAACACATGATGATTTTCGCCTGCGGATCGATTTGTTTAATTTCCTTTAGTGCGGTAATTCCGTCCATTTCAGGCATTGTAATATCCATTGTCACAAGGTCGGGTGAATGCTCTTTGAATTTTTCGACCGCCTGTGCTCCGTCTGAAGCTTCAGCTACAACGTCAAAACCGTTCTTCACCAAAATATCCTTGATCATCATTCTCATAAATGCTGCATCGTCTACAATTAAAATTCTGTGTGCCATAATCTGTTTCTCTCCTCTATGTTCGCTTATTTTAAATTGTTAAGGCGGTCTGCCTGACTTAAAATGTCAGTAACTCTCACGCCGAAGTTTTCTTCTATAACAACGACCTCGCCCTTTGCTACGATCCGCTGATTGACCAGGATGTCAACGGGTTCACCCGCCAGCTTGTCAAGCTCAATAATGCTTCCCGCAGAAAGTTCAAGGATTTCTTTGACGCTTCTCTTCGTTCTGCCGAGCTCGACCGTAACGGAAAGCGGGATATCCATCAGCATATCAAGGTTGTTTCTTGAACCGTGCGCCGCCGCTGCATTTTGGTCAAACGCCTGGAATTCCACCGGAGCGACTTGAACGGGAGCAGCTTTTTTAGCGGTTCCCTGTCTCTTCGGAAGCTCGGGTTTTGCCTGAGGTTCCTGCTGAACGGCCGGTTCCGGCTGCGGCGTTTCGTATGTTTCCTGCGGCTGTGATACGGCTTCCGCGGCTTCTGCCACAGGCTGATCTGTATTCATCAGCTCCGCGATCAGATCTTTCGCAAACGTAAGCGGATAAAGCTGCATAATGCTCGAATCGATTAATTCACCGACTTTCAGGCGGAATGAAACTTTTACGAGCAGGTCATCCTCGGGTATTCTGTCCGTCCCTTTTTCTTCCGTCACATCCAGAAGTTCAACCCGCGGCGGAGAAATGTCGATCTTTTTACTGAATACGGTCGACATCGATGTAGCAGCCGAGCCCATCATTTGATTCATTGCTTCCTGCACAGCGCTCAGGTGGATTTCCCCGAGGGACGGATCGGCGCCTTGGCCGTCTCCGCCAATCATCAAATCCGCGATGATGGCTGCGTCGCTTTGTTCTACGACGAGCAAATTGCTGCCGTCAAATCCTTCTGTGTAGTTCACTTCAATGGCAACATACGGATGAGGAAATTCATCACTGATTTTGCTTTTTGAAATGACGGTCACACTCGGTGTCGTAATGTCCACTTTTTGATTTAAAAGAGTGGACAGCGCCGTAGCTGAGCTGCCGAATGAAATATTCCCGATTTCTCCGATCGTATCGCGCTCAAGTTCAGACAAGGTCGCCTTTTGAGGCTGTTCTGTATCCTCTTGACTTCCTGTGCCATTAAGAAGAGCATCGATTTCATCTTGAGATAATCTATTGTTCATCTTGTTCACCTCTTATGTCGTGATCTAAAATTTGCACTGCCTGTCTTCGATTCACCCGGCCGGCCTGCCCTAAAAACTTCGGTTTGTTTCCGACCAATACAGTAAGAGGATCAGTCACTGATTTGTCCAGAGTTATACAGTCCCCGGCTTCCAAACTTAAAAATTCTTCTATTGTCAGTTCAGAAGCTCCCAAGAGAGCTACTACGGGAATTTGTGCCGTCATAATGCGCTTTTCAAGCGACTTCGTTTCTTCGGGCTTCGCTTCATTCCGATCTGATTGCATCCAATAATGTACGGAAAGCTTAGGGATTATCGGCTCAAGCACGACATGGGGAATACAAAGATTAATGACACCGCTGATTTCACCGATCTGCGTATTGAGAGAAATGACCACGACGGTTTCATTTGGCGAAACCATCTGCACAAACTGAGGATTCACTTCAAATTCAGTCATTTCAGGATCAATATCAGCAATGGATTGCCAAGCTTCTTTGTAATTGCCCAGTGCATTTTCAAATAAGTTAGAAATAATGTTCGTTTCTATTTCCGTAAGATTGTCAGCTTTGTTATGGGTGATGCCGATGCCTCCCATGACGCGGTCGAGCATGGCGTATGCGATGGTGGGATTAACCTCCATCATGATCCTGCCTTCCATCGGATGAACATCGAACAAATTCAGGATCGTCATGTTCGGTATGGAACGGATAAATTCTTCATACGGCACCTGGTCAACTGAGCTGACAGATATATGGATATATGTTCTGAGCTTGGCGGAAAAGTGTGTTGTGAGAAGCCTCGCAAAGTTATCATGTATCCGGGTTAAACTCCGTATCTGATCTTTCGAAAACCTGAGCGCCCGTTTAAAATCATATACCTTTACTTTTTTCTCTTTAACTTCCTTTTTCAGCTCTTCCGCATCCGCCTCACCCGTCGAAATGGCTGAAAGCAGTGCGTCTATTTCATTTTGAGAGAGAACTTCTCCAGACATTTTCTTCACCTCCGTATTCTGTCAAATTTGTTTTTATTGCAGATTAAAGGAGGTAATGTACACTTTCTGAACTTTTCCTTCTTGGAGATAGCTGTTTACTTTTTCTTTTAAGGATTGTTTAAACGCTTCTCTTCCTTTATCTCCCTCAATCTCTCCGGCGCTTGTATCGGCTAAAATGGAAATGATGTTGTCTTTCACCTGAAAATCGCGTTTTTCAAGTTCTTCCTTCGCTTTTTCCGAGTCGGTTTCAAGCTTGATGCCGATGCGGATGATGCTGTCGGACTTTAAGTTCGTCGTGATATCGTCGACAGACACAGTGGCTGCAACGACTTCATCGATTGTAGGCTTTTTATCTTTGTCTGAATGTCCGCTGACGACAAAATATGCTGCCGTTCCGAGGCCGGCAACGACAATTAAAATAATCAGCATAATAATGACTAATTTTTTTTTCATTCTTCTTCCTCTATTCCCTGATCCAGTGAAAATATTTGTATGCTATGGTAAAACGAAATGACTTTTTTAAGAACTGCTTCTTCCGGTTCTTTCACTACGAACTTTTTGCCGTTGGACAGCGTAATCGTCGTGTCGGGGAAGCACTCAATCTGTTCGATAAACAGCGCGTTCAGCGTAAAAGGCTGGCCGTTTAAACGGGTGACTTGAATCATTCAATCCGGAGAAGCGGCCTTACCGCCTCCCCTCCCTCCTTACCGTTTCAGATTAACCAGCTCCTGAAGGATTTCATCTGAAGTCGTAATGATTTTTGAGTTTGATTGGAAACCGCGCTGAGCAACGATCATTTCGGTAAATTCATCTGTCAGATCAACGTTTGACATTTCAAGATAGCCTGCCAAAAGCTTACCTGAGCCGTTTTCGCCCGGAGCGGTGACAGCACTTGCAGCTCCTGAACTTAATGATTGTCTGTAAAGGTTTCCTCCGATTTTTTCCAGACCGGCGCTGTTAGGGAACGTGACCAGACCGATTTGTCCGGCATCATGAACCGCATCCCCTGCATCAGTGTATGTAACGGTTCCGTCTGCACCGATACTGTAATCTTTCGCGTCAGTCGGAATATTGATTTTGCCCCCGCCGATTTTTTCAAGGTAGTAGCCGTCAGTCGTAACAAGGTTGCCTTTATTGTCCTTCCCGAAATTCCCTGCACGTGTGTAAACGATTCCCGCACCTGTATTAATCTGAAAGTAGCCGTCTCCGTCAATGGCTAGGTCGGTTTTATTCTGTGTAGCCTGCGGGGCGCCGGTTGAATGAACGACATCAATGGAAGAAGTCGCGGCACCCAAGCCGATTTGTTTTGAATTGGTCACGTTTGAACCGCCGGAGACTGTCTGGCTGATCAAATCTTTAAACGTAACGCGGCTTTTCTTAAATCCCACTGTGTTGACGTTGGCGATGTTATTGCCGATTACGTCTAGTTTTGTCTGAAAGTTTTTCATGCCGCTGATACCGGAATATAATGAACGTAACATGTTAAATTCCCCCTGGGTTTCTTTTTATTTAGATGTTTCGCTGACGGCCGTGACATCCCACGGGCTGACCTCTTTGCCATTTTCAAGCACGAGCACGTAATTGCCGTTTGAATGCTTGACTGAATTGACTGGGCTTGTCTGATCCTTCCCGTCGCTGTCGCTGAATGTGACATTTTTGCCGATCCAGTTCACATACATCGTAAACGGATCTTGATTTTCTACAAATTTAGTCATCGTCGTATTCATATTCATCATTTGCTCCAATGAAGAAAATGTCGCCATCTGGCTGATGAACTCTTTGTCATCAACCGGATTGAGCGGATCCTGGTTTTGAACCTGTGTCATTAAGATCTTCAGAAATTCGTCTTTCCCTAAATTCGTGCTGCTGTTTACGGCGGCGGTGCTCTTCGTATTAGAAGCGCCCGCTGCGGCATAATCCGAGTTTACAGATGTCAACTATTCTTCCTCCATTTCATTGAGAGAAAGCTCCTCCAGCATATCTCCGAATTCACCTGTCTGCTGCTGGTTTTTCTGCTCTCTCTGTCCCTGCTGCTGCTGTTTATTGTGATCGGCTGTCTGACCGTAAACCGGCTGCTGATCCCCGCTTTGAAGCGGGACGGTAAAACGGTCGATTTGGACCGACATATTCGGAAGCGACTGTTTCAGCTGAGGAAGATGCTGTTCCAGCAGCTCTTTCGCAGACTGGCTTGATGCGATTATTTTGCTTTGAAACATCCCGTTTTCGTTTGTCACCTTAATCGTGACAAAGCCGAGGTTCTCAGGATTAAGACGAATCGTAAAGCTTCCGGTCGTTTTCCCGAAAGGCGTGTATTTCATCTGTTTCCAGCCGCTGATGACCTGGTCTGTTAACGGTTTATTTTCTGCCGGCGGCTGTTCGGCTCCTGCGGACGCTTGCTGAATGCCGGCAAGACTTCTCGTTCCCGAAAACAGTATATGCTCGGACAATTTGCTGTCAGATGCTTTCACGTGAGAAATCGTGCCGCCGTTTTGCTGTTCCGTTTTCCCGGCAGACTCTTGGGACGATTCAGATGATTGAGATAACACAAAAGCTTTCAGCTCAGTTTCAGCCATATTCCATTCCTTTGTTCCTTTTTGAGAAAGGCCCGCAAGCTGCTCAGCGACGCTTTGAAAGCTCTTCAGCTCAGCTGCCGACATAGAATAAAGCTTAGATGCAGATTCATTTTTCGGAAACAGCGTCTGCCGCAGGTCTTGAATCACGCGGTCCGGTACGCCTTGTTTTTTCAACGCTGCTAATAAACGGTCACCTTCCTGATAAACCGCCTTTGCCTGTGCGCTGTCCGGCTGATTCTCTTGATGCGCAAATAGCTGGGCTGCGGCTTCTTGAATGAAAAAGAGGCCCGTTTCAAGCGCGTCCCGCCCGGAATCTCCGTCATTAGCGGGCGAACCCGGCTCAATCTTTTCAGGCTTCATCCCATGCCGTTTGCCGGCTAACATGTCTTCAACAGATTCAGCAAGCTGCTTCAATAAAGGAAGAGCTGTTTCAGCCGTTTGCTTTCCTTCAAGGGCTTTGACCGCCTCAAGCAGCTGTTTCAGCTGAAGTTCTTTATCTTCCGGGCCGGCTTTCAGCCAATCACCGATTTTCGAGAGAGCATCATTCAGCTCTGCATCACTTGTTTTCGCCTCATCTCCGGGCTTCTGTTGAGAAGTGATTTCCGACAGAAGCCGGTTCTGAAATAGGCCTAAGCTGTTTACATTCATCTTCACATTGCTGTTTTGCGCAGTCTGCGTGCGATTCCCCATTATTTCAAGCAGCTTCAACTTACATCACTCCTTATTTCCGTCAGCGGATAGTTTTTCTGTATATTTAGCCGCTTGTTCAGGAGTCATTTTCGTCAAGATTTCAGCAAGCTGCTTTTTACTTAGTCCGTTTAAAATATCGAGGGCTTCTTTTTCTTTCAGCTTTACGATAATGCTTGCCGCTTTACCGCTGTCCATACTTTTATAGATGTTGATCATTTTATCTTTTCCCGCTGAACCCGAAGCGTCTTTTTTCGTTTCATCCGTTTTCTGCTGCTGTTCCGTTTTCTGCTGCTGTTCAGCTTCCTGTTTCAATGAACGGATTTTCTGGTTCAGATTGTCGATTTCGGATTTGCTTGTGTCCAAATCTTTATTTAAAATGTTGATTTCACTTTTTTGTTCCTTTATGGTCTTTTCAAGAGAAGCCGTTCGGTCTTCCTTCTGCTTTTCCGCTGCGCTTTTCGTTTCTTTCGTTTCGGGAACCAATTCTTTTAAAACAGGCGTTTTTGCGGCTGTTTCCTGAATCGGCTTCATCACATCTACGCCGGCAGCCCAAAGGACGATGCTTGCAACGATGATCAGAAAAATCAGCGGGATAATGATAAAAAGCAGGATTGAACCGAACTTTCCAGATCCCTTTTCTTTATCGGCCATTTTATTCGCTCCTAATGCCCCTGAATCATAAACTGCTTGATTGAAATATCGTCCATTTCCCTCATTTCTGCAGCTTTGTCTTCAAGAGCAAACATATTAAATTGTTTTTCCCGCATTTTTTCAAATTTCTTTACTTCAATGTTTTTTTCGGTGAGCTGTTCCTGCTTCTCATTCATTTCATTTCGTTTCATAATGACAAGTTTTTGATAATGATAGATAGTGTTCTCAAGATTGGAGACAAATTGTTGATAATGTCTCATTTCCTGAACGCTCATCCCGCATTTCAGCTTTGATTCTTTGTCTTTTTCGAGCGATTCTTTTTTGCTCATATTTTCATATAGTTTTTCAGCCACTGTTTCAAATTCAGAAACCGATTGTCTGTATTCAGACAATGTTTGGTCTTTTTCATTCTCTTTTAATTCCAGCAGCTTTTGAAATCTGAATTGGTACGCCACGATGTTTATTCCTCTTTTCCTGTCATACTCGTCAATACCGCAATACTGTCTTCCAATTGAGCAGGTTCTTCCGTTCCTTGTTTTAAAAATTGAATGAGCTGCGGATAAAACTGAATCGCTTCATCAATTTCTCTCGATGACCCTCTTTTGTAAGCTCCGATATTAATGAGGTCTTCAGAGTTTTGATAAGTTGACAGAAGATCGCGGAATTTGTTGGCCGCCTCTATATGCGCGGCGTCTGAAATATTAGACATAACCCTGCTGATGCTCTTCAGGATATTCACCGCCGGGAACTGCCCTTTGTTGGCAAGCGCCCGATCGAGAACGATATGCCCGTCTAATATTCCGCGCACCGTATCGGCAATCGGTTCATTCATGTCGTCTCCGTCAACGAGAACCGTATAAAAAGCGGTTATCGTCCCTTGTTCATTCGCACCCGTTCTTTCCAGTAAACGAGGCAGAATAGCGAACACGGAAGGTGTATATCCTTTTGTCGTCGGCGGTTCCCCCGCTGCCAGCCCGATTTCACGCTGAGCCATCGCAACCCTCGTGACGGAGTCCATCATGAACATGACATTCCGGCCTTTATCACGGAAATATTCCGCAATGGCGGTCGCTGTATATGCCGCTTTCAAACGCATTAATGCAGGCTGATCAGAAGTCGCGACTACGACAATCGAGCGTTTCAAGCCTTCTTCGCCTAAATCCTTCTCAATGAATTCCCGCACCTCGCGCCCCCGTTCACCGACGAGTGCGATGATGTTTAGATCGGCTTCGGTCTGCTTTGCGATCATTCCCATCAAAGTGCTTTTTCCGACTCCGCTTCCGGCAAAAATTCCGATTCTCTGCCCTTTTCCTACTGTCAGCAGACTGTCAATCGACCTGACACCGACACCCATCTTTTCCCGTATCGGCGGCCGTTTCATCGGGTTTGGCGGCGGCTGTTCCGTCGAAACGGGAGACAATCCTTTCGGAAGCGCCCTGCCGTCAAGAGGCTCACCGAACGCATCAACAACCTGTCCGATTAAACCTGCGCCTACTTTGATACGGAGAGACTCGCCGGTAGCCTCCACAATGCTGCCCGGCGCAATGCTTGCCGCTTCCAGATAAGGCATTAACAGTATGTTTTCATCCTGGAAGCCTACAACCTCAGCTTTAATCGCTTTTTTTGAATGACCTTTCGGATAAATGAGACAAACATCTCCGATCGAGCTTTCGGGCCCTTTTGATTCAATCATCAGCCCGATGACACGTTTAACCTTACCGTAGCGTTTGTACGGATCCGCTGTTTCAATCGAGTCTATTAAATACTGTGTCTTCATTGCTCCGCTCCCGCCTCAAGCGCCGTTAAAAGCTTTTGCTTTAATTGCATCAGCTGGGTGTCTATTCCTGCATCAACCCGTCCGAACGGTGTTTCTATGGAGCACATTCCCTTTGCAGCTTTTTCATCGGCATACAAGCTTAACCTGCATTCTTTGTATAACAGCTGCTGAATTTCATCCATATGCTGATGAACCGTCTCATAATATTCCGGGTCCACATAAATGGAAATGTCATCATAATCTTTCACTTCGGCTATTACCTGTTTGACTAACAGAAGAAAAGCTTCTTTATCATCACTTTTTTGCCGCCAAACTTTTTTAGCGAGTGCAACGGAAAGCTCAATGATTTCTTCCTCAGCGCTTTCCAGCTTTTCCTCGACTGACTGTCTGGCCATTTCCATAACGGCATTGGCCCGGCTGATGAGGTCTGCGTATTCGGCCTGAGCCTCGGCTTTTCCCAATGCCATGCCTTCGTTATATCCTTCTGCCTTTGCATCTTCCATCAGTCTTTGTTTTTCATCCGCCCAGCGGCTTTTCTCTTCCTCAATCTGCCGGAGGGTGTAATCCAGCTGTTTTTTCGCTTCTTCAGATACCCTGTCGGCTTCTGCTTTGGCAAAAGCCATGAGAGCTTCAGGATTTTCTTCCTCCAGGTCGAGCTGGGGATGCGTTTTCCTGACTTCTTGCAAGGAAAGCTTGCGCCGTTTCTGTTCAGGAGAAAATGATGATTGCTGTTTAATGATATTAGACAATAATATCGTCTCCTCCGCCTCGCGCGATTACAATTTCACCGGCTTCTTCAAGCTTGCGGACGACGCCCACGATTCTTGATTGCGCCTCTTCCACATCACGCAAACGCACAGGCCCCATAATTTCCATTTCTTCTTTAAACGTTTCAACCATACGCTGTGACATATTGCTGAAGACGATCTCTTTGACTTCCTCGCTCGCAACCTTCAATGACAGCAGGAGGTCGTCATTTTCAACGTCTCTAATCACGCGCTGAATCGCACGGTTATCAAGGGTGACAATATCTTCAAAGACAAACATCCGTTTTTTGATTTCATCCGCCAATTCAGGATCTTGTATTTCTAATGAATCAAGGATCGTTTTTTCCGTTCCTCTGTCTACGCCGTTTAACACTTCAACAACGGCTTCTATGCCGCCTGTCTGCGTATAATCCTGCGTAAAGGAGGAGGACAGCTTTTGTTCAAGAACCCGCTCCACCTCATTTATGATTTCAGGAGACGTCCTGTCCATAACCGCAATCCTTCTCGCCACCTCAGCTTGAACGTCCGGGTTCAGCTCAGACAAAATCTGTCCGGCCTGCACCGGGTCAAGGTAGGATAAAATCAGCGCCATCGTTTGCGGATGTTCCTGCTGAATGAAATTCAAAATCTGTTCGGGCTCCGCTTTTCTAGCGAAGTCAAACGGCTTTACCTGCAATGAAGAGGTCAGCCTGTTTAAAATGCTTACCGCTTTGTCTTCTCCGAGCGCTTTTTCAAGCACTTGGCGGGCGTAATTTAAACCGCCTTGAGAAATATAATCCTGAGCGATTGCGATATTATGAAATTCTTCAATGATTTCATCTTTTCTCTGATGATCGACGCTTCTGACTCCCGAAATCTCGAGAGTCAATCTTTCAATTTCTTCTTCAGACAAATGCTTGTACACAGAGGCTGATACATCAAGACCTAAGGAAATCATGAGGATGGCTGCTTTTTGTTTTCCTGTAAGCTTGTTCTGATCACGTTTCGCCATTTTCCATTCCCCCTAATCCTCGTCCAGCCAGCTTCGAAGCAATTTTGCAAAGTCTTCCGGTTTTTCTTTAGCCATTTTTTCAAGCTGTTTTCGTCTGACTGTTTCTTCCGTTTCATTTTTCTCTTCGTTGATATCAGGCAATCGAACCGGCTCCGGCGCCGTTTCATATTCGTATTCTTCATACTCATCCTCTTGAGAGCGTTTCTTTCTGATGAGGAGAATAATAAGCAGAATAATGGCTGCAAGCAGCACCCCGCCTGTAATGTATACCCAGATCGGGAGACCCGAAGATTGTACCGAATTTGTGTTCAGGCTTGTTTTCCCGTCAAACGGCTGTACGGAGACAACGATTTTATTGTTAATATCATTGGCCGTCAGGTTTTGATTTTGCGTTTCATTTTTATCAAGGGACGTTCTGACAACCGTTCCTAAAATCTTCTGTATATCAGCCTGTCTCTGCGCTGATAATGAGGCGGCATTTTTCGGATTCGGCGGTTCCACCATGACCTGAATGCCTAAATCACGCACTTTATACGGGCTTTCTGCGATTTCTTTATGAATGCGGTTGACTTCATAGTTGATTTTATTGCTGCTTTTTTCGTAGTCTCCGCTGTTTGAACCGTCATTCGCCTGTTTATAGTTCGCGGTGTCATTGCTGCCCGTTCCGGCTGTTCCGCCGTTGGCCGCGCCGTCGCCTTTATACGTTTCCGCAACTTTTTCGGCGCTTACCGCTATGCCTTCCATGTTATCTTTATCGACAGGCTCAACAATGTCTTCAGTGCGTTTTTCTTTCGTGAAGTCAATATCTGCCGTAACCGAAACCACGACTTTATCCTGCCCCATCATTGTGCCGAGCAGTGATTGGACATGTTTTTGAATATCCTTTTCGACCTGCGACTTAATCCCTTGCTGAGAAGCATAACTGTCAGAAACGGACCCTGCACCGCTGTCACTTTTGTCATAATATGTAGAATTTTGATCCATTATGACGATATTATCTTCTTTTAAGTTCGGGACGCTTTTAGAAACGAGATGGTACAGCCCGTTGATCTGGCTTTGATCAAGCGAGTAGCCCGGTTTAATCTGCAAAACGATCGATGCGGATGCTTCCGGCTGATCTTCACCGACAAACACGGCTTCTTTCGGCATATTGATCATGACCTTCGAGCTTTTAATACCGTCCATTTCATTTATCAGGTTTGACAATTCAGTCTGAGTCGCCTCAACCTTTAAAACGTCAAACTCATTATCTGTCAGGCCGAAGCCCGCATTCTGTCCGAAAAACGAATAATCAATTGAACCCGTTTTCGGCAGGCCTTCCGCGGCAAGCTGCACTTTAAGCGAATCCACTTGGCTCTCAGGAACCTTAATGACCGTGCCGCCGTCAGCAAGTTCAGAAGACACCTTTTTCGTATCGAGCTCTTCTTTAATCTTCCCCGCTTCTTCCGCGGACAAGTCTTTATAAAGAGGCACCATCTTTTCAGACGAAGTAAAAATAATAACGACGATGAGTAAAATAATGAATGCGGCCAAGCCGCTTACCATGAGTATCTTCTGTGTTTTTGATCTGTTATTCCAAAACGCTGCCGTTTTGGTTTTCATTTGCGTTAGAGTACGATTCATGTTAACCCCCGGTCATTCCAGTCATTCTCTTTCATCTGACCACTACATCTGCATTCTCATGATTTCCTGATAGGCTTCCACAGCTTTATTGCGGAATTCGGTAGCGGCCGTCAGAGAAATATTTGCTTTTTGGGCAGCGATCATGACCTCGTCAAGGTTTACATCCTTTCCTGCAGCCAGTTTGTTCGTTATTTGGTCAGATTGCACTTGCGACTCATTTAACGAATCAATCGAGTTTTTTAAAAGCTCCGAAAAGCTTGTTTGATTTGAAGAATCAGTTTTTTGAGCTTGATTTAATTGATTCGTTACGTTTTGAGTGTTTTGGGTTTGTTGAAGCTGAAAAGGAGTAATAGCGTTAACCACTTACATCACCTTACTTTCCGATTTCTAAAGCCTTTAAAAGCATGCCTTTGGAGGCGTTCAATGCCGTCACGTTTGCTTCATATGATCTCGTGCTGCTGACAAGATCCACCATTTCCTTTAGTGGGTCTACATTAGGTTTTTGTACATATCCGTCTTTATTCGCATCGGGATTTTCCGGATCGTAAACAAGATTAAAAGCGGATGGGTCTTCCGTAATCGAAGATACCTTTACGCCATTTCCGGCGTTTCCGATTCCGTTCATCTTGGAATTTAAAAGGGACGAAAATGATTCGCCTCCGGATTGGAGAGAAACCAGCTTTCTTCTGTAAGGCACCCACTCGCCATTGACCTGCTTCGCTCTTGTTGTGTCCATATTGGCCAGGTTGGACGATACGACGTCCATCCGGACACGCTGTGCAGTTAAAGCAGACCCAGAAATATTTAAGCTTTGAAAGCCACTCATTATTTTCCTCCTGTCAAGACTGTTTTCAGGGAATTGAATTTGCCGCTCATTCTTTCAACCAAAGCCTGATAATTAATTTGGTTTTCGGCTAAATCTGTCATTTCTTTGTCGATATCGACATTGTTTCCGTTTTGCTGGTACGATGTGTCACCGCTGGACACGATGGAATAATCGTCCCCCGAATCCGTAAAGTCAACGTGTCGATAGTCGGTTTTTACAGCCTCAAGATTGGATGTTTCCTGATCTAACAAATTTCGGAAAGAGACTTTTTTTGCCTTATAGTTCGGTGTATCTATATTGGCGATATTATTAGTTAAGACTTTTTGCTTAATGTCCGCTCTCCCCAAGGCATTCTCAAGATTTTGTATAGTTCCAGAAAATAAGTCCAAATCCACTTACCTCCATTTCAGATATTTTTCTCCTAAAAATCCTTGTCGAGAATTGTAAAACCATATGCTTATTGTAAGAAATAACAGGCTTAAAGTCTATGAAGTTAGGCTAAAAAAAAGTGCTCATTTGTATCTATTTTGTACATAGGTATTAAGTCCTAGAGTATTTGGACTACAAGCATTTGGTTAATATAAGACTGAAAATAGCTGAATTTCTGTATCTTCCCCTTTTTCTCACACAGCAAGATGGATTATCTCAGATCAGATTCCAATAATCAACTTTAAACTCCAACTTTTCACCTATTGTCCATAAAAAAAGCAGGACCCCCGCTTTTAGGGATCCTGCTTTTGGATTAATGAGATTTTAGGTTTTCCAATTCAATAAGGAATTTATTGTTCAGAACTTTAATGTAAGTCCCCTTCATTCCAAGTGATCTGGATTCAATAACGCCGGCGCTTTCGAGCTTTCTCAGCGCGTTAACGATGACTGAACGGGTAATGCCTACACGGTCGGCAATCTTACTTGCCACAAGCAAGCCTTCGTTTCCGTCAAGCTCTTCAAAGATATGCTCAATCGCTTCAAGTTCACTGTAAGACAAAGAACTGATCGCCATTTGAACAACTGCTTTGCTTCGCGCTTCTTCTTCGATTTCTTCTGCTTTTTCTCTTAAAATCTCCATTCCTACAACGGTTGCTCCGTATTCAGCAAGAATGAGATCATCATCTTCAAATTGGTCCTGCAGACGGGACAGAATCAATGTGCCCAGACGCTCTCCTCCGCCGATAATCGGCACAATCGTCGTTAAGCCCGCTTGGAACAGGTCTCTGTTTTCAACAGGAAAAGCCGTATATTCGCTGTTGATATCAAGGTTTGAAGATGTCTCCGGAACGTTGAAAAGGTTTTTCGTGTACTCTTCCGGGAACTGGCGGTCTTCAAGCATTTTTTTCATGCGGTCATTTTCGATCTGCTGATTAATAGAGTAGCCCAAAAGCTTTCCTCTGCGGCTGACGACGAAAATATTAGAATCAATGACGTCGCGAAGCGTTTCTGCCATTTCTTTAAAGTTTACGGGTTTGCCTGCCGCAGCCTGCAGCATGCTGTTAATAATTCGTGTTTTTTGTAGTAAAGCCATGTTAAATAATCCTCCTAGAATTCCTGTTATTAAATTTTTACAATATAAATTGACTTAGATCTTTGTTGTTTGCAATCGATCCGAGCTTTTCTTCAACGTATTGCGGCGTGATGGCGACTTTTTCCATCGTCACGTCCGGCGCTTCAAACGACAGGTCCTCCAAGAGACGTTCCAATATCGTGTGAAGCCTTCTTGCTCCGATGTTGTCCGTATCCTGATTCACATGATAAGCCACTTCGGCGATCTTACGAATAGCTTCGTCAGAAAATTCAAGAGATATACCTTCTGTCTGCAATAAAGCCTGATATTGTTTTAACAGCGCATTATCAGGTTCGACGAGAATTTTCACAAAATCATCCACCGTCAGCTTGCTCAGTTCTACACGAATCGGAAAGCGCCCCTGCAGCTCCGGAATCAGATCAGACGGTTTGGCCATATGGAATGCCCCGGCGGCTATAAACAGCACGTGGTCGGTTTTGACGGAGCCGTATTTCGTGACGACGGTCGAGCCTTCGACAATCGGAAGGATATCCCTTTGGACGCCCTCTCTCGAGACATCGGCCGAGGAAGAAGCCCCTCCGTTTTTTGCGATTTTATCTATTTCGTCAATAAAGATGATGCCGCCCTCTTCAGCTCTTAACACGGCTTCCTGGCTGACTTCATCCATATCGATTAATTTGCTTGCCTCTTCATTGGTCAGAACCTTTCTTGCCTCTCTGACCGTCATTTTGCGGCGTTTCTTCTTTTTAGGCATCAGATTGCTCAGCGCATCCTGCATATTCATGCCCATCTGCTCCATGCCGGAGCCTTGCAGCATGTCAAACATCGACGGCTGCTGCTCTTCCACCTCTACGGAGACGTAATGGTCTTCGAGCTCTCCCAATGCGAGCTGATGCGCCATGCGCTTTCTTTTCTCTTCAAGGCTCGCTTCTTCCTGCTGATCGCTTTCATCATCGCTTGACGGCTGGCTTCCTCCGAAAAGCATTTCAAACGGATTTTTCACACCCGCTTGTTTTTTCTTTCCCGGAACGAGAAGCCGCACAATGCGTTTGTTTGCATTTTCTTCAGCCTGTTCTTTCACTTCGCTGATTTTTTCTTCTTTAATGAGCCGCACGGATGTCTCAACAAGGTCTCTGACCATTGATTCGACATCTCTGCCTACATAGCCGACTTCTGTAAATTTTGTCGCTTCAATTTTTATAAATGGCGCACCGGTAAGCTTGGCGATCCGTCTGGCGATTTCTGTTTTCCCCACCCCTGTCGGACCCATCATCAGGATGTTTTTGGGAACGATCTCATCTCTCAGTTTTTCATCAAGAAGACTTCTGCGATAGCGGTTTCTTAATGCCACGGCGACAGCTTTTTTTGCATCCTGCTGTCCTACAATGTATTGATCCAACCGATCTACGATTTGTCTCGGTGTTAACGGTTTGTTTTCCATGCGCCTCAAGTCCTTTCTATTCAAGTTCTTCCAAAATGATCTGATCGTTTGTGTACACACAAATCTCGCCTGCGATTTTCAAAGCGGCTTTTGCAATTTCTTTGGCGGACAGGTTTTCTCCGGCATAAGTTTTCAGCGCTCTTCCTGCTGACAGGGCGTAGTTTCCTCCGGAGCCGATTGCCAAAACGCCGTCATCCGGCTCAATCACTTCACCTGTTCCCGATACGAGAAGCAAGGTATCCTGGTTCATGACAATCAGCATGGCTTCCAGCTTGCGCAGCACTTTATCGCTGCGCCATTCTTTCGCAAGCTCAACCGACGCACGTTTTAAATTGCCGTTGTATTCTTCAAGCTTCGCCTCAAACATTTCAAAAAGTGTGAAAGCGTCTGCAACAGATCCCGCGAAGCCGGCCAGAACCTTTCCGTTAAACAGCTTTCTCACTTTTCTCGCAGTATGTTTCATGACTACAGCCTGACCGAATGTGACCTGGCCGTCTCCTGACATAGCGCTTTTTCCTTTATGCTGGACGGCAAAAATCGTTGTCGCATGAAAAGATGACATGAGAAGGGCCTCCTTTTAATTTTCTTTAAAAGCTCTCGGATGGTGGGACATATATGTGTTTCTCAGCATTTCCTTCGATACATGCGTGTATATCTGCGTGGAAGACAGATTAGAATGGCCCAAAAGCTCCTGGACGCTTCTTAAGTCAGCCCCTTCATTCAGCAGATGGGTCGCAAACGTATGCCGAAGCATATGCGGGTGTATATGTAAAGTGCCGGATGCCTTTTTTACAAGCCCGCTTAAAATATACCGGATGCCTCTGGCGGTAAGCGGACCGCCTCTTTGATTGACAAACAGCAAATCATGAGGCTCTTTTGCTTTTTCAAGCAGGCACTGCCTTCCGCTATTGATATACAGCTCCAGCGCATCACGGGCATATGAGCCGAACGGGATGTAGCGCTGCTTCCTGCCTTTCCCGTGAACGAGCACCGTATCCATAGATAAGTCAAGATCGCCGACAGTGAGCGTACAGCACTCACTGACCCTCATTCCGGTCGCATATAGAAGCTCAAGCAAGGCCTGATCGCGCATCCCTGACGGCTTGCTTCTGTCTGAAACAGCGAATAGTTCCTCAAGTTCTTTTTCATAAAGAAACTTCGGAATCCGTTTTTCTTGTTTCGGCAGATGAACAAGCTGAAACGGATTCTCTTCAACAAGCTTTTCCCTCATCAAAAATTTATAGAAGCTTCTCAAAGCTGAAATCTTCTTGCTGATTGTTTTTCTTGACAGGCCTTTTTCATAAGCTTCTGTCAAAAATATTCTCACATCATGATATGCAGCTTCTTTCAATCCATTTATATTTTGAGCATGCAGAAACATCCCAAATTCTTCAATCGAATTAACATAATTCACAATAGTATATTGTGAATAATTTTTTTCAATTTGTAAATATTCAACGAATAACTTTAAAAAAAAGTTAACATTCTCCGCCATTATTATGACCTTCCTCTCCGAAGGGCTTTTAAATGGTATCATATAATGCATTGAAGTTGCAATGAAAAGCTATATCGTTTTCGAAATAGTTTGAATAGTTTCAATTGCGCGTTTAGCGTATTCTTCATTTCGTTCTTTTTTGTTTTTAATTTTAACAGGCAGTTCTTTTAACAGGCCGAAGTTTGCGTTCATCGGCTGGAAGTTCTTCTGGTTCGTCGTCGTAATGTAATGAGCCATGCTTCCGATCGCCGTCTCCTGAGGGAATGTCACAAGGTCCTCACCGAGCACAAGTTTGGCCGCATTGATTCCCGCCACAAGGCCTGAAGCAGCAGATTCAACATAACCTTCTACGCCGGTCATTTGGCCTGCGAAGAACAGGTCGTTCCGCTGTTTAAATTGATATGTCGGATTCAAGAGGCTAGGCGAGTTGATAAATGTGTTTCTGTGCATGACGCCGTATCTGACGATGTCAACATTTTCAAGTCCGGGGATCAGTTTAAGCACTTCTTTTTGGTCTCCCCATTTTAAATGTGTCTGAAAACCTACAATATTATATAGCGTTCCTGCCGCGTCATCCTGTCTGAGCTGCACGACTGCATAAGGCCGCTTGCCTGTTTTAGGATCTTCCAGCCCGACCGGTTTCATCGGTCCGAACAGCATCGTTTTCTTGCCTCTTTTCGCCATGACTTCAATCGGCATGCAGCCTTCAAAGAAAATTTCTTTCTCGAATTCTTTTAACGGAACCGTCTCAGCCGTCGTCAGCGCTTCATAGAAACGGTCAAACTCTTCTTCTGTCATCGGGCAGTTTAAGTATGCCGCTTCTCCCTTGTCATAACGGGATTTTAAGTAGACTTTATCCATATCAAGGCTGTCTTTTTCAACAATCGGCGCCGCCGCGTCATAAAAATACAGGTACTCTTCTCCGGTGAGTTCTTTCAGCTGCTGTGAAAGCGATTCTGACGTAAGCGGTCCGGTCGCAATAACTGTCGGGCCTTCCGGAATCTCTGTTACTTCCTCAGTAAGTACCGTTACGTTCGGATGGTTTTTCACGAGATCCGTCACGCTTTGCGCAAATTCATGACGGTCAACGGCAAGCGCTCCCCCTGCCGGAACCGAACATTTATCAGCAGATTGAATGATTGCTGAGTCAAGCGCCCGCATTTCTTCCTTTAATACACCTACCGCATTGGCAAGCGTATTTGAACGGAGGGAGTTGCTGCATACCAGTTCGGCAAATTTATCAGTGTGATGGGCTGCCGTCTGCTTTACGGGCCGCATTTCATATAGTTTTACTTGAATTCCTCGTTTTGCAAGCTGCCATGCTGCTTCACTTCCGGCAAGGCCTGCTCCGATTACATTAACTGTTTGCTGGTTCATTTCTTTTCATCTCCTGTTGTTTGTTACTTCCACACAAAGAAGGTGAGCAAGGCTCTGCTCACCGCTACTTCTGTGGTTCTTCCTTATAATCGCATTCGACACATTGGACTTGTATGCCTTTTTTAAGCTTTTTCTCTACGAGCATATTTTCACATTTCGGGCATTTTCGTTCAATCGGTTTATCCCAAGATACGAAGTCACAGTCAGGATAACGGTCACAGCCGTAAAAGACGCGTTTCTTTTTTGATTTTCGTTCGACAATGTTTCCTTCATGACACTTAGGACATTTCACGCCGATTTGTTTAACAATCGGTTTTGTATTGCGGCAGTCAGGGAAGTTGGAGCATGCCATGAATTTGCCGTACCGGCCCATTTTATAAACCATCCGGGAGCCGCATAACTCACAATCTTCGTCGGCGTATTCAGGTTCAATTTCCACTTCTTTCATTTCGGCTTCCGCTTTTTTCACACGCTTTTCGAAATCGGAATAGAAGCTGTCAATGATTTGAACCCATTCTGTCTGACCGTCTTCAACATGGTCAAGGTCTCTTTCCATTTTTGCCGTGAATTCAACGTTAATGATTTCCGGGAAAAACTCCATGATGAGATCCAGTACAATCTGTCCGAGCTCAGTCGGCACAAACCGTTTATTGTCTAATGCCACGTAACCGCGCCGCTGGATCGTGTCAAGAGTCGGCGCATATGTGGAAGGACGGCCGATACCGAGTTCTTCAAGCGTTTTAACCAAGCGCGCCTCTGTGTAACGCGGCGGCGGCTGAGTAAAGTGCTGCTCGGGCTCAATATCTTTCGACAAAACCGTGTCTCCCTCTTTAAGGTCCGGAAGCATACGGTCTTTTTCTTCCAGCTGATCGTCTTTACCCTCTACATAGACTTTCATGAAGCCGGCGAATTTGACTTTACTTCCGTTTGCCCGGAATGTCAATCCGTTATTGCTGAGATCGACACTCATCGTATCCAGAACGGCTGGCGCCATCTGACTTGCAACAAAGCGCTCCCAAATCAGCTTGTATAATCTGAGCTGGTCTCTGCCAAGCACCGCTTTTAAATCGGCAGGTTTTCTGAGTACTGAAGTCGGGCGGATCGCTTCGTGAGCATCTTGAGCGTTTTCATTTTTCTTTGCCGGTTTCCGTTTTCCCGCTAAGTACTCTTTTCCGTACGCCTGATCAATAAAAGCTGACGCCTCTTCAACGGCCGTGTTGGAAATCCTCGTTGAGTCCGTTCTCATATACGTGATGAGTCCGACTGTACCTTCTTTACCGAGATCAATTCCTTCATATAATTGCTGAGCGATCATCATCGTTTTCTTCGCTCTGAAATTCAGCTTTCTTGCAGCCTCCTGCTGCAGGGTGGACGTTGTAAACGGCAGAGCGGGATTTCGTTTCCGCTCTTTTTTCGTAACCTTGTCTACTGTATACTTATTGCCTTTCAGCTCAGCAAGAACGGCTTTTACGTCTTCTTCACTTTTTAAAGGAAGCTTTTTGCCGTTTTTTCCGAAAAAGCCGGCTTCAAACGTCTCTTTTCCTTTTAGAAATGAGCCGGTAATCGTCCAGTACTCTTCAGGTTTAAAGTCGTTGATTTCCTTTTCCCGGTCAATGATGATCCGGAGCGCAACGGATTGCACGCGGCCCGCACTGAGGCCTTTTTTTACTTTTTTCCAAAGAATCGGGCTGATTTTGTATCCGACGAGCCGGTCTAATATGCGGCGCGCCTGCTGCGCATCCACAAGATCCATGTTAATCATGCGCGGATGTTTAAATGATTCTTTAATGGCGTCTTTTGTTATTTCATTAAAGACGACCCGGCAGTCAGAGTTGAGATCCAGATCAAGACTGTGCGCGAGATGCCATGCAATCGCTTCCCCTTCTCTGTCGGGGTCGGCCGCGAGATAGACTTTTTTTGCTTTCTTTGCCGCTGTTTTTAATTCTTTTAAAACAGGGCCTTTTCCGCGGATCGTAATATATTTCGGTTCAAAGTTCTGTTCGATGTCAACTCCCATTTGACTTTTTGGAAGATCCCGGACATGTCCCATTGAAGCTTTGACTTTATATTTCTTTCCTAAATAACGTTCAATCGTTTTCGCCTTTGCCGGCGATTCCACGATGACTAGATAATCAGACATTTTCATCCCCCTCAAGAGGTGTTCTCTCTCTTTTCAAGTATCAATTCATTTTAGAGCTGCCTTTTTATGGCTTTCAACATTTCATTCTTTATGATGAACGTCATTTTATACATGAAAATAATGTGCAACTTTAAATCCTCACTATTATTAAATATTACAATACCGTTTGTCAAACGATATTTCAAAAGGGTTCCGTATACTGAACGCCTCGGGCGGTCAGCTCTCCGTCAATATCCTCTGCGCACAATACAGCTTTCGCCCCTTCTTGAATGAGTTTTATAGGTCCTCCGGAATATGGATTAAATATGGAACCGGGAACTGCAAATACCTCTCTCCCTTGATCGAGGGCCTGATAAGCTGTGATTAATGAACCGCTTTTTTCTTTTCCCTGCACGACTACAATTCCTTCACTTAATCCGCTGATTATACGGTTTCTCATCGGAAAGTGCCACTTTTTCGGCTTTGTTTCAGGAGGATGTTCTGAGAGTAGGAGGTGGTGTTCAGCCATGTATTCTGCTAACAGGAGATTTTCCCGGGGATAAATGTGATGGAATCCGCCGGCTATCACGCCGATCGTAAGCCCTTTTGCCCTGATGCTCGCCTTATGAGACAATCCGTCTATGCCGGATGCAAGCCCGCTTACGATGACCCAGCCTTTTTTTGAGAGTTCAGCGGTAAGATGCCCAACCGCTTTTATTCCGTCTTCCGTCGGTTTCCGCGTGCCCACAATCCCAATTTTTCGGCCTTTTTCAAGAAGCTGCGTGTTCCCTTTTGCAAACAAGACAGCCGGCGGATCATAAATCGTTTTAAGCCATGAAGGATAGCGGCTTGATGAAATCGGGATGACTGTAATGCCTTCGCGGCGGTAATCGGACAGAACTTCATCGAGTTCCGAATCCTTGCGCTCTATTTCTCGAAAAATGGCTTTCGGTGCTGTTTTCCCTTCTGATAAAACGGTTAATGGATGCGGATCCCGTAAAAAAGACAGGGAGTGATCAGCTTTCCACCATTTTAATAGAAGAGACGGGGAAATAATTTGATTGATACTGCAGACCATTAAACAGCGCGATGCTTGATCCAAATCTGGCAACCTCCTCTTTTTTTCACAGTAAAAACAGGAACAGCCGTTACGGCTGCCCCTGCTTCGGTCAGTGCGTTTTGCACGTTTCAAATAAGCCTTTTTCTTTTAACACCTTAATCAGCGTTTCGCCCATTACAGAAGGGGTTTCCGCCACTTCAATCCCGCAGGCGTTCATCGTTTTGACTTTTTCTTCTGCCGTGCCTTTTCCTCCGGAGATGATGGCGCCCGCATGGCCCATGCGTTTTCCCGGTGGAGCGGTTTTACCGCCGATAAAGCCGACAACAGGCTTCGTCATGTTTGCTTTCACCCACTCAGCCGCTTCCTCTTCAGCTGTGCCGCCGATTTCTCCGATCATGATGACGGCATGTGTTTCAGGATCTTCATTGAACGCTTTTAACACGTCAATAAAGTTCGTGCCGTTGACCGGGTCACCGCCGATTCCTACAGCGGTAGATTGGCCTACGCCGGCTTCTGAAAGCTGATGGACGGCCTCGTATGTCAATGTTCCCGAACGGGATACAACGCCTACATGCCCCTTCTTATGAATGTATCCCGGCATAATGCCGATTTTGCATTCTTCAGGCGTAATAACACCCGGGCAGTTCGGCCCTATTAATCTCGTTTTCTTGCCTTCCATAAAGCGCTTCACTTTCACCATGTCCAAAACCGGGATGTGCTCAGTGATACAAATGACAAGATCAATTTCCGCGTCAACCGCTTCCATAATTGCGTCCGCCGCAAATGGAGCCGGCACGTAAATGACTGACGCATCAGCGCCTGTTGTACGAACCGCTTCTGCGACCGTATTGAATACCGGTACGCCTTCAGCCTCCGTTCCGCCTTTACCAGGTGTTACACCGCCAACGATATTCGTGCCGTATTCCAGCATCTGCTTTGTATGAAATAAAGCGGTAGAACCTGTAATCCCCTGTACAATAACTCTCGTATCTTTATTGATAAAAACACTCATTATCTGGTCCCCTGCCTTTCATTCTTTCCTAAACTAAGGATACGATTTTCTGCGCGCCGTCTGCCATTGATTCCGCAGATGTAATGTTTAAGCCTGATTCATTCAGGATTTTCTTTCCTAAATCTACGTTTGTCCCTTCAAGGCGCACGACCAGCGGCAATGTCAATCCGACTTGTCTCGTCGCTTCAACAACGCCCTCGGCGATGACATCACACTTCATGATGCCTCCGAAAATATTTACGAAAATTCCTTTTACGTTTTGATCGGAAAGAATGATTTTAAAAGCTTCCGTTACTTTTTCAGCGGTGGCGCCGCCCCCAACATCCAGGAAGTTTGCAGGTTCTCCGCCGTAGTGTTTAATGATATCCATTGTAGACATCGCAAGACCCGCGCCGTTTACCATACAGCCGATATTTCCATCAAGGGAAATGTAGCTCAGATCGTATTTTGACGCTTCGATTTCTTTCGGATCTTCTTCGTCTAAATCTCTGTATTCCATAATATCTTTTTGTCTGTATAACGCATTGCTGTCAAAGTTCAGCTTAGCATCAAGCGCCATGACGTTTCCGTCTCCCGTGACGACGAGAGGGTTGATCTCGGCGATGGAGCAGTCCTTCTCAACAAATGCTTTATATAAACCGAGCATAAATTTAGCGGCTTTGCCGACAAGCTCTTTCGGGATGTTAATTGCGAATGCAATTTCCCTTGCCTGATAGCCTTGAAGGCCGACAGCCGGATCAATAACCGCTTTTTTAATTTTTTCAGGTGTTTTTTCCGCTACTTCTTCAATCTCCGTTCCGCCTTCTTCAGACGCCATTAAAACGATTCTTGAAGTGGCGCGGTCAAGTACAAGCCCGACATAGTATTCCTTTTTAATATCGCAGCCTTCTTCAATAAGTAAGCGTTTTATTACTTGTCCGTCCGGACCCGTTTGATGGGTGACAAGCGTCTTGCCTAACAGTTCTTCAGCATACCCCTTCACTTCATCTATTGTTTTTGCAATCTTTACCCCACCAGCTTTGCCGCGGCCGCCAGCATGGATTTGCGCCTTTACGACATAAACCGAGCTTGACAGGCTCTCTGCTTTTTCAACTGCTTCCTCTGCTGTAAAAGCCACTTTACCTTCAGGAACAGACACCCCGTATTTTCTGAGGACTTCTTTTCCCTGGTACTCATGGATATTCATTTCCCATCCTCCTAACTTATGTAGCAAAACTAAAAATAGACTGCGCTTTCATTCTATATAATACTGGAAGAATTGTCTAGGGTTCAAAACAAAATCTTTATATCCTTCCGAACATTCTATTTTATTGAAAATATAAATTTATACGGAGTCCGGGAAATGAATGTTCCTTATTTTTCGTTTTTCAGGCTTTCATCCAGTCGGTAAACAAATGAAAAAATTTCAGCAACGGTCTCATAAAGCGCTTCCGGTATCTGATCGTCGACCGTCAAATGGCGCATTAATTCGACAAGGGTTCTGTCTTCCTGAATGGGAACCCCCGCCTTCTCAGCTTCTTTTATGATATTTTCCGCAACATGCCCCCTGCCTGTTGCGACAACCTTTGGGGCTTGGTCTTTCTGCCGGTCGTAATGCAGGGCGACAGCTCTTCTTAACGGCGTTTGCTCTTTCATATTTTCACATCCACTTTTCGTCCGCCGTCTTTTTCTATAAACTCTTCCACAAGAGCGCTCTGGTCTTTCGGTCGCCGCTTTTTAGCCGTAACGCCCGACAGACTGAAGCCCGTTTCTTTCACAGCCTCTTTTAAAGCCGGTACGAGAGGGTCGATGGCCGCCTGAAGCTCAAAATCGGTCTCAACCGTAATGGTCATTACATTTTGCTGAATCATACAGTCCACGACGGTTTCTTGCAGCGTTTCAAGGTGCAGCAAAAACAGGAGCCTGCAATGTGAGGGATCGAGTTTTCCGTCCGGCTTCTTTCGTCCTTTAAAGAGAACTGTGATGTCATTCTCATATGCGGACGCTCCCAGCGGAAATGACAGCACCATCTGCGTAAAAGATGGATTCTGCTGCTCAATAAACAGCTGTCCGTTTAATTTATGAATGAGCGGTTCTGCCTCTTGTTTAACGGATTGGGGCGCGTCTTGAAGCGTCCGGACGGCTTGGAGAGCCGTTTTCAGCGCTTGTTTCTCCGGCTGCGGAGCCGCGCCTTTTTCAAGCGCTGTAATGAATGATAATTCATCACGGGTGCCCAGCCCTTTTTTGATTCTTTGCAAAAGGCTTAATACGTCATGTTTTTCCGCATATTTCAGTTCAGTAAGCTGAACGGCTTTTTCGAAAACAGCCGCCTCCTGTTCTGTCATTTGTACGTTTTGGAGAACAGGTGCTGTTTTGGATGTTTTATCTTGAGAAATGAAAGCCTTGATGATCTCCGCCGTTTCTTTTACGGGACGGTTTTCATTCTTTTCGGCTGATGTCATTAATTTTTCGATAAGCTGTCTTGCCGCTTTTTCAGGCAGCTCCGTATCTGGCCGGGCACGCGGAGGAGAAGGGCGGCTTGAGACTGCCTTTACGTTTTCACGAGTCTCTCGGACAATTGGTGATTGTTTTAATTCCGTCCGTTCCCCTTTATCCATCGGCCCGGTTTCTGAAATCGGCATGCGTGCGGCCTCGGCAAGCTTCTTCAAGAGGCGCTCTGCATGAAGATCCGTTTCCGCGTCTAACACGCCAGAAACCGCCTCTTGAAGCGCGGACAGCTCTTTTGCCGATTGCGGAGCCTGATTGATTGCCTGAAGCAGTCCGGAAAGAAGGCGGCGGGTCGGAACCGGATATTTAACGGCATGAATGGCTGACAAGACTTCAGGGTGCGCGGGCAGTTCCCGTTTCAGCGCAAATACGATTGTTTCTGCCGCCTTTTTCAATTCGGCGGCCGGAAGCGATTCAGCCCAGCGGATGCAGGCTTTGAGGCTGTTTTCCGTCATTGGCAGCTTCTGCTGCATAAACGTTTCGGCAATCTGCAGAGATACCGGGTTCGGTTTGACGGAAAGAGCGTTTAACAGTCTTCCCGCCGCTTCCTGAACGGTTTTCGGGCTTCCATCAAATTGGTCAACAACATGAAGCCGGCCTATTTTTTCCGCCGGCTGTCTGTCATAAGAAAACCAGTAATATGCCTGAGGACGGAGGGCGGTTTCAAGCTTTCCCTGCATCGTCCGGCCGCCGATTTGGATAAGCGCGCTTTGATCGTCCAGCAAACGGAGAACCTTCCCTAACAGCAGTCTTTTTTCGCCGCTGTCTTTACCGCCGTCTTGCCGATCCTGAGAGATTTCCGCCGTCAGCTGTCTGAAAGCCGCTTGGATTTCGCCGCTTATGTTCATGTCTTAAGCCTCTTTTCTAACAATAAGATTGAACGGGAGCGAATGTTTTTCGGTGAATAGTTGTCGGTCCGTATGCCTGAAGAGCTTCAAGATGTTCTTTCGTTCCGTAGCCCTTATTTTTTTCAAAGCCGTACATGGGATAGGTTTTGGCGTATTCCGCCATGAGACGGTCCCGCGTTACTTTAGCAATGCAGGCTCCGGCAGCAATTGACACGCTTTTGGCATCCCCTTTTATAACAGATGACTGCGGAATGTCCAGCGGTAGCGTCATGGCATCTGCAAGCAGATAATCAGGTGTTTCCGATAAAGCATTGACCGCTTTTACCATCGCGAGTCTCGCGGCCTCATAAATGTTGATCCGGTCAATGACATCCGCATGGACAATGCCTACTCCTATCGCTGTGGCTTCTTCCGTAATCCGATCGTAATACTCCCCGAGCTTCTTTTCCGACAGTTTCTTCGAGTCCGTGAGTCCGAGAATCTCGCATTCTGCCGGCAAAATGACAGCACCTGCGACAACCGGTCCGGCAAGCGGCCCTCTTCCCGCTTCGTCAACGCCTGCAATCAGGCGGAAACCTTTTTTGTATGAGAGCCTTTCGTATGCCGTCATGTTCAGCCACTGCTCTTTAAGGGCTTTTTCCTTCGCGTGTTTCTTCAGCCATTGCTCTAAAAGCGTCTGTACGCTTTTTCTCGGATCTTTTTCACATTGGGCAAGGAAGGGGTCTCTTTCATCTTTGACCTCTTGCAGGCGTTCTTTTACGCTTTTTACGGTTAATGTATTCACGTTCTCTTCTCCCTTACATTATGTATATCGGTATTCTGCGGAAAAAATAAAGACCCGCATCGCTGCGCGTCTTTATTCTGATGGTGTTTCAAATGAAAGCCTGCCGAACTTTTCCGTCCGGATGTCCCGGATGATGACTTCTGTCGTTTTATCGTAGTCAATCAGTCCGCCGCCCATTAAACAGCCGCGTTTTTCACCGATCGCGTCAAAAAGAGCGGCGATATCCTCAGGGATTTCCTGAAGTCCGTAACGCTCCTTTAGGCGGTCTGGATAATGCTCTTCCAGAAAACGCAGCCCGAAAATGGCCACATCCTGCAGGTTGATAATGGAATCCTTAATCGCCCCGGTGATCGCCAGGCGCAAACCGACAAGCTCGTCTTCAAATTTAGGCCATAAAATCCCCGGTGTATCGAGCAGCTCTAATTCCTTGCCTACCTTTACCCACTGCTGGGAAGTGGTAATGCCGGGCCTGTCTCCCGTCTTGGCAATGTTTTTTTTGGCCAGACGGTTGATGAGCGTAGATTTCCCGACGTTCGGAATGCCGATGATTAATGCGCGGATCGCTCTTGGCTTAATGCCTTTTGCTTTCATTTTATCGAACTTATCTTTCAGCAGTTCTTTCGAGGACGGCACGATTTGATGCAGCCCCTGTCCGTTAACGGAGTTTATTGAAAGAGAGGGAATCCCCTGTCCCTGAAAGTGATCCTTCCATTGGGCCGTTACAGCCGCATCGGCCTTATCGGCTTTATTTAAAAGCATAATGCGCGGCTTATTTTTTAAAATTTCCTCAATCATCGGGTTTCTCGATGACATCGGTATTCTCGCATCCACCAATTCGTAGACGATATCAATTAATTTCAGTTTTTCTGTTACTTCCCGTCTCGCTTTAGCCATATGGCCCGGGAACCATTGAATGGTCATGTGACTTCGACACCTGCCTTATTTGCCGGAACTGTATGTCCCGGTGATCTCTTATGTATTTTACGTTGCTTGTTCCGCTTTTACAAATGTCATATAAAAAAAGAGCCTGTTACGGGTAACAAGCTCTTTTCGTTCGTTATCATTATCGTCTGATTTCTTTAATACGAGCCGCTTTTCCGCGAAGTTCACGCAGGTAGTAAAGCTTAGCGCGACGTACTTTACCGTAACGTACAACTTCGATTTTCGCGATTTTTGGTGTGTGTACAGGGAATGTACGTTCAACGCCAACACCGTAAGAAATCTTACGAACTGTGAACGTTTCGCTGATTCCACCACCACGACGCTTGATCACAACACCTTCGAAGATCTGGATACGCTCACGGTTACCCTCAACAACTTTTACGTGTACACGTAAAGTGTCACCAGGACGGAACGCAGGAAGATCAGTGCGAAGCTGTTCTTTTGTGATATCTTGAATTAGTTTTTGCATCGTTTTCAACTCCTTCCAACAGATGCTCTTAGCCACAACTGCAAGGCACAGCGGAACATCGTTTTCAAGCTTTTGAAGGATAAGCCTTCTTAAGCCACAAGTAGTATCTTATCATATCTTCATTGCCTGCGCAATAGAATCTATTCGTTTTCCCACTCGGAAATCCATTTTCTTTGCTCATCGGTGAGAGGATAGTTTTCAAGAAGGTCCGGGCGTCTTAAAAAGGTTCTTCTGATTGATTCTTTATTGCGCCATTCTTTTATTTTGGCATGGTTGCCGGACAGAAGCGTCTCAGGCACTTTTAAGCCTTTATAATCTGCAGGCCTTGTATAATGCGGATGCTCTAAAAGCCCCGTGCTGAAGGAATCCTCCACGTGGGATGCTTCTTTTCCGAGGACGCCCGGCAAAAGCCTGACAACACTGTCGGCAATCATCATGGCAGGGAGCTCTCCACCTGTCAGCACAAAGTCCCCGATGGAGATTTCATCCGTGACAAGGTGTTCCCGGATCCGTTCATCATACCCTTCATAATGTCCGCAAATAAACATCAGATGTTCCTCTTCCGCCAGCTCCTCGGCTTTCTTCTGCGTATAACGTTCACCTTGCGGGCAGACGAGAATAATGCGCGGCTTGGCATCCGTACCGGCTGTCAGCTTTTCAACGGCATCAAACACAGGCTGCGGCTTTAACACCATCCCGGCTCCCCCGCCGTACGGGTAATCATCAACCGTTTGGTGTTTATTATCCGAAAAAGCCCGGAAATTGATGACGTCAAAACGGACAGCCTCTTTTTCCTGTGCTTTTTGCAGGATGGATGAGCCGAGAACCCCTTGAAACATCTCGGGAAACAGTGTTAAAAAGTCGATTTTCATTCGTCTATTAACCCTTCCATTACATGAATCTTAATTTTCTTCTCATTTATATTAATATCCTTGACCACAGAAGCGATATACGGAATGAGCGCATCTTTTTTCCCTTTTCTTGCAACTACCCATACGTCATTAGCTCCGGGCGTCAAGATTTCCTTCACTGTGCCGATCAGTTCCCCGTCCTCTGATACCACTTCGCAGCCGATGATTTCATGAAAATAAAATTCATCTTCTTCAAGCTCGCCCAAGTCTTCTTCAGGGACTTTGATTACCATGTTTCTTAGGTGTTCGACTTCATTGAGACTCGGCATTTCTTTGAATTGCAGCAGATGAAACTGCTTGTGAAGCCTGTGGGTGCTGACCGTTACTTTGATTGGCTCCGCAGCTCCTTCCGCAAACAAATAGAGCGTATTGCCGGGCTTGTACCGTTCTTCGGCAAAGTCCGTTTTAGAAATGACCCGCACTTCGCCTTTAATGCCGTGGGTATTTACAATTTTGCCTACATTAAACCATCTGTTTGTCATATTATCACCTCGGGCGAATTTCAATTACTACCCCGTCTTTTATGACGATGGTATTTGCCGCTGTTTTTTCATGCCAGTTATCACCGACGTTGATTGAAAGCAGCGCATCGATCTCCTTTTCCTTCACTTCGCTTCCGAGCGGGAGCGAATGTGTCTGGCTTATTTGGAAATCGATCATTTTGATTTTGTCTTGTCTTTTTTCAATGGCTTTTTTAAAAGATTCCGCCACATCGGGATTCTGCTGATCTTTTTCATGTTTTCTAAGCTGAAAATAGAGCTGGCTGCATTCTCGTTCAAGCGTTTGCTTTTTTTCTGCAAAAGAGGCCAAAAGCTTTTCCTTGCTTTGCTCGGTCAGAACCTGCATAACGGTTACCCTGTGAATAATCTGCATAGGACCAGACTCCCCACTCTTCCAACATATTTCTGTTCATTTGCCTTTTTTACGTGTAAAAAAAGGGGAGGTGCCGGCCCTCTCCCTTTCAGTCAAATATTTCAAATTGAACTTTCTTAGAAGACTGTGCGCCAGCTGCAAAAACGACGGTTCGAATCGCTCTTGCAGTCCGGCCTTGCTTTCCGATAATTTTACCGGTATCTGACTTATTGACAGATAAGCGCAGCGCAATCTTTTGATCGGTCTCTTCTTTTGTGACCGTTATGTCTTCCGGATGGTCGACAAGCGGAGCCACAATGCTGACAATCAAATCTTCCAAGTTCTGATCAGTCATTACTTGCCTTGTTTAGCGTTGTGGAATTTTTCCATAATTCCTTGGCTTGAGAACAAGTTGCGGACTGTATCAGAAGGTTTAGCTCCTGTTTGCAGCCATTTAAGAGCAAGCTCTTCGTTGATTTTCACTTCAGCCGGCTTTGCGACCGGGTTGTATGTTCCGACTGTTTCGATGAAACGGCCGTCACGCGGTGAACGAGAATCTGCTACAACAATACGATAGAAAGGAGATTTTTTTGCTCCCATACGTTTTAAACGAATTTTTACTGCCATTTTACTAGCACCTCCGAAAATATTTCAACAAGATAGTATATTAACAATGATAAAAGTGTTTGTAAAGTGTTTTTTCTTAACAACGGTTTTATCATGTATAACCGATTACATAAAAGGTAATTTAAAGCCTTTTTTCTTCCCTTTTGTCATGTTGGTCATCTGCTTCATCATTTTTTTCATTTCCTCAAACTGCTTTAAAAGACGGTTGACTTCCTGAACAGATGTTCCGCTTCCTTTGGCAATCCGCTTCCGCCGGCTGGCGTTAATGATATCCGGCTGTTCTTTTTCAAGAACAGTCATTGATTTAATGATCGCTTCCACATGATTCAGCTGTTTTTCATCGACTTGGATGTTTTTTAAGCCTTTCATTTTGCCTGCGCCGGGCATCATTTGCAGCAGTTCGTCAAGAGGCCCCATGTTTCGGACCTGGCCGAGCTGCTCAAGAAAATCATCCAATGTGAAGCTCATCGTTCTCATTTTCTGCTCAAGCTCTTTGGCTTTGTCTTCATCAACTGTCGCCTGAGCTTTTTCAATCAGGGTTAACACGTCACCCATTCCGAGAATCCGGGATGCCATACGCTCGGGATGGAACGCTTCTAAAGCGTCGAGTTTTTCTCCCATTCCGGCGAATTTAATCGGCGTTTCAGTGACTGCACGGATAGAAAGCGCCGCACCTCCGCGGGTATCCCCGTCAAGCTTTGTTAAAACGACGCCCGTTAAACCGAGCTGGTCATTAAAGCTTTTGGCGACGTTCACCGCATCCTGACCGGTCATTGAGTCGACGACAAGGAAAATTTCTTCAGGGTTTGCGACTTCCTTTACGCCGGAGAGCTCATCCATCAGTTCGTGATCGATGTGCAGCCGTCCGGCGGTATCTAAAATCACATAATCATGATGCTCTTCCTTCGCTTTTTCAATCGCCTGTCTGGCAATTTCCACCGGGCTGACCTGATCGCCAAGCGAAAAGACCGGCATATCAAGCTGTTTCCCCAGTGTTTCCAGCTGCTTAATCGCAGCGGGACGGTAAATATCTGCAGCCACGAGCAGCGGTTTGCGGTTATATTTTTTGCGCAGCAGGTTGGCGAGCTTCCCCGTGGTTGTCGTTTTACCGGCACCTTGGAGCCCGACCATCATAATAACGGTCGGCGGGCGTTTGGCGACGGCAATTTTGCTTTCTTCGCCGCCCATCAGCTCGGTAAGCTCTTCTTTTACAACTTTAATAACCTGCTGACCGGGTGTCAGACTCTGCATGACGTCCTGTCCGACAGCCCGTTCACTTACTTTTTTCACAAAATCCTTTACGACTTTAAAGTTAACGTCAGCCTCAAGAAGCGCAAGACGAACTTCACGCATCATCTCTTTTACGTCTTGTTCGCTGACTTTTCCTTTTCCGCGGATTTTTGAAATCGTCTTTTGCAGTCGGTCGGCTAATCCTTCAAATGCCATTGTTTGCCGCCTCCTAATCTAATTTCTCAAGCGCTTCAATCAGAGCCGTCATTTTTTCCTCTTCCTGCAAGCCGGAAGCAAGCTCTTTCAGCTTTGTAAACATTTCTTTACGCTCCTGAAACTTTTTAAAAAGGAGCAGTTTTTCTTCATATTGTTCAAGCATCGCTTCAGTCCGTTTGATGTTATCGTAAACGGCTTGCCTTGAAACGTCATACTCTTCGGCTATTTCACCAAGGGAGAAATCGTCCAGATAATAAAGCGACATATAGCTCTTTTGTTTTGACGTCAGCAACGACTGATAGAAGTCAAACAAATAGTTCATTCTCGTCGTTTTTTCGAGCGACATTTGAGCTCTCCCCTTTGTTAAGTCAAATCCCTTTACAAAAACATAGTTTACATGGTTTCAGAGCGTGTGTCAAGTTTTTATCTTGTCAAAGCATGAGGCTCTTTTTACATAATCAGTTTTTAAAAAAATTCGTATAGACCGCCGTTAAAATACTCGAATTCTTGTTTTGATACACGATAGCGGCAATAGCCTTCGTAAAAAGCATTGAGCCATGCTTCATTTGTGACAAAATGACGGATCGCTAATGATTCATCATATCGCGGATCTCCCGCCGATATTCCCGCAGCATCGATAAACAGACAGACCTCTCCGTCTTTCACCAGCACATTATCAGTCGTGCAGTCACCGTGAATCATTGTCTGCTGAACAGGAACAGGTCTGTACCGGTCCAAATCCTTCAAAAGCTCTGCACTTCCTTCAGCCTGTCCTTTTTTGACATATTCCCCGGCTCGTTTGATTTGCAGATCGAGCCAGTCTGTTTCCAGCTGTAAACCAGGGACCATTTCGGTTTCATGCAGCCGTTGCAGAAACTGGCCGAAACTTTTGATCAGCTTTTTCTTTTCAGTATCCCCTTTTGCTTTTCTTAAAGCAGAAGTGAGGGTGATTCCATCCTCAAATGACATGACGATATGGCTGGCATGCTGTTCCTGTATCATCCCATAATAAATAGGAACAGGCAGACGACGAGTTTCCGTCAGTTGTTGTAAAACGAAGGCTTCTCTCATTAACCATTCCCGATACTTCTGTTGAAAAGAACTTTTCAGCAAAAATGCGTCTTGGCCGGTCACTATTTTCCGAACGGTTGAAGTGCCTCCCTGTTCATCCAGCAGCGACATATGGTTTATCGCGCCGATCTTCCTTTCCAATTCAGCTTTCAGCCATTTGTCCAACAACTGCTCCCTCCATTCCGAGTATCAATGCGTATAAAAAAACGAGTATAAAATGGAAGGTTTTATACTCGTTTTTTATTCATTAATCCTCGGCTTTTTCAACTAAATCAGAAAAGAGACCGTATACGTAAGATTCTGCATCAAACCGCTGGAGGTCGTCAACCTTTTCTCCGAGGCCGACCAGTTTCACGGGGATGTGAAGCTCATTGCGGATCGCCAGGACGATACCGCCTTTTGCGGTGCCGTCAAGCTTCGTTAATGCGATACCCGTCACATTCGTCGCTTTGGAGAATTCTTTCGCCTGCGCCATCGCATTCTGACCTGTCGTCGCGTCAAGCGCAAGCAGAACCTCATGCGGAGCCTCAGGCACTTCGCGTTCGATGACGCGTTTGACTTTTTCAAGCTCTTTCATTAAGTTTACTTTATTCTGAAGGCGGCCGGCCGTATCACAAATCAGCACATCCGCGCCTCTTGCTTTAGCCGCGTGTACGGCATCGTAAATAACTGCCGCAGGGTCGCTCCCGGCAGCCTGCTTAATGACAGGCACACCAGTACGCTCCCCCCACACTTCAAGCTGTTCAATCGCCCCGGCTCTGAAGGTGTCTCCGGCAGCAAGCACAACGGATTTGCCTTCATTCTTCAGCTTGTGGGCCAGCTTTCCGATCGTTGTCGTTTTTCCGACGCCGTTTACGCCGACAAGCAGAATAACGTTTAAGCGCCCGTCCTGAATATTCAGTTCAGAAATCTGTTCGTCGCCGCTGTTATAAATGTCGACGAGCTTTTCAGAAATGACGGACTGCACTTCCTGAGGATCCTGGATGTTTTTCAGCTTCACTTCTTTTTTGAGCTCGTCGATCAGTTCCATCACCGTTGTGAAACCGACGTCAGCGCTAATCAGCACTTCCTCAAGCTCTTCGAAGAAATCTTCGTCGACTTTCCGGTAGCGGGAGACGAGCTCGTTCACTTTATTTGAGAAGGAATTTCTTGTTTTTTCGAGACCGTCTTTAAATTTTTCAGAGACGGAATCTGTCTGTTTCGTGATTTTCTCTTTTAATTTTTTAAAAAAGCTCATCTTTCAACCTCTTTCCTCGTTACTGAACGAATTCTTTTGTTTCTTCCAGTTTGACCGAAACCATTCGGGAAACGCCGGATTCCTGCATCGTAACACCGTAGAGGACATCCGCTTCTTCCATGGTGCCTTTTCTGTGGGTGATGACGATAAACTGGCTGTCGCCACTGTATTTTTTTAAGTATTGAGCAAACCTGAATACATTGGCTTCATCAAGCGCGGCTTCCACTTCATCAAGCACGCAGAACGGAACGGGCCTTACTTTCAAAATGGAGAATAAAAGGGCAATGGCGGTCAGCGCCCGTTCTCCCCCTGACAAAAGATTTAAGTTTTGCAGTTTTTTGCCCGGAGGCTGGGCAATAATGTCCACCCCTGAGTTGAGAAGGTCATTCGGATCGGTCAGCTTCAGTTCAGCGCGCCCTCCTCCGAACAAGGAACGGAACACGTCGTTGAATTGAGAACGGATCTGGATAAACGTTTCATGGAACCGCTTCGTCATTTCTGAATCCATTTCTTCAATGACTTGGAACAGTGTATTTTTCGCATCCGTCAGATCATTTTTCTGCTCCGTTAAAAACTGATACCGTTCGTTCACTCTTTCAAATTCATCGATGCTGCCGAGATTGACCGTTCCGAGCTCTTCAATTGAAAGCTTGATCAGTTTGACCCGTTTTCTCGCCTCTTCAGGCTCGAGTTCGAGCTGATATTGTTCTTTTGCCCCTTCAAAGGATAAGCTGTACTCCTCACGTAAATATTGCAAGAGGTTATCAAGCTCAACTTCCATCCGGCCGAGTTTTACCTCTTCATCTTTCAGAATTTCGGTTTTTTGCCTGTACAGACGCTTCATCTCTTTCAGCTCAAGCTCGTTCGTATCAAGCGCCCTCTGAAGTTTCACACGCTGATCGCGCCGGCTGGCGATCAATTCGATCGTTCTCGTTTTATCGTGAAGCTTATGATGGGCTGCTTCTTCAAGCTGCTCCTCACCGCTTGTGCTGGACGTCATCTCTGAGGTCAGGAGGCTTAAATCTTCCCGTGTTTCTTTCAGGGCGAGCTGCGTTTCTTCAAGCTCTTTTTTCAGCCTTTTGAGGTTGTCTTCCTCACTCGAGCACGCCTGTTCTTTTTTCGCCGCGGCCACTTTACATTCCGTCAGCTCATGAGAGAGCGTTTCTTTTGTTGAGGATAGGGTCTGCTTTTGTTTTGTCAGCCTGTCCATCTCTTCCTCAAGCTCTTTCAGCTGGCCGGATGCCTCACTCAGCTGTTCTTCCAATGCTGATTTTCGCGCCTCTTTTTCCCGGCTGCTTTCCGTCAGTGATGCTTTCTCCTGATCGTAAAGCTCCAGATGGGTATTGATGTTCTTTTCGGCGACTTCGAGTTCATACAGCCTGCCTTTTACATCCTGCTGCTTTGTTCTGAAAGCCTCACCGTCTTCACGGAGACCGTTCAGCGTATGTTCAAGCTCTTGAATGGCTTGTTTCAGCGATTTGACTTCTTTTTCGAGGCTAGCTGTTTTTTCTTCCATTTCGGCGAGCCGCGCAGTCACCGTTTCAAGCTCACGACTTCTGCCGAGCAGAGAATTGTTTTTCTTTTTGACTGCGCCGCCTGTCATTGATCCGCCGGGATTGACGACATCGCCTTCAAGCGTCACGATGCGGTAGCGGTGCCCGACAAGCTTGGCAAGTTCATTCGCACCTTTTAAATCTTCAGTGATCAGCACGGTGCCGAGAAGGTTTTCAATGACATTCCGATACGCCGCATCATACGTGACAAGCCCGCTCGCTGCGCCTAGGAAAGACGGATGCTTCGAAGCCGTCTGTTCATCACGGGTTTGGAGCTGGCGCGGTTTCATGACCGTAAGCGGCAGAAACGTCGCGCGGCCGAAAGAATTCTGTTTTAAATATTGAATCGCTTTCCGCGCCGCCTGCTCATCGTCTGTGACAACGTGCTGCGCCGCCGCGCCGAGTGCAATCTCGATCGCCGTTTCATATTTTTGTTCAGTGGAAATCAGTTCGAGAACGGCGCCGCGGATGCCGCCAAGCTGCTCCTTCTGCTTCAGTACTTCTTTTACGCCTTGGTAAAACCCTGAAAAATCGCCTTGCATCGTTTCAAGCATATCTTTTTTGGATCTGGCCTGCTGTACAAATTGATACGCCTGATACAGGGCTGATTCTTTCTTTTCATACTGGCGTTTTTTCTGTTCATATGCGGTCTGGACTTCGCGAAAGCGGCCGACCTGATTGTCAATATCAGCTTCAACTGCGGCCAGTTCTTCTTCGCATGCCGCTTTGCGGACGGAAATATCATTTCGTTCCTGAAGATATTTTTCATTGTTTGCGGTCAGTCTCGCCTGCTGGACGGCAGATTGGGACATCTGGTCATCTAAAAGCTGCAGCTCGTTGCGGATCGACGCCTGACTGTTTAACAATTCGAAGTAATCGCTTTTTAATTGTTCGATTTTCTCTTCGACGTTTTCATTATGAAGGCTGAGCGCCTGCTGCTTTTCTTTCACCTGGGCATTTAACCGCTTCACTTCGGCACGCAGCTTATCAAAGACGGCAGACTGTTTTTCAATAGCCGATTTCAGTTCTGCTTCCTTCTTTGTGTAATGTGTGACCGATTCCTCAAGCTGTTCCCGGTTTTGCGCGGCGTTTTTTTTGCGCTCTTTCAGCACTTCTTTCCGGCCTTCCAGCTTTTCAAGCTCTTCACTTGTCACGAGCAGAACCTGCTGCAGCTCGTTGACGGATTCGTCGAGCGCGTGGATTTTATCTCTCGTCTCTTCTATCGCCGCTTCTTTAGCGGAGATCGCCGACGATTCCGCCAATTCTTCTTCTTTAGCAGCCTGCACCTTGTCTTTTAAACCCGACCATTTGCCATGCAGTTCTTCGATATCAAAGGCGGTAAGGGCGATTTCGACGTGCTCAAGCTCTTTCTTTTTTTCTAAGTAGTCTTTGGCGATTGATGCCTGGATTTTCAGCGGTTCGACCTGATCTTCGAGCTCGTGAAGAATATCTTCCACCCTGTTTAAGTTATCCTGCGTCTCAAACAGTTTGTTTTCCGCTTTTTTCTTTCGTGTTTTATATTTCAGCACGCCGGCAGCTTCTTCAAAAATACTGCGGCGGTCTTCCGCTTTGCTGCTTAAAATCTCTTCGACTTTCCCCTGGCTGATAATGGAAAACGCTTCTTTCCCGAGCCCGGAGTCCATAAATAAGTCAATGATGTCTTTCAGGCGGCAATGCTGATTATTGATGAGAAATTCACTTTCTCCGGAACGGTAAACCCGTCTCGTCACGCTGACTTCGTGATAATCGATCGGGAGAAAATGATCTTCATTATCAAGCGTTAACGTGACTTCCGCAAGGTTAAGCCGCTTGCGTGAATCACTTCCGGCAAAAATGATATCTTCCATTTTCCCGCCCCGAAGCGAGCGGGCTGATTGTTCGCCGAGCACCCAGCGGATGGCTTCGGTTATGTTGCTCTTTCCGCTGCCGTTCGGACCGACAACGGCAGTGACGCCTTTTACAAAGTCAACGGATATCCGTTCTGCAAATGATTTAAATCCTATAACGTCTAAACGTTTGAGGAACATCCCAGATCCTCCTTATCGTATAAGTATCTCAATATTATCATAATCCCCCGCTTATATCAGGCGCAGACATATTGAAATCCCCCTAGGGATACAGGGGGATTTTATTGTTTCGTATGGTGTTTTTGCAATTTTGCAAGAGCTTCCTGTGCCGCGTGCTGCTCGGCTTCTTTTTTGGAACGTCCGTTCCCGATGCCGAGCGCCTCACCTTTAAGAGAGACAAGCGCCTCGAATTCCCGGTTGTGGGCAGGTCCTTTTTCATTGAGAATTTTGTACTCAAGCGATCCTTTTCCGTCCCGCTGCACAAATTCTTGAAGCTGGCTTTTGAAATCCATCACATGAGAAAAAGCACCATCGTTTATTTTAGGGAACACGTACTCTTTCAGGAATTGCTGAACCGGCTCAAGGCCCTGATCCAGATACAGTGCGCCGATAAACGCTTCAAACACATCCGCTAAAAGCGCAGGACGCTTTCTGCCGCCCGTCATTTCTTCTCCTTTACCCAAAAGAACAAGATCGCCGAATGACAATTCGTGGGCAAGGGAGACGAGTGACGGCTCGCATACGATAGCGGCTCTCAGCTTCGTCAAATCTCCTTCACTCATGGCCGGATATTTGGCAAATAAGAATTGGGAGATCGTCAGTTCCAAAACAGCGTCACCTAAAAATTCAAGCCTTTCATTGTCTTCATACGGCTTTTTCCGATGCTCATTCACATAAGATGAATGTGTAAATGCTTGATACAAAAGTTTCTCGTTTTGAAAATGAACCGAAATCCGTTCTTGGAACTCTTTAAATTGCTCTATTTTTTTATAGAACTTTTTTTTATCTTTAAAATGTGAGTGTTTTGACATAGTAACCTCCATAGGCACATCAGGTTCACCGCGCTTCCCGCCGTAAACGGAATCGGCAGCGCGTACAGCGTCAGACGCCGGTAACCGAACGATTAAAGGGCTAAAGCCCCGCTGTCAGGCGGGACTTTTAGCATCAGCTTATTGCTGGTTTTGTATGTAGTTCACAGCGTCGCCGACTGTTGCAATCTTTTCAGCATCTTCGTCAGAAATCTCCATATCAAACTCGTCTTCAAGTTCCATAACAAGCTCAACTACATCTAGGGAATCAGCACCTAAGTCTTCCTTGAAAGAAGCTTCAAGTTTGACGTCAGCTTCATCAACGCCAAGGCGGTCTACGATGATTTTCGTTACACGCTCTAATGTATCTGCCATAGCAATTCACCTCCCCTCAAGTATTATAGAGGATTCGTTTTTAAAAAACTAGAGAAACTAGGATGAAATTTTAAAAACAAATCTTTACATCACCATTCCGCCGTCAATATGGAGGGTCTGGCCCGTCATATAACGCGATCCTTCAGAAGCAAGGAACGTGACAACGCTGCTGATATCGGAAGGATCACCGAAACGCGCGAGCGGAATCTGCTTCAGCATTTCATCTTGGACTTCTTTAGAAAGCTTGTCCGTCATATCCGTGGAAATAAAGCCCGGAGCGATGGCGTTGACCGTAATATTACGGCTCGCAAGCTCTTTGGCAGATGACTTTGTCAAGCCGATCACACCGGCTTTTGCCGCCACATAGTTCGCCTGGCCCGGGTTTCCGCTGACGCCGACGATTGATGATACGTTGATAATCCGGCCTGAGCGCTGTTTCATCATCTGTCTAGTCACGGCTTTCGTGCAGTTGAAAACACCTTTCAGGTTAATGTTGATGACGTCATCCCATTCATTTTCTTTCATTCTCATCAGGAGATTGTCCTTTGTGATTCCCGCATTGTTCACAAGAATGTCGATTGAAGAGAATTCGGCGACAGCCTCTTTCATCATGTTTTGTACTTCTTCGGAATTTGATACATCGGCTTTTACCGCGATCGCATTTCGGCCCAAAGATTTGATTTCATCTACGACCTCGTTCGCTTTCGCTTCACTTCCGGAGTAGTTGACAACTACGTTACATCCGTTTTTCGCAAGATCAAGCGCGATCGCCCGCCCGATTCCGCGGGACGCTCCCGTTACGACTGCTGTTTTTTCATTAAGCATCCTGATTCTCCTCCTTCAGCGTTTGAATCGCCAATTCAATGGTTTCGTGGTCAGAAACCGCGATTGTTTTCAGACGGCGGTTCACTTTTTTCACAAGGCCTGAAAGCACTTTTCCGGGACCGATTTCAACAAACGTCGTAACGCCTTCGTCAATCAGTTTGTTAATTGTTTCTTCAAAGCGTACAGGTGAATAAAGCTGTTCGATCAGCTTTTTCTTGATATCGTCTTTTTCTGTCATGATGTCAGCCGAAACGTTTGATATAACGGGAACAGCCGCACTTTTCAGCTCACATGCGCTGAGCACTTCTTCGAGTTTTTCCGCCGCGGGCTTCATTAATTCAGAATGGAACGGTCCGCTTACTTCTAGCGGGATCGCCCGTTTTGCCCCGTTGTTTTTCGCTTCTTCTGAAGCAAGCTCCACGCCTTTTGCCGTTCCGGAAATCACGATCTGGCCGGGGCAGTTCAGATTTGCAAGCTGTACGAGGTGGCCGTTTTCTGTCACTTGATCCGTCACCTTTTTCAAGGATTCCGCATCCATTCCGAGAATAGCGGCCATTGCGCCTTCTCCCGCCGGCACGGCTTCATTCATGAATTCTCCCCGTTTTCTTACCGTGTAAACGGCATCTTTAAATGTCATCGCTCCCGCCGCAACGAGCGCCGAATATTCTCCGAGGCTGTGGCCGGCTGTGAAATCCGGCGTGATGCCGGATTCTTTAAACTTTTCCAATACGGCAATGCTTGTTGTTAAGAGCGCAGGCTGCGCATTGTATGTAAGGGTTAATTCTTCAGCATCGCCTTCAAAAATGAGCGAGCTCAGCTTTGTTTCAAGCGTTTCATCCGCTTCATCAAAAATACGTTTTGACGCTTCTTCGCGTTCGTACAGGTCTTTTCCCATACCGATATATTGTGATCCCTGTCCGGGAAATAAAAATGCAATCTTACTCATGGTGTGATAACCTCCAGACTACTCATCTGTTTTTTCTTCTTTTACTTCTTCTTCTATAAATGCGGCCACGTTTTGGCTGACCATTTCTCTCGCCTGGCGCAGCGCGTGATAAACAGCGCGTGCATCAGAAGAGCCGTGCGCTTTAATAACAGGCGCCTTTAAACCGAAAAGACTCGCCCCGCCGTACTCAGAATAGTCCATTTTCAGTTTCATTTCCATCAGCTTCGGCTTCAGCACTCCTGCTGCCAGCTTAGAAACAAAACTTGAAGTCAGTGTATCTTTCAGCATTTTGAAAATTGATAACGCTGAACCTTCCAATGTTTTCAACGTGACGTTGCCCGTAAAGCCGTCTGTAACGATAACGTCAGCAGCGCCTTCCAGCAAGTCTCTCGCCTCTACGTTTCCGACAAAATTCACGTTTGTTTCTTTTAATAATTCAAACGTCTTTTTTGTCAGGTCGTTTCCCTTCTTTTCTTCCGTGCCGACATTTAACAAGCCGACGCGCGGCGAGCTGATTCCGAGAACCTGCCGGGCATATACAGATCCCATTATTCCGTACTGGACAAGGTGCTCCGGCTTGGCATCGACATTGGCGCCTACATCTAAAAGAAGGAAACCGTCGCCTGATACGGTCGGAAGCGTCGGCGCAAGGGCCGGCCGGTCGATTCCTTTAATTCTGCCGACAATAAACAGCCCCGCTGTCATCAATGCGCCCGTATTCCCCGCTGAAATGCAGGCATCCGCTCTGTTTTCAGCCACTTCCTGTGCCATCAGCACCATAGAAGAGTTTTTCTTTCTGCGTACGGCGCGGACCGGTTCATCCGTCGGTTCAATCACTTCATCGGCGTGCAATACGGTGATGCGGTCTGATGTTGTTGGCAAGTGTGATTCTATCGTTGTCTTGTCACCGACCAGCGTAATATGAAGATCGTCAAATGCCTCAATACCCTTCATTACTCCGTCAATAACAGCTTTGGGTGCATTGTCGCCTCCCATTGCATCTACAGCTATTCTCATGCATGCTCCACCTTTATGATTGTTTTGAACGGTACATGTCAAAGTTGCCGGAGAATACGACTTCTTCTCCCACATAACTGTTGACTTCCACTACCGTTCTGCCTTTTTCTTTTTCGACTGCCGTCACTTTGGCTTTCGCAACGACGCGCTCGCCCTCTTTCACCTGTCTTGTAAAGCGGATATTTGCGCTTGCGGTCAGCGCCAGCTCATCATCTATGACGGCTACGGCGAGTGAGTTCGCCTGCGCAAACAAATGATGCCCCCGCGCAATCTGATTGCGGCTGAAAACATGTTCGCGTCTTACTTCTAATATAGAAATGGCCTGGCCGTCAAGCTCCAGATCAATGATTTCACCGATCACTTCATCTAAAGGCAGTGATTTCACTTCATCTTCAAGCGTTTGCTCTGCCACGTTTTTAATTCTTTCCCTCAGCTCCGGTATTGAGAGCTCTAAGCGGTCTAAACGGATCGTCTGAATGCTGACGCCGAATTTCCCCGCTAATTCTTCATCTGTGATGAAGGGTGTCGATTTGATCGTCTGCTGCAATAATTTTTGGCGTTCTTTCTTGCTTCTTCTCATCTATAAACACCATCCGGACAATTAAGACTAGGTACTAATAGTAGTATATAATTTCATAGATTGGAATGCAATGATTGTTTTTTGAAAGCCGCCGAATTTTGCAGAATCAGCTTAATTTCTCCCCTTCTAAGACACCGCTTGAAAGCAATTGAGCACGAAGCATGCTGTACTCGTCATCTTTCCAAAAAGCTTCTGAAGACACAAGATTGGCCGCATCCTGACGGGCCGTCTCCAAAGCTCTGTAGTCATGAACCATATCCGCCACCTTGAACTCGGGCATACCGCTTTGTTTTTTTCCGAAGAAATCGCCGGGACCGCGCAGTTCAAGATCCTTTTCAGACAGTTCAAACCCATCATTTGTCTCCGACATGATTCTCATCCGCTCTTTCCCGGTTTCGGATTTTGGATCGGCCATCAAGATGCAGAAAGATTGGTGGTCTCCCCGTCCGACCCGGCCGCGGAGCTGATGGAGCTGAGATAATCCGAAACGGTCGGCGTCATAGATGACCATAATTGTCGCATTCGGCACGTTCACCCCGACTTCTACGACGGTTGTTGACACGAGAACCTGACATTGATTGACGCTGAATTCTCTCATCACCTGATCTTTTTCATCAGAATGGAGCTTCCCGTGCATCAGACCGACATTCCATTTGCCGCGGTACACATCAGACAGCATGTTATATACGTCAATCGCATTCTGCACATCCAGCTTATCCGATTCTTCAATGAGCGGACAGATTATATAGGCTTGTCTGCCCTGTTTCAGCTCTTTTTCTATAAAAGCCAAAATCCGCTCCAGCATGTCGTGTTTCACCCAATACGTTTCGATTTGCTTTCGTCCCGCGGGCATTTCATCTATCACGGAAACATCCATTTCTCCGAAGACGGTAATGGCCAGCGTTCTCGGAATCGGTGTGGCTGTCATAAACAGCACATCCGGATCCTGGCCTTTATTCTTGAGTTTTTTGCGCTGTTCGACCCCGAACCGGTGCTGCTCGTCCGTAATGACAAGGCCCAGCGCTTTAAATTCCACTTCATCCTGGATTAAAGCATGGGTCCCTACTAAAATATCAATCTCTCCGAGAGCAAGCCGCTCCAAAAGCTCCCTGCGCCGCTTTCCTTTTACAGAACTCGTCAAAAGCGCGATATTCACGTCTTCATTTGCAAACAACGATACGAGAGAGTCAGCATGCTGTTCGGCCAGAATTTCTGTCGGCACCATTAATGCCCCCTGATACCCCGACAGAATCGCAGCGTACAAAGCGATGGCGGCGACCGCCGTTTTTCCCGAACCGACATCACCTTGCAGCAGCCGGTTCATTCTGTATGGCGATGTCATATCAGCGGTAATTTCACGGAGCACGCGCATCTGTGCGTTCGTGAGCGAAAACGGAAGGCTGTCTGTGAAAGCGGCGAGCTTTTCAGCAGGATACACGTGGCTGATCCCTTTTGACTGTTCTCTTTCCGCTTTACGGAACGCCTGCATCTTCAGCTGAAACAATAAGAATTCTTCGTACACAAACCGGCGTCTTGCCTGCTGCAGCGATTCCCTCGTCTCCGGCTGATGCATCGTCTGCAGGGCTTGTTTGTAATCAGGCAGCTTGTAGCGGATTCTCAATTTTTCAGGAAGCGGATCGGCCGCACTGTCCAAATGATGCTGCAGCGCATCCTTAATAAATCGTCTCATCATTTTAACGGTGACGTTTTCTTTAACGGAATAAACAGGCTCAATGCTTTTATCTTCTTGATGAGGACCGTTTTTTAGTTCCTGCACGGATACGGTCTGCCTGTGTTTATCCCATTTACCGGATATCGTGACGACAGAACCGAGCGTCAGTTTCTTTTTTAAGTACGGACGGTTAAAACAAACCGCGGTAATTAAATAATTGCCGACAAGCACTCTGAATGTCAGCCTGTTTCGTTTTTTGCCGTAATAGGTAAGAGAAGGTTCTGAATGAACCCTCCCTTCTACCGTCACTCTTTCTTCATGTTTTACTTCCTCTAAATCCCTCAGCTCATAGTCGTCATAACGGTAAGGGAAATAATTCAGAAGATCAGAAATGTCATAGATACCCATTTCGTGCAATGTTTTTTCTGTTTCCGGCCCAATGCCCTTAATCTCCGCTATACTAGTTTGCTGATGGTGTTTCACTTGATTTCAGCGCTCCTCCGAAAATTTTTTTCTCTAATTCTCTTCCCGTCGGTGTCGCGGCTAAACCGCCTTGTCCCGTTTCACGCAGTGCTGTCGGCATCGTCTGGCCGATTTTGTACATCGCGTCTATTACCTCATCGCAAGGAATGCGGCTCGTAATCCCTGCCAGCGCCATATCCGCCGCGATCATCGCATTGGAGGCTCCCATTGCGTTCCGTTTGACACACGGCACTTCTACCAAGCCGGCGACCGGATCACATACGAGACCGAGCATATTTTTCAGCGTAATCGCCATTGCTTCCGCTGATTGCTGAGGCGTTCCGCCCGCCATTTCCACAATTGCAGCGGCAGCCATACCGGATGCCGATCCGACTTCCGCCTGACAGCCTCCCGCCGCACCCGAAATACTCGCGTTATTCGCTACGACAAAACCGAACGCGCCGGCTGTAAACAGAAAACGGATCATTTGTTCCGTCGTAGGGTTCAGCTTATGCTTTACGGCGAATAACGTTCCCGGCACAACCCCGGCAGAGCCGGCGGTCGGTGTAGCGCAGATCGTTCCCATCGCCGCATTGACTTCATTTGTAGCTACAGCTTTAGACACGGCGTCTAAAATCAGATTGCCTGACAGGCTTTTTCCCGATTGGATGTATGCCTGCAGTTTCACGGCATCTCCTCCTGTTAAACCGGTCTGGCTCGTGACGCCGTTCAGCCCTTTTTCAACCGCCGCTTCCATGACGGAAAGATTGCGTTCCATTCCTTGAAAGATCTCTTCCCGCGTTTTTTGTGTCACTTCCATCTCTTGGGTGATCATCACTTCTGAGATCGGAATTTGTTTTTCTTGAGTGATTTCTATTAATTCTTTTACATTACGAAACATGTCATTTTCCTCCTGACTTTTTAGTCAGCTATCTTAGTAACCTGTATAATATTAGGAAGTGTTGAAAGTTCGTCAAGCACTTCTTCTTCAATATTCTGATCGACCTCAATCGTCATCAGCGCAAGCTGGCCGACGTCCTTACGCGCCACTTCCATATGTCCGACGTTGATTGAGAATTTCGCAAGCACATTGGCAACGCCTGCAATTGTGCCGAATTTATCATTATGAACGACTAAAATAGCCGGGTGGTTTCCGGAAAGTCGCAGCTCAAAGCCGTTAAGCTCCGTGATTTCTATTTTCCCGCCGCCGATTGAAATACCGGTTAAGGCAAGCTCACCCTCATCATCAGAAATGATGATACGCGCCGTATTCGGATGTACGGGCACGGCATCCTCTGTGCGGAACTCTATATCTATGCCCTTCTCTTCAGCAATTTGAATCGCTGTTTTAATCCGTTCATCAAAGGTATCAAAATCAAGCAGGCCGCCGATAATCGCGACATCAGTGCCGTGGCCCTTATACGTCTCTGCAAATGACCCGTAAAAAGACACAACGATCCGGCGGGGCTCCCGTCTGAATAAGCTTCTGGCCACTCTGCCGATCCGGGCTGCGCCTGCGGTGTGTGAACTGGACGGGCCGATCATTACCGGGCCGATAATATCAAAAACGCTTCTATATTTCATGCTGGTTTGTTCCTCCTTAACATCACTTCATTCAGCGCTTTTCTTTAGACTAATTGAACATTTATCAATTGGCAAGCAGGCACACTGCCGCACTGCCGCAGGTAAATTAAGGCATAAGAATAGAAGGGCCTGATAAGCCCTTCTATTCTGCCGCAAATATATATGGATAAAGAGGCTGTCTGCCGTTATGGATTTCAACTTCGATATCTTCACAGACGCTTGTAATATACTCAGCGAGTTTCTCAGCTTCTTCTTCCGGCGCGTCTTCTCCGTACAGGATGGTGACGATTTCATCTTCTTCTCCGATCATCTCATCCAGCAGTAATTTCGCCGCATTTATCCGGTCTTCGGCGCTGCCGATAATCGAACTGTTTAAAATGCCGATAAAATCACCTTTTTTTATATCCTTGCCGTCGATATGGGTGTCTCTGACTGAATATGTCACCTGTCCGCTTTTCACATTCCGGATGGCTTCAAGCATATTGGCTTCATTTACATCAGCCGGCTGGTCAGGGTTAAACGCAAGCAGGGCGGTCATGCCTTGAGGCACCGTTTTTGCCGGAATGACAATGACATTTTCTTCAGCCACGCTCGCCGCCTGATTGGCAGCCATCACAATATTGGAATTGTTCGGAAGAATGAAAACCGTTTCCGCATTCACAGACTGAACGGCTTCAACAATATCTTCTGTGCTCGGATTCATTGTCTGGCCGCCTTCGATAACGTGTGAGGCGCCGATGCTCGCAAACAGTTCAGAAATGCCTTCGCCCATTGCCACAGTCACGATCCCAAAAGGTTTACGGGCTTCTTTCATTACACCGGCCGGCTTTTTTTCATCATGTTCTTGGCTGATGATGGACGTATGCTGCTCTCTCATGTTTTCAATTTTGATTTTAATCAAATCGCCGTAACGCTGCGCGAGATTGAGCACGTTCCCTGGCTCTTCGGCATGAATGTGAACTTTCGCCAGCGTATCATCAGCCACGACCAGCAATGAGTCACCGAAACGGCTCAGTTCATTTCTGAACATCTCTTCTTTGAACGTCCGTTTATCTTGGTCAAGTCTTACCATCACTTCCGTACAAAATCCGAATTCAATGTCTTCTGTACTCAGCATGCTCTGCGCGCTTTTATGATGTTCGGCATTCACCATATCATCGAGTGCCGGAAGAACCGCTTTTTTCGGTACGGATTCTCCTTTTAAGGAAGCCAAAAAGCCTTCATATACACAAAGCAGACCTTTTCCGCCGCTGTCAACGACACCGACGTCCTTTAAAACAGGAAGCAGATCCGGCGTGCGGTTGAGCGACGCTTCCGCTTCTTCAATAACGGCCTCCATGAGAGCAATGATATCGGTTTCTTCTTTGGCCGAGGCGACCGCTTTTTTAGCCGCGTCCTTTGCCACGGTTAAAATCGTTCCTTCAACCGGTTTCATGACTGCCTTATATGCCATATCCACTCCCGCTTGAAGTGCGGCGGCAAATTCTTGGGCATTTATTTCTTTTTTGTTTTCAATGTTCTTTGTGAAACCTCTGAATAATTGGGACAGGATCACTCCTGAGTTTCCTCTTGCTCCCATAAGCAGGCCTTTTGACAGGGCGATGCCGACTTTGCCGATGTCAGGTGAGTCAAGGTGTTCTACCTCTCTTGCACCGGATGACATCGATAAATTCATGTTTGTTCCGGTATCGCCGTCCGGCACGGGAAACACGTTCAGCGCATCCACCGCGGATGCGTTTTGAGACAATGTCTCAGCCCCCGCCAGAATCATTGCCGCAAAAGCTCTCCCATCTAAGTTTCGTCTAGACAATACTCATCCTCCTCACTACGGGTTCGTTACTCGTACGCCTTGGACATAAATATTTACAGAATCAACTGCAAGTCCGATTGTTTGATTTACTGTGTATTTTACCTTCGTCTGAACATTGTGGGCTACTTCGGATATTTTAGTGCCGTAGCTGACAATAATGTACATGTCGATATGTATTTGTTCTGCTTCCTGACGGACATGTACGCCTTTTGCAAAGTTCTCTTTCCGGAGGATTTCAGACAAACCGTCTTTAATCTGGTTTTTAGAGGCCATCCCCACTATTCCGTAACAGTCAATGGCAGCGCCTCCGGCAACCATTGCGATGACTTCGTTGGATATATCAATCTGTCCGTATTTTGTCTTCATTTCAATGGACACACAGGTTCCTCCTTCAGGTGCATAGAGTTATCATTATTCTACTATATGTATCCCATTATGAAAAGAAAAGATACAGACAGCGGCGCTCCAGCGCGGAAATGTGATTGGTTTTACATGTCAAGTGATTTTTCTTGAAAGTAAGGTAAACAATAGTTGCAAACGGTTTTTAGCTGTGGTAAATTATTTAAAGTATTGTATAACGAAAGCATCTGAGACACTATGTTTGAAAAGATGTTTCGCGCAGTTAGGAGGGAAACAAATGGCACGTAAATGTTTTATTACAGGTAAAAAAACAAAAGCCGGAAACAACCGTTCTCACGCAATGAACGCTTCTAAACGTACTTGGGGCGCCAACCTTCAAAAGGTCCGCATCCTCGTTGACGGCAAACCTAAAAAAGTATATGTATCTGCCCGGGCTTTAAAATCCGGAAAAGTTGAGCGTGTATAAGCAAAAATGAACGCCTGCCCTTTTATGCGGCAGGCGTTTTTTATGCGTTCAAAGAGGGCGATTTCAGCTCCTAGGGCCTACTCTTTTCTAAATGAGCCCAGCATCGCCCGGACAATTCCTCCTAAAAACTTCGGCAATTTAATGGTATAAAATTTCATTTTGTCCCCTCCTATAAGTTCCGTATCCGCTGCGTTCATCACTTTAGGATTCATGGTTTTTTCCGCATATGGCAGAAGCCGCTTTTTTAATCCGCGCTCCTTACCATTATTAATATGCCTTTTGCAAACGAAAAAGTACCTCGTGAATGAATGAGTTCGTTACTAATACATAGTGTGGAACCCATGGGAATATGACAATTATCCAGAGGATATTTAAAACCGTCGAGCGTCAGGCCGTCTGCCGCTTCAGCAAACGGAATAAAAGAAACATAGCGTCTGCTGCTTTTTTCTTCAATTGTATAACGGCCGGGTCCGAACATCTGAATCTCATTCTGCCTGTCGATCAGTTTAACATCAGTGTCCTTATTTACGGCTTTATACAGCAGCTGAATGTTCCCTAAAAAATGATCGGCTCTTCCGCCCGTCACACCGAATATCCGAATGTGCTCCGGTTCTTTTTGTAAAGCCCAGTCAAGAGCGAGTTCCAGATCGGTATAATCTTTTTCCGCCTGATACACATGGAGGGACGGCGCAGCTTCTTGAATCTGCAGGAGTTCTTCTTCCGTAATGCTGTCAAAATCACCGAAAGCTTCCTGCGGAATGAACCCGGCCTCCAAAAGAGCGACCGTCCCTTTATCCACTCCGACCCACGTCGTATCTCCGTCTGTGTACGCGGACAGCTCGGGAATAAACTCCCGGGGGCCGCCCGCAACAATATTGATTGTCTTCATATATTATCCTTTCTCTCTTAAATACGAAAAGAGCCGGCGGCTTTCACCGGGCTCTTTTTCAGCATGTTTATTCTGCGTTTCGGATGTCAGCGATGGCTTTTTTCCGATCCGGCTGATTATATACGGCAGACCCGGCAACAAGCAGGTTGGCGCCCGCTTCAGCGCATAAAGGAGCTGTTTCTTTATTAACGCCGCCGTCCACCTCGATTAAAAGCTCAGAAAGGCCTTTCTCCTCAGCCAGCTGTTTGACCTGACGGATCTTCGGCAGGACCGAATGAATGAAGCGCTGTCCTCCAAAACCGGGGTTAACCGTCATTAACAGCACAAGGTCCAGCTCATCGATCACATGTTCAATGATTTGAACGGGCGTATGCGGATTGAGCACAACTCCCGCTTTTACCCCCTGCTCTTTTATCAATTGAATGGTCCGGTGAAGATGCGGACATGCCTCGGCGTGGACGGAAAGGATGTCCGCACCGGCTTTTGCGAATGCCGGGATGTAGCGGTCCGGGTTTTCAATCATAAGATGGACATCCAGCGGCAGATCAGTCACCGGACGGACGGCTTCAACGATAAGCGGCCCGATTGTAATGTTAGGGACGAAATGGCCATCCATGACATCAATATGGATATAGTCCGCCCCTCCTTTTTCCACGTCTTTAATTTCCTCGCCCAGTGAAGCAAAATCGGCGGAAAGAATTGATGGCGCAACCTTAATCATATTAATACCTCGGCTTTCTCTCTTTTATTTCCTGCATAAATTCTTTGTAATGCTCATAGCGGTATGTCCGGATGTCTCCTTCTTCCACCGCTTGCTTTACCGCGCATTTCGGCTCCTTAAGATGCAGACAGCCTCTGAATTTGCACGAGGCGCTTATGTCTCTGATCTCAGGGAACGTGCTGCCGAGCTCTTCTTCTTCAATATCGGTAAACTCAAGCGAACTGAACCCGGGAGTATCCGCCACAAGACCGCCTGATGTATGAATGAGCTCCACATGGCGCGTCGTATGTTTCCCGCGTCCCAAATGTGCGGAAATCTCGTTTGTTTTCAGCTCAAGCTCCGGGCTGATCGCATTTAAAAGCGAAGATTTCCCGACTCCGGACTGGCCGGCAAACACCGTGGTTTTGTTCTCAAAGTGTTTCACGATGTCTGTTAAACCGCTGTTTTCTTTTGATGATGTCACATATACGTCATAACCGATCGCCTGATAGTCTTTCACATAAGACAGAATCTTCTCTTTCGTTTCCGCGTCTGAAGTTAAGTCCATTTTGGTTATGCAGATGATCGGGTGAATGCCGTTGGCTTCCACAAGGACGAGAAAACGGTCCAATAATGACGTGCTGAACGCCGGCTGAACGGCGGAAAAGACGAGAACGGCCTGATCGACGTTTGAAATCGGCGGCCTGATCAGCTCGTTTGTTCGTTCTTTGATTTCCAGCAGGTAGCCTTCTTTATCATTTTCAGCCTGATAAACGGCATAATCGCCGACAAGAGGCGTTATTTTATTTTTTCTGAAAATGCCCCGGCCCCTGCATTGAATGATCTTGTTCTGTGATTCATCCAAGACATAATAGAATCCGCTTAATGCTTTAATAATTTTGCCCTCAGGCATACGGTCCCTCCTTGGTCAGTCTTTATCTTCAGGGTATTCAATCGTCTTATAGCTGACGACTTTATGATCGACCATCACTTGATAATACCCTTTTTGTCCCTGATCAATCTTCAGTTCAATCGTTTTTTCAGTCGGCTCTTTAATTTTAAACGAGTCATACGTATCAGAGATGCTGTGGTCTTTATCATCGATGGCGATTTGCACTTCAAGCTCGTCCCCTTCATGTTCGGGTTCGTAGGGAATGCTGATTTTTTCTTTTACCGTTTTCGCCGGTTTTTCTTCAGGTCCGAGCGAAAATGTCACTTCAACATTACTTCCCGGCTTAACCGCTGTGCCGGCTGACGGCTCTTGCTTCATGACTTGTCCTTTTGGCACGTCATCTGAATGCGCTTCTTTTTCAACAAGCTGCAGGCCGTTATCTTCAAGATACCCCGAAGCCGCTTCTTTGCTGTAAGTTTTTAAGTCCCTCAGCGTAACATCCGCCGGCCCGAGGCTGACCGTTAAGCTGACTTCATCATCGCTTGCGACCATGTCGGTGCCGGCTGACGGGCTCTGATCAATTACGGTGCCTGCCGCACTGTCATCATTCTCTTCTTTTACATTGACATGTTTGAAGCCTTTATCCTTCAGCGCTTTTTTCGCGTCGTCGATCTGCCGGCTTTTCACGTCGATCAGCTGGGTTTTCGGTTTCCCGATACTTTTGTACAGTTTTACAGAAGAGCCTTCTTTAACGGCAGATCCCGCTTTCGGATCAGTTTTGACCATTAATCCCTCTTCGATTTTTTCATCTTCAATGTCCGCCATATCAGGGTCGGCTTCGAGACCGTTCTTTTCCAGCAGGGCTTCCGCTTTTTCATACTTCATGCCCCGTACGTCGGGGACGCTTACATCTTTGGGCATAAACAGAGACGGGAACACAGTGACTGCAAGAACAGCCGCCATAATGAAAATGAAGCAGACAGCCATCAGAATCCACGGCCATTTCCGTTTTTTCTTTTTGGCGGGCTGCTGTGCCTTATCGTCCGTCTCCTCCGGCGTTTCCGCATGAGGCGCAGTTTTTGCACCGTCAGTAATAACGGGAATCGCTTTCGTCATTTCCTCATCATCCTGCACGGAAAATTTTTGTTCATTCAGCCTGCCGGCGTCAAAAGCCGTTCTGATGTCCGCTTCCATGTCCTCTGCGCTGTCATAGCGGTGAAACGGATCTTTGGCGGTTGCCTTTAAAATAATGTTTTCAACGCTCTGCGGAATCGAAGGGTTCCACTTTCTGGCGGAAGGCGTTTCTGTCTGCAAGTGCTTTAATGCTATGCTTACGGCTGATTCTCCGTCAAAAGGGATTTTGCCTGTTAAAAGCTCAAACAGCACGATGCCGAGCGCGTAAATATCTGATTTTTTCGTTGCCAGACCGCCTCTCGCCTGCTCCGGAGACAAATAATGAACCGAGCCCAGCACAGAATTCGTATGTGTGATTGTCGTCGAAGTGAGAGCTGTGGCGATGCCGAAATCCGTCACCTTAATATGCCCTGAATGATCTATCAAAATATTGTGCGGTTTAATATCCCGGTGCACGATATGATTTTGATGGGCATGGGCGATGGCTGAGACGATCTGCTCCATAACGGACAGCGCTTCTTTCGGATGAAGCGGTCCGTGTGCGGTTATGTATTCCTTTAATGTCATGCCTTCCACATATTCCATGACAATGTAATAAATATCGCCTTCCTCCCCGATATCGTAAATACTGACGATATTCGGATGGTCAAGGCTTGATGCGGACTGTGCTTCTCTTCTGAAACGCCTGATAAACTCAATGTCATTCACAAAGTCAAACCGCAGAATTTTAATTGCGACTTCACGTTCGAGAATGATGTCCTCAGCTAAAAAAACGTTCGCCATTCCGCCGCCTCCAATGGGCCGGAGGATGTGATAACGCCCGCTGATCCGCTTGCCGGTTAGCACTTGTCTTCACCCTCTTTTGCCTCTGCGGAAAACTCAATCAATACAGCCGTGATATTATCTTCGCCGCCGTTTTGATTCGCTTTGCTGATGAGAAGGTCTACTTTTTCCTGAGGAGCAGATTCGGCTTGAAGCATTTGTTTGATCTCGTGATCTTCTAGTTTATTTGACAGACCGTCAGAGCATAAAAGCAGCTGATCGCCGTCAGACAGCTCAAAAGAACGGGCGTCGGGACTGATGGTTTCCTCTGTCCCCAGCGCTCTCGTCAATACATTTTTCCGCGGATGATGCTCGGCGTCCTCTTTCGAAATTTCTCCCGTCTTGACCAGCTCATTCACAAGCGAGTGGTCTTCAGTCAGCTGAACGAATTCACCCTCTTGAAGCAGGTAGCACCGGCTGTCTCCGATATGGGCCACAGTGACAAACTTCTCCGTGAATAAAGCGCAGACAACGGTGGTGCCCATTCCCCGGCATTCTTCATTCGCTTTTGCGTGTTCATACACCCTGACATTCGCCTCATGAATCCGATCTTTGAGCCAAACCTCACAATCAGACGGCAGAGACGGAACGGATTCGGCCCGGTTCCACTGCTCTTCCATCGCTGCAACCGCCATCCTGCTCGCCACATCTCCGGCAAGATGACCGCCCATGCCGTCTGCGACAACCGCAAGCACCGCTTCTTCTTTTGTGAAAATGCCCGCCGCATCTTCATTATGCTGGCGGACTTTACCTGTATCTGTTTTCAAGGCTGTAATCAACCTCTTCACCTCGTCTCGTCTTGACGCTCCTTCGCGCGAAGCTGACCGCAGGCCGCGTCAATGTCATGGCCTTGCTCTCTTCTGATCGTGACATTTACACCGCGGGATTTTAACGTTTTTTCGAATGCGAAAATCTGATCTCTCGGTGTGCGGACGTAATCCCGTTCAGGCACATAGTTTACCGGAATTAAGTTGACATGGCATTTCACGTCTTTTAACAGTTCTGCAAGCTCTTCCGCGTGTTCGACCTGATCATTTACGCCTCCGAACAAGCCGTATTCAAAGCTGATCCGTCTGCCTGTTTTCTCGATGTAATATTTGACGGCTTCCATAAGGTCAGGAAGCTTATAGGCTTTGTTAATCGGCATCAGACGGCTTCTGATCTCCGTATTCGGGGCATGCAGTGAAATCGCGAAATTGATCTGCATTTTTTGATCGGCGAAATCGTAAATCTTCGGAATGATGCCGCTTGTGGAAACCGTGATATGACGCGCTCCGATGTTCAGTCCTTTATCATGGTTAATGATTTTTAAGAAAGCGAGCATTTCATTGAAATTATCAAACGGCTCTCCGATTCCCATGATGACGACTGAGCTGACGCGTTCATCCGTTTCATCAAGCGCCTTTTGCACTTTCACGACTTGAGCGACGATTTCTCCCGCCTCAAGATTCCGTTTCAGTCCGCCAAGTGTTGACGCGCAAAATGTGCAGCCGATCCGGCAGCCGACCTGTGTCGTTACACATACAGAATTGCCATACTCGTGTCTCATTAAAACCGTTTCAATTGTATAACCGTCGTGAAGCTCGAATAAAAATTTCATCGTGCCGTCTTGTGACGTCTGCTTTACAGCCGTTTTCAGCGTTGTCAGCACAAAATTGCTCTCGAGTTTTTCACGCAGGCTTTTTGAAAGGTTTGTCATTTCCTCAAAAGAAGAAACCCGTTTTTCATAAAGCCATTCAAAAATCTGTGCTGCGCGGAACGGCTTTTCGCCATTCTCGGTCAGCCATTGTTTGATTTCATCTAATTCAAAAGAGTAAATGGACGGCTGTTCAGTCCGCAGCTCTTTCCGTATGCTTGTCTTTTTTAATTGTGTCATTTTTTATCCCTTCTTTCTCATGCTGCTAATAAAGAAACCGTCTGTTCCGAAATAATGCGGAAGAATTTGAAGGCTTCCATCCTGAACAAAGGGTCTCGCCTTTTCAGGCAGCCGCTTTTCAAGAGACAAATCGGGTTCAAACTCAGGGTGTTCTTGTATAAACGCATGCATAACTTCATCATTTTCTGTCCGGTCCATTGTACACGTACTGTATACGAGTGTGCCACCTTTTTTTACTAATGGGGCGATTTCCCTTAAAATACCGAGCTGGATCTCTGACAGCCGTCTGCTGTCATCCGGCGTCTTTGTATATTTCATATCAGGCTTTCTTCTGATGACGCCGAAACCTGAGCACGGGGCATCAACGAGAACCCGGTCAAACCGTTCTGCGCCAAAAGCGTCCCCAGCTTTTCTGGCATCCATCGTTTGCGCGTCGATGATCGTAAGTCCGAGCCGTTCCGCGCCTTCTTTAATCAGCTTCACTTTATGGCGGTGAAGATCAAGCGATGTGAGGCTCCCCTCGTTCTCCATTAATTCCGCGATGTGAGCCGACTTTCCTCCGGGTGCGGCGCATGCGTCTAACACGGTTTCCCCCGGCTTCGGGTCCAGCGCCCGCGCGACGAGCATTGAGCTTTCATCCTGGATGGATACTTGCCCGCTTTGGAAAAATTCCGTGTTTGCGATGCTGCCTTTTAAAAGCTTAATCGCATCAGGAGAAAGGTCTCCGGCTTCCGCTTCCAGACCCGCATTTTCCATCTTATCCAGCATCGTTTCCCTGTCGGCCTTGATGTGATTGACACGGAGCGTCTGTTTCGGCGGAACGAGATGAATCCGGCAGATCTTTTCGGCCGCCTCAAAGCCGTACGCCTCAACCCACTCCTTTACAAGCCATTCGGGATGGCTCGTCTCTGTTGAAAGGCGGAGAATCGGGTCTTCAATTTCAGCGAATGACGGCGCGCCCTCACGCTGCAGGGAGCGCAGGATGCCGTTGACAAAGGACGCGATTCCCTTATGCCCGCGTTTTTTGGCGATTTCCACTGCTTCATGGATGGCGGCGCGATCCGGAATTTTTTCTAAATATTCCATTTGATAAGCGGACAGACGCAGCAGCTGAATCACCCATGGCTTCACCTTATTCGGCTTGCGGATAAAAGGCTTCAGTATATAGTCTAGAGCGATTTTATTTTGCAGCGTTCCGTAGACAAGCTCTGTCAGCAGTCCCCTGTCCTGATCGCTGAGCGTGTTCGTTTTGATAACCGATGTAAGAAGCAGGTTGCTGTATGCCTGATTTTGCTCAAGCTTCTCAAGCGCTTCAAGGGCAAGCTCACGGACATTAATTTTTTTCATCTGCTGCTCCTAACACGTCACCTGACTGAACATTTTTTCCTCTTACAAAATCCTCGCCCTTCATCCGTTTTTTACCTGACGGCTGCAGCTCTGTGATCAAAAGAGCGGTGCCGTTTCCCGATGCGACGACAATGCCGTTTTGCTCCGTGCGGATGACTGTTCCGGGCGCTGCCTCAGTTTTTGCCGCAACTTTTTCAGAGGCCCATACTTTGATATTTTGTCCGTTCAATGTTGTATAGGCGACAGGCCAAGGGTTTAAGCCTCTGATCTGGTTGTAAATGTCTTCCCCGGGCTTTGTCCAGTCGATCCGCTCCTGCTCACGCTTAATGTTAGGCGCGTAAGTCGCTTTTGATTCGTCCTGCCTGATCGGTTTAATATTTCCGGAAATGACATTCGGAACGGTCTCTGACAAAAGCTTCGCCCCCGCTATGCTTAATTTGTCGTGAAGCGTGCCGACATTATCCGTTTCATCAATTTCCACTTCGATTTTAGAAATCATATCACCCGCATCAAGCTTTTCTACCATATACATGATCGTCACGCCTGTTTTCTTCTTGCCTTGGAGAATCGAATAATGTATCGGCGCTCCGCCTCTTAATTCAGGCAATAGTGACGCGTGCACGTTAATGCAGCCGTATTTCGGGCCGTCAAGCAGCTGCTTGGGCAGGATCTGTCCGAATGCCGCGGTAACAATCAGGTCCGGCTTCAGGCTGAGCACTTTTTCTATTTCTTCTTCAAGCCTTACTTTTTCGGGCTGAAGCACGGGGATGCCGTGACGTTCAGCTTCAGCCTTTACGGGAGGCGGCGTCATGATTTTTTTTCTGCCTTTGGGGCGGTCAGGCTGCGTAACGACCCCAACCACTTCATATCCGTCTTCAATAAGCGTGCGCAGCACGGGAACTGAAAAGTCGGGCGTTCCCATAAAAACGATCCTTGTCATCCAATCATCCTTCCATTTCTGCCAGTTCTTCTTCAGTGTAGTAAGCCGTAATTTTTGATGTGAATAAAATGCCGTCTAAATGATCCATTTCATGCTGGACGGCTCTGGCCAAAAAGCCTTCCGCTTCTAAAACAAACGGTTTTCCTTTACGGTCGTAAGCTTTTACCTTTACGTAATCCGGGCGGGTGACGTCGCCGTAAACCCCGGGAAAGCTTAAGCAGCCTTCAACTCCGGTCTGCTCACCGCTCTTTTCAAGAATAACCGGATTTACAAGGTCGATCCGGCCGCTTTCTTCACCGATATCAACGACGGCCGCTCTTTTTAAAATGCCGATTTGCGGCGCGGCGAGGCCGACGCCATCCATTTCAAGCATCGTATCGTACATATCATCAAGCAGTTTTTTTAATTTTTTATCAAACACTGTCACTTCTTCAGCGGGTGTCTCCAGAACTTCCGCGGGGTGTGTGACGATTTTTTTTACAGCCAAAATTTTGCCCTCCAAAACTAATGTTACATCAGCATGTACGGATTCATATCGATTGAAATCATCACATGCTTTTGTGCAATGTCGCGTTTATAGTGCTCCAGTATTTTTTTTAACTGAATCTGCAACTCGTTTTCCTGTCTGTATTTTATCACGCATTGATAGCGATATCTATCTTTGATCCTGGCAATCGGGGAAGCCGCCGGCCCAAGAATTTTCGTGTCGGGCCCGCACCCCGCTCTTAAATAGTTTGTAATCTTTTCTGCGGTGACCGCGGCTTTTGCCGCTTCTTCATGAGAAACGGTCACCAGCGCTACGTAATAATAAGGCGGATATGACTGAGCCCGCCTGTGCGCCATCTCCTGCTGAAAGAAAGTTTCATAGTCATGCGTTTTCGTCAGCTGAATGCTGTAATGAGACGGTGTATACGTTTGAATGACCACCGTTCCCGGCTTTTCATGCCGCCCGGCCCGTCCGCTTACTTGCGTCAACAGCTGAAATGTCTTCTCAGCCGCCCTGAAATCAGGGATGTGAAGCGTCGTATCTGCGCTTAATACTCCGACGAGTGTCACGTTCGGAAAATCAAGCCCTTTTGCGATCATTTGCGTGCCGAGCAGGATATCCGCTTTTCCTTCACCGAACGCGGACAATAGCTTTTCGTGGGCGCCTTTTCTTGAAGTCGTGTCCACATCCATCCTGATGACGCGCGCCTGTGGCAGCACTTTGGTAAGCTCTTCCTCCACACGCTGCGTTCCCGTGCCGAAAAAGCGGATATGTTCACTGCCGCATTCCGGACATGTTCCCGGAACAGACTCCTCATGACCGCAGTAGTGGCATTTCAGCCTTTGCCCGTAGCGGTGATACGTCATTGAAATGTCGCAATGCGGACATTGCGGTACATAGCCGCAGTCCCGGCACATGACAAACGAAGAATACCCCCGTTTATTCAGAAAGAGAACGGCCTGCTCTTTTTTCGCAAGCTTCTCTTCCAGCTGTTCCATCAGCTCTATTGAAAACATCGACCTGTTGCCGTTTCTCAGCTCTTCTCTCATATCAACGAGAGAAACATCCGGCATGAGCTGGCGATTTACGCGGTGTTTTAACGGAAGCAGCTCATAAACGCCTTTTTTCGCCCGCGCAAATGACTCCAATGTCGGCGTGGCGCTCCCGAGGACGACCGGACAGCTATGATGCTCGGCTCGGCGGATGGCTACGTCCTTTGCATGATACCGCGGCATTTCCTCCTGCTTATAGGAAGATTCGTGTTCTTCATCAATAATGATCATGCCGAGATTTTCAAACGGAGCAAAGATGGCCGACCTGGCTCCGACGACAAGCCGGACTTCCTTGCGCTGAATCTTCCGCCATTCATCGTATTTTTCACCTGTGGATAAACCGCTGTGCATGACCGCAACCTGAGAGCCGAAACGGCCTTTAAAACGGTTCACCATTTGCGGCGTCAATGAGATTTCCGGAACGAGCACGATGGCTTCTTGTCCTTTTGCCAGCACCTTTTCAATGGACTGCAGGTAAATTTCTGTTTTGCCGCTTCCTGTTACGCCGTGAAGCAGAAAGACGTGATGAACATGATCGGCTACGGCTTGTTTAATCGGCTCAAAAGCGGCCTGCTGCTCTTCAGTAAGGGCAAGCGGCTCTGTTTTTTTGAACATTCTGTCCTGATAAGGATCGCGGTAAACCTCCTCAAAGCTTTCCGTAAGAAGGCCCTTTTTAAGAAGCGTTTTCAGCGTCGCGGAACTGGAATCGGTCTTTTTGCAAAGCTCAGCCGCGGAAATCTTTTCTCCCCCGCCGATAAAATAAGTAAGCACGGCGAGCTGTTTAGCAGCCTGCTTTGTCAATGAATCTGCGTGCCGGGCGAGTTCTTCTTTGTCTGCCCCCGCTTCGATCATGCGGATCATTTTTTTATTCGTTTTTTGGGCGACTTTATATGTGACATCAATGCTTCCTTTGCGCACGAATTTTTGAAGCGACGAAAGAAGGTGTTCATCGGTAATATCCGAGTACAGCAGACTTTTTTGATTTCTGAAAAGCTGTCTGATGTCCGGTGTCAGCGCTTCTTCATCAACGACTTTCAGCTCTTTTTCGTACTTCGCCTTCAGCGCTGCCGGCAGCATGGCCTGAAGCGCCGTGATTTTAAATGACAGTGTTTTGTCAGAAAGCCATGAAGACAGCTGCATCAGTTCTTCAGTCAGAACGGGCGTCAAATCAAGAAGCTTCTCCACTTCCTTCATTGACCCGCCGTTTAATTCAGACGAATCTTTCAAACCAGTCACAAACCCTTGAAGCTTGCGCGGGCCGAACGGGACAATCACCCGCATGCCGACTTCGATCATTCCCTTTAAATGATCGGGGATTTTGTAATCAAAGGGTCTGTCAATGTTTTTGGAGCTTACATCAACAATGACTTCAGCTACATTCATACGGGTTTTCGGTCCTCGTCTTTCAAAGCTGTTATTTCCTTCAGCATTTCAAAGGAAACGTCAAGTTTAGACATAAGCGCAAGCTCCCGCTTTCTTCCGTCCCGGAAATAGAAGGTGACGACATTCGTATCTGTGCCAAACCCGGCTCCTTCGGCTTTCACGTCATTCGCCACGATCATATCAAGGTTTTTCTGTTCAAGTTTTCTGCGCGCATAGCGTTCGATGTCTTGCGTTTCAGCCGCGAAGCCGATCAGAAGCTGGTGTGTTTTCCGTTCGCCGAGTTCTTTCAGGATGTCTGCCGTACGGTTGAATTCGATCACGAGTGAACCGTCTTTCTTCTTCATTTTATGTTCAGAAACAGCCGCCGGCGTAAAATCGGCCACGGCCGCCGTCTTAATGACGATGTCACATGAATCAAACACAGATAGCACGGCTTCTCTCATATCTGCTGCTGATTGCACGGGAAGGAACTGATACAGCCCCTCAGGAGGTTCTATTGACACCGGGCCTGAAATCAGCGTCACCCGCGCCCCCAGCCGGACGGCAGCTTCGGCAGCGGCATAGCCCATTTTGCCGGTGGATTTATTTGTGAAAAAGCGGACGGGGTCCACGGCTTCGCGCGTCGGACCCGCCGTAATGACAATATGTTTTCCTTTCAGCGGCGCATCGTCTTCAGGCTCCTTAAAATGCTCTCTGACACGCTCAACAATAAGCTCCGGCTCTTCTAACCTTCCTTTGCCTACATATCCGCATGCCAAATAGCCTTCACTCGGCTCAATAAAACGGACGCCGTCCTGATAAAGCACGGAAATGTTCCGTTTCACCGCCGGATGATCATACATATGGACATTCATCGCAGGCGCCACCCACACCGGAGCCTCCGCCGCCAGCACCGTCGTTGTGAGCATATCGTCAGCAATTCCGTTGGCAAGCTTGCCGATGACATTTGCCGTAGCGGGTGCGACGATAATTAAATCCGCCCAGTCAGCGGCGTCAATATGAGAAATCACCTTCGGATTTTGTTCTTTAAAAGTATTTGTATACACTTCATTCCGGCTCAGCGCCTGAAATGTCAGCGGAGAAACAAACTCACGCGCGGACTCAGTCATAATCACTTTTACGTTCGCACCGGCCTGGACCAGCTTGCTCGTGAGCGCGGAAGCTTTATAAACGGCAATCCCTCCGCTTACGCATAGCAGAATGTTTCGGTTTTTCATGAAGTCTCTCTCCTTTATGAAAGCATTGGACAAATCCCAAACGGAAAAAAATAACAACCTATGTAGAGATAGGTTGCTACGTGTGCTTGTTATTCGCTGTCTTCTCTTTCAAACGAAAGCAGGCCCGCGTCAATTTCTTCTAAAGCTTTGCCTACATATTTGTGAGAAATGGTATGTTCAATCTGCTGGTCTTTTTTGATCTGCATTTCACGCGCGCGTCTTGCAGACACAGTCACCAAAGTGTATTTAGAATCTAATTTATTCATTAAAGAGTCAATTGACGGATCTAACATAAGTTATTCTACCTCCAGCATTTTCTTATATCTCGGAGCAACGCGTTCACGCTTTAAGTGCTCGGCGAGAACAATTGCGTTAATTTTATCACAAGCCGTTTGGATATTGTCGTTTTCCACGACATAATCATACGCGTCCATCATTTCGATTTCAGCTTTGGCGGCCTTCATTCTGTTTTCAATTAAATCGTCTGTTTCTGTCCCTCTTGTCACGATTCTGTTTTTCAGCTCAGAAAGACTCGGCGGCGCTAAGAAGATAAACAGGCCTTCCGGAAATGCATTCCGCACTTGGAGCGCGCCCTGCACTTCAATCTCTAAGAAGACGTCTTTTCCTTCTTGAAGCGTCTGTTCGACATAATCAACGGGCGTTCCGTAATAGTTGCCGACATATTCTGCCCATTCAAGCAGTTTGTTGTTTTCAATCATGCGTTCGAATTCATCTCTTGATTTAAAGAAATAATCGACGCCGTCGACTTCGCCCTCTCTCGGGTTTCTCGTCGTGACTGAAATTGAGTATTCAAATTTTGTGTCTTCTTGTGAAAATATTGCTTGCCGAACCGTTCCTTTTCCAACTCCGGAGGGACCTGAGAGAACGATTAATAACCCTCTTTCTTTCATGCGGCAATTACCCCTGCCCTTCATCCATAATTTCTTCTTTCACAGAAAGTCTGTGTGCAACTGTCTCAGGCTGGACGGCAGATAGGATAATGTGATCACTATCCATGACGACAACTGCACGGGTTCTTCGTCCGTATGTAGCGTCTATTAGCATTCCGCGGTCTCTTGCATCCTGGATCATTCGCTTTATTGGCGCAGACTCCGGGCTGACAATCGAAATCATCCGATTGGCGGAGATGATATTGCCAAATCCGATATTAATCAGTTTAATCGTCATCTTCTACGTTCCCCCTGTAAAATAGACGTCTCTAGTGTAACCTGAAGAGACCGTCTGTAAACAATACGCACAGTCGCTATTCTATATTTTGCACTTGTTCCTTCAATTTTTCAATAGAACTTTTCATTTCCACGACAAGCTTTGTGATTTGATGATCATTGGCTTTTGAGCCGATCGTGTTCGCTTCGCGGTTAAGTTCCTGAACGAGGAAATCAAGTTTGCGGCCGACTGCACCGCCTTCTTTTAATATATCACGGAATTGAACAAAATGGCTCTTTAATCTGGTAATTTCTTCCGTTATATCAGAACGGTCGGCGAAAATGGCGCATTCCGTGATCAGCCTGCTTTCGTCAATCGCGTCCTCCGTCCATTCCTTCATTCGGGCGTAAAGACGCTCGCGGTAATGGGTAACAACGGCCGAAGCGCGGTCTTTCACCCGTTCGGACAGCGTCTCAAGCCGCTCAATGTGCAGAAAGCAGTCTTCCGCCAAAAGCCGGCCTTCTTTTTCCCTCATGTCACAAAGTTCCTTTACCGCCAGCTCAGCAGCCTCCCTGATGACTTCTTCAAGCTTGTCATCACGCATCTGCTCTTCATGAATCTGTGCAATGTGTTCAAAAGCAAAGAAATCCATTGCGTCGGGTTCAGCGGCCAGGCTGTAGCGATCTTTCATGACGCGGGCGGCGCTCACATATTCATCAAGGAGCTCCCAATCGATTTTCAGGCTTCTTTTTATGAGCGCGTCACTGTTTACAGTAAGAAACAGTTCTACTCTTCCGCGCTGTATATGCTGCAATATGATTTGTTTCAGCTTATCCTCTACATATAGCAAAGGCCTTGGCAGACGGGCGGTCACTTCTTTGAACCGGTAATTGACGGATTTCAACTCAACGGTTGCCGAAAGATCGCCTTTTGTGCTGCTTGCGCTGCCGAAGCCTGTCATACTCCGTATCATATGAAACACCCAATTCTTTCCCATTATCAAAATAAAAGGGCAATAGACATGCTATTACCCCTAAGATTATATCATATGGAATTATTTTTTTCTTGTCAAAAGTGAACCCGCCAGCAAAAAAGTAGGTATGCCCGACATGCCGAGAATCAGCATCCAATCGCCCGGCGTAATCGGCACAGTTTTGAAAATAGGCTGCAGCGGCGGATAATAGATGACGATGGCCATCAGGAAAACAGAAGAAACGATGGCGCCGAGCAGATAGACATTTTCAAACGGATTACGGGAGAAAACAGACGTTTCGCTCCGGCAGTCAAATACGTGTATAAGCTGAGCCAGAACAAGAGTCGCGAATGCGACGGTCTGTGCATACGGGAGATTTTCAGGATTGCGGTGATACACGACGATAAACGCTAAAATGGTTGCGGCTCCGATTAAAAATCCTCTTGAGACGACTTTCCAGCCCAGTTTTCTAGCAAATACCCCTTCTTTCTGATGCCGCGGCTTCCGCCTCATCAGGTCATCTTCCGGCTGATCCATACCGAGCGCCATAGCCGGCAGCCCGTCAGTGACTAAGTTCACCCACAATATCTGAATCGGAACGAGCGGCAGCGGCAGAGCGAGAAGCATCGCAAACAGCATGACTAAAATCTCACCGACGTTGGAGGCGAGTAAATACCGGACGAATTTTCTTATATTTTCATAGATATTTCTCCCCTCTTTTATGGCTGATTTAATCGTAGCGAAGTTATCATCTACCAGAATGAGAGAGGACGCTTCTTTTGCCACATCCGTTCCCGTCACGCCCATGGCAACGCCGATATCAGCCTGCTTTATGGCCGGGGCGTCATTTACTCCGTCTCCTGTCATGGCGACGACGTGTCCGTTTTCCTGAAACGCTTTGACGATTTTCAATTTATGTTCAGGTGATACGCGTGCGAATACGTAAATATCATCGACCGTCTCCGTAAGCTCTTTTTCAGAAAGCTTATTCAGCGTTTTTCCGTCCATCACACGCCCTTTTTTCGGAAGAAGCCGCAAATCTTTCGCGATCGCCTTTGCCGTTTCGACGTGATCACCGGTAATCATCACCGTTTTAATGCCCGCTTCACGGCATTCTTTAATGGCCTGTCTGACCTCCGGACGAGGCGGATCAATCATGCCGGACAGGCCGAGTATCGTCAGGTTCTTTTCCGCCTGCTCCATTGTCGGCTTTTCACCCGGATTTAACGGTTTATAAGCAATCGCGATCGTCCGGAGGGCTTGCGACGCCAGTTCTTTCAAGACCGCTTCTGCCTCAGCTTTCTTTTCTTCTGAAAACGGCGCACTTCTGCCGCCGTGCATCATATGTGACGAGCGTTCAATCAGCACATCAGGCGCTCCTTTGGTGATGACGAACCGCTTTTTTTCCTTATCTTCGGCGATGACGGTCATCATTTTGCGGACGGAGTCAAACGGAAACTCGGCAACAACCCGGTATTGTTCACTGAGCCAGTCGTTTGAATAGCCGCCTTTTCTCGCGGCCGTCAGCAGCGCTCCTTCTGTCGGATCGCCGTCAAGCACATAATGACCGTCTTTCAGTTCTATTTCGGACGTATTGCATAATGCGCCGAAAACCAGCATCTGTTCAAGCATCTTCTCATCTTTCGGCTTGATTTCCCGCTCATCACGTGTAAAAACTCCCGCCGGCTCATAGCCGATACCTGACACTTTAAATGTTTTTCCCCCTGACCACATATGGGTGACGGTCATTTTGTTTTGTGTCAGCGTGCCGGTTTTATCAGAACAAATGACAGAGGCGCAGCCCAATGTTTCAACTGCCGGGAGCTTTCTGACAATTGATTTTTGTTTGATCATGCGCTGAACGCCGATTGATAATGCCACCGTAACAATGGCGGGAAGCCCTTCCGGAATCGCGGCGACGGCCAATGACACCCCGGCCAAAAACATGCTGTAAAGCTCATGTCCCTGTAAGACGCCGACTGCAACGACCAATACCGTCAAAAGCAGCGCGACGATAATCAAGATTTTGCCGAGCTCTTCAAGTCTTCGCTGCAGCGGTGTTGAAAGGTTGCCGGCGGATTCCAGCATATCGGCGATTTTCCCCATTGCCGTATTCATTCCTGTACCGACGACGACGCCGACACCGCTGCCGCGCGTTACGATCGTCCCCATAAACGCCATATTGTTGATATCGCCTAAAGAAACATCCGGCTTTCTCAGCTTATCAGCTTGTTTGACAACCGGGATCGATTCCCCGGTCAGCGCCGATTCTTCGATTTCAAGGCTCTTCGCTTCAACGATCCGGACATCAGCGCCGATCCGGTCGCCGCTTGAAAATTTCACGATATCGCCGGGAACGAGCTCCTTGGACTGAATTTTCTTCCAGCTCCCGTCCCGCAATGCTGACACATACGGCGTTGACAGCTCTTTTAATGCATGTAAAGACTTCTCCGCCCGTCTCTCCTGAAAAAAACCGAGCACCCCATTGACAAATACAATCGCCATAATCGCCACGGCATCTACATATTCGCCTAAAAACCCGGAAATTAAGGTTGCCACAAGCAGCACGAGCACCATAAAATCTTTAAATTGGGCGAAAAACACGACGATCGCCGGTGTCCTCTTACCCTCCTGAAGCTCGTTCGGTCCGTGCTTTTCAAGGCGTTTTTTCACCTCTTTTTCGGTCAATCCCTGTTTAATGGACGTATTTGTTGCTTTCAGCAAATCGGTTTGACCCATTTCATGAAACTTCATTCTTCTCGTCCACTCCCCTGCCTCGCTTTAGAGATGTCACTCTGTAAACAAGCTTATTCTGACTCGTCCCTTTTCATGCTATAATTATCGAATGCAGGAAGAAGGAAAGGGTGTTTTATATGTCTTTTGATGGCATGTTTACATACGGAATGACACATGAATTAAACAGCCGGATCGCCGGAGGCCGGATTACGAGAGTCCACCAGCCTTTTAAGCACGATGTGATATTCCATATCCGCGCTAACGGAAAAAACCATAAATTATTATTATCGGCGCATCCGAGCTATTCACGGGTGCACGTGACAAACCAGGCCTATGAAAATCCGAGCGAGCCCCCGATGTTTTGTATGCTGCTCAGAAAGCATATAGAAGGCGGCTTTATTGAGAAAATAGAACAGGCCGGATTAGACCGGATTATGATATTCCGCATAAAAAGCAGAAATGAAATCGGCGACGAAACCGTCAGAACACTGTATGTTGAAATTATGGGGCGCCACAGCAATATTATTCTCACTGACGGAGAAGGTGCCATCATTGACGGACTGAAGCATTTATCTCCGTCGATGAACAGCTACCGGACCGTTCTGCCGGGCTATGATTACAAACTCCCTCCCGCTCAGGAAAAAATTTCGCCGCTTGCTGCGGATGAAGAGGACATTTTGCGTCATCTCAGTTTTCAGGAAGGGCGGCTTGACCAGCAGATCGTCAGACATTTCTCCGGGGTTTCTCCGCTGTTTGCAAAAGAGGCCGTTCACAGAGCGGGCCTCGCTAACAAAATAACGCTGCCGAAGACGCTGACAGAGATGTTCCGCAGCGTGAAGGACTGCAGGTTTACACCGAATATCACGACAGCAGGCGGAAAGGAATACTTTTATCTCCTGTCTCTCACGCATGTAAACGGAGAAGAGCGAACCTTTCAATCACTGAGTGAACTGTTAGACCGGTTTTATTTCGGAAAAGCAGAGCGCGACCGCGTTAAACAGCAGGCCCAGGATCTTGAGCGGTTTGTCGCAAATGAACGGAAAAAGAACGCCAACAAGATTAAAAAACTGGAAAAGACGCTGGACTACTCAGAGAACGCGAAAGAATTCCAGCTATATGGCGAGCTGCTGACGGCGAATTTGTATATGCTGAAAAAAGGCGACAAAGAAGCGAACGTCATCAATTACTATGATGAAGAGAGTCCGACGGTGACCATCCCTTTAAATCCGAACAAAACACCGTCCGAAAACGCGCAGATGTATTTTACAAAATATCAAAAAGCGAAGAATTCCGTTGAGGTTGTAAAAGAACAGATCCGCCTGGCCGAGGAGGAAATCGCTTATTTCGATCAGCTGATCCAGCAGCTTTCCTCCGCTTCCACAAAGGATATTCACGAAATAAGGGAGGAGCTTGTCGAAGGCAAATATCTGCGTCCGAAACAGCAAAGAGGACAGAAAAAACAGAAACAGCACGTTCCTGTTTTAGAGCAATATGAATCTTCGCAGGGATTGACGATCCTTGTCGGCAAAAATAATAAACAAAATGAGTACTTAACGACAAAAGCCGCCGCAAGGGATGATGTATGGTTCCACACGAAAGACATTCCGGGTTCCCACGTTGTGATTAAAAGCAGCGATCCGGATGAACAATCCATATTGGAAGCAGCTGCAATTGCCGCTTATTTTTCCAAGGCGAAAGATTCCGGCTCCGTACCGGTTGATTATACAAAAATCAGACATGTGAAAAAGCCAAACGGCGCAAAGCCCGGCTTCGTCACCTATGACAGCCAGCATACCGTATTTGTCACACCTGATGCCGATCTTGTCATACGGCTGAAAAAATAAACGCACCATCAAGCTGATACCGCACTCAGCTTGGTGGTGTTTTTTTATTACCTCATTTCTGAACATAAATGGAGACAGGCCCTCCAGCCGTCAGAACAGATCTTTACAGGATGTGAACGGTTTCCTGTCATGTCTGCCTTCTCTGATCGGCTTGTTCCTTTGTATGCGGGCGGCGGTGACTCCCGTGTCAGCGTTCACATAAGCAAATTCTGAACGAAACAGCCCGCTTCCTTTTTTTGAATCATTTTCCCTCGTCTCGAAAGCAGCAAGGCAATCAGGAAAGCATAAAAAATACCCTGCCTGATGACAGACAAGGTATAGTTTTTATCGTCTTCTTCTTTTCTCAAACAATCGATCCACTTCTTCAGCTAAATCATCAGTAATCAAGGGCTCAATATTTTCAGCCAGTCTTTTCGTATGTACCGGGCTTGCACCGCTTGTTGATACTGATACTTCAATGCGTCCTTTGCGGATGATCTTCGGCATATATACTGTGCCCTGTTCAGCGTTGCTTACACAGTTGACCAGCTGCGTTTCAGAAGCGCTTGCGGCTATCTTCTGATTCACGCCTCGGTCATTTGTCGCGGCAATAATGAAAAAAGCGGGCGTGAGATCCTTCATTTCAATTTTCCGGGCAATCCAACGGATGCGTCCTTCATCCGCAAGCTGTTTAATTTCAGGCAGGACATCGGGACTGATTACAGTAATATCCGCGCCTTCCGGAAGCACTGTTTTCAGCCTTCTTAAGGCAACATTGCCCCCGCCCGCGATGACAATTCTTTTTCCGCTGAGATTAATGTGAAGAGGCAGCATACTGTCCCCCCTTAAAATCAAACTGCCCGCCGGGGTTTCGAACAGCCTCTGTCACACGGTTCAAAAACGCCTGCTTAATATGCGGGTGAAAACCTAAGTATGAAGCGAGATGCACATTTCGATTGACCGTCTGAAGCTTTTGGACTTCCCGTTGAATTTCAGTCATTAAAAGCCCTGTAAACAGAAGATACGGGACGATAAAAACGGGTGCTCCGCCATCTTCTTCAAGGCCTGCAAACACTTCTTTATAGTGGGGATCACAGGCTGTTAAAAAACAAGGGATGACTTCTTTAACAGGTGTGATCGCCTCAAGTTTTCCGGCAATCTCACTGACGGCATTTTTAACCGCCGGATCTGTGCTTCCTCTGCCGATCAGCACCACTTTCGCCTGCTCAATCGGCACTCCGGTGTCCTCAATGCGATGATGCACCGCTTTGACGACTTCATCATCCACTCCGATCGGGACACCGTATGTTACTTTTATATCGGGATGCCGGGCCGCTGCACGGGCGATTTCAGCCGGAATGTCATGCTTTGCGTGGGCAGCGGTCAAGAGCAGCAGCGGCACAGCTGCAATATGAGTGGCGCCTTGTTTGACACATGCTTCAAAGCCCGCTTCAATAGACGGTTCCTGCAGTTCTAAAAAACAGATTTCCTGAATGGGAGCGTCAGCGTGCGGCATGCACCCTTTTAAAAACGCCGCCGATTCTGCCTGCGCTTTTTTCAGCCGGCTTCCGTGCCCGATGTATAAAATCGCCTGCTTCATTTACAACGCCTCGCTCAGATCCGGATTTTTCAGTTCAGATTCAAACCAGTCCAGCTTGCAGTGATAATTAACGACATCACCGATGACGATTAAGCTCGGATTTTTGATTTCTTCTTTTATCACTGTGTCTGAAAGTGTGCTGACGGTGCAGACGACTGTTTTTTGCCTGTCCGTCGTTCCCCAATGAATAAAGGCCGCCGGAGTGCCGCCGTCTCTGCCGTTTTCCAGCAGCATTCTTTCAATCTGCCGGATATTTTTAATCCCCATATAAATCACCAGCGTATCAATGCCCGTCGCCAGTGCTTTCCATTTTTCTTCAAAGTCGTCTTCTTGTTTATAATGCCCTGTAACAAATGCGACATTGGAGCTCGCCTCCCTGTGCGTCACGGGAATGCCGGCGTAAGCAGCTGCCGCGATTCCCGATGTAATGCCGGGAACGATCTCAAACGGAATGGCGTTTTGCGCGAGAGCCTCCGCTTCTTCGCCCCCGCGGCCGAAAACAAACGGGTCGCCCCCCTTGAGCCTGACCACGGTTTTTCCCTTTTTCGCATACTTCACAAGGAAACGGTTGATCGTATCCTGCTTCATAATATGAAAATCTGGGAGTTTTCCGCAGTAAATCAGATCCGCTTCTTCTCTTGCATACTGTAAAATCTCTTTATTTACCAATCTGTCATATAGTATAACGTCCGCTTTCTGTATGGCTTTCATTGCCTTGACCGTTAATAAGTCCGGATCTCCCGGACCGGCTCCAACGATAAATACTTTCCCCATAGCATGTCTCCCCGATCCGTTTTGACATCTTCACAGAACAGCCGCGAGGCCGCACCTCAGCTATTTTACCATATCCCGCCATTAGGGAGGATATCCGGCTGATTGCGCGGCCTTTTCGGACTTATTATGCTAAGCTGTTTTTCACAAAATCAATCAGTCTGCCGGTGCATTCTTCGCGTTCATATTTTCCTGAATCAAGTACGAGCTCAGGCGCATTCGGCTCTTCATACGGTGAGTCGATTCCCGTAAAGAACGGAATTTCGCCGTTTCTGGCTTTTTTATACAAACCTTTCGGATCGCGCTTTTCACATATATCGAGGTCGCATTTCACATAGATTTCATTAAATTCGCCTTCTTCCACGAGCTCCCTCACCTGATCTCTGTCCTCACGGAACGGAGAAATAAAGGCCGTAATGACGATGGTGCCCTGCTGAACGAAAAGCTTTGCCACTTCCCCGATTCGGCGTATATTTTCCTTGCGGTCATCATCAGAAAATCCTAAGTCCTTGTTTAAGCCGTGACGGATGTTATCTCCATCAAGCACAATGACTTGATAGCCCTGTTCAAACAGCTCGCGGGCTGCGGCGTTTGCAATCGTAGATTTCCCTGAACCGCTTAAACCCGTCAGCCAGAGGATAGAGCTTTTATGCTTGTTTTTCTGCTGGTATTCTTCTTTCGTTATTGAGGCTTCATGCCATACGATATCACGATTTGTCACTCTTTTTTCCTCCTTAAGAAACGCCTGCTTCTTCTTTCGTTTTCAGCCCTTTAATCAGCACATCGACAACTTCAGGACGGCTGAATTCCGCCGGCGGCATGACGCCGCTTCGCAGCATTTCTCTGACCTTTGTTCCCGACAGAATGACGTGGTCTTCTCTGTCATGCGGACATGTTTTGGCCGTTCCCATGTTGCCGCATTTTTGGCAGAAGAAGCTGTGCTCGAATTTCATCGGTGTAATCCCGAGCTCATCCGCTGTAAATTGATCAAACAGCTCTTGCGCTTCGTATGTGCCGTAGTAATCACCGACGCCGGCATGATCGCGGCCGACGATAAAATGCGTGCATCCGTAGTTTTTGCGGACAAGCGCGTGGAAAATGGCTTCTCTCGGTCCCGCGTACCGCATTGCCGCCAAAAATACGCCGAGGAAAACGCGGTCTTTCGGATAATAATGATCGAGCAGCACCTGATAGCTTTCCATTCTGACATCCGCCGGAATGTCATCTGATTTTGTTTCACCGACGAGCGGGTTCAAAAACAGGCCGTCAACCGTCTCAAGCGCGGTTTTCTGGATATATTCGTGAGCGCGGTGAACCGGATTTCTCGTTTGGAAACCGACGATGGTTTTCCAGCCTTTTTCTTCAAAGCTTCGTCTCGTTTCAGCAGGTTCAAATGTAAACTCAGGAAACTGCTTTGACGCTTTTTTAATTAATGTGATCGGCCCGCCGACATACGTATCGCCGCGTGAAAATAGTTTTTTCACTCCTGGATGAGCGTCATCATCGGTTTTATATACGTGAACGGCTTCTTTTTGTTTATCCGGCGTATAAATATCTTCGATGTCCACTGCGCCGTATGTTTCTCCGCCGTAAGTCAGTTTTACGGTGTCTCCGACAGCAAGCTCAGCCGCTTTTTCTGAATCGACCGGAAGTGTAATCGGCAAAGACCAGACGGCCCCGGATGCCAGACGCATATTTTCAACGACTGACACGTAATCTTTTTCTGTGAAAAATCCTTCAATCGGGCTGTAGGCACCGATTCCGATCAGCTCTAAATCAGCAAACGAAATCAAATCCAGCTCAATTTCTTTTTGGACGGATGTAAGATCATACTGCTCATTCACCCGATTAACTAATGTTCCTCCGTGCGGTGCTAGACTCATAGTACATTTTCCTCCCAGTTAACAGATAAATAAACTCAGATTAATAGTTAAATGCCCCCGCCTTGTTCATGGACAGAGCGCTTCTCTTTTCGGATGGCTTTCATCAGACTGGCGGCTCCGCCAGCTGCCAAAAGCACGCTGGCCATCATAAAGATGGAATAGTAATCTCCTTTTAACAGCAGAGAGACAAGCAGATACGAAATCGACAGTGACAAAAACGGTGAAACGACCCATACTTTGAGCATCGTTTTCACGACTTCTTTATGAAAAACGTTCGGCCCGTTTTTGGCCATTCCGATACCGATGATTGATGATGATGTCACCTGCGCCAAAGGAACCGGCAGACCGAACACGGAACTGATAATGACAAGCCCGGCCCCGGTTCCGGAAAGCAGTATGCCTTCGCCGGCGGAAAATCTCGTAATCTTTTTCCCGTTGGTTTCAAGCACTCTGCGTCCTAAAAGCAGAGCGCCGAGAGCAACAAAGATGCCTCCGTACAGCGTCCCTTTGGACACGCTGAGCACGCCGGCGGCAACTAAAGGCCCTACCGCATTTGCGACGTTGTTCATTCCGGCTGAAAAAGCTTCCCAAAACCCCGCAATAAGCAGGACAATCCCCAAAACCTTCTGTTTCCGGCTCGAAATGACTCGAATATTCAGAGAACTGGATACCTTCGATACGAGAAACGTGAAACAGAACGCGACAAACGGAACGAGCACCCAAAAAATCACGATGACCAAAAGATGCTGCAGAAACAATACTTTGTACGCGACTCCGACCCCGACAATCGCCCCGACGGTGACCTCGCTCGTCGACAGCGGAATGCCGAGCACATTCGCCGTGAATAACGATAACGCCGCAGCTCCGATAATAATGCAGACAATGGTGAGCGTAATGGTCTGTTCGGGAATGATTCCGCCGCTGATCGTCTTAACGACTTCTCCGCCGCCGATAACCGCCCCTGACAGGACGCCAGCCGCGCAGATGATCAGCGCATACGTTTTCTTTTTAACGGCGCCGGACCCGTAAGCGACTCCCATTGAAGCCGCGGCTCCGCTGGCTCCGATATTCATGGCGAAAAACAGGCAGAATAAAATAGCGGCTAATTCCATTGTGCAGCTCCTTTATTCATGCAGTCCGCATTCTGTTTTCGCCATTCCGTTCCATCTGCCGCTCCGCAAGTCTTCTGCGGTAAACGCAGGTGAAGTGCACGGTTCACAGCCGATGCTCGGATAGCCCTGATCATGAAGAATGTTGTAATCCAGCTCATGCTTGGATGTATATCTCCAGATGTCTTTCCACGTCCAGTGGATCAGCGGGCATACTTTAATGGAATGAAACTTATCGTCTTTATTCAGGAAATTCGTATTCGCCCGGCTCGGCCCTTGATCGCGTCGGAGGCCGGACAGCCATGCCGGACGCCCGGCAAGCGCTTCTCTTAACGGCAGAATTTTTCTGATGAAGCAGCACTGGTTCGGTTCTCTTTCCCACAGTTTATCTCCATGAGCCTCGGCCTGTTCCTCAAGAGTAAGGCTGGGCTTTTTCAGGATGATGTTCAGTCCCGGGTAACGTTCTTTCACTTTTTCGATCGTTTCATATGTTTCTTTAAAGTGAAGTCCTGTATCGAGAAACACGATTTCCGCGTCTTTTTTCACTTTAGAAATTAAATCGATCAGGACGATTCCCTCAATCCCGAAGCTGCACGCGTAAACAAGCTGGTCTCCGTAGTGGCCGTATGCCCATTTTAAAACGGACAGCGCGCCTTTATAGGAATCGTCTTCCGGAAATGTAATCGCCGGTTCCTCCCATGTGTCATACGTTAGCATTTTTTCTTTCCTCCTCCCGGAGACAATCAAACAGCTGTTGTTTTCTGCCGGTTGTCTTATCCCTCAATCTTTTTTCATATAAAAAACTTTCAATCCAGCGGAATGAAAGACAGTGACCCGTTATAGCCCTTATCTTCAAAATGCTGTGCATTTTTCTGGATGCGGCACCTTGCATGATACGCAGGTTGCCGGGCGTCATCGGTCCAGTCCCTCAGCCGCTCTTGATAAGCTTTTTAGATTTGTACTAAATTTTAGCACAATTCTAACAGAAGTCAACCCGAGTTTTTTGATAGGAATAATAAAACAGGCCCTGAGGCCTGTTTTTATTGTCATTATTTTTTAAACCAATCTTTTGACTCGGGATTCTGTTTCCATGATCTCAGTTTCTCAATGTCATCTGAATGTATCGTTCCGTTTTCAAGCGCTACTTCAATCAGCGTGTCATAATCTGTTAACGAGTAGTACGGCAGACCCGCTTTTTTAAAGGCTTCTCTTGCTTTCGGCAGTCCGTATGTAAAAATTGAAAGGACGCCGAGAACTTCCGCGCCCTCTCTTTGAAGGGCCGCCGCAGCTTCAAGCACGCTGCCACCGGTAGAAATCAAGTCTTCAATCACGACTGTTTTTTGTCCTTTTTTAACGGCGCCTTCAATTTGATTTCCTTTGCCGTGCGCTTTCGGTTTGCTTCTGACGTAGCACATCGGAGCGCCTGTACGGTCTGCGAGAAGCGCAGCATGCGGAATGCCTGCCGTTGCAGTGCCCGCGATCATCTCCGCCTCGGGGAAATGCTCTTTCAGCAGTCTGCCGAGCCCGTCCGCCACATCATTTCTCACTTTTGGATACGACAATGTCAGACGGTTGTCACAATAGATCGGCGATAAAATGCCGCTCGCCCACGTAAACGGCTCATTCGGGCGTAAAAAGACAGCTTCAATGTGTAATAGATGTTTTGCGATAGCCTGTTTCATCGGCGAACGCCCTCCCATTCCAGTTTAATGGCTTCATATGCTTTAACGGGGTTTTCCGCTTTTGTAATTGAACGGCCCACGACAATGGCAGACGAACCGTTTTCTTTCGCAAATGACGGAGTCGCCGTCCGGACTTGATCATCAGCGGCGTCATTGGCCGTGCGGATGCCCGGCGTGACTGTCAGAAATGACGGCCGGACCGCTTCATAAATGGCTTTTGTTTCATGAACCGAACATACCACGCCGTCCAGCCCGCACTCTTCAGCCATTTTGCCGTAATGCACAACCGTTTCTGACAGCGGCTTTTGCAGCAGAAGCTCTTCCTTCGCCATCTGCTCTGAAGTGCTCGTCAGCTGGGTGACTGCGATTAATGACGGGCGTTTTTTGCCTGCCGGGGTGCCTTCTTCAAGCCCCTCAAGAGCTGCGCGCATCATGCGTCCGCCCCCTGCGGCATGTACATTGACGAGATCAACGCCGAGGCCCGCAAGCCGCTTCATCGCTTTATTGACTGTAGTCGGAATATCATGAAGCTTCAAATCTAAAAATATATCACAGTTCCGTTCTTTTAATTGATGAATGATGGCGGGTCCTTCCTGATAAAAAAGTTCCATCCCCGTTTTGACAAACAGCTTTTCCTTTTCAAACAAATCTAGAAACGCTAAAGTTTCTTCTCCTGATGCAAAATCAAGCGCGATGATGGGCAGGTTGTTTTGCATGTTTCCAGCTCCTTCCGATGCATTCACTTACAGATTGATAACCGTATTGGCGCAGCACATGAGGGAGCTGTTCAATGATTTCCGGGCAGACGAACGGATTGACGAAGTTGGCCGTCCCGACGGCAACCGCACTCGCTCCGGCGAGAAGAAATTCTAATGCATCTTCTGAGGTCTGGACGCCGCCCATCCCGATAATCGGAATTTCAACGGCCTGGCTGACTTCGTATACCATCCGGATGGCGACCGGTTTGATTGCCGGGCCTGACAGTCCGCCCGTTTTATTTGCTAAAATCGGCCGTCCCGTCTTAAGATCGAGCCTCATTCCGACAAGTGTATTAATCATCGTCAGCCCGTCAGCACCGGCCGCTTCAATCGCTTTCGCAATTTCGGTTATGTTTGCGACATTAGGAGAAAGCTTCACATACACAGGCACTGAGGAAACTTCTTTCACCGCTTTTGTCAGATCGGCCGCCATGACGGGATCAGTTCCAAAAGCAATACCGCCCGTTTTGACATTCGGACACGAGATGTTCAGCTCAAGCGCATGCACATTCGGCGCTTGGCTGATGCGTTCGGCCACTTCTTTATAGTCTTCCACCTGAGAACCCGCGACGTTTGCGATAATCGGCGTGTCAAACTGTTCGAGCCAAGGCAGCTCATGATTGAGCACATGCTCCAGACCGGGATTTTGCAGTCCGATGGCATTCAGCATTCCCGCGCTTGTCTCCGCCACTCTCGGTGTCGGATTTCCGAAGCGCGCTTCGTTCGTGGTGGCTTTAATCATGATGCCTCCGAGGCATGATAAATCGTAAAATCCGGCATATTCCTTCCCGAAACCGAAACATCCGGAAGCGGGGATGATCGGGTTTTTCAATTGGAGACCCGGCAGATTCACCTCTAACATTACAGCGCCACCTCCTCAGCTTTAAATACCGGCCCGTCAAGGCAGACTTTTACATACGACGTATCGCTTTCGCCCGTACGGCACACGCAGGCGAAGCAAGCCCCTATTCCGCAGCCCATCCGCTCTTCCATCGAAAGGTAAACCTCTTTATGGCCGTACTGCTGCTTCAGCGCTTTCAGCATCGGTGTCGGCCCGCAGCTGAGCAGGACATCGAATTCGAGCTGCTTTTCGCGGATGACATCGGTGACAAATCCTTTTTCTCCATATGTTCCGTCAGCAGTCGCCACGTAGGTATCTCCGTACGCGAGACATTCCTGTTCGTAAAACACATCCTTTGCTGATTGAAACCCAAGCACGTGAATAACGTTTACACCTTTTTCCGTCAGTCGCTTTGACAGTTCCTGCAAAGGCGGAACCCCGACTCCGCCTCCGACTAACAGCGCGGTTTTGCCGGGTTCTATCCGCCGGACGGGGAATCCGTTGCCGAGAGGGCCGAGAACGTCTATCCTGCCGCCCTCTTTTTTCTCAGACAAAAGACGCGTCCCCTCACCGTCAGCTCTGTAGATAACGGATACTTCATCCGCGGCGAAATTGACGTCCGCAATGCTGAGCGGCCTTCTTAATAGCGGCGTGACCGCGTCACTTACCTTCAGATGAAGAAATTGTCCCGGCTCGGTAAAGTGCCGGACAACCTCTCCTTTCAGCACCATCTTATAAATCCGGTCGGCAATTTCTGAGTTGGATTGAACAGTCAAGTGCGCTTTCTTCATACCGTAACGGCCGCCTTTTGATTGGTTTCAGATGCAGGCATATGATCCGCCCGGAATGTCATGCTTTCCAACACCCGCAAAATGGCTTCGGCCGTATCTAAAGATGTCAGGCAGGCGACTCCGTTCTCAACGGATTCACGGCGGATTCTGAAGCCGTCTCTGGCCGGCTGTTTTCCTTTTGTCAGCGTATTGATGACAAATTGCGCTTCTCCGTTTCTGATGACGTCGATGAGATTCTTCCCTTCTTCGCCGATTTTCCCGACAACCTGAGCCGGAATCTGAGCGTCTTTCAAATAAGCGGCCGTTCCTTCCGTCGCCATGATGTTATAGCCGATAGCATGGAACCGCTTCGCGATCAGAAGTCCTTCTTCTTTATCTTTATCAGCAACGGTCAACAGCACCGAGCCGTAATTCGGAATTTGAATGCCAGAGGCAATCAGTGCTTTATAGAGCGCTTTTTCAAGAGTTGAATCTTTGCCCATGACCTCTCCCGTCGACTTCATTTCAGGCCCTAATGTAATATCCACTCTTCTCAGCTTCGCGAATGAGAAGACAGGCGCTTTCACATATACCCCCTGCTGTTCAGGCTGCAGTCCCTCTTGATAGCCGAAATCAGCAAGCTTTTGGCCGAGAATGACCTTTGTCGCCAGATTCGCCATCGGAATTTTTGTGATTTTGCTTAAGAACGGCACGGTTCTGCTTGACCGCGGATTTACTTCAAGCACATACACTTCACCTTGCGACAGGACGAATTGGATGTTCAGCAAACCGACGATGTTGAGGCCTTTTGCCAAGGCTACAGTGTATTGTTCGATTTTTTTCTTAATGTCTCCGCTTAAAGACTGAGGCGGATAGACGGCGATTGAATCCCCTGAATGGACGCCGGCCCGCTCGATATGCTCCATAATTCCCGGGATGACGACTGTTTCGCCGTCAGATACGGCGTCGACTTCGATTTCTTTCCCCGTCAGATAACGGTCGATTAACACCGGATGCTGCGGGTTGATTTTGACCGCATTTTTCATATAGTGAAGCAGCTCTTCTTCGTGATAGACGATCTCCATCGCCCGGCCGCCGAGCACATATGAAGGGCGGACAAGTACCGGATAGCCGATGGATGCGGCAATTTTGACCGCTTCATTCACCGACACAGCTGTTTTTCCGAGCGGCTGCGGCACGTTCAGCGCCTCAAGCGCCTGCTCGAACTTATCCCGGTCTTCCGCACGGTCTAAATCCTCAAGTGATGTGCCGAGGATCTTGACGCCGCGGGCGCTCAATTCTTCCGCAAGATTGATCGCCGTCTGGCCGCCGAATTGGACGACGACGCCTTCCGGCTGTTCCAAATCAATGATATGCATGACATCTTCAACCGTCAGCGGTTCAAAATACAGCTTGTCTGAGATGCTGAAATCAGTTGACACTGTCTCAGGGTTGTTGTTGATAATAATCGCTTCATAGCCTGCCTGCTTGATCGCCCAGACAGAGTGAACGGTCGCATAGTCAAATTCGACGCCCTGTCCGATGCGGATTGGGCCGGAGCCGAGGACGACGACGCTTTTTCTTGATGTCACTTCTGATTCATTTTCTTCCTCATATGTGCTGTAGAAGTACGGGGTTTCTGATTCGAATTCCGCCGCGCACGTATCCACCATTTTATATACAGGCTTGATGGCTGCTTCTTTTCTCATTTGGTACAGCTCTTGTTCCGGCATATTCCATTCCCGGCTGATGTATTTGTCGGAGAAACCGAGTTCCTTCGCTGTCTGCAGGACGGTGAGGCTGCCTTTTTCCGCTTTCAGCTTGGTTTCAAAAGCGACCAGCTTACAGAGCTTGTGCAAAAAGAAGACGTCAATTGCGGAAAACTCATGAAGCTGTTCGACTGTGTAGCCTCTTCTGAACGCTTCTGCAAGGTAAAACAGCCGTTCATCTCCGGCCTTTCTGATCCGTTTTTCCAAAAGTCCGTCAGAAATCTCTTCCGCATCCTTCAATTCCAGGTGATAGACATCGGCTTCCAATGAGCGGACTGCCTTTAACAGCGATTCTTCAAGGGTGCGTCCGATAGCCATGACCTCTCCGGTGGCTTTCATCTGCGTTCCGAGTCTGCGGTTTGCCGATTCAAATTTATCAAACGGCCAGCGCGGGATTTTTGACACGACATAGTCAAGCGCGGGCTCAAAAGCCGCATATGTTTTTCCCGTTACGGGATTCATCATTTCATCAAGAGAAAGCCCGACTGCGATTTTCGCCGCAAGCTTTGCGATCGGGTAACCCGTCGCTTTTGAGGCGAGTGCTGATGAGCGGCTCACCCGCGGATTCACTTCGATAATGTAATATTGGAAGCTGTCGGGATCGAGCGCGAGCTGAACATTACAGCCGCCTTCTATGCCGAGCGCGCGGATCAGCTTTAATGAAACATTGCGCAAAAGCTGGTATTCCCGGTCGCTCAGCGTCTGGCTCGGAGCAACGACGATGCTGTCGCCCGTATGGATGCCGACCGGGTCGATATTTTCCATATTGCAGACGACGATCGCATGATCTCTGCTGTCTCTCATGACTTCATATTCGATCTCTTTGTAGCCGGCGATACTTTTTTCCAATAGGCATTGATGGACGGGGCTTAGTTTTAATCCGTTTTCGACGATCTCTTTCAGCTCCGCTTCATTCGAGCAGATGCCTCCTCCCGTTCCGCCTAAAGTGTAAGCAGGGCGCACGATAACCGGAAACCCGATCCGGCCGACAAATTCCTCGGCTTCCTGCAAAGTGCGGATGATCTCGCTTTCCGGCACCGGTTCATTCAGCTCATTCATCAACGTACGGAATAAATCGCGATCTTCCGCCTGCTGGATGGCGGACAGTTTTGTGCCGAGCACTTCCACTCCGCATTCCTCGAGAACCCCGAGTTCAGACAGCTCGACGGCAAGATTCAGTCCGGTCTGCCCTCCGAGGGTCGGCAGGATGGCATCCGGCCGTTCTTTTCTGATGATACGTGTGAGAAATTCCGTCGTCAGCGGTTCGATGTATACCCGATCTGCCATTTCCGTATCCGTCATAATGGTTGCCGGATTTGAATTAACGAGAATGACTTCATAACCTTCTTCCTTTAAAGCGAGACACGCCTGCGTGCCCGCATAATCAAATTCCGCCGCCTGCCCGATAATAATCGGGCCTGATCCGATCACTAAAATCTTTTTAATATCTACGCGTTTTGGCATACCGCTTCCCCTTCTTTCTCAGTTGTTTCGATCAAGTCAATGAATCTGTCAAATAAATGATTGGCATCTTCCGGCCCCGGTGAAGCTTCGGGGTGGTATTGAACCGTAAATGCCGGCAATGTTTTATGCTTGAGGCCTTCGATCGTTTGGTCATTGATCGCAATATGCGTCACTTCAAGCTCCGTCTCATCTATAGAAGAAACTGTATATCCGTGGTTTTGAGCGGTTAAAGCGACTTTCCCTGTCGCAAGCTCTTTAACCGGATGGTTGGAGCCTCTATGTCCGAATTTCATTTTTTCCGTATCTGCTCCTGATGCCAGCGCAAATAATTGATGGCCGAGACAGATTCCGAATAACGGCACCTTCCCGAGTATGCCTTTTATCATCTCAATCGCTTCCGGCACATCTTTCGGATCTCCGGGTCCGTTAGAAAGCATGATGCCGTCCGGCTTCAGTTGGAGCACTTCTTCCGCCGTTACATTGTACGGCACAACGATGACATCACATTTTCGTTTGTTTAATTCTCTTAAAATGCCGTGCTTCATGCCGAAATCAACGAGTACGATGCGTTTGCCGCGGCCCGGACTCGGATAAGCCGTTTTCGCCGATACTTGAGCGACTTGATTTCTCGGCAGTTCCGTTTCTTTCAGACGTGCCAGAACCGCTTCGACATCCTCCTCGCAAGATGCAAATGTTCCTTTTAATGCACCGGCCGTGCGGATCATTCTTGTGAGCTTTCGCGTGTCAATCCCTTGTAAGCCGGGGATATTTTTCATTTTTAAATACTCGTCAAGCGTGTAAGCAGATCTCCAGTTGGAAGGCAGCTCGCACAGTTCTTTTACGATCAGCCCTTTTACAAAAGGAGTGATGGATTCAAAGTCATCTCTGTTAATCCCATAGTTGCCGATCAGAGGATACGTCAGCGTCACGATCTGCCCGCAGTAGGAAGGGTCTGATAAAATTTCCTGATAACCGGTCATTCCCGTGTTGAATACGACTTCACCCGCGGTATGCTCCAGGCTCCCGAATGCTTCACCCTCAAATACCGCTCCATTTTCCAGCACTAGTCTTCTTTTCATTTGACGAGTCTCCCTTCTTCATATGCAAGCTTACCGGCAGCCATCGTTGCAACAGGCCAGCCGAAGCACTTCATCTTGTTGAATGGCGTATTTTTTCCTTTAGATAAAAATGTATCTTTGTCAATGGCCGCTTCTTTTTCCAGATCAATCAGGGTGATGTCAGCCGGTGCGCCCGGTGCAAGCGTTCCATACGGAAGACCGAACGCCTCGCAAGGTTTTGTTGTCATGAAATCAACCAGCTGCTTCAGCGTCCACGTCCCGTTTTTCACAAAATGTGTGTACAGAAGCGGAAAGGCTGTTTCTAAACCGACGATACCGAAAGGCGCAAGCTTCATGTCCGTGTTTTTCTCTTCTTCTGTATGCGGCGCATGGTCTGTGGCGATGAAATCAATCGTTCCGTCTAAAAGCCCTTCGATCAGCGCCGCTCTGTCCTCTTTGCTGCGAAGCGGCGGATTCATTTTAAAATTGGTATCAAGCCCCGGGATATCTTCGTCACAAAGCAGCAGGTGGTGCGGCGACACTTCGGCTGTCACGCGGATTCCCGCTTTTTTTGCGTCTCTTACGGTTCTGACGGATTCTTTCGTGCTGATATGACACACGTGGTAATGGCAGCCCGCCGCTTCCGCCAGAAGCACGTCACGGGCGATATGTACCGCTTCACAAATGGAAGGTATGCCGTTCAGGCCGTTCGCTTTGGAAAACGATCCTTCATGCACGCTTCCGCCGTAAATAAGTGAGTTATCCTCACAATGAGCGACAATCGCTTTATTTATTGAAGCCGCCCGTTTCATGGCTTCATACATCATTCCGGCCGTCTGAACGCCGACACCGTCATCGGTGAAGGCGAACGCGCCCGCTTCATGAAGCGCCTTAAAATCTGTCATTTCTTGGCCGGTTTGTCTGATCGTAATGGATGCGTAAGGAAGAACCCTGACAGATGAGGTTTCTTTGATCCGGTTTTGCAGCCATTCCATCTGCTCTTTCGTATCCGGCACGGGCCTTGTATTCGGCATGGCGGCGACTGTGGTAAAACCGCCGCGCGCCGCAGCTTTAGAGCCAGTTTCAATGGTTTCTTTTTTCTCACCGCCCGGTTCTCTGAAGTGCACATGAAGGTCCACGAGTCCCGGTGAGACGAACAGTCCGTCAGCATCAATCACCGTTTCTCCGTCTTGTGCGGTCAGAATGCCGGTTTCCGCAATGATTTCTCCTGTTACCCGGATATCCTGTTTCACTTTTTCTCCCTGTTCATTTAACATCCAGCCATTTTTAATGAGATAAGACATAAGCCGCTTCTCCCCTTTTCGCATTGGTTTGCAGTGCTCTTTTTAAGACTGCCATTCTGATATACACACCATTTTCCATTTGTTTGAAAATTCTTGATTTTTCGCATTCTACTAATGTTGTGTCAATTTCGACTCCTCTGTTCACCGGTGCGGGATGCATGATAATGGCATGCCGCTTCATGCTTTCCGCCCGCTTTGCGGTCAGCCCGTATGCTTCCAGGTAGCCTTTTTGGTCGGCTTCTGTCTGATGCCTTTCATTTTGAATGCGGAGCAGCATGACGACATCTGAAGCTTGTATGGCTTCATCCGTCTGTACACAGGTGCCGAAGGCGTTTTTCTCATCCTGCCATTGCGGCGGCCCTGAAAACAGCACGCGTGCGCCGAGCCTTGTCAGCACCTCGGCATTTGACCTTGCCACCCTGCTGTGTTTGATATCACCATGAATAGAAACCGTCAGGCCCTGAAAGGTCTCAAATTCCTCTTGAATCGTCATTAAATCGAGCAATGACTGAGTCGGATGCTGGCCGCAGCCGTCGCCTGCGTTTAAGATCGGAATATTGACTCTATCTATCAGATCTTTGTAATATTCATCCGTGCTGTGCCTGATGACGCAGGCGTCCGCTCCGATTGATTCCAGTGTTCTGACCGTGTCGTATAAGGACTCGCCTTTTTGAACGCTTGTGCTCGTGCCGTCTAAGCTGAGCACGTTCATTCCGAGTTTCTTTTCCGCCACTTCAAAGCTGAACCGCGTTCTCGTGCTCGGTTCAAAAAACAGATTCGCAACGAATTTTCCCGCGAGATCAGGGCGGACTGTACCCTCTTTTATCGCTTTTGCCTCACGCAGCAGTTCTGTAATTTCAGCCGCGCTCAGTTCAGACATCGCCGTTAAATGATTCATGTTTTTTCTCCTCCGTTTCCGCTTGAAGGCCGTAAAAAACACCCCGGTCTATAGACTCGGGGTGCGGTTAAAGAGAGAAGCGGCGTACAGCTTCTTCCCGTTATAACCCTTCCAAGCCTCTCTGGACTTTCTTTAAAAGGTTTACATATGATTTTGTTTTTCCGTTACGTCCGTGTCTTCGTCATTTGTGTGCGGCAGGACAAGGTTCAGAATGACTCCGACGATTGCCGCAAGCGCCATGCCGGATATTTGAAACCCGCCTTTTGATACTTGAATGAACGCACCGCCGACGCCGATCACGAGGATGACGGATGTGATAATTAAATTTCGCTTGTTTTCATAATCAATGTTGTTGTCAATCAGCATTCTCAAGCCGCTGGAGGCGATGATTCCGAAGAGCAGGAAGGAAACGCCTCCCATAACCGCTGACGGAACAGAGCTGATCAGCGCCGAAACTTTGCCGATAAATCCGAAGCACAGCGCAATCACGCCGGCGCCGCCGATGACAAAGACGCTGAACACTCTTGTAATTGCCAGTACTCCGATGTTCTCGCCGTATGTCGTCGTCGGCGGGCCGCCGATTAACGAAGCGATGATCGTCGCAACACTGTCCCCCATTATGGAGCGGTGCAGTCCCGGCTTTTTAATGAAATCCTGCCCGACAACTTTACTCAGCACCATTTGATGGCCGATATGTTCTGACATCGTCACGAAAGCGACCGGCACCATCGCAGCCGCAATGCCCAACGTCACTGACGGCGTATAGTCTTTGAAAGGGATGATAAATTCAGGAACGGCGAACCATTTTGCATCAATGACCGGCTGGAAATTGACGATGCCCTGCGTCAGTGCAAACAGATAGCCGCCTATAATGCCGATCAATACCGGAATCAGGCTTAAAAATCCCCGTAAAAAGATGGCGCAGATAATGGTGATGGCCAAAGTGACGCCGGCTACACTGAAATGTTTCAGGCTGTAGACGAGTTCCTTCGCATTCGGATCGGCATACATTGCCATATTGACGGCTGTACTCGCCAATCCGAGGCCGATGACGATGATGACCGGTCCGACGACCACCGGCGGCAGCAGCTTCATCAGCCACCCCGTTCCAAGCTGCCTGATGAGCAGTGCGATCAGGCCGTACACAATTCCCGCCAGGAAGGCGCCGACCATGGCAGCCCCCGGCCCTCCCGCCGCTTTCACCAAGATAATCGGTGAAATAAAAGCGAATGATGAGCCGAGATAAGCGGGAATCCGGCCTTTTGTCACCAAGAGATAGGCGAGTGTCCCGATTCCGCTCGTGACAAGCGCCACTGCCGGGCTCATTCCGACCAGTTTCGGCACGAGTATGGTTGAGCCGAACATGGCGAATAAATGCTGCAGGCTGAATGACAGCCAGGACAATGGATTGGGGACGTCCCTGACTCCCAGGTTTACTTTTTTCTTACTCATGGCGTTTTCCTCCCGGTTGACTTTCAAATGGTATAAAAAAACCTCTTTGCTTACGCAAAGAGGCATACAAAACCCGGCCGCGTCGATCCGCCCGGCTTTGTGTTTTAAAATCCTCTTTGCAGACTCTCTGGAATGCATTTAAAAAGGGTGATTATTCATTTTCGTATATGGCGACCATATCAGTCTGATCAACTTCACTCAGCTGAACCATCACTTTTTCAGCTTTTGAAGTCGGGATATTTTTCCCGATATAGTCCGCTCTGATCGGCAGCTCCCGGTGCCCTCTGTCGACAAGCACGGCAAGCTGTATCGATGACGGCCGTCCGACATCAACGAGTGCATCCATCGCCGCTCTCACCGTTCGGCCGGTATAAAGCACATCATCGACCACAATAACCTTTTGGTCTGTGATATCAGCCGGAATGTCCGCGCCTTTTACAAGCGGTTCCTCATTGCTCGTTTTTTTTGTGAGATCGTCACGGTAAAGGGTAATATCAATTTCTCCGACGGTGACCGGATTTCCTTCAATCTGTTCAATCCGTTCAGCCAGCCGCTTTGCTAAATAAATGCCTCTTGTTTTAATCCCTACAAGAATGCAGTCATTCATTCCTTTATTCCGTTCGATCATTTCATGGGCTATCCTTGTGAGCGCCCTTCTGATGGCCTGTTCGTCGAGAATAACAGCTTTTTGATTCACTCGTGACACCTCTCCATTCGTATATAAGAAGAAAAAACCCCTCCTGCCAGAGCATAGAGGGGTTCCTTTCCAGGACGAAGACACACACGTATCTCTTCTGTCCTTTCCGTTATCCTTCTCAGCCTCTCTGGACTGTGTTAAAGAATCTATTCAGCTTGTTTTTATTATTTCAGAAAAGAAAGTCGCTGTCAATGGCTATTTCTCAAATGTTCAATGAGTTTTTTCATATCTTCAGGAAGGGGCGCTTCAAACTCCATGTATTCGCCCGTCCGCGGATGATCAAAACCTAATATTCCGGCATGAAGCGCCTGGCCGTTGAAATCAATGGTTTTTCTCGGTCCGTACTTCGGATCGCCTGCCAAAGGAAACCCGATATATTTCATATGAACGCGGATCTGATGCGTTCTTCCGGTTTCAAGACGGCACTCTACGAGCGTGAAGTCTTGAAAACGCTCAAGCACGTGGAAATGCGTGACGGCGTTTTTGCTGCCTTCTCTTGTTACGGTCATGCTTTGACGGTCTTTCTTATCTCTTCCGATCGGAGCGTCAATCGTTCCGTCATCATGTGAAATCAACCCGTGGACAACCGCTGTGTACTTTCTCGTCACGGTTTTATTGACGAGCTGATTAACGAGTGATTCATGCGCCATATCGTTTTTGGCGACCATTAACAGGCCGGAGGTATCTTTATCAATACGATGGACGATTCCCGGGCGCATGACGCCGTTAATGCCTGAAAGATCATTGCAGTGAGCCATCAGTCCGTTTACGAGCGTCCCTGTCACATGGCCGGGCGCCGGATGTACGACCATGCCCCGCGGTTTGTTCACAACCAAGACGTCCTGATCCTCATAGTAAATATCCAGATCCATCGGCTCTGCAAGCACGTCCAGTTCTTCCGGTTCAGGAATGGTGACGGTTACCTGATCGCCGGGCTGCATTTTGTAGTTGGCTTTGACGGATTTGCCGTTAACGGTTACCAGTCCCTCTTTCACCCATTGCTGCACCTGAGTGCGTGACCAGTTTTCTCCTGCTGCGGCCAAAAATTTATCAATCCGTTCGCTTTTTTGTTCAGGCTGAACGGTTATCTCAAATTGATTCATGTTATTGCTCCTTCTTTTTCCCGCTGTCAAACAGCATATGAATAAATAAAAGTATGACGCCGACGCACAGTGAGGAGTCCGCGATATTAAAAATCGGATAGTGATAATTCACGATGATGACGTGAATAAAATCGACTACTTCCTGGCGTGCCGCCCGGTCGATAAAGTTTCCGGCTGCACCTCCCAGCATTAAGCCGAGAGAAATTCCGAGTAACATCTGCCCTTTTGCATAACGCTGTATGTAATAAACGATTCCGATAATCACGGCGATGGTAATGACGTAGAAAAACCACATTTGGCCGGCTAAAATTCCCCATGCCGCTCCCGTGTTGCGATGAGAGGTGATATAAAGCACCTGATCGATGACAGGTATGCTTTGTCCCAATTCCATATGGCTGACGACAAGCCATTTGGTTAATTGGTCGGCAATAATAATAAAAAGAGCGATAAGATAATAAAGCACACACGTTCCTCCAGTATACAGTTACTTTTATCCTTTATGAATTTTATCAGTAAAAGATGCCGGAGTAAAGGCAGATCATAAGGGCATGAAGACAGACGCTGTCACTCATACAGCGCCTGATCATATGCATAATCTCCGGATACCCAGTATGGAAGGGTTTTCTTTTCAAATTGAGCGGGATAATAAAAATCATCAGCAGTTCTGGCCGTCGGCAATACCGCGAGCTTGTCAATCGGAATGGGGGCGCCTGTTTTTTCACAATAACCGTACGTATTGTTTTCAAACTTAGACAGGGCAAGAAGAACATCCTGAAGTTCTTCTTTTATATGATAGATCAGAGTTGCTTCTTGGTCGTTCATTGAAGGTTCAACAGATGCTGACATTTGAAAGCAAGAATATTCAAATAATCTTGATTGAAGTTCTTCTTTCATCATGAGAAGCTCCGTGTGGATTGCGGTCAGTTGATCATTCATTCATCACAACTCCTGCTCTTGATTTATAGCTTTATTGTTGCCCCCAGAGCGCCATTTGAAGCCCATAAGATTTTTCCTATCGTTCTAATCGATGACATTAGTGGCATGTAAAAAACGCCCGGCTGTCAGCCGGGCGCTTTCTCATTCATTAATTTTGATAATATTTTTCAACGATTTCCGCATTGCGCAGTGATAATGTCGGATACTTCGGATTAGCGCCGACATCTTTAGAAATCACGCGGGACCGCTCACACATCTGACCTTCCGCTTTTTCTACGGTCATTTTTCCTGTTGTGAAGCTTTGCGCGTTTTCCGGCGCTTCGCTTTCGTCTTTTACTGTCAGTTCCGAGACGATAAACAGCTGTGCGATGTTTTCTTTAATGGATGACAAGAGGTCGCGGTTTTCTTTGTTCGGATACAAAGTCAGGCTCGCTTCCAATGATCTCCCGATAATTTTTTCGTTACGGGCCATTTCCAAAGCTTTCAGCACGTCATTGCGAAGCTCCATGAAGCGGTCGAATTTTTCTTCTGTCGCTTGACTGTCCGGAACAGAGATGGTTTCCGGCATATCTGTCAGCTGCACGCTCGCCTCTTCAACAAATGATAAGTGAGACCACATTTCATCCGCCGTATGAGGGAGAATCGGCGCAGTCAGCTTCACTAACGCCAGCAGCGTTTCATAAAAGACGGTCTGCATGCTGCGGCGGTCCGGATGATCCGCATGCTCGATGTACACGACATCTTTTGCGAAATCAAGATAGAAAGAGCTGAGCTCGATCGTACAGAAATTATGAATGCTGTGATAAACAACCGCAAATTCGTATTCATCGTACGCTTTTTTCACTTTATCGATCAGCTTATTCAGCTTGATCAGCATATATTGATCCACTTCACGAAGATCTTTTACATCAACGGCATTGACGCTTGGATCGAAATCGAACAGGTTGCCGTGAAGGAAACGGAACGTGTTGCGGACTTTCCGGTATACTTCCGCGACCTGCTTCAGAATATCTTCAGAAACCGGGTGATCGGCCTGATAGTTTACGGAAGAAACCCATAAACGCAGAATTTCAGCTCCAAGCTGTTTTGCGATTTTTGTCGGCTCAATCGTATTGCCGAGTGATTTACTCATTTTACGGCCGTTTGCATCAAGTGTAAATCCGTGGCTTAATACGCCTTTATACGGCGCTTTGCCGGTGACTGCAACGGCAGTTGAAAGAGATGAGTTAAACCAGCCGCGGTATTGGTCAGAGCCTTCAAGGTATAAATCAGCCGGGCGGACGAGATCATCACGTTCCTCAAGAACGGCCTGATGAGAAGAACCTGAATCAAACCATACATCCATAATGTCTTGCTCTTTCGTGAAGATTCCGTTCGGACTGCCCGGATGTGTAAATCCTTCCGGCAGAAGGTCTTTTGCCTCTCTTTCAAACCAGACGTTTGAGCCGTGCTGTTTGAACAGCTCAGAAACGTGTTCAATCGTTTCGTCGGTGATGATCGGCTCACCGTTTTCAGCATAAAATACCGGGATCGGAACGCCCCAGACACGCTGTCTTGAAATACACCAGTCGCCGCGGTCGCGCACCATGTTGTAAAGGCGCTGTTCGCCCCACTCCGGCACCCACTTCGTTTGTTTGATGGCATCAAGCAGCTCCGGTCTGAAATCTTTAATTGACGCAAACCATTGCGCTGTCGCTCTGAAGATAGTCGGTTTTTTTGTTCTCCAGTCATGCGGATAAGAGTGTGTAATAAACTCGAGCTTTAAGAGCGCGCCGTTTTCTTCAAGCTTCTCCGTGATCGGTTTATTGGCTTTATCGTAAAACATTCCTTCAAAGCCCGGCGCTTCGTCGGTCATGTTGCCTTTTTCATCGACAGGGCAAAGTACTTCTAAGCCGTACTTTTGGCCGACGATAAAGTCATCTTCCCCGTGGCCCGGAGCCGTATGAACACAGCCTGTTCCGGCATCGGTTGTAACATGGTCACCGAGCATGACGAGTGAATCTCTGCCGTACAGCGGATGTTCTGCAGTGATATATTCTAACTCTCTGCCTTTATACGATGCGACAACTTCAGGATTTTCAAAGCCGCATGCCTCCGCTACGCTTTGGATTAATTCAGCCGCTACTACATAACGCTTGTCTCCAACCTTGATGACATTGTATTCAAGATCAGGATGAACGGAAATTCCGAGGTTGGCAGGCATTGTCCACGGCGTCGTCGTCCAGATAATAAAGCTTTCTCCGTTCTCGAGAACACCTTTACCGTCTTTCACCTTAAATGCAACATAAATGGATGCCGAACGTTTGTCCTGATATTCAATTTCCGCTTCTGCTAAGGCAGATTCACTTGAAGGCGACCAGTTGACAGGCTTCAGGCCTTTATAAATATAGCCTCTTTTCGCCATCTCGCCGAAAACGCGGATCTGCTGCGCTTCAAATTCAGGCTGAAGCGTAACATAAGGGTTTTCCCAATCGCCTCTGACGCCGAGACGCTTGAATTGTTCGCGCTGTCTTTCAATCTGCTGCCATGCATATTCTTCGCAAAGCTTGCGGAAATCGGCTACAGACATTTCTTTCCGGTTCACTTTTTTGTTTTTTGTCAGTGCCGTTTCAATCGGCAGACCGTGCGTGTCCCATCCCGGAACATACGGTGCGTTGTAGCCGCTCATTGATTTATAGCGGACGATAAAATCTTTCAGGATTTTATTCAGGGCATGACCCATGTGGATGTCTCCGTTTGCATAAGGAGGTCCGTCATGCAGTACGAATTTCGGGCGGTCTTTCGTCCGTTCTTGAACAAGACGGTAAATATCCTGCTCCTCCCATTCTTTCTGCATGTCAGGCTCACGGTTCGGCAGATTTCCGCGCATCGGAAAATCTGTTTTCGGCATTAACAGCGTATCTTTGTAATCCATTTTCATTCCTCCACAACATTTTTCAGAAAATAAAAAAAGCCCTCTCATCCCATAAGGGACGAGAAAGCTTATCTCGCGGTACCACCCTTTTAGAAAAAACGATCATCCGTCTTTTCCTCTCGAACATCGTAACGTGATGGAACGTCCTTTCCTACTCTCGGTTCAGAAAGGAAACTAAAGGGCTGATCTGCATGATTCCGGCCATCCCGGGCTTTCACCTTCCCCGGTTCGCTTTATGGCCTGCTTTGAGTCATGCCGGTCCCTTTCATCGTCTTTTCATCTGAATTTATGAACGTATTATATTCGAACGGGCCGGAGAATGTCAAGAAAATCTGAAAATTATTCTTTTTCCTCAAATACCGCGTCGACTTCGTATTCTAACAGATGATCCCAATCATCGTTTTTCAGCAGGTCGAGCTGCGCCTCAATCAGCATTTGGAAACGCGTTCTGAACACTTTAGACTGTTTTTTCAGCTCTTCAATTTCCATTGCGATTTTTCTTGATTTGGAAAGCGACTCATTGATGATTCGATCAGCATTTTTTTCTGCTTCACGGACGATCAGCTTCGCCTCTTTCTGCGAATTGCGCTTTACGTCTTCTGCCGCTTCTTGAGCTACGAGAATTGACTTATTCAGCGTTTCTTCAATATTGGCAAAGTGGCCGATTTTTTCATCCAGCTCGTTCACTTTCGCCTCAAGCTCCGTTTTTTTACGGAGTGCGATTTCGTAATCTTTTCTGACCTGCATTAAAAATTCATTTACTTCATCTTCATCATATCCGCGAAAACCTTTTGTAAACGTTTTGTTATGGATATCATTCGGCGTTAATGGCATATTGCCACCTCCATTTTACATTTCAGTACGGTTATCTAGTTCACATTATAAAACAAATACGGCCATAGATGGAGAAAAAATCTGAAAAAACGACTCATTTTTGCCGTTCGAATGTGACTTTCCATTTGTCTTTTTTCGTTTTTCCGTCTACTTTTGTCAAACTGCATCGTCCGAAGCCCCGAATCGAGAGCATGTCCCCTTCAGCAACCTGATAGGACGGATCCTCAACGGCTTTCCAATTCACCTTAACGAGCCCGTTTTTCACAAGGGTCTGCGCTTTCTGCCGGGATTGCCTGCTCATCGAAGCGCAGACAGCGTCGAGGCGCAATGAAGAAACCGTGTCATCCCTTATTTCGACATCTGAAGCGGGAATGTGAAGGGCTGAAAGCTCGATTTTCTCAAGCTTTACCGGCGCTTTGCCCGCTTTGGTCAGCTGAGTGCCGACAAAATCGGCGATTTCACCGGAAACGATAAGCTGCACGGCCTCCTCTGAGAAAATCAGATCGCCGTATTTCTGCCGCTTTAAGCCGATCCCCATTAATGATCCGAGAAGAGAGCGGTGATCGATGTTGACGAATTTTTCAGCGTATTGAACATCAAAGGCCTGAAGCTCAAAATCATCTTGTTCAGGTTCCATATATTCAGGATATAAAATCGCGCGTTTGCGCTCAGCTCTGTCATATCCCCCGAAAAAGGCAAGACCGCACGCATCGCCGATGACGGCTTTTACAATCACCTGTTCCCGCGGATCTAAGAAATCGGTCAGCTTCATCCGATATTGGTCCAGGACAATCTCTTTCCATTCAAGCGCCTGGTCGATAAAAGGGCGCTCGTCGTGTCTGAAGTGCTGGTAAATATCGCTCATGTTCTTTCCTTTCTATGTAAAGAGGCTTGGCTGGTGCCAAGCCCGTATCAAACTGTCGCATTCAAGTATACATTGCGATCATGCGGTATAGGCCCCAAAGTCCCGTCGTGGCAAACCGAAGCACGATAATCGCTACAATCGGGGATATATCCAGCATGGCAATGGGCGGAATGATCCTTCTGAACGGCTCTAAATACGGTTCGCAAATCGATGCGAGAAACCGTCCGACCGCCGTTTCTCTCGTACTCGGCACCCATGACATAAAGATGTAGATAATCAGGGCAAACGAGTAGATGTAAATTAAATAACTCAGAACGGAAAAAATTTGATAAAGAATCATCCTGCTTTACCACCTCTGATGTTCGTCTTCATTTATAAGCTCCGAAATCGTGCCGGAAACATCGACATTATCAGGCGTGCACAGAAAAATATCCGAACCGATTCTTTGAATGTCGCCGCCGATGGCATAGACGGTTCCGCTTAAAAAGTCGACGATTCTTTTCGCCTGATCATGCTGGATGCGCTGAAGATTGACGACAACCGCCCGCCTGTTCTTTAAATGATCGGCGATTTCCTGCGCTTCCGCATATACACGCGGTTCACTCAACACCACTTTAGAGGATTTCTGAACACTTTGCAAGCTTACTACGTTCTGTTTGCCCGCAGGCTTCTGAGCGTAGGCAGTCTGTTTATCTTTCTGCTGTTCATGCTCTTCCGGACGATCCTGCTCCGTTTCAATGTATTCGTATTCGTACTCCTCCTCATCCATCGAGAAAAAGTTTTTCAGTTTATTTTTCATGCTCATTTGTTTACACCCCCCGTTTCATTTCCGACTAATGAAGAGCCGATTCTGATAAAAGTAGCGCCCTCTTCAACAGCGATTTCATAATCATTTGACATGCCCATTGACAGTTCACGGCATGGTGCGTTTGTCTGGTTCAGCTCCTGCACCTGGTCCCTCAAATCACGCAATTGCCGGAAACAGGCTCTGATCGTTTCTGTATCGTCTGTCAGGGGAGCCATCGTCATCAGGCCCTCTACAGAAATGTTTCTAAACTCAGAAAGCTCTCTGATAAAGGGGATGACCTCCTCTGTTTTCAAACCGTGCTTAGACGGCTCAAGCGAAGTATTCACCTGCACAAAACAGCGAACCGCATGCTGCGCCCGTTTTTCAATTTCTTTAGCCAATGACAGTCTGTCTAAGGAATGTATATAAGATACACGGTCAGCGACGGCCTTCACCTTTCTGGACTGAAGACTGCCGATAAAGTGCCACACGGGGCTGCCTTTGATGACATCCTGCTTACGGATAAGCTCGGCATCCCGGTTTTCTCCCAGACTTGTAATACCGGCATCCACGGCCTCTTGAGCCCTTTCGGCTGATACGTATTTTGTAACCGCGATGACGGTTACATCTTCGGGGCTTCGGCCCGATCTGTTACATGCTTCGTTTATTCTTTCGTTTATATGTCGTAATTGATCAGCAACACGCAAGATAACTTATGCCTCCTTCATTCCGATAAAGGACATCATGCGTCCCGTTTTTCCTTTGTCGCGGCGATGTGAAAAGAATAGTTCACGCTCTTGTTCGGTGCATAAACCGCTGACTGAAATGTTTTCTTCCGGAATGCCGCAATGTATCAGAAGAAGGCGGTTGACCTCTTTTAAATCAAGCTGATACCGGCCTTTTTCCGTTTCGCGTATGGCGGATTCTGCGGAAAACGGCAGCGCCCGGACTTCATTGATGACGCGGTCGTCGACGGTATAGCTGTCCGCGCTGATGGACGGACCGATGACGGCCTGAATATCTGTTAAGCGGGAGCCTTCTTCGGTTACCCAGCGTTCCGTCATGATGCGCCCGATTTGTCTGACCGTCCCATTCCATCCGGCATGGGCAGCGCCGATCATTGATTTCACCGGGTCATAAAAATACAAAGGCACACAGTCTGCAAAACACAGGGCCAAAAAAAGATTTGTATCTTTCGTATAGAGCCCGTCCGTCCCGCGGAATGCGGAGGAATAGTCTCTCGCCCCTTTTCCTTTATCTCCCGCTGTCACGCATCGGACGCGGTTTTCATGTGTCTGATCGGCGAATACCCAGGAATCCAGATCAGTACCGCATAAGGACGCTATGATTTCACGGTTTTTCACAACATCATGAGCTTCGTCCCGGACGTGCAATCCGGTATTTAATGACTCATACGGAGGATTGCTGACACCGCCGTTTTTCGTTGTGAATCCGGCGATGACCTTTGTGTTATGCTGATTCACACGGTTCCAGTCTTCTATCATGAGTGCCGAGGGGGTGGTAAAACTAAACGGGTGATATGTATTCATGAAGATCCAACCTTTCGACAAACATTAAAAAGCGAATTTCCCACTCATTTTAACACAATTTTAAGCATACGTTTAGCGGCTGATTGAAAAATGAGATAAATAAATGTGCCGGAAACATTGAGATTTCCGGCTTTTTACAAGTAAAGGGAGGATTATGCTCCCCCCTTTGGTTCGTTTACACGCACTAAGATGACATCTTCCCCAATTTTAACTATATTTCGCCAAGGAATGATCATTTCCTCTTCTTTTCCGAAAAAACCGAGAACTTTTCCGCTGCCGCCTAAAATAATCGCCTGAATTTTTCCCGTTGTCACGTTAATATCAATATCACCGATGCTTCCGAGTTTTTTTCCGTTCGACACGTTGACTACATCTTTTATTTGAAATTCAGATATGCTGATCATTTGTATCACGCCCTTTGCCCGTTCTTTTTCCTATTATATGAGCGGCCGGGCTGAACCTTGTCACATCGGGCAATCTTTTTTGCGGCTGCACCAGGTGAGGATAAATCTCAGCATGATTTTCGTATAGTCCATCAGTTCATCGACGGACACTTCCTCGTTTACGGAATGGGCGTTTTTTAAATCGCCGGGTCCGTATATGACGCTCGGAATCCCGGCATGATAAAGCCATCCTCCGTCTGTTACGGTTTGGGAAACATCAATGACGGGCTCCTGTTGTTTGACGGCTGAGTGCGATTCCGCCAGAACAGAAACGGCCGGATGGTCCGGGTCGATTTCCAGCGCCGGGAACACCTCTCCTCTGTCTTCAATCATGGAAGATCCGCCCCATTTGAACACCGGCCTGTTTTCCCTGAGCCACAGATCACCGTCAGAGACACGATTGATATAGTCTTCGATTTCTGCAGCAGCTTGTTCGTGCGTTTCGTTCGGGTAAAAGTGGACGGTAATCCATAATCGGCATTCATCGGCGACAAACGCTGCGTGCCTTCCCCCTTCAATAACGGCGGGGTTGATCGTATTGGTGCCTGGCGCAAAGCCGGGATAGCTTTTCGTTACCGCCCAGTGGCGTTCCAGCTCTCCCAAGGCAGTGATAATTTTCGCCATTTTTTCGATTGCGCTCGCTCCGAATGTGCCTCCGCCCGCATGAATCATATTGCGCCTCATGCCGTCATGAAATGTTTGTTTGCTTTTCAATTCTATCCAGCCGGTGATGACTCCGCCCTGCCCTTGAATATGCAGGCTGCTCGTATCCGCGACAACCGCAAAATCCGCGTGATAGCCGCGTTTGCAGCATTCCAGCGTTCCCGCCTCGCCGACTTCTTCTCCGATCACAGATTGTACAATGAGGTCGCCCGCAAGCTCAATGCCTGCATCATGTATCAGCTTCAGAGAAAATAGAACACACGCCAATCCGCCTTTCATATCAGCGGCGCCTCTTCCGATCAGCATGCCGGCTTTAACGAGCGGCTGAAACGGGTCAGAGTCCCAGTCTTCATCCCTGACTTCGGCTACGTCAATGTGTCCGTTTAAAATCAGGCTTTGATGCCCGCTTGAATCTGTCCCTTTAAAAACACCGACTACGTTCGGGTCTTCCGGGTACACATCCCACATATCAACCGAGCAGCCCATTTCTTTTAAAAATCCGGCCACCCACTTCTGAGCTTCTGCTGTATTTCTTGCAGGCGGAGCCGGTGTCGGAAAGGCAATCAACCTTTCAGCAATATGTATTAAATCGTCCCGCCGTTTATCCGCCTGCTGCAGCAGCATGTCAAGCTGGTTCATTGAACATCTCTCCTTTTGCTGTATTAAAAAAACCCGTTTCATCAAATGAAACGGGTAAAAACGGATTTTCCTCCGCTTTTTTCACCGCTTCCCTCCGCCGGCATGATCCGGATCAGGTCCGTTAAGGGTTGAGACCAACGTCTCTCTCAGCTGCATGTCAGCAGCACCCCCAGGGTGAATTGATTTTATTTGACGGATGATGCCGCTTTTGCACGCGTTAAAAATGGACGGCCGTTGTTCCATAAGACATTGACAGGCATATCGAAAAACGCTGTAAGCCGCTCGTCAGAAAGCATGTCCTTGATTTTCCCGGCAGCGAACACCTCGCCTTGTTTTAAAAGCAGCGCCTGATCAAATACCGGCAGAATTTCTTCAGCATGATGAGTGACATAAAGGATGGACGGCGCATTTTCTTTTTCAGCGATCGACGTTATCGTGTCCAGCAGCTGCTCTCTTGCCATAAAATCGAGACCCGTCACGGGCTCATCCAAAATCAGCAGTTCCGGATCAGCCATAAGCGCCCGCACAATCAGCGCTCTTTGCCTTTCCCCCTGAGACAACGTTTCATACCGTCTGTCCGCGAAACTAATGGCGCCTAAATCTTTCAGAAGACCGATCGCTTTTTCCCTCACTTGTTCACTCGGTGTTTCATAAAGCCCGATTGAAGCGTACGCGCCGCTGAGGGCGATTTCAAAAGCGGAATCCGCGGCATATAATTTGTGCTGCAGACCCGCTGAAACAAGACCGATTTTTTTTCTGAGCCTGTCACCGAGCTCTGTTTTGCCGAATTGATGACCGAGCACCTGCATCTCTCCTGAAGTGGGAAAGTAATAAGAACATAACATATTCAGCAAGGCTGTTTTTCCGGCTCCGTTCAGTCCGAACAGCACCCAATTTTCGTTTTTCTCAACGCGCCAGTTGATATCTTTCAAAATCCATTGGCCGTTTCTTTTTAATGAGACATTGTCCAGTTGTAAAATCATTGCAGTTCCCCCGTTTATTTATTGTTTCAATTTTCTTAAAACTTTTACACATTAGAATACATCACTTTTTCACAAACGTAAACCGGCGCACGAAAAAAGCCTTTAAAACAATGTTTAAAGGCTTTCTCCGTTATTGATGGATATTCTTATTCATTTGTTTAATGGCTGCCTTTTCAAGCCTTGAGACCTGAGCTTGGGATATGCCGATTTCTTCTGCGACTTCCATTTGGGTTTTCCCCTGGAAAAAGCGCTTTCGCAAAATCATTTTTTCCCGTTCGTTCAGTCTTCTCATGCCTTCTTTCAGAGCGAGCTCCTCAATCCATTGTGTATCCTTATTGCGCTCATCGCTAATCTGGTCCATCACGTAAATCGGATCGCCGCCGTCATTATAAATCGGCTCAAACAGTGATACCGGATCTTGGATGGCGTCAAGGGCAAACACAATTTCTTCATGGGGCACTTCAAGAACTTTGGCGATTTCCTCTGCTGTCGGCTCCCTGCTTGTCTCACTGATTAACCGCTCCCTTACTTGAAGCGCTTTATATGCGATATCGCGAAGCGACCTCGAGACGCGGATCGGATTGTTATCCCGCAAATATCTGCGGATTTCTCCGATAATCATCGGTACAGCGTATGTTGAAAACTTAACATTATGGCTTAGGTCAAAATTATCAATGGATTTCATTAGTCCGATGCAGCCGACCTGAAATAAGTCATCAACATACTCTCCTCTGTTGTTAAACCTCTGAATGACGCTTAAGACAAGGCGCAGATTGCCGTTTACAAGCTTTTCCCTCGCTGAATCATCGCCCTCATCCTGCAATTGCTTAAACAGCTTTCTCATCTCTTCATTCTTGAGCACCGGTAATTTGGAGGTATCCACCCCGCAAATTTCGACTTTATTTCTTGACACGTTTTTCCCTCCCACTAGGAGCTGCTGTACAACGTTAAGTATCTCCTCGGGTGGGAAAAATATGCACCGCTATTTTACAGAAATAAACATCCGGCGCCGGCAATCCTTGCAGCAGTAAGGACCGTCAGATGGAAAAATTTTACACCATTTTGTTAAACTCTTTTCTCAGTCTTTTAATAATCCGCTTTTCGAGCCGGGAGATATAAGATTGTGAAATCCCCATCATATCGGCTACATCTTTTTGTGTTTTTTCTTCTTCACCGACAAGCCCGAATCGCAGTTCCATGATCTGCTTTTCTCTATCATTTAATTGCTCAAGCGCTTTTTTCAAAAGTTTTTTATCCACATTGGCTTCAATGTCTTTTGTAATAATATCATCATCTGTGCCGAGCACATCCGAAAGCAGCAGTTCGTTTCCGTCCCAATCAATGTTCAGCGGTTCATCAAAGGACACCTCTGAACGGATTTTATTGTTTCGGCGCAAGTACATCAAAATTTCGTTTTCAATACATCGCGACGCGTAGGTTGCGAGTTTGATTTTCTTTTCCGGATTAAACGTGTTTACCGCTTTGATCAAACCGATTGTGCCGATGCTGATTAAGTCCTCGATATTGATGCCGGTGTTTTCGAATTTGCGGGCAATGTAAACGACAAGGCGTAAGTTTCTCTCAATCAGGATGGCCCGCGCCGCCTGATCCCCGCTCGGCAGCTTTAATAAGAGCACCTGCTCCTCTTCTTTAGACAAAGGCGGCGGCAGCGCTTCGCTTCCTCCTATGTAATATACTTCATCACTTTTCAGTCCGAGTTTCATCAGCCATTTATACCACAAATATGTCAGACGCAGCTTAAGTTTTTTCATCTTCCTCCCCCTTCTAAATACAATGCGTTTTGAGTATGATGAATAACAGACTTTTCGTCAGGATACATGCTTCACAGCCTTCCCGGTCAGCATCTTCGGGTGAACGATTCCGTCAAATTCACCGTCCGCTGATAATTGTTTCGCGCTGATGCCGATCAGGCATTTTTCACATGCAATCATCTCGTCTTTCGTTATAATCGTGACGTAATCCGGCTTTAAACAGAGTAAAAATTGATTGTCCTGGCCGACGCCCCTGTATGGAATCAGCCTCAGCTTATCCGCATGGCGGAATGAATCATCAAGCTGCTCTATCACTTCAAGCGGACTGGCAGATTTGATGATGTCCGTTTCCTTTTCGCTGAGAATCGGAGCGAATTTGTCAATGTGAAGGATCATGACCGGCGTTTTTGTCAGCGGGTCATACAGCTGATTCCCGGAATCCACCAGGCCTTTTGCGCGGATTGTCTGTCCGCTGAATTCTGCCTGAACCATGACAAGTTCATCGTACTGAATGGACTTCGTCTCGATGTCTTCGATTCTCTTTTTCGAAAAAAACCATACGGCCGGAAATCCGATGACAACAAATATCCAGCTGATCGGATCGCCGAAGCCGGTCTGGCTCGTAACCATGGCGCCGTGTTTTACAATTGATTCTGTCTGCAGCAGGGAATGTACGCCGATCATTCCCCCGCCGACGAGAAAGGTCGCGAAATAAAAGGCGAACAAATTTTGAAAAAAGTACCGAAACCGTTTAAAGCCAAAAGCCGTAAGCACGATGACAACTGAAAATGCCATTTTTCCCGCCGGATGCTCTACAAAGGGAGAAACAGGCGTAAACATCAGAAGCACAATGGCTGATCCGATGAAACCGCCGGCGGCCACTCTTCTTTTTTTCACCTGGCGTTTTAAAATAAAGGCGGTTAATAAAAGCAAAAGAGAATCAAAACAAAAGTTCAACAGCCAAATGACATCCAGATAGATTTTCACATCTGACCCCTTTCCTCTTTTGTCTTACATATCTGTTTCTCTCTCTTGTTTCATAAGTATAAAGCAAGCTCTGTGGGAAAGTCTGTCAATTAATGTTGAGGGGAAAGTACAATTTTTAAGGGATAACCGTTTTATTTGTCGAGGGTCGAAGAGATTGATTTCCTATTGACCGTCTCAGCCAAAAAAGCGCTGCCGTGTCCCGGCAGCGCTCTGTTTTACTCATTGATATAAAGTTTTCCTTTTGCTGTCTGTCTCGTTTCATTTCCATAATCATCTCTTGCAATAACGTCAATTTTTGCTCCGCTTGCTTTGATGGAAGAAGTCGCCGTCCAGTAACCCTCATATCGTCCCGGAGAAATTTCTCTCAGCGGAAGCTCCGTCGCGTTTTGGGTCCCTGCCCGGGCGTTTGTCAGAGGCATACGGATCACGAATGAGGCGTCTAATTTCTTCCCGCTTGAAAAAGCGATTTTCACTGATTCTCCGGCTTTTAATTTTTTATCCGCTCCGGGAACCAATCCGGAGATGACGGGAGCGTGATAATTGACATCAATCACCGTCTTTTTCGTTGTTTTGTTACCCGCTTCGTCTGAGGCCGTGACTTTGATTTCGTTGCTGCCGTTTTCCAAAAGGATTCTTGCTTGATAAGAGCCGTCACTCACCTCGGCCTTTTTGCCGTTCACCTTCACCCATTTTAAATGGGCGTCGTAAGCTTTTCCTTTTACAGTCACCGCTTCTTTATTTGTTTTATCTCCGTTTGCCGGACTGTCAATCGTCACATCCGGCTTATCCTGATCGAGTATGACCGTGACAGGGCGTGACTCATCGGTTGATCCCTTGTCCGTCACAGATGCCGCCGTCAGCCGATTGGCATCTTTACGCAGTGTGACATCAGCCTGGAAATGGCCGTCTGCATCTGCTTTCGTTTCAGCGGCGGTTTTACCGTTATTGGTCAGGCGGACTGCGGTTCTTGGCGAAGCCGTTCCTTGCACCGTGATTGACTTCTTGTTTGTAAATGACCGGTCAACAGGCGACGTGATGTCAGGCACGGAAGCTTCGTAGTCGACTAAAGCCCTGATCATAAAGTTTCCGTCTGATTTATCGGCTTTTGACCAGCTGCCGTCGAGGTATTGCCAGTTTCTGTTCGAATATGGACTGCCGTCGTCAGATGACAGGGCAGGTGAATAAGGATCGGGTTTCGTCTGGCGGAGCACAAGATAAAAATCCTTTCCGACCTCGATTCCTTTTGAGCTGAGATCCACTTTGGTCCATTTTCCGTTTCGAAGCGCTTCAGCTTGGAACGGGCCGGCAATTTTGCTGCCCGGGCTCCCGTCAGGGCCGGATGCATCATATACTTCTGCTTGAAATTCGGTACCGCCCGGATCAGGCCAGTCCGCGCCCCAAAATTTAAAGAGGCCTCCTGTCAGCATACCGTGTTCTTTTCCGTCTTTAAGCGTCATCTTAACGGCAGATTTGCTGCCTGCCTTAAAATAGGACAGTCCGGCTTCTTCAGTCCCGTTATCATAAGCAATTTCCCCTTCATAGCCGATATACGGCTTAAGCTTGGCGTTTTTTTCAGCATCCCCTTTGATGTCAACAGAAAATTCGCTGTTGTAAAAGCCTTTTGCGGCTACTTTAATGGTGTATGAGCCTTCGTACGCCCGAAGCGAATATTCACCCTTGTCATTTGTCACCGCAGGCTCAATTGCAGCGTCCTCCACTACATAAAGCGCGGCCCCTTCCACCGGTTCGCCTGTCGACTGATTGGTGATGGTTCCTTTTAGCGTGCCGGACGGCATTTGTTCCAGTGTAAAGTCTGCCTGTGCGGTTTTGTCTGCTTGAACAGAAACTTGTTTTGCAGCGGGTTTAAATCCGTATGCCTCGGCTTTCAGCGTATAGTTTCCCGCTTTATGAGACAGGCTGTAGCTTCCGGTTGCGGGGTCGGAATACACGGATTTCCCCGTCTCGGCGACACTGATTTGCGCTCTGAGCGGCAGGAGATTCGTTTCACGTTTCACCGGTTTTCCGGATGATTTCACCGCCGGTTTGGCCAGTTTCGGACTGACGGCTTTTTTCTTCAGATGTCCGGGCGGTGTTTGTCTATTGTGTTTACTTTTTTTGGCCGCCTTGCCGAGAGGGCTGCTTGAAAGCCGGACGTCATCAATATACCATCCGTCTTCATTGAGTACTTCGTCTGACTGCATATTAAACATAAGCTTTATATTTTGGCCTTTATACGCGGATAAGTCTGCTTCTTCATCATTCCATCCTGCGGAGTCACCATTGTAAACAGCTGCCTGCTCCCAATTCGATTTTCCTTCCGGCAGAACGAACACGTACCCGTAATCAAAAAATTCTTCGAGCTTGTGCCAGCTTTTAAATTGCAAAAACAACCGTCCTGAATCTGGAACCTGGATCGGAGGCATCACTAAATTCATATTGGCCGAATCGGCATACGGTCCGGACAGATTCGTCGCATACACTTTATCTCCGGAAAATGCAGCGCCGGGGCCTGAACTCGGAATCCCCCATTCCCATTGGTCATGTGTCCCGTAACTGGACCAGCCGGCCGGCTGTGATTCAAAATCTTCTTTGTACCCCGCCGTAATGCTCGGTTTTACGTCAGCCCGGTACGTATCAGATTCTGCAGAATGACCCCCGAAATCTTTTATTGTCCATTTATAACTTACCGTGCTGCCCGTTACGTGTGGAATTTCTGCCTGGTAGAGCCCCTTTTTTTCATCACCGCTTTTTTGAACGGCGGCGATCGTTTTCCATTCTCCTTTATCAAATTGATAGGAAAGTAACACCTCAGTCACGCTTACATCGTCTTCTGCTGTAACCGTTAACGGCAGATTTGCCCCTTTGTAAGCTACTTGGACGGGTTCATGATGCCAGCTGGGCGGATTGTGATCTTCGCCCGCAGAAGATACTTTGCCTTCTACGCTTCCGATTCCGTCTGTTACGGCAGAAACGGCGTCAAAAGCATTGACTAAACCGTGGCCGTAGCCGTTATTCGGTGATTCCGGAAAAACGGAGTCTGTCAGCTTTTCAGCGGTGCGCGTCAAAACGTCTTCCATTTCATCAACCGTAATAGAAGCGTTCGCCTGCCTTAACAAAGCCGCCGTCGCCGCCACATGCGGCCCGGCCATTGAAGTTCCGTTCCAGCCGCCTTCATATGTTCCCCCAGGAATAGAGGAACGGATATTCACTCCCGGAGCCGAAATATCCGGCTTAGTTTCATGATACGGTGAGGGGCCTTGAAGTGAGAAATCAGCAAGTTTCTTGTCGATGTCAGTCGCGCCTGTCGCAAATGCTTCCGGATAATTGGCCGGATTTGCGATTGAACCAGGTCCTCCCGGTGTAAATAAATCTTCATTTCCCGCAGAGAATTCCGGAAAAATCTCGGCTGCTCTCCATGCATTCACCATATCGCGGTACCACTCGTCCATTCCTGAACCGCCTGCCCAGGAATTATTGACAACATCCGGCGCCATCTCGGGATGCGGAGTGCCGTTTTTATCTTTTGGCGCGAGCACCCACTCACCGGCATCCAAAATATCGGCATCGGTTCCTCCGTCATCTGAAAATGCTTTTACTGCGATCCATTTCGCGCCCGGAGCGACACCGATTTGATTTGAGCCGTCAGGTTCTGAACCCGTCATCGTGCCTGTTACATGAGTGCCGTGTTCAAGATCATCGTAGGGCGCGTCTTTTTTAGACACGGCATCATACCAGTTCATTTCATGGTTCGGCGCTGCGGGATTTTCAGGATCGTACCCCCGGTATTTTTCCTTAAGCGCCGGGTGATCCCACTGAACCCCTGTATCAATCGAGGCGACAACCGTACCGGTGCCGTCGTAACCAGAGGCCCAGGCCTTCGGCGCATCAATTTGGCTGATGTTCCATTCAACGCCTCCCTTTGCCTTGATCTCTTTTTGTTTTTTCTTCAATTGAAAAGGAGCTTTTGATTGAGTAAGCTGTCGCTTTTCATTCGGGAGAACTTTTTCTACTTCAGGAAATGAGGCAACTTTCTCCATTACCTCTTTCGAAGCCGTGACTGCCATTCCGTTGACAATATAATAGGAATGGATGCGGTCCGCCTTGCCTTTCTTTTTTTGTTTTTCCAAATATGTTTTTATATTCTGCTGGGCATCATGAGCCGCCAGTTTTAAAGAAGAGACGACCGCTGACCGCTTTTGATATTCTGTTTTTGCTGCCGAAAGCGATTGGGACTTGGCATTTTTCTCTGCTTCTTTAACCGCTTTTTTCGTATCGGCTTTCTCTTTAAATTTGATGAGAAATGTGACTTTATCATTTTTCTCAAAACGCTTCTTGACTGAATCGGAAATCTTATGCTGAACGCTCTTAGAGGAAGAAAGATCTTTGGTGGCAGAAACTGTTCCCGGTGTGGTCTCCGCTGCGGCTGCACCCGGAAACAGCAGTGAACTGACGACAATCGCGCTTAAAACGGAGCCTGTCCATCTGTTTCTCATTTTTTTCTTCAATCGTATCCCTCCTTATTTGGAAACGCAATATAAATTTGTATTCCTCCCCTCTCAATTGGAATGGTTTGTCATTTCGATGCTGCACGTTAAATGTAGACAATCTTCTATTCAGATATTGTCACATTCTGTCAGAAAGCCGGACGAAACTAGAAAACAATCAATTGGTCATAGGTATAAAGTTTCTATTTTCATTGTATAGATCATGGGGATAGGCAGGAAGACTGAGCGAAAAAAGAAAAAGGACAAAACCATGTGGTTTTGTCCTTTTTGCATCAGCCGCGTTTGTTGCGGTTTCTTAAAAATGTAGGAATATCAAGGGCATCATCCGCCGGCTGTGAAGTATGGCGGTTTACCGTGTTTTGATGCTGTGTTTCTTCTCGTTTCGGCTCACGTTTCGCAGCAGGCTGGCTTTGAGACTTCAAGCCTTGGTTTAAACTCGGACGCTGCGGTTTTGAGTCGTCTTTCTCCTGTTCGATAAAACCAGTCGCGATGACGGTAACGACGATTTCATCTTTCAGATTTTCATTGATAACTGAACCGAAAATCATATTCACATCAGGATCAGACGCAGAAGCGACGATATCGGCTGCTTCCTGCACTTCGTAGAGGCTCAGATTTGTACCTCCCGTAATGTTCATTAAAACACCTTGCGCTCCGTCGATTGCCGCTTCAAGGAGCGGGCTGGAGATGGCCTTTTTAGCGGCTTCGGCAGCACGGCTTTCGCCTGTAGCGATCCCGATACCCATCAATGCTGAACCTTTGTTGGACATGATGGTTTTAACATCGGCAAAATCTAAGTTGATTAAACCAGGCGTCGCGATAAGGTCTGAGATACCTTGCACCCCTTGGCGAAGCACGTTATCAGCTTCACGGAATGCTTCAAGCATCGGTGTGTTTTTATCGACAATTTCTAAAATCCGGTCATTCGGAATAACGATCAGCGTGTCAACGGCTTCTTTCATCGCCGTGATCCCGCCGGCAGCCTGCAGCTGGCGTTTTCGTCCTTCAAATGTAAACGGTCTTGTTACGACTCCGACAGTCAAAGCGCCTAAGTCTTTTGCGATTTGCGCAATAACCGGTGCGGCTCCCGTTCCGGTACCGCCTCCCATTCCGGCTGTAACGAACACCATGTCAGCGCCTTTTAACGCTTCTTCGATTTGTTCTTTACTTTCTTCAGCGGCTTTTTTGCCGACTTCCGGATTCGCTCCCGCTCCGAGACCGCGGGTCAGCTTTTCTCCGATCTGCATTTTCACTTCTGCTTTTGACAGGTTAAGAGCTTGCGCGTCCGTATTTACCGCGATGTACTCTACACCCTGTACTTCGTTTTCAATCATTCGGTTGACCGCGTTATTACCGCCGCCTCCTACTCCGATTACTTTAATTGATGCTAAGCCGTCTATGTTTGTTTCGAAATCCAACATGCTAAATCCTCCTAATCTGCCGAATGACTATCAATCTATTCCCAAAACATGCTTAATAGTTTTTTCATTTTGCTCGGTTTGTTGTGTTCGGCTTGTGTTTTTTGTTTTGCTTTTGGACGCTGCTGCGCCTCAGGCCGCTGATGATGTTCTTCTTCGTGAGAGACCGCGATTTCCTGCACGGCTTCTTCCGGCATATGAAAGCCTATTTTTCTTCCCTGAATTCTGGCATTTCGGCAGGCAAATTGTATCAAGCCGACACCCGTCATATATTGAGGGTCTCTTACACCGATATAATTCGGGCTTGCGACCCTGACATTGTGCCTCAGCACTTCCTGTGCCAATGAAAGCACGCCGGGCATTGCGGCCTGTCCGCCGGTCAGCACAAAGCCGCCGGGCAGATCTGTAATTCCCATATGCTCAATTTCGGCTGCGGCAATCTCAAGAATCTCTTCCACTCTTGCTTCAATAATATTGGCAATTTCCTGCTGTGTAAAAGATTGCTTTTGATTCGTTCCTATGACGGTGACTTCAAATACTTCATCTTCTGAAGCCTCATCGTAGAATGCATGTCCGAATTGTTTCTTTACTCTTTCAGCCTCTTCGGTGGAAGTGCGCAATCCGATCGATACATCTTTCGTGATGTTTTCGCCTCCGAGCGGAATGACGGCTGTCTCCTTCAGGTGCCCCTGTTCAAATACCGCCACCGTCGTCGAGCCGCCGCCGATATCAATCATGGCTACTCCGAGGTTTTTTTCGTCTTTTGACAAAGCCGCTGAACCGGCCGCAAGCGGCTGCAGGCAGATATCTGTAATTTCGACGCCCGCTCTCTCCACACAGCGAAGCAAATTATGTAAGATCGTTTTGGAGCCGGTAATCAGCGTGCCTTCTACTTCCAGGCGCACGCCGAGCATTTTTTTCGGATCGGTAATTTCGTCTCTTCCGTCAACGATAAACTGTTTCGGAACGACGTCAACGATCAGCTGCTCGTGCGGAACTGACACGACCTGTGCCGCTTCCATTACCCTGCGGACGTCTTCAACGTGAATTTCTTTGTTTTCACTGGAAACAGCGACAACGCCGTTCGTATCTTGAATATGAATATAATTTCCATTAACGCCGACAATGGCTTTTTTCAGCGGAAAACCTACCATTCTTTCAGCTTGGTCAAACGCTTTTCTTATAGAATGAACGGTTTCATCTATATCAACGATTGAGCCTTTTTTCAACCCTTCAGACGGTACATTTCCCACTCCGATAATGTTAAGGGAATCATCTGTCATTTCTCCGACGATCACTTTTGTATTGGACGTACCGATGTCAAGACTGACGTAAAGTTCATTGTTGTTCATTCTATGGCACCTCCTCACATTTCGATCAAATTCTATTCTATTATTTGCGGAACAACAATACAATGGATGTGGCTTTACAAGTGTGTAACAAAAACAACAGCATCAACAAATTTTCATCTGATTTCTCACAATTTATGTTTAATGAAACTATTCGTTATATTCTATGTATATCCTCTTTTATATCGCATTTTTTTTATTTTTTTTGGAGATGGCCCACCTTACCGTAAGATTTCTTGTCACGGGGTCATCCTGTGCAATCCAGATGCAAATATACCCGCTTTCCATTAGTCTACACTAAGATGAACCTTCAGAAAAGCGATAGATATTGCCAGAAACATCCGAAAAAAGAAGAAACAGGTGGAAAATTCCAAATGCAATGATCACTGCAGAAGACACGCCCATTGCATTAAGAATTTTCCGCTTGTCCGGCAGCCGGAATCCCCGGCAAAAAACAAACATAGTCATAACTATTCCGCTATCGGTTATATCGGCTGCCATGCTGATTGTAACAGTCCCTTTTGAATCACCTTAAAATTAGTTCTTTAGAACTATTGATCAGTTTCTTTTTTCTTGCCGGATTTACCTTTTTTAAATTCTTCAAAATATGTAGCGACTTCTAAGTGGATAATTCCCTTTTTTCCGCCGTCCAGCTGAGAAACGATAGAAGGATAGGTCTTCATCCGGGCGGCAAACGTTTTAATTGAAGCGGTCACCACATATCCGTCGTTCATATACAGCTTAATCCGGTCCTGATCCATTTTTACCGGAGTGTAGTAGATTTCAGAAATCGACTGCTTTAACGAACCTGAAAGCTTATCAAGCTGATCTGCCATTTTGACCCGCTTTTTCGCGTTTGTCCAGTCTACCAAAATCGGACCCGCGTCATCGGGCGTGACTTCGTTCGGCAGCACGGTGCCGTTCTCCAGCACTTCATAATACACATCATTCCGCTGCAGATACGCGATGGTCTTATATTCTTCAATGTGAATTCTGACTTTGTTAGGAAATGCTTTTGAAAGCTCCGCCTTTTTCACCAGCTTATTCTGCTCAATCTTTTCTTCTGTTTTTTTCTTGTTCAGACTCCAGAACTCGGTCTGTCCGTTATGTATATCAGAAAGCGCGCTGATCTCTTTTACAGACACGTTTTCGTTTCCGGAAACGGTGACAGAAGAGACTTTGCTGATCGGCATCTGCAAATACACGATGATTAAAACCATCATAAAAAAGAGCACAATGAATGAAATCAGCCGGCGGTTTGCTTTTTGTTTCCGCTGCTCTTTGATTTTCGGAATCCGTTCTTCAATATTTACGATTTTTTCTCTTTCATGATTCGGGTTCACTGCCTGTCCACCTCGCTAAGAATGAAACAGCTTGACATTCGTCTGATTGAAAAACAAACGGCATGCTGTGATGCCGTTTGACATTTGTTAAAAGTATATCACATGAGCTCGCGGAAATCAGAGAACCTTTTAGCGATTCCCGCCGATGATTTCAACTTCTGTATGCATGTCAACATCATACTGCTCACGGATGGTCTTTTTCACATACTCAATCAGGTCAAGGACGTCCTTGGCAGTCGCCCCGCCGGCATTGACGATAAAATTCCCGTGCATTTCGGACACTCTCGCTCCGCCGATCTGATATCCTTTTAATCCCGCTTTTTCAACGAGGTTTCCGGCATGATCCGGCAGCGGATTTCTGAATATGCTTCCCGCGCAGGGGCTTGAGTACGGCTGAGTATTTTTTCTGTAATCTTTGTTTTGCTGCATTTGCGCCGTGATGGCTTCCCGTTCCTTTTGCTCAAGCTTTAGAACTGCCTCAAGACACACGCCGGGACGTTTTTTCTGCAATACAGACGTTCTGTAGCTGAAGTCCATCTCTTCGTTCGTCAGCCATTCGATCGTGCCGTCTTCAAATAAGATACGGGCTTTCACAAGAATCTCACTCATATCAGATCCATGCGCCCCCGCATTCATATAGACGGCTCCGCCGATTGATCCCGGAATGCCTGCTGCAAATTCGAGTCCGGACATTCCTTTTTTACTCATCGAAGTCGCAAGACGGACGACTGAATAACCGCCTCCGACCGTCACCTGATCGCCGTCAATCTCTAAATGATCGAGACCCGCTCCCAGCTTAATAACAACTCCTCTTATGCCTTCATCAAGCACGAGCAGATTTGAACCGCGGCCGATAACCGTCCATGGCAGGTCATGTTTCTTCACAATATCCATAATATCTTTGACTGCTTCCACACGGTTGGGGATGATTAAAATGTCCGCCGGACCGCCGATTTTCATCGTTGTATGATTCGCGAGCGGTTCTTGTTCCAGCACTTTGCCGACTTCGCGGTCTCTTAATTCCTGAATTACGTTCTCCATCGTAAACCTCCGCATTCCATTTGCTCTATTTTTTAATGTCTTCCATGATACTGTACAGTCTGGCTGCCGCATCGGGAACACCGAGTGATTTTGTCCGCTCACTCATGTCTTTTAGCGTTTCGTCATTCATTACGATTTTGTCCAGCGCAGCGATCAGTTTTTCTCCGCTGAGCTCGGTTTCTTTCAGTACGATTGCAGCGTCATGCTGGCTGAGCGCCTTCGCATTGACTTCCTGGTGATTGGCTGTCACGTACGGGCTCGGAATGAGCACACTCGGAATGCCGAGTGCGGTGATTTCCGCAATCGTTGTCGCCCCGGCTCTGGCCACAATAACATCAATTGATTTTAAGTACTCCGGCATTTGGTGCAAAAACGGTTTTGTCACCATATTATCAGCGGCTTTTCCGCCTTTCAGCTCAGCCGTTACCTTCTCATAATGCACTTCCCCGGTAATATAAAGCACTTGGTAAGGTCTCGTTTTCAATTCTTCCTGCATATCAATAACGGCACGGTTAATAGGAGCCGCACCTCTGCTTCCGCCGAAAATGAGCACCGTTTTTTGATCTTCTTTCAGCCCGAATTCAGTTAACGAGCGGCCTGTCTTAATTGAGACGACTTCAGAGGCTCTCGGGTTTCCCGTAAAAACAACTTTTTCAGCAGGAAAATGCGATTTTGCCTCTTCAAAGCAAATCGCCACCTTATTAACATATTTCGAGAGAAACTTATTCGTGATGCCCGGAAGGCTGTTTTGCTCATGAATGATCGTCGGAATTCCCATTTTTGCCGCCGCGTATACAACTGGACCGCATACATAGCCGCCTGTGCCGATAACGGCATCTGGTTTAAATTCGTTTAAATACGATTTGCTTTTCTTCACGCCTTTTAAGAAACGCATGACCGTTTTTACATTTTCAAAAGAAAGTTTTCGTTTGAAACCTGTAATTTCAATGGCGCGAAACGGAATATTTTCCCTTTCAACAATTTTTTTCTCAAGACCGTTCTCTGTTCCGATATATAAAAATTCCACGTCCGGGTGCCGGCGCTGAACTTCTTTAATAAAGGCCAAAGCCGGATAAATATGTCCTCCGGTTCCGCCCCCGCTTACTGCAATACGCATTCGTATGTCCCCCTTAATCACATAGCGATAACCCTGTTTTTTAGGACAGGGTTATTGATGTTGTCTGTTTTTTTATAAATGACGAATATATCATGAGTGATGAGGCAAGATACAGATCAATACCTCGAGTACCGGCTGACATTTAAAAGCACGCCGACCGCTGCAAGCATCAGCGTCAATGATGACCCTCCGTAGCTTAAAAACGGCAGCGTAATTCCTGTTACCGGGATCAGCCCCGTCACAACACCGATATTAATCATGACTTGAATAGCAATCATAGAAATAATGCCGATGGCGACAAAGCTTCCGTATAAATCCGGAGCGCCGAGCGCAATCCTGACGCCCCGCCATAATAAAATACTGAACAGCAGCAATATGAGCGATCCGCCGATAAAGCCGAGTTCCTCAGATAAGATAGCAAAAATGAAATCGGTTTGCGGCTCCGGCAGGTAAAAAAACTTTTGCCGGCTTTGGCCGAGCCCCATTCCGAACAGACCGCCCGGACCTACGGCATAGAGCGACTGAATGATCTGAAATCCGCTTCCAAGCGGGTCCTCCCACGGGTTTAAGTAGGAGGTGATCCGTTTAATCCGATAAGGAGCGGACAGAACAAGCGCCGCAAATCCGCTTAAACCGATGAGTCCGAGAAACGCGAAATGAGCGATTCGCGCACCGGAAACAAATATCATCACGATGCACGTGCCCACCATCACCGTCCCCGTTCCAAGGTCGGGCTGGCACATGATAATAATAAATGCAGAAAACACGATTCCGAGCGCGGGAACGAATCCGCGTCTGAATGACGTAATGTTCTTCTGTTTTTCAGAAAGAAATTTAGCCAGAAACGCAATCATCGCGAGTTTCATAAACTCCGAAGGCTGAATGCTGAACGCGCCCACACCGATCCAGCTTCTTGAACCGTTCCGCACCATTCCGACTCCCGGAATCAGTACAAGCACAAGCAGGAAAAAACAAATGATCAGAAGCAGCTTCGACCATGTGCGCCATGTCCAATAATCCACATTCATAATGAAAAACATGGCAATGACGCCGATTCCCGCAAACAGCAGCTGCCGTTTCGCAAAGAAAAACGAGTCGTCAAATTTATAATCCGCCCAAACCGCACTTGCACTGTAAACCATAATTAATCCTATTGTTAAAAGCAATAACGTAATGATAACTAATAACAAATCAGGCGCTGTTTTTTTAGTAGTCAAAGCAATCGACACCCCAAGCATAAGTCATTTAGGGCTGCCGATGAACAGAGACAAGCCCTTACTTAAGCATATGCACGGCATCTATAAACATGTCACCGCGTTCTTCAAATGTTTTGAACTGATCCCAGCTTGCACACGCAGGTGACAAGAGGATGACGTCTCCTTCATTTGAGAGCGCAAACGCCGCAGATACTGCTTGTTCAACATTATCGACACGTTTGACATGTTGTATTCCCAGCTCATTGCCCAGTTTTTCTATCTTCGGCGCCGTCTGGCCGAACGTAAGGACCGCTTTGACATTGTCCATATACGGTTTCAGATCGTCAAAGCCGTTGCCGCGGTCAAGTCCGCCTGCAAGCAGTATAACCGGAGCTTTGAACGCGGAGAGCGCTTTGCTTGTGGCTAAAATATTCGTCGCTTTGCTGTCATTATAAAATTTACGATTCTGAATCGCAGTCACATACTGCAGACGGTGTTTAACACCGGTAAAGCTTGTCAGCACCTTCTGAATCGCTTTATTGGATGCGCCCGCCGTTTTTGCCGCGGCTACAGCGGCTAGAATATTTTCTAAATTGTGCGCGCCCGGCAATACGATGTCATCAACAGGCAGAATCGCTTCATCGCCGAACATCAGCATTCCGTCTTTAATGAATGCGCCGCCGGACAGTTCCTGATGAACTGAAAACGGAACGGTGCCGGCTTTTCCGCCTTCAGCAAGCCGCACGACTGTTTCATCGCTTTGGTTTACGATGGCCGTATCGCTCTCAAGCTGATGCAGATACACCTTCTGCTTGGCTTTTTCGTAATTTTCACGGCTGTGGTGATAATCCAAATGAGCGTCAAATACATTTAAAATCAGGCCGATTTCAGGTCTGAACGCATGAGTCCCCATCAGCTGAAACGAAGAAAGCTCCGTGACGATCCATTCATCACCGTCAGCACGATAAGCCACTTCACTGGCGACAGTGCCGATATTCCCCGCGATCAGCGCCTTTATCGAGTCAGCCTTCAGCATTTCGTAGACCAGGGTCGTCGTTGTCGTTTTCCCATTCGAGCCTGTAATGCCGATGAATTTTGCATTGGTGATATAATACGCAAGCTCGATTTCCGTCCAAACCGGGATGCCTCTTCTTTGCGCTTCCTCCACCATAATATTTTCATACGGGATTCCGGGATTTTTGATCAGAATGGTTATATCATGCTGATCAAAAAGTGATGTCGGATGTTCACCGCAGATAACCTCAATTCCTCTTTCTGAAAGCCTTTGGGCAGGTTCGTTTTCTTCAAAGGCTTTTTGATCATTTACGACGACGTTAATGTCTTTTTCATGAAGAATCGACGCAGCCGCATATCCGCTTTTCGCCAGTCCGAGGACCAGAAAGTTTTGTTTTTGCAAAAAAAGTTCGTTTTCCACTTATAACCACACCTCGATGTAAATTCCTAAAACGGCAAGCAGCAGTCCCGCAGTCCAGAATGTGACGACAACTCTCCATTCAGACCATCCGACCAATTCGTAATGGTGGTGAAGCGGACTCATTTTAAAGATTCGTTTTCCTGTCGTTTTAAAGCTGATGACTTGTAAGATAACAGATAAGGTCTCAATCACAAAAACTCCGCCGATAATGACGAGCAGAATTTCAAGCTTTGTCAGAATGGCAACGGTCACGATCGCTCCTCCGAGCGCAAGCGACCCGGTATCCCCCATAAATACTTTGGCGGGATGGGCGTTGAATACAAGAAAACCGAGAACGGCGCCGACAACGGCAACCGAGAAAATCGCAACGTCATATTGTGACTGGTTCCACGCAAGGATCGCGAAAGCGCCGAATGCGATAGCAGCGGTACCGGACAAGAGGCCGTCCAGACCGTCTGTCAGGTTGACGGCGTTTGAACCTCCGACAAGCATAAAGAGAACGAGGATAAAGTATCCCCAGCCGAGATCAATTGACAGATGTGTTCCCGGCACCCTGATGCCGGTTGAAAAATGGCAGTAATGATATACTCCGTAGAATACAATGGCGATAATGATCTGGCCGATCAATTTCTGTTTCGATGTTAATCCGAGATTCCGTTTCATCACCACTTTAATATAATCATCCAAAAAGCCGAGCAGGCCGTATCCGATCGTGACAAACAGCAGAAGAAACATTTCCGCGCTCAGATGCGAAAATTTCTGCGTCATGACAATCGCCGTAATGGCAATGGATACGATAATCATGACCCCGCCCATCGTCGGCGTCCCTGATTTTTTCATATGTGATTTCGGCCCTTCTTCTCTGATGCTCTGGCCGAATTTTAAACGTCTTAAAAACGGGATAAGAATCGGAGATATCAGAACACTGATTAAAAATCCCATTATTATTGTAAATAAAATCACTTGCTCAAGCATTGCTCTTTTCTCCTCCCGTTTCGTTCAAACGACATACGTATTTATCATATTCACATTGTTTCCCCGTAATTCTTTTCATTTCCCTCATTCTAACACTCTTTCCTGTTTTACTTTTTATTCAGCTCAACGATAGCTCTTCCCGCTACTTCGGCGTCATCAAAGTCGAATGTTTCATTGCCGATCTGCTGATAGGTTTCATGCCCTTTTCCGGCAATCAGAACCACATCACCCTTTTTCGCGTTGGCAATGGCAAAAAAGATGGCCTGCTCGCGGTTGGCGATACTGTGATAGTAAGTTCCTTCTACCCCTCTTTCCATATCTCTTAATATGGCCAGCGGGTCCTCGCTTCTCGGGTTATCTGAGGTAAAGATCGGTTCGTCAGCGATCCGCACCGCAATTTCAGCCATTTTCGGGCGCTTTGTTTTGTCCCGGTCACCGCCGCAGCCGACGACGACGAAAAGCTTGCCTTCTGTCATGTCTTTGCATGTATTCAGGACGTTTTCCAGACTGTCAGGCGTGTGCGCGTAATCGACGACGACAGGAAACGGCTGATTGTGATTCACCAGTTCAAACCGGCCTCTGACACCTTGCAGCTCTTCAAGAGCGCTTGTGATCGTATCGAACGGGAGACCTGCTGCGATCGCTGTCGCCGCTGCAGCCAGTACGTTATACACGTTGAACCGGCCGACGAGTGAAACCGTGATCTGCTTTGTTCCTTTTGGCGTAACGAGTTCAAAGCTTGTGCCTTGCGCAGAGATCTCAATTTGTTTCGCCATGACATCGGCATCATTTTCGATTCCGTATGTAAGGATGTGCGCCGCCGTCACTCTTTCAAAATAAGCGCTGGCTTTGTCATCTGCGTTTAAAACGGCCCGCTTCGGCTTTTCATGGTTGAAAGAGCCGCCCAGCTGAGAAAACAGGAGGCTTTTAGCCTGTCTGTAGTCTTCCATCGTCTTGTGATAGTCTAAATGGTCCTGCGTCAGATTCGTGAACACGGCGATATCATAATCGCAGCCGTGAACCCTGCCGAGTGACAGAGCGTGAGAAGACACTTCCATAATAGCTGTATCAACATGCTCGTCATTCATTTTCTTGAACGTTTTTTGCAGTGTGACGCTTTCGGGCGTTGTATTTTTGACCGGGAATGTCTCATCACCGATTTTAATGTACATCGTTCCGATTAAACCGGTCTGTCTTCCCGCTTTTTTGAAAATCTCATCCACCATATGCGTCGTTGATGTCTTGCCGTTTGTGCCGGTGATGCCGATAAGCTGAAGTTTCTTTGTCGGCTGCCCGTAAAACGCGTCAGAAAGAACGCTGAGCGCCCGCTGTGACCGGCGGACGATAATGACAGGAATATCGACGTCAAGCTCTTTCTCGGCGACGATGGCAGCTGCGCCGTTTTCTGCGGCTTTTTGGGCGAAATCATGTCCGTCCACCGTATACCCTTTTATACACACAAAAAGACTCCCTTTTCTCACTTCCCTGGAGTCCATCTCAATTGAAGTTATATCAGGGTCATGAAAGTCATTTTGAACAGGTTCGGCCATTAAATATGTAAGCAGCTTTGTAAGTTTCATTGTATCAAACCTCTCAGAAATTCTATTCATTCTTTTATCATGATAATTGTTTATAAAAGTCAGAATGGCTTTTAAACATACAGTTCATATTTTAGCGTAAATAAAAGGATACATCCAGTTAATCTTAAAAGTTATCTTCTTTTTTTCTCTTTATGATAAAAGGCAGCCGAAAACAATCGGCTGCCTCAAAAAGACTCATTCTTCACTCAAGTAAACACGGATCTTTGAGCCTTCTTTTACTTTCGTTCCGGCTGCAGGTGATTGCTTCACAATTTTGCTTCCTTTTCCTGAGGAGTCTATATTCAAATTGACAAGCAGCGACTCAAGATCAGAGACAGACATCCCTACAACATTCGGAACCTCTATTGTTTTTGTGTCGTTCCATTGATATTTTTTCTCGATTTGATTTTTTCGCGGTTTGACGCCGAGCTCCGGCAGACTGTCTCTCATAATATTCCCGACAATCGGCGCGGCGACGGTTCCCCCGAATTGAATCGTGCCTTTCGGATTATCAACCGCGACATATACGACAAGGCTCGGGTCATCAGCCGGCGCAAAACCGATAAAGGAAACGATATGGTTGTTTTCGAGATATTTGCCGTCTTTGACCTTTTGTGCCGTTCCTGTTTTTCCGCCGACGCGATATCCTTCTACAAAGGCATTCCGTCCCGTTCCTTGCGCGACGACACTTTCTAAAGCGTATCTGATCTGCTTTGACGTTTCCTGGGAAATAACTTGTCTTTTCGCAATCGGCGATTGTTTCTTAACGGTTTTTTTCGTGACGGGATCAACCCACTCTTTGGCGATAAACGGAGTATAAAGCGTTCCGCCGTTTATTGCTGCGGATACGGCTGCCACCTGCTGAATCGGCGTGACGGAAACCCCTTGTCCGAAAGCGGTTGTTGCCTGTTCGACCGGGCCGACTCTGTCAAGCGGAAATAAGATTCCTGTTCCTTCCCCTTGCAGATCGATGCCTGTTTTCTTTCCAAATCCGAAGTCCTTAATATATTGAAACAGCTTTTGTTTTCCGAGCCGTTCCCCAAGCTGTACAAACCCAGGGTTGCAGGAATTTTGAACGACTTCAAGGTAAGACTGCGAACCGTGGCCGCCCTTTTTCCAGCATCTGAGGCGGGCGCCGTCCACCTCGGCAAATCCTTTGTCATAAAAATGATCTCTTTGCAAGTTTACTTTTTGTTCTTGGAGCGCCGCCGCGAGCGTAATAATCTTAAAGGTCGAACCCGGTTCATACGTGCTCCATACCGGCAGATTCCGGTTGTAAACGGACGGATCCACTGATTGATAGTCAGCCGGATCAAAATCAGGACGGCTTGACATTCCCAGCACTTCCCCGTTTTTCGGATTCATTGCGACCGCAATCATTCCGTCCGGGTTGTATTTCGCCGCTGCATTGTCGAGCTCTCGTTCTATAATCGTCTGAACCTTGGCGTCAATCGTCAATTTCATATCAAGTCCGTCTTTCGGAGGGGTGTAATCATCCGCTTCATCAGGCATTTTCTTCCCCTTGGCATCCGTATAAAATTTCACGGAGCCCTTTACACCTTTCAAGTCATCATCATAATAAGCCTCCAGTCCGAGAAGGCCCTGGTTATCAATACCGGCAAAACCGAGAACATGGGATAAAAAACTTCCGTACGGATAATGACGGATGCTGTCTTCAGCTACATAAACCCCTTTTAAATCGAGCGCTTTGATTTCTTTCGCTTTTTTATTTGAAATTTTCCGGCCCTCGGGTGAGATTTTTTCTATGGAAGTTTTCTTTGTAATGTGTTTATAGACCTTCTCTTCCGACATATTTAAAACTGACGCGAGAAGCTTGCCCGTTTTTATGGGATTTTGAATCTGGCGCGGTACGACAAAGACGGTCGGCGCGCTTTTATTAGTAGCCAGCTTCACGCCGTTCCGGTCAAGGATCTCTCCCCGCTCAGGCTCAAACGGCAAATTCCGGCTCCAGGAATCCTTAGCCAGCGAAGTCAGCTTTTCCCCCATTACAAATTGGACATAGCCTAATCTGCTGTCAATGATCAAAAAAATGATCACGCCAAAAAGCAAAACCAGTAATAAACGTTTTCGAACCGTTACATTTGAAACGCGCAAGGGACCGTCCACTCCTTATTTAGGCTTGTTTCATTTTATGCCTCAGCTTGGATACATAGAACGGCGCGCATAAAAAAGAAGCCCGCGGGCATCCGCGGACTTCTCTGTCCCGTTAATCAGGATTTTTAAATTTCACCTTGATCACGGTATTTCCCTTCAGTTCTTTGCCTTTTTTGACACTTTGGCTGGCAGCGTAACCTTCGCCGCTCACATCAATGTGAATGCCTGATACCTTGCTGAATTGAAGCACTTCCCGTCTCGACCATCCGGACATATCAGGCATTATCATCTTTCCGTCTGTTTTTAAGAAGATTTTCTGATTGGTAATCACATCTTCCCCGGCTTTCGGATACTGCTCTTTTACGGCAACATCACTGCCGATGACAATCGGTGTGAGATGTTCATTTTTCGCTTCCTTCTCAGCATTCGTAACCGTCTTGTCTGTCAGGTCAGGGATCTTTTGGCTTTTCGTTTCTTCCTGGCCGGAATCTGACTTTTCCGTCGGCTCGATGTTCAGATAATGCAAACTGTTTTTCATCGTCGGGTTAAAGATTTCCGCGACAGGATCGGAACTGCTTTGGCCGGCTTTTAATTGCGGCTGCTGCACGGCTACATAGATGACGAGCTTAGGATCATTTTTCGGTGCCATGCCCATGAATGAAAACACATAGTTGCTCGTTCCTTTTAAATATCCGCCCGTCCCCGCGATTTGCGCGGTTCCCGTTTTCCCCGCAACATCAAAACCTTCAATTTTATAAGGTTTTCCCGTTCCGATGTCTGACGTCACAACTTCTCCGAGCAGGTCCCGGACTTGTTTGGCCGTATCAGCCGAAATCGGCGTGCCTGCTTGTTCGGGCTTTGTCTGCTTGACGACTTTTTTCGTATCAGGGTCGACGATATGGTCAATGACGTAAGGCTTCATCATTTTGCCGTTATTGGCAATCGCCGTGACTGCCTGAAGCTGCTGAATCGGCGTTATCGCCGATGCTTGGCCGTAAGCCGTGGACGCTTTATCAAAATCATATTTGAAGTTAATTTTACTTGATACTTCACCGGGCAGATCAATCCCTGTTTTTTGATAGAGCCCGAATTTGTGCAGATACTCATTAAACCGGTCAAACCCGAGTTTTTTGTCTGCCAGTTTGGCGAAAGCAACATTTGACGACCTCATGAGGCCGTCATGGAAGCTTGTCATGCCCCAGCCGGCTCCATCGTTCCAATCTCGTACTGTTCCGCCGCCTACTTTATATGTTCCTGATTTATATTTCTCGTTTGCAGAAAACACGTTTTCCTGAATCGCCGCGGCAAGCGTAAAGATCTTCATCGTCGATCCCGGTTCATACGCGTACGACACTAAGTCGTTGTAATAATTGGTGACGTTTCTGAGATTCGGATCAAAACTCGGACGCTGCCCCATCGCAAGCACTTTGCCTGTTTTCGGTTCTACGACAGCCGCCATGATTTTTTTCGGTTTATACTTTTCCGCCACTTTCGTCATGCTGTCTTCTAAAAAGGTTTGAATTTTCTGATCAATGGTTAAATATACATTGTCACCGTTTTTAGGTGCGGTGATTTTTTCTTTGCTGTTCGGAAGTTTCCAGCCGGATTTATCACTTTCATACGTGACGGATCCGTCGCGTTCCGTCAGATAGCTGTTCAGTATTTTTTCCAGCCCTAAAGATCCTTGTATCTGGTTTGTTTTTTCATTTACATCGGCATAGCCGAGAACATTTGATAAAAACACACCGTTCGGATAGTAGCGCTTCGTATCTCTTAAGAAAGAAATACCTGGAAGCTTCATTTTTTCGATCTTTTGCTTTTTCGCATAAGAGATATCGCGGCCGGCTGAACCGAATTCCACCTGCTTCGCGCCATTCCTGTTTAAGATGTCCAGAATCTCGCTTTTGTCAAGTTTAATAACACTCGCAAGCTTTTCCGCTGTTTTCTCTTTATCCTTGACATACTGAGGCTTCATCTTTTTATCAAGTATGGCAATGAGCTTATAAGTCGCCGTGTCCTCAGCGAGCACTTTGCCGTTCCGGTCAAGAATGGAGCCGCGGCTCGCTTCTATCGTCCGCTTTTTTTCGTGCTGCTCGGTCGCTTTTGTTGCAAGTTCCACCCCGTTAGCTTTACCGGTTAATTGAATGTACGCCATTCTCCCGAGAATGACAAAGAAAAAGAGAGCGAAACAAATACTCAGTATCGCTGCTCCTCTGTTCATAAACTTATTTTTTTTAGGCATGGGTTATCATTCCTGTATGTTTTTCACTTTTTTATCTTTCAGGTTCAAACCGTGCTTTTTAGCGATATCCATCAATCGCTGCGGCTGGCTTAAATCACCCGCCGTTTTTTGGAGATCACCGATCTGCTTATTCTTCTCTGATACTTTCTCCTCCAGTTTTTGCACCTCAATATTGGATTGGTACGCCGCGTATGCCTTTGATACGATAAACATTGAAGTGGAGAGAACGGCAATGGCAAACAGGACGAGCAGCACCTTTTCCCCGAGTGTAATGGAAGCCCTTTTTTTGACAATCACCTTTTTTTCGGGACTTATCACTGGCCGTTGTTGTTTTTCCTGCTGGTAAGCTAAGTTGCTCATAGGCTGATGACCTCCTTTATGTTGTCATTTGCTGCCCGTTATTTTCGTTTCTCCGCAATGCGGAGCTTCGCTGAGCGGGCGCGGTTATTTTCTTCAAGCTCCTCTTTTGATGCCGTAATGGGTTTTCTCGTAATCAGTTTTAATTCCGGTTCAAATTCTTCCGGTATCACAGGAAGACCCGGAGGCAGTTCGGGAAGTGATGATTTTTCCTTGAATGTCGTCTTGCACATTCTGTCTTCCAGTGAGTGAAAAGTGATCACAGATACCCTTCCGCCCGGCTTCAGCATCTCTATCGCCTGCAAGAGAGCCTCTTCAAATACTTGAAGCTCATCGTTTACGGCGATTCGAATCGCCTGAAATACGCGTTTGGCCGGATGACCGCCGCTTCTTCTCGCCGGAGCCGGTATCGCGTCCTTTATTAGATCGACCAGTTGGCCGGTTGTTTGAATAGGCGATTTCTCTCTTGCCTCTTCAATTTTTCTGGCGATTTGCTTGCTGAATTTTTCTTCTCCGTATTTAAAGAAAATCCGCACAAGATCCTCATACCGCCATTCATTTACGACCTCTTTCGCCGTAAGGGCGGCCGACTGGTCCATCCTCATGTCCAGCGGTGCGTCATGATGATAGCTGAATCCCCGTTCCGGTGTATCAAGCTGCGGTGAGGATACTCCTAAATCAAATAAAATTCCGTCGACACTCGTAATGCCGTGTTCGTGTAAACATTCTTTTAAATAACGAAAGTTGCTTTTCACCAAAATGAGCTGTCCTTTGTACTCAGACAATGTTTGCTTTGCGTTTTCAAGCGCCGTGTCATCTTGGTCAAAGGCGATTAAACGCCCTTTTTCCGATAATTGCTGCAATAAATATGTACTGTGCCCGGCGCCTCCCAGGGTGCAGTCCACATAGGTTCCGTCCGGTTTGATATTTAAACCGTCGACGGTTTCACGTAGAAGTACTGTCTTATGCTGAAACATTTGTGTCGGTCCCACCTTTATCAGGAATGAATTGAATTGTCAGTTGCTGTGATGCACGAAGATCCATTATATATCAAATCCAATCATGTTTTCAGCAATTTCAGCGAATGAATCTTCTTGCTCTTCTGTGTATTGTTCCCAGATTACCTTACTCCACAATTCAATTCGATTGGAAACCCCGATGACAACACATTCTTTTTCCAGTTTTGCGTAATTCAGAAGAGATGACGCAATATTAACCCTTCCCTGCTTGTCCAGTTCGCATTCGGTCGCACCGGAAAAAAAGAAACGGGTAAATGCGCGGGCGTCTTTTTTGGTGAGCGGCAGCGCCTTCAGCTTTTCTTCGATCAGCTTCCATTCATTCATCGGGTAGCCGAAAAGACATTGGTCAAGTCCTCTTGTCAGCACAAACTGCTCACCGAGGCCTTCTCTGAATTTTGCGGGTACGATCATGCGGCCCTTTGCATCAATTGTATGCTGGTATTCACCCATAAACATGATAAGGACCCCCACTTTCTCCCCTAAACTCACCACTATCCGCCACTTCTCTCCACAACCTCATTTTACACTGTTTAAACATAAAAAAAAACCCTGAACTATTCAGGGTTCTTTAAAACTTTGTTTCAAAGTTTGACAATCTGATGTTGGTTTTGAAAAGAAAATGGCAGATGTTTGAAGGTTGTGAAGAATTTTGGACCGTAACGGTTCAAATAATACATTACATTCCAGATCCGTTCCTGCGGAGCGCCGAGCGGTCTGATGCTGTTTTGGATTCTTTCATAGTCACGAAGCACAAAACCTTCTTTTTCTTCAATTCTTTTTGTTACCGTCCGTTCTAGAAACAAGAGCTGATCTTGAATGAAGGCGGCATTCTTCTGTAAGAGCGGCTCAAGGCTTGAATCGACTTTAAGCGCTTCGTCCCTTGCTTTTTTATGGGCAGCTTCAATCTGCGACTTCGCCTCTTCCATCACAGAAGAAAATTCTTCAGGAATCTGCTCGTTAAAATAAGTCTCCTTCAGATGTCCGGTGCCGTGTTCGATCGCTTCCTGAAGCGGGATATTCCGTTCCGAAAGCTTCTTTTCAATATGGCGCTCAAGAATCGTAATGTTTAATCTCGGCACTACCGGAGTCATAGAAAAGCCCATTAATGAGAAAGCCTGCTTCAGCTCGCCCCAATAATTGACTTCCCCCGGCCCTGCGATAAACGCAAGAGTCGGGATGAGAAACTCCTGCATCAGCGGCCTTGTCACAACGTTATTGCTGAAACATTCCGGTTTTTCTTCCATATGGGTATGAAGTTCGTCGTTCGTCCACTTGAGGTGAAGTTCTTTAATGACAAAAACGCCATTTTCTTTTTCAATTAAGAAGCGCTCTCCCTCATACTCGTAAAATAAGTTGGCCTGTTCTTTGTCCGACTCAATAATCGGGTGATAACCGGCTTCCCGCATAAGACGCTGCTGATTTGACACTGCTTCGGCAAGTTCATTATTGTGCTTTAAAATCTGCTGAAACATGACCGTTTCCAGCTTTTTAATCCCGGGATCTCCGGAATTGATCAGAATAAGTCCTTCTTCTTGAAACAAACCGGCGATTAACAGTTCAAAAAAGTCCGTAAATGTCTCTGATGAGCGTAAACATCGCTTCACATTTTGAAGGAGTGCGTTTGTGTGATCCGTTTCCTCAAAAGAAGCGAACACTTCATCAATCCACGCCGCACATTTTTCCTGATCAAGAGAGGTATTGGCCGCCGATGTTTTTTTCCAGTAAGACTGCGGCAGCTTCTGTTTCACCGGACCTTTTTTCTCTGTTGACGTATGCACATAATTGATTTCTTCCAGATCGTGATCTTCACCCGCCACCCAGAAAATCGGAACGACAGGAATCCGGAGCGCCTCTTCCTGCTGTCTGGCAAGTACGATAATGGAGATAATCTTATGTATGGTGTAAAGGGGTCCTGTTAAAAGACCGGCCTGCTGTCCGCCTACAACTGCTGCGCTTTTTGGATCTCTCAGTTTTTTGATGGAGGCCTGCATGGCGGCGGAGTTAAATTTTTCGTTATACGAGGATAGGTAATCGGCTAATTCCTCTCTGGCAAACGGCCTTGAAGACAGGTCATGAAGCCGCTTTTGCCATACATCCTCAGAATAAATATCATAATCAAAAAATGAAGACATGTTTTCTCCATCTATATAGTGCTGCACAAACGTATTTTGACTTTTGATGGAAAGTTCAGTTAGCTGCATCTGTCTGGAACTTCCTTTCTCCAATAAATAGTTAGGTTTCCGAAATGAGTATAGCATGTTACCGGAAAACCTCAAAAGACTTTGTTTCAGTTTCTTTCTAACGCTTTTATGCTGCGGTGTAAAAACGGGAGATGAACGGCCGGCAATCCCCGGCTCTCCGCCTCTTTCACAAGGTAGCCGATAATCGCATCGGCCTCCGTCCGTCTTCCCTTCAAGATATCGACAAGCATGGAAGAATGATTTTTTTCCGTCCGGCTGCAAACTTCGCAAACCCTGTTCCACGCTTCCTCTCTATCCGCGAGGCCAAGAATTGTCTCCGCTTCTTCAAACACATTTCTCATATATTTTTTGTAAGCGGCATTTGTTAACAGCTCTCCGTTTTTCACACGCAGCAATGCAGTTAACGGGTTGATGCATACATTTATGATCAGTTTTCCCGTCAACAGTTGATACCAGTCGTTTTCATCATATACGGGAAAATCACGGTGCATGCCGGAAAAGATGGTGTTGAGCGTTTCCGGCCGGGATGCGCGGAATACACTCCATCTTACGGCACCGGTCCCAGTATGTTCAACGGCATGATCTGATATCCTTTTTGCCCCGTGCTCAACCGTGCCGGCATAAAGCGAATGATCTGTATGCCAATCTTTGATGTCGTGTATGTGTCCCATGCCGTTTTGCAAAAACAGCACATTCGTCCCTTTTATTGTCTCAAGATCCGGCAAAACATCGCTGAGCTGGTGCTGTTTAACAGCTGCGATTAAGAGATCGAATCCGGAAGTGATGCCTGTTTGCGCTCTGCATGACGCCGTAAATTCTTTTCCGTCTTTCACCAGCCGTATACCGCCTGAGTTAATCGCATCAGCCTGCTCCGTCCGCCGCGTGATGACCGTTACCTGATGGCGGGACGATAAGTAGTAAGCACATAAAAGGCCCACCGCTCCGCCGCCGATAATTCCGATTTTCACACTGTCACACCCTATATCTGCTTTTTTCCATATTATCATAGCAGAAGCCGCCGCAAATTACTTCAATTTCGTTTTGAACAAAATGACAGACGAACATATTATAGTTGGAATTTTCAATTAAAGCGTTTACAATAATAAGTAGAACACAACAAAGGGGGAGTTTGTGTTGAAAATAGAGCGCCTGCTCATCAACTTTAAGACACTCGAAGAATTTAAAAGGTTTAAAGAATACGGGATGCAGGAGCTGTCCATGCTTGAAGATCTGCAGGATAATATCATTGAAAATGACAGCACCTCGCCTTTTTACGGGATTTACTTCGGGGATAAACTAGTGGCGAGAATGAGTTTATATCAGGTAAGCGGAAGCGCGAATCCGTATTTTGATCAGCGTCAGGACTTTTTGGAACTATGGAAGCTTGAGGTTCTTCCTGGCTATCAAAACAACGGATACGGCAAAGCGCTTGTCGATTTTGCAAAATCCTTCAGAATGCCGATCAGGACGAATTCACGCATGAAATCAGCAGAATTCTGGGATAAGATGAATTTCGAGCCCGTTAAATATGATATGGCGCGTGACAAAGGAGAAAACCCTTACATCTGGCATCCTGATATGGACGGTGAAATGACAGCCGGGGAAACGGCATAATAAAAAACCGGCCGGGACAATGCCCTCAGGCCGGTTGATTTTATAGGCTCTGCGCCGATTTTCTTTCATCATCTTTCGAATTGACCATCCTTCTCGCTCTGTCCATAATATCAATTAACGCTTTGTAATCTTCTTCCGTCATCTCCAGCTTGTTTCTCAAGCTTTCGTTTTCCTCACGCAGATCCTCGACTTCTTTTTGCAGCGCGGTCAGCTGTTCTGTGAGTTTTTCTTTTTCATGACGCACATCCGCTGCGGCTGGCGACTCTTTAAATTGCTGCAGAAACAAAATCACATCATCAATGGACAGCTCTTTTTCTCCTTCCGCCCTGCGGATCGGGGGCTGCTTAACGGTTCCCGGCAGATTGGCGGAATGCACCCCGATTTGCTTTCTTAATTCCTTCCGCTGTTTTTTCGCCAGTTCTATCCCTGACTGATATTGTTTCCTGACATAAGAATTCCACCTGAACCCGCAGGCGGCAGCCGTTCTCGTCAGCGCTCTGCCGACTTCTTCAAAAGCGGAAAGCTGGGTCCCGCCTTCCCGTATGTGCCTGAGCACCACCTCGGCCAGCAGCAAATCTTCATCTTGCGTCCACGCATCTTGTCTCGTAATCGTCAATCGTATCTCCCTCCATATTTGCTCATTTACCTCATACATATGCCGCTGATAGATTAGATAGACTATTGGCGCTCACAATTTTTTCGGCGGCAGCAGGCCGGAGGGAGAAAAAAAGAAAAGCGCAGGAACCGAAATTCCCGCGCTTTTCTTCATACATTAATTGCTTTTTACATTTATGTCTTTGCCGTTGTATGATCCGCATGCTTTACATACACGGTGAGACAATTTCATCTCTCCGCATGACGGGCATTCTGTCATACCAGGTACATTTAGTTTGAAATGTGTACGGCGCAATCTTTTTTTCATTTTAGAAGTTCTTCTAAAAGGTACAGCCATTATTCCCACCTCCTTAAAGAGTTAAGATTCATCATCTTGTGTTAAGAGCTTTTTCAGATCCGCAAGTCTGGGGTCGATCTGATTTTTCTTCTCTTCCTCAGAAATCACTTGCCAATCCTTTCCCACTTGGGGAGCGGCCCCTTCTTTTTGTTCAGTTTCACAAAAGATTTGCATAGGAATTTCTAAAAGAATCTCTTCTTTTACGATCGGAGTCAAGTCGACGGTATCGTCTTCAGCAATATGAACGTCCTCATCTTCTATATCATCCGTCTTATGAAATCTAAACAGTTCTTTTGTCGCGATTGTAAATGGATACGGCACATCAACTAAAGTTCTTGAGCACGGCAAAACCATTTCGCCTGAAATCGTAAAGTCAAACGAAACCTGCTTGGATTCAATCTCAGCGCGGCCCTTCACCCGGACGGGAGAAATGCGGCGGATATCAGAATTCAATTTTGTCAGCTCATTCAACTCAACTGTTTCATCAAATTCAAAGCTCTTTTTCGCCATTTGATGAAGCTGATAAATCGTCCATTTCATTTGTATCACCTCAGGAAAGCAACAAACATGATTATAGCTTTTCAGAATGTTTTTGTCAATATTTTTTCTTTACAGCATAATGCCGCCGTCTTGCAATCGTTGACAGCCGGATAGGCTAATCATACACTAAACGAAACGGACGAAAATATGCACTTCATTTGCAAATGTACCATACGAAGCAAAACATAGCAAGAAAGGCGGAACAAATATGAAAGCAGTCGGCCTGGTTGTTGAATATAATCCCTTTCATAACGGACACCGCTATCATGCGGAACAAGCCAAAATCAAGACGGACAGCAGCGTCGCGGCAGCGGTGATGAGCGGCCCTTTTTTGCAGCGCGGGGAACCGGCCGCCGTCTCAAAGTGGGCCCGGACAAAAATGGCGCTGGAAAACGGCGTGGATATCGTCATTGAGCTCCCTTATATGTATGCCGTACAAAAAGCGGAATTATTCGCGCGCGGCAGTATTTCGCTTCTTCACCAATTAGGATGCAGCAGCTTATTTTTCGGCAGTGAAAACGGACGGATTGACCCCTTTATTGAAGCCGCTGAAGCGTTCAGCCGAAAGGAATCTGACTGCAGCCAGATTCTGAAAGAGGAGCTGAAAAAGGGGCTCAGCTATCCGGCCGCCGCCTCAAAAGCTTTTTCACACATATTCAAAGGACAGGACATGCTTGATTTGTCTAAGCCGAATAATATTCTCGGTTTTCACTATGTCAAAGCAATACATGCCTCCGGTTCCGCCATGAAGCCTTATACGACAGCCAGGATCGCTTCCGGGTATCATGACGCCGAGCTTCCCGGGGATGACAGCCGGATAGCCAGCGCCACAAGCATCAGAAAAGCGCTGATCGAAAAAGGAACGGAGGCCGCAAAGAGCTTTCTCCCGGAAGCGTCTGTGCGCGAGCTGGACGCATACAGAAACTCATACGGATTATGGCACAGCACGGAAGACTATTTTTCATATGTAAAATACAGTCTCAGCACTCTGTCAGCTGAAGAATTAAGCCGAATCTATGAAGTGGAAGAAGGCCTTGAGCACAGAATTCTGCGCACCATCAGACAAGCCCGCTCCTACCAGGAAATGATGGAACTATTGAAAACAAAACGATACACGTGGACGAGGCTGCAGCGGATGAATACGCACATTCTGACACGAACGAAAAAAGAAGACATGCACCGGCTTTTAAATCCTGCAAGCGCACCTTATATCCGTCTTCTCGGAATGACGAAAAAAGGACAGGCATACCTGTCGGCAAAGAAAAAAGAGCTTACCGCGCCGCTCGTCAGCAAGCTCTCCTCTTTCTCCCATCCCGCTCTGGATCTGGACATATCGGCGGGACGGGTTTACAGCCTGCCGATAAAAGAACCTGAACGCACATGGTTTGAGAAACAGGAATTTTCACAAGCGCCGATCCGCTATGATGAAGACGAAAAACGTTTTTTGAATGCGTAAATAAAGCACCTGACTGTATCAGGTGCTTTTTACTTTCAGCTTATCCAAATAATCAAGTGCGTCCTGCATGGTGTCGACCGGAACGATCTTCATATCGGACTTGATAGCTTTTGCCGTTTTTACCGCATTTTTATAATCAGAGTTTTCAGCACCGTTTTGGTTCGGCGCAAAGAAAATATCTTTCCCCGCTTTGTCTGCGGCGACGACTTTCTGATCGATTCCGCCGATCGGCCCGACTTTGCCGTCAACGTCGATTGTTCCCGTTCCGGCTATATTGTAGCCTTTTGTTTCGTCAGGTTTTGTCAGCTGGTTGTAAATTTCTAAAGACATCATGAGACCTGCAGAAGGCCCGCCGATGTTTTCAATGCTGAAATGTAGATCGGGCTTCACTTTCACGTTCCGATCCGTATATAACGCGACACCGATACCCGCTCTTTTCGGGTCATCCGGGAATGATTTCAGCCCAATGTCAACGGTCTTTTCTTTCGTGTCCCGTTCAATGTGAAACGTGACTTTCTCCCCCGCTTTTTTGCTGCTGATATAATCAATCAGCTTTTCAGCGGATTCGTATTTTTTTCCGTCCGCGCTGATGATTTTATCACCGACCTCTATTTTTCCTTTTGCCGGCATGCCGGAAACGACTGAGCTGGCGTAAATGCCGTTAAATGAGTATTTTACCTGTTTGCCGGCTTTTTGATAAGCGGCAATGACCGCGTTTTCTTGAGAGCTTTTCATCATCTGCAGCTGGCGCTTCATATAGTCTGAATCTGTTTCGCCCTCTTCTTTTATGCTTTCATCCGGGACGATTTCATCGTAAGGATGCACTTTCGCCCAAAGATATGTATACGGATTGGCTGGGCCTACTTTGACAGTCATCAAGGAAAGGCTTCCTTTTTCAGGATAGCCTCCGTCCACCTTAATCAGCGGTCTCAGCTCTGATGCTTCTCCCGGCTGTGTGATGTAAAACGGAAGCTTAATAAATGTAACAGCGATTAATAAGATCAGGATGATAAACACCCAGCGAAAATGTTTTGCTTTCATATGAGTTAGCCCTCCCAGTTCTCTATTTCTTGTTTAATCCGGCCGATCATGCGGTCTGCGGCTTCTTCGCCCGCTGTGATCATATGATCAATGTTGGCAAAAGAGCTTGAACTGAATGATTCAAGAGAAGGGCGGATCATGACGTCTGCGGCAATGGTCTGGTGACGGACCAATTCATTTTGCAGTATATCCATACTTTGCATGATTACATCAAAAATATGTGCCGCTTTTTCCGTTTTTTTCACCCGCGATACGTCAGAGGCGATAACGATATCAGCGCCCATATCCTTTACCGCGGAAACCGGGATTCTGTCGACCACCGCGCCGTCCACCAACATGCGCCCGTTCATTTTTTGCGGGACGAAAACGCCGGGTATGCTGATGCTCGCGCGGACGGCTTCGGATACGGAGCCTTTTGTAAAAACGAGTTTTTCTCCGGTCTGGAGGTCGCATGCCACGATGCCGAGCGGGATCCGCAGTTCTTCTATCGGCTTGCCGTACGTATACGCATGTACGAGCTGCCTGATGCGGTCCCCTTTCAAAAATCCGAGACGCGGCATCGTATAATCCGCATACAGCCGCCGCTTAAATGCTTTGGCGACTTTTTTCATCGTGGCCACGTCATGCCCGGCCGCATAAAAGCTTCCGACTAACGCTCCCATGCTGCTGCCGGCAATCATATCAATTGGAATCTGATGCTTATGTAAACTGGATAACACTCCGAGGTGGGCAATGCCTCTTGCCCCTCCCGAACCTAACGCTAACCCGATTGTAGGTTTGGCCAACGCGACGAACCCCCTATAGACATCCTATACATGAATTCTATGGTCTAAATTGAACCCCTATGCTCGTATATTAGTACAGGATGACAAATAGGTACTTGCCCGGCCGTCCTTAAGGTCTGTTCTATATTTTATCATGATATAAATGTCAGTGTGCAATTTTAGCATCGGGGAGGTAAGAATGAACTTGTCTAAGTTTCATACATTTTTGATTTCATTGTTTTTTATTTTTTTGACGGCGACGGTTATTTCACACCCGCAGGCCTCATTCGAAGCCTCCAAAACCGGCCTTTCCATGTGGTGGGAGGTAGTTTTTCCTTCGCTGCTTCCGTTTTTTATTTTATCTGAGCTTTTAATCGGATTCGGCATTGTCAGGTTTGTCGGCCTTTTACTCGAACCCTTTATGCGCCCCATTTTCAGAGTGCCGGGGGTCGGCGGATTTGTACTGGCTATGGGCATGGCTTCAGGAAATCCGGCCGGCGCGAAACTGACTGCACGGCTGCGCCAGGAGAAACAGATCTCCAGAGTGGAGGCTGAACGCCTCGTCTCTTTTACCAATTCATCCAATCCGTTATTTATATTCGCGGCTGTGGCGGTCGGCTTTTTTCATAACGCCTCTCTCGGCATTCTTTTAGCATCGGCTCACTATCTCGGAAACATCGCCGTCGGCCTGACGATGCGTTCATACGGACGGAAAGAAGAAACGGCGTATAGCGGTAAAAAGACGATCGCTCTTCCTTCACTGAAAGAAGCATTTCTGGCGCTGCACAAAGCGCGGCTTTCGGAGAAGCGGCCGCTCGGAAAAATTTTAAGCGACGCCGTCACGTCTTCTGTACAAACCTTGCTGATGGTGGGCGGTTTTATTATATTGTTTTCGGTTTTCAGCCGGTTATTATCAATCGTACAAGTCATGGATGTGCTTTCTGTATTTACGAACGCGCTTCTTTCGCTCTTCCATCTTCCCGTAAGTCTGGACATTCCTCTTATCAGCGGAATGTTTGAGATTACGCTCGGGAGCAAGCTGGTCAGTGAAGCGGATGCCGCCTTGCTGCCGAAAGCGATGATTGTGAGTTTTATTCTCGGTTTCAGCGGCCTTTCCGTACAGGCCCAAGTGGCCGGCATTTTATCGGAAACAGATATCCGCTTTAAACCGTTTTTTGCGGCGCGTATCCTTCAAGGCATTTATGCCGCCCTTTTTATTCTTTTACTGTGGAAGCCGCTTTATCTTGCATTGGACGAACCTTACCAGTCCGTATTCCTTCCGCTCCGCGATCAGAGTGCGGCCTCGGCTGCCGTCAGCGGATGGAACACACTTGTTGAAGCCGGCCCCGCCGTAACCCTGGCTGCCCTCGCCGTATACGCACTGATTTATTGTTACAGGCTGTCAGCACGGATAAAAAAAGGATGAGACGCCAAACGCGCTTCTCATCCTTTAAATTTCTGCTGCAGCGCCTGTTCGACTTCCGGAGGAACAAACTCTGAAACAGGCCCGTTATATTTTGCGACCTCTTTTACAATGCTTGAACTTAAAAAAGAGTACTGATTGTTCGTCATCATAAAAAAGGTTTCTATTGACTCGTCAAGCACGCGGTTGACAGAGGTTCCCTGCATCTCATATTCGAAGTCAGAAACAGCTCTGAGTCCCCTGATAATCGCATTCGCCTGCTTTTTTTTGGCGTAGTCGATCAACAGTCCCCCTGACGTCTCGACCGTAATATTCGGTATGTCTTTTGTCACTTCCCGCAATAGCTCACAGCGTTCTTCGACTGTAAACAGCGGCTGCTTGGAAGAATTGTTAAGCACGCATACGTACACATGCTCAAACACGTTTGCTCCCCGCCTGATAATGTCCATGTGTCCGTAGGTGACGGGATCAAAACTTCCGGGACATACAGCTATACTTGCCACATCATTACCCCCTATTTCGGTATATCGTCACTCCTGTAAGCCCGTAAATTTCCCTTCTTGTTACAGTAAGCGTGCCGACGGCTTCAGGAAGCGCAACCGCTTTATCATGCTCGGCTACGACAAAACCGCCTTCATTCAGCATGTTCTCTTCATCAATCATTTCGATAAGCGCTTTCAGCTTTTGTTCCTTATACGGAGGATCTAAGAAAATTCCGTCAAAACCTTTTTCCCGTTTCGCCGCGGCATAGAGGGCCCGCTCTGCATCATTGCGGTATACTTCCGTTGAAGACAGCAGATCCAGCGCTTTTAAATTCGCTTTTACCGTTTGGATGGCTTTGAAATCACGATCCACAAAGATACAGCGGTCAAATCCGCGCGACAGCGCTTCAATTCCAAGACCGCCGCTCCCCGCAAACAAATCCAGCCCCGTTCCTCCGTCAAAATACGGGCCGATCATATTAAAAATAGACTCTTTTACTTTATCCGTCGTCGGCCTTGTTGATGTGCCCGGCACAGCCTTTAAGGCTCGTCCTTTTCTTGAACCGGAAATTACTCTCATTTTTCACACCACTTTTTCTGAAAACTTTGATGTTTCGCATCGGCTGAGCCGTTATGTACAAAAACAATCCCTATCTTATCATAAAGCATTCTTTCAAACAATGAGCGTGAAATCATGTATACATGCTCACATTCTTGTCAAAACTACGTGTAACAGCATCAATAAATGATGTTGTTGCCAACCGCGGAGAAGACTTACGTTTCCCCATAAGTTCTTCCTCCGGTTTCTCCTCTCCCTTTGCCTTCTCCTTAACTTGTTAAGGAATAGAAGGACCCCGCAGGTTTCTGCGGGGATTTTTTTATATGCCGATCTTATAATCGTACTCTTTCGCTTTATCAAGCTTTGATTCAAATTCCAGCTTTAAAAAGGGCTTATATGAAGGCTCTACTTTCTTCACATATGAATAAGAAGAAATCTTTTCCATCGTTTTTTCGATTTGGCCCATATCGCAATACAGCACTGCGTATTTCAGTCGCTTGGAAACATAATGAACGTTGCCGAATTTTCTCAGCATTTTACTGTGTTTTAAAGAATGCAGATATACGATTATGCCTTGGCGCTTGCTTTCCATCATGATCACCGCCTGACTCTCTGTTCATTTTATGTAAAAGACGAGACGGCCGTCTCGTCAGGAAACTTTGCATCCGCAGCCGCCGCCGGAACCGCAGCCGCCGCCGCAGGATGACAGGCCGTCAAAATAAGGATTCCCCGTCGGAACTTTTACATGCTCCGAAACGGCCGTGCCGAGTTCGATGCTGATCTCGTCAAGCAGCGACTGAAGCTCAGTCTCCGCTTTTTTGAATTCGGCCACCTTATCATTTAAATCCAGCTCCCGCTTCAACTCTCTCATTTTGCGGGAAATTTCTCTATAATCAGGATGATATTTGCCAAAGCGCTGCACATCCTCATACTGCTCTTTAATGCTCAAAAAAGAACGAATAATCCGCCCTGCCTCTTCATCTTCATGGAGACGCTTGTAACAATCACGGTAATTTTCAGCCGTCTCAGACTGCAGAATCATGCCGGCAAGCTGCTCCGCTTCACTTTGAAGCCGGACGGACTCAATTGTTGCATACATTAATACGCACCTCCAGTTGTTAGTTTACCACGAAACCTGCCAATTGGAAAATGCGGCGTTTAAATGCTTTTTTAATCCTGCGAACGCATGGCGTGAACCATCTGCATCATCATCTGCGCCATCTGAATCCCGTTTGAGAATTGGCTTACCCGGTGCGGTATCGTTTTTTCATAAAAATTCATCATGTCCAGCTGAAATGAATTGAGATCGTCCGGCTTTCTCGCGAGTCTTCGGTACCAGACGGGGCGCTGCCGTATAAACCGTTTCCGTTCCTCATCTGCAGATATGAATTCCTGAACCTCTTTTCGCATACACGATCCCCTTCTTTAATCCTTCCTGAACGAAAAAGGATGTTGTCCGGAGCCTTGCCGGGGCTGCTTCGTATCGCTGCTCGAAAATTGGCTTAAAAGGCTTTGCAATGATGAAATAGACTGGCTCATTTTATTGATCTGCTCATTCATTTGGTTGATATCCATTTTTTTGACGGCAGTGACCATTTTTGAAACGAAATCGTTCTTTTCAGCTGGTTCCTGTTTGGTTTCCGCTTCAGGAGCAGACTGAACGGCCTCATCTTTAAATGGGTCCCACATCGAATCGTCCTCGCCGAGGAGAACCCAATTTTCATAGACTTCCTGCCAGCTTCTTTGTTCCTTGCGAACATTTTGGATCAGTTTGGGATGCTTTTTTACGAATTGTTTAAAATCATCGATTGATTGCCGTGATTGCTGATTCGCCACAATTCTCACCCCCTCTGAAAAGTTTTGCCTGCTATAATGTATCGGTTCAGGCGCCTTAATGTTCGCCTAAATTGCGAAAAAAAGCAGGTATATGCAAAAATAATTTTTCCCGGCAGGAGCCCGCTCGCGAAAAAACATAAAAAAACCGCGGGGGGCTGCGCCCCTCTGCGGTTTTTACTGCCAAGGCTTAATGAAGTTTTGCGTATAATATTTCCGGTCCACGCCGACCCCGAGGTGTGTGTAATCAGGGCTTAACAGCGCTTTTCTGTGTCCTTCGCTGTTCAGCCAGCCTTCCACTGCCGCCGGACCGTCCACATAGTTGTATGCAATATTTTCACCGGCCTCACGGTATTTCACATCGCCTTTTTCCAAGCGGTCCTTCAAAGTCCCGTATTTCTTTGAGACATGGGAGAAATACTTGTTGTCCTTCATGTCCTGGCTGTGGCCGAATGCCACTTTTGCAGCGCCTTCGTCCCATTTCAGCCTTGCAAGTCCGTGTTTCACGCGGATGACATTTGTAATATCGAGAATCTGCTGTTCGCTCGCCCGTTCAATGCTGTCCCATTTTTTATCGGAAACAGGCTCGGGTTCTGTGAGTCTTCCTCTGTACATAACCTCGTACGGCCTTTGTTTTACTAGCGTTTCCGCATCAAATGCCCTGATGCTTGACAGATTCCCGTCAAATTTGTCCATGTACAGCTGAACATACATACCGCCGATCTTAACAGTGGGACGGGTATTGATATCTTCTTCAGAAAACTCAAACCGGTACGTGTTACCCTTATCCGTCACATTGACAAACGGAGCAACCTGCGTCGTTTTAAAGACTTCGCCCGTCGATTCGCCGATCTTAAACGGTTTTGCGTTGATGCCGCTTCCTGAAGCGTATAAAGTCACGGCTTTATCATTCAGAATACCGACTTGTACATATTGGTCTTTCCCCTGGTTGTACACCCACCATTCATAATCATAGGCAGAAGGATCTTTCCGGGACGGTTCCCCGAGTTTCTTTTTCACATCGGCAGCAGATTTCCCCATGAGAGAAAGCAGTCCGGATGACGGTATTTTCAGCCGTTTTCCGCTCGCCTCCTCATTGGAAACCTGAGGCTCCTCCTGATTCGTTTTTTTCTGAGGAGCCGATCCATATTGTATAAACAGAACATACGCTCCGTAAATAAGCAAAAGGATAACGAGAGCCCTGGCGATATTTTTCAACCTCTCACCCCCATGAAATCAAACCGTTCTATTATTGTTTTTCTTATACAGTACAGCCTATTTGCAGCGTCCGTCATTTATGTTTAATGGATAAACCCTTCCGGACCTTCGTCTTCAGAAATGTCAGACAGCGCCCGGCCTGCTTGCTCATTTGATTGCTCAGCCAAGGAAAGGTCGCCGAGCGTGACAATGCCGACCAGTTTTTTATCCCTTGTGACGGGGATTCTTCTGAGCTGATGTTCAGCCATCATATGGAGCACTTCTTCCACAGAAGCGTCTTCTTCTGCACTGATAACCCGCTCTGTCATTGCGTCGGTTATTTTTTGAGAGTTCGGCTTTTTAGAAGCAATTCCCCGTAATACGAGATCTCTGTCTGTCACGATCCCGACAAGGGTCGCTCCGTCCTCATCCACTATCGGAATAGCGCCGACATCCGCGTCTTTCATCTTCACCGCAGCTTCATATACATTATCTAATACTGTACAATATTGCAAGTCTGACGTCATGAGCTTATTGATCTTTGTCATTGCGGAATTCCTCCTTTTTTCTGCTACTATTGTCGTCAAATTTTTCTTTTTGCATACTTTCACCGTATGAATCATTGAATGTGCAACGCTTTCATACTATGATTGTCAGGAAAGGTAAATTTTAAAAGGAGGGGGAAGGTTTGAAGTTTGAAAACAGCGGTCTTGAAGGGGTAACTGCGGAGCTCAGCCGCTTGAATGATCTGATGGAAAGCAAAGGGCTCATTCTGGACGGACAATGGGATTATGAAAGAGTGACTTACGACAAAAAGTTTTCAGCTGCTGAGGGGACATTTTATCTGCGGATTCAAGGAACGGCAAAAGAGGGCGATGTAGGCGGCAGCCGTGCCGTGATTCAGCTGAAGGCCCCTCTTTTAGGAAAGCATTATTATCCGCACGGCGTAGAATACGGCAGCGATGAAGAATTTCCGGAACATGTCGTCGCAAAAAGCAAGGCATTACTGCTTGAATTGGCAGAGTCTTTAAAAACAGTGCAAATGTAATTAAAAAGTACAGCAGAATATGCTGTACTTTTTTTATGAGACGGTATGCTCGATATACGGCGGCTCTGAGAGCGTATCTTTTTCCCGTTCCGTTCTGACCCACTGAAAAAAGACGACAGCCAAATATGTTCCGTAAACAATCTCTTGTATGATTTTCATCAGCACTGCCCCAAGCTGCTGATCTTCCAAAGGAGGAAGCGTGTTAAATATCTCCGGACCGGATAAAGGGATCTTCTCCGCCAAGTCTAAAGGGACACAAAGCTTCATAGCTTCGGCCCAAGCCGCCGGATCTGTGTACGTGGCATACATGGGCGCCCCGCTGAACATAATGAGCGCACACGCCGGCGTTAACAGAATCCCGTCCGCCATAATGTACCCAAGCTTCATTAAACCGCTGAGCCGGGGCAGACCGTCCACCTGATGCACAAGCGGCCACCACATAAAAAACGCCGTTACGAAGATGAGTCCGTTCATCAGCGCGTGATACAGCGAATCCGTTTTGACGAAATCAAATATAAACGGAATGTGATACAGTGAAAAAATGCCGTTAAACAGCAGCAAAGCGATAAGCGGCTGTGAAAAAAATGAAAACAGCCGCTTTACGACGGGACGGAAAATCAGTTTTTTCCATGCCCAGCCGGGAATTCCGGAAATCAAGAGCGGCGGCACGACTAAAAACAGAACCGCCATCTGCACCATATGAGCGCTGAACATCACGTGGCCCAATAAATCAACGGGACTTCCCGCAGCCGCGTAAAAAAACAGCGCGGAAAGCACAAACAGCACCTTCTCTTTAGCCGACACACGTCCTTTATGCCGGCTGCACCAGTAAAAGTAAACACCTGTTATCACGGCAGTTATACAAAACAGATAAGGGCTCCACATGGCGCGAAACCCGAACATTTCCAAATTAATCAAATCTCTCACTCCCCGCCGCCCCGATTACCACCAAATAATCGTGACAAATGCAAGCACGGTGATAAACGCGACAAATATTCCCGAATACAGAAATAGTGACGGCGCTTCATGCCCTTTCTGGCTCATATGCATAAAGTAAAACAGCTGAAAGATGACCTGGATGACCGCAAGCAGGATAAGAAACGGCATTGTAAACCATCCGGCAATGCCGTCTGCAGCCACCGTCAAAAACGCGACAAGCGTAAGGCCGATCATCAAACCGAAGGAGATGACCTGATATTTCATCTCCTCGGCATTTTTCTTTTTCCGATATTCGAGATCCGTACTGACAGTCCCTCTGTTTTTGTTATCGTCCATCGTTATCCCACCATCCCCATCAAATATACAACGGTAAAGATAAAGACCCACACGACATCAATGAAATGCCAATATAGACTGGCCACATAATATTTCGGCGCATTATAAAGGCTGAGCCCTCTTTTAGCATTCCGGATCATCAGTGCGCTGATCCATAATAACCCGAACGCCACGTGTGCTCCGTGTGTGCCGACCAGCGTGTAAAACGCCGAGCCGAGCGCAGAGCTAGTAATGGTAAAGCCAAACTCGTGAGTGTAATGCTTAAATTCATAAATTTCCACCCCTAAAAATCCGGCTCCCAATAAAACGGTAATCAAAAGCCACACCTGCATTTTTTTAAAGGAGAAATTTTTCATATGATACATTGCATACACACTCGTTAAGCTGCTCGTTAACAGAAGCATCGTGGCGATAAACACGATCGGCAGCTCGAACATGTCAGCCGTTGACGGCCCGCCCGCTTTAGATTCCCGCAAAGCGAGGAATGTCGCAAAAAGCGAGGCGAACAGAACCGTTTCCCCGCCGAGAAACAGCCAAAATCCTAAAAACTTATTTTTCCCTTCAAGCGTTGCTTTTTCAGGAGAAGCCGGAAAGGTTTCAGCCGTCATTTTTTCCTGTAGCTGCATTACGCCTTCACCCCTTTATCATCATTCGGCAGATCTTCTTTGTGAATATGATAACCGTAATCATCGACCAAGGACCGAAGCAGCATGGTAAAGAATGTGATGCCGAGGCCTATAAAGATAACCGGAAGCCCCCATGAATAGTCGGAGTGGTATAAAAACCCGAACGCTGCGACAAACAGCCCGAAGGACATGATAAACGGCATGATGGAGCCGTTCGGCATATGAATGTCCTCTACAGGCTCTGCAGGCGACATCCCTTCATTTCCGGCCTGCTTTTCAATCCACAGCGGATCAAGTCCCCGCACAAACGGAAGCTGTTTAAAATTATATTCAGGCGGCGGCGAAGATACCGCCCATTCGAGCGTACGTCCGTCCAGCCACGGGTCATTCCCGACGTATTTCCCTTTTACAGAAGTATAAATAATATTAACGACGAGCAATACAGCCGCGCCCGCCATGAAAAACGCGCCGATTGAACTGATCAGGTTTCCGGTATCAAGCCCCTGGCCGGGCAGATATGTGTAAACGCGCCGCGGCATTCCCATTAAGCCGAGGAAATGCTGAATGAAGAAGGTAAGATGAAACCCGATAAAAAACAATACAAAGGAAATTTTCCCCATCGTTTCATGAAGCACCTTCCCGAACATTTTCGGCCACCAGAAATGCACGCCCGCCAGGATGCCGAACACAACGCCGCCGATGATGACGTAGTGGAAATGCGCTACGACAAAATACGTATCATGGAACTGATAATCTGCCGCTGCGGCCGCCAGCATGACACCCGTCACACCTCCGAGCACGAAAGACGGAATAAAGGCGACGGCATACAGCATAGGCGTCGTGAATTTAACGTTTCCTCCCCAAATCGTCAAAAGCCAGTTGAAAATCTTAATGCCCGTAGGCACCGCAATCGCCATCGTTGCAACCGCAAATATTGCATTGGCAATCGGTCCGAGTCCAGTCGTAAACATGTGGTGAACCCATACCATGAATCCGAGAAAGCCGATCAGCACGATCGCAAAAACCATAGAGGAATAACCAAACAGACGCTTTCTCGCAAACACAGGAATGATTTCTGAAAAAATCCCGAAAGCGGGAAGAATTAAAATGTATACTTCCGGATGCCCGAAAATCCAAAACAAGTGCTCCCAGATAATCGTATTTCCGCCCAATTCAGGGTTAAAGAAATTCGTCCCGAACAGACGATCCAGCATCATCAGCGCTAAACCGACGGTGAGCGGAGGAAATGCGAATAAAATGAGTGCCGACGCCACAAATGTCGTCCACGTAAACAGCGGCAGTCTCATATACGTCAAACCTGGCGCCCTCATATTAATAATGGTTGCCAGAAAGTTGATCCCCGCAATCAGCGTCCCTAAGCCTGATATCTGCAGGCCGAGCACGAAAAAGTCAACGCCGTGCCCTTTCGAATTCAGCGCAAGCGACGCATACGCCGTCCAGCCTGCATCTGGAGCGCCTCCTAAAAACCAGCTCAGATTCAAGAAGATTCCCCCGAAGAAAAACAGCCAGAACCCAAGCGCATTCAGAAACGGAAATGATACGTCACGCGCCCCGATCTGAAGCGGCACAACCGCGTTCATCAGCCCGAATAACAGCGGCATTGCCGCCAGGAAGATCATTGTCGTGCCGTGCATCGTCATAATTTCATTAAACTGCTGCGCATTCACAAAATCGTTTCCCGGTCTCAAGAGCTGAATCCTGATAAGCATGGCCTCAAGTCCGCCGACGACGAAGAAAAATCCCCCGGCGATCATATATAAAATCGCGATTTTCTTATGGTCAACCGTCGTCAAATAGTCCCAAAGCATAGAGCCTTTTCTTTGCTGCCCTGTAAGCGTATTCATCATTTGCGACCTCCCCCCTGATATCTCCCTGTCCTCACTTGTTCTCCGCTTTCAGCCCTTTTAAATATTCATACAGCGCATCCGTTTCAGAGTCCGAAAGCTTCGGATAAGTGCCTGTCATCTTATTGCCCGGTTTAATGCTGTCCGGATCTTTCAGCCAAGCTTTTATGTTCTCTTTATTCGCATCCTTGATGCCGGCCACTTTGACACGTTCGCCGAAGGTAGCCAGGTTCGGAGCCGTTCTTGCTGCTTCAGCCCGCTTATCATTAGGCTCAACCGCATGACAGCTCAGGCAGTTTTTTTCCTTAAACAGCTCTTCTCCTTGCGCGGCTAAATCGGAATCTGTTGTATGCTTATAATTTTTCATCGCTTTCGTCCATTGTTTAAATTCTTTTGACGGCAGCGGTTTCACTTTGAAATCCATCAGCGCATGTGAAGGTCCGCACAGCTCCGCGCATTTCCCGAAGAAATATTTGCCCGCTTCTTTGCTGCGTTTAGAATCGAAGGTCAGAAAGAAAGTATTGTCGTTATCCGTATTCGTATCGATTTTTCCCCCGGCTGACGGAATCCAGAAAGAGTGTTTCACATCTGAGGACTTCAGCTTGAAATAAACGCGTTCATCTGTGGGAACGATCAGCTCCTGACTGGTCACAAACCCGTAATCAGGATACTCGAATTCCCACCAGTATAAATTCGCCCTTACATTAATCACGAGCGCATCCTCTGCTTTACGGTTTTTCTTATCCATCGGCGACGTATCCGCCAGCGCCAGTGTCTGGATGACAACCGGGATGACAAGAATAATCAGAAGCAGGATCGGAATAACGGTCCAGGTGATTTCTAAAAAACGGTTCCCCTCCACCTGTTTCGGTATCGTGTCTTCCCCTACACGCGACCGTCTGAATCTCACAATGACGTAAAAGAAAATAACTGCTACGACCGCAACGACGACAACCATGATAAGTGTGCTGAGCACCGTCAGATCATACTGTTTATCAGCCACTTCGCCGGCAGGCTTGAGTGTGGACAGAAACGGTTTTCCACAGCCGCTCAATAAAAGCGGCACTAAGGCTAATAATGATAAAAGACGCCAACGCTTTAACATTTCACCCAACCCCTTTTTTGAATCAGTACAAAATGCACGAGCAGTAAATCTGCTTCCAGCTGAAATACTTCATTTCCTCATTTCTTAAAATATGAGATTTTTTACTTAAAATTCCATCTATGTATAAAAGCAAAGCCGCCTGATTAAACAAAAGGTCAAGGCGGCGTTTACTAGTTGTCATTGTTTGTTTTGGCGATCAAACAAGCTCATTATTCAATTAAAACAGCGTGAAGACCACCATTGCTACGAAATAAATGGTCATGTAATTAAGCGAATAGACAAACATAAGAGTTGCCCACTTCATAATGTTTTTCATACGGAAACCCATCAATCCGAGAACAAGCCATCCTATATTCAGCAGAGTGCCGAGAATGACGATCGGAAGACCGAGACTGCCGAGGAAAAACGGAAGCGGCAGCAGGCATGCGACCCAGACGATAATCTGTCTTTTCGTCACCTCAAAGCCGTGCACTACCGGAAGCATCGGAATGTTCGCTGCTCTGTAATCTTCCGTCTTCTTAATCGCAAGCGCTAAAAAGTGCGGAATCTGCCAGATGAATAAAATCATGAATAATACCCATGCGACAACACCGATGTGCCCTTCAACCGCTGTCCAGCCGATTAACGGCGGAACAGCGCCCGATACACTTCCGACAACCGTATTAATCGTATAGCGGCGTTTCGTCCACATTGTATAAAGAACAACGTACGTAAACACCCCGATAAAACCGATGACTGCCGCCATTACGGTGGTCATTAAAAGCATGATAAGTCCTAAAGCAATGAGTAAAATTCCTGACCACAGCGCTTGATTCGGCTGAATCTTTCCGGTAACCGTCGGTCTTACTTTCGTGCGTTCCATTAAATGATCAATATCACGGTCATAATAGTTATTAACCGCACAAGAACCGGCGATGATCAGTGAAGATCCTATTAATGTAAGAAGCACGGTGTTTAAATTGCCTAAAAAACTCAGACCGGATATATGTAACGCAAGCCACATGCCGGTAAAAGTCGTAATTAAATTCGAATTGACGATTCCTATTTTAATAAGCGAAAGGAAATCCTTCCATGCCGTCGTCTCTTCAATCTGTCCGTCTATAGCTGTATCGTTTAAAATTCTGGAATTAGCCATAACGTAAACCTCCCTTACAAACCTAAAGCAGGTTTTTTAAGACCTGCAACTCTATCATACAAGATAATGACCTGTAAAAAAACATCCTCTTAAATATTAAACGAGAAACAGGAATTTATTTGTGAACGTTTTATGAATTTTACCACATCCGCCGATTGCATAATAAAGCGGTTACTTTATTTCTATCAGACCCATCTGGAATAATCAACCCCATTATCTAAGAAGTCCTGATTCTATTATATTTTTGTGAACAAACAGAATTGAGAATTGCCACAAAACACATATTCGCTTACACTTGGTACGTATATTATTTTGTCCAGTTTGTTAAGAAGGTGAATGTAAAATGAATAAAGCTTTAAAAGCACTCGGTGTGCTGACGACATTCGTCATGCTCGTCGTGCTGATCGGCGGCGCTCTTGTCACAAAGACAGGGTCGGGTCTAGGATGCGGAAGACAGTGGCCGCTTTGCCACGGCCGCTTTTTCCCGGAGCTTAATGCCGCTTCTATCATTGAATGGAGCCACAGACTCGCAAGCGGTGTCTCAATCGTTCTCGTGCTGAGCCTCGCGTTTTGGGCATGGAGAAAAGTCACGCCTGTTTTCCGTGAAACAACCTTTCTCGCCATTATGTCCATTATCTTTTTATTTTTACAGGCGCTTCTCGGCGCATTAGCGGTTGTTTTCGGATCAAATGCGCTCGTTATGGCGCTTCATTTCGGCATATCGCTCATTTCTTTCGCTTCTGTTCTGATTTTGACGCTGCTCATATTTGAAGCGGATAAATCAGACAAAAAGCTCGTCAAGCCGCTCAGAATCGGCAGGAAAATGCAGTTTCATATGATCGGCCTTTCGATTTACACGTATATCGTCGTTTATACGGGGGCTTATGTGCGCCATACGCAATCAAGCCTTGCCTGTCCTGATGTTCCGCTTTGCAGCAGACTGAACCACGGGCTTCCATCCCAATTTCAGGAGTGGGTGCAGATGGGCCACAGAACGGCAGCGCTGCTTCTGTTCATATGGATCCTTATCGCTTTCGTGCATGCGGTGCGCTCCTACAAAGACCAAAAACAGATTCTTGGTGGCTGGACGGCGGCTCTTGTCTTTGTTTTATTACAGGCGCTCTCCGGAATCATGGTTGTTTATTCAGAAATGGCCACCGGTTTTGCACTTGCCCATTCACTCTTTATTGCCGGGCTGTTCGGCGTCCTATGCTATTTCTTATTATTAATCGCCCGCTTCCGTTATGAATCAAAACAGCGGAACATTTGAGGCGCATGAAAAGACCGAAGCATCAGAGCTTCGGTCTTTTTACATACAAAAAACCTGATCGCACATGGATCAGGTTTTTTAATGTTCATTCTTTTACGCTTTTTCAATCTCGATCAGTAAATCGCCTGTCTGAATCGGTTCTCCGTTTTTCACATGGATCTGCTGAATCGTCCCGGAGAACGGCGCCTGCACCGTCGTCTCCATTTTCATCGCTTCATTAATCATCAGATGATCGCCCTTGTTCACCTTCGCGCCGGTTTCAGTTAACAATTTAATAACTGTTCCCGGCATTGATGCTGCAATGTGGCTTGGGTTTGTCCGATCGGCTTTTAATTTTTCCTGTACGGACGATTTAATGCTTTCATCTTTAATGACTACCTCACGCGGCTGGCCGTTCAATTCGAAATAAACGACCCGTGTCGCGTCCGGCTGCGGTTCACCGATAGATACAAGTTTCACGATCAGCGTTTTTCCGCGCTCGATTTCCACTTCGATTTCTTCACCGAGCGTCATGCCGTAGAAGAAAGTCGGTGTGTCCAATACGGAAATATCACCGAAGCGTTCAGCCGTTTGTACATATTCAGTGAAAACCTTCGGATAAAGCGCATACGCGATTGCGTCCTGGTCACTCAATTCCATCTGATGCGTTTCTTTCCATTCTTCTTTAATGCCTTCGAAAGATACCGGTTCGAGCAGCTCACCGGGTCTTACCGTAATCGGCGTCTGCCCTTTCAGCACGAGCTTTTGCAGTTTTTCCGGAAATCCGCCGTGCGGCTGGCCGATCTGCCCTTTAAAAAGCTCAACGACAGAATCCGGAAAATCAAGCGTTTCGCCTTTATCATAAACATCTTGTTCTGTTAAATTGTTTTGCACCATGTAAAGCGCCATATCTCCGACGACTTTGGAAGAAGGTGTTACTTTAACGACGTCGCCGAACATGCGGTTGACGACGCTGTACATCTCTTTCACCTCATTCCAGCGGTCACCCAGGCCGACGCCTTTTGCCTGCTGCTGCAAATTGCTGTACTGCCCGCCCGGCATCTCGTGATTATAAATCTCAGTGTGCGGAGACTTCATCCCGCTTTCAAATTCACTGTAATATTGACGGACAGATTCCCAGTATTGTGACAGTCTTTCAACCTGCCGGACATCCATTTCAGGACGGCGGCTGTTCCCTTCAAGCGCATGGTAAAATCCGCTTGCGCTCGGCTGTGAAGTCAGCCCCGCCATTGAGCTGACGGCGACATCCACGATATCCACACCCGCTTCAACAGCTTTGGCATAGAGAAAGACGCCGTTGCCGCTCGTGTCATGCGTGTGAAGATGAACGGGAATATCAATCGTTTCCTTCAGCGCGGAGACAAGTTCATATGCGGCCTGCGGTTTCAAAAGACCTGCCATGTCTTTAATGCCGAGAATGTGCGCACCAGATGCCTCAAGTTCTTTCGCCATGGAAAGATAATATTTCAAATCATACTTCGTCCGGCTCTTATCAAGAATATCTCCCGTATAACAAATCGCAGCCTCTGCCACTTTTCCGGTTTCACGGACGGCATCGATGGCCAGCGTCATCCCTTTCACCCAGTTCAGGCTGTCAAAGATCCGGAATACATCAATACCTGACTCTGCTGACTGCCGGACAAATTTTTGGATGACATTGTCCGGATAGTTGGTATAACCGACGGCATTTGATGAACGAAGCAGCATCTGGAACAATGTGTTCGGCACTTCCTTGCGGAGATCTTCAAGGCGTTTCCAAGGATCTTCTTTTAAGAAACGGTACGCTACATCAAATGTCGCGCCTCCCCACATTTCAAGGCTGAACAGTTCAGGCCACAGGACAGCCGTGGGGTTCGCGATTTTTTTCAAATCATTTGTTCTGATTCTGGTCGCAAGCAGAGACTGGTGGGCATCCCTGAACGTTGTATCAGTCAGGAGTACGGACTTTTGCTCTTTCACCCAGTCAGCAAGCCCTTCAGCGCCTCTTTCATCGAGAATCTGTTTCGTGCCGTTTACCGGCTTTTCTCCGATACCTAACGTAATAGCCTGAGGCTTATCAAACGCAGGTTTTTCTTTTTTCCCGATTCCCGGAAAACCGTTTACCGTTACATTGCCGATGTAAGAAAGCATTTTTGTTCCGCGGTCCTTCTGTTTAGGAAAAACAAACAGTTCGGGCGTTGTGTCGATAAACGATGTATCATATTGCCCGGTCAGGAATTTTTCATGCTTTGCCACGTTTTCAAGAAACGGGATATTGGTCTTAATGCCCCTGATTCTGAATTCCTGCAGGTTGCGGACCATTTTTGCCGATGCCTGCTCAAACGTCAGCGCCCATGTCGACAGTTTGACGAGCAGTGAATCGTAATAAGGCGTGATAACCGCGCCCTGGAAGCTGTTCCCTGTATCAAGACGGACGCCGAAGCCGCCGCCTGAGCGGTAAGCCATAATTTTACCCGTGTCAGGCATAAAGTCATTCAGCGGATCTTCAGTGGTCACACGTGATTGTATCGCATACCCGATTGTAAAAATGTCTTTTTGCTGAGGAATATTGACGGCACGGCTGTGGAGTCCGTGGCCCTGCGCAACGAGAATCTGCGTCTGTACGATATCAACCCCCGTAATCATTTCCGTAATCGTATGCTCCACTTGTACGCGGGGATTCACTTCAATAAAGTAAAACTCACCATCCGCTACGAGAAATTCCACGGTTCCCGCGTTGATATAGCCGACATTTTTCGCAAGGGCGACAGCCGCTTCACAGATCTCGTCCCTTAATTCAGGCTGTAAGGATACACTCGGCGCCACCTCAATGACCTTTTGATGGCGTCTCTGAACGGAACAGTCCCGCTCATACAGATGGACGACATTGCCTTCTTTATCTCCGATCACCTGAACTTCAATATGCTTAGGATTTTCGATCAGTTTTTCAACATACACTTCGTCGTTTCCGAATGCGGCTTTCGCTTCTGATTTAGCCCGCTCAAACGAATCTTTCAATTCGCCCTCGCTTCTGACGATTCTCATCCCCCGGCCGCCGCCTCCGAGCGACGCTTTAATAATAAACGGATACCCGTGAACTTTTGCGAATTGTTCGACATCTTTTAATGTTTCAGCAGGCCCGTCACTCCCCGGGATAACGGGGATGCCGGCTTTTTCAGCCTGCTCTCTGGCCTTGACCTTATCTCCGAACATATCCAAATGCGCTGACGTCGGTCCGATAAATACGATGCCCTCTTCTTCACAGCGTCTCGCAAATTGGATATTTTCAGACAGAAATCCGTAACCCGGATGGATGGCGTCAACGCCGTTTCTTTTCGCAATCTCAATAATCCCTTCAATATCAAGATACGCGTCTATCGGTTTTTTGCCTTCTCCGACAAGATAGGCTTCATCCGCTTTATAGCGGTGGTAGGAACCCGAATCTTCTTTTGAATAAACGGCTACCGTTCTGATGTTCAATTCTGTGCACGCCCGGAAAATCCGGATCGCAATTTCTCCCCTGTTTGCTACTAACACTTTTTGGATGGATTGTTGTGACAAATTTCTCTCCCCCTTGGCCTAGTAAATATGTAGTTTATAATAAAGGAATATCCGTCCTGTGTATACATTTGTTTTTTACAGATACACAGATTTTTCCGTCTGCCGTCTTTTTACCCCCTTAGACGGAACGGGTTCCCTCTTTTTCTTCTTTTCTGAGTACTTGACATGCATACTGACGTTCACCAATATACCGGCGCTCGTCAATAATAAAAACATGGATGAGCCTCCGTAGCTGATAAACGGCAGCGGAACACCCGTAATGGGAATTAAACCGCTGACACCGCCGAGATTGATGAAGGTCTGAATCGCAATCATACTGGATATCCCGATTGCCAGGAGACTGCCGAACGGATCTTCACATTTTCTCGCAATATAAAAACCTTTTAACACAACAAAAGCAAGCAGCACAATGACGAACAGGACGCCGAAAATGCCGAGCTCCTCTGAAATAACCGCCATGATAAAGTCTGTATGCGATTCCGGCAGATATCCGTATTTTTGAATGCTTTCTCCGAGACCGAGGCCGAAAAAACCGCCTGAGCCGATCGCATAATACGAATTTATAATCTGCAGGCCTGATGTGCCGGCATATTTAAACGGGTTTTCAAGGCTTTCAAACCGGCTCATGCGCCCAGGCGTTAAAATATCGTCCCATTTCAAATAAATGATCGGGCTGACAAGAAGTAATACGATTCCCGCCATGATCACCAGCCTGAGCAGCGTCTTTCCGCTGAATCCCGAACACATAATGACGCAAAACGCGATCAGACCGATAATCATCGCCGTTCCGAAGTCAGGCTGAATGGCGATAAGCGCACAAATGACTACGGTGACGATCACCGGCGGAGCAACTCCTGTCAAAAGCTGATCGATATAGCTTTGTTTTTTCGCGTACACCGCGGCAAGATACAGAATCAGGGTCAGCTTGACAAATTCCCCCGGCTGAATGGCCATTCCGCCGATTTTAAACCAGCTTTGCGCGTTTCCGGCAACATGTCCGAAAACAAACAGCGCGCAAAGCGCAGCCACTGACGCAAGCAGTAATATTTTCTGGACCTTCTGATGGGCGAGCACTTTGTACGGGAAAACGGCCGCGATGATAAACAGCACGAGCCCTGCAATGACGGCGAACAGCTGCCGTTTAAAAAAATAGTCGCTGCTCACGCCGTAACGCATAACGGCGGTAATCATACTTGAACTGTATACCATTACCAATCCGAAACTGCACAGCAGAATAATAGCGCTTATCAATGAATAATCGTAAGATTTTAACATTCTTTTAAACATAACATCCTCTTTCCTGCTTAAAGCTTACGTTTAATACCTATTGCGTATTATATTTTACTATAATTCATAAACAATTTACGCAGTTTCTTTATAGTTTTTCGGATGAAATGCAGATTAATAGACCGTCTCACGAAAAGAAGATGCAAAAAAACGGTTTACGGTTATAAAAAAACCCAAACCGTTGAATAGTTTGAGTTTGATCATTTATTTTCCTGTAAACGCGTCATGCAGTGCAGACAGTTCTCTTTCAAGTCTGTCCAGCAGCTCTTTTCCGTCGTTTTCATCAACTAATCCCAGGCGGACAGCAAAATCGATTTCCCTCGACAGTCCGAACATCTGAGTATCCAAGACCTCTTCGTACAGAGGACATTGAGGCATCGTTAAGTTATCCATTTGTACTCGGATCAGCTTCAAAATCTTCTCAGCATCTGACTTCAACAGTTCGAATGCTTTCTGCTGATGGTCAACTATAATCTCTGAAGCCAAAAGTATCCCTCCGTTCCCCAGGCGAGTACCTAATTCTTCTATTTATCATAAAGGGTATCAGGTGAAATTGCAAGAGGATTTAAGCAGATGTCATGATAAAAAGTGTTTCAAAAAATACTCAGCCTGTATTTCTCAGACATGATTTCCAGAAGCTTCACACCCGCGATGCTGTTGCCTTTTTCATCAAGCGCCGGGCCGAATATACCGATTCCGAAATTGTATGGCGAAATGCCCATGATTCCTCCCGAAACCCCGCTTTTGGCGGGAATGCCGACCTTGATCGCGAATTCCCCGCTCGCATTGTACATGCCGCATGTCACCATAAACGTCTTGCAGATTCTCGCCACATCTTTTTTTATGACCTGTTCCCCGGTCTCCGGATGCTTGCCGTCAAGTGCGAATACGCAGCCGATTTTGGCTAAATCCAGACTGCTCATCTTAATCGCGCACTGCTTTGTATACAAATCCATGACCTCTTCAACATCGCCTTTAAAAATGTCATACTGCTTCATGTAATAACACATTGCCCGATTGATCATGGAGGAACCGAATTCTGATGCTGCGACATGTCTGCAATATGTAATTTCCTGATTATTCGCAAGCCTTCTGATAAATCCGAGCAGATAATCCAGACGGTCTTTCGGCGTATGCCCTTTAATAAAACTTGTAACGACGAGAGCGCCCGCATTAATCATCGGATTTAAAGGCTTGCCCGGGTTCACCGTCTCAAGCTTCACAATGGAATTAAACGGGTCGCCGGTCGGCTCCTGCCCTACGCAGCTGAATATCTTTTCCTTTCCGTAATCCATCAGGACGAGCGCCAGAGAAAGCACCTTCGAAATGCTCTGCAGCGTAAATGTCCGGTCGGCGTCTCCTGCCGTCAGACATGTATTTTCCGCATGATAAATCGTGACTGAAAGGCTGTCTTGCCTCGATTCTGCCAAAGCCGGAATATAGTCTGCCACTTTGCCTTCTCCGGTCTTTTTTTTCGCTTCTTGAACGAGTGCGTCCAGCTCCTGGTAATGCCGGCATACCATTTCGATCCCCTCACTTTGCTGCCGTTGGTTACGTCTAATTTGCGACGCAAAGTGACAATTCATGCGAAAACTTTTATACTTTAAGTAAAGGGGGGCTTCACCATGAGCGTTATTCAAGTTAAAGGCAATGTTACATACCCGATTACAATTGATCCGAGTGTCTGGATTTTCGATGACCGCAAGTTTCCGTTTGAAAACAATCAGCCCGTTCACTCAGACGGCTCGGCAGAAACTAAGGAGCATACACTCGATCCGGAACGGGTGATCAGAGAAGGGCGCATTTCGCCGCCGACTTTAAAAAGCGAAAAACGTTTTGAAAAAGAAAGATTAATGAACGGCAGTTTCGCCATGAAGCTCGGTGCTGTCTTAGCAAATGCCGAGCCGAAAGAAAGCGCTGTCCTTTGCGTATTTATTTCAGGATCTGAAAGAACCGAGGTGCCGCTTGAAAAGGCGATGGACGCAATCGCCCATTTCTGTGAGTCAGGGAAGCCTCTTCAAGACGGCGGTCCGGTCCATTTTTACGTGAACGGAAACTTTGAAAAACCGATAACAGGCGTCACAGAAATCGAAGTTCTATAACAAATCGGCCGCAAGCTGTGCAAGGCCGGATCTTTCGCCTTTCATAAGCTTCACGCTGCCGGAGACGGTTTGTCCTTTAAACCGCTCTACGACATAAGCAAGTCCGTTATTTAAACTGTCTAAATATGGGTGATCTATTTGCTCCGGGTCACCCATCAGGACAATTTTGCTGCCTTCTCCCACCCGTGTCAAAAGCGTCTTGACCTCGTGCCTCGTCAAATTCTGAGCCTCATCGATAATAATAAACTGATCCGGAATGCTTCTTCCCCGAATGTATGTCAGCGCCTCAACCTGAATTGATCCGATGCCCGCTAAAATCGCTTCAAGTTCACCCGGCTTTTTCGCATTGAACAAAAATTCAAGATTATCAAAGATCGGCTGCATCCACGGCTTGAGCTTCTCCTCTTTTTCACCCGGCAAATATCCGATATCCTTGCCCACCGGGACGATGGGACGTGCGACGATCAGTTTTTTATAAATACCGAGATCCTCAGTCTGCAGAAGCCCCGCTGCGAGAGCTAGCAAAGTTTTTCCCGTTCCCGCTTTTCCGATCAGGGTGACAAGCGGGATATCTTCTCTCAGCAGGAGTTCAAGCGCCATTGTCTGCTGGACGTTTTTCGGCCTGATGCCCCATACGTGCTCATCATCAAAGACGAGTCTTTTTACGGTCTCCCCTTTCTTATCTGTCATGCCGACCGCAGAAGAAGATCCTCCTAATTCATCTTTCATCAGCACAAATTGATTCGGATAAACCTGATGCTGCTGAAGCTCCTTGACTGAAATTTGTTTGTTTTTATAAAACGAGTCAAACCGCTCTTTATTCATAAATATATCTTTGTACCCACTGTATATCTCATCATGGTCAACGACTCTGTCGTTTAAAAAATCCTCCGCCAAAAGCCCGATGGCATCCGCCTTTACCCTGACCAGCACATCCTTGCTGACCAGAATGACGGGGCGGCCGTTTTCTTTCGTTTCCTCCTCAAGGCTTAAATTTTTTGCCACCGCCAAAATGCGGTTATCATTCGTTTTTTCGATAAAAATTTCCTGAAGCTGATGAAATGACCGGTGGTTCAGTTCAATTCTGAGCGTTCCTCCGCTTTCAAGCGGAACCTTTTCGTGCAGCCTTCCTTTCTCCCTGAGCCCGTCTATCAGCTTAGATACGTGCCTCGCATTCCTCCCGACCTCGTCCATATACCGCTTTTTTGAATCGACCTCTTCCAGCACGACGGCGGGGATGACAACTTCGTTTTCTTCAAAAGAAAAAATGGCGTTAGGATCCTGCAAAAGTACATTCGTATCTAACACATAAATTTTACTCAAGTCTCAGCCTCCTGAAAAATAAGGATCAAAGCCCAGCGTGTGCTTCTCTTTTCGTAAAAAACGGGGATGCCTGCTAAAATATATGATTTGGTGAATAAAGATAGAAGGTTAATTCAACAATAAAAGAAATGAAAGCATTAAGGAGGGAATCTGACGTGCGAATTCTTTTCATTATCATACAAGCTTTATTTATTCTGACCGGCTGCACAGCTGTACAGGATAGCCGCGGACGCAGCAATATCCAAAACGAATCAACCGATCAGGGCGGAGCAAAACCGATTCATGTGAGTGATACAGCTCCTGAAACAGCTGCGAATCCCGGCCGGACAGACATTGCAAAGCATCTAGTCGAAGTGACTGAAAAAATCCCAGGCATTACAGACGCCACCGCGGTCGTACTCGGGCGCTACTCAGTCGTCGGAATCGATGTGGATGACAATTTAGAACGGAGCAAAGTGGAAAGCATTAAATACACCGTTGCCCAAGCATTAAAAAACGATCCTTACGGCGCCAATGCCGTTGTCGTCGCTGATCCTGATACAGTCTCCCGCCTGAGAGGCATGGGCAGCGATATTAAGGCCGGACGTCCGGTTTCAGGCATTTTGGACGAACTCGCCGCAATCGTCGGACGTGTCATGCCGGAAGTTCCGAATGATGTGACCGACAATGAAAAAGAATCACCGACTAAATCGAATGATGACCAGCTGAATCAAAGAGATCAGAACAAGCTGCAAAACGAGCAGAATGATCAATCGGATCATCACATGAATAACCGCCGGTAAAAAGCAGCGCCCGCTACAAAGGAAGGGCGCTGCTTTCTTTCCCTTTGGCAGGCGGGTCATCCATGATATAATGCTTGTCATAGTGAAAGAGGTGAAAAATCAATGAGAGTTAAATGTTCCATTTGCGACAAAATTGAACAAATTGATGATGAAACACTGACAGCCAAACGCCTCCGCAACCGTCCGATTCATACATATATGTGCCAGGAATGCCATGACCGAATCAAAGTCAAAACAGAGGCGCGGCTGAATACCGGACACTTCTCCTTTCATCCAGGGCAAAAAACGAAAAAAGATAAAGTGAAAAAATAAACCAATAAAAAAATGACCCGCCGAAAGGCAAGGTCATTTTTTTATTGCGGTTTAGCTGACTGGCTTTTTTTGGACTGATGCAGACGGATTTTGTAAATGATCAAAATCAAGGCGGCGACAACAAGCCCTTCTCCGACCGGCAGAAACACACCGAAAAAAGTCAGCACGGTGCAGCCGAGCACGAGAAAGAGATAAACTGCCGCAGCCTTTAAAACCGGCAGCCTTTTGGCAAAGCCGAGTCTAAATACAATCACCGAGAGCACGACGATCGTTCCGTATAACAGCCACATTCCCGTCAGCGGATGCTCATCCACTTGGTAAAGCGCAGCAAAGAACGACAGCCGTTCACTTACTTCATTCAAAAAGATCCCCTCCCCTTTTCCGTTCGGGTTCTATCTTTTCAAATTCTGCAAGTGATTAAGACATTCCTGCTGTTTTTTTCTTTTTCGCCGCTTTTTCACGTTCGTTTTTGTTCAGGATTTTCTTTCTTAAACGGATGGATTCCGGTGTTACTTCACAGTATTCATCATCGTTTAAGTACTCGAGTGATTCTTCAAGCGACATAATGCGCGCTTTCTTAATCGTAGTCGTTTGATCCTTCGTTGCGGAACGGACGTTTGTCTGCTGTTTCATTTTGCTGACATTGACGACAAGGTCATTGTCACGGTTATGTTCGCCGACAATCATGCCTTCATATACTTCTGTGCCCGGCTCAACGAAGATGACGCCGCGGTCTTCAATACCTTGAATTCCGTAAGATGTCGCTTTTCCATTTTCCATGGAAACGAGCACACCCTGACGGCGGCCTCCGACTTGGCCTTTTTGCATCGGCTGATAGCTGTCAAACGTGTGGTTCAGGATACCGAAACCGCGTGTCAGTGACAGAAACTCAGTAGAATAGCCGATGAGCCCGCGTGAAGGTACGGTAAAGATCAGGCGGACCTGGCCGTTTCCGTTATTAATCATATCGAGCATTTCGCCTTTTCTCGCACCCATTGATTCCATAACAGAACCGGTATGCTCTTCAGGCACGTCAATCTGCACGCGCTCAACAGGCTCGCAGCTTACACCGTCGATTTCCTTAATGATAACTTCAGGTTTAGACACTTGAAGCTCATAGCCTTCGCGGCGCATGTTTTCAATTAAAATAGACAGGTGAAGCTCACCGCGTCCTGAAACAACCCATGCGTCAGGCGATGCCGTCGGTTCGACACGAAGACTGACGTCTGTTTGAAGCTGTGCGTTCAGACGCTCTTCGATTTTACGGGCTGTGACATATTTGCCTTCACGGCCTGCAAACGGGCTGTTGTTTACGACAAATGTCATTTGAAGCGTAGGCTCATCAATACGCAGAACCGGCAGCGGCTCATGGTGGTCAGCCGGACAAACCGTTTCACCGACGTTGATGTCTTCCATACCGGAAACGGCAACGAGGTCTCCCGCTCTCGCTTCTTCAATTTCCACGCGTTTCAATCCTTGGAAACCGAAGATTTTCGTTACACGGAATGATTTGACCGTTCCGTCAAGTTTCATCAATGAAACCTGCTGGCCGACTTTCATCGTGCCGCGGAAAACGCGTCCGATACCGATACGGCCGACATAGTCATTGTAATCAAGAAGCGCCACTTGGAATTGAAGAGGCTCTTCGGCGTTATCAACCGGCGCAGGGACATGTTCAAGAATCGTTTCATACAGTGATTCCATGTTTTCGTCCTGCTTTTTCGGATCAAGACTTGCCGTTCCGTTAATCGCAGAAGCGTAGACGACAGGGAACTCAAGCTGTTCTTCGTTTGCATCCAGCTCGATGAACAGATCAAGCACTTCATCGATAACTTCTTCAGGGCGGGCGAAATCACGGTCGATTTTGTTTACGACGACAACCGGATTTAAGTTCTGCTCAAGGGCTTTCTTCAGTACGAAACGGGTTTGCGGCATGCAGCCTTCATATGCGTCAACGACTAACAAAACGCCGTCAACCATTTTCATAATCCGTTCAACCTCTCCGCCGAAGTCGGCGTGTCCCGGAGTGTCCAAAATATTAATGCGTGTATCTTTATAGTTAATCGCAGTATTTTTCGCGAGAATTGTAATACCGCGTTCACGTTCAAGATCGTTTGAATCCATTGCGCGTTCGGCAATATTTTCGTTGGCACGGAATGTTCCGGCTTGGTGAAGCAATTGGTCTACCAAAGTCGTTTTCCCATGGTCAACGTGGGCAATAATCGCGATATTGCGAAGATCGTTTCGAAGTTTCACATTTTCATCTCCTAAAAAAATTAGATAACTTTCATATTATACCACACATCCTCTTTAAAAGCGTCACGTTTTTCTGTAAACTGAAAGTATGACGTTAAAGGGGATGGAAATATGAAAAAATTGAATTGGCTCTTATTATTATTTGCATTCGCAGCAGTCTTCAGCATGATGCTGATCGGCGTATCAATCGCTGAGAAAAGCGCATGGGGTGTCATCGGAAGCATTGTTCTCGTTATCGCCATGATGGGAAGCGGTTTCACTGTAAAGAAAAAAATGCGCGAACAGGGACTGCTTGATTAAAAGCATGACCCTTTGCAAAATTCCGTAAACATGAAAAGCACAATATTGTATGAAGCCTGAATGAAAAATTCAGGCTTTTTTGCATCCTCAAAACCGGTGGTATGTAAGGCTTATCTCCCCCGCCGCCTAGTCAAGAAGCCGGAAACAGCAGCATGCATCCTAGTGACAACAGCAGAGTCCCTCAGAAAAGGCAGCCGGAATTAGTCCGGTATTGTTATGAAGAAAATACCAAACTTCCTATTTCAATTCCATCACTGGATTTTTATACTTGTGGCTGTAAGCAAATACACATGACAAGGAGAGAACAAAATGAAAACATCTTTTTTGAAGAAAACCGCTGTAACCGCCGCTGCAACTGCTTCAGCCGCCTTGCTTGCATTCAGTCCGCTTGAGTCTGCCGGTGCAAAAACAATTCAGGCAAATGAATCGCCTGTCTTGCAGGCTTTTGCCGAGAAAACACCGGGAGATGCGGCAAAGCTTTTAGACATCATCAGCCAGTCCATTTACGAAAAAGACGGCGTCTATTATTTTGACGGTGAAAAAGCGGTTGAATTGGGATTAGATAAAGAAGCCGCACAGACCATTCAAAAGCTGTGGGACAGCTCAACGGAATTTTTAACGGTCCTTTCCCAATGTATCGAGAAAACGGACGGCGAATATACATTTAATAAAGAAAAAGCAGTGGAGCTCGGCTTTACGGAAAAAGAAGCTCTTATCGTTGATCAGCTGTTCACCGCTTTCTCCCAGAGTCTTCATATTCTTCAATCTGCTCTGGTTGAAGAAGACGGCGTGTATACGTTTGATCAGGAGCTTGCTGAAAAAGCAGGTGCAGGTAAAAAAGAAGCGAAGCTGTGTGCCGGATTCTTTAATTCACTGCCGCAGGAATTACTTGAAAGCATTTATACAGCCTTTCACCCGGCTGAGTAAACGAAAAAAACGCCCGGTCATCCAGCCGGGCGTTTTTTTAATTCAGCAGTTTAAGCGCAAGCATGATGAGAAATACAGCTCCGAACATACAGGCGGCATTTGTCAGCAGCCTCCCGTAATATCTTTCCTGAAACCGCCTCTCCTCGTCTTCATAACCGTCTGGCGCCTTCATCTCAGCTTCGCCAAAGTCAAGCGGCTCCTTCATCATATGATATACCCTTTTGCACTCACCGCATGTATCAAGATGGCGGGAAATATACCGCTCTGTTTCTGTTTCACAATCGCCTTCAATATATAAAGGGAGTAAATCTCTCACTAAACAGCAAGTCATATGTGTCCGTCCTTCCTTTTTTCCGCCAAATGCTGTTTCAGCTGCATTCTCGCCCTGTATAAGGTGCTCTTCACCTTCGGCAGGCTCCAACCCAAAATATCAGCAATCTCTTCGTATGACAGCTCTTGAAATTCCCTTAAAATTAAAACGGTCTGCTGATCATTTTTCAGGCGCTGATCTGCCCGGCCAGCGCGTTCTTTGTGTCTGTCCGGTCAACGTAATGCTCCGGCAGTTCATATATTGTTTGCTGAAGCCCTTCATTCAAGGTGATATCTGAAAATTGGTATTTTCTGTCCCGTCTGTACCAATTGATGAAGAAATATCTGTCGAAATGCTGAATAAAATGACTGAAAATCTCTGACATCTGTAACAATCCTTTACGTTTATTAAGGCCTCACCCGTTTAGACAACCGGCATTAAAAAAAGTTTTAAAGATCCTAACATTTTTCCCCTATCATTTTTCCCGTCTTCATCTGTCATTTTTTTCAGAAGAAATCGCGTCATTCGACTCATGTCTATTCCGACACGTGCCTCTCGGCTTATCCCCTGACACCGCCTCCCAGGAGCCTGTACGGGACGATTCTATCAATTCAGCTGCGGAGTCTAGTTTTATATTGCAGAATGAGAGATTGCTGGTTTATTATAACAATATAAGTTTTCATTATTTTCAAAAAGGGGGATTTATTGTGGGTTTAGGTAAGAAATTGTCTGTTGCTGTCGCCGCTTCTTTTATAGGTTTAACGATCAGTCTGCCGGGTGTTCAGGCCGCTGAGAATCCTCAGCTTAAAGAAAACATGACAAATTTTGTGCCGAAGCATTCTTTGGTGCAATCTGAATTGCCTTCTGTCAGTGACAATGCAATCAAGCAATATTTGAAACAAAACGGCAAAGTCTTTAAAGGCAATCCTTCTGAAAGGCTGAAGCTGATTGACCAAACAACCGATGATCTCGGCTATAAACACTTCCGTTATGTGCCTGTCGTGAACGGTGTGCCTGTGAAAGACTCTCAAGTCATTATTCACGTTGATAAATCCAACAACGTCTATGCGATTAACGGTGAATTAAACAACGATGCTTCTGCCAAAACGGCAAACAGCAAAAAATTATCTGCAAATCAGGCGCTGGACCATGCTTTTAAAGCAATCGGCAAATCACCTGAAGCCGTTTCTAACGGAAACGTCGCAAACAAAAATAAAGCCGAGCTCAAAGCAGCAGCTACAAAAGACGGAAAATACCGCCTCGCCTATGATGTAACGATCCGCTATATCGAACCGGAACCTGCAAACTGGGAAGTAACCGTTGATGCAGAAACTGGGAAAATCCTGAAAAAGCAAAACAAAGTGGAACATGCGGCTGCAACCGGAACAGGTACGACTCTTAAAGGAAAAACGGTCTCATTAAATATTTCTTCTGAAAGCGGCAAATATGTGCTGCGCGATCTTTCTAAACCTACCGGAACACAAATTATTACGTACGATCTGCAAAACCGCGAGTATAACCTGCCGGGCACACTCGTATCCAGCACCACAAACCAGTTTACAACTTCTTCTCAGCGCGCTGCCGTTGATGCGCATTACAACCTCGGCAAAGTGTATGATTATTTCTATCAGAAGTTTAAACGCAACAGCTACGACAATAGAGGCGGCAAGATCGTATCCTCCGTTCATTACGGCAGCAGATACAATAACGCAGCCTGGATCGGCGACCAAATGATTTACGGAGACGGTGACGGTTCATTCTTCTCGCCTCTTTCCGGTTCAATGGACGTAACGGCCCATGAAATGACACATGGCGTTACACAGGAAACAGCCAACCTGAACTATGAAAATCAGCCGGGCGCTTTAAATGAATCCTTCTCTGATGTATTCGGGTACTTCAACGATACTGAGGACTGGGATATCGGTGAAGATATTACGGTCAGCCAGCCGGCTCTCCGCAGCTTATCAAATCCGACAAAATACGGACAGCCTGACAACTACAAAAATTACAAAAACCTTCCGAACACTGATGCAGGCGACTACGGCGGCGTGCATACAAACAGCGGAATTCCGAACAAAGCCGCTTACAATACGATTACAAAAATCGGCGTGAACAAAGCAGAGCAGATTTACTATCGCGCCCTGACGGTATACCTCACTCCGTCATCAACCTTTAAAGATGCAAAAGCAGCTTTGATTCAATCAGCGCGGGACCTTTACGGCTCTCAGGATGCTGCAAGTGTAGAAGCGGCCTGGAATTCAGTCGGCTTGTAAACTAGAAAAGAGACCGGGTGTCCGGTCTCTTTTTTATATCTGATACATTTCACAATGGCTTTACCATGATCATATATGTCTTTTCCCGATCGTCTTTTTCAAGCTTCAGCTGTTCAAAACCGCATTTGCTTAAAAACAGCAACCATTCCTGCCTGTCCAGGGGAACGGCTGCAAACATCGCTTTATGCTCCGCTCTCAGCCGGCCGGCAATCTCTTCAATGACCGCCCGACCGATGCCTTTCTCTTTTGCCTCTGGAGCGACGGCCACAGTCCCGAGCCACGGTTTTCCGTTTGAGGGCGCCCATTCTAAGTGAAAGCTGACGGCGGCAGGAGCGCCGTCAAGCTCCCATATGAGCCACGTTCCATTGTACATGGAGTATGCAAGCATAAACTCCGCCCCATTTTTTGTTCCGAATTCTTCGGCTCTCCACACCGGGTGTGCCGCCGCCAGCTGCTCCAGAAATTCCAGATCTTCTTCTTCAAACTCCCTATCTGTCAGCATGTAAATAGTCGTCAAAGATGATTTTATGTATCGCCGGATTTCCCGCAAGCACGCTGTGGTTATCTAAAAACGTAAACGGTTCGCCGTCTGTTGTCGTGTAAATGCCGCCGACTTCGTTCAGCAGCACGCAGCCGGCAGCGTAATCCCACGGCGCGAGCCTCATTGTGATGTATGCGTCAATGCGGCCGGCCGCAACACTGGCCAGCTCAAGTGCCGCCGAGCCGTAGGAACGCGTTCCTCTTACCCGTTTTACGAGCGGCGCCAAAATACTCGGGTCGATTCTTCTGTTTTCCGTCACCCATGTGGCATTGATTGCAATAATCGATTCTTCAATAGAAACCTCTTTTAAAGGAGCAAGCGGCGTGTCGTTCAGATATGCCCCTTTTCCGCTGAATGCATGATACAGCTCGTCCTGCATCACATCATAAATTAAGCCGATTTTGCCTTTTCCGTCTTCAAAAATACCGATGGAGATTGCGAAATGCCGCTTTTGATGGACAAAATTCATCGTCCCGTCAATCGGATCAATGATCCAAACGATTCCGTCCAGGGAGCGGAGCTTATCTCCCTGCCCTTCTTCGCCGAGGATGCGGTGTCCGGGAAAAGTTCCCTGTATACGGTCAATGAAAAAGCGTTCCGTCTCTTTATCCATATTTGTGACTAAATCATTCGGATTTGATTTTGTTTCAATCGTCAAGCTTTCCTGCATGGATTGTCTGATTCTCGTTCCGGCTTCTTTTACCCATTGTTTTGCGATATCATCAATTTCCGTCCAATTTGTCATACCGTGTACCTCTTTTCTATGTATAGCTTACTCTATAGCATACTGATAAAAACAATTAAAAAGCAAGGAAAATGAAAAAAATGCCTTCTCACGTAAAAACGAACCATTTCCTGCGGTTCGTTTTTACTATTCTTTATCCGTTAAGACGAATCCATTCTTTTCTGAGACGTTCCAGTTTTCTTTTACTGAGATCGATTTGATCTTCATTCTCTTTTTGCATGGCCTCATAAAGGGTTGCCAATTCATAATCAACCTCTAGTCTCCAGACAGCTACACGGTTATTTTTTTCCTCCCTGAATCCTTCCTTCACCACTTGCCTCATTGTCTTTCGCCCCTTCCAGAGATCATTTGTTAAAAAAGCATCCCATTTTCCAATTCATTATTAATGATACTTCTTATATCCTATGGAAACTTATATTCGGCTGTAACAACATTCTTAAAATTGTGTGTTTACCTATTCATTTTTTACCACCACTCCTCTCCACTCAAACGTTCTCAATGTTTTTGCGGCCGGCAGGGGCTGTGGTAAAATATGAATACTTACGATAAGGAGGAAAAAGATGACTCAGATGCGTTTTACAAAAGAAGACTTTGACACATTTACAATAGAAGGATTAGATCCGCGCATGGAGGTGTTAAAAGAACAAGTGCGTCCGAAGCTGTCTCTTTTAGGAGAACATTTCGCACCGACATTGTCGGCATTAACCGGAGATGAAATGTTCCCTCATGTCGCCAAGCACGCGAGAAGATCTGTCAACCCGCCGGCTGACAGCTGGGTTGCCTTTGCAAACAGCAAACGCGGCTATAAGAAGCTCCCCCACTTCCAGATCGGACTATGGGATACCCATATGTTTGTATGGTTTGCCATCATTTATGAGTCTCCGATAAAAGAGGAATACGGCAGATTGCTGGAAGCGAAGCAGGAGGAAATCACAAAACAGATTCCCGGTCATTTTGTATGGTCGCCGGATCATACGAAGCCAGGTGCGTACAAGCAGTCGGAGATGGATCGGGAACAGCTGAAAACACTATTTGAACGTCTGCAGACCGTAAAGAAAGCAGAGCTTTTGTGCGGCATTCAGCTGCAAAAAGAAGACGTGATCAACATGAACAACAATGAATTCCTGCAAACCATTGAAGATACTTTTAAGAAGCTTTCCTTTTTATACACGCTGACTCAGAAAGTCTCATAACATAAAAAAGCGGGCCGGTTTCCGGCTCGCTTTGTTTACATTTTGATAACCGCTTGATCTGATTGTTTCGCCTCTTTCACAGTCCGATACGGGGAATAGCTGCTGTCCGCTTCAAATTGGCTGCAGATTTTCTTTTCCTCCGCCTTTCCGGGAACGATTTCTTTAAAGCGGCGGTACGCATCCAGAAGTCTGTTGCGGTCAGTTCCTTTTTCATAGGCGTTTTCCACCTGCTGAAAAAACGCAATGACATCCACGGCCTCCTCTGTCGTCCAGTCTTCATTCATCGGATATTGATATTCCAAATGTCTTCACTCCTTTATAATCATGCTCAAAATAAGCATCTTCCATAGATCATAAATTGTTCTTTACTTTCTTTCAAGTTCATAATATAATTCATTTGTTTTACGTTTAAAAAACGGGTAATCATACTGAATGTAATACAAACTAATCCGTAGGTATTATGATAAAGGTGGGAAAACAATTGCCGCAACATGAAACACCCCTGTACAGCGGACTGAAAAAGCACGCGGACAGACAGCCTGTCCAATTCCACATTCCGGGCCATAAAAAAGGCGCGGGAATGGATCCGGAATTCAGACAATTTATCGGAGAAAACGCGTTAAGCATAGATTTAATTAATATTGAACCTTTGGATGATTTACATGCGCCAAAGGGCATCATTAAAGAAGCGCAGGACCTGGCCGCAGAAGCATTCGGCGCAGACCACACCTTCTTTTCCGTACAAGGGACGAGCGGCGCCATTATGACGATGGTCATGGCCGTATGCGGACCCGGAGATAAAATCATCATCCCAAGAAACGTTCATAAATCCATTATGACGGCCATTGTATTTTCCGGAGCGGTGCCGATTTTTATACACCCGGAAATTGACGATGAGCTCGGGATTTCTCACGGCATCACGCTTGAGTCTGCCGAGCGGGCTTTGACTGAGCACCCTGACGCAAAAGGTCTGCTTGTCATCAATCCGACGTATTTCGGTGTGGCGGCTGACCTGAGCAGCATCGTCAAGCTCGCGCATTCTTTCAATGTGCCTGTTCTTGTCGATGAAGCGCACGGCGTGCATATTCATTTTCATGATAAGCTTCCTTTGTCCGCCATGCAGGCGGGCGCTGATATGGCAGCCACAAGCGTGCACAAATTAGGCGGCTCTCTGACGCAGAGCTCCATTTTAAATGTGAGAGAAGGCCTTGTGTCCAAAGAAAGAGTGCAGTCGATTTTAAGCATGCTGACGACAACATCAACATCCTATCTGCTTCTCGCTTCACTGGATGTCGCAAGAAAGCGGCTCGCTACAGAAGGCCGCGGCCTTCTTGAAGATACGATTCTGCTGGCAAATCAGACACGGGAACGCCTCAATCAAATTGAAGGCATCCGCTGTGTCGGCGAAGAAATCACAGGATCTAAGGCCGCCTTCAGTTATGATCCGACTAAATTAATCATTTCGGTCAAAAACCTCGGCCTGACCGGGCATGACATTGAAAAATGGTTGCGCGAATCATATAATATCGAAGTCGAGCTGTCCGATTTGTATAACATATTATGTATTTTCACTCCCGGAGACAGAGCAGGAGATGCCGACCGCCTTGTAAACGCGCTTACAGACATTTCAAAGCAGGCTGCTGCCAATGAATATGCTCATCAGCAAACGGAAGTTCTGCTTCCTGAAATTCCTCTGTTAGCGATGACGCCAAGAGACGCGTTTTACGCAAATACGGAAGTCATTCCGTTAAAAGAATCCGCAGGACGGATCATTGCAGAGTTTGTCATGGTGTATCCACCGGGAATTCCGATCTTTATTCCGGGCGAAATCATTACTGAAGAAAACATCAGCTACATTTTCAAAAACCTGGACGCCGGCCTTCCCGTGCAGGGTCCGGAAGACGCGACGCTTGAAATGATCAGAGTCATCAAAGAACAAAAAGCCATCCAATAAAGATAAAGAAGCCCGAAACGAAATCGTTTCGGGCTTTTTTACACTTTTTACTCTTCTTCAAGATGACACCGGCATTGTCCGCAGCATGTTCCGTATAACGTCGTTACCTTCTCATCCTCAAAGTAATGAATCGCTTCGTTACAGTCTTGGCAAACAATCGTACCCATCTCTCATTCCCCATTTCTCAGAATTTGAAAACGCTTAATTCTTACTTGTTGTTATTATATTATTATGTCACATTTAATATGTCAACCGATAAATTGTATAACACATTTATTTTTTACGGTCTTTTTATAGCTCGAGGATCAATCACGGTATATCCTTTAGTACGCAATCCTTTTACAATGTCCGGCATGGCTTCGGCCGTCCACTTCCGGTCATGCATCAATATGTTGGCGCCGTCCCGCAGATAAGGGCTGCTCAGCGTGATATCGGTAAGCGCTTTTTTGGATTGATATTTCTGATCCCAATCGTAGCCGAAGGTCCAGTTCATTTTCACCATACCTTCTTGTTTTATAAGTTTGTCACTGTAGTCCGTATTGCTTCCGAAAGGCGCCCTGAAAAACGCCGGTTTCTCCCCGGTTATCTTTTCAACGGCTTTATTGACGCCGATGATTTCTTCCCGTTGTTTTTGTTCGGAAAGGTCTTTTAAATTTTGATGAGTCATTGTATGATTTCCGATCATAAAGCCTAACTCATGAATATGCTGAAGCGCTTTCTTATTTTCATCTTTTTTCAAAAATTGGCCGTTCACAAAAAAGATCGCTGACGCATGGAGATCATGCAGTTTGTCCGCAATCTCAGCGGCATGCTGATCGGGTGCATCATCTATCGTTAACAATGCAATCGGTTTTTTGTCTTTCTGGTCATCCAGTTTTTCCACGGCAAAGGTTTTCGGATTGATATAGTAACGGGGCTCTGCCTTCTGTTTTTCCTCTTTTGTATGAGTGTTTTCCTGTTTAGCATGATTGACCGCAGCTTGAGAATGGGGTTGTTTATTTGTTTGCGTTTTTTCAGTTGATTGGCAGCCGACGAGCAAGCACATCCATATAACGGCGGCAGCGGCTTTATACATGACAATCCCTCCTGATATGGTTTTGCCCACAGTATAACGAAAAAACAACGCTCTCACGAAAAATAATGTGCCTTTTTTACACATCAGCTTCACAAGTTGTCACACGTATTATTTCTTCATTAAAAACGGTTTCAATTATATAACAATTAAGTAACAAGCCTTAGGTTTTTCACCTATCGTGATACACTTGATATAGTCCTTATAAATGGATGAACCAATATATTATATAAAACAGAGGAGTAAGATAGATGCGCTACCGTACGGTGATTCCCTTTTTTTTGATGCTGTTCGTTCTGTCAAGCTGTTCGGTTTCTACTGTCAGTCCGTTCAAAAATAACCGGATCGACAGCATTCATCACACTCAAATCTTGTTTTTTTCCGATGAAAATCATATAGATAAAGAAGTTCCTTACTACGATGCGATTCTTGATTTAGAAAAGAAATACCCCCATCATGTTGATCAAATGAAAGTTTATGACAACAGAAAGGGCTGGGAAGAAGAAATCAACACATTCCCGGCACTGATGGTAGTCAATCACCGGCATGTCGTCATGAAGATTGAAGGCGCGGTAAAGAAAAAAGAGGATATTATCAAGCCTATGCAGCATGTGCTTGCACAATAAAAACAGCCCTCGCTTTTAAAAGCGGGGGCTGTTCATTTTCTTGCAATGATTATTTTACGATATGGATCGGGCTTCCGATTGCCACTTCGGCAGCTTCCATTGTGATTTCGCCCAATGTCGGGTGAGCGTGAATTGTCATTGCGATATCTTCAGCAGTCATTCCGCCTTCGATCGCCAGGCTCAATTCAGAAATCATGTCAGAAGCGCTCGCGCCGGCAATTTGCGCACCGATCACAAGACCGTCTTCTTTACGAGTGATCAGCTTCATGAAGCCGTCAGTTTCGTTAAGAGACAGCGCGCGTCCGTTTGCAGCAAACGGGAACTTAGCAGCAACGACTTCAATGCCTTCTTCTTTCGCCTGTGCTTCAGTGTAACCGACAGAAGCCAGTTCAGGCTCAGAGAATACAACCGCCGGAATACCGAGGTAATCGATTTCAGCAGGCTCTCCCGCAATAGCTTCCGCAGCGATTTTACCTTCGTAAGACGCTTTGTGAGCCAATGGAGGGCCGTCAATGATGTCACCGATTGCGTAAATATTCGATACGTTTGTTCGGCACTGCTTGTCCGTTTTAATGACACCGCGGTCAGTCATTTCGATACCGACTTGCTCAAGGCCGAGCTCATCAGTGTTCGGACGGCGTCCGACAGTGATTAATACGTAATCAGCATCAACCGTTTTTTCTTCGCCTTTTACTTCGAACGTAACTGTTACGCCGTCAGGTCTTTCTTCAACGCCTTTAGCCATAGCGCTTGTATGGATTTCAACGTTGCCTTTTTTCTTCAGTCTGCGGGTAACGAGAGAACTCATTTGTTTTTCGAAGCCAGGAAGAATTTCATCTCCGCCTTCTAAAATCACCAATTCAGTTCCGAAGTTTGCATACGCTGTTCCAAGCTCGGTACCGATATATCCGCCGCCGATAACAACGAGTTTTTTCGGAATTTCTTTAAGCGCCAGTGCGCCTGTAGAGTTCAGAACACGTTCGCTATATTTGAAGTTTGGCAATTCGATAGGGCGAGAACCGGTAGCAATGATCGCGTTTTTAAATGTGTATGTTTGCGCAGAGTTCTCATCCATTACACGTACAGAGTTGCTGTCTACGAAATAAGCTTCGCCTTTTACAACGTCCACTTTATTTCCTTTTAAAAGACCTGCAACACCGCCGGTAAGCTTATTTACAACAGAAGCTTTCCATTCTTGGACTTTTGTAAAGTCAACTTTTACGTTCTCAGCAGTGATCCCCATGTCATCTGAGTGTTTTGCATTCTCGTAACGATGGCCTGCATTGATAAGCGCTTTTGAAGGAATACAGCCGACGTTCAGACAAACGCCTCCAAGAGTTGCTTTTTCAACGACTGTTACTTTTTGTCCAAGCTGAGCAGCGCGGATGGCAGCTACATAGCCGCCAGGTCCCGCACCAATCACAAGAGTATCTGTTTCAATAGGGAAATCTCCTACTACCATAACATTACGCCTCCATTAAAATAAGTTGTGGATCGTTCAGTAAACGCTTGATGTGGTTTAACGCATTTTGTGCAGTTGCTCCGTCAATCATACGGTGGTCAAAGCTGAGAGAAAGAGCTAAGACAGGAGCAGCTACAATTTCACCGTCGCGGACGATCGCCTTTTCAGCGATGCGGCCGATACCGAGAATCGCAACCTCTGGGTGGTTGATAACCGGTGTGAACCATTGGCCTCCGGCAGAACCGATATTTGTGATTGTGCAAGAAGCGCCTTTCATTTCCGCAGGTGCAAGCTTGCCTTCACGCGCTTTTGTAGCAAGGCTGTTAATTTCATCAGAGATTTCGAAAACGGCTTTACGGTCGGCATTTTTCACTACCGGCACAAGCAGGCCTTTTTCAGTATCCGCTGCAATTCCGATGTTGAAGTAATGTTTTTGGATCACTTCATCTGTTTTATCATCAATAGATGTGTTTAAAACAGGGAATTTTTTCAGAGCGGATGTTAAGGCTTTTACGACGTAAGGCAGGTAAGTCAGCTTGATGCCTTGATCAGCAGCAACTTGTTTGAACTGTTTGCGGTGAGCAACAAGATTTGTTACGTCAACTTCATCCATAAGAGTTACGTGCGGTGCAGTATGCTTAGAGTTCACCATTGCTTTAGCAATCGCTTTACGGATACCGCTCATTTTTTCGCGTGTTTCAGGGAACTCGCCTTCAGGAGCCTGAGCCGCTGCAGGTTTAGCCGTTTCCTGAGGCGCCGCTGTTTCTTGCGGTGCCGCTTCTTGAGCTCCGCCGTTTACAAAGCTGTCGATATCTTCTTTTACAACACGTCCGTTATTCCCTGAACCTGTTACTTTGCGGATATCAATGCCTTTTTCACGTGCATATTTGCGTACAGAAGGCATAGCGATCACGCGTTTGTTCGGATCAGCTTCCGCTTGGTCCTGCTGTCCTGCGCCAGTTTCTTTTGCAGGCTCTGCTGCGCGTTCTTCTTTCGCTACGTCCTGTCCTGCCTCAGCGGAAGACTGAACTTGCGCTTCAGTTTTCGCATCGCCGGATTCGTCGCTTCCTTTAAATTGAAGATCTTCGTAACCAGGTGCGTCAAACGTAATAATCGTTTGTCCAACAGTTGCAACCGTTCCCTCTTCAACTTTTAATTCTAATACTTTTCCTTTAACAGGTGAAGGAATTTCTACCACTGCTTTATCATTTTGCACTTCAGCCAGTACATCGTCTTCTTCTACCTCGTCGTTTGGCTTAACAAACCATTTTACGATTTCGCCTTCGTGGATACCTTCCCCGATATCCGGAAGTTTAAATTCAAATGCCACAGTTTTCGACCTCCTAGTTGATTAAGCAAATTTTAGTTATGCATACGCAAGCATTGAACCTTTAAAAACAGGTTTATAATAGAGGAAAAGAACGTGTGTCTTTCCCTCCTGTTATGAAGCCTGATTAAAATTCAAGAACTTTTTTCGCAGTTTCAAGAACGTCTTTATGGTTTGGAAGCCATACGCTCTCAGCTTGCGAGAAAGGAAATACTGTATCAGGCGCTGCGACACGCAGTACCGGAGCTTCCAGGCTCAGGATCGCGCGGTCATTGATTTCAGCTACAACGTTGGCGCCGACACCTGCTTGTTTTTGAGCCTCTTGCACGACAATTGCGCGGCCTGTTTTTTCAACAGAGGCGATAATCGTATCGATATCAAGCGGGCTTACAGTGCGAAGGTCGATAACTTCAGCAGAAACGCCTTCTTTTTCAAGCTCTTCAGCAGCTTTAAGCGACTCATGAACCATTGCGCCGTATGTGATGATAGAAAGGTCAGCACCTTCGCGTTTCACGTCAGCTTTTCCAAGCTCAATTGTGTATTCTTCCTCAGGAACTTCCTGACGGAAAGAACGGTAAAGTTTCATATGTTCTAAGAAAACGACTGGGTCGTTGTCACGGATTGCAGAAATTAAAAGTCCTTTTGCGTCATACGGAGTAGACGGAATAACGACTTTAATACCCGGCTGCTGAGCCACAAGGCCTTCTAAGCTGTCAGCGTGAAGTTCAGGAGTGTGAACCCCGCCGCCGAATGGAGAACGGATTGTCACCGGAGAACTCCAGCGGCCGCCTGAACGGTAGCGCATACGGGCCATTTGGCCTGAAACTGAATCCATTACCTCATATACGAATCCGAAGAATTGGATTTCCATAACCGGACGGAAACCGTTTAACCCTAAACCAAGAGCGAGACCGCCGATACCGGATTCAGCAAGCGGCGTATCAAATACACGGTCTTCACCGAATTCTTTTTGCAATCCTTCAGTCGCACGGAATACGCCGCCGTTAACACCAACGTCTTCTCCGAAAACTAAGACATTTTCGTCATTTTTCAGTTCTGTGCGTAACGCATCCGTGATTGCTTGAATCATTGTCATTTGCGCCATGGCTTACTTCGACTCCTTCTGTGTATAAGTTTCTAATTGCTCTTTTAGGTTGTAAGGCAATTCTTCGTGCATGATTTTGATTAAATCAGTCACTTTTTGCTTCGGTTCAGCATCTGCTTTTTTGATGGCCTGCTTAATTTCTTCTTTTGCAGCCTCAATTACTTTGCTTTCTTCTTCTTCAGACCACAGGCCTTTGTTTTCAAGGAAAGCGCGGAAACGGACGAGCGGATCTTTCTGCTCCCATTCGTTTTCGATTTCTTTCGTGCGGTATTTAGTCGGATCGTCACCGGCCATTGTATGCGGACCGTAACGGAACGTAAGTGTTTCGATCAGTGTCGGGCCTTCGCCGTTAATTGCGCGTTCGCGCGCTTCAGCAGTTGCAGCGTACACCGCAAGGGCATCCATACCGTCAACCTGAACGCCGACAATACCTGCTGCGGCCGCTTTTTGAGCGATTGTTTGAGCCGCTGATTGTTTTTCAACAGGAGTTGAAATCGCATAGCGGTTATTTTGCACTACGAAGATTGCTGGCGCTTTGTAAGCTCCGGCAAAGTTGATTCCTTCGTAGAAGTCCCCTTGAGAGGCGCCGCCGTCACCTGTGTATGTGATAGCTACGGCTTTTTTACCCCGTTTTTTAAGACCGAGCGCTACACCGGCAGTTTGGATGTATTGAGCACCGATAATGATTTGCGGAGAAAGGGCGTTCACATCATCTGGCATTTGGTTTCCGCGGAAGTGTCCGCGGGAGAATAAGAACGCTTGGTAAAGCGGCAGACCGTGCCAGATTAATTGAGGCACATCGCGGTAGCCCGGAAGAACGAAATCTTCTTTTTCAAGCGCGAAATGCGTTGCGATTTGTGAAGCTTCCTGGCCGGCAGTAGGAGCGTAGAAACCGAGACGTCCCTGACGGTTTAATGAGATAGAGCGCTGATCAAGCACGCGTGTGTATACCATGCGGCGCATAAGCTCTTTTAATTGATCATCTGTTAAATCAGGCATCGCCGCTTCATTCACGACTTCTCCCTTTTCATTTAAAATTTGGAACGTTTCGAACTGCTTCTTAATGGCATCAAATTGCTTCTTACTGTCAACGATTGTTTTTTTCGTTTTTGCAGCCATACTAAAGTCACCTCTTCCTTTCTTTTAAACAGTCATTAGACGTGCATTCCTGTATACATACAAACTTAGGATACCCTAAAGTATTAGCAGCAAGTCGTATATATTTAGCCTATCCCCAGTTTGCCGAAACCTTTATGTAGGATCATCACTATCTGATCTGAACTGTATTATTTCGGAGTTGTAAAAGACTGATACAACACCGCTTAACATGGATAAGTTTACACTAAATAAAGAAGACCCGTCAATCGTTTTAAATGTTGATTTTAAATAAATGTATTCGCTTTATATTTTTCCGGCGGGACAAGCTGTTCATCCGCCGAAACTGTACTAGTATACATACATCTGCTGTACTACAATAGAATTCAGAATCCTTTTTTCCGCATAAAAAAAGGGCCGGGCATCCGGCACCTTTCATCGTTTTCAGCTTTCATTGACATGAAAGCCGGCCTCTTTATACAGCTCTTCTCTGGCCTGATTATACTCTTTCGTCTGCTTGTTAAACGCTCCGCCCCGCTTTAATACCTTTTTGTAGGAATCGTTCACTTTGCCGATCTTCTTGTCGAGGTCTTCTGCAGTCAGGTCTTTTTTCTTAATGGCGCTGTACAATTCTTTATCATATTGAATGGCTTTCATATAGTCTTTATAGAGTCCGCCGTATAAATCATAGCGTTTTTCCATATGTGAGGCTGCTGCTTGCGCCTTTTTCTTAATGGACCGGTCTTTAATCGATCCGGCTGTTTGTGTGACGGTTTCAAATTCTTTTTTCGAACTGTCCATGCTGTCTTTTTCCGTTTTCAGATGCTGCTTGCGCTGTTCCGCGTTTTTAAGGGCCTCATCCGAAAGTGAGACGATTTTTTCGTAATCATTCATATTCAGCTGAATGACTTCGTTATACAGCTCATCTTCCTTTTTCTCTAATTTTTCTAATGTTTTCTGCTCTTTTTGAAACGGTTTTTCCGCCTGTACGGCTTTTTCCATCGAATCATGAATTGTTTCAACCGGGTCTTTCTCCCCGCAGCCTGCAAGCAGCATACTTGCGGCGGCGAGCGCTCCGATTCCCGCCAGCATCTTTTTTTGTAACATATTCACTTAAAATCCCCCAATCTTGACAATTTCCACTATAGAAGCCAGAACGCCTTTTGACAATAGCTGAGCTGTAATTGGTATTCCCGGAATTTTTGGGCAAAGACATTTATAGCTTCGCCAGAGCGTACTTGCGTAAAAAATTGAGAAAACAGGGCGGATGACCATACATCTTTTTGGCTTTTACATAGTTTATAGTAGACGCCGGCCCTGCTGAAAAGGGTCAGCGTAATTCAAAGAGGAGGTTTTTTTATGTACGGATATGGATTTGGCGGCGGATTTGGCGGCGGTTGTTGCGGCGGATACGGTTATGGCGGATACGGATACGGCTGCGGAGGCGGTTACGGCCGCACATTCGCATTAATCGTCGTATTGTTTATCTTATTAATCATCGTCGGTGCCGCTTATTTAGGCTGCGGCTGCTGACCTTATACACTATGAACATCGGCCGGCCTGCTATGGCCGGCCAATTGTTTCGTTGCGCCGCGATAAGGAAGTTCGCTATAATTTACATATTAAGCTTTAGGAGTGAAGTTTCTTGATTACTATGGAAAATATTGTCCGCGACGGACATCCCGTGCTCAGAGAGATCGCTGAAGAGGTCCGGCTTCCCGCTTCTGACGAAGAAAAACAGCAACTTGCTGATATGATTGAGTTTGTGAAAAACAGCCAAAATCCTGAATTAGCCGAGAAATACAACCTTCGTCCCGGAGTCGGTCTTGCCGCTCCTCAAATAAACGTAAAAAAACGGATGATCGCCGTTCATGCTGAAGATGCGAAAGGCACTTTATACAGCTATGCCCTTTTCAACCCTAAAATCGTCAGCCACTCAGTAGAAAAAAGCTACTTGACGAGCGGAGAAGGCTGCCTGTCAGTAGACGAACCCATTCCCGGCTATGTGCCGCGCTACGCACGCATCCGAGTAAAGGCGACGACGCTTGAAGGGGAACAGATTGACATCCGCCTCAAAGGTTTTCCGGCCATCGTGTTTCAGCATGAGATCGACCATTTGAACGGTGTGATGTTTTACGATCATATCGATCAAGAAAATCCGTTAAAAGAACCTGAAAACGCCATTGCTATTGACCGTTAAAAAGAACCGGCACTTCTTTAAGTGCCGGTTTTCTTCATTTCAAAAGCCCCAGTTCTTTGACAGCCCAGCTGATTCCCTCTTCATCCACCGGCTTTGTGACGAAATCAGCGGCAGCCTTTAATTCCGGAACTGCATTTCCCATCGCCACCCCGGTGCCGACAAAACGGATCATCTCAAGATCATTTAGTCCGTCGCCGAAGGCATAAGTGTCGCTTATGCTGTACGGAAGGCGCTCAAGCACTCTTTTAATGCCTTCCGCTTTTGAACCGCCCTTCGGAAGCACATCCGTTGACAGTTCATGCCAGCGGACATAATCAAACTCCGGAAAAGCGGCGTATGCTTTTTCTTCATGTCCGCGGCAGAATAAAAGCAGCTGATAAATATCTTTTCCTTTATAAAATGTTTCATCAACTTCGGGATAAGACGCTTTCAGACTGCCGATTCCTTCCGAGACGTGCGGATGTCCCGGAACGGTCGTTTTCATCGTATCTTCCGCCATGAATACGACTGGGTGCTCCCCTTCTTCTGCCTGCTTTAATAAACGCGCGACCGCATCTTCCGGCAGCGGATTTTTATAAATCACATCGCCTTCAAACACGACAAACTGGCCGTTGTATGAAATAAATGATTCAATCTCAAGCTCTTCCAGAATCGGTTTTACCATAAACGGAGACCGCCCGCTGGCGATAAAAACGTGATGGCCGGCCTCTTGAAGCGCCGCCACGGCGTTTCTTGCGCTATCGGGGATATGTTTATCATGATCATAGATCGTGCCGTCAATATCAAAAAAGATCAGTTTTGGTTTCATGTCAATTTCTCCTTTATCCCGTTTATCAGTCGTGTCCTGTTCAATCTCATCATACAGAAAGTTTTTCTTCCGGCAAACAGCCTTGACGAAATTCCAATTTTACCCACGAAAACAAATCCGGTTTTGCCGCATACTACTGCTATAAAGGGCTTTAAAGGAGGTATATGATGCTGCGCCGGTTACGGAAGAAACTCAGAAGACAGTGGGGCGGAATGCTCCGGAAAAAAGTCATCGCGTAGAAGGGATCTTTCGGTTTTTGAAAGTCCCTTTTTTGCTCGAGACTTTCCTTATAATCCGTTTTCGAATATAATAGAATAAGCGAGTCTAACATACGGCATTTAAGGAGAGATTTGGATGATTTATAAGGTATTTTATCAAAAGAAGGCTGACGAAGTACCTGTACGGGAAAATACAGATTCACTTTACATTGAGGGCGTTTCAGAACGGGACGTCAGAACAAAACTGAAAGATAAGAAATACAACATTGAATTTGTTCAGCCTGTGGACGGTGCTTTTTTAGAATATGAGAAGCAGAGCGAAAATTTTAAAGTATTGGAGTTATGAGCGGAATGAAATTTGTAAAAAATGACCAGACTGCCGTTTTTGCCCTCGGCGGATTGGGCGAGATCGGGAAAAATACGTACGGGGTGCAGTTTCAGGATGAGATTGTACTGATTGATGCGGGAATTAAGTTTCCTGAAGATGAACTTCTCGGCATTGATTACGTAATCCCCGATTACACATATTTAGTAAAAAACGAAGACAAAATTAAAGGTCTGTTTATCACCCACGGTCACGAAGACCATATCGGCGGTATTCCGTACCTGCTCAGACAAGTAAATATTCCCGTTTACGGCGGTAAACTCGCGATCGGCTTACTTCGGAATAAACTTGAAGAGCACGGACTGTTAAGACAGACAAAATTAAACATCATCGGTGAAGACGACATTGTTAAGTTCCGGAAGACGTCTGTATCCTTCTTCAGAACGACACACAGCATTCCGGATTCATACGGAATCGTCGTCAAAACACCGCCGGGCAATATCGTACATACCGGAGACTTTAAGTTCGATTTCACACCGGTAGGCGAACCGGCAAACTTGACAAAGATGGCCGAAATCGGGAAAGAAGGCGTTCTGTGCCTGCTTTCTGACAGCACGAACAGTGAGGTGCCCGATTTCACCATGTCAGAACGCCGTGTAGGCGAAAGCATTCACGATATTTTCCGAAAAGTGGACGGCAGAATTATATTTGCGACATTCGCTTCGAACATACACCGTCTTCAGCAAGTGATTGAAGCTGCCGTTTTAAACGGCAGAAAAGTTGCCGTATTCGGACGCAGTATGGAATCGGCTATTGAAATTGGACAGACTCTCGGTTACATCAGCTGCCCTAAAAATACGTTTATTGAGCATAACGAAATCAACCGTATACCTGCCAATAAAGTAACGATTTTATGTACGGGCAGCCAGGGTGAACCGATGGCGGCGCTATCACGCATCGCTAACGGCACGCACCGTCAGATATCCATTAATCCCGGAGATACGGTTGTCTTTTCTTCTTCTCCGATTCCCGGAAACACAATCAGCGTAAGCCGCACCATCAACCAGTTGTACCGTGCGGGCGCAGAAGTCATTCACGGTTCGCTGAATGACATCCATACATCTGGACACGGCGGACAGGAAGAACAAAAATTAATGCTCCGTCTGATTAAACCGAAGTTCTTCATGCCGATTCACGGGGAATACAGAATGCAGAAAATGCACGTCAAACTCGCGACTGATTGCGGCATTCCTGAAGAAAACTGCTTTATTATGGACAATGGCGAAGTGCTGGCGCTCAAAGGCGAAGAAGCCGCTGTGGCAGGCAAAATCCCGTCCGGTTCCGTGTACATTGACGGAAGCGGAATCGGTGACATCGGCAATATCGTGCTCCGCGACCGCCGCATTCTTTCAGAAGAAGGCCTTGTTATCGTTGTTGTCAGCATCAACATGGACGACTTTAAAGTATCGGCAGGACCTGATTTAATTTCAAGAGGTTTTGTATACATGAGAGAATCTGGTGATTTAATCAACGACGCACAGCAGCTCATTTCGAACCATCTTGAGAAAGTAATGGATCGGAAAACAACGCAGTGGTCCGAAATTAAAAACGAAATTACCGACACGCTCGCTCCGTTCCTATATGAAAAAACAAAACGCCGTCCGATGATCCTTCCGATCATTATGGAGGTCTAAAAAAAAACTGCACTCATCATGAGTGCAGTTTTTTTATTGCAGCGGAATATGCTGAAAGGCTTTGACATCAAACAGACCGGCTGCCGTCATTTTAATATCCGGAATCACCGGAAGCGCTAAAAACGATAATGTAAGAAACGGATTGAAATTACCGGTGAATCCGAGCAGAGGAAGCTTTTCATGAAGCACGCCCAGGCTGTCATTCACCCATTCCGCAGACTTATCAGACAAAAGCCCGGCAATCGGAAGCGGGACAGAGTGAAGCAATTCTCCGTTTTTCACGGCTGTCAGCCCTCCTCCGGTGTCACGCAGTCTGTTGATTGCTTTTGCCAAATCGGCATCGTTTGTACCGACAGCGATGATGTTGTGGGAATCGTGAGAAATGGTTGTGGCAATGGCGCCTTCTTTTAACCCGAACCCTTGTACAATCCCGAGACCCATCATTTTTTCTCTGCTGTGGCGTTCAGCGACGGCGATTTTTAATAAATCATTTTCTGTATCAGGGCAAAATGTGCCGGCAGACGGTGCAGGGACTTCTTTTTTCCTCGTCTCTAAATGATTTGGTATGATTTCGATTACATTCATTAGCCTGCCCTCTTGAATCGGCATATGAAAATCTGATTCAGTCAGCGGCGCTTTCAGCCGTACTGTATCCAACAGCGCCTGATCCGGAGAATAAGAGCCGGCAGACTGCTCATAAACCGGGCAGCCGTTCTCGGCAACGGTCCGGCCGGCGACCAAGGTCTTTGTGACGGAAGCCTCCCGCAAATCTGAAATAAACAAGAGATCTGCATCAAAACCCGGTGCCACCGCGCCTTTTGTTTCAAGGCCGTAGCACTCGGCCGCATTTAAGCTGGCGAGCTGATACGCAAGGAATGGATCAAGTCCCGCTTTTATTGCCATTTTGACTTGGTGGTTCACACTTCCTTCTGAAAGCAGATCGTCCACATGTTTATCATCAGTACAAAAGAAGAAGCGGCGCGCATTTTTTTCGTTCACCGCCGGCAGCACATTAAGCGTATTTTTGGCCACCGATCCTTCGCGCAGCATGACATACATTCCCCGCCTGATTCTGTCCAGCGCCTCTTCTTTTGTCGTCACTTCATGATCATTTGACACTAACGCGGTTCTGTATATATTGATGATATCTGAAGACAGTCCGGCTAAATGCCCGTCAATCCGTTTTCCGTGAAGCTTGGCATCAAGCAGTTTCTGAAGCATATCCTCTTCACCTTCGGCAACAGACACGTAGTCCATTACTTCCGCCAGTCCCAGCACCTCTTTTTCCTGATAAAAAGGCTTTAAATCTTTGGCTTTTAATACGGCTCCCGAGCGTTCAAAGCTTGCGGCGGGAACACAGGAAGGAAGCATGAAACGGATGTTCAGCGGCGCTTTTTTCGCCTGCTCTATCATAAATGAAATGCCTTTTGCCCCCGAAACGTTCGCGATTTCGTGAGGATCAGTAATGACAGTCGTCACTCCGTGAGGGAGGACTGCTTTTGCAAATTCAATCGGAGTAACCATAGAGGACTCGATATGAACATGTCCGTCAATAAAGCCCGGAACGATCATTTGGCCTTCTGCATCAATGACTTCTTCCCCTTCATACTCGCCCAACCCGACGATCACTCCGTCCGTAATGGCGATATCTGCAGAAATCCATTCCTGGTTAAATACATCCATGATTTTTCCGTTTTTAATGACGGTATCGGCTTTTTGTCGGCCGGCCGATGCATTCAGCCGTTCAGCCAGTGTTTCTTTGTTCAAAATGAGGCCTCCTCTTTTTCTTTATATGGTACAATATGCTATCGGATCGCCTGATCATAGTCAATAAAAACTGCAGAATATACCGCTTACACGATAAATGTCTTTCTATTCTGACATATAAAAAAGACCGTCCTTTTATGGACGGCTTTTCACTTTGTATGAAGCACTCTTTTTTCAAATCGGGAAATGTCCGTAAGAGAGCCGATAACGATGAGAATATCGTCTTTTTGGATCATTTCAGTCGCCAGCGGAGATACGATTACTTCTTTTTCTCTCTTGATGGCCACGATGTTAATGCCGTACTTCGCGCGTATGTCCAGATCAAGCAGTGTGTTGCCCGCAAGCCTGCTGTTGGCTACGATCTCCACGATGCTGTGTTCGTCAGACAGCTCTAAATAATCAAGCACATTATTTGATACGATGTTGTGGGCGATGCGTTTTGCCATGTCACGTTCAGGGTGGACGATGTGGTCGGCCCCGATTTTCGCAAGCACTTTTTCATGATAGTCGTTCTGCGCTTTGACCGTGATGGTGTTCACGCCGAGTTCCTTTAAGATCAGCGTCGTTAAAATGCTCGCCTGTATATTTTCGCCGATTGCCACAATGACGTGGTCAAAATTGCGCAGCCCCAGATTTTTCAGCACCGATTCATCGGTTGAATCACCGATGACGGCGTGTGATGCGATTTTGGCATATTCATTTACTTTATCTTCATCAATATCCATCGCCATGACCTCAAGGCCTTCTTCACTTAATGCTTTGCAAATACTCCCGCCGAAGCGTCCGAGACCGATAACGGCAAACTCTTTTCTCATAACAGTACTCCTTTAAACAATATCTCTAATAGGAATAGTATCACATTTTCGGCAATGAGTTCATATGGCGTTTGAGCTTTTCTGAAAAGGCGGGCGATAAATACAAGTCTGCTCCGCGTTCGATTTCTTCCTGATAGTGACCCGGAGGCGCAATTTCCTCAGCTTTATCAAGCACAAGAAACGTCAGGCAGCCCCTGTATATACGGCCGCCGGCATTCACTTCTATGAACGCGGGACGATATGTATGGCTATCAACACCTTCCCTTTTATACAGATAGGTTGCCGCTTCAAACGGGAGCTTGTACAGCACGCCTTCAGTACGGCCGCCATCTTCAACAAGATCGGCTCTGGAACCGTCAGGACGCCTTAACGTGAATCTCGTCGAATACCCTTCAGCAACCGCCCCTCCGACCGGCTCGGCAAAAAAGTGATCGACCCCCGCCTGTTTAAAACGGGCATTATCCATACATGAACCGTAAGCGAAATAATAAACCGGGCTGTCATCCTCCCGTTTCATAAAACGATATTCTTTCCAGTCTCCGCTTTTGATCCGGCTGAATGAAGCACACTGCTCGGGCTTTACGACATATGCGAAGGCCGTTTTATTCCCGAGATCCGTCGTCACGGCGACTTCCTCCCGGTCAAAATCGGCATAATGCGCATCCAGCTTACAGATCATCTGATGACCTGTTTCATACAATTCTCCGTATACAAAAGCTGTTTCTGCTAAAGACGCCGCGGGCTGACCTTTTTCTGTTTTGTACAGCACGCCGTTTATCGCGGCCTGCTCGCACACACACGGAGCGCCTTTCAGCAGCTCATGATTTTCTTCACGCTTCCGTAACAAACCGTATACAAAAAGAAGCAAGTTAGTTTTCCTCCTTTTGGACAGCATCCGCTTCTAACGGCAGAAATACCTGAAACGTACTGCCTTCTCCATTTTTGCTCTTAATGTTAAGTTTACCATTATGCTCCTTGAGAATTCGTAAACAAATCGGAAGGCCGAGGCCTGTTCCCTGATCTTTTGTCGAGAAAAACGGTTTCCCGATGTTTTTAAGCTTTTCTTTCGACATGCCGTTTCCTTCATCCTGTATGCTGATCACCGCGTATTCTTCATCCCGTTTTGTGTAAATATGAATATTCCCGCCGTCAGGCATCGCCTCAATCGCATTTTTAATAATATTGATAAATACCTGTTTCAGCTGGTTTTCGTCACCGTTGACCATACAGGACTCAGTCTGCCTGAAATCCTTCTCAATCACAGTGTTTGACAGCACCGCGTTTGTGTCAAGAAGCGTCGCCACCTGCCTTAAAATATGGTTGAGATGATGGGCGGTAAACGTCACGGTCTGCGGCTTGGCGAGCAGAAGCAGCTCTCCCAGCACAAGATCTATCCTTTTAATTTCCGAAAAAATAATATCGAAATAATCCGTTCGTTCCGGATACTGAGCTTTCATCAGCTGGAGAAAGCCGCTGACTGATGTTAAAGGATTTCTTACTTCGTGGGCGATTCCTGCCGCAAGTTCACCGGCGATAGCCAGCTTTTGAGATTGCATGGCAAGCCGTTCGTTCGTTTCCAGAAGCTCATCAACCGCTTTTTTCCGTTCACTGATATCAGACATCGTTCCCAGGCTTCCGACAAATTTCTGTCTGCGGTCATAATACAGCTTATAATGAACTTCTCCCCAAAAGATAGTGCCGTCTTTTTTAATATATTTAGCCGTGAACATTCCTGACGGGGACTGCTGCTTAATTTGGGAGATAATATAATCAATGATATGTTTCTCTTTTATAAAATAATCATTATACATCGTGCCCATACATTCGCTGATGGAATAGCCCGTAATCGCCGTCCAAGCTTGATTCAAATATGTAATATTCCCTTGTGAATCCGTCTGAAAAACAATTTCCTGCAGATTGTCCATGATCCGGTTTTTCTCATCTGAAAGCGCCTTTGCTTTCTGCTCGCTGTCCTTCAGCTCCGCCAGCAGCTGCTTTTTATGATCTACATAATAAGCCAGCAGCCAGACGCTGATTAACGTGACAGTGGTAAAAGTGATATCAACAGGCCAGTTAATCGGATTCCGTTCAATTATGTAAAATAAATAATCCCAAAACATAATAAAAATCATTGCCAAGATTAATGAAATGATACGCGCTTGATATTTTCCCATAGTCCCACCTGCCGCTAGCATTTCTACATATATTGTAACATTGTTGACCGCATTATTGACTAAAAAATGATAACTATTCCCAATTATTTGAGCAGGTTTACTTGATTTTACCGTGAGTTTTTGCACAAGTTCATAATAAAAGGGCGGAATGACGCTCCGCCCTTTTTATCATTATGATTTATCTTTTAACGCTTCCTCGATTTCCTCAAGCAGCATTTTCGCTCCTTCAGGGCTTAAGATGATTTTACCGTTGCCGTATTCCTGATTGTCGGGGGTAATTTCTCCGGTCATTAAGCAAATGCCGTGCGGTTTGTATTTTTTCAAGACAATTTTGTCTCCGTCAACAAAAAATTCAATACTATCTTTAATAGCGATATCCAATGCTCTTCTCAATTCAATCGGCATGACAATACGCCCTAGTTCGTCTACTTTTCTTACTACACCAATTGATTTCATAGAAATCCCCTACTTCCTTTAATGTCTCTTATATATGTCCAAGGAAAATCCTTCATAAACGTAGACGAAAGTAACGGAGCAAAAGTTTCTCCGCATCCGGTAATGAATGTTTTTTTACAGAAGAAAGCCTTTTTGAAATACGGGATACAGACTTTCCCTCCTTTTTTACAAAAACATTTCATTCCCGGCGGAAACCCCCAAAAATCGTGGTTTTTCTCAGAAACTTTAAATGTAGAATCAATTAAATCAGGATAGGGATTGGGTGAAAATATGTTTCAATCAACTGAGATCGGAATCGACTTAGGAACCGCTAATATACTTGTTTACAGTAAAAATAAAGGAATTATTTTAAACGAGCCCTCCGTTGTCGCTGTAGATACAACAACGAAAGCGGTGCTTGCCATCGGAACAGATGCCAAAAACATGATCGGAAAGACGCCGGGGAAAATCGTCGCCGTACGGCCGATGAAAGACGGTGTCATTGCTGATTATGATATGACAACTGACTTATTAAAACACATTATGAAAAAAGCCGGAAAAAAAATCGGGATGACCTTCCGCAAACCGAATGTCGTCGTCTGCACGCCTTCAGGATCAACAGCCGTTGAACGCCGAGCCATCAGTGACGCTGTCAAAAACTGCGGAGCAAAAAACGTTCACTTAATTGAAGAACCCGTAGCAGCTGCAATCGGAGCCGACCTGCCGGTTGACGAGCCGGTCGCAAACGTCGTCGTGGATATCGGAGGCGGTACGACTGAAGTTGCCATCATCTCATTCGGAGGCGTCGTGTCCTGCCACTCTATCAGAATCGGCGGCGACCAGCTTGATGAAGATATCGCTTCGTTCGTCAGAAAAAAATATAACCTGCTGATCGGAGAACGTACGGCAGAACAAGTGAAAATGGAAATCGGTTTTGCATTGATTGAACATGTGCCGGAAACGATGGAAATCCGCGGCCGTGACCTCGTAACCGGTCTGCCGAAGACGATCAGACTGCAGTCTAATGAAATTCAGCACGCGATGCGTGAATCGCTCCTACATATTCTTGAAGCCATCAGAGCGACTCTTGAAGATTGTCCGCCGGAACTCAGCGGGGACATCGTTGACCGCGGCGTCGTGTTAACCGGCGGGGGCTCGCTTTTAAACGGGATGAAAGAATGGCTGACAGAAGAAATCGTCGTTCCCGTTCATTTGGCCGCAAATCCGCTTGAATCAGTGGCTATCGGCACGGGGCGTTCGTTAGACGTCATCGACAAGCTGCAAAAAGCGATTAAATAATAAGATTGTGCTTCTTTTTTCTCCGGCCGGCTCATATTGTGAGAACTGGAGAAACATTAAGGAGGAAGCATATGCTTAGAGATGTGGGAAGACGCGTAGCGGTAGCTGTCATTTTAAGCGGAATTATCTTGGGGGGTATGAGCATTTCGCTGGCCAATATGCCCCATTCTCCGGCCGGCAGCACCGTAAAACTGAATCATCCGTAAAGACGCAGCAAAGGCTGTGTCTTTTTCATTTACGCTCCTTTCTTTTCTTTATGAGGCGATATTTGATATGATGAGAAAAACCGATGAGGAGGAATGAACGATGAGTTCGTTTACTGAAAAGTTAAATACATATGCTCGGCTGGCGGTAGAAGTCGGCGTCAATGTCCAAAAAGGACAGCATGTCGTAATCAATGCCTCAACCGATGTCCGGGAACTTGTCAGACTGCTGGCTAAACATTCGTATGAAAAAGGCGCAAAAAACGTCACCGTAAATTGGCAGGACGATGAATTGTCCAGATTAAAATACGAAATGGCTCCGTTTGAAGCGTTTGAAGAATATCCTGAATGGGAAGCGAAAGGCAAAGAAGAGCTCGCGAAAAAAGGAGCTGCGTTTATTTCTGTCGTCTCATCCGACCCCGACCTGTTAAAAGGCACTGACGGGAAACGGATTGCAGCGTTCCAAAAAGCCGCCGGAAAAGCATTGCATACATACAGACAATATATTCAATCAGATAAGGTCAGCTGGACGGTGATCGGAGCCGCTTCAACAGGCTGGGCGAAAAAAGTGTTCCCGGATCAGCCGGAAGAAACAGCCGTTCAGCTTTTATGGGAAGAAATTTTCAAAACGACCCGCGTAAATGAAGAAAACCCAGTGGAAGCATGGAAAAAACATGATCAAAACCTTCATGAGAAAGTGGAACACCTGAACAAAAAACATTACAGCGCCCTGCATTATCAAGCTGAAGGAACAGACTTAACCATTGAATTACCGAAAAAACATGTATGGGCGGGCGCAGGAAGCGTGAATGAGAGCGGGCACGAATTCATGGCCAACATGCCGACAGAAGAGGTTTTCACTCTTCCGCAGCGTGATGGGGTGAACGGCACGGTTTCCAGCACGAAACCGCTGAGCTACGGCGGCAACATTATTGATAACTTTACACTTACCTTTGAAAACGGCCGCATCGTTGATGTGAAAGCTGAAAAAGGCGAGGAGATTTTAAAAGGCATCGTCGAAACCGATGAAGGCTCGCATTATCTCGGAGAAGTGGCCTTAGTGCCGTACGATTCACCGATTTCACAATCAAATATTTTATTTTACAACACACTGTACGATGAAAACGCATCAAACCACTTGGCGATCGGCAGCGCGTATGCCTTTAATATCGAAGGCGGCAAACAAATGACACGGGAAGAGCTTGTTAAAGAGGGCTTAAATGAAAGCATTACGCACGTAGATTTCATGGTCGGCTCCAAAGATATGAATATCGACGGGATTACTGCTGACGGCAAAAGAGAACCGATCTTCAGAAACGGAAACTGGGCATTTTAATAAAAAAGGAGGCGCTTCGGCCTCCTTTTTTATTTTGCTTCATACATTTGCAGGTTGGCAAAGACAGTTTCCAAAACAGGGGTATCAACTGACAAGCCTTTCGCTTTCTCAAGCAGAAAACCGTGTAAATGATCACCTTCTGTCACCCGGCCCTTTTCCATATCTCTCAGCATCGACGATTTCATATGATAAGACATGCTTGTCAACGTACGATAACTCTCATCTTCCAGGTCAGCGTCCTTCGGAATACCCGCAGCCTTGAAAATGGCTCCGATTTCTGCAAAAAGACGCTTTGCCGTATTGCGGCCGCCTTCTGTATCTAAAATAGGTCCGACCGGCTGTTGAAACAAAGTGGTTACTCCCGCCTGCGCGGCAATGAACATGTACTTTTTCCAAATATCCTTTTCAATATCCCGGCTGATGATGACATCCGCTTTCACACCCGCAAACGCTTTTTCCAGCTCATTTATACGTTCTGTGCGTTCCCCGCTCCATTCACCGAACACAAAGCGGTGGGCAGCGCTCGTATGAAGAATTTCCCCTTTTTCGTTAAGGGCGCTCTCAATAAAGCAGAGGCCTCCTAGCACCTGCCGTTTTGAAAAAGCTTCGAACAGCTCGTTATAGTGCCTGTACCCGTTTAAAAAAGGAATAATGACCGACGAAGGTTTGACAAACGGTTTGACATCCCCAATGACGTCCTGCAAAGAATACGCTTTTGATGCGATGATAACGGCGTCAAACTCTCCATCTTCGCCCGCCATGATTATTTTCGGCTTGATTGAAACATCACCATTTGCACTTTTGACGGTCAATCCCGTCTCTTTTAATTGTTCCGCCCGCTTCTGACGGACGAGAAACGTAACGTCATTTCCCTTCTCTGCAAGACGTGCGCCGATATAACCGCCCACTCCCCCTGCTCCGACAACTAAAAACTTCATGATGCATTCCTCCGTCTCTTTTCAATTCATATGTTCCTTTATTGTAACGGGAAGTCAGAAGATTGAAAACTTTTTTCATAAATAAAAAGCAGAGTCTCCTCTGCTTTTTTATTACGCGTATAGCTCTTCAAGCTTTTTCTGCACATCCGCATTTTCAAGAAATTCATCATAAGACATTTGTTTGTCAACGATGCCTTTAGGCGTTAATTCAATGATGCGGTTGGCAATTGTCTGTACAAACTGATGGTCATGAGATGAAAACAGCATAGCGCCTTTAAAGCTGATTAAACCGTTGTTAAGCGCTGTAATGGATTCCAGGTCTAAATGGTTTGTCGGTTCATCCAGAATTAAAATGTTCGCGCCGGAAAGCATCGCTTTTGAAAGCATGCAGCGCACTTTTTCTCCTCCGGAAAGAACGTTTGATTTTTTGTTGACTTCTTCCCCAGAGAACAGCATGCGTCCTAAGAAGCCGCGCAGAAAGCTTTCGCTTTGGTCATGCGGCGAGTATTGGCGGAGCCAGTCTACAAGGTTCGCATCGCTGCCGTCGAAATATTCGCTGTTGTCTTTCGGGAAGTACGCCTGAGAAGTGGTGACGCCCCATTTGAATGTGCCGCTGTCAGCTTCCATTTCCCCGGAAATGATTTTGAACAATGTCGTAACGGCAAGCTCATTGCGGCCCGTAAACGCGATTTTGTCTTCTCTGTTCATAATAAAGCTGACGTTATCAAGCACCTTAACGCCGTCAATCGTTTTCGTTAAGCCTTCTACCCGCAGCACGTCATTTCCGATCTCGCGTTCCGGCGTGAAATTGACATAAGGATAACGGCGTGATGACGGTTTGATATCATCCAGCGTAATTTTATCAAGGAGTTTCTTTCTTGATGTCGCCTGCTTTGATTTAGAGGCGTTGGCGCTGAATCTGGCCACGAACTCCTGAAGCTGTTTAATCTGCTCTTCTTTTTTCTTATTGGCTTCCTGAGAAAGCTTTAAAGCAAGCTGGCTCGATTCATACCAGAAATCATAGTTGCCGACATACACTTGAATTTTATTAAAATCAAGATCGGCGATGTGCGTGCACACTTTATTTAAAAAGTGACGGTCGTGGGATACGACGATGACTGTGTTCTCAAAGTTGATCAGAAACTCTTCCAGCCACTGAATCGCTTTCAGATCCAAGTGGTTCGTCGGTTCATCAAGCAGCAGAACGTCCGGCTTGCCGAACAGCGCCTGTGCCAAAAGCACTTTCACCTTTTCTGAACCGCCTAAGTCCGCCATTTTCTTCGTATGCAGGTCTTCAGAGATGCCCAGACCCTTTAACAAAATAGCGGCTTCACTTTCAGCTTCCCATCCGTTTAATTCCGCAAACTCTCCTTCAAGCTCAGCGGCGCGGATGCCGTCCTCATCAGAAAAATCCGGTTTCATATAAATCGCGTCTTTTTCCTGCATGACTTCGTATAAACGTTTATGTCCCATAATGACGACTTTCAGAACTTCGTAATCTTCATATTCAAAATGGTTCTGCTTCAGGATGGCAAGGCGTTCGCCCGGGCTCATATGAACATCGCCGGTCTGAGGCTCCAGTTCACCGGATAAAATTTTCAAGAATGTTGATTTTCCGGCACCGTTTGCGCCTATTAATCCGTAGCAATTGCCCGGCGTAAATTTAATATTGACATCTTCAAATAACTTGCGATCCGCAAAACGCAAGCTCACATTATTTACAGCAATCATTTATAATCCTCCATCGTGTCTAACATCATTAAAAGTATACCATGAATAAAGGGGAAGAGAAATGTTTCCCTGCGAATATAAGGGTTTTGAAAAGACGCAAGCGCCAAACCCGAAGCCCTGTGATACAATAGATATATATACATATTCATCACGGAGGAACAAGTTGAAGCTTTTAACACTTACAGAATATTGTCTTATGATTTTCTTTACCGGGGTTTTTCTGGCCGTCACAGGCTTTACCGCACGTGACATCGGCTTGTACGTCGGAATCGCCCTCATTTACACGTTTTCGCATCTCTTTTCAAAACGGATGCTTGAAAAACGCGGCAAAGAGAAGCAGCAGGTGAATCTTTTTTTCAGCGTTCTGGCCATTGTCGGATCAGTGCTGGCCACGGTAATGTTCATCGCCATCGCCGCCTCGTTTGCCAAATAAAAACGCCGGCCGTCCGAATCGGGCAGCGCGGCGTTTTTATTTTGTCTGACGCATATCATGAAACGGGAAGAACACAAACTTCGAGGTGCCGACGATCCGTTTTTCGGCAATTAAACCGAGTCCGTTCCGGCTATCCATTGAGTTCAGCCGATTGTCGCCCATGACGAAGTATTTGCCTTTCGGAACCTTTACGGGGCCGAAATCTCCCGTCAGGTTGACTCCCAGTTTTTTCGCTTCTTTTTTATTGCTCGCGAGGTACGGTTCATCGATTTTTTTGCCGTTTATATAAAGCGTGTCATTTTTCATTTCCACCGTTTCTCCGGGTTTTCCGATGAGCCGCTTTACATAATGGACTTTCGATGTATCGCCGTTAATAATGACGATGTCCCCCCGCTCGATTTCTCCGATATAATTGACGCTTTTGTTGACAAACAGCCTTTCACCGTCATGTAATGTCGGGTACATTGATGATCCTTCCACTAAGTACGGTTCAAACAGGAAATGGCGGATTAAAAGCGCAAGAGCGACCGCTATAATGATGGCCTTTCCCCATTCCCAATACGTGTTGGATTTTCTTTTTACCGATTTTTCAGAAGTAGGTTTTTGTTCTTCAGTCAACGTGGTTCCTCCTAGACGATCACTGTTACGGTTCATGTACTATCTTTACTTTATCACAACTCATCACAAAATACATAACGCTTCTATGCGCATATGATTGAAAAAAGCGCCCGTAAAGGACGCTTTTTGCTTATTTCTCTACTACCGGTTTTTTGACGATTCCCAAGATAACCGCCGTTACAACCGCTCCGATCACGATGCTCATTAAGTAAAGCAGCGGATGGTTCGTAATGAATGCAACGAATATTCCTCCGTGCGGTGCAGGGAGCGTTACCCGGAAAAACTCTGTCAGTCCGCCCGCTACCGCAGAACCGATAACGGCTGCAGGGATGACGCGAAGCGGATCAGCCGCCGCAAACGGGATGGCGCCTTCTGTAACGAAAGCAGCTCCCATGAAGTAGCACGTAATACCGGCTTCACGGTCACGTTTAGAGAATTTATGTTTAAAGAATGTTGTCGCCAGTGCAATTCCAAGCGGCGGAGCCATTCCGCCCGCCATGATGGCTGCGTGCGGGGCATAGTTTCCGGCGCCGATCATCGCAATACCGAAAGTGAACGCCGCTTTATTGAGCGGGCCGCCCATGTCGATAGCCATCATACCGCCTAAAATAATCCCCATTAAGACAAGGTTTCCGGTTCCAAGGCTTTCAAGCCAATTTGTTAAGAAATTCATAAACGCTGCTACAGGTGTGTTAATGACAAACTGCATCAGGACACCGGTGATAAAAATACCGAGCAGCGGATAAATCAATACAGGTTTTAATCCGTCAAGAGTCTGAGGAATAAAGACAAACAGCTTTTTCAGCAGGACTACAACATAACCGGCTAAGAACCCGGCAATCAGTCCGCCCAAGAATCCGGCATTCGCCTGCGTAGCCATAAATCCGCCGACCATACCCGGCGCAAACCCCGGACGGTCCGCAATACTCATTGCGATGAATCCGGCAAGAACGGCAACGATCAGTTTTAACGCATTATCGCCGCCGATAAAGTTCAGCGCTGCAGCAAACGTGTTGTATGTCTGATCTTTCGGATCAGCTGAATGAATTCCCCAGAAGAATGAAATCGCCACGAGGATTCCGCCGCCGACGACAAATGGCAGCATGTTGCTGACACCGCTCATTAAGTGTTTATAGAAAGTGCTTCCGATGCTTGTGCCTGATTTCTGTTTCGGGCCGTCTTCATTAGAAGAGGCAGATCCTCCGCCGCTGCCTTCGTAAATCGGGGCATCTTGATTAACGGCTTTTTCAATCAGTTCTTGAGGACGTCTGATACCGGCCGTTACGGGCACTTGAAGAACATGTTTGCCTTTAAAGCGCTCCATTTCAACCTGTTTATCAGCTGCTACGATAATCGCAGGCGCATCTTCAATTTCCTGAGCCGTCAGCTTATGCTTGATTCCGCTTGAGCCGTTTGTCTCTACTTTAATGTCGACACCGAGCTCTTTCGCTTTTTCTTTCAGTGCGTCAGCAGCCATGAATGTATGAGCGATACCTGTCGGACATGCAGTAACCGCAAGAATTTTGCCCTTTCCTGACGGCGCTGCCTGTTCTTCCTGCTCTTCTTCCTCATCGTCATCTTTGTCATGCTGATTGATGATGTCAATGATCGCATCTTCTGATTCAGCCTCAAGAAGCTGTTTGCGGATTTCTTCACGCATGAGAAGCGTTGAAAGTCTTGATAATGCTTCAAGGTGCGTATTGTTCGCTCCTTCGGTTGCCGCAATCATAAAGACCAGGTGTGCCGGCTGACCGTCTAATGATTCATAGTCCACACCTTCTTTTGAACGTCCGAATGCGATGGCCGGGTTAATGACGCTCGCCGTCTTCGCGTGAGGAATGGCAATGCCTTCGCCGATTCCCGTCGAGCTTTGGCTTTCACGATTTAAAATGGCTGCTTTGTAAGCCTCTCTGTCATTTAATCTGCCGGCTTTGTCAAGCACTGTCACCATTTCATCGATAACGTTTTCTTTCTCTTTGCTTTCTATATTGAGATGAATTGTATCTCTTGTTAACAGCTCAGTTATCTTCACTTTTCTTTCCTCCTCTATAGACGTGTGACTTTAACTTCAGGAAGAAGCTGCTGTACAAACTCTTCAGTTCCGAGCTCCTCAGAAAACGCCGTCGCGCTTCCGGAAGCAACACCTAAACGGAACGCGTCTTCCAAAGGCAGCTGTTTTGAGATCCCCGCAAGGAAACCCGCGACAACGGAATCACCCGCGCCTACCGAATTGACCAGCTTTCCTTTAGGAACATTAGCGAGGAAAACCGCCTCTTTCGTAAATAAAAGCGCACCGTCGCCAGCCATCGAAACAATCGCATGTTCAGCGCCTTGTTCAATTAATTTTTTGCCGTACGGAACGGCTGCTTCGGCTGAGTCAATGACCGTATTGAACATTTCGCCAAGCTCGTGATGGTTCGGCTTCATCAAAAACGGTTTCATTTCTGTCGCTTTCATAAGCGCTTCACCAGAGATGTCTACCACCACCCGGGCATTCTGCTTTCTGCATGCCTCAGCAATTTTTTCATACGTGTTATGCGGAAGAGAAGATGGGATGCTTCCCGCTAAAACGACGATGTCTCCTTCTTTCAGAGCGGAGAACTGTTCTAAAAAGGCACTGAACACTTCGTCTGAAATCGTCGGGCCCTGACCGTTAATTTCCGTTTCATCGCCCGTTTTCAGTTTTACATTTATACGCGTGTCTTCATCCACCTCAGAAAAAGCCGTTTCCAGACCTTCCTGCTGCAAAAATGACGTGATATAATTTCCGGTAAATCCGCCGACAAACCCCAATGCTTTTGACGGCACATGGTGTCTTTTCAGTAATCTCGAAACGTTAATGCCTTTCCCGCCGGGGTACTTCGTGTCATAGCTGGAACGGTTTAAACCGCCTACGGCAAAATCTTCAACGTGAACGATATAGTCAACAGACGGATTGAGGGTTACAGTGTAAATCATGATTTCACTACCTTTACGACAGTTTTTTCTTGGTAATTATCGAATGCAAGTTCTTCAGATTCAGTGGTAATGATAACGGCATCGCCCAAAGCGGCGAACGCTGCGAAAGAAATCTCGCCGAATTTGGAAGGGTCAGCTAAAACATACGCGTTTTTCGCCTGTCTCACAGCCTTTGTCTTCAGAAGAGCCTCATCCGGATCGGGTGTTGTATAACCGGCTTCAATGTGCACGCCGTTCACTCCGAGAAAGCTTTTGTCAAACCGGTATTGGCTGACCGCCGATAATGAGGCGCCGCCGATCATCGCACCTGTTCGATGCTTCACATATCCTCCGAGAAGATAAAAGGGGATTCCTTTCCTTATTAAAGCGTCGATATGCATAACTCCGTTTGTGACAACCACAATGTCCTTTGTTTGATCTATAAAATCAATCATATGCAATGCAGTTGTTCCCGCATCAAGATAAATACAGTCACCTTCTTCTAATAAAGATGCCGCTTTTTCTGCAATCTTCAGCTTATCTTGAAGGTTTTTGGAGGATTTTTCAAGCATATCGGGTTCTTGCCGGCTGTTGGAAAGCTTAGATGCCCCGCCGTGAACGCGCTTTAAAAACCCGCGCTCTTCAAGCGTTGATAAATCTCTTCTGATTGTTGATTCAGAAGCGTTTGTCATGCTTATCAGCTCTTGAATCTTTACCACGTCACGCTTTTCAATCTGATCAAGGATCAGCTGATACCTTTCAGGAGTGAGCATATTCCGCCTCCTTTGAAAACGTATTCATTTCACCTACAAGATTATTGTAAACGCTTTTTTTACTTCGAGCAACTAAAATCACTCAAATTCATTCAATAACTATCAAAATCTTTCACATTTGTTCATATTAACGTATGTACATAGGGTTTGTAAACTGTAAATTCGACAAAAAGGGGGACAATTGTATGACATTTCTTTTTATCATAAATGAAAAAAGTCTATTATATTCATTCAATCTTTAAAACACAGAAAAAACCCCATGCGGACTGCATGGGGAGGTTTCACTATTCATACCGTAACGCTTCAATCGGATCTAAGCGGGATGCTTTGTTGGCCGGCAGCATTCCGAAGATGACACCGATCAGCATACTGAACAGCACGCCGATACAAACCACCTGCCAGGAAACGAGCGACGGCCAGCCCGCGATAAGGGAAACGAGTGATGCTCCCCCGTAGCCGAGACCGATTCCGATTAAGCCGCCGATTAAAGTAAGCACAACGGATTCAATTAAGAATTGTGTCAGAATCTGTCCTCTCGTGGCACCGAGCGATTTGCGGATGCCGATTTCTCTTGTCCGTTCCGTTACCGATACGAGCATAATATTCATGACCCCGATTCCGCCGACAACGAGAGAAATACCGGCGATCGAACCGATGATTGTCGTCATGACGGTCGTGACCTGACCGATGCCCGCGGCGATTTCTTCCATATTCATGACTTGGTAGGCCTCTTTTGTGCCGTGATTGTCATTTAAGAGGCGGGCCGCTTCTTTTCCTGTCGTTTTGATTTGATCAGCGGATTCCGTCTGAATCGAAACGTTGCTGTAGTCATTTGTACCGAAAGACGTTTTCAGCATGTTGAACGGAACATACATTTCACTGAGCCCTAATGATAAAAATCCGCTCTCTTCTTTTAATACACCGATTACTTCTACGGGCTGTCCGCCGGCCCAGACGATTTTTCCGAGCGGAGATGTTTTCCCGAACAGCTTTTCAGCCATTTTTTTCGAGATGATGCCCGCTCTTTTCCCGGAAAGGAAATCGTTATCCGTAAATGTCCGCCCATCCTGAACGTCCAGCTTTTTTACGTCCGTGTAGCCGCTGTTAATGCCATTCAGCGTAATGTCCGTTTCTTCTTCATGATAACGGGCCGTCATTGATTTTACAGCGGAAGCGACAACCTGCTTTACGCCGTCCACTCCTTTTAATCCATTAATATCTTCTTCTGTAAAACTCGCTTGCTGCAAAGCGTTCGGATTGGCTGTTAATTCTTCATCGCTCGGCAGATAATACAATTCAATTGTATTGCCCGGCCCGCTGATGGATTGCTTCAGCATTTGCTCTCCGCCCTGCCCGACAGCCACAACAACGATTACTGAACCGACGCCGATAATGATGCCGAGCATCGTCAGAATCGATCTCATCTTGTGAGCTCTGACGGAACTGAGAGCCATCCGGAGATTTTCTAACAGGCTCATTCCCCCACTCTCCTCTGCTCAGAATCGCGGGGAACGATACTGCCGTCACGGACGAAAATCACTCTGTTTGTACAATCCGCCACTTCACGCTCATGTGTGACAAGCACCACGGTCACGCCCTCTGCGTTAAGCTCTGTGAACTGCTCCATAATGGAAATGCTTGTTTTCGTATCCAGCGCGCCGGTCGGCTCATCAGCCAAGATAAGCTTCGGCTCGTTAACGATGGCTCTTGCAATCGCGACACGCTGCTTTTGGCCGCCGGACAGCTCATTCGGCATGTGAAGCATCCGGTCCGCTAAGCCGACTTTTTCCAGCGCATATTCCGCCCGTTCCTCACGCTCTTTTTTGCCGATACCTGCGTAAATCATGGGAAGTTCGACATTTTTTCTTGCATTCAATCGCGGCAGCAGCTGAAATTGCTGAAAGACAAATCCGATTGATTTATTCCGGACCGCCGCAAGCTCTTTTTCCGTACATGAAGATACATCTTCTCCCGCAAGTCTGTAACTGCCTGATGTCGGTCTGTCCAGACAGCCGATGATATTCATAATCGTAGATTTACCTGATCCCGACGGTCCCATAATGGATACATATTCCCCTTCTTCAATCGTCAGGTCGATTGAACGGAGGACATCAAACGTTTCCTTGCCGATCTGATAGCTTTTTTTCACCTTTGAAAGCTGAATCATCTATGCTTTCACATCCGTTCCGTCAGTCAAACCGTCAGCCGGATTCAGAATGACTTTATCATTCTTTGAAAGTCCCTCTTTTATCTCCGTTAACTGATTCGAGGTGTCGCCCACTTTGACTTTCACGCGTTTGGCCTTCCCGTCTTTTACCGTAAAGACCCAGTGCTCATCTCCGTCTTTTTTGACTGCGGAGGACGGCAGCGTATCGGCTTTCCGCTTGTCGGTTTCAATGTTCATAATGAGTTTAAACCCCGGTTTGCCCTCCGGAAGCTTTCCGATCAGCTTGACCTGAAACGGATACTGCACGGCTTGTTCCGTGCTTTCACCAGAAGCAGCTCCTGACTTTTGTTCCGGAACGAGACCGACAGCCGTCACTCTTCCCTTCCATGTTTTATCCGGAATGGCGTCTGATGTAATTGTAACGCTTTGTCCCTTTTTCACTTTCAGTGTGTCGTATTCAGACAAATTGCCGGCAACGATCAAGTGTTCCGGGTCGCCTATATGTATTACCGGTTCTTGAATATCCGATTTTTTAGAAGCGGCTTCTTGATTTACTGAGATAACCGTCCCGTCCATCTCACTCTTGACATTGAGGTTCGCCACCTGGTTTTCAAGAGATTGCTTTTGCAGGTCAGATTGCTTTAATTCAATTTCAGCTGTTTTTTGCTGAAGCTGCAGATCAGTCCGTTCGGATTCAATTTGTTTTTTGGCTTCCGCTTCTCCCGCTTGTTTTGCCAGATCTGTTTCTTTACTGTTTAAGGCTTGCAGTTTTTCTTGAATTTGTTCCATTTGCAGCCGTTTTGATTGTTCTGTCAACTCATTTTGCTCTTTATCAAGGTTGAGCTGTTCGTTTGTATAAGTGACTAGCGACGATCCCTTTTTTACTTTGTCGCCTTCTTTTACTTTTACTTTATCAAGGGTTCCTTTGTCCGCTTCATAAAAAACATACTGTTCTTTGGAGAATTTAAGTGTTCCCGGAACCATGACCGCAGATGAGATTTCTCTTTTTTCCATAGTCCCGGTATCCACTTTTTCCCCGGCGCTGCCGCCCGCGGGAGCGGCCGACTTATAAATATTGATACTGATGAATACTGCTACAATGACTGCGATGCCGATTCCGATCCAAAGTTTTTTCATGTTATACACCTGCTGCCACTGAATTTAACAGTCCTCCGACTGCCGATACCAAAAGCATAATAACAAACAGGACAATTGCGGAAATCCAGCCTGCTTTTTTAGAAATGCCGCCGGTATAGCGCAGACCTAAAGCGAGCAGAATATAGCTCCAGATGCTGAAAATATCGATCGCGCTTAAAAAGACCGATACGCCGTCTCCGGCCGGTATGACACTCGCCAAAGATGTGACAGGGTACAGTGAGCCCGCATCGGTAAAATAAATGACAAGTCCGTTAATGACTAAGCCGATGTTAGTAATAAATGCAGTAAAGAGGCCGAGTGAGAGCATTTTTTTATAAGTTGTCACGCCGCCTGAAATTTTGACGCACAGCCAATAAATAAGCGGAACGATAAAGAGAGCGATAATGCCTCCGAAAATTCCTCCGAAAATCGAGCCGAATTTCGCAATGGTTTTGGTCATTTCAATCTGATCATCGGTCAATCCGTCAAGAGATGAGCTGGTCAGTAATTCTTCATAATTCATCCCCAGCCCGCGCAAAATACTCCCCGCCGCGATGAGAATGATGACAATCAGGAGAGGAAGTCCGATGACCGGGTGTTCTTTTAATCTTTTAAACTGCACAACAGGACTTGTAATGACGCCGAAAATTGACGGCTTTTCCGTTACTGCCGTATTGTTTTTTTCCAGATTTGGTTCCATATTGCTGATGCCTCCTATGTATTATTCTGTTTATACGTACGCATCCGGCTTATAAAAGTTTCAATTTTTTTGCCGTTTGCGTATTTATGCTAAATTGTAACACAAAATCTTAAATGTACGTTCCATAATTATGTAAAAAATGACCAGCGCCGGACTGATATGAAAGCAGGCTAAAAATCTTGTGTGACGCCGTTTTAAGCCTGTGTATGTAAAGAAAACCGCACAATTAAAAATCCCCTTTAAATTCCATTTGGTCTCCCCCTGGAATTCAGCCTTTCTTGCCGATGTTATCGGCGTACTGTGCAAAAAAGCCGGATGGCAATGATGCACATCCGGCTTTTATTCACCCTCCGCTTACAGGCGGGATAAAGGCAATGGTATCGCCTTCTGTTACGATGCTGTTGTCTTTTACGTAAGTTTCATTGATTGCGATCATGGCATTGTCTATCGTCTGAAGGCCGTACCGTTCTTTTAACAGCGTTTTTACAGCAGACGCTGCCGCCTCCTTTTCGTCAAGTTCAATGACCGGCGTTCCCGCCTGCTCCGCAAGTCCGGCAAACAAAAGTACTTTAATCATCGTGATTCCCCTTTATTTAAATCCGGTTTTCCGTTCGGATAAGGCGTCGTTTCCAGCTGATCGCCTATCCATTCTTCGCCGTCTTCCCAGATTTCTTTTTTCCAAATCGGAACAATCTGTTTTATCCGTTCAATGGCATATTCATTCGCCTCATATGCCGCCTTTCTGTGCGGAGAAGACACGGCGATTACGACCGCCGCTTCTCCGATATCAAGGACGCCGACGCGGTGAGTGATCGCAGCTTCGGCTCCCTCCCATTTCGCGCTGATTTCATCGCCGATTTGAGAAAGCATTTGAACAGCCATCGGTTCATATGCTTCATATTCAAGACGCACCGTCCGCCGTCCGGCAGTCCACTCTCTGACCGTGCCGATAAACGTTGTGATGGCCCCGGCTTCGCGCTTTTCAACTTTTTTTACGATATTTTCCGCAATGATAGGTTCCCTTGTAATTTGAAAACGTTCCATTTATGCAGATCCCCCTTTCAGCTGCGAAAGCACAAACATAATGGCAGCCGGATCATCCGCATGGAATACGGGTATGCCCGCATCTGCAGGCATATGCTCCGTACTTCTGCTGACAACCGCGAGCACGCGCTCCAAATGCTTCAGCTTTTGCCAATCTTCGCTGCTTTTAATCATAATGATTTTCGGATGCGGCGCATGTTTAAAACCCTCAATGAGAAGACAGTCGATTCCCAAATATTCATACAGGCCGATCAAACCAGCCAGATCCCATTTTTTTCGCGCCGTAAGCTGCAAGACCCCGTCCCCTTCTACTGCCGTAACCGCGGCACCGGCTTTTGATAAGCGCTCTGAATCCTTTCCGTCAGAAAAAGGTTCCGGCTCTCCGCCATGTCCGTGATGCTTTAAACATCCAACCGTGCATTCTTTCGGCGCCGCTTTCAGTATACGTTCGATAAACGTTGTTTTACCGCTGTTTTGAAACCCTACGATCTGGACGATCGGGAAAGAATTGACCACGGCCACTCACTTCCATTCTCGTCGCGGATGAGAAGCACGTGAACCGTCCGTCCCGCTTCATATCCTCTCGTTCCTCCCGGCAGAAGGATAAACGCGTTTGCTTCGGCAAGAGATGTGACTGAGCTTGATTTGTCGAGACCGACCGGTGACGCCATCATCTTTCCGTCCTTATGATAAACAAACGCCCTCACAAATCTCGCAAACGGATTCGGCTTCGGAAAGTCATTTGTTAACACGGCTTCCGCCCATCCGGCGTGAGGTTTTTCATTCAGAAGCCAAGACTGAATCATCGGTTTGACAAACAGGGTGAAACCGACATAACATGCCGACGGATTGCCTGAAAGGCCGAACAGCAGCATGTCATCGGCCCGTGCGACAGTTGTCACGCTCCCCGGGCGCATTGCCACTTTGTTAAATAAAACTTCCGCTCCGAGCTTAGCATAAATGTCAGGAAGAAAATCAAAATCACCGACTGACACGCCGCCGGTCGTGATCAGAAAATCGGTTTTTTTCATGGCTTCCTTCACCGCCGCATAACTGTCATCAAAATCATCGGAAATTTTGCCTAAGTTCAGCGGCACCGCACCCGCTTCAATGATCTGGGCATACACCATGGCCGCGTTGCTGTTGCGGATTTTGCCCGGTTCAAGCGGATCGCTTACATGAAGAAGTTCGGTTCCCGTGGCGATAATTCCGACCACCGGCTTTCTCACCACAGGAACAGAAGCATAGCCGAAGGTTGCCAAAAGAGCGGTGACGCCCGGCGTGATTTTCGTTCCTTTTTTTAAAAGCGAGCTGCCCTTTTTTGCATCTTCTCCTTGGTATGAAATATTATCACCCGCATGGAAAGGGCGTTTCACCGACATGTAATCCGTGCCGTTTTCAGAATACGTTTTTGTCAGCTCAAGCATCACTACGGCATCCGCGCCTTTTGGAATCTGCGCCCCTGTCATAATGCGGACCGCTTCATATGGTCCGAGCTCTTTTTCTGACACGGCGCCGGCCCCGATATGGTCAATGACTTCAAACGTGACGGCATTATCACGGGAAGCCGTCTTTGAATCGCACGCCCTGATGGCAAAACCGTCATACGGAGAACGGTCAAAGGCAGGCACATCATGGTCCGCCTTAACATCTTCCGCCAAATAGCGGTGAAGGCTGTCCTCCAGCGGCACCCATTCGGTATCCCCCTGTTTTTTATACCGGCTCACCCGGCGGACTGCTTCGCCCACCTGAATCGGCGTTCTTTTTTCAAGCATAGCAATACCTCCCCTTACTACAGTCCGATCACTCTGGCCAGAACTGAATTTGCTTCTTTGATGTCGTTTGTACCGTGAATCAGAGCCCGTCCGTCTTGAAAAATAACGATCCTGAAGCGTTCGTATGCCATGTGCAGCAGAAATTCATTTGCTTCGACTTTGCCGATCTGCTTCAGACGTTTGACGAGCTCTTCTTTGTCCAGCCTCTTTAACGCTTCCGATCTGATTTGAACGGTGTCTCTTCCGCACAGCACGCTTGCTTTTGGCCTGTTTTCAGGCTGCAGGTACGGGTATACGGGCTCCGCGCCGCAGGAAGGGCAATGATCCCGTTTGGTCTGATCCACATTTACGCTCATATTGGTGTTATTCCACACATCAAACGTAAAAAAGCGCCGATTTACCGCTTCATGGTTACCTGTCAGCAATTTCAGCGCCTCTGCCTGCTGATAAGCAGAGACGATATGAACCGCCGGAGGTATGATGCCTGCTGTATCACATGTCGCTCCGCCCACGGGTATTTGCTCAAACAGACAGGATAAGCACGGCGTAACCCCCGGGATAATCGTCATACACATCCCCTGACTGCTGACACAGGCACCGTAAATCCAAGGCGTTTTCGTTTTCAGAGCCAGATCATTGATGACCATTCTCGTTTCAAAATTATCTGTCGCATCCACGATGCAATCCGCTTGTTCGATCAGCGGTTCGAGCGTTTCCGCCGTACCTTCGGCCGCATAAGCATCTATATGTATGTCACTGTTTATCGCCAAAAGACGCGTCTTTGCCGCCACGGCTTTCGGCAGGCGCTCTCTCGCGTCTTCTTCTGTATACAGCTGCTGTCTTTGTAAATTGCTCCATTCCACATAATCCCGGTCAATAATCGCCATACGGCCTGCTCCGGCTCTTGCCAGCCCCTCTGCTGCGGCTGTTCCGAGGGCCCCGGCCCCGACAATCAGGACACTGCTGTCAGCCAGCGCCTTCTGCCCTTTTTCCCCTATCGGCTTAAATCTTGTCTGCCGCGAATAGCGCTCTTCCATCTGTATTGTCCCCTTGCATTTTTATTTCCATCATACCATGTTTCCTCACCATCAGTCCTGATGTGAAGACTCGATAAGCGCCAAAAGTCTGGCGTAATCATCCCGGGTGTTGATATTGACGAACTCTTCCGGCCCGGCGCCGATGTCTTCAGCCTGCACATAACAGACAGACAGATGTTTCAGCGTGTCTGCCATTTTCAGCTTGTTTTGTGCCAGCTGATCAAAAAGCACCTCTTGCACCCGTTTATGATAAACAGCCAAGAGAGGCTGCGCTCTGTTTTCACAAATCGGAATGACAGCGTCCACATTTCCGGTCAGCTTCATTTCAAGCGCTGCCATGGTCTTTCTAGTCACGAGCGGCGTGTCACAGGATATGACCGTGTATGTTTCGCCTTCCGTTTGTTTCATTGCCGTATATATGCCGGCCAGCGGCCCCATTCCCCGAAACTGCGGCACATCGGCAAAAACATGTCTCTCTTTGTTTGCTAAGAATTTTTTTATATGCTCAGGGCGGCTGATAATCACCGTCTCTCCGCAGCCGAAGGCTTTTTTCGCCTGCTCATAAAACATGCCGCCCTTCCACTTTGCAAAAGCTTTCGGTTCCCCAAACCTTCGGGAAGCTCCCCCTGCTAATATTACATTCACCCGTTTCATGTCATCTCTCCCCATTCTATATAAAAGCATAGCAAACGCCTCAGCCGAAATACAATATTACAGTGCTTGTCAGTTTAATTAAGAGGAATAGCCGTCTGTCCTATTCCATATTGTAGTGTTAACATCATGAGGGAGATGGTTCTTATGAAAATATCAGGTCCGTTTTTCCACGACACTTCTCAAGAGAACCTTTATTTGAAATCTGAACTTTCGAGATGCAGAAAACTGATTTCGGAGTTTGAAGCAAGCTACTTTCATCAAAAAAACAATAAGCTCCAGGAGGAAAACGCCAATATTAAAGAGCGGCTTCACAAGCTTACTGACGAACTGGAAGCAATGGCTCAAAAACACAAACAGACAAGTAACACGGAACGGTCTCTGCATGAAATCAGGGCCGGGCTCCTCGATAAAATCGTCATTCTGCAAGAACTGCTGCAGAAGGAAACGTTTCGGCGGAAAAATGAGATGGAAGAAAAACACCGTCTCCATCTTACGAATGTAAAATTTGAAGAAGAAAATAAAAACTTACATACCCGTATCCGCTCACTTGAGACCGCAATGGAAACGGAACAGACTTCTCACGAAGATACGAAACGGCGTTTTCAGGCTGCTGCAGAAGAAAATATCCGGCTGCAAACACAAATGACAGAAAAAGAATACCAGCTCAAACATATTAAAATAGAAATTAATCATATGAGAGATCGAATACTAGAAACAAAAGAACGGCTTGTAGAAATAGAAAAAACGAAAGAAAAGTTATTTCAAGAAACCATTCTCTCGTACAAAAGGCAGCTGGACGAAAGTGATGCTTGGATTGCCGGTCATTTTGCTGATATTGACAGCCGGACGGCGGAACCGGCAGAAAAAGAGCTGGAACTTCCTTCTGCTGCGGCCGGGACTGTTCAGGCAGAAGACTTGCTTAAAGCGGTCACCGAACAAGTCATCTCCCTGCAAAAACAGTTTGCACAATCAGAGTCCCGTGATCAGTCGTTTGAAGAAAAGCTGGACGCGGTGAAAGAACGGGCTGATGAAGAAAAACCGTTCCAGAAATATGTCGTCAAGCTTGAAAAAAAGGCGTTAAAAGATACGCGGGACAGCACAAAAAAACTGCTTGAGTAACGCAAGCAGTTTTTTACTGTTTTATTCAGCAGCCGTATCATTTGCCGTTTCTTCTGTTTCCTGAGAAATTTCTCCCTCAAGAATATATTGGCCGCGGTATGGTTTTTTCACTTCCGGATACATTTTAATTAAACTTTGCATAAACGTTGTCATATTAGGAATTTCAAGGCCGCTTTCCTTCTCAATTTCCTTTTGCAGCTCCGAACTTTTGATCGCCGCATTGTGGCGCTTCAAAGTTTTAATGGCTGCTTCGCGCAGTTTTGCCGCTTTTGAACCCGGTCTTGCCGTCCCTCTTCTTCTTCTTGTAGAACCATCCGGAATGCCGGCGGGAAGGGACGTAATAGACTGCATTTGCGGCTGGGAGGATTGAGGCTGTGTCTGCGGCTTTTGGTAGCTTCTCATTTCCTGTGCCGCAAGCTCTGCAAGCACTGGGAGAGAGTCGCTTTTTTTCTCCGGACGAAACTCTTTTTTTGTATCAGACAGGCTGCCCGTATTGTCTAATTCTCTCAGTTTTGCATATATTTTATCTCGTTCTATTTGATATTCACGAATGACTTTTACCTCTGCCTCGTTCAATTGTTCTAAACGTAAGCGCAGCGCTTCTCTTTCATTAAACATGTGTAAAACCCCCTGTCAAAAATTTAAACGCTTTTATTTAGATATTAGATTACAAAAGTAATTTTATCAACTATTATTTTAGCATTTTACTATTTTATTTACTCTATGAAAAATTGCTTATTTTCTGAAAATGGTACTTTCTATACAAAAACCCTCGTCATATAGGGGATTCTGGGCGATGTGCCATTTTATTCAAACCCTTCAAAATATAACTTGAAATTACTTGTTTAATGAAAATTAGCGTAATATCTACAATTTTCGACTATAATATGTAAAAGCTAAAGATATGGAGAAAACATGCGATACAGCGTGTTTTCTCCCGTTTTTCTTCATTTTCGTTTTCACTCCAGCTCAACAATCACACATGTCATTTTGGAATTTTTTATCCGATAAGCACAAAAAAACCCTATTACCTAACGGCAAAGGGTTTGCAGAACCGAGACAATAGTCCGACGGAGATTGTCCCAATTATTCAGAAGCCTGCTCCATTTCTGAAAGTACGCGGCTGACGCGTTTTTCAAGCATTGTCATCCCGGCTCCTCCCGCTTGAAAATGACGGAGCTGTCCGGTTTTATCAAAAACGTAATAAGCCGGCACATATTGATTCTCAAATGCTTCAGTCAGCGTATGATCGCTGTCCACGTAAATCGGCTGAGAGATATCGTGTTCAGCCGCTGTTTCCTTGATTTTCTCAAGGTCAAGATCATCTTCGGAACGGGGCATATGAACGGCTACCACATTCAGCTGATCTTTATATTTATTACGAAGCCCGTTCACCTCAGGCATCGCTTCTTTACACATGCCGCAGCTGACGGACCAGAAGTGAATCAATGCCGGCTTTTCACCGATCAGCTGTTCCTTCGTGACTTCTCCGTTAATCCAGGCTTTGGCGCCTGTCAATTCAGGCATTTGCTGATGTAATTTCATCTGATGTCCCTCCTTATGAAAAAGATTTGTGATCTTTCGTCCGCACTCTCACTTCGCTCGGGCAACATCCGGCTGTTTTCCCTCCAAAGTAAATGATTTGGCTGAACCGACATGTTAAAATGAGAGCGGAGATTCTTTAGTTAGTATCTTCACGAAAATAATGAGATTGAAACCGTTCAATAGAATAAATCATAACTGTAAATAACTGATTTCTATTAAAAGGTTTATCCTATTGTAAAACGGGTAAATAACTTTTAGCTTTTTCTGCAATAGACTTGAAAGGAAGACATCACTATGATTGATTTAAAACACTTTGATTGGGCCGGGCTCATCACTTCTGCGGGGATTTTCATCATAAAGCTGGCACTTATTATTTTAGCGTATTTTATTTTCAGAACGGCAGGCAAAAAGCTGATCAAGCATTTGTTTCTGAAATTCGAGAAGCAAAACAACCTCTCCACAGGCCGCGCTTATACTTTGCGGAGTCTCGCGCTTAATGTGTACGGATACATACTGATTTTCGTTTTTATCGTCATGATATTGGATTTATTCCACTACAATCCGAGCGCTCTCATTGCCGGTGCCGGCGTGGTCGGTCTTGCAGTCGGCTTCGGCGCTCAGGGACTTGTCAGTGACATTGTCACCGGATTTTTTATCCTTTTGGAAAAACAGATCGATGTCGGTGATTATATTACAGTTGCCGGCTACAGCGGCATTGTCGAGCAGGTCGGTCTGCGTACGACGCAAATCCGGAGCTTTGACGGCACGCTTCACTATCTTCCCAACCGGGGGATCACAAATGTGAGCAACCATTCTCGCGGAACGATGCAGGCGCTTGTCGATATTAAGGTGCCGCTTGAAAAAAATCTTGATGAAACCATTCAAGTCCTGCAAAACGCCTGTGACAAAGCAGCCCTTGAGCTTCCGCAGATTAAGGAAGGACCGGACGTCATCGGGGTTCAGGATTTAAGCACATCAGAAATGGTCATCAGAATCATCGCCAAAACAGAAAATATGGAGCAATGGCGGGTTGAACGCGTGCTGCGGAGAGAAATGAAAATCGCGCTCGACCGGTTGAAAAGCGCCTCTTCTGCCGAATAGAAAAACCGAAGCGTAAGCTTCGGTTTTTTCTTTTTAATGAAATTTTTTTTCTACTTCGCTGCAGATTTCGTCAGCTGTCATTCCGGAAGCCGTAATGACGGGAGCCTGAGTTGACGTATCGGCAATGCCTTGGACATTGCTGTCAAGTCCGGTTACGACACAGCAGTCACAATCCTTCGCATCCTCAGGAGTCTTCATCATCACTACGTCATATCCCTTTTGTTTTAACGCCTGTTCTACATCCGATAAAGATTGTTCAATTCCAATTTTTTTCGTCATATTGAACACCTCCGTTACGTAGAATGCTCAAGTTTTGTTAGATTATTCTTCTTTTCGGATTTAATTGGCATACTCCGAAAAATATCCGACCATGACATTTACTGCGGTTTCCATCGCAGCTTCATCCGGATTCAGCTTTGCGTGATGAAGCCCGTGGGAAGAATCGGCACCGAGCCAGAACATGAAGCCGGGATATTTTTTCAGCATATACCCGAAATCTTCTCCGGTCATCGCTTCTTTCGCCGTCTTCACTTCTGCAAGACGATGATCACTGACAAATTGCATAAATTCTTCGGTCAGGCCGCTTGTATTATAAACTTGATGATAAACGGACGGGTACGTGACCTTCCCTTTGCAGCGGAAGCCGATTTCAATTCCTTTGACGAGTTCTTCAATCCGCTTTTTCACCATATACATTGATTCTTCAGAAAGCGTCCGGATCGTTCCTTCCAGATGAGCACGCTCTGCGATAATATTTTGCGCCGTGCCTCCGGTAATCGTTCCGACAGTAATTACCGCGCTGTCAAGCGGGTCCGTATTTCTGGATATGACCGTCTGCAGCTGCGTGACAAGCGTGCTTGCGGCGACGACCATGTCATCTGCTGTATGCGGATATGCCGCATGTCCGCCTTTCCCCTCAAGGTCGATGACAAGCTCGCTCGTATTGGCAAACAGCAATCCGCTTTTGGTGGAGATTGTGCCGACCGGCAGTTCAGGTGCTATATGGAGAGCCGTGATCAAATCCGGCGTCCATTTTTTCAGCACATCGCTTTCAAGCATCGGTTCCGCTCCGCCCGGTCCTTCTTCAGCCGGCTGGAATAAAAAGAGCAGATCATGCTTGACCGGGTGATGGACAAAGTGATCAATAATGCCGAGCGCGATGGACATGTGCATATCGTGGCCGCATGCGTGCATAAAACCGGGATGTTCAGATGCAAACGGAAGCCCCGTCTGTTCTTCAATCGACAAAGCGTCTATATCCGCTCTGTAGGCGAGCATTTTTTCCGGAGCCGTGCCGTTGACTTTGACAAAGATGCCGGTTCTCCACGTTTCGATTTCAATTCGTTCTTCCGAATATTGTTTCAATATATTCAGCAGGTACTGCTGTGTTTTATATTCCTGAAAGCCGATTTCCGGGATGCGGTGCAGATCTCTCCGGATCGCTATGAGCCGCTCTTTTTCCATATGTATTCCTCCTTAAGATAAGAATAAGGCGTGGATTTTATCATCCACGCCCATTCTATCAAACCATTCCTTACAGCTGGCGTAATTCCTGTTTGATTTCTGTTTTGCCTTTTGTTTTTTCATCGATATCTTTGATTTTTTTCGCTGGTGTTCCTGCTACAACGGTATATGGCTCAACGTCATTTACTACGATAGCTCCCGCAGCGACAACCGCGCCTTTTCCGATTGTTACGCCTTCAAGCACAACCGCATTCGCGCCGATTACAACGTCATCTTCTACGACAACAGGCTTAGCGCTTGGCGGCTCAATAACGCCCGCTAATACAGAACCCGCTCCGATGTGACAGTTTTTTCCGACAGTCGCGCGTCCTCCGAGCACAACGTTCATATCAATCATTGTGCCTTCGCCGATGACTGAACCGATATTAATGGACGCCCCCATCATGATAACGGCATTGTCGCCGATTTCGACTTGGTCGCGGATAATAGCGCCAGGCTCGATGCGCGCTTTTACATCTTTCAAGTCAAGCATCGGAATCGCAGAGTTGCGGCGGTCATTTTCAACGACGTAATCCTCAATTTTTTCTTTGTTTTCTTCAATTGCCGCTTTAATGTCAGCCCATTCGCCAAAAACAACGCCGGATTGGCCGTTCAGGAATGTTTTAGCGGAATCGCCAAAGCTGATTCCCTCAAGATCGCCTTTTACATACACTTTTACAGGCGTTGATTTTGTACTATTTTGAATAAATGAAATAATTTCATTTGCATCCATCATTTTCATATGTATTGTCCTCCTCTGATTTTCTACCTCATTACTGTAACAAAGGAAGGATGCAAAAACAAGAAAAAAAGGAACAAGCCTTTATTCTGCCGGCTGTCTGCACAGTGCGGCAAACTGTCTTCCGAATTCCCTGAGCTCTTCTTCCTCGCTGCCTTCAGGGTTGTTTTCAATTTTGACCGGTGGCAGCACCACCCGTCCTCCCCGAGCCGTGATCACTTTTTCTAATTCGTCAACCGCTCCGCAAAAAAACGCGTAGGACGTATCTCCGGAACCGAACAGAGCAAAGGTCTTCCCTGCAAACTCCAGGTTATCCATATCTTCAGCGATATCGAGCATTTCATCAGGAAGATCCCCGTCTCCCCACGTATATGTGCCCAATAAAATATACTCATAGTCATTAAAAAGTTCGGCATGGATATCCATCGCTTCATATCTGTCAACAGATGCTTGTGCTTCGATCAGCCCTTTTTCAATCAAATCCGCCATTGCCTCGGTGTTTCCTGACATTGTCGCATAAACAAGCAATACTTTCCCCATCTCCGTCTCTCCTTTATGTATAGAAACTAATGTGCGAGCCGGCCCGCCTCATACGGTCTGACAAACTTACATTCGTAAAGGCCCGCGCAAAAAAAGCTTTCTTTCTGATTGGCCACCCGCCATCCGTGACCGCGGATCGTATCAAACCATTTTAATTCTCCGGCGGCGAAATCAGCTTGGTAAATGCGCGAAAATCCGTTTTCGTCCTGTGACGAAGTGACATAAATAATACCGGCATCCTCAGAAACGTCGAGAAATGATTTTTCCCGTACGGCAGGCGCGGCTGAAATGGCAAACGCCTCGTCCGTCCGCACGTTTCGGACGGCAACCTCGCCCCGTTCTCCCTTTGCCGCACCCTTTGCGGCAATGAGCCAGTCCTTCTTGTACATAAGCATGGAAGCCGTCATGCGCTGTCTTTCACGGCTTATACGCCGGATGCGGCCTTCTGTCAGATCGTACGCCCAAATGCCGCCATAATTCATATGAATCCGGGTGCCGATATAAATCGTCTGAGCGTGCAAACAAAGCGAGCGGATGACAGGCGGTTCCTTTAAATGTGCAAAGGGCTTAGCCACATGCCAAGTGACGCCGAAATCATCAGATAAGTAGAGGCAGTGCGTGCCGTGTGCACAGACAACCCCGTCATTCCGCCCGGCAACGGCCCAAACGGAGGCGCTGGTCGGAAATCGGGATGCCGTCCAGGTCTTTCCCTGATCGGCCGATCTGAGGACGGCGCCTTTTTCCCCTGCCGCGAATATGTAAGGCCCGATGTAGGTCAGCACATGAATCTTGCTTTTCATCCGGTACAGCCTTTTCCAGCCTTCTTCTGCAGAAAAATGAAAAATGCCTTCGCCTTTTACTGCGACAAAAAATCCTGAAGACACTGATGCCATGACAGCCGTCGCGCCTTTATGAAACATGGCACCGGTCTCCTTGGTGAGCGGCCCATGCAAGAAAACCGCGGACAAATTCTTTGCAGCATTCCTGATCCTCAGCCGTCTCAGGCGCCAATTCGATTTTCAGCGTTTCCGGATATAAATTGGCTCCGGCCTGTTCAAACGCATCGCAAAACAGCGTAACCGCTTCGCAAAACTTCGGATAGGCGTGATCGCCTGAACCGAAACAAGCCGTTTTCAGTCCGTTGAGCTGGCGGTGCAGAATATCTTCATAAAAATCTTCCGCTTCGTAAGGAAGATCACCATCTCCCCATGTGTATGTGCCGACAAAAACATAATCATATGCTTCGAGACAATCCGCACCTGCCTCATCCATGTCAAGGCAGTCAATTGCAATCTGATGCTCGCTCAGTGTTTCTTTTATAATGCCGGCAATATCCTCCGTATTCCCCGACATGCTTGCGTATATCATTAATGCTTTCTGCATATGATCACCCCGTAATTGATAATGATTTTCATTAACATATACATTACTTTAAATGATAATGATTTTCATTGTCAATAAAAAATAAAAAAAGACAGCCTATTGCTGTCTTTCTAAAAAGGGCTCTCCTGCTTCAGCATATCTTTGATGACAGAAACGAAAGCCTGCACCTGTTTTAATTCAAATGCCGGCTCATAACCGAGCAGCCATGTGTCGCGGCCGATCGGATGATCCTTTGCATCAAGCAGGGGCATTTTATTTACTTTGTCTTCCTCATCTAAGGTGACTGACGGCAAAATGGCATAACCGATTCCGTGCAGCGCCATCTGCTTGCACGTTTCAATCTGATCGACGAGGATCGTCTGTTTCGGCGAGGTTTTGAATTTTTGATGCCACCAATGCTGAATTTCCTGAAAATATGTACTGTCACTTTTGAACTGGATAAACGGCCGGTCGGTATGGGCTATATCATCAATGCAGGAAATTTCCGTATCGACCAAATATAAATGATCGGTCATTAGATATTCTTTTCGGCCTTTCCATTCCGGGTTTCCCCGGATGATGCCGATATGTACCTGATCTTCATACAGACTTTTCAGCATTTCGCTGCTCCATCCTGTAATGAGGGAAACCTTTGCATTCGGATAACGCTCCACATATGTTTTTAACACTTTCGGAAGCCAGTGCTGCCCGATAATGGAGGCGACGGCAAGCTTCAATGTGCCGTGAATTTCCCCTTCAAGTTCATCAATATTTTCTCTTATTCTCTCTTGCCGGTCCGTGACATCATTTGCAAATTGTATGATTTTTTCTCCTGCCGGCGTTACCGTGAGTCCTTTTTGAGATCTTAGAAAGATCTTTGTTCCCCAGGCTTTTTCAATGGTCTGCAATCGCTGGGACAGAGCCGGCTGTGACACGAATAACCGTTCGGCAGCCTTCCTCATGTTTAATTCCTCAGCTAAAATTACGAGCATATGAAGCTCTTGAAGCTGCATGTCGTCCTCCTTTTCAATGCCTTTTCGTATTTCTTATCTACCATTCTAATAAATTAAAGGCTGCCGAAGCAAGTGCGACCAATATGTATACGTTTTCTTTTTCTGGCATGCAAAGAACAAATAGGCTGATCGTGCGAGCCTACTTATTCAATGACCTGATATGACTGCTCAGCTGCTTTAATACGACTCTTCTCGTAAAGATGCCTTCAAAGACGCCTTCATCATTTTCAACGCAGACAAAGCCGTTGTTAATGACCATGCTGAACCCTTTTATAATCGGATCATTGATGTGGAGACGGGGAATGTCTTTCAGCATGACCTCCTCAACCGTAATTTGATCCAGCTTCTCAAACTCAATCCGCTCAAGTCCGAAAATGTTGTTCATAATCATATTTGTGCCGATCAAACCGTGCAGACGGTACGAAGCGTCAAGGACTGGAATAGCGGTATAGCCGGTTTTCGTCAGCACTAAAAGAGCATGCTCAAGGTTGTTTCCGACTTGTACGTGCGCCACTTTATCCGCCTCGATCATAAATTGTCCGACTGTTGCATCAAGAAGCTGATCTGATTGTAAGCTAATCATGTCACTTCGACCCCTTTACATTTTTCATCAAACCATGTATTCCCTATATCGCAATAATATAAACATTATCATTTTTTGTCGAAAAGTTTCCGTCAATAAAAAAGATACTCTTTGCAATCGAGTATCAATTTATAGGCCGCTGATTAATTTTCGTTCCGGAAACGGTCATAAAGCGTTACGAGTTTTTTATAAGTGGTTCCATCAACGCTTTTTGACCCTGCTTCTATATCGTTGATTTCGCTGGTCAAAAGCTCAATGGCATATTCATGATTGATCAGGATATTCAGCAGAAGTTTTTGTTCTTCTTCCGTAAATCGTTCACCGATAAGACTCATACGTAATCAGGCCCCCTATTTTTAACTGAATACCTCTGAAAGCAAGATGATATTTGCTTTCAGCTCTACCGCTAGGATAAGTAAACAGAAAAAAATCGTCAACCGCATAATTCGACAATTTGCGGATTCTGTATGACATATTATTTTGTGTAACGATTGGCATAACTGAATGCTGTGCAGGAATCGGGCTTGATTTTCGCTTCAATGCCCATCGAGGTAATACGGCCGGTCATTTCTTGTATCAATTCTTTTGTCAGCCCTTTTTGGCCGATATCCAAGTGCACTTCAAATGTAAGATCCGCTCCTTCATCAGCGAAAGGCAGGAGCAAATCAGTAATTTCCATGAAACGTCCGTCGAGGATATGCGCAGCCATCTCCTGGCTGAATGCGGTTTCCAGCGAAATTTTTTCGCGAAGGCTATGTATCGGTCTGGCGAGATCGTGATTTTTCAAACAGCCCCAAGCTCCCTTGCCTGTACGGTGCAAGTGTATAGCCGTAATAAACTTCGTGAAGTCGCGGTAAACTTGTGAATCAGTCCCCACAGACAGCACGTATGCTGATCGGGGGTCTTTATTGACAAAGCGTTTCAGCCGCTCCATCACGTCTTGAAAGGTCATCTGTGCCTCAGAAAGATTATAAAACAGAAAAGAATCAGCCATGTACGGACACTCCTCTTTCCAAAATCTACAACCAAACGAACGAGCACGGTTCCTTTGCATGATTTAATAAAGCTCCGCTTGCGGAAGACGGGAAGCTTGGTCAGCCTGAAAAATCAAACCAAATTACTGAAGGAGCTCAAAAATTTCAATAGAAATCATGTCAATGTTATCAAACGGATATGTGTTAGGTTTTTCACCTTTTTGGAAAACCGTCAGCTCAAACGTTTGATTCTTTTCAAAATATTTAACACTGCATATTTTCTCACCATTTACTTCGAAGTAACGCTGCATCGGCTCATTAGCCGCTTCGGCTGTTTCTTGCAGACTTTGCAGCCGTGTGATGATACCCATTAATTGTGACATTCTAAAAAAAGACTCCTTTCAAAAAACAACTTCAAATCAACAAGTATTTATTATAATACAAGTTCTACAGAGCATCATACCATAAAGTAGACCGGGATGGCATTTTCCCGCTGGATTTTCAATAAGAAAATAAACGGGAAAACCGTGTTTTCGAATAGTTTGAAGCTTTTTTCGGAATGTCATACACCTTTTATAAATGATTTTTCGCTTTTTGAGCCGCCATTGTCAGATGTATGTGAGAAGAAGCCTTTTTATGCGCAGGACGGCATAAAAAAACTTGGCGGGGGTAGCGCCAAGCTTTTTCGGATCTTGATCTGATAGAGGGGTTGGGGAACAGAGAGTAACTTCTCTCTATAACTAAATGATAATGATTATCAGTATCATTGTCAATCATTTTTTTAAACTTTTTCACATTTATAAAAAAAAGCGGCTTACAGCAGCCGCTTTATAGTAATCCGTCCTGTTCATATAAATAAGAGTAAGGCAGATCGATAAATAAATACATATTGTCATCCATCGGGTATGAAAAGGTTCTGATCATCTCACCCGTTTCAATATCACTGTACAGGTCACTGAAAAAGCCTTTTCTTGAATTACGCATCTTCATGATGTTTTCTAGAAAGTACGGACGCCAGCTCCAGTTTTTCTCCATGTATTCAGGCTGATAAAGCCATTCGCCTGATTGCTTGAACACATTTCCCGTCAGCTGATAGCCTTCTTCATCACACATATAAATTCTGAAGCAGCAGTCCGTCAGGTTTTCCGCCAGTTTCTTAATAAACTCATCATCCGCCTGATGGGTTTTCTTCAGCTCGGAAACTGCCTGATTGACCCGCTTATAAAAATTCTCAGAGTGTTCGTATACTGTCTCCAGCTTCTTTTTTTCTCTCGTGATAAATTGCTGAAACTCTGTTTTCAAGCGTGCTTTTAACAGGCTGCGGTCTATAAAATCGCCGCTCGGCGCCTGCAGATAATAGCCTTGAAAAAATCGGCCTCCGTTTCTCCATGCGTACTGGAGCTGGAAATCAGCTTCTATATCTTCATACAGCAGCGCGGCGCCGATTTTTCTCGCCAGCAATGAAATGCTGTACAGCACATGCTCATAGGATGGTGACGGCTGAGATACCTTCAGCGCCTGCAAATCTATTTTCAGAAGGTCCGGTGAAAGGAGCGCGATTCTGTCCAGGTTGCTGCTCTCCTTACCTATATTGTCCACCGCGATTTTAATGCCGTATGTACGATAGTAGGCAAGCATATGGTACAGCTGTTCAATGTCGCCTTCGAAATTGTGCTCGGTGATCTCAAGCACAATACGGTTCAATTCAATGCCCTGCTCTTCGTATTCTTTCAAAAGCTCAAGAAAGCTTTCGCCGTGGTCAAGCATTAATACATTCGCATCCTGATTGATAAAAATCAACAGATCACGATCAGCTTCTTTAAACCTCTCCAGCGCCTGCCTGATGACTCTGTCATCGACCTCAAGCTTATATTCTTCCGGAATGCCGGAATCTAAGAAAAACGGCCCTAGGCTCTCAATCTCCGCATCTGCCAAAATCCGGCCAAGCACTTCGTAGCCTACGACTCTTTGTTCCTCAGCGTTAAAAATCGCTTGGTAATACGGAATGACATCATCAATATTCGTCAGTATATCAAGTGGGTCCAACATGTTATCACCTGCTTCTCTATCTTTGTCTGATTATACACAATTATATCAGCACCACAAATGTTTAGATTAGGGGAAAAGGAGGCAGTATGGCAGCAGCTTAAAGTAAAAGGGGGACATTTTTAAGATCACTCTTTAGAACGGTTCATTAAGGACGTTGTTCATTTGTTTCACAATCACAAATAAAAGTATAAATATAAGAGCATTATAACCGGCAGCTGTCCAAAAATAATGGCTCCAATCAGTTCTGTTATATATCCAATCATCCTCATGTTCCAACTGAAAGAAAGTTCCTTTTTTATCTAAAGTGCCAAATGTAAGAGTTGTTAACCCGCCAACACTCTTGGAAACGTCAACTCCATACATTGAACCGGCATGATCAGTATGATTTATTGGCATATACGTATAATCAGATAAAATTGTTTCCGCCAGCTTAGTTGGCAGAGACACATATAATACAGCCGATGTATCGCCTCCGAGCCCGCTCAAATACTCCCTGGCTTTAATAAATTTCGTTTCATCAGGAAAATCGATGTGATATAGCTTTTCAAATCTGATTATTTCATCAGATGTAAGATGGGTATTTTGATAATACTCTGGAGTAAAAGCACAAATCATAAAGTACCAAATATTAAAGATGATAACTAAACTGCTTAAAAATAGTACAACAAACCATTTTAATAATTTCTTCAATTAATCGCCCCTTAATCTTTCAAAATTATATCATAATTTTGAATAGAAAATAAAACAAGCGAACGGCCGGCTTTGACGTTCGCTTGTTTTGCAAAATAGTCAATATACATACGAAAAATTAAAACGGATAAGGATTCAGCCACTGCCCGCCGTCCATTGTGATACAATCCCCGTTTATGTAGGACGCTTCATCAGAAAGCAAAAACGCTGCCAACGCGGCGATTTCTTCCGGTGTGCCCAGCCGGCCAAGCGGGACACTGTTCATAGTGCGGGACATTGCTTTTTCCGATTCAAACAGCTTCTCCGCACCGCCTGTTCGTTCAATCGGGCCTGGGGCTATCGCGTTTGTGCGGATGCCGTATTTGCTCCCCCATTCAACGGCCAGCGTTCTTGTCAGTGACAATACCCCCGCTTTGGCTGCAGCGGAATGAACGACCCCTGCTCCCGCTCCCCATGCGTATGTGGCGGCCATATTCAATATGACACCCTTCTGCTTTTGCTCGATCCAATGCCTTGCCGCGGCTTGGCTGCAAAAAAAAGTGCCGTTTAAAACAATCTCAATAACCGCTTTCCATCCGTTGGGCGTCAGCTTTTCTGCCGGGCAAATAAAATTACCGGCCGCATTGTTAATCAGCGCATCAAGCCGGCCAAAGACCTTTACCGCTTCTGTCATCATGTCTGAAGCGGCGGATTCTGAACGGACATCCATTTGAAAACAGGCGACCTGTCCCTCATAGGTCTCAATTTCTTTTTTTGTTTCCTCAAGTGCTTCCTGGTTCCTCCCTGTCACCATGACGTGCCATCCCAGTTCAGCCTGTTTTTTCGCCATTGCTTTTCCCATGCCGCTTGAACCGCCTGTAATGATTACCGCTTTCTTATCCATAATAACCCCACCCCTTTTATTGAATGAATAATCATTCATAATTCTATCACAGATGTCTCTGCCCGTCATTACATGCTGAGAAGGGATTTTCCGGCCAAGCTGATGATATAATAGAAAAACTCTGACAAAGGTTGGTTTTACATATGGAGAAAATGACGAGAAGAACATTTTTAAAAAGAGGATTCGGCATTTTTGGCGCGGCTCTTGCGACGGCTTGCGGAGGCTACGGCTATGCCCGGTATATTGAACCGCGTATGATTGAAATCACCCGGCATACAATTACCAGCCGCCTGATTCCACGCGGCTTTGACAATTTTAAAATCGTTCAATTCAGCGATACGCATCTCAGTGACGTGTTTACAACCGAAGACTTGAATAAAACAGCGGAAAAGATCAATCAGCTGAAGCCTGATCTGCTTATCTTTACGGGAGATTTAATTGATAAGCCGCATTTATATCATGATCATCAGCATGCGCTCGCCGTGCTGGAAAGGCTTGAAGCTCCTTTCGGCAAACTTTGTGTATACGGGAACCATGACCACGGGGGCTACGGCACGAACACGTACAAGACCCTGATGGAAGCGGCTGATTTTCAAGTGCTTCGAAACGGCTTTCGTCAGGTGCAGATGGCAGATGGGAGCCGGATTGAACTAGCGTCTTTGGATGATTTAATGCTCGGAAAGCCTGATTATGAAGGCACTCTATCCCGTCTTTCCGAAGACGCGTTTTCCATTTTACTCGTTCACGAGCCGGATGCCGCACTCAAAATCGGCGGACATCCCGTAAACCTGCAGCTGTCGGGACATACTCACGGCGGTCAGGTGCAGCTTCCGTTTTTCGGGCCTCTCATTACGCCCCCTTACGGAAAAACGTATACCGACGGCATGTATACGCTGCATGACACAACCGTTTATGTCAATCGCGGGCTCGGTACGACAAGACTGCCGTATCGATTTTTAGCAAGACCGGAAATCACGCTGTTCACATTGAAAACCGTACAAAAATAAGACTTTTATCCCGATGCACAAACAGCCCCTCCTTAATATGTATATGGAAAAGAACAAAAAGGAGGGTGATGAAACTGCTGACCTATCAAGTGAAACAAGGAGAAACCATCTCAAGCATTGCGCAAGACTTCAGAATAAGCACGGCCGCTCTCCTTCAGGCAAATCCCTCAATCCAATCGGTCATTTATGCGGGACAGCATATTATCATACCGAATCTTCCCGACCCATCCACTATTCCCTATTCCATTGTCGTGTATATCGGAGCGAAGAAACTGGAGTTATACCGCCTTGGCAGGCTCATCCGTACGTATCCGATCGCAGTCGGAAAAATATTGACGACCACACCGACCGGGGAATTTTACATCGTGAATCGCCAGCCTAAGCCCGGAGGTCCGTTCGGCGCTTATTGGCTCAGCCTCTCTAAGCTCCATTACGGCATTCACGGGACAAATAATCCTTCCTCCATCGGCAAAGCGGTATCAAAAGGATGCATCCGCATGTATAATCAGGACGTCACTGAACTTGCCGCTACCGTCCCTAATGGAACAAGGGTGACGATTATAAGATAGAAAGATCTCATTTGTTTATGGAACGAGCTGATGATAATATATTACAGTGGGACCTTTAGGGTAAGGAGCGTGTTTATGGATATATTTAAAAATCGCAATTTTGTCCGTTTATTTTTCGCAGCACTCGCTTCTCAAATGGGAACGACTGTAGGTAATATGGCTTTCGCTTTTTACTTGCTGGATCGCTTTGCCAACCAGCCGGCATACACGACTTTGGCAGAGCTGATGTATTCGCTGCCGACAGTTTTCGTATTTCTGATTGTCGGTGTCGCAGCTGACCGGCTTGACAGGAAAAAGGTCGCAGAAAATTGTGACTGGATCAGGGCGGGACTGACGATCGTATTGTTTGCGGCATTATACAGCGGGAATATTCCTCTCGTGTTCTGTATTTTGTTCATCAGAAGCGCCGTGACCAAGTTCTTTTTCCCGGCGGAAGCCAGCCTTGTACAAGCTATTCTGCCTAAGGAGCATTATGCGAAAGCAGCGGGGCTTAACCAGATCCTGTTCAGCATCTTTATGGTATTCGGCGTCGGTATGGGTGCGTTTATGTATAAAACGATCGGTGTGCACGGAGCCATTATCCTTGATTTTGTCAGCTTTATTGTGTCAGGCTTTCTGATCCGCGCCTGCCGCATTCCGATAGAAGCCCGTCAGCCGAACGGCCCTTTTAAATGGGGAGATTCATTTCTGAAAGACTCGGTCGCTGATTTTAAAGAAGGGATCGTATATATTATTAAAAACAAATTGCTTGCTTCTCTTATTTTTGGCTTTTTTATTTTTGGGTTTGTCAACGGCGGCTTTGCCGTACTTCCGATGTTTACGATGAAATACGGACTTGCGCCCGATCATTACGAATCACACACTTCTATCTTCACCGTCGCACTCGGCGTCGGTTTGCTTGCCGGAAGTGTAATCGGAACGATGATCGCGAAAAAAGTCAAACCGCATCATTTGATGTCGCTTCCGATTTTGGCTGCCGGACTGCTCATTTTTGTCCTCGGCTATACGGATCAGCTGTGGATTTATTATGCGGCGGCTTTTGTCCTCGGCATGTGCATCGGCCCTGTCAATATCGCCATCGGCGGCTGGATGCCGAAAATCGTTCATCCGAAAATAATGGGCCGGGTCAGCGGCTGGCAGGATCCCTTTATGATGTTTGCCCAATCGATTACACTCGGACTTGTCGCCCTGTTATTTCCGAAATTCGTTTCCAATATTGATTACCTTTATTACGGCATGGGAATCGTGATTTTGGCAGTATTTGTGTTCTATTTTATCGCCCTTCCGAAGTACAGCGCCGAGGCGGCGGAAATCGATGTGCAGCAATCATTAAAAGCTGATTCTGAAAAAAATGCGAATCCTGTCTAATAAAGGAAAAAAATGCGCCCTTTTCATCAGAAAAAGGCGTATTTTTATATTCAATATTTGCATTTCAACGCTAAAAAAGTATAATCTATATATGAACTTGATCAATGCAAAGGAGAGAAATAATGGACGACCACGCTTATTCGAAAGAGCTGCAGCCAACCATCGAGAATCTTTCAAAAGCTGTTTATACTGTGAACCGCCATGCAAAAACCGCCCCCAACCCTAAATACCTTTATCTGCTGAAAAAACGGGCATTACAAAAGCTTGTGAAAGAAGGCAAAGGGAAAAAAATAGGGCTTCACTTTTCAAATAATCCCAGGTTTAGCCAACAGCAGTCAGACGTACTTATCTCTATCGGAGACTACTATTTTCACATGCCTCCAACAAAAGAAGACTTCCAGCATCTTCCGCATTTAGGTACGTTAAATCAATCGTACCGCAATCCTAAAGCACAAATGTCTTTGACAAAAGCGAAAAACTTATTGCAAAAATATGTGGGCTTAAAGGAAAAACCGCTGGCCGCCAACAGGCAGCAGCCCGCTTATCATAAACCCGTGTTTAAAAAACTTGGTGAGAGTTATTTTTAATTCCGCCGCAAAAAAGCCGATGCATGACGCATCGGCTTTTTTCTATTCAATCACGTACGTATCCACTTTTTTAATTAACTCGCTGATTTCAGGCTTGCTGATCTGTTCATCCGCTCCGACGACTTCGCCCCGGTGGCGCAGGTCATCCGTAATCAGGGACGAAAAGATCATAATCGGCACGTCAGAGCTTTGCGGGTTATCCTTAAGGAGCTTCGTCAAACGGTGCCCGTCCATTTTCGGCATCTCAATGTCACTGATGATCATGTCAATATGGTCTGACAGATTTGCTCCTTTATCCGTCAATTCCATGACATATTCATACGCTTCTTTTCCATTTTCAAACGTAACGATTTCACTGTACCCCGCTTCAGTCAGTTCATCCGTCAAAAGGCGCATAAGAAGCGGCGAATCTTCTACGATAATTAGTTTTTTACCCGCCCGTCTTTCATCAAATCCTTCCTGATGGACATGGTAAGTCTCAACTCCGGATGCCGATTCAATGTCGTAAATGATCTTTTCATAATCAGGTAAAAAGATCATCGTATCTTCCAGTTTAATGATACCCGTTAAGTGCCGCTCCATGCCCTGATTCAGCGAAGTCGGCTTTTCAATCGCCTCCCAGGACACCCTGTGGATCTGTGATACGGAACCGACATGAAAGACGATTTTCCGCTTGTTGAATTCCGTCACGATATATTTATCGTCTTTTGCCCCTTCGGCATCAACGTTGAAAAAGGTGTACAGGCTGATGACGGGAAGAATTTCGCCTCTCAGCTTAATCATCCCTTCTACGTCTTTGTGAGACTGTGGCACAGATGTGACATCTACCGGCTGAATGATTTCCCGGACTTTCATCACATTTATGCCAAATGTATTGACGCCTACTTCAAATTTGACGATTTCTAATTCATTTGTGCCTGAATCCAATAAAATATCGTATTGTTGTAAAGACAATTCAATCCCTCGCTATCCGCATTCAGTATTGTACTGTTTATATCGGCTGTAAACGGAAAAAGTGAATGTATTCAGGCCAACTGGCCATTAACTCTTTATAAAAAGATTCTTTTTTCCGATATCCCATTGACTTTTTGACATCGAGTGGTAAAATAGTCAAGGATTTTTCAGGAAGAAGGGTGTAATAAATGGGTACAGTAGTTATATTCGACCAAGATCAAATGACGGTGTTAGAAGATATCAGCAAAACGGCTTACCTGCAAATGAAAAAAGAAGCGAATGAGTGTCCCGATAAGCCCGCTCCGTATATCGTATGGCGGGAAAACATCAGCTTTGAATACGGGTATTAATGACATTCGCCACATATCACAATAGATAGATCATGATACAATGAAGACAATCATTTCAGCTGGTTGTCTTATTTTTTTCTGAAAGAAGGTATGTTTTCACATATCGGACATATACTCGGGATAGTTCACTTAAATAGATGACAAATGCTCAGCTAGTGGTAAAATAGGATAAACTCAATATATAGTATAAGGTGATGAATTATGGAACATTTGCTTAATCCGAATGTAAAAGAAATTGAAATTTCAGGAATTCGCAAATTCTCAAATCTTGTAGCTCAGCACGATAATGTGATTTCGCTTACGATCGGCCAGCCGGATTTCTTCACGCCGCACCATGTCAAAGCGGCGGCCAAAAAAGCAATCGACGAGAACGCTACGGCGTATACTCCGAATGCAGGCGGTCTTGAGCTGAGACAGGCCGTACAGCTTTATATGAAGAAAAAAGCGGATCTGAATTATGAAGCCGAAACGGAAATCATCGTCACAACCGGGGCGAGCCAAGCGATTGACGCGGCTTTGCGGACGATTTTATCTCCCGGCGATGAAGTCATTCTGCCCGGACCGATTTATCCCGGCTATGAACCGATTATCCGCATGTCAGGCGCCGTTCCCGTTCATGTGGACACGACGACACACGGATTTAAGCTGACAGCGCGGCTCATTGAAGAATCGCTGACGCCTAAAACAAAATGCGTCATTCTTCCTTATCCGTCAAATCCGACCGGAGTGACATTGTCAGAAGAAGAGCTGAAAAACATCGCGGCCGTGCTGAAAGGCAGAAATGTTTTTGTACTGTCGGATGAGATTTACAGCGAATTAACCTATGACAGACCGCATTACTCAATCGCGTCTTTTTTGAGAGACCAGACGATCGTGATCAACGGGCTGTCAAAATCACACAGCATGACGGGCTGGAGAATCGGTTTCATTTTCGCACCGAAAGACATTGCCAAGCACATCTTAAAAGTTCACCAGTACAGTGTGACCTGCGCGTCCTCGATCTCCCAGAAAGCGGCGCTTGAAGCGGTGACAAACGGCGTTGATGATGCGCTTATTATGAGAGAACAGTATAAAAAGCGGCTTGATTATGTATATGACCGTCTTGTGTCAATGGGGCTTGACGTCGTAAAACCGTCAGGCGCATTTTATATCTTCCCTTCCATTAAGTCATTCGGAATGTCATCGTTTGATTTTAGTATGGCTCTTTTAGAGGATGCAGGTGTGGCTCTAGTGCCCGGCAGCTCGTTTTCAAAGTTGGGTGAAGGGTATGTGAGGCTGTCATTCGCATATTCACTGGATACATTGAGAGAAGGTTTGGACCGGCTGGAAGCATTTATTTTAAAAACGAGAGAATCCATGCAGACTATTTAAACAACGGCGTTACGCCGTTGTTTTTTATTGTTTCGGGAATGTAATGTGAAAAGCCGTGCCTTTATCCGGCTTGCTGTCTACTTGGATGGCTCCCTGATGGTTTTTAATAAGGTTGAATGTGACCATCAGCCCCAGGCCGGTTCCTTTTTCTTTCGTTGTCAGAAACGGTTCGCCTATCCGTTTCAGCACGTTTTCCGGTATCCCGTCACCCTCGTCTTTGATCGTCACATTGACGGAATACTCATCTTCTGTCATGAGAATGTGGACCGTTCCCCCATCGGGCATCGACTCAACAGCATTTTTTATCAGATTGATAAACACCTGCTTCAGCTGATTTTGATCACCGTTAATAAACATGCTGTCCCGTTCGTAATCCGTTTTGATGAAAATCCCTTTAAGATTCGCCTGCGTCTCTAAAAGAGCGGTCACTTCACTTATAATTTTCTTTAAGTTTACACGCTCTTTTACGGCATTTTGCTGAGGTTTGGCAAGCATTAAAAGTTCACTTAAAATTAATTCGATTCTGCTCAGTTCAGAAAACACAATGTCAAAATAATGTTCGTTTTCTTCCATCGTCGGCTTCATGAGCTGTAAAAATCCTTTGATCGCCGTCAGCGGGTTGCGGATTTCGTGAGCGATTCCCGCCGCCAGCTGCCCTGCGATAGACAGCTTTTCCGACTTCAGCATTAATTCCTCCGTCTGCTTCCGCTCAGAAATGTCACGCAAAATGACCTGCACGGCCGTTTCTCCGAAAAACGTCGTCGGAATGCAGACCATTTCCGTGTAGATCAGCCGGTTTTTAAAAGTAAACCACGATTGTTTAATGATTTCGGACTCGGTCTTTCGGTCGATAATATGTTGAATCCGCTGTTTCACGTCGTCATGATCACAGGGATGAAGCTGATCATAGATGTTTTTTCCGATTAAATCTTCATAGGTTTCGGCTTCAAACAGCGAAATGCCCGACTCATTCATGAATACCCATTTGTCATTGTGAATCACGGCGATCGTATCAATTGAATTCTGAATGAGGAGCTGATAACGCTCTCTGCTTTTTTGAAGAATCGTTTGGAATTTTTTCCGTGAAGAAATATCAATCAGAAGCAGTAATTCCGCCCGCTGATTTTTATATGTCGTCGGCGCCGCCTTCACTTCTAAATGAATGGGCGTGCCGTCAAGCCTTCTCCACGTCTGTTCAATCATTCCGACTTCCATCCCTTTTTGCATCCGCACAATTCGGTTTTTCACAATGTCATGATACTCTTCTTCGATAAACTCATAAGAGCGTCTGCCGATCACCTCATCTTTGCTGTCGGCTCCCAGCATGGCAAGCATCGCGTTATTGGCGTAGGCGATTGTGCCGTTGATACTGACGTATAGAGGATTCGGCAGCGTTTCAACAAGACGCTCAAATTCGCCGTTTCCAGCCGCTTCTGCTGACTGTTGTTCCGCCTTTTGCTTCTTTTGTTCATACATATAAGACCTGCACGGTGTCTTCTCCTCAAGCACCTTGATTTTAAGGATAATTTCCCGATCTGTCCCCTCCATTTGCGGTGTGACAATTTCCACACCTGCTTCAAGCCAAACAATGGTATGATCTTTTTTAATAAGGCGAAAGGTGCAAGGCATTAAATGATGCTCATTATAGAAGTAACTTTCAACCAAAAATTGATCTTCCTCATGCAGGAACGTTTTGAGAAACGATCCGATCATCTCTTCCTGGGAATAACTGAAATACGATTTACAGTTTGCAGAAATATACATAATACGCCCATTAGACGTCAAAACGGCATGAAGATCGGTTTTCGATTGAAGCTGTTTGACATGCTGAGTATCCTGTTCCACAGAATCCCTCCTTTGCATTTTACTCACACTTCAGGCTGGTCACGGGCTGATATAAAAAGAAATTCCACTAGATTGATTCGCTAAAAAATGAGCATTCTCCTTCTATTCTTATTGTGAACGTCAATTTTCCTGAATGAAAGAAAGGGCGCACGAGATGTTCGGCCGCCCTTTCATTTGTTATTTTTTATTGTATTTCTTTTCAAGCTCTTTGTAAGCGTCAACTGCTCCTTTGGCAATGTTTTTACTGACGGGATCGTGATCATCTCGAACAGACGGAACGACGACGCTGAATGCCACTCGTGGATGTTCTGACGGATAATAGCCGACAAAGGTCAAATTATACGGCTCTTTTCCCCACCAGTTTCTGTTCGTGCCGTAATAGTGCGTCTGCGCGGTTCCCGTTTTTCCGGAAACATCAGCGCCGGAACCTTGGAATGTTGAATAAGCCGTTCCTTGAGGTGAGCTTGTGACCAATTTCATTCCTTTATGAACTTGATCAAAATCGCTCGGGCTGTTATTTACTTTGTTCAAAACTTTAATATCGCGCTGTTCAATCGCTTTTCCAAGTTTGTTTTTGCTGTCCGGTTCATGAATGCTTGTAACAATCCGCGGCTGGACGCGATATCCGCCGTTTGCGATAGTCGAAATATATTGAGCCATTTGAAGCGGCGTATATGTATCAAACTGTCCGATCGCAAAATCCAGCAGCAATCCCCCGACCAATTGCGGATTTGACTGCATTCCTGCTGATTCCTGAGGAAGGTCAATCCCGGTTTTGACACCCAGGCCGAATTGGGCGTAATAGTTGCGCATTTTTTTAATATCGTCTAATCCGGCCGGCAGTGTGCCGTACGGCTTGTAGGTAATGCCGGCGATATGCATGGCCACATGAAACATATATACGTTTGAACTTCTTTGCAGCGCGGTCAGCTCAGTAATGGCTCCCATTTGTGTCCACGATTGTTTTTTCGTTCCGCCTTTAAACGTAAGGGGCGCATCGACAAACGTTTTATAATGCGGGAGGCCGCTTTGGTAACCCGCAAGAACAGTCGCTCCTTTAACAGAAGATCCCATCTCATATTGGGTCGTAAATGCCCCGATCGCAAAATCCTGTGTTTTATTTGTTTCGGGATCAATGCGTTTCCCCGCCATTGAGAGAATATCCCCGTTGTTCGGGTCCATCATGACGGCAAATCCTCTGTCAACCATATAGTTGCCGGCGGCGCGGCTTCTTCTCAGCTCTTTTTCAATGACTTTTTCGACTTTCGACTGTAATTCCATATCGAGCGAGAGCTGCAGATCGTAGCCTCTGCTGCCTTCATCGACGGGCTTTTGGCTGACGACTTCACCTTTGCTGTTTTCCACATACTCTACTTTTTCTTTATGTGCGTTTAAATAGTCTTCATACTGATATTCGATGTAGCTTTTTCCCACCCGGTCATTCAGTGAGTAACCTCTTGTGACGTAATAATCTTTCCGTTCGCCCAACAATCCCTGTTCCGGTGTCGTCACACCGCCGAACAGAGAGTACAGCGTTTTGTCGTACGGATATTTCCGCGTCCAGTCATTGATTACGTCAATGCCGGGGAGCTCTTTCAAGTGCTCGGATACGACGGAAACTTCTTCATATGTCAGGTCGCTTTTCGGTTTCTGTTTGTTGTTTTCATGTTCGTCAAGCAGTGAACCGCTGTTTCCGTTTCCGTTCAGCTTATTCGGGTCCATTGATTTGACGACTTGCGGCTGATAGGCGTTGCCGCTTGAAAAACGCGTATAAATCGCCGCAATTTGCAGCTCTTTTTTATCTTTTTTGATCGCATCAATCTCCTGCTTCGGGACGCGTTCAATCTGGCGTTTGTACACTTCTTGGGATTTCAGGCTGTTTTCTGAATCCTTCATAAGCTTTTCCGCCTTCTTCGGATGTGCGGCAAGCCAGTAATCAATGATATTTCGATCCTTCATAAATTCAGTATCAATATGGATCAGTGCGGCGAGATTTTTTGCCGTTTTCAATTTGTCCTTTGCCGAGGTTTTTGAGGTAGAAACGTATACAATTTCAGGCACAGCCTGGTTATCAACCGCCACCCTGTTCCGCTTGTCATACATCTTTCCCCGCGGTGTCGGGTAATAGGCGGTTTTTGCATTTGCCTTCTCCGCATCCTGGCGGTGTTTATCCCCTTCGACAATCTGGACGATGCCGAGTTTAAAAATCAGTGCCGTAAAGAGAAGGAAAACAACTAAAAAATAGAGATTCATTCTCAGCGCTCTGTAACGTTTCGTTTTTTTCTTTGGTTCACGCGCGACTTCAGCCACTTTCTGTTACACCTCTCAAATCATTGAATATATTTACATAAACAGATTTTAATTGTAACATTTTTGTAAAAGTTGTTACAGCGAAAACGGGTAAAAAAAACTGTCAAGATCAAATTATCTTAAAAAATATCTAACACTTCAAATAACTTGAAGTAATGTAACGGATTTTAAAATATAAATACAGATCGTTTCTCCTGATATAAAGCCATTTTTCTATGCTCAATTACAATTATGACAAGAGATTGTTGTCAAAGGAAATGAATGCCTGCATTATGACAAAAAAGCTGTGATAAGATTTTTCATGTAGAAAAAAACAACTTCTCTGGGAGGCTATAAACTTATGAAAAAAGCATTTCTCTTATCTGCCGCCGCGGCAGTCAGTTTGATTACATTCGGAGGCATTCAGCAGGCATCTGCCAAAGAGCTGTCATGCCAGCACGTCGTTACTGTGAAAAAAGGAAACACCGTACAGCATCTGACTCTTCAAGAGGCTGTTGAAAAACTACATATGAAAAAGAGCGCGAAACAGCTGAGCTTTAAAAATGAGAAAGAACTGAAACAGCAGCTGCAAAAACAAGCAAAGCATTCCGATATGACAGTTAAAGACGTTCAAAAAGAAACACCTGCAAAAACGGCTCCGGCAGCTGCTGAAAAACCGAAAGCCGATCAAAACCAGACGGCTGACAATGCAAAACAGACAGATAACACAAACAACAGCAGCGAGAAAACTCCTTCATCTGTCAGTGCGTATGAAAAGAAAGTCGTTGAATTGACAAACGCAGAGAGACAAAAGCAAGGCTTAAAACCTCTGCAGATTGATGATAAACTAAGCAAATCAGCTCACGCAAAATCACAAGATATGAAAGACAAAAACTATTTCGATCACCAAAGCCCTACTTACGGTTCACCTTTCGATATGATGAAGTCTTTCGGAATCACTTATAAAACAGCCGGTGAAAATATCGCCAAAGGACAGCCGACTCCTGAAGCTGTCGTTAAAGCTTGGATGAACAGTGAAGGCCACAGAAAGAACATCCTGAACCCCGAGTTCACTCAAATCGGTGTCGGTTATGTAGAATCAGGAAACATCTGGACACAGCAATTCATCGGAAAATAAACAAAAAAGATTGCCCCGCGGGGCAATCTTTTGTCTGTCGAAAAAGTGGCTGAGACGGCGAAAAAAGGGCCTAACACTTTATAAATTTATAAACATTTGAAGCTCCCGGCACGAGGTGCCGGGAGCTTTTTTGTAAAATCATAAACGTGAGGATTAAAATGGTTTTGCTACCCTTTACTTCTTTAGTAATACTTTTTTATAATAAAAAGTAGAATTTACCTATTTTCCGTTGAATATTTTTTCAAAATTTAGTAATATATTGAATGGATTTCTAAATAAAAATGGAGAAAGGAAGTTTCAGTTGAAAAAAATTGTAATGACACTATTCACAGTTGCTCTTTTGACATTCGGGATTTTCTCAAACAGTTCAGAAGCGTTAGCCATGACTTCAAAAGGAGCAATTAAATTCCAAACAGATGCTAATACTTACTCAAAACACGCTACTTCTATAGTCGTAACAGGTACTGTGCCTTCAAAATATGAGGTAAACTGGGGTGTTACAGTTTTTCTTGAAAATAAAAAAGGAGATATAGTCAAATATATAGATGTTAATAGACATAATGTTCGCAATTTTAAAGTAAGCTTTTTGACGAAAAATATTCCAGCAGGCAAGTATGATGTGCAAGTAGCATTGACCTGGGGAACTCAAACCCATATAGGAGAACTGAAACACTATATTACTGTACAACATTAAAATTCATATTGCTAACAAATGGATTTAACGTTGATTTCATCTGGAATTCTCAAAAAACAACATGTAATGATGAAATCTCTGAATCGAGGATGTTTTCGTAAATCTCTTGAATTTTTACGATACATCCTCTTTTATTTTTCAGTTTTGCTAGAAGGCTAATCTATAGAATTTCAATTTTGGATGCCAAATTATTAGGTTTTAATTGCGGGAATCAACTCGATTTATTACTATGTACATTTGGGTTACTCGAATTCATAGTTGAATCAAACATGATACATCCTACTGTTGGAAAGTTGTATTAATCCTTATAATTATTCGGAAATCCCCCTTTTGATTTATAATAGACAGTCTGCATCAAACAAACGAGGGGGATTCCAAACAGTAGAATATTATAAACGGATACACATTAATACATTATCCTGCCAAGTTCCTGTCTTCATTAAGGCCCTAAGAATACAAGATTTGCAGATCATTGTTTATAAAACACTACCAACAATACCGTAAGTATTCGCTTCCTCAGCATCCATAAAATAGTCGCGTTCGGGCAATCTTTTTTATTTCACCCAAAGCTTATAAATGCTTTGAGTCCCGCTGTTTTCTTCTCCTTGCGCGGAAAGCTTGTCGTATAATGATTTGGCCAGCGCCAATCCAGGCATTTCTTCTCCCATGAGCTCCGCTTCTTCAAGAGCAATTCCCATGTCTTTAATAAAGTGTTTCACGTAAAATCCGGGTGCAAAATCGCCTTTCAGCATACGGGGAGCGAGGTTGGACAATGACCAGCTTCCGGCAGCTCCGGTTGTAATGCTTTTCAGCACTTGTTCTGGGTTCAGACCGGATTTTTCAGCGTAAGCCATCGCTTCAGCCACTCCGACCATTCCCGCTGCAATCGCGATCTGGTTGCACATTTTCGTATGCTGGCCGCTCCCTGCCGGCCCTTGATACTGAATATTTTCCCCCATTACGGAGAAAAGCGGCAGACATGCTTCAAACGCTTCTTTTTCTCCTCCGGCCATAATGGCAAGTGTTCCGTTTTGGGCGCCGATGTCACCGCCGGAAACGGGTGCGTCCAGGGCGTGAATCGATTTTTCTTTGGCTTTCTCCGCAATCTTCTTCGCCAGAGACGGTTTTGATGTCGTCATGTCAATGACAAACGCCCCTTCTTTTGCATGACGGAGAATGCCGTTTTCACCGAGATAGATTTCTTCGACATCACTCGGATAGCCGACCATGGTAATAATGATGTCAGCTTTCTCCGAAAGGTCTTTGACCGTCTCCTGCCAGACCGCTCCCTTATTCAGAATCTCTTCCGCTTTTTGTTTCGTCCGCGTGTAGACTAAAACAGGATAGCCCGCTTCTAAAATGTGCGATGCCATACTGTTTCCCATGACACCTAAACCGATAAATCCGACCGTTTTGTTCACTGCGTTTTCCTCCCCTGCTGCGATTCATATATACGATTTCATGTCTATATTACCATATGACAGGCTGATAGAGTCTGCGTTACAAGGTGAATTTAGAAATGGCGCTGATCAGATCTTCGCTCGCGCTCTTTAACATGTCGGTCGATTGCTTCACTTTTTCAAGCGTAACGAGCTGTTCATCAGTTGAGGCATTCACTTCTTCCGCGGCTGCCGCTGATTCTTGAGAAATGGCGGAGATGCTTTGAATCGCTTCTTGGATCGCGGCTTGTTCTTCACTCATTTTTTGAATGTCATTGTAAATATGATCTATTCCTTGAACGAGAGACTGCATTTCTGTCGTAATCAGATTAAGCACTTCGCCCGTTTCATGAATGGCGCTGTTTTGTTCATCATTCATTCTGCTTGCCTCGATCATTGCGTGCGACGCTTCTTTCGTCTCTGATTGGATCAGCCGGACCGTCTCACTGATATGGCCGGAGGAAAGAGCTGATTGTTCAGCAAGCTTGCGGACTTCTTCAGCGACGACGGCAAAACCCCGTCCGCTTTCTCCCGCTCTTGCGGCTTCAATACTCGCATTCAGCGCCAAGAGATTTGTCTGGTCCGAAATGGCGGATATTGCCGTTACGACTTCCTCTATGTTTTTCGTTTGGTTTTCCAGGTCAGTCAGCATGGCCTCTACTTTTTTCGTTTCTGAATTGGCTTCATTTGACTTCATCAGCAGCTGGCCGAGCGCATCCAGGCCTTTGTAGCTGGCGTCCTCTGAAGATTTTGAGAGTTGTTTTATGCTGCCCGCGCGATCGGCAATTCCTCTTATTTTGACTGAGAGATTTTCAGATTTTTCATTGATCGTCTCAACCTCTGACGCTTGCTCAGTCGCTCCGGCGGCGACTTCCTCTATCGCTTTTGCGATTTGTCCGCTCGTTTCATTTGTCTCTTGTGAAATGACTGTTAATTGGTCAGATGTATCGGACACTTTTTCTGAAGAAGTCTTGACCTGTTCGACCATTTCTTTCATATTTTCAACCATTTGGTTAAAGTCTTTTGTTAATTCGCCTACTTCATCTTTTGATTTAGTCTGGGCGCGGACGGTTAAATCTCCCGCGGAGACCGAATTTGTTTTGGCGATCAGCTGCTGAATCGGCCCGGTTATCGTTTTCGCAAGGAAATAACTGAGCCCGATCGTAATCACAAGAGCGATCAGTGACATAAAAATACTCACTGTATTCATTTTGTCGGCTACTCCCATCAGCTGATCTTTTTCAAACTGCGTTCCGACCTTCCATCCTGTTTCTTTTATCGTTTGATAGACGACCATATTCCCTTGCAGCTCTTTGATGCCTTCTTTGTCTGAGCTGATGTCTTTTAACGCCTGATCTTCCGAAATATTTTTCCCCTGTTTTGACGGATGCGCCAGAAGAGAACCGTTTTCATCCGCTAAAAACGCAAATCCTTTATACGGAACCTTTTGCTGATTGACCATGCTCTGAATGGATGACAGCTTCAAATCTAAGCTCGCCACTCCGATGACGGTTCCGCTGTTTTGAATGGCTTTTGAAGCCGTCACGATCATATCTCCCGTCACAGCATCTTTATAAGGCTCAGTCCAGACAACCGTATCGGGTTTTTCGGCCGCCATTTTATACCACGTTCTATTTGTCGGATCATAGTCTTTGGCAAAGTCAGCCTTCGGATATGTAAACATTTGTTTGTCTGCGGTTCCGACGTATGCAAGCGCGACATATTTGTCATTCTGTCCTATCTGCTTTAACTCATCGTTAAAGAGCCGCGCGGTTTCTTTATTCCCATCTGTCAAAAATGTGCGGGACAATTCACCGCCTGCTAATCTCAATAATACAGTCTCATCATTTTTCAGCTGAAGCTCAATGTTCTGACCGAGTGAATTGGTGACATTTTCTGTCGTGCGTTTTGCTTCATCTGTCATCATCGGCTTTAATGTCAAATATGAAGATACCGTTAAAAAAACAACCGTTACGATAAGCATTGCCGATACAAACACAGCAATTTTGATATGCATTTTTTTAAACATAACCATCCCCTCCTGAGAGTTATATCGGTCTTTCGGCCAAGAAAATGAATAAACCTTGAAATAAATATCAAAAATTTCCGTCATTTGACGCAGCAAAAAAAAGAGCCGTCATGCCGACAGCTCCGCCTTACGTAAAATATTCGATTTTCGCTTTCGGAAAATAAGTTTCGATATAAGACTCAAGCGTTTCCCTTAAGGTAAGTTCTTCGTCCTTTTGGTATATATATTTGCCGATTCCGTAACGCCCCCATTTGTACCTTCGCTTTTCTTCATCCAGCTCAAGCTTTGTTTTTGGATAGTTCTTCTCGATCACCCGTTTGGCCGGTTTTGTAAAACGGTGCTGGATCAGTTCAAAGGTAATGTCATGCCGGACATCTTCATCAAGTGCCGCATCCAGCTTCTCAAACAGTTCCTTATAGCCTTCCTCCCAGCCATCATGAATATAAATGGGTGCCACGATGAAGCCGAGCGGATAGCCCGCTTTAGCGACTTTGACGGCGGCTTCAATCCGTTTGTCGAGCGGAGAAGTTCCCGGTTCAAAGTTTTTAATGACATAATCCGCATTGATGCTGAATCTGAATCTTGTCTTTCCGTTATGCTTCGCATCAAGCAAGTGATCGACATGATGAAATTTGGTCACAAATCTGAGCTTTCCCAATTCGCTTTGTCCGAAATGCTCAATGGCTCTTTTTAATGTATGTGTCAAATGATCAATTCCGACGATATCAGACGTACAAGAGGCTTCAAATCTTGTAAAGTCCGGCGCCCGTTCTTTCATATACTCATCGGCCTGATCCAGAATCTCTTCCACATTGACATATGTCCGGATGTAAGGCTTTGACCCCATCGTCGTCTGCAGATAGCAATAGTGGCAATGCCCCATACAGCCCGTCGCAAACGGAATGGCATATTCGGCGGATGGCTTTGAAGAATCGAATTTCAATGTTTTCCGGACGCCGATCACCAAGGTTGATTTCGCGTTCCGGTATTGCTGCAAATGATTTTTCCCCGGAATATTCCGGACTTGATTATGCGATGTCGTTTCTCTGATCTCAAGCCCCATGTTTTCAAACTTATGTTTCAGCTCTTGTCCTAACGGGTATTCGAGCGCTCTCGGTTCAATATAAACAAGCTGGGGAACAAACGGCTTCAGCATGGACACACACTCCCTTTACATAGTCTCATGTTGTTACTTTCCGTCCAAAAGAGAGTGAATATGCGTTGTAAACATTTCCTTTGATCAGCGGTGCCGGTCTTCTTCAAAAAGCTCGCTGTAAAGCGCTTCCGCTTCTTCATATGTCGAAAAGACCGCATCATCTTCGGCCAGCGGATGATAGGTTTCGTGTAAAAAAAGAGACAGTTCCCCCTCATGGTATGGGTGATGAACGATCTCCGCCTCTTTAATATGGGCAACATTGGCCGCATGCGGATTACGGTAAATGACGTAGACCGTATCCCCCGCTCCAAATGATTTTGTCATGATAATCCCTCCTGTTGAAAGTTATTGTTCCCCCCTTTTTTCCGAATATGAAAAAAACCAGACGGCTTACACCGTCTGGCTGTTGTATTACTTATTGAAAGTTTCTTTAACGAATGCGACAACCTCTTCAGTCGTGCTCATTGACAAGATTGTTTCTTTGAATGATTCAGCTTCTTTTTTAGAAAGCTTGCTGATCTGCGTTCTTGCCGGAAGGATGGATGTAGCGCTCATTGAGAACTCATCTAAGCCTAAGCCGAGAAGAATCGGAATCGCAATTTCGTCTCCTGCCATTTCTCCGCACATGCCGACCCATTTGCCCTCTTTGTGAGCGGCTTCAATGACAAGCGTGATAAGACGGAGAATCGCCGGATTGTATGGCTGATACAGATAAGCCACGCGCTCATTCATGCGGTCAGCAGCCATTGTGTATTGGATCAAGTCATTTGTTCCGATACTGAAGAAGTCAACTTCTGTGGCAAACTGATCTGCGATAACGGCTGTAGACGGAATCTCTACCATCATACCGACTTCAATATCGTCAGAAACCGTTACGCCGGCTTTGACGAGTTTTTCTTTTTCTTCAAGAAGAATCGCTTTCGCCTGTTTAAACTCGTTTACTGTCGCAATCATCGGGAACATGATTTTTAAGTTTCCGTATGTACTTGCACGAAGCAGCGCACGAAGCTGAGTTCTGAAGATTTCTTGTTCTTCAAGGCAAAGGCGGATGGCTCTGTAGCCCAAAAACGGGTTCATTTCTTTAGGAAGCTGCAGGTAAGGAAGCTCTTTGTCGCCGCCGATATCCAATGTCCGCACGACTACTGATTTTCCTTCCATACGCTCAAGAACCGTCTTATAAGCGTCGAATTGCTCGTCTTCTGTCGGAAGCTGGTCGCGTCCCATGTAAAGGAATTCCGTACGGTAAAGCCCTACAGCTTCTCCTCCGTTTTCAAGAACGCCTTTTACATCATCAGGGGTGCCGATGTTTGCGGCAAGCTCTACATGATGGCCGTCTTTTGAAACAGTCGGTTCATTGACGAGCTTAGCCCATTCAGCTTTTTGCGCCAGGTAGGCACTGTGCTTTTCTTCATATTTCTTTAACGTTTCACTGGAAGGATCGATGATCACATCACCATCGATGCCGTCTACGATCACCATAACACCGTTTTCAATTGTGCCTGTAGCCGCTTTTGTTCCGACAACAGCCGGGATTTCAAGCGAACGGGCCATGATTGCGGAGTGTGAAGTGCGTCCGCCGATATCAGTTGTAAAACCTTTTACAAACTGACGGTTTAATTGCGCCGTATCAGACGGTGTCAAATCTTCAGCCACGATGACAACCTCTTCTGAGATCATGCTCGGGTTCGGAATTTCCACGCCCAGCAGGTGGCCTGTCACACGTTTTGTTACGTCACGGATATCCGCCGCACGCTCTTTCATGTATTCGTTATCCATTGATTCAAACATGGTCACGAACATGGAAGCCGTTTCTTTCAAAGCGAATTCCGCATTAACTGAATCTGTGCTGATTTTTTCCTTTACCGGGTTTAACAGCTCAGGATCACTCAGAACCAAAAGGTGCGCGGAGAAAATATCAGCTTTGTCTTGTCCCAGTTCTTTTAAAGCATGCTCTTTAATTTTCTCAAGCTCTTCTTTAGAACGTACAATCGCTTCATCAAAACGGCTTACTTCAGCCGCAGCATCAGCAATGTTTTTCTTTTCAACCGTTAAGTCCGGCTCTTCAAGCCGGTATGCTTTTGCAATCGCAATTCCGGCTGAAGCGCCTATTCCTTTTAATTCTTGCATTACTCGCCGAGTCCTTCGCTTTTCATTGTTTCTTCTAAAGCGTTAAGAGCGTCGTTTTCGTCAGCGCCTGCAGCGGAAATTGTGATTTCAGCGCCTTTAGCGATACCTAGAGACATAACGCCCATGATAGACTTAAGGTTTACTGTTTTGCCGTTATATTCTAAGTTTACGTCAGCATCATATTTGCTTGCAGTCTGTACAAGAACTGTCGCAGGACGAGCGTGGATTCCGGAATCTGCTGTTACTTTAAATGTTTTTTGTGCCATGATTATCATTCTCCTTTAAATTAAAGCTATTTTACTACACAATATTATATCATACAGCCGTACTTGTCATCTGACAAGCACGGCGTATTTATATGCTTATTTTCCGATTTTCACAATATCTTTTTGTTCCCGTTTTACAGTACCTTCGGCCGAAAGGGAAATCGTTTCACCCTCAGCAAGATTTGTAAAGACAATCGGTGTCATTAATGAAGGAACATGAGGTTTAACCGCCTCAAGATCAACTTCAAGCAGCTTTTGCCCCGGTTCAACCCGGTCACCCTCAGAAACAAAAGAAGTGAATCCTTCACCTTTCAGGCTGACTGTATCGATTCCGAAATGAATCAGAATCTCTCTTCCGCCGTCAGACTGGAGGCCGATCGCATGTTTTGTCGGGAAAACATTCAGCACTTTTCCGCGGACAGGCGATACGACGATTCCTTCTTCCGGAAGAATCGCAAAACCGTCACCCATCATTTTCCCTGAGAACACCTGGTCAGGCACATCCGTAATCGGATGGATTTCGCCGGTGATCGGAGAAACGAACACTTCTTCACCCTGCTCGTTTTGGAGCGGATCCGCGATAACCTCTTCAACCTGCTGGCTGACTTCTTCTTGTGCGGATACTTTCGGTTCAGGGCGCGGCGTGCGTCCAGCGATGATATCCTGCATCTGAGTTTTTAAACCGTCAGAGCGCGGGCCGAAAATGGCCTGAATGTTGTTTCCGACTTCAAGGACGCCTGATGCGCCAAGCTGTTTCAGGCGGGCCTTATCCACTTTCTTCTGGTCGTTGACCGTCACACGAAGTCTCGTGATACAAGCATCAAGGTGTTTAATGTTTTGCTGATCACCCATCGCCTGAAGGATTTCATAAGGAAGGTCGCCGGCTTCGCCTGATGCGCCTGCCCCTTCATCTGCAGCTTCTTCTTCACGGCCCGGCGTTTTCAAGTTGAACTTCCTGATCGCAAACCGGAAACCGAAGTAGTAAATGAGGGCTAATCCTAAGCCGACCGGAATGACTAGCCACCAAGCCGTCCGGTTAGGCAGAATTCCGAACAGGAAGTAGTCAATCAGACCCCCTGAGAAGGTCATACCGATTTTCACATGCAGCAGCTGCATGACCATAAAGGAAAGCCCCGCGAATACGCAGTGAATCGCAAACAGGATAGGAGCTACAAACAAGAATGAGAATTCAAGCGGCTCGGTGATTCCCGTTAAGAAGCTTGTCAGAGCGGCAGAACCCATGATTCCGGCTACAAGTTTTTTCTTTTCAGGCTTCGCTTCATGATAGATTGCAAGCGCTGCCGCCGGAAGGCCGAACATCATAAACGGATATTTCCCCGTCATAAATGTACCTGCCGTCAGCTGTACGCCGTCTTTAATCTGAGCCATGAAAATCCGCTGATCTCCGCGAATAATGTCTCCAGCGGCATCTTTATAGCTGAAAAATTCATACCAGAACGGCGAGTAGAAAATGTGATGAAGACCGAACGGAATCAATGACCGTTCAATCATTCCGAAAATAAAGGCCGCCAAGGTTGGATTCGCTTCCACAAGTCCCGTTGAGAAGGAATTCAGACCATGCTGGATCGGAGGCCAGATTACTAACATAATAAGACCGAGAATTAATGCGGAAATTGATGTAATAATCGGGACGAACCGCTTACCCGCAAAGAATCCGAGGTACTGCGGAAGTTCAATTTTATAAAACTTGTTGAACAATAACGCGGCCAGAACCCCGACGATAATACCGCCGAACACGCCCGTCGCCAAAGTGGGTATCCCCAGCATGTTAATATAGGCCGGGTGGTTTTCCGCAAAAAACTTAGCGCGTTCAATTTTGTCAGACGGAATACTGCCGTTTGCCATAAGCACGGCGCTCATGGATACGTTCATGACCAAGTATCCGATAATGGCCGCGATTCCGGCAACACCGTCTCCATTCGCAAGACCGATCGCAACCCCTACTGCAAAAAGAAGCGGCAGGTTGTCAAATACGATTTGGCCGGCGCTTTCCATAACGTTCGCCACAAGCTGAACGTTATCATTGCTTAAGAAATGCATGACTTGGATCATATCTTTGTTCTGCATGGCATTCCCTAACGCAAGCAAGATCCCCGCAGCCGGTAAAATCGCAACCGGAAGCATAAGAGCACGGCCGATTTTTTGGAGAACGCCGAATAATGCTTTAAACATAAAGAATGTACCTCCCCTGTTAGCTAGTGTGACCTTACAGCGAAAATTCATGACAACGAATTCACAGGCGCAAGTCTTCAGTTTAACCGTTTACATTTGCCCTTTTACACAACAAAAAGCATGAGTAAAAAAGGGTGTGCAAAATAACGGGGCCGTTCTTCCCGTTTTTTACCCTCAATCACTCATGCCTGATCGAATCAGTGACACGTTTTTAAAGGTCTCAACTGAAATTATGAAATTTTATTGGTTAATCGGTACAGATGAAGCGTGAGATAAACCGCTTCCGCCTCATGAACTGGTTTTTTCAGCATTTGCTGTAAGATTTTTATCAGTTTCCAAGCAGTATTGTAGCATAGCGGGTATTCATTTTTCAATAATAACATTAACTTTTCTGGTTCTTTTGTCTGCTCTTCCCGTTTAATCCTATCTATGGTAAATCTGATATGCCGGATCAGCCGCAAATAGTGGACGCTTTCTTTATTGACTTTCATTTGGAAAGATTCCTCTATCACCTGAACGAGCCGGGACATCAGCTGCGAATGCTGGTTGACCTCTGAAAGGGACCGATTCGTCAGGGCGGAGTGGATATGAAGAGCGATAAAGCCGATCTCCCCTTCCGGAAGGCAGATTCCAGTCTTTTCATTAATCATGCCGACGACTTCACGGGCAATCTGAAATTCTTCCGGATAAAGCGTTTCGGTTTCCATAAGAAAAGGGTTTTTAATGTCAAAGCCCTGCTGCAGCCGCTTTACCGCAAAGGCGATATGATCCGTCAGCGCAATATGGATATGTTCATTTAACGGTTGGCTTGTTCGGTTCCTGATATGATAAATGACGTCATTGGAGATGTCGACAAGTGTCTCGTCCACATAACCGAGGAGCTTTTTAAATTGTTTTTGTTCTTTTTCATCCTTTAAGATGAACATCTTGTCATACCCTTTATCCTCAATGACATCCGCTTGTTTTTTTCCAAAGCCGATTCCTTTTCCGATCAAGACGACCTCACTGTATCTATCATGTGTTGCGATCAGCACATTGTTATTTAATACCTTCTCAACTGTAAAGGACCCCTTCATGATCCTCAGCTCCTTTGTCATTCAATACCTCATATCGTACAAAACGAACAGAAAGCGCGTCAATTCTTTTTTTAGACGGTTGATCGTTCAATAAGACGGTAATCAAGAATCTTCCTTGCCGGAGGCCCGCCGCTGATCCGATTCTTAAGCATGTGAAAAGCCTGCTTTCCCATTTCTTTCGTTTGTATATCTATTGTGGAAATACCTAACATCTTGCTGATATCATGATTGTCAATGCTCAAAATCGCCAGCTCTTCCGGAATGCGCGTCCCGTTTGCCTTGGCTTCAAGGTAAAGACCGGCAGATACTTGATCATTCGCCGCAAACAGCGCAGTCGGTTTGTCATCCCAGCTCTTCCATCTGTGAAAAAGGGCTTTCCCGTCAAGCAGCGTCAGCGCCTTTTCCACAACCAGCTCTTCCCTGTAAGGCCGGCCGATCTTCTTCAGCGCCTCTTTGTATGCGGCAATGCGGACTTGACTGTTTTTTCCCTTTTTTCTGGCCAGGCTGATCGCTATTTTTCGGTGACCCTTTTCTATCAGATAATCCAGGCCGTGCCGAAATGCTTCCCCATGCGGATTACTGATTGAGGACAGCTCAGCGGCATCAGTGTGCTGGCAGAGAATAATGGGTTCTTTCACGGTAAGCAGCTGCTCATCGGAAATTGCTTTGGAGCAGATAATCAGGCCATCTACCTGGCGCTCCTGTAATTGTGATAAAGCAAAGCGTTCTCTTTGCTGCTGATAATCCGTCTGGTATAAAGAAAGATGCACGCCTGACGCTTCGGCAGCCTCGGCAATACCGGCGACAAGGTCTGCAAAATACGGAAGATTCACCGACGGCAGCACAACGCCGATCATATCGGAAAAGCCTTTGGACAAATGCACGGCATGGATGTTGCGCGTATAGCCGAGCGATTGTACCGCTTTTTTCACTCTTTCTCTTTTGTCTTCGCTTACATAAGGATGATCGTTTAATACTCTTGATACTGTTGTAACAGAAACCCCGGCAGCGCCGGCAATGTCTCTGATCGTAGCCATGGCGTCCCCCCTTTCTTTTTTTCCTTGATCTGGAATGCGTTTCATACAGTAAGCTAAAAACAAATACAGCCTATTCATTTGAAAGGAGATTAACAGTGATGGGGATTCTTTGCTTAATCGGTTTGTGTCTGGCTATACTCGGCGGCAGTTATCTTGCTATGCGGCCGCTGCGGGAAAAGCATGATATCAAACCATTTCAGCATTTTGATGACTTTTTCATTTAACAAGGTGATAAAAAAGGACGCTGCGTTCCAGAACCGTCCTTTTTTATCACAAAGCTTTCTATTTCAGGATCATTAATTCTTTCGGATATTGCGTTAATGCTTCGGCGCCGTCTTTTGTGACAAACACATCGTCTTCAATGCGCACGCCGCCTACATCCGGCACGTAAATCCCCGGTTCTATCGTGTACACCATACCTTCTTTGAGGAGCGTGTCGTTCGCGCTGCTCATTGATGGATATTCATGAACCGAAATCCCGAGTCCGTGGCCGAGGCGGTGGGGGAAATAGTCTCCGTATCCGGCTTTTTCAATAATGCCGCGGGCTTTTAAATCAAGATCGCCGATTCTCACACCGGGTTTGCTTAATTGAAGCGCCGCCTTTTCAGCTTTAAGCACCGTTTCGTAAATCTCTTCCTGTTTCGGGCTGATTGATTGGTATGCGAATGTTCTCGTAATGTCTGAGCAGTAGCCGTCAAGAATAACACCCAGGTCAAACAGAACGAAATCGCCTTTTTTCAGACGGTCTGTACCCGGATTGCCATGAGGCTGGCCTGATTTTTCTCCGAACAGCACCATCGTTGAAAACGACATGCCCTGCACGCCTTTTTTCTTCAGCTCAAACTCAATCTGCGCCAGCACTTCAGTTTCACTCACGCCCTCTTTAAGCGCTGCGACACCGACTTCAACTCCGAAATCCGCAAGCTTTGCCGCTTCCCTGAGAATGCTGATTTCTTTCTCATCTTTTACGAGACGGAATTGGTTGAGCGTTTCTTCTGCCGAAGCGAACGCGGCGCCCCCTGAAGCATGCTTGAGTTGTTCTGAACGTGAAAGCGAGATCGAATCCTTTTCAACCGCGATGGAATCAAGGCGCACATTTCGTTTTGTGAGCTCGGCTTTGATCAGCTCCCACGGGTCTTCGTGATCGCCGTAGCCGATAATTTCATGCTCCCACCCGGCACTGCGGGCTTGTCCGGCTTCCATTCCCGGACAGACGAAAAACGGCTCCTGTTCTTGAAACAGGAACAATCCCATTAACCGCTCATGCGGATCCGTATAAAAATCAGTCAAATAAAATACATTTTCCTTTGTATGTATAAACGCCGCATCGTGTCCTTCTTTTTTCAGCCAATCTGAAACACGTTGTAATCTGTTCATTTTTGTTTTTCCTCCTTACCAAAGTGGCTCTTTATTCATTCTATCAGTTTTCCGGCGTTTATGCTGTGAACGAACATTTAAAAAAACAGCCGCCCGATGTGCGGCTGTTTTGTTTATTTTAATAATCTGAGTCCGTTCAGTATGACCAAAATCGTGCTTCCTTCATGCCCGATAACGCCAAACGGCAGTTCCATCACCTGCAGGAAGTTGGCGCAAATCAACAGGCAGATGACCGAGAGCGAAAAAACGATGTTCTGCTTAATAATCCGGTTCATTTTCCGTGAGAGCCTGCACATTTTCACAAGCTTATGAAGATCATTTTTCATCAGGACCAAGTCAGCCGTCTCTAAAGCCACGTCCGTTCCCCCTCCCATCGCAATACCGACGTCAGCGGTTTTCAGAGCGGGCGCGTCATTAATGCCGTCTCCGACCATCGCGATGGTGCCGTACGTTTCTTTCAGTTTCTTCACTTCCTCTGCCTTTTGGTCAGGCAGACAATCGGCAACAACCGTCGTCATGCCAGCCTCTTTTGCGATGGCAGCCGCTGTTTCAGGCTGATCTCCGGTAAGCATGGCCGTTTTAATCCCAAGTGATTCAAGCTCAGCCATTACGGCTTTTGCTTCTGGCCGGATTTGATCCTTTAACGCAAAACAGCCCGCTATCCTGTCATCTTTCTTAACAAAAACCAGCGTACAGCCTTTATCTTTTAACTCATTTCCCGATGTTTTCAAAAAAGCGTCTGCATCCTCTTTCCCTGCAAATCCAGCTTTTCCGATCATCCATTTAGCGCCTTCTATATCGGCCTGAACACCGAATCCGGACGTCTCGTCAATCGATGTATGGCCTGCAGGCACAGCGCCCCGGCTTTCGGCAAATTCAGCTATCGCCTTTGCAAGCGGGTGGCTTGATTGCTTTTCAATCGCATACACCGCTTGCATGATCTCATCCTCATTCACATATTCCGCCGCTTGGAATGCAGCAACTGCAGGCTGTCCCTTTGTGACCGTGCCTGTTTTGTCAAAAGCAATCATCCGGACGCTTCCCAGCTGCTCTAAAAACACACTTCCTTTAACCAACAATCCGTTGCGGGCTCCATTTGAAATAAGAGAAAGCGCAGCGGGCATAATGGAAGCGACAAGAGCGCACGGGGAGGCGACCACCATAAACACCATCGCCCGATAAAAGGTTTCACTCCAGCTCCAGCCTAAAGCAAAATGAGGAACGAATAAAAGCAAAGCCACGGCTAAAAGCACGCCTTTTACATAGACACTTTCGAAACGCTCAATAAATGCCTGAGCCGGTGACACGCTGTTTTGAGCCGATTCCACCAGACGGATGATTTTTCTGAATAGAGACTGCTCATTTGTTTTCGTAACTCGGACCGTTAAAGAGCCGTTTCCGTTTACCGTTCCTGTAAACACAGAATCTCCGGCTGTTTTTTCCGCCGGCATCGATTCACCCGTCAGCGCCGATTCATCAAGACTCGTCGCGCCTGACTCGATGATCCCGTCTGCCGCTACGCGTTCGCCCGGCTTAATGACGATCATGTCGCCGATCTTGAGTTCAGCGGCCGGCACCCGCTTTTCCTGTCCGTCTTTAAGCAGGGTCGCTTCCTCCGGTTCCAGTTTCATCAAGGAGGTTAAATCACGGCTGCTTTTATTCATCGTATACGTTTCCAGCGCGCCGCTTAACGAAAAAATAAAGATAAGAACAGCGCCTTCCGCCCAATACCCGATAAGGGCAGAGCCGACAGCCGCAAAAATCATCAGAAGTTCAACATTTAAAGCCTTCGTCTCCAGCGTATCTTCAATTCCTTCTTTCGCTTTTGCAAATCCGCCGATCACAAAGGCCAGGATATACAAAGTAACGGACAGGCCTTTTGCTTCGGTGAAAAACCAGGCCGCAAGAATAAGGGCGCCCGATACGAGAGCCGCAATGAGTTCCGCATGCTGGAGCCACTTTTTTCCGGACCGCTCTTCTTGAGTCTGCTGTTGTGAATGGGTTTGAGTCACCACTTGTTCATTCATTATGAATTCTCCTCTCTAATTGAGAACGCAAATCATCTTCATTTCCCTGATAAAAGCAAAACTGCCGCCTTACAGGCAGCATTTTCACAGTAATATCGCGGTGTTTTTCTTTATTATAGCACGCCGGCGAAAGATTTCAATTATAATTGTTTTAATTTCTTTTTGATAATAATTATCATTATAATCCCTTCAGCTGTTCATGATATGCAAAAAAGGAGCGGGAGGAAATCCCCCCCCGCACCTTTTTATTTCTCAGACCATTCTTTTAATTGTGAAGCGGTCATCGGACCGACGATCTTTTTTTCGATCTCTCCTTTTTCATTCAGCAGAAATGACGTGGGAATCGTCATGATCCCGTATTCCTTCATAAGCTCGCCCTTAGAGTCAAGAACGACCGGGAATGTGAGATGGTGCTGATTGACAAAGTTTTGAACGGCCTCTTTGTTTCGCTCAGCATTCATGAGATTTACCGTTACAAGACGTACATCATCGGATTGATGCTGTTCATAATACGTTTGAAACTGCGGCAGTTCTTTTTTACACGGCGGACACCACGATGTCCAAAAATGCAAAATGGTTTTCTGCCCTTTATTTGGGACCGATATCTCGTCTCCTTCAATCGTCTTCATCAGAAACACGGCGGGAACTGCCTGTTTTTCTGATGAGGCTTTTGCTTCAGGCATCCAGAGAGCGGCAGCTATCAAAAGGACTGCGCATGCAATAAGACGGTTTTTATGCATAAGATCTTCCTTTCACGCGTTTCGGATAGCTTGCCCCTCCTTACTGAAATGTATCAGCCTTTTCAGCTCTCGATCCGGGGCGCTGTTCTTCCGCCGCCGGTCAGGAACACGGAGACACCGAGGTCTTTGCAGATCGTCGCGTAATGTAAACTTGTCAGAAGAATCATGCCGGTATTCATACCGAGTATAATGCCGAGCATTTGCAGATTCGGCATAGAACCAAGCACATACATCATCGAAAGACCCACAATGCTGCTCCATACATTATGATAAAACGCCGTTTTCACATGACCGATGCCGATCAGACAGGCTTGAAGCGGCATCACAAACAGCTGAAAAAGAAAATACGGCCATAAAAGCTGCAAAAAATACTGCGCTTCCGGAGACTGAAAAAATAAATGGGTCAGCGGGCCGGCGAACTGAAACATGAACCAGACTGCCGGAATGCCATAGCCGAATGTAATAAAAATCGCTTGTCTCAGCCGTTTCAGTACAATGTCATATTGAGACAGCGCGTACGCTTCTGAAATGCTCGGAATCATGACGACCATCAGTGAATGAGCGATAAATGCGGGAAACGAACCGATCGTCACCGCTACACCGGCAAGCATGCCGTATTGATCAATCGCGGCTGCCCCGGCCGCCCCTGAGGCCAGCAGCGCTCCTTTTACTAAAAAAGGTTCAATGGCATTTGTCACCGCGTGAAAAATACGAAGCCCCGTTGTCGGAATGGATACCGCCAGAAGACGTTTCCGCACATCCTTGCCGCGGAGATGAATGTGCTGATGGCCGGAAAGCGTCCTCCTCGCCAAAATAAACTGCGTATACAAGTATACGAACACCACGACATCACTTGCGACCAGCACAAATAACGAGATGAGCACGGCCATATCAATTTCAAAAGAGTACCATTGAAAAAAGATAAACAGACAAAGCACTTGAATGATTTTTTTCAAAACATTCGCAACCGCGATTTTCCCCATCTGCTGCACACCCATAAAATAGCCTCTGGCGATGGATGTAAAAGCGACGACGGGAATCAGCCCGATGACAATCCCTTTAATAAAAGGGTGGTACGTATCGAATACAGGAATGAACGGCAGCGCGATGCTTGCGGCCGCGGTTGAAAACGCGGTAAATACGGCGGTCATTCTGAAGGCATGCCGGAGCATGCTTTCATGCAGCTTCTGATTGGATTCCGCGATGAATTTTGAGATGGAGATCGGAAGCTCCAGACTGGCGATCACGATAATGAGAAAAATGGTGGGCAGAATGCTCATGTAAAGCCCCATCCCATGCTCGCCAAGCTCCCGCGCCAGTATCATATTCACGACAAATTCCAGACATTCAGCGAAAAAGGCGGCGATGGATAAAAGAATGATCCCTTTCACAAATCGATTCATGGTGTCTCTCCTTGTCTCTCGTTCTTTCATCATCATATGAGACAAGTTCTGAAAATATTTTCGATTTCTTAAAATTGAAAAAAGCATAGCCGGGATATTTGTCCCGCTATGCTTACATAGCAAATACGTGTCTGCCGATCCGTTCGATAATTTTTCGGGAACGGATCCAGTGGTCAGAAGCTGTTTTCGGATTGTAGAAAAACAATGCGTTCGTTTCTCTGCCCGGATGGTTAAGCGCCTCATTTGCGGCGGCGATGGAATCCTTATCCGGCTTTTGATTAATGCTTCCGTTTGCTACCGGTTCAAATGCATTCCTTTGATAAATCACACCCCGAATGGTATCCGGGAAGCCTTTCTTTTCAGTCCGGTTCAGCACGACGCTGGCTACCGCGACCTTTCCTTTATAAGACTCACCCTTCGCTTCTGCGTGCACGAGACGTGACAGAAGTTCCCTGTCGGCACTGGAATACGTCTTTTTCGGCGGCTGATAAGCCGTTTTCTCCGGTTTGGCTTTCTGCTCAAGATGAGATGACAGCTTTATCAGATGGATCGAATGCTTCTGGTCAGTTTTTGAAAACTTCGGAACCGAACTATTTCTATTTAAATCAGCAACCAGTGTGCTGGATTCTTGCTTTGGCTTCTTCGCTAAAGTAAACAGAGCTTCTGTATGTTCAATTTTTGTTGCAGGCATAAAACAAAGAAAAAAGACAGCCAAGGCAGCAAATTTTGTCGTCATACGCTTTCCTCCTTAAATACTTCACTACCTTAACAAGAGCAGTGCGCAAATTCACGGTTAAAGATTTTCCAGCACTCCCAATCAGCTTTTATGATGGAAGAAGTTCGTTAACGGCCTTATTATTGGCAGAAAAACGGCCGTCATTTTCACAACATTAACCAAATTGCAGTAAAAGTATCCATCGGAGGGATTTTACATTTTGTTTACATCTGTTACAGCAAGATGAAATGAGCAGCGAAAACAAAAAAAGACTCCTCATATGCGAGGAGCCGTCAGCTTCTTGGCTGTTCTAAATACTGGAAAACAACATCTCCGCCCTGCTGTGCAATACCGCGGAAATGCTTAAAATCTTCCTGCTTCGATAAAACCGCTCGAAATGCAAGAAAATGTTCTTTCTGCACCCTGAATTCTTTGATTTCACCGGTGCGCATTTGGTTGATACGTTCAGATATTTCTTCAGGCAGCAACGAACACAGCCTCCTTTTCTCGGCTTTTTCCCGAAAATCAATATACCATCTTTCCCCCGCCGGGACAATGATCGAGCAGGCCGATACCCATATCGCTTTACTTCTTAAAGAAAATACTGCAAAATATTTTCAAACAGGATTTATGATAAAGGAGAGGAAGCTCGTGAAAATTGCTAAGGTTGGAAACGTCATTGAATTTAAAAACGGATTAACCGGTGTTGTTGAAAAGGTAAATGAAAACTCCGTCATCGTTGATGTAACCATCATGGATAATTATCGTGATCTTGAATTAGATTCCCTCACTGTCGTCAACCATAAAAATTATAAAATCATCAGAGACTCCTATTAACCCCCACTGAACAATCCGAACCATTTACATATCCCGCACAAAAGCTGCCGCCCGGCAGCTTTTTCAAATGATTTCAGATTTCCGTCATTTCAATGAAAAAATCTCCGGTCTCATCTTTATTGTAAAGATTTGTGATGGATGTATGGTAGTTGGTTATTTTGCCGCGGAATTCAAGGCCCCGATCGGGCGCCTTAATTTCAAATGTTTTTTCATACAAAAGGACGGCAATGTCATGATACGTTTCAGAGGTCACCTTCAATATAAATGAGATGACGCGGCCGTTTTTGCCCGCACTTTCTTTACAGTCATACATTTCAAGCCTTACACCGTTTAACTCTAACGGCTCCATGACGAACACTCCTTCTTTTTACAGGACATGCTATCATGCTGATCATTCATTTACAATTGTTCCGCTCCGGATAAGAAAAAAACGGCGCAGGCCTTTACAAACATACGTTCCCTATTTTATAATGAAACAGACGAGCTGCCATCCAGCACCCGTCACGTAATGAAGCGGCGAGTACACTCCCCCCGGGTTTACTCGTCTTTTTCTTTTCTCCAGATGATTTCTCTTTTCATTATACAAGGTCTGTGCGGATATCATGCACCTTTCCGGCGGCGCACCACAGACGAAAAATACCCCCGCTTAAAAGGCGGGGTTTAGGTTGTAGAGTTTGTAGAGGAGAATTCTACAAACCGTTAAACAAAACCATTGAAATATTGGATTGTCCAAATTTCGGACAATCAAAAGTATTGCAATAGCTGTTATACTGTAAGGAGAGGTGAACGGGATGGAGAAACAAATATTAGAAGCTATTCAGCAGTTATCAAAGGACATTGCTGAAGTTAAACAGGATGTAAAGGAAATCAAGGATACAGTTTCCCGTATAGAGGAAAATGAACCTGAAGAAGTTATGTCGATGCTCAAATTGATCAACAAGAACATCGAACTTGATCATAGTTATAACGATAAGAAATTCTCTAGTTTAGAAAGACGTATTCATGAATTAGAAGAGAGATTGAATAACTGAGTATTTTCGCAGACGTCTGCGAATTTTGCTACATCATAAGTTAAAAAGACCCCCTCACATCTAAAGTGAGGAGGTTGTTTTAATTATTTAGTCCTTATACTCCTCAGAAAAGCACTTCTGTTCTCTGTAGCATTTGTCAGCATTGTCGCATTTTCATTAAGCCTTTGTACTAATGCTTCTTTAGCTTTACCTTCAAATGAAGAGAGTAAAGCAACATACACTTCAGCTATAACCTGTTGTGCTGAAGAAAAGTCTGATGCGTTTTTTGTGTCTTCTTTTAGGTTCTGGCAATGAGTTTTTAAACTTGAACCCACAATTTTTTTTAATTCCTCATTCTGTTGTAACCGTCTGTAAAATTCATCTGCATCCATATTAACTCCATATGGCAATTTAAATCCCCCTTATAACCGTAACCAGCTTGCTAATTCATTATCCTTATCTTTTAAATCCTCAGCCATTTTAACAATAAACTCACTAATATCCTCTAAATCTCTAATCAAATAATGAAGAGAAGCCTCAGTTTGATACTGTTCTTCTGAGTCATAAAATGCTGCCCCATCTTTCACATAAGGTGCGTGAAACAATACAGCTTTATCAACATCGCTTGGTTCTAGATCCTTGAATTCTCCCAATCTCTTACCACAAATCGATTTTACGTCATACACCATTTTGCTGTGATCATGAGGGAATCGTTCAATTGCTTGTTTCTTTGTTTTTAAGTCTTCGATAGCTGCCTGTAATCGTTTAGCTAATTCTTTTGCATATTTAGCATCCACTTTAATTGTCTGGCCATTTATGCCTGAGAAAGATGAGAATGATTCGATATTCTGGTTATAAACACCTTTGCTGCCATCAACACTCTGGATATTACCATTCTTATCAAATTTAAAATTCGAATCATTTAAACTATGAGTATCAGGATTTTTTGCAAATGCTTGGCCATAGAAAGAAGTAATCAAGTTGGTCAAAATACCAGGAACTCCGTAAGAAGAAATTAGTCTTTGAGCTCGATCTTGACGTGCGATGCTTGGATCTTTCGTATATATGGTTGTTCCGTTGTGTCTGTCGTATTCTAAAAACCATCCTGAGCCCACCATATCATCAGGGTTAATAATTGCCTTATGATACAAATCAAATTCGCCATTTTTGATTTTATTCTGTGTTTCTTCATCGTGCAGTTTAACAATGGAAGGGTTGTTAAAAGCTACACTGTAAACGTTATTGTTTACACCAGCGTATTCCGCATCTGCCCCTCCAAGTGAGTGACCTGTTGTCGAAATCACTGTGTTAGTGCCAGCATACTTTTTCACTTCATTGGCAACGAGCTTATCACCTTGATCAAATTGAGATGTCTTAGTGACAATTTTGTATTCTCCACTCTTAATCATCATTGCTTGTTCCATACTGCCGTTATACTTGGCAATAGCTTTAGAGTTTTCAGACGCATCCTTTTTCATTATGTATTGGACTTTCTTTTTCGGGTCTTTACCCATGACTACGTTGCCGCCATCTGCACTTATAACATCAGCTTTAATTTGTTCCTGATTTGTTCCTTGAAAACCAATAACGACATTTTCTGGTTCTTTTGGTTTTACCCATTTGCCTTCTTTTTTCTTTGCTTGGACAAATACGTAAACATCTAGGCCTGTGTCTGGGTCTTTTTTGATTTTATCTACGTAAAAAGCCTTTTTTGAATCATTTACAAGTGGTGTCTTATTTTCATAGGCTTTTTTCATTTTCTTTTCACTGTATGTATTTTGACTGAGAGAAAAATAGTCTTCATCTGATAGATTAGGTATGTCGGTCTTTGTATTCATGTACAATGCCCCTTCCCTCATGTAAAATGTAAGACAGAAAGGATGGTTTTATGAAAAAATACATAATTATCCTTATATCTCTGGTTATTATAACACTTGGAGGGATATTTATGAAGGAACAACACGACAAAAAAATGGAAGCCCAAGAAGCTAAAAAAGAAGAATTGTATTCTTTGGCTAAAAAAAGAATGACTGACTTTATTAAAACAAACTATAAAGGTATTGAACAAATTAATTACACTGATGATTATGAGGTAAACCCAATGGGTGGCATTGAAATCAATGGTTACCTCAATGGAAATAAGAAAAAAGAAATATGGGGAATCTATGATAAAGGTAATGACAAAGTCATATCTTTCACTGTAGATGCAACCGAGAAGCCTGAGTGCGAAGATAACGTATGTGAGTATTAAGTAAAAAAATGCTCTATCCAGTTAAGGATAGAGCTTATTTAATCCTGAATTGTTGTTAATCCACCATCATCAAAATATAAATATCTGTTGCCGCTATATATCCATTGTTCATTAGTTCCATAAGCCGTTGTTGTTTTGTTTACATCCATCGGCTTTCCCCAGTCATCTAATAACAATACATCTGATTTAGACATTCCAATTTGAATTGTTTTTTCGTTATGGTCTGTCTCATCTTGGCTTAGTTTCACTTCTGTTGTATTAATAAGAGTTAATTCTTTATCATCGTTTTGACACCTATAAACCTGTAATACATTATCTTCAGGTTTTGCAACTGGATCATATTTTAAGGTATAACTGTGTGCCTTATCATTTTTATTTGGCAGCACAAATACTTCATTTATTGAGCATGTTTAATTCCTTCCACATTCAATAACATTTAACCTTAAATTCTCTTGAATTGTATCAGTGACATTCCCCAACAATATTAACCTTTTCCTCATCCGATAAGTTTTTGAAATTGGATTTTGCTGATAACGAGATATCATAAACTTGGTCAGGTGATTTTTTCATTTCATTCATCCATACATTATCAAAATACTCACTTACTTTTTTATTATCTTTAGTTTTTCAAGCAATTTCATCTAACTTTGTAGTGTCTAATCTGTTTATGTACATAGGTACGCTACTGCTAACCCTAGTATAACTATAAGGAGAGACACAAGCCCAATAACCTTCTTTTTTTCATACAGACGCCCTCCTAAAAAGGACTCCTATTGGAATCCTTATAAATAAAAATCACTTATTTGTATAGGGGGACTGCCCCCATAAGATGAGACAAATAAAAAAACACCTTCAAGTTTGGAAACGGATGATTGTTAGCCGAAATTAGACTTGGAGGTGTTATTTCTATGGGGACAAGAGTGAGTTATCCGGTTGAAGTGAAACAGAAGGCTGTAGAAATGAGATTGGCAGGCGTGCCTGTGAAGGAGATCATGCAGGAATTGAATATTAAGAATAAGACACAGGTTCAGACATGGGTTAGATGGCATAAGACTGGGGATACACATCGATTCGAACAGCCTGTCGGAAAGCAATATACTTATGGAAAAGACCCGGCGTATTCTTCCGAATTAGAGAAACTGCAGGCAGAAAATCGTTATCTGAGACAACAGAATGAAGTGTTAAAAAAGTACAACGAATTGGAAAGGAAGTTGATAGGGAAACGACAATCAAACTGGTAGAAGAATTGCGTTCTGTTTATATATCTTATGAGTATCAGAAAGCTGTTAAAACAAAAGGCATTACCATGAGCATATCCCGCAAAGGGGCGCCCGCTGATAATGCCTACATCGAATCGTTTCATTCCTCACTAAAGTCTGAAACGTTCTATCTTAACAGCATTGATCGAACTACGACGGCCATCGTAGAACGTACTGCCATAGAATACATTCATTATTATAACAATATTCGTATTCAAACGAAACTAAACAGCCAATCACCGATACATATCGGCAATTGGCTGTATGAAGGTGTTTTGATCCCTGTCTCAAAAACGGGGGTCAGTCCCTATTGGGTCACACTTTTTGACGCAGTTCCCACGAGTAGAGCCATTTTCAGATGTGACTTTTCCCACTTTTACCGTGTCCCCACTTCGTTTCGCACTCCGTATCACACAACGGAATGATTAACGGTTGTCAATCGTCTCCGGATACATATCATGATTCATCATGCGATGTTCGGCCATTTTTTCATATTTTGTTCCCGGTCTGCCGTAGTTTGTATACGGGTCAATGGAGATTCCGCCTCTTGGCGTGAATTTGCCCCATACTTCAATGTAGCGGGGGTCCATTAATTCGATCAAGTCATTCATGATGATGTTCATGCAGTCCTCGTGGAAGTCTCCGTGGTTGCGGAAGCTGAAAAGATACAGCTTTAACGATTTGCTTTCCACCATTTTTTCGTCCGGAATATAGCTGATGTAGATGGTTGCAAAATCCGGCTGTCCCGTTTTCGGGCATAGCGACGTAAATTCCGGGCAGTTGAATTTAACGAAATAATCACGGTTCACGTGTTTATTCGGAAATGATTCCAAAACCTCCGGCGCATATTCAAATAAATAGTTTGTCCCTTGATTCCCCAGGAGCGTAACTCCTTCTAATTCTGATTCTTTTCTTGTCATGTAAATTCTCCCTTTCTATTAAACTCCCCGTTTATTGCCCCAAAGCAATGTATGAAGCTGAGGCAGGACTCTGACGAGATTCAGATCTGAATCAGCAGAAACCTTATCAACGAGTTTTTCATATTTTTCGAGCAGATGCGCAATTAATGCCCGGTCATCTGTCGTGTGGACATTATCGTTTCCGACCTGAAGATAAAACGGGATATTCGGATACCGCTTATGCACGGTTTTCGCGAATTGCAGATCTTCATCATTAAAAATGACGACCTTTAAGCTGACTGCGCTAAGCCTTTCAGCCGCATCAAGCGAAGATACGATGTGATCGAGCTTTGCAAAGTCGGTTGTCATCCCTGAACTCGGCGGCTTCGGTGAAATCGTCAGGTCGTTAATCATTGTAAACCAATCCTGATAGACCGTTCCCTGCGTTTCTAAAGCGGCGCGCACACCATGTTCTTTCAGCAGCAGAATCAGCGCGTCAAGCTGCTTTAAGAGCGCCGGGTTTCCTCCTGAGATGGTAACATGGGAAAAGGCGTCTCCGCCGATTTCTCTCAGCTCGCGGTAAATGTCTTCCGCCGTCATCCAGCGGATATCTTTTTTGGCTGAGCCGTCCCATGTAAAGGCGGAGTCGCACCAGCTGCAGGAGTAGTCACAGCCTGCCGTGCGGACGAACATGGTTTTCTGGCCGATGACCATGCCCTCTCCTTGTATCGTAGGTCCGAAAATTTCTAAAACCGGGATTCCTTTAGCCATTCAAATCACCTTTTTTCGGGCGGTATACGCAATAGCTTGTCGGGGTTTCCCTGACAAAAACCTGGACGCAGACCGGCTGATTCTCCAGTGTTTCAAGGTAGGACTGAACTTTATCGTAAATCGTTTTGGCTACGACTTCGGTTGTCGGCAGCGAATATCTATCATCATCGGAAAATTCATCATGGTCATTCAGCAATGTATGATCATAAGCGCCGTGCACCAATTTCTTCAGCACGCTGAAATTCACGAGAAAGCCTGAATCATCCAGTTCATCCCCTGCAACTGTAATATTTACTGTATACGTGTGGCCGTGGACTCTGCTGCACGCTCCGGCACTTTCACGGGGAATAAAGTGCGCTGCTGAAATGTGCATGTCCTTATTCAGCTCAAACGAATAAGGATGCTGAACCTGCGGGTAAATTTGAGAAAGCAATTAGTTCCGCTCCCCTTTCATTTTCATATATTCATCATATCCTTTATTGCGGAGCAGGCATGCCGGGCATTCTCCGCATCCGTCCGCAATGATGCCGTTATAGCAAGTCAATGTGTTATTCTTTACAAAATCAAGCGCGCCGAGCTCATCAGCAAGTTTCCATGTTTCCGCTTTGTTCAGCCACATAAGCGGCGTATGAATGACGAACGGCTTTTCCATCGCCAAGTTGACGGTGACATTGCAGGACTTGACAAACTCGTCCCGGCAGTCAGGATAGCCGCTGAAATCAGTCTCGCATACACCGGTGATGATGTGGCGTGCGCCGATTTGATATGCAAGAATCGATGCAAAGGATAAAAATACGAGGTTGCGCCCCGGCACAAACGTTGTCGGCAGTTCTCCGTCCTTCGCTTCAATTTCGATATCATCCCGTGTCAGCGCGTTTGGCGCAAGCTGGTTTAAAAGAGACATATCAAGCAGATGATTTTTGACACCGAGCTTTTCGGCAATCGATTTAGCTACATCAATTTCTTCTTGATGACGCTGATTGTAATGGAATGTAACGGTTTCTACTTCTTCAAAGTTTTGCAAAGCCCATAATAAACACGTCGTGCTGTCTTGGCCTCCGCTGAATACCACAACCGCTTTTTCTTTTTTCATGTCTTTCTCTCCCTTATCTATCATTCAATAAAAAAAGCGCCTTTCTCGGAGAAGGCGCCCTAAAAAACATAAAAAAACCGTATCCAAGGATACAGCTCGTCCTTAGTTTTTTATAGAGGGTGTAGCTAGAACCTCTCCCGCATCAATACGGATTTTCTTCTTTTTTTCACTTTTGCTATCATACCATAATGCCGCTTCCCGTGACAATAAAAAAAACAGCCTGAAACATGTGTCAGGCTGCAAAAACCGATTTAAGCCCGGCTTTTCTTTTTCGGAAATGCCATCAGTGCAATCCCGATCAGCACAAATAAGGCAGGCCAGAAAACAGAAACCGGGATGATCGGCTGATACATCATCGTAAAGCATAGCGCAGTCAAGGTCAGAACCGCAACCGGAATGAGCAGCGCCTTTTGTTTCCCGCCGAACAGCCACAGTTCAAATAAACCGAATGCCGCTGCCAACAGATAAACAGGCCATGTCACACCGGAATAGGCCCAATGGGTCGCCGTTTCAAAAACAAACAAGATCCCCGTAACCAATAAAATGCCGCCCGGTACGAGAAGTCCTGCGTTTTTGACCGGTTTCGGACCGAAAATCGGAATGTGAAAAGCGGCTGCAAGCAAAAGAATGAGTGCGGGCCAGCCGCGTTCGCTGATGACTTCATTTACATTGGTGAATATGCCGAAAATCCCCATTGCGCACAGAATCGCAGCAGCAGCCAAAAGCCCTCTTTGCTTTCTGCCGAACAGCCAGGCTTCAAACAGGCCGAATGCAACGGCAAAGAGGTAGACAGGTGATGTCATAGTTGCGTATGTCCAATCCGTCAGCGTTTCAAACCATAACAATCCGCCAATCACAAGCAATGTTCCGCCCGGAATGAGAAGGCCCGTTCTTTTTTTCGGCTGCATGAAGGCAGCGGCGTGAAACAGAACCGCTACTGCAATGATCAAAAGCGGCCACAGCCCTGTCAACAGCATACCGGCAAAGCATAGGGCACCCGTCCCTGCCAAAATCAAAGCAGGAATCAATACGCCGACCTTTCTCCCGCCGAAATACCACAGTTCAAACAGACCGAGAGCAGGCGCCCATATATAAACAGGCCACGTCACGCCTGAATACGCCCATCCCGTTGCGGTCTCAAAACAAAACAGGCAGCCCAGCACAAGAAAAAGACCGCCGGGAACGAGCAGTCCCGTCTGTTCAGGCGTTTTTTTCGAAAAAACAAATCCGGCGTGAAACCCCGCGGACATTATAATGAAAAGAAACGGCCACGCCGAACCGGCGGAAAGATGTATAACTCCCGCCTTCTGTAAAAAAAACGCAATGCCGATACAAATAAAAATAAATCCCAATAATACACGTCGATCTTTCATCTCTTACTCCTCCCCATCATTTCCCAATTCATTATACAGAAGTGGCAGGAAAAAAGAAGGGGAATTCCCAAAAAATACAGACATTTTCCTTATTTACATTGTTTTTCTTTCGGGACTTTTTTGCAAACCAATGCGCCGATAAAAGCCAGACTCACATACCCAAACACCGGATAAACGGTAGAAATCAGCTGTCCGTAGCCGATTTGACTGACAATAAACGCAAACATCAAAATGCCGCCGTAAATATATGTACTTTTTATATGAAGAAAACTGTTTAATTGTTTTTCCAATCCGTATAAATTGCCGATAACCGACGTAAACACTTCCCCGAAAATAATAAACAAATAGATGATATGGAGCGAGCGCGAATACAAATACACAACTTGAGCCATCGGGATGTCAAACTCCAGTACATCCGGCAGCACCGATAATGATAAGAAGCTCGCGGCAAGCACCAGTGTCAACAGAGCGCCGCCTAAATAAGCCCCCCTTCTGATCACTTTCTCTGATGACATTTCATTCGCAAGCGGCACAAGAACAGCTTGGGCGAGTGATAAATTTAACGCGCCGTAAGAGACGGCGGACAAAACCCAATTCCACTTGTCAGGCCATACCCATTCGTCCGCATTTCTCGTGCTTGTAAATACAAATGAATCAGCTGTCACGATAAAAGAGAAAGAAATTAAAAGCGGCACAACCAATATATTGACGCCGAACACACCTTTAACACCGCTTGTCATGACGGCAAAGCTCAGTACGATCGTCAGAAGGATCCCCGCCTGTGCGGGCCAGCCAAGCTGCTCATGAAACAGCGCTCCAGCTCCGGACAGCATGACGGAGGTCACTCCAAGCAAGATAAACATCATAAATATGTTCACGGCGCGGCCGATGGACCGGCCGAATAAATATGTGTTCAATTCCTGATAAGATGCTGCATGAATCCGTTTGGAAATAATCATGATTTTGGCGCCTAAATATGTAAACATTAGACCGCTTACCATAATACCGAACAGACCGATCCAGCCAAACCTCAGAAAAAATTCAACGATTTCCCGTCCCGTGGCAAAACCGGCTCCTACAACCGTTCCTACGTATACGAATGCAAGCTGACTTGCAGAACCTTTTCTTTGTCCCATTTCACCCTCCGGCTATGCGCAGATTTGTCCAGGCCTTTTTATCAGCATATGAGACAAGTCGCCTGAAAAGAAGAACAAATCATCCTTCCCCAAAAACGAATTCAGCTCTCCCCTTTAAGCAAAAATATTGAAAGAAAAAAAGGACCGGCGTATACTCTTCATCAAGAAAGGTCAAACATTTGGAAATGCCGCTTTTCATGCTGTAAACTTTGATTTTTCGCGGTTTAAAACAAAACACTTGAAAGTCAAAGAAGGTCAGAGTATACTATTAATCAAAGAAGGTCAAAGTTAAGACCTTATTTTCTAATTCATTTGGTCAAAGAAGATCAAACAAGGAGGTTTTGGCAAATGCGTTGTCAACACTGTCAGAAAAACGAGGCGACGATTCGCCTGAACATGCAAGTCAATTCCATTCAAAGACAATTCGTTTTATGTGAAACATGTTATACAGAATTAACCCGCAAACCGGCTATGAGCATGGGTCCGCAATCTTTCGGATTCCCGTTTGAGCAAGGCTTCGCTCCCGGTCAAAATAAACAGCAGGACAGCCGTAAAAAGGGTCTGCTCGATGAGCTCGCTCAAAACGTCACAAACGGCGCAAAAGCAGGTCTGATTGACCCTGTGATCGGACGCGATGATGAGGTGGCGCGCGTAATTGAAATTTTGAACCGCCGGAATAAAAACAACCCGGTGCTTATCGGTGAACCCGGTGTCGGCAAAACGGCTATTGCAGAAGGTTTGGCACTTAAAATCGCTGAAGGCGATGTGCCGAACAAACTGAAAAACAAAGAACTTTATCTGCTTGATGTCGCTTCCCTCGTCGCCAACACAGGAATCAGAGGCCAGTTTGAAGAAAGAATGAAACAATTAATGAACGAATTAAAAGAGCGGAAAAACGTCATTTTGTTCATTGACGAGATTCATCTTCTCGTAGGCGCCGGCTCTGCCGAGGGATCAATGGATGCTGGAAACATCCTGAAACCGGCGCTGGCCAGAGGCGAACTGCAGGTCATCGGGGCGACAACGCTGAAAGAGTACCGCCAGATTGAAAAAGATGCAGCGCTTGAAAGACGCTTCCAGCCTGTCATGGTTCATGAGCCTTCTATCGAACAAGCCATCAGCATTCTTGAAGGCATAAAAGATAAATACGAGAAATACCACGGCGTCACATTCAGCGATGAAGCGATCAAAGCGTGTGTTACACTTTCTTCCCGCTACATTCAGGACCGCCATCTGCCGGATAAAGCGATCGACTTGTTAGATGAAGCCGGTTCTAAGGCAAACCTGGAGCTTGATACCGTAAATGAAGAAGATGCGGCTGAGAGACTTAAAGCAATTGACGCGGAGAAAACAAAAGCGCTTCAGGAAGAAAATTATGAGCTTGCCGCGAAACTGCGCGATGAAGAAGCGGCGTTGGAAAAGCAGCTGGCGCATGAAACACCGGCCGCTTCTTCAGAAATCGGGGCGGAGCATATTCAAGCCATCATTGAACAGAAAACAGGCATTCCGGTCGGAAAACTTCAGGCTGATGAACAAGTCAAAATGAAGGAACTTGAAGAGCGCCTTCATGAGCGCGTCATCGGTCAGGAAAAAGCCGTGAAAAAAGTGGCGAAAGCAGTCAGACGAAGCCGCGCCGGCTTAAAATCAAAAAACAGACCTGTCGGCTCCTTCCTCTTTGTCGGACCGACCGGGGTCGGAAAAACCGAGTTATCAAAAACACTCGCAGATGAACTGTTCGGTACAAAAGATTCCATTATCCGGCTCGATATGAGTGAATACATGGAAAAACACGCCGTTTCTAAAATCATCGGTTCACCGCCGGGATATGTCGGACATGATGAAGCCGGGCAATTAACGGAAAAAGTGCGACGCAATCCGTACAGCATCGTGCTGCTTGATGAGATTGAAAAAGCGCACCCTGACGTCCAGCATATGTTCCTGCAGATTATGGAGGACGGCCGTCTGACAGACAGCCAAGGCAGAACGGTCAGCTTCAAAGATACCGTTCTGATTATGACAAGCAACGCGGGAACCGGCGAAAAACAAGCAAAGGTCGGGTTCCAATCTGAAGAAAGCGTCATGGAAGAACAAACGCTGATTGATTCACTGAGCGCATTCTTCAAACCGGAGTTTTTAAACCGGTTTGACAGCATTATTGAATTCCAATCCCTGAAAAAAGAACATCTCGTAAAAATCGTCAGCCTGCTTCTCGCAGAGCTTGAAGACACATTAAAAGAGCGCGGCATCAGCCTGAGCGTCACCGATGATGCGAAAGAAAAAATCGCTGAAATCGGCTATCACCCTGCTTTCGGAGCACGCCCGCTCAGAAGAACCATCCAGGAATTGATCGAAGACGAAATGACAGATCTCTTATTGGATGACAATGAAATAAAAGCCTTCCATGTCGTAATGGAAGAAGACGGCATCAAAGTCCGTGCACAATAAGAAAAAGCGGTTCCCTGTCCGGGGAGCCGCTTTTTTGTATCTTTTTCCATGCCGGAGGGCAGAAACTGTGAAGAATTCGGCAACAATTTCGCATTCACCCTAAAGTTCCATCCACTGCCACCGATATTAACCATAGAAAGCTAGTATAAAGGATTTGGTGAAAACTATGGATAAAACATCGATTATCGGTATCATCCTCGCCCTGATTGCTTTAAGCGTGGGCATGGTGCTGAAAGGGGTCAGCTTAAGCGCACTCGCTAACCCGGCAGCTATTCTGATTATTTTGTTCGGTACGATTTCAGCGGTGATCATCGCATTCCCCGGAAAAGAAATCAAAAAAGTGCCTGCCCTTTTTAAAGTGCTGTTTAAAGAAAACAAACAGCTGACCATTGCGCAATTAATTCCCATGTTCTCTCAATGGGCGCAAATCGCCAGACGGGAAGGTCTGCTCGCATTGGAGGCAAGCATCGAAGACGTGGATGACGCGTTTTTGAAAAACGGACTGAGCATGGCGGTTGACGGACAAAGCGCAGAATTTATCAGAGATATTATGACTGAGGAAGTTGAAGCGATGGAGGACAGACACCAGGCCGGCGCGGCTATCTTTACCCAAGCCGGCACATATGCGCCGACACTCGGCGTTTTGGGTGCGGTCATCGGTCTTATCGCCGCTCTTTCCAATATGAACAATACCGAGGCGCTCGGACATGCCATCAGTGCGGCGTTTGTCGCCACCCTTCTCGGGATCTTTACGGGATATGTACTATGGCATCCTTTCGCCAACAAGCTGAAACGGAAATCAAAACAGGAAGTCAAACTGCGTGAAATCATGATTGAAGGCGTTCTGTCGGTGCTTGAAGGACAGGCGCCGAAAGTGATCGAACAAAAACTTCTCATGTATCTCCCTGCGAACGAACGAGCAAAAGTCATTGAACAAGAAGGAGAGGCAAACAATGGCGAGAAAAAAGAAGAAGAAGCATGATGACGAGCATGTGGATGAGTCTTGGCTGATCCCGTACGCGGACCTTCTCACCCTTCTTTTGGCTCTGTTCATTGTATTGTTCGCCATGAGTTCTGTCGACGCGGCGAAATTTCAAATGCTGTCTAAATCATTTAACGCCGTTTTTACAGGAGGCACGGGGGTCCTTGAATATTCAAGCGTCACTCCTCCTGAAAACGAAAAAGACGGCGTTGATCAGTTAAAAAAAGACAAGGAAAAAGATAAAGAACAGAAAAAGAAAGAAAGAGAAGCAGCCGACCGCGAAGAACTTGAAGGCGTGCAAAAGCAAGTCAATCAATTTATAAAAAACAAAAAGCTTGAAACTCAGCTGGAAACAAAGCTGACTAAAGAAGGACTCTTAATTACCATTAAAGACAGTATCTTTTTTGATTCCGGACGGGCGGATATCCGTCAGGAAGATATACCGCTTGCCAAGGAAATCTCGAATCTCCTTGTGCTGAATCCGCCAAGGAACATTATCATCAGCGGGCATACGGACAATGTGCCGATTAAAAACTCACAATTTCAATCAAACTGGCATTTAAGCGTCATGCGGGCTGTCAACTTCATGGCTATTCTTACAGAAAACCCGAAACTTGATGCAAAAGTATTCAGCGCCAAAGGTTTCGGTGAGTATAAGCCGGCTGCGTCGAACAAAACCGCGGAAGGACGCAGCAAAAACAGGCGTGTCGAAGTATTGATACAGCCTAGAAACGCCGCGACTGACCAAAATCAGTAATATAAAAAAGGAAGCCTTTCAAATGGCTTCCTTTTTTATTTCTGATGAAAATGTTTAGCGTTTAATCCCACTCTTTTCAGCATTTCCGTACACATTTCTATCTCCTCATCACTCAGCACACTGATCATTTCTTTAATTTCGGCTGCATGATCAGGGAAAATATCGTCCAAAAGACGGATTCCCTTTTCGGAAATCTGTGCGAAAGTCACCCTCCTGTCAGTCGGCGAGGCTTTTCTGATGAGAAGTTCTTTTTTCTCTAATTTGTCAACAACGTATGTAATACTTCCGCTCGCTAATAAAATTTTGTCGCCGATCTGCTGCAGCGGCTGGTTGCCTTTATGATACAGCAGCTCAAGCACAGCAAATTCTGTCGGATTCAGGCCGTGCTTATGAATATGTTTATTCATATGGTCGTTTATGGACCGGTATGCACGCGACAGTACAATAAATAATTTCAATGAGTTTTCTGTTTTATCCGTCATACATTCAATCATCCTTTTTGCAAAAGAAACCGTTACAGAGAAACATTAATAAACAAAATGAAAAATGTCAACAAAAATCTTTCCAAAATTTCTCTTCTTTTTGACGGACCTTAATAAAATAATTTGTTTTTATAGCATTTTGGTTATTTTTTCTTATTAAAGAAGTATAAACAATGATATAATACCTCTATTCAAGTGTAATGTTGGAGCGATGCAGAGTGAATACATTTAAAGGTGCCCGGGGAAAGATCAAACTTTATCTCATATTGGTGATCATCCCGGCACTTATTATCAGCTTTTTCATATATGAAAAAGAAAAGCAGAAAATAGCCGATAAACACATACAGGAAGCCAGTATGATGCTCAATCTTCACCGCAATAAGCTCAATTATTTAATCGGTGAAACAAAAGCCCGGATGACAACACTTGCGATCGCTGTCGATAAGCCTGTCAATGAAGAAAAGATAAATGAAATTCTCGATCAGGCTTTTGAGGATGAACCCAGATTCAGCGGATTGTATATGCTGAATTCCAAAGGTGACGTCATCGCAAGCACGACCGATCTGAAAACAAAGGTGAATTTGGCCGACAGACCGTATTTTACGAAGGCAAAAAAGACGAAAAAAACGGTCATCACAAACGACTACTCCAGCAGAATTACAGGCCAGCGCATCTTTACGATCTGCGTGCCGGTGTTAGACGCAAACCGGGAGGTCACGGATTATTTCGTGGCCGCCATACAAGTCGATTATTTGAGAAATATGATCAATATGCTGAGCCCCGACGTTTATGTCAAGGCAACCCATGAGGATAAAGTGATATTTGCCAGCGGACGGGCAGATCAGTCAGAAGGCGTGAAACCCGTCAGCGGCTATCTGGATGATATTAATTGGAATATCAATGTTTACCCGAAACCGGTAGAGCTGAACGAGCTGACCAAAAGCGTGCTGCTGCCGATGTCCAGTATTGCCGTGCTGCTGAATATTCTGTTCATCCTCGTTCAATATTATCTGCTTAAGCGCAAGACCGAGCTGGAGCGCGCTCAAAACGAGGCGCAAAAATTGGAGCTGATCGGAACGCTTGCCGCAAGCACCGCTCATGAAATACGCAACCCGCTTACAGGGATCAGCGGCTTCATTCAGCTTTTGCAGAAAAAATATAAAACGGAGGAAGATCAGCTGTATTTCTCAATTATTGAGCAGGAAGTTAAACGGATCAATCAGATTGTCAGTGAGTTTTTAGTGCTCGGCAAACCGACCGCGGAACGATTGGAAGTGAACTCGCTGCAGGATATTCTTGATGAGATTATGCCGATTATTTATTCGGAAGGGAATCTTTATAATGTGGAAGTGAATGTGGAGATTCTCGTCAATCGGCCGCTCAAGGTCAACTGCACGAAAGACCATATTAAACAGGTGATCTTAAATGTCGCGAAAAACGCGCTCGAATCAATGCAGGAAGGCGGCAGGCTGTCCATCTATTTAGAGGCCCTCGACCAAAAAGCAGTCATTAAGGTGGCCGACAACGGAATGGGTATTTCTGAAGATATGCTTGAGCACATTTTCCTTCCGTTTGTCACATCAAAGGAAAAAGGCACCGGCCTCGGTCTTGTCGTATGTAAACGGATCGTGCTGATGTACGGCGGTTCGATTGACATTCAAAGTGAAGTCGATAAAGGCACAGAGGTCACCATTACCCTCCCTGCCGCTTCACGATGAAAAAACACCCTGAAACAGGGTGTTTTTTATATAAGGAGAATATGTGTAAGAGGATATACCGGGGAACGGCAACATAGCCGGCAGATAGATACGAGGCGCTTCGTGAACTGTGCCAGCGGAAAAACCCGCTGACTGCACGCGGTCATCTTTCGGATGCGGCGGTTGATCATGAAGCGCATTCAGTCTTCGTTATCTGTTTATCATCAATCATTTGTTTGCTTCATATGCAGGCATGACGTCACCGCGGGAGAACAAGCCTATTTTCTTCACAAGGCCCTGTATTCCTTGGTGATGTGTGCGTTCATGGTTTATCAGCTGCTGATACGCGTTCATCAGACTGTCCAGTTCCTGGCTGTGTCTGATCGTGTCATATCCTGTAAACCCCTGCCTGTTAGCCGCATCTATCATCATTTTCCTCTTTTCATCAATAGATACTAGCAATTTTTCTTGTTCAGAATAACTGCCCATTCACTTCACCCCTCACCGCTAAAAGAATAGGAAACAAGTTTGATTGGGTTATTGAGCATTATTACAGATTATACTTTATTTGTAAACATTTTTTTACTAAATAACTTAATTTTTCATTTCATATTGGAATCTTTAGTATGATTACGAGAATAATACCCATTCAGGTAATGATATAAACAAAATGCGCCCATTTAATGCATAAAAAAACAGAGATTTTATATTACAATAAAAAACCTCTCATGCGGCTGACCGCATGAGAGGTTCGGACATCTATCCGTTTTGCACACTTTCATTTTCATAAATCGGCACCCATCCTTCAGTCGTCACGAAGATTCGGATTGCGACGACCCGGCGATCCTCCTGAAGCGTAAAGTAGTGGCGGATGTTCTCCGGAACCGAAATCAAATCCCCCGGATTTAAACGGACATCAAAAAAAGTGCCGTCTTTGCCCTGAATGACGAAGATGCCGTGCCCGCTGACGATAAAGCGGACTTCATCATCCGTGTGGTGATGTTCTCTTTGAAAATTGTTCAACAGCTCATCAAGATTGGGTGTTGTATCTGATAAAGAAATGACATCCTGAGACCGATAGCCGCGCCGGGCTGAAATATCCTGAATCTCCTTGTCAAACACCGTGAGAATCCGGTTTTTTTCATCTTCGGTTAGATCGTATTTCTCCGAAAGCTCAGGCGGAAGTTTTTCAATGTTCCACTGCTCATAGATCACCTCTTGTTCGTCTAAAAAGCGCGCTACTTCTTCCTGATGTTCAATGATCGTATTCTTTTCGTCATGAATTCTGATTGTCGCCATTTTGCGTTCCTCCTTTTATTTTACAAGCTGCGGCCGAATTGACAGAAGCTTGATGTGACAGCTGAATAAAAATTCATAGGCTTCCAGCACCCTTTTCGCCTCAAACGCGGTCCGCCCCCATGCTGTAATGCCGTGATTGCGGATTAATACCGCGCCTGATCCGGCGTCTGCATGGCGCGCGAAGCTTTCGGCCAATGCCGGGATGTGCGCCGGATTGTCAATGATCGGAACGGTCACCGACGCGTTTTCCTCCCACAATCCGAGCGCCTTAATCATTTCCTGCCCCTGAAAGGTGATTTGTTTTTCATCCCCGTAGAGCTCTGAGATGACATTATTATTAACGGTATGGACATGCAGACAGCAGCCTGCGTCTGTCTTTTGGTATAAGTACGTATGGAGAAGCGTCTCTGCCGAGGGTTTTAAGGAATGGCCGGTCTCCGTGGGCTCCCCGTTCTCATCGACTAAGAGAAAATCTTCGTCTGTTTCTTTTCGTTTGTCTTTTCCGCTTGCCGTAACAAGAAACGTCAGCGGCCCGTCGGATACTTTGATGGAAAGATTCCCGCTTGTTGCCGGGAACCAGTCTCTTTCAGCCAGCTCGCGCTTTACTTCGGCAAGTTCGCGCCAGCGTTCTTCTTTTGCAGCCATGCTTGCACCTCCCCGATATTTTCGATGCCTGTTTTCACTTCATGAAAATCTTGAAAAGGCTGATGCCGAAGACCAAGCTCTTTGGATTCAGTCAAAAGATAATCTCTCGCAAAACACATATCGGATAACTTTGCAGCCTCGACATCCGTCACCGAATCACCGATCATAATGAGAAATTTCTGCCGGTCGGATAGCTTCCGGATGACTGACGGTTTGCAGCAGCCGCACTGATTCGTGCAGGCTTCGTCACAGGCGTGCGGCCAATTGATATGAATATATTCATTGTCAAAGGATGCATGATTGCAGAAGATCCGCTCTTTTTCTACGATGCCTTCTAAAAGCGGATGCACAAAAAAGTCCATCCCCCCGCTTACGATATAAAACGGGAGATCGTTTGACCGGACAAACGAAACAAAATCCAAAAAGCCGTCCCGTATTTTCGCATCCTCCAGAATAAAGTCCGTCAGCTCATCTTTTAAGCTGCTCGGCAGCAGCCCGAACATCCGGCCGACTCCTTCCTGAATTGATATGCTTTTAGACAGAACACCGTCTTTTAATTCAAGCCACTCAGGGGGCGCGAATTCTTTCATCATGCTGACAATGTTGTCGTTCATGGTGACTGTTCCGTCGAAATCACAAATAATCAGCGGTGTGCGGGTCATACGGATTCCGCCTTTCCCCATTTGTCTAATGCGAGCTGAAGATCTTTGCACGACGCGGCTTTTTCTTCAATCGGCTGTGCTTCAAGCACCGCATCAATAATGGCGCGAAACGCTCTTCCGCCGCCCTCGGCTCCTTTCGGATGGCCGTGAATGCCTCCGCCTGCATTGATGATGTGATCAATACCGAAATCACGCATTAACAATGGCACCATGCCGGGATGAATGCCTGCTGACGGGACGGCAAACGTCGGTTGAAAGACGTCTTCCTTTACACATTCATGATGGATCGCAAGTGCGGACTCCTTCGGAAGAGCGACGGATCCGTATGGTGACGGAAATAAGCTGAAATCGGCGCCGCAATAGCGGTTCAGCTTGCCGAGCAAAAGTGCGTGCGATAAACCGTAAACGGGAGATGATGTAAACGCGCCGCTGACCGCCGGATGCGCCATAATCGGAAGCGGGATTTCCCCATCTTCAGCAAGACTTTGCATGACGTCTAAGCCGTAGGCGAATACATTCAGTAAGAGGGCGTCTGCCCCGAGTTCTGCCGCGCGTCTCGCTTTATCCCGCAATTCAGAAGTCCTCCCCGTCAGGTTTACGGCGTACAGCGTCTTATGCCCCGTCTCCTCCCGCGTTTCCTTCAGGACTTGTTTTCCTTCGATAATGCGGGTTTCAAACGGAGCCAGTTCATTTTCAAAGAAAATTTCGTCATCTTTAATAAGATCCACGCCGCCGAGCGCCTGCTGTCTGAGCTGTTCTTTAATGTCGGCGAGATCCCGTCCGATCACGCCTTTAAAGATGCTCATCAGAAGCGGTCTTTCAAATTCGCCCAGCAGTTTGCGGATGCCGTATATACCGAATTTCGGCCCGGGAAGGGAGCGTTTAAACCCTTCGGAAAATTCCAGATCAGTCAATTTTATTTTTCCGTCCAGTGACAGCTTTCCGAATACCGTCGTCAGGACGGCCGGAATATCTCTTGAAAAATTCGCCTCAGGATAGGCGATGGTGATGACGGATTGTGTTTCGTTTTCTTTGGCCCCTTCTTTTTCCTCAACTTTCACGACCCGGCCTTTATGCTTTCTGAGCTGTTCCTGTTTCACCAGGGGCAGATCCGTCCAGGAGCCTACCGTCAGCCCCGCCGCAATCTGTTCCGCCCGCTTTTCACTGTCCGTTGTGTCTGTCAGAAGATATGTTGCCAATACTTCGCTCATGCGTGAACGCCTCTCTTTCTTTCGCAAAACATAAAAAAGCCTCTTCCTTAAGAGCAGAAAGAGGCTTCGTGTTATGTCCGAATCTTATCTCTCAGCTCCTGCTGCAAGAATTAGCACCGTGCTTTATCAGTCGGTTGCCGGGCTTCATCGGGCTCGTCCCTCTGCCTGCTCTTGATAAGAATAATGATTTTATAAAGTATTTTGAATTATCGCATTGTTATCCTGATATGTCAATGCTTTTTCGGGTGAAAAGATTCAGCTTCCCGATCCGTTCCGCAGCTTCTTTAAGTCTTTCTTCACTTGTCAGAAGACCGACTCTTATATAGCCTTCTCCGAATTTTCCGAACCCGTTTCCGGCTGCGACCGCGACATCCGCTTTTTCCAAAAGCAGATCTGAAAACGACTGCGACGTATATCCGTCCGGCACCGGAAGCCATGCAAAAAAGGAACCCGCCGGAGCCGTCACATCCCAGCCGATATCACGGCAGGCTGCAATCCAGGCATTGCGTCTCGACTCATATCTGTCATTTTGCGCTGCGACGCACGTCTGATCCGCCAAAAGAGCGGCGGCTGCCGCCTGCTGCGCCGCGGGAAACAGGCTGACAAACATATGATCTTGATAAAGATTGATCGCTTCGATGACAGACGCGTTTCCGACGGCAAATCCGACCCGCCAGCCCGCCATGTTATACGTTTTGGACAAAGTATAGATTTCAATCCCCGTTTCTTTTGCGCCTTCCGTCTGCAAAAAGCTCAGCGGTTTATGCCCGTCAAAACCGACGGCCCCGTATGCGAAATCATGAACGACACAAATGCCGTTTTGTTCCGCAAAGCTGACCGTCTCCTCGAAAAACGCCTCTGTTGCCACAGCACCGGTCGGATTATTCGGATAATTGAGATACAGCAGCTTCGCCTCGTTCTGCACCTTTTCAGGAATTGCGCTGTAATCGGGGAGAAACCCTCTATCTTCCGTCAGAGGCATCATTTCCATTTTCGCTTTCGCAAGGGCGACCCCCGACCAGTAGTCAGGATATCCGGGATCAGGCACAAGAATGGTATCTCCCGGGTTCAAAAGACATTGCGGAAGCTCAACAAGCCCCGCCTTGCCTCCGAACAGCACGGCTACTTCCGTTTCCGGGTCAAGCGTCACCCCGTACTCCCTTTCATAAAATTCAGCCGCAGCTTTTTTGAAGCTGTAAGCGCCCCGGAATGATGAGTATTTATGATTTTCCGGCTTTTCGACGGCGCGCTTCATTTCTTCAACGATATGCTGAGGTGTCGGCTGATCGGGATTCCCCTGTCCTAAATTGATGATGTCTTTGCCTTCTTTCAGCTTTTGATTGACCTTTTGCACCAAAGATGCAAAAAATTGTTCCGGCAGCTGTTTGAGTACATCTGAGACTTCAAAGTTCATATTTTCACCTTCTAAAAATGTCTTGAAATGATAGTCCATCATCATATATGGTTAAATAAAAAAAGTAAAGAGAAACTTGAGGTGTATAAAAAATGAAATGGACCGTTTCCTGTTTGCAATTTGATATTTCATACGGAAATCCTTCAGAAAACTTCAAAAAAGCAGAATCTTTGATTGAGCAAGAAAGCCGCCATGCTGATGTCATCGTGCTTCCTGAGCTGTGGACGACCGGCTATGATCTCACACGGCTTGACCAGCTGGCGGATGAAAACGGCGAAGTTTCGGCACAATGGCTTAAAAAAACGGCCAAAGCATACAACGTACACCTCGTTGCCGGATCTTTTGCGGTCAAAGAAGGCGAAAATGTCTATAACACTATGTACATCGCCGATAACAGCGGGCAGATCGTGAAGCGGTATCAGAAAGCCCATCTGTTTCAGCTGATGGATGAACATCTGTATCTGACAGCAGGAAACAGTGACGGTTCCTTTGAGCTTGACGGTGTCAAGTGCGCCGGGCTGATCTGCTATGATATCCGTTTCCCCGAATGGATCAGAAAACATACGTCCCAAGGAGCGAATGTCCTGTTTATCTCTGCGGAATGGCCTCTTCCCCGCCTCGATCATTGGCGGAGTCTGCTTGTCGCCAGAGCCATTGAAAACCAATGTTTTGTCGCAGCCTCTAACTGCACGGGGTCAAATCCCGATAATGAATTTGCCGGCCACAGCCTGATTATTGACCCGTGGGGCCGGATTTTAGCCGAAGGAGATCGGACGGAAGGCGCAGTCCGGGCGGAAATCGATGTTTCAGAAAGCGCGTCCGTACGCGAGACCATCCCGGTTTTCAAAGATTTGCGGCATGATTTATATTAATTTTCAAAAAAACGTTGACAAGAATATTCGGCACCTGCTAATATTTTCATCAACTGATTAATCCGAATTGTGATACAAATCAATATATTTTTCTCTTATCGAGAGTTGGGCGAGGGATTGGCCTTTTGACCCCAACAGCAACCGACCGTAATTCCATTGTGAAATGGGGCGCGTACATTTTGCGCCGAGACGATTGTCTCATAGGGCACGGTGCTAATTCCATCAGATGTTATCTGAGAGATAAGAGGCGGACTGCACTGTTTCGGCCTCCTTCTCTTTCAGAGAAGGAGGCTTTTTTTCGGGCGTATTCTCCGTCACGATCTCTTACTGCCACTACATAATTGGAGGGTAAATCCATGTCTGCAACTAAAACAAGTCTTTATGAACAATTAACGGAAAGCTCCGCCGCAGCGTTAGCTGTGAAGCTCGGCTTATTTCAAAGCAAAAGCACTCTCACATGCCGTGAAATCGGCGACGGCAATTTAAATTACGTCTTTCACGTTTTCGATAAAGAAAACAAAAAGGGACTGATTATCAAACAGGCGATTCCTTATGCGAAAATCGTCGGGGAAAGCTGGCCGCTTACGATTGACCGGGCGAGAATCGAAAGCAGCGCCCTCATCCGCCAGGGCGAACACGTGCCCCATCTCGTTCCGGCCGTTTACTATTCCGATACTGAAATGGCGGTCACGGTAATGGAAGACCTTTCGCATCTGAAGATCTCAAGAAAAGGACTGATGGAAGGAAAACATTATCCGAATTTATCAGCCCATATCGGTGAATTTCTGGGAAAAACGCTCTTTTACTCATCCGATTATGCGCTTGATGCGAAAGTAAAACAGCAGCTCGCAAAGCAGTTTACAAATCCCGAACTTTGCAATATTACAGAAAGGCTTGTGTTTACAGAACCGTTTCTCGACCATGAAACAAACGATTTTGAAGAGGAGCTGCGCCCATACGCAGAAAAAATTTGGAACAATTCCCGCCTGAAAGAAGGCGCTGATGAATTGAAAGCCGTCTTTCTGAATTCCGCGGAAACATTGGTTCACGGCGATCTGCATACGGGAAGCATCTTCGCCAATGAACATGAAACAAAGGTCATTGATCCCGAGTTTGCTTTCTTCGGACCGATCGGCTTTGACATCGGCCAATTTATTGCAAATCTGCTGTTAAACGCCCTCAGCCGGGACGGTGACGACAGACAGCCATTATATGACCACACCTCCGCCGTATGGGACACATTTGTAAAAACATTCAGTGAAGCATGGGAGAAAGACTGCCTGCCTTCCTGCAGACACCTGCTGGAAGATACACTGAAAAACGCGTTTGAGGAAGCGGTCGGTTTTGCGGGATGCGAACTGATCCGGCGCACGATCGGGCTCGCCCATGTGGCTGACTTGGATGAAATCACTCCGTTTGATAAACGAATTGAACGGAAGAAGCTGGCGCTTGAAATCGGCGCCTATTATATCGAAAACAGAAAAGAACTGAAGCATATCACTGAGGTTCTGGATCAATTTAAGCTCCGTGTAAAGGAATGATGCAGCATGACAAATGAATTTGCCATCCCCCGTTCCGTGGAATGGAAAGAAACACACATCCGCATTTTAAATCAGCAAAAGCTCCCTGATGTCACTGAGTATGCGGATCTTGAAACAAAGGAAGATGTATTCGACGCGATTGTCACACTGAAAGTAAGGGGCGCTCCGGCCATCGGTATAACTGCGGCGTTCGGACTCGCGCTTGCCGCCAAATCGTTTGAAACCCGCGATCTTTCTGATTTCCGCCGTCAGCTCGCCGATGTCAAAGCATATTTAAACAGCTCAAGACCGACTGCCGTCAATCTCGCTTGGGCGCTTGACAGACTGACGGATTCAATCAGGAATGCAATCTCAATCAATGAAGCGAAGACAACGCTCGTTCATGAAGCCATTCAAATTCAGGTTGAAGATGAAGAAACATGCCGGATGATCGGCCAAAATGCGCTGCACCTTTTTAAAAAAGGCGACCAGATCATGACCATCTGCAATGCGGGTTCAATTGCCACAAGCCGGTACGGTACGGCGCTTGCTCCCTTTTACTTAGCGAAACAAAAAGACCTCGGCCTTCATATTTACGCATGTGAAACAAGGCCCGTTCTCCAAGGATCGCGGCTGACGGCGTGGGAGCTGATGCAGGGCGGGATTGATGTCACGCTCATTACTGACAGCATGGCCGCCCATACAATGAAGGAAAAACATATTTCAGCGGTCATTGTCGGCGCTGACAGAATTGCTAAAAACGGAGATACGGCCAACAAAATCGGAACGTACGGCCTCGCGATCTTGGCAAACGCCTTTCAGATTCCGTTTTTTGTGGCCGCACCGCTTTCGACCTTTGACTTGCAGATTGAAAACGGCGATCAGATTCCGATTGAAGAAAGAGATCCGGATGAAGTCAGACAAATCTCCGGCATACGCACCGCTCCCGAAGATGTGCCGGTCTTCAATCCGGCCTTTGACATCACACCGGGCAGCCTGATTTCAGGCATTATCACCGAGAGAGGAATTGTGACGGGTTCTTACACGGAAGAAATTGAACAATTATTCGCAGACTGCCAGCTGAGCTGAAAAACCGCTGATGATGTTGCCTCAGGCAATGTCAGCGGTTTTTTTGTCTGCATAATGTCAGCACTTCATCTTTTTGGGCGGCTGAAATCAGATGCATTTTAAAAAACAGCTCTGCATAACCGGCTACCTTTTGCGGACGGCTCATTTTCATCAGGCTTCGTCCTCCTTTTTCATCAGACCAACTTTTTTCACTTAATAAAATGATATGTCGGACGTAAAAAAACGGAACGTGCCATATGCTTTATTTTTCTTTATAGGATATTTGTTCGATGTTCAGCAACGCCGCTTTTACATCCGTCTTCGTGCCCGCGTATCCCGTTAAGGCGCTGTTTTTGCCGATTACCCGATGGCACGGGACAAAAATCGGCAGCCGGTTGCGTTTATTTGCCTGTCCGATGGCGCGCACCGCGTTCGGCTTGCCGATAGCTTCAGCTACATCACCATAGCTTCGTGATTCACCGTAAGGAATCATCGCCAGCGCATTCCATACCTTTTCCTGAAAGAGTGTGCCTTGTTGTTTCAGAGGCAGAGAGAAATGCTTTCTCTCTCCGGAAAAATATGATGTCAGCTGCTGTTTCGCCTCCGACAGCAGATCGGTTTCGCAAAATTTCACGTCGGGCGTATCTTTCCGCCACTCCTCAAAATCTTCCCCGGTGAGAAACAGGCCGGTAATAAAGCCATCTTCCTCCGTCAGGCTGACCGTTCCAAACGGTGCTTTCACACTTGTAAAGCAGATCATTCGCCGCTCCTTCTTTCTTCAGTATTCTGCCGGATCGGAAGCGTCAAATGAAAAACCGTGCCCTTCCCTTCTTCACTTTCCACATGAATGCGGCCCTGATGCTCTTCGATGATTTTATAACTGACCATGAGACCGAGACCCGTCCCCCTGTCTTTTGTCGTGTAGAATGGCTCGCCCAGACGTTTTAATTTGTCTTCAGAAATGCCTGTTCCTTCATCTTGAAGGGATATCAGAATGTGGTCTTTATCAGAAGGCTGGATCGTCACGTAGATATTGCCGCCGCCCGGCATGACTTCAATGGCGTTTTTTAAAATATTGATAAACACCTGTTTTAATTGATTCGGCTCACAATAAATCGGCGGGATGTTCCCGGTCTGGTTCAAATGGATCTGCACATTGACAAGATTGGCCTGGGCATTCAAGAGATCAGCCGTGTCTTTCATAATCTGCGTCACGTCTTTTTCTTCATATAATATTGCCTGAGGTTTCGCTAAAATTAAAAATTCGGTAATGATAGACTCGATGCGTTTTAATTCTGAGGTAATGACGTTAAAGTACAGGGAATATTCGCCTTCAATGCTTCCTTGCAGAAGCTGAATGAACCCTTTCAGCGCCGTCATCGGATTTCTGATTTCGTGGGCGATGCCGGCCGCCAGCTCCCCTACGACGTGAAGAGTGTCAGATTTCCGCAGCCTCTCCTCAAGCTCTTTGGCCTCGGTGACATCTTTAAAGATGGCCAGGTTCATATTTTGAATGATATTCCTTTTGAAGGAAAATTCCAATTTGCGGCTGTCACTGCTGCTTAACAGGAAGGGGATTTCATTATCCATTCCTTCCAGATCGATCTTTTTGGCGGGTACACCCGCGTTTTCAATTTCAAATAAAGAAAGAATATCCGGAACGGTATGCGCTCTCAGCTCATCATCGGGCATTCCGAGTATACGGCTTGCGAGAGGATTCGCATCAATTATGCGGAATTGGTTGTCAAACAAGACTTTTCCGTCCATTGAGCCGTTGAATACTTTTCTGAACTTCAGCTCGCTTTCCCGCAATTCTTTTTCCATCCGCTTACGATCGCTGACATTTCTTAAAATGGTTAAATGCTGACCTTCGAGTATGGTTCGTTTTGATGTGAACTCAAGCTCTTTGTATTGGCCGTTTGCCATTTGAAACAGCATCTCTTCCCGGATTTCCCCGTATTTTTCATATTTCTTCTTAATCTGCTTGTATTTTTTCTGCGGATCAACAATAAACGTACATAAATTCGTCTCCACCAGCTTATCCATCGGCAGCTCGAAAATGCGGCACGCCGACTCGTTTGCTTTGGCGATTTTTCCGTCATCAGACCAAATGACAATCGCGTCCATGGCGTTTTCAAAGATTTCGCGGAAGCGCTCTTCGCTTTTAAAAAGTTTCAATTCCATCGACCGTTTCTCCGTTATGTCTCTCATAATAGACATGTAAAACCCGCTGATTAAGTTGGACGTAATCGTAAACTCAAACAGCTTCTCCTCGCCCGACCGAAGCTTGACCGGCAGTTCTCCTTTGGCGTTTCCTTTTCTCCGGAGGGTGTCCCAGATTTCTTTCAGGTGCTTTTTGTTTTCTCCGTCGGTAAAATGGCGGAGCGACAGATGGGACAGTTCATTCTGGCCGATCTCAAAGCTTTTGCAAAAAGAGAGGTTCGCATCAATAAAACCGCCGTCCTTATCAAACAGCACGATGCCGTCGACAGCTCTGTCAAACAAATCTTTGAACAGCTGCTCGTTCATGGAGAATTCACGCTCTAAGATTTTTTTAGAGGAGATATCCCTCATTACCACAAAAAAATAATCCTCCCCAATTCCGTCTCTGGCGAGGAATTCAATGTATTTCGTCGCGCCGCTGTCAAGCTTAATCGGCACCTCTTTCCACAGATAGCCCTTTTTCAAAAATTTTTTCACGGCCTTATTCAGTTCTTCCTGAGGCACGGAATATAAAAAGTCCAGAACGGAGCGGTTCATGAGGCTCTCTGCCTCAATCTGCATCATCCGGGCCGCGGCCTCGTTCGCCTGGACGATTTTCATTTCCTTATGGCATATAAAAATGGCATCAAGCGTGTTATTCATAATCACATGATACCGGTTCAAATCACTCTTCAGGCGGTCATTTTCCTCCTTCAGCCGCTTCAGCTGCTCTTTCAGCGACTCCTTTGTCTGCAAATCCAGAGTTTCAGCCATTCAGTACACTCCTTCTTCAAAAACCTATCCTTCAATATTTCTACAAAATACCTCATCTTCCTTCATTCGCCCTATACATTTCAGAAAATTTCAATGATATGACAAGTTAGAGTCTTTTTCTACGATCCTTACCTCCCCGTTACATCATCCTAACAATCCCTTTTTTCCTCCTTCAATTTTTTGTTTTTTATTTTAAAATGAACATCATCAGGAAATAATCATGCAGTGGATGATTTTTGAAGAGAAGGTGATGCTATGACAAAATCGCGAGACAGTTATTTTGACAACGCCAAGTTTATCTTGATTTTTCTGGTGGTGTTCGGCCATATCCTCCGGTCATTTATTAACGGAAATGAGTTTATGCTCCATCTCTACAAATTCATTTATACTTTTCATATGCCGGCCTTTATCCTGGTTTCCGGCTATTTCGCAAAAAACTTTAAGCGGAAAGGTTATGTAAAAAAGCTGGCTGTGAAGCTGATTATTCCGTACCTGATTTTTCAGGGCATCTACTCGGTTTTTTACTATTTGATTCAGGATGAAAGCATGACGAGCGTCAATCCGATTGATCCGCAGTGGTCTCTCTGGTTTTTAGTCAGCTTATTCTTTTGGAATCTGCTGCTGTATCCCTTTACGAAGCTGCCGAAAATGTGGGCGCTTGGGGCAAGCTGCGGGCTTGCCGTCATGATCGGGTATCTCGATTTCGTCAGCAGCACGCTGAGTCTTTCACGGACGTTTGTCTTTCTTCCGATGTTCCTCGTCGGGTTTTATTTGAAGAAACAGCACTTTGATTTACTTCGGGCTAAAAGGGGCAGGCAGATTGCCGCGGGCGTACTGGGCATTGTTTTCCTCTTATGCTGGTGCATTGATTTTGATTACTCGTGGCTGTTCGGATCGGAGCCTTATTCTACATTCGGCACAGTGACGCTTTTGAGCGGTCTGTCGCGGATCGGCTGGTATGTATTGGCCTTTGCCGCCACCTTCAGCTTTTTGGCGCTCGTTCCGCAAAAGCGTTATTTCTTTACGAAGTGGGGTACGAGAACGTTTTACGTCTATCTGCTGCATGGATTCATTATAAAAACGCTGCGGCAGATCGGGCTTGAAGATCATCTGTCTGATTACCAGAATTTAGTCATTCTCTTGATTTTAACGGCCGCCCTAACGTCCATTCTCTCCAGCAATGCGGTGAAAACGGCCGCACAGCCGTTTATTGAATTGCGGATTACCGGCTGGCTTCAAGCGATTAAAGGAACAAGGAACGGGGCTTATTCGAAATAATGTGAAATACCTCTTAAGCGTTATCGCCTAAGAGGTATTTTTTATTTTTTGCCGTCTTCTTTTTTCTTTGGCTTCGTCTGTTCAAGCGTTTCAATCCATTTTCCGGCGTTATAATCTCCGAGCTCACTTGAAAATTCTTCTTCAAGCAATTTAGGGTCCATCGGCTTTTTATGATTTTGCATGTCTTTGCTGTGCCGGTTTGTTTTCGTCACATTATTCGCCCCCTTGTCTGCCGTGCTTTGATTTGCGGTTTGCCCCTCTCAGTCCGGGATCGCCGTCATATTGTGTTGTGTATGCATCTTTATCCATGCTCTCAGTGGGTGTATTGTTGTTGGTCAAAGCTTCATTCTTTGCTGCTTTTCGTTTCATTTGATTTCCTCCTTCTGTCTGCAGATCTGTTTTGAATTCATCAAACATTTTTTTAAGGTCGCGCACTGTCACATTTTTGGCATCATCAATGAGCTCATAGCCGATTTGTCCGTTCGGCTCAAGCAGCACATATTTAAAATCCTCTATGTCCCCGAGGCCTTCCTGCCTGATCCGCATGGAGAGCTGCGCCTCGGTGAAACGCATCTTTTTTAAATTTTCCGGGATGACTTTTCCGTCTCTGACAACGGCGACGGTTTTCCCCGAAAACAAAAACTCAAAAAAGTTTGATTTGATTTCTAAATATTCCATCAGAATCAGTACCGCGATAAAAATCGACGCTGCGAAAATGGTTTCCCATAAATTATGTTCAATAAACGGCTGAATAATAATCGAGCCGATGGAAATCATGATGACCGTCTGAGTCACCGACAGCTGGCTGATCGATTTCCGTCCGGCAATTCGCAATAAAAAGGTACCGACAGCTATCATAATCAAAGATTTCCAAAAAACGGCAAGCAATGACGTCACCTCTTTACGAATTAGAATCTCCAAATAAACGGTTTCCACCCATCCATTTTCCGGTAATAAAAAAACACCGCTTTTCAAAAAGCGGTGTCAGCCGATAATGATTCTTTCCTTCGGATAGTGATAATTTGCTTCGATTTCTTTTCTGCCGATTAAATAAAGGAACGTCAAAATACCGATTCGGCCGATAAACATGACCACCATGATCACGCATTTTCCGATGTCGCTTAAATGCGGAGTGATTCCCAGCGAAAGCCCGGTCGTTCCGAAAGCGGAACAAACTTCAAACAGCAGGCCCAGCAGCGTCTGATTTTTCTCCGTCACTGCCAAAATCAGCGTTGACCCAAACACGAGCAGAATCGCCATCATCGTAACAACCAGCGACTTTATGACATCAGCCTGATGAAGCTCGCGCTTAAAGACCTTGACCGCTTTATTTCCGCGGGCAAAATGAAACAGGGCAAGAAGGTTGAGCGCAAATGTCGTCGTACGGATTCCGCCGCCGACCGAGCTCGGCGATGCGCCGATGAACATGAGGGCGCAAATGAAAAATAATGTCGGCGCCGACAGCTGACTGACATCAATCGTCGCAAGCCCGCCGCTTCTCGTAGCGGTTGATTGAAAGAGACATAAAAATAAAACATCATGCCAGCTTTTTCCCTTCATGACATGGCTGGCTTCAAGCGCGTATATTCCGACAGCTCCGAACAAAACGAGCAGTCCGAACGTTACGGTCGTGATTTTCGTGAACAGCGTAAATGAGTATCTGCGCTGTTTTGAAAACAAAAAGTCCTTCACTTCTACGAGCACCGGAAACCCGATCGCACCGAAAACAATCAGAAGCATCGTAATAAACTGCACGAAATAGTCATGCCTGAACGGAACGAGTGAATTTCCCGTAATATCAAAACCGCCGTTTGTCGTGGCGCTGACGCTCGCAAAGAAGCCGTGCAAGTACGCCTGCTCAAACGAATCATAGTACGTTAAAAAATATGTTCCTAAAATGATGCCGCCTAAAAACTCGATTAATAAAATCAAAAACAGCACTTGCTTCATCAAGTTGACGATACCGGAAAACTGCGATTGATTCTGGTCCACCATAATGAGCTTCCGTTCCCGCAAACCGATCCGTTTGCCCATAATGAGCCAGACGAATGTTCCGAGCGTCATAATGCCGATGCCGCCGAATTGCAGCACGAAAGCCAAAATGACAATTCCGGCCGTACTGAACGTGTCAGCCGTGCTGACGACCGTTAAACCGGTGACACTGACTGAGCTGACCGCCGTAAACAGCGCGTCTATAAACGACCAGCTGGCCCCTTGTTTGTGGGCGGCCGGCAGACTTAACAAAATAAATGCCACCGTCACAGCAAGAAAATAATATAACGCGATCAGCTGTGCAGGCGACAAAACCTGTATGAATTTCTTCAGCTTTAATTTCATAAGATAGTTCCTTCTGCCTCTCAAATGTAGTACGTAATTATTCTAATGATATTGGGAGATTTTTTAAAGGGCTTTTTAGAAAGATTTTTCATTACCTTATGTAATTTGCCGATCTTTAAACAAAAAACCTCTGAAATGATTGTCAGAGGTTTTGTTGATTATTTGGCTTCCAGCCTGCGGATGCGCTCATCCAGATCAGGGTGTGTGGAGAACAGTGACGAATGCTTTTTGCCGTTAATTTTTAACGTCTGCACCGCCGTCTGGTCCTCTTCATTCACATGTCCCGTATAAGACTTCAGCGTACGCAGGGCGTGAATCATTTTATCCTTTCCGGCAAGGTCGGCACCGCCGCGGTCAGCGTGGAACTCTCTATGACGCGAATATGCGAAGACGACAAGACTGCCGAGAATGGAAAAAATAATCTGAAACACGATCATCGCGATAAAATGCACGACCGGCGCGAGATCTTCTTTGACAAAGCGGCTCGCAATCCATGCCGCGATACGGGAAAGGAATACGACGAACGTATTGACGATTCCCTGAAGCAGCGTCATCGTGACCATGTCACCGTTTGTAATGTGTGCGACTTCATGGGCAAGAACCCCTTCCACCGCAGCATCATCCATCTGCTGCAATAAACCTGAGGAAACCGCGACAAGCGAGCGGCGCTTAGAAGGCCCGGTCGCAAAGGCATTGACCTCAGGTGAATGATAAATGCCGACTTCAGGCATTTTCGTCATCCCTGCTGCACGGGACAATCTGTGCACACGGTCAACCAATTGCTGCTCTTCATAGCTGAGTGACTGCTTCTTCGGATTTAACACACGGACGCCCATCATCGTTTTTGCCATCCATCTGGACATACCGAGAGAAATAAAAGAACCGACAAAACCGACGACAAGACTGAACACGAGCAATGCCATCAGATCGACGCGGCCATTTTGTATATACGAGCCGACACCGGTAACGCTTGTAATAATCGTAAGCACAATTCCGATTGTCGTAATGACCAAAAGGTTCGTTAAAATAAACAGAAATATTCTTTTCGCCATAATTACCTCCGTCTTTTTTAAGATCAAAAGAACTTATTTAATTAAATTATAAATGATCTGTTTGAAAATGCAACAATTTCGACGTATGATGTTAATGTAATTCTCAGTGATATAAGAAAGTGAACACGTAATCAATCAGAGGTGAATCATGAACACGTTTAAACTGACCCGAACCGATATGGTGCGGCTTCTTTACGCGTTAAAAGGCCAAGGAGACGCAACCCCTCTCCAAATCTTACTGCAATCAGCGGACATGACATTGGATGAAGCGGAAAGCCGGCTGCACATCCCTGAATTTCTGACGAGATTCGAACGAAAAAAAGAGAAAAAGGAATACGGGCTTTCAACAAACGAGATTGTCGAGCTGGGAAACCTGTGCGAGCTGACGTCTTTAAAATCAACCGCTGTTCAAAACTGGGTGAAGCGCGATATTAAAGATTTAATCGGACACCCTTTACTCGGAAAAAAATATACAATTGAACAAGCTGTCATCCTTCTCATTGTACGTGATTTAAAATCAATTTATGACTTCGAACATATACGCGCCATATTAAAAATCGCTTTTAACACGATCACCGACAGATCAGATGACGTCATCAGCCCGATCAGCTATTATGAGAGCTGCGCCCAGGTGATTGATTATCTTCATCATAAGACAAACCCGCCGATGAAGGAAACGAGCCTGCAGGAGCTCGTTGAACAGCAGACGGACAAGCTCAGAGGCTGCTTTCAACAACTCGAAAGCGGGCAATGGAACAATATCAGGTCCATACTCGCGGTTACCGTGCTCTCCGTCTTGACTTTCCATATCCAAGCCTCCGCCTACAAAATGACCAGCCATTTATTATAATTCATTCGTTTTTTGCCCCGGTGTCTGCGCCGGGGTTTTTTCAGGTGCACAACAATTGCCAGCATAATCAATACCGTTCCGTTTGAAACTAAAACGCGTAAAAACATCTTGCCAGAGAAAAGGAGATGAAAAAGATGGCGAGCAGAAATAAACTCTTAGTTCCAGGGGCTGAGCAGGCACTTGACCAATTTAAATACGAAGTGGCTCAAGAATTCGGCGTGAACCTTAGCTCTGATACAGCAGCACGTGCAAACGGCTCTGTAGGCGGGGAAATGACAAAGCGGCTTGTACAGCAGGCTCAATCACAATTAAACGGCAAAACTCAATAATGCAGCTTATTCGCCGGGATTTCTCGGCGAATTTTGATGTTTATCGGCATTCTCCCTTCCGTGCCGGTAGCCGTTCGGGTTCCTTCGGTCTGACGGATCTTCATGGCGCCGATAGGATTCCCAATGTTCATTTCGTTCATGATTCCAGTAATGATTGTTATACCTCTGCTTAGGCTCTTTGTCATTTCCGTTGTCCTGAGGATTTTGTGTTGGGGGCTGCTCTGTTTCCCCATCTTGTTCCTTCTGAGTATTTTCCTCTGATCCGGAAACTGCATTTTTTTCGTTTTGCTGATTGCCGTCTTGACTGTCCGGCTTCGCATCTTCCGTGCCGGGCGTTGTTTCATTGTTTTCCGGCTGCTCTGCTGCCTTTTCTTCATCAGGAGCCGTGTTGTCATCAGCCGCCGGTATTTCTGTGTCCGGCTGCTTATTTTGATCGGTATCTGTTTCAGTGTTTTTCTGTTCGTTTTCACTATCGTCGGTTTTCTTTTCAGGCTGTTTATCTTCTGTTTTCTTTTCGTTTCTTCTTATGTAGCTGCCTGTTGACATCCCTTCCTGTTTTGCTTTTTCCCTTGTTTCCATATCTGATTCAAGAGATTGAAGCTGGTAGGTGCCCTTATATTTTTCAGTCATGTCAGCCAGCTGTTTTTTAACGCCTTTTTTATATGTATTGTCATCTGTATTTTCGTAAACCGTGGAAATTAAAATCTCTTTTGATTCCTTTACATATCCATGCTTGCTGCAATCGGTAATAATATTACTGATGACTTCCTTAAAATCGCTGCTTTTCCAGTCTCCGATGTCACTTATGACCTTTTGGGCGTCATGGTTCAGCGGTGTGAGTTCAATGACTTCGTATTTGCTGTTTAAAGCCATTTCAATGCTTGGATTAATGTCAAGCGTCATATACGCGTAAGCTTTGTTATCAGAAAAAACCGGGAGCATGATTAAAATAAATAGGATAATAGCAGTCATTGTAAACACTCCCAATTTAAAAGGGCGCAGTTTCAGAAAATCAAAAAAGCTGGCCCTTCTTCCCATACGCGTTTCGCCTTCAAACGTAATTTCCTCTCCAATTTCACAAGCACGGTGATCATTTTTTGTTTTCAAAAATTGTCCGTCAGGGGTTAGCAACGTGACGAATTTTTTATTTTTCTCTACTATGATCCCTCTTCTCATGAGTGCAACACCCCTTTAAGATAATCTTTTAAATAAATATAATCACCGGAAATAATAATACTCATGGCGATGATATATTTTCGGTTCCGTTCGATCGTTTTTCTGCTGACCGACACGAGCTGCTCCAGCTGTTTGACCGGAAGCTGTTTCTTCTGGTGCAAAATAGACGCCAGCTCTTCATTTTCCACAAGCGTGTAGGCTACCTTAATCGCATTTTGCCTCGCATCTGTATGCTTCGGCGATTGTTCCAGCAGCTCTTTAAAAGACAGACCGTATTGTTGCAGCTGCTTCTGAAAAAAAAGAATTTCCTCCCGGCGCTGCTCCTGTTCTATCTGTTTGCGGTATTCATCAATGGAAAGCTCCGCTTCAATAAGGCTTTGCGAAGACTCCTGGTCGTCGCCTTCCTGCACATCCATATTGATATGCTGGGCGGCTCTTGCTTCTTTTCTGATATAATCTATTACTTTTCTTTTTATAATCAGCTCTGCAAATGCAAGCAGCGAATTACCTTTTTCAGCCGAATATTTTTCAATGGCTTCGTTAAACGCGATCAGCCCGATGCTGAATTCGTCGTCTTTTTCATCTATATATCGTTTACAAACGGATGAAACCGTCTTCGCGATAAAAGGCTTATATTGCTGTATTAAATCGTTCTGCAGATCTTTGTCGCCTTTTTGTATTTTTTCAACAGATGTTTCAAGCGTTTGCTTCTTTTTTCCCAATTTAAACAAAAGGCTAAGCACTGGTTTCACCTCAGTTCCTCCCTATAACTACTCATAATCATAGCTAATTTAGTAGGGATTCGCAAAGGAAGAAAAAGAGAAATCGATTTCATTTGTCTCAATTATGACAAGCCAATAAGACGTACTATACATGATTTCGTGCGCTCGGGCAGAATTAAGGGGGTTTTCTCTATGTTTTTTGTAACAAGGCTGTTATAAAATTGTTATCATATGTCTTAAATGTAAGCGTTTCAAATAAAAAAGGGAACCTGTTTTTTGAAAAAACAGTCCCTTTAAGATTCCTTTTATGCATGTTCTCTTTCCGCCGATGCCGCGTCCTGCTCTATTTGTTTTCTTCCTGACATAAACCATCCGCAAACCGCAATGGCTGCCAAAACCGTCCAGAAAATGATTTTCCAAGCCGCAGAATGAATAACATCCGCCGGAATGGCGCCGAGTTCCTCATGAGCCAGAGTATAAAGAGCGAGCTTCACGCCTACCCACCCGACAATAACAAATGCCGCCGTTTCAAGGCCCGGCCTGGTTTTTAATAAGGAAACAAACATTGACGCTGCAAAGCGCATGATGATTAAACCGATAACACCGCCGGCTAAAATAACGAGAAACTGACCGCCATCCAAGCCGCCGATGGCAGGAAGCGGCGTTTCCGGAAGCGTTACGGCAAGCGCGACCGCCGCTAAAATGGAGTCAACGGCAAAAGCGATGTCAGCCAGCTCCACTTTCAATACAGTCTGCCAAAACCCGCTCTCTTTCTGCGTTTTCTGCCCTGTGCTATGTTTGAATACATACCGCTTCAGCAAATGACTGACCGCGATGTAAAGGAGATATAAGGCGCCCAGGGCCTGAACCTGCCAGACATTCACCAGAAAAGAAATGGCAAACAGCGACCCGAAACGCAAAATAAATGCGCCCGCCAATCCGTAAAATAAAGCCTTCTTCCTTTGTTTTTCCGGAAGATGCTTCACCATCACAGCCATCACCAGCGCGTTATCCGCCGCTAAAATCCCTTCCAGCCCGATTAAAACGAGAAGAACCCATCCATACTCCAATAATAATGCAAAGTCCAATCCATTCCCTCCGTTTCATTTCTATCATCCGAGCTTATACCGGCGTTTTTTTACGCAAAAAAGACCTTTGCCGATATAAGGCAAAGGTCTTGCTAGACATGAATGATTGGCATGCCAACAAAGCCGATGGATATGATCCATGAATTGACGACTTTGTTTCCGGAACATCCGGACGCTACTCCCCTTTGGGATTTCAAGAAATATTTTGTTTATACGCTCATGATAAAGCCTGTTTCATCATTTGTCAACGCTTAACTTTTTTAACAAATTGAGAAATTTTTTCTGTTTTATCCCGTTGCTTTCCTCTCTTTAAAAACAGATAAAAGACAAGAAGCAAGACAATGAATATACCGAGCGGCAGCATATATTGATCAAGAATGGAACCGACGCTTTTCCAATTTTCCCCGAGCTTCATTCCGAGGTATACGTAAACAAACGTAATCGGAAGCATCGCTGCATATGTATAAAGAGAAAACACCCAGACATTCATTTTCGCGATTCCGCACGGCAGAGAAATCAGCGTCCTGACCCCCGGTATAAAACGGCCGCTGAACGCTACCAAACCTCCGTGTTTCTGAAAGAAATGGTCTGATTTCTGAAGCGATTCAGGTTTTATCCATACATACTTTCCATACTTCAGCAAAAACGGCCGGCCTCCCAGCCTTCCGATTCCATATAAGACCAGCGGACCCGAAACACCGCCGATCGATCCGGCAAACACGGCTCCGGCAAGCGTCATATCCCCTTTTGACACCCAGTAGCCCGCAAGCGGAAGTACAATTTCCGCCGGGATGAATTCTATACTCAGCGCCAAAAAAATTCCGGCGTAGGATAAGCTTTTAAACGCTTCTATTATTGATATGATAAAACCCTCGATGATTTATCACTCCAGGCATTCTGTATTCTGAATCTTAAGAATCATTTTAACACAAAACCTCGAAACTGAAATATTTTTATGCCGCGCCGATATAAATGAGGATCGTTTCAGATCGGTAGTAGTAGGAGGAATCATCTTTTGGAATTACATGTACAATACAATGTCCCGCTTGTCGGGCTATCCATCCTGATTGCTTGTCTGGCGGCGTTTACTTCACTTGAAATTTCCAGAAAAATAACGTTCAAAACAGGGATTCACAGTAAGCTGTGGCTGTTTGCGGGTTCAGTTATCATGGGTTTCGGCATATGGTCAATGCACTTTGTCGGAATGCTTGCCGTTTATATGAACATGCATATGAATTATGAAGCTGTGCCGATGTTCTTTTCTGCAGCCGCCGCGATTTCCGGATCTTTTGCGGCTTTATACATTGTCAGCCGGAGAATCTTAACATTCAGCCGGCTGATTACCGGATCTGTTTTTATGGGCGCGGGAATTTCTCTCATGCATTACATGGGAATGTCGGCCATTTCCCGGGTAATGATTATGTATAATCCCTTTTTGTTCTGTATGTCTATTCTGATTGCCATGGCTTCTTCTTTCATTTCGCTGAAAGTATTTTTCGGTTTGGCAGCGAAAAAACCGACGGAACCTTTTACTTTTCACAAAATCATCGGTTCTGTTTTCATGGGCGCGGCCGTCTCAGGGATGCATTATACCGGAATGATGGCTGCCTCATTTTATGAAGACATGAGCAAGCCGGAAAACGATATGGAAATTCATTCGTTTCATTGGTCTGTTTTTATTACGCTGATCATCTTTTGTTTTCAGATGTTATTGTTTTTCAGCTCACATTTCGATCGTCAATTTTTCCGCCACAATGAACGGATGAAAGACCATGAACAGCGGTTCCAATCATTAATCAATCATAATATTGACCCTATTTTCATCCTATCTCCTGACGGTAAAATTCTTTACTCTAATGAAGCAGGAGCCGAGATGAAACACAATTTCGGACTGGACAGCCAAAATTGGCGCCGGCATATCAGTAGACAGCTGAAAGCCTATTTTAAACAAGTAAAAAAAGAACAGCAGGCCCTGCATATTGATGCTGATCTGAAAACAGACGTCGGCTTATTTTATATTAATGTTACCTTTATCCCTGTTTTGGTCGATAACGGACTGGACAGTGTATATGTCATCTGCAAAGACATGACCAAACAGCGGAAAGCCGAGAAGGACATTCACCGTATGGCGCATTATGATTCTTTGACAGACCTGCCGAACCGCCGGCATGCCGTTCAGCGGTTGACAGAAGTTCTGGAAAGAGATCATTCATTCGGACGCTTGACCGTTGTGTTCTTTCTCGATTTAAATCGGTTTAAAATTATTAACGATGCGCTCGGGCACAATGCCGGAGACGGACTTCTTCAATCAGCGGCTCAGAGGCTCTCCTCCATCATCCCGGATAATGGTTTTATCGCCCGTCTTGGCGGTGATGAATTTATTATTATTTTAACTGACGTCCCTTCTGAGAATGATGACATTGATGATTTAGCAAAACAGATCATCCTGCAGTTCGAAAAACCGTTTACCATTCAGGAGCATGAGCTGATCACCTCCGTCAGCATCGGAATCGCTGTCTCTCCAAAAGACGGGTCGGACGGAATGGAACTGATGAAAAAAGCCGATATGGCGATGTACGCCTGCAAAGACCGAAACAAAAGCAAATACAAATATTATTCTGCCCAAATCGGAGAAAAAGAAGCGAAAAAGCTTCGGCTTGAGATGGAGCTGAGAGAAGCGATTGAGAAAAAAAGGTTCGTCCTTCATTATCAGCCTCAATACAGCTCTTCTGATCAGCTCATCACGGGAGCTGAAGCGCTTCTGAGAGTGGCCGGCGCGGATGGGAAACTGCAGAATCCCGGAGACTTTATTCAGGCCGCCGAAGAAACCGGGCTGATTATTGACCTCGGCAAATGGATCATCACCGAGGCGTGCCGGCAGGCGAAGGAGTGGCATGAAAAAGGATACCATCTTCCAGTCGCCATTAATATTTCGGCCAAACAGTTTCAATCAGAAGAACTGGTTCCGTTTATTCAGAAAACACTTTCCCATTACAAGCTTCCTCCCCGGCTGATTGAAGCAGAAGTGACCGAAAGCATGACAATGGAGGATCACGAGCACAGCAAAAAAGTGCTTACCGCACTAACTGAGCTGGGAATCAGTGTAAGCATCGATGATTTCGGAACGGGTCACAGTTCTCTCAGCTACTTGAAGGACTTTCCGATTCACAGATTGAAAATAGATAAATCATTTATAGATGATCTCCAGACACATCCTAAATCTGCGCAGATCACCGGCGCCATTATTGCCATGGGCCATCAGCTTTCTCTTTTAGTCGTTGCTGAAGGGGTTGAAACGGCGATGCAAAAAAAGATTTTAGATGAAAAAGGATGCGATTTTCTTCAGGGATACTATTTCAGCAGGCCATTGCCTCCTGAGGAGATTGAACGGCTCCTCAATGAAGCGCCGCGCCACCCATAAGTTTCTACACATGGAACGGACCCGATTATCCACAATAAAGAAAAAAGGAGTTTTTATTCATGCACACGATGTGGAAGGGTTCGATCAGTTTCGGCCTCGTCAATATCCCGGTCAAGCTCTTTGCGGCCACTGAAGATAAAGATATAAAATTCCGCAGTCTTCATAAAGAAGATCATGCGCCGATTAAATACGAAAAGATCTGTACCGGGTGTGAAAAGAGTCTGGAGCCGGATGAGATCGTTAAAGGCTATGAGTATGTAAAGGGAAAATACGTCATTTTGACAGACGAAGACCTGAAAGACGTAAAACAGGAACACGAAGAAAAAGCGGTTGAGATTGTTGACTTTGTCCAGTTGCAAGAGATTGATCCGATTTATTTTAACCGGTCTTATTATGTCGGCCCTGGAGACAACGGCACAAAAGCCTATACACTTTTGCGGGAAGCGCTGAGGACGACCGGTAAAATCGGGATTGCCTCTATTACGATCCGTTCTAAGCAGCAGCTTGCGATTCTTCGGGTGTATAACAACTGCATCGTGATGGAATCCATTCATTATCCGGATGAAGTCCGAAACGCCGGACATGTGCCGGGCGTTCCGGAGCAGACAGCCGTTAATGAAAAAGAGCTGCAGACGGCGATTACGTTAATTAATGAGCTGACAACCGAGTTTGAGCCAGAGCAATACGAAGACACATACCGGAAAGCCCTTCTCGCCAAAATTAATGATAAGCTTGAATATGAAGAAGCGGGCGTAACACCGGCTGCTGCCGGCCCGCGCGAAGATGTCATTGATCTTGTCAGCGCCCTTCAGGCAAGCATCGACCGGACGAAGCGGCCGAATCGCGAGCAGGCTGCACCAGCACGGACAAAAGACGTCGCACCTGCAGGCGGCGAAGGCAAAAAGCGGAAGACGACCAGACAAAAAGCCGGAACGTCTTAATCATGGTGCTGACGATGCAGCCGATTTTGACCTCTTCACCGCCCATAGGCAGTGAGTGGCGCTATGAGGTAAAGTATGACGGATTCCGCTGTCTTCTCCGCATAGACGAAAGCGGCGTCACATTGACCAGCAGAAACGGCCAGACGCTGACGAATCAATTTCCGGAAATCACGGCTTTTGCGGCACGGTGTTTTCAGCACATGAAAGACCGGTTCCCCATTACGCTTGACGGAGAGCTTGTCTATTTAATCAATCCGTACAGAGCGGACTTTGAACATATTCAAATCCGCGGGCGTTTAAAACGGGCAGAAGCCATTGAAACCACCGCCAATAGACGGCCGTGCCGCTTTCTGGCATTTGATCTCCTGGTTCTGGAAGGTGCCGGCACCGTCTCATTGCCGTATGTGAAGCGGAAGTGCGCCCTTTTCAAACTGTTTGAAGAAGCAAATCTTCCGAAAAGCCCCCATCACTTAGCGGAGGAAGCGATTCAGTACATTCCGGAGCACACTGACTTTAAAGCGCTCTGGGACAAGGTCGTCCGGCATGACGGAGAAGGAATAGTAGCAAAAAGAGCATCAAGCGGCTGGGCGGAAAATAAACGGTCTCCCGACTGGCAGAAGTATAAACATATGAAAACGGCTCATGTGCTATTAACCGGGTTTAATCCGAAGAACGGGTATGTGACGGCCTCGGTATTAAAAGACGGCACCATTGTCCCGATCGCTTCCGTTTCCCACGGCATGCAGACGGAAGAAAAAAACGCCGTCAGAACCATTATGGAGACTCACGGCAAAAAACAAAAAAGCGGCGAGTATATACTTGAGCCTTCCATCTGTATGACCGTGCAGTATTTAACCATATTGCAGGACACGCTGCGTGAAGTATCTTTTGTTTCTTTTCAGTTTGAAATGGATTGGACTGAATGTACGTATCAGCAGCTTATCCTCCGTTCTAAAACGCTGCCGCCGAAACTGCAGTTCACAAGCCTGGACAAGACCGTTTTTAAGAAGTCTGAACAAAAGAAAAAGGATTTCCTTTGCTATATGGTGAAGATGAGCGATTTTCTTATGCCCTTTCTCAAAGATCGGGCCGTCACGGTGATCCGTTATCCGCATGGGGCGCCGGGCGAATCTTTTTTTCAAAAAAACAAACCGGATTACACGCCTGACTTCGTCTCAAGCGTATTTGACGGAAGCCACGAACACATCGTATGCAGCAGCGTACCGTCTCTTTTATGGCTCGCCAATCAGCTGGCGCTGGAATTTCACGTTCCGTTTCAGACGGTGCATTCTGAAAGGCCCGCAGAAATCGTCATTGACCTTGATCCTCCGTCAAGGAACGATTTTCCTATGGCCGTGGAGGCGGCGCATGTGCTGAAACAGCTGTTTGACTCATTCAGCATTACATCATTCCCGAAGCTCTCCGGGAATAAAGGCATTCAGCTCTACATCCCGCTTTCACCGGAAGCATTCACCTATGAGGAGACCCGTGCGTTCACAATGCTCATCGCCGATTATTGCGTCAGGACGCGTCCGGATCTTTTTACGACAGAGCGGTTTATCAAAAACCGAAACGGGAGGCTCTACCTTGATTATTTGCAGCATGCCGAAGGAAAAACGATCATCGCTCCTTATTCGACCCGGGGCAATGAACTAGGAACGGTTGCCGCCCCTCTTTATTGGAACGAAGTCAACTCCTCTTTAACACCCGATGATTATACGATTGATACAGTGGTGAATCGGGTCAGGACAGAGGGAGATCCGTTTTATGATTTTTACCGGAATCCGCAGGACGGCCCGCTTTCAAACGTGCTTGAGCAAATCAAGAGAAAGAGCTGACGCTTTTCGTCAGCTCTTTTCAGTCTGATACGTGCACATCAGTTTTTCTTTGGAAATGAATAAATAGCAGGAATAAGGAATGTTTTTGAGGGTGAGCTGTTTTTCAGTAAAATATAAAATCGGAATATGTGCCGCTTTTTTAAACAGCCTGTAGCAGCAGCTGGACGGCTTTATCACATCAAATCCGAGTCTTGCCGCCCCTTTATGAAGCATCGTAATGCCGACGACGCCTTTAATCTCGTCTTTCCGTTTATGCTGGTTAATATAATCAGCTAAATGAGGCATGGATTGATAAACCTTCTGATATAGCATAATCCCCCTTCTGACCGCGCTTTCAATAGGCTGCAGCTCTTTCAGGAGTTTGACGTTATGAAGATGAATCTTGACTAACACGTCGTTTTTTTTAATTCTGGTTCCGTCGCTCAGGATGACCTCTTTCCCTCTATATCTTGTCAAACGAACGCGGAATACATTCGATTGCTGTTTATCAATCAGCGTCAGCCGGGTAAAGAAGAAATAAAGCGGATCAAGTAAGTACCATATAGTCAGCAGACAGCTTCTCACACGTTCACCTTCTTTATATTCAAAGCACTTTCATATTTTGGCATGGGGCATGTCACATTATGATTGGTAAATAATGATGCCGCCCTGTATCAGCATATGCAAAATCGGCTTCAGGCTCTACCGTCGGACAGAAAAAAACACTCTCCTTGAAGAAGAGTGTTTGTATCCGCTTTCTTTTAACGGAAAAGCAAGTGCTGGCTGTGAATCCCCGCTTTTTTCAATAAGGCGATCAGCTGTTCCTGTTCCTCAGGCATAAGTCCTGAAAACGCTCTCGCAATTCTCAATGAATGAATCGGATAAATTTTGTCTAAATACTCATTTCCTTTATCAGTTAAATGGGCGTAAACAGACCGTTTGTCCTTCGGGTCTTGTTCTCTGACCAAAAACCCGTTTCTTTCAAGCTTGTCGATGACATAGGTGACATTCCCGCTGACAAGCAAAAGACGCGACCCGATTTGCTGGAGCTTTTGCGGGCCTCTCGTATACAGCAGCTCCAAAACGGCAAATTCAGTCGGATTAAAACCGTGTTCTTTACTGTCGCGGATGCTGTGTTCAGACACACTTTTGAAAGCCCTTGCAAAAACTTTGTACAAATTCATCGAACGCATCACTTCTTCTTCATTAAATGATAATCTCATCATATCTACCCCGTATTTAAGATTTTTATAAAAAAATAATGTAAACCCTTACAATTCATAAGAATCGTTCTTTGTTTTATATTCTATTCGTGCCGTTTTTCAGAATTCCTTCTTTTTTATATAAAAAAATACCCTTATACATCATTTAATTTGTATAAGGGTTTCGTTCTTTATAGGGAATGTTCCGGAAAAAATACGCGTATTCCTTTCTCAGCTCCGTGATTGTCATGGAGTTCAGTATTTCTTTCGTATAGACTCCGATCTGAAGAAGCTTTTTGGAATAATGGTTTCTCTCTTTGTCCAGTGCATTTTGAAACAAATGACTCATGACGCCCTCCTTTGTTTTCCGTTATTCTATGATCAGAATACCGCTTTTATTTCAATGACGTATGAAGCCATTGTAAAACTTATGTGGAATTATGATGTTTTTCGGTAAAGTCCGTTCTGGACGGCTCTGAGCAGCGGAAAAGCGTGTTCCCCGGCAAGCTGCATAAACGTCTCCAGCATTTCATCGCGTTTCATATCTAATTCAATGATTTCTTTTGCCAGCGAAACCGCTTTTTCTTTCTCCATTCATATCCTTCCTCTCATTGTATCTGTAAAGTAAGCATAAAACGGGATACAGAGCCATGCATTAACCTTGTTAATTTTTCTGACGCTTTTTTTCTAAAATCTTCTATTTCACGTCAGAAAACCTGACAAGCGTCAGGTTTTTTCTCTTTTTTTCTTATATAATATGAGTAAAAGACATCCAGGGGTGGAAAAATGACGACAGACGAACAATCTTACAAAGATAAAAAAGTAATCTCGATCGGCATTGTAAGCGAATTAACCGGATTGTCAGTCAGGCAGATCAGATACTATGAAGAACGGAAATTAATTTACCCGCAGCGCTCATCGCGGGGAACGAGAAAATATTCCTTCGCGGACGTTGAGCGGCTGATGGATATCGCCAACAAGCGTGAGGACGGCGTGCAGACGGCTGAGATTTTAAAAGACATGCGCAAAAAAGAGCAGGCCCTCAAAAACGACCCGCAGCTCCGCAAGAAAATGCTGGAAGGACAGCTTAATGCCCATTTTAAATATAAAAACCGCTGACAAAAAAAGTCCGCCTCCTAATGAGACGGACCTTTTTTTATAAAGCATGAAGAAATGCAGTTGCAATGCCGAAATAAATTAATAAGGACAAAATATCGTTCAGCGTCGTAATCAGCGGCCCGGATGCAATCGCCGGGTCTATGTTCAGTTTATGAAGAATAATAGGGACGATCGTTCCGGCCATCGTACCGATAATCAGAGTTGCAAGCAGCGATGAACCGACGACAAAACCGAGCGTTAAGTCTTTCTGCCAGACGGTTGCGACAATCGTAATCGCAATCGCACAGACAATACCGATGTAGATGCCGGCTCTTAATTCCCGGAAAATCAGTTTAAAGATGGTTTTTTTATTCATTTCTTCTTTAGCCAATCCTCTGATAACGACAGCGAGCGACTGTGTGCCTGTATTTCCCGTCGTTCCCGCGATCATCGGCATGAAAAATGCGAGGGCGACCACTTTTTGCAATGTATCTTCAAAATAATTCAGGATGCTTCCGGAAATCAATCCGATAAACAAAAGGAGAATGAGCCACGGCAAGCGGCGGTACGCCGCCACGTACGCTTTCGTATCAAATGTAATCGCCTTACCGGAGGCGGCGAATTTTTCGTAATCTTCATCAGCCTCTTTAATCACGACGTCGATAATATCATCGACAGTGACGATGCCGACAAGCACATTATTTTCTTCAACGATGGGAATGGCTAAAAAGTCATACCGCTGGATCAGCCGGGCGACTTCTTCCTGATCCTGGAGCACCCCGGCCGAGATGACACGCGTAAACATGAGATCCTGCACTTTATCGTCAGGCTCGCCGAGAATTAAATCTCTGTAAGACAGCACCCCGACAAGCTGCTTGCTGTCATTAATCACGTACAAGTAGTTAATTGATTCTGCGATTTCCGCAAAGCTTTTCAGCTTCACGACCGCATCTTTTACTGTATAATGCTGCGGAATCCAGACGAAGCGGTTCGTCATCATCCGGCCCGCGGATTCTTGCGGATAGTTCATCAAAAGCTGTACGGCCTTTGATTCCTCGGCTTCCATGCTGGACAAAAGCTGCTCTTTCAGCTCTTCATCCATCTCTTCCAGCAAAGCGGCGAGATCGTCGTTATCCATTTTATTCATTGCGAGAGTGGCTTTCGTTTTACCGACTTTATGGAGAACGGCAAGCTGAAATTCCCGCTCCAGCTCTCCGATCATGTCGGTGATGTCATCAACCGTCATATATGACAGATAGCGTGCCCGGTGCTTTTCCGGCATTTCTTTAAATAAAAAGGCCATATCATAGGGCTGAAGCTCGTCTATCATGTTTCGGAATTCTTTTATTTTTCCGTCCCGCAATAAAATGATAATGCGTAATATGAGTTCGTCATAGGTCATGTTTTGGACCATCGGGACTCGTACCTCCTTTACGGAGACGCGCCGTCCGTCAAGGGAAGTGCGGCGGTTTGTCTCCTCATCATGTCGTCACTGGTTATCTGGCTGTATATGGGTACTTCTTCTGACATACTCGAATGGGGAGAATCCATACTCCGCACCTCCTTATCATGCTCAGTCATGTACGTTTTGAGGCATAAAAAAAACCTTCCGAAATGAAGGCGAAAACAAGCACGGCAAATAAACGTGCGGGGCCTTCATTCGTAGAGCTTTAGCACTGTATGGCATAGGACAATCATCCAGCTGCGTTAAGAATCACCTTATGTCGATGATTCCTGTTGACCCATTGGCGTCTTTGGACATTTTTGGGCAGCAGCGTATCTCCATACAGGAGCCTCACCTAACGAAGTTGTTATTTGAATTGACACACTGAGATTACAGAAAAAAAAGGAATGTGTCAACCTTTAAATTGTTATTTCAGCATATGCCTATAAAATAAACGGAATAAAGGCATAAAGCCCTTATTCCGGCAAATCGCTTTCATCTTCTTCTGAAAGTAAATGATATGATTCATGCAGCATGAGCGCGTATTCCCCTTCTTTTGTCGGGTGCGGTACATACTCAGCCTCGTTGATATACTGCTCTTCCCTTTTCTTCACAGAACAGACCTCCTTTTCAACTTTAGATTGTCCAAAAGAAGATCCGTTATCATAAGAAAGAAAAACTCTCCGCAAAAGCGGGACAATGCAGTTATATCTTTCGGATGGTGAAAAAGTTCCGCAACAGCCACGGACCCGGTTTGAAGCCGAGCGTTAATTGCCACGCGCCGATCGCCTGCAGTCCGAATTCCCGCACGAGAACCATTTTTTCACTCATGCTCCGCACATCCTCGAACCATACTTCATGCGTTCTTCCATTTTCATCCGTATACCGGAAGTAAGGGGAGCGATCCCTCTGAGAGTAGCGGATCACTGATTGATATTTCATGGCGGTTTCCATGGCGCGCTGATTGGAGATCGCCGATCCGATCGTCCCGGGGCGGTACGGAATCACCCAATCATATCCGTACAGCGGCACACCGAGAATCACCTTTCTTCTCGGCACCCTGCTGATGGCAAAATGGATGGTTTCTCTGACCTCCGTCAAAGGCGCTACGGGTCCCGGCTCACTGCCGGCATGGTGCCAGTCGTACGCCATGATGAACATATAATCGACGACGGCTCCGATTCCGCCGTAATCATATCCCCTCAGCCACGGCACCGCTTCATTTGTTTTCGCCGGAACCGATATCGTTAGCGCGAGCTGATGCTCTGAGAGCCTGGTTTTTAACTGCCGGAGAAATCCTGTAAACAGGTCCCGGTCGGCTTCCCTGATCCGTTCAAAATCAATATTTACACCGCCGTATCCCTTTCTTACGGTCAGGTAGACGATATTATTGACGAGGTTCGTTCTCGCCGTCGGGTTCTGCAGGACTTGATGGGCTAATTCCGGGCTGAACCCTCCTTCTGTCAGATTCGTGATAACCGCAAGCGGCCGCACCCTGTTTTGCCATGTGGTTTCTATCGCGGTTCTGTCGTTTAAATCATTCATGATATCTCCGTTCGGGCCAAAATGATATTCAAACAAAGAAATCGCCGATGAATAGGGTGCAAAATCATTAATGAGCTCTCTGTCCGCTTCAGGTGTCCGAATGACATAAAATTGGAGGGTTCCCGCCAGATAGTTGGAGATATCCGGAATTCTCACTTTCACACCCGGCCGCAGCCGGTTCGGCGGAATATCCGGGTTTGCCTGCATCAGCTGCATCTGCGGCACATAAGTTTTACTTGCGATAACGGCATACGTATCATTCGGCTGAACCGTATATTCATTAAGAGGGATCAAAAGCGCCTGCCCCGGTACGATATTCGTTTCCTCAAGCCCATTGACGCTTCTGATGCTGTCAACAGGGTATCCGTACTTTCTGCTGATGGAAAATAACGAGTCGCCAGACTGCACTGTATGAACAAACATAGATGTCCTCCGTTTCCTTTTGATCAAAAGGGCTCTTCTTATCTTTATGAATGATCTTCCGGTCCGATTCCAAACTCTGTTTAGAGAAAGGCTGTTTACAAATCAGACATGATCAACTATGATGATGTCATCATAAAAAACTGTATAGGAAACGCACTAGGGGTGCTGTTATCGGCTGAGATAAAACATGCGGCAGGCGTGTTTTGATCCCTTATAACCCGATCTGGATAATACCAGCGTGGGGAAGTGCAGATTGACCGGAGCGCAGGGTTTTTTCCATGCGTTTTCGTTCTGCTGCTGCATATTCCCTCGGATATGCAGTTTTTTATTTTTCATTAAAAAACGGGGGAGGACACTGCAATATGAAACTTACGACCAATCGTCTTTCGTAAAATCAACTCTTTCATACATACGACTATCCGATAAGAAAGCAGGAGATCACAATGAAAAATTGGAAAATGAGAGAAATTGTCGTCATGTCCGTCATCAGTGTTGTATTTGCTGTCGTTTATTTATTATCAACTCATGCAAGCAATATAGCGGCAGGGTTTTTCGGCCGGATGAGCTACGAACCGATTTACGGTATTTGGTTTATCGTCTCGGTGATTGCCGCCTACATTATTCAAAAACCGGGAGCGGCGCTCATTTCTGAAATCATCGCCGCGTTTGTGGAGTGTTTACTCGGAAATCCGTCAGGGCCGATGGTGATTCTGATCGGCATCGCGCAGGGAATCGGTGCGGAAGCGGTCTTTTTTGCGACACGCTGGCGGGTGTATACCCTGCCCGTGCTCCTTTTATCAGGTATGGGGTCTTCTGTTGCGAGCTTCATTTATGACTTGTTCATTTCCGGATACTCTGTTTTGAATCCGGGTTTATTAGCCGTCATGCTTCTCATCCGCCTGGTCTCAGGTGCGCTTCTTGCCGGCCTTCTCGGCAAAGCAATCAGTGATGCGCTGGCTTACACAGGGGTGCTGAACGGCATGGCGCTCGGAAAAGAATTCAAGAAGAAAAAGAAACAGGTGAATCAAGATGCAGGCATCTGAACCCCTTCTATCAGCCCGCCGTCTTACCTTTTCTTATGAGCAGGATGAGAAGCCGGTTTTTCAAGACGTGTCATTTCAGCTCCGCAAAGGAGAACGGGTTTTATTGCTCGGGCCGAGCGGATGCGGCAAAAGCTCGCTCGCACTTTGTTTAAACGGTCTGTACCCGGAAGCTTGCGATGCGGTTCAAACGGGAACCGTTTCCTTATACGGAACACCTCTTTCGGACCTGTCAGAACCCGCCGCCCGATCCATCGGCGTCGTGTTTCAAGATCCGGATCAGCAGTTTTGCATGCTGACGGTTGAAGATGAAATCGCCTTCGGTCTGGAAAATTTGCAATATACAAAAGAAGAGATGGACTCAATTATTGAGGACGTTTTGGAAAAATTAGAAATCACTCATCTGAAAACACGGACGATCGCCTCGCTGTCAGGCGGTTCAAAACAAAAGGTCGCGCTCGCCTGTATCATTGCGATGGAACCGGAACTCATTATTTTAGACGAACCGACGGCACAGCTTGATCCATATTCCGTGCGTGAATTGGTGTGGCTGATCAAAGAACTGCAGGCCCAAAAAGGCTTCGGACTTCTTGTTATCGAGCATCAGCTTGATCATTGGGCGCCGTGGATGGACAGGACAATTGTCCTTGACGGAACGGGTCAGAAAGTGATGGACGGAGAGACGGGCGCGATCTTTGAAACAAAACTTGAAGAGCTGACACAGCTCGGCATTCCGATTCCGCGGGTGATCTCATTGCAGGAGCACGTCAGCATTCCTTTTACATTGTGCAAAGAAAGACTGTTTCAAGAACCTGTACCGCCCTTTCCCGGCCCCCGGCCCGCCGCGCTTTCGGCAGAGGACGCGCTGAGTGTTCACGGGCTGTCATTCATAAGAGGAACGGACATCATTTTTCAGGACGTGAGCTTTTCCGTAAAAAAAGGGTCAATCACCGCGATTGCCGGCCCTAACGGAACCGGAAAATCAAGGCTCCTGTCCGCCGCGGCCAAGCTCATCCGTCCTGTGAGCGGAGACATCAAAATAGACGGCAGACCGGTAGATTCCTATTCGGAAAAAGAGCTTCGGCGGCTGATGGGGTATGTTTTCCAAAATCCTGAACACCAGTTTGTCACAGATTCCGTCATTCAAGAGCTGCTGTTCGGCTTTGAAAACGGTCAAGCCGCAAAGGAGAAAGCTCTTCAGCTCTTAACCCGGTTCGGCCTGAGACGCTATGCCTCACAGCATCCATTCTCTTTAAGCCAAGGACAAAAACGCAGGCTCAGCGTCGCCACGATGCTTATGCATCAGGTGAAAGTTTTGCTGCTTGATGAACCGACTTTCGGGCAGGACGCAAAAACGGCGCGTGAGTGCATGCTGATGCTTCAGGAGATCCAAAAGGAAGGAACGGCCGTTTTAATGGTGACACATGATATGGAGCTCGTCTCAGATTATGCCGATACGATCGTTGTGCTCTGCGGCACGAAGCTTGTGTACCGCGGAACGCCCGACTCATTGTTTTCTGATCATATCGGAATCGCGGAGCGGACGCATTTAGCTTTGCCCCTGCGGTATGAATGGATGAAACACGACAGGAGGCGGAGAAATGAACCTGCGGCTGGAGGCTGTTAACCCGTCAATTAAGGCGGCGGCTGTTTTGTTATGCGTCATTATGCTTTCGTTTATTTATAACCCGTACACGCCTGCTTTGTTTTATATTATCATTGCCGGAGGCGTCCTCTTGGCGGGACGTGTGCCGCTGAAAAAATGGCTGCTGTTTACGGTTCCGTTTGTCATTCTTGCCTTCGGTTCTTTATGGACAGCCGCCGTATTCGGAAACGTCCCGACAACCGAAAGCAATCTGCTGTTTAAGCTCGGACCGATTGCCGTCAACAGTGATAATGCGGCGCTCGGGATTTCTATCGCGTTTCGTATTTTATGTTTTTCCGCTTTGTCGATGATGTTTCTTTTCACAACCGATCCGATTCTGTTTATGCTCAGTCTGATTCAGCAATGTAAGCTCCCGCCGAAGCTTGCTTACGGCGTGATCGCCGGGTTCCGGTTTCTTCCTCTTCTGAAAGATGAAATCGTGATTATCAGACAGGCGCACAGAATCAGAGGCGCGGCATCTGATTCCGGGCTGAAAGGAAAGCTCTTTGCCTTCAGGCGCTTTACCATCCCGCTTTTGGCAGGCGCCATCAGAAAGGCGGAACGCACAGCGATCGCAATGGAATCTAAAGGCTTTACAGGGAGCCGAAACCGCACGTTTTACAGAACGGTTACTGTGCGCCGCGCCGACTGGTTCTTTTTCATGCTCGTGCTCCTTTTATTCGGCGCAAGCTGTCTCATTTCACTGTTGTTTGTATAAAAACAGGCCGCCGGAGTGATTCGGCAGCCTGTTCTTATATGTATGTTACTGATGATAATTGAGAGCCTGGGCGAGGTTGGATTTAATCGTAATATCCGAAAAATTAATGCCGAGCTGTACGGCGGTTTGGGCAATTTCCGGCCTGATCCCGGATAAAGTGGACGAAACGCCGATCAGGTTCAGCGCCTCAATTAATTTAAAAATCTGGTGCGCCACCATTGTATCGACAACCACTACGCCCGACAAGTCGATTAACAGATGCTCAATCAGCCGGTTTGCACATGTACTCAGCGTATTTTCAAGAATGTATTTGGCGCGTTCCGTGTCAATATTGCCGACAAGCGGCAGAAGACCCGTCCGTTTGCTCAGCGTAATAACCGGCGAGCTTAATTCTAAAATCATTTCTCTTTGCGCATTCAGCTGCATTTTCGAATTATATTCGGCGTGATCGACAAAGGTGTAAATCGTAAAATCAAATACTTGAACGATTAAATTCTCCCATCTCTTCCTTTCTCCCTCGGCAAACGAAGATTCATGTTTATCGGCAAACGCATCATAATAACTGATGTACAGTCTCCTGTTTCTCATGAATTCACGGACCACATACTGGACCGGGGTATCCAGATGCTTCTGGTCTTTCGCAAGCTCAATCACCCATCGCTCGAACTCTTCTAAAAATTCTTTTTCCGGCATGATATACATTTTATTAATATGCCGGTAAAATTCTTTATCTTGCTCCATCAGCTCTTCTATGATGACGGGATTTGTCAAAGAGTAAATCGAATTCGGATCCGAATCTTCCATCGTTTCAATCCATTCTTTCGCAATTTGATCCACCCGTTCGGAAAAATAGTCGTACAATGCTTCATTTATCTTCATACCTCTTCTCCTTTCCCATTTCCAATTATAGCGTCAGCTGGTGCCGAATCAAAATAAAAGCCGTTGAACCATCCAATTATTTGAAATTATTTAGTGCAATAGATTGCGCCTTTTTTATGAAAATGCTTCAAATGACTCTTTCCGAACGGCATAATCTGCCATAAAATAGTAGCAACACCCTTGAATCCACTCGCAAGCATAAAAAAGGAGGGCTTTTTTATGAATGGTGAAATGCGGTTGATTCCTTATGTCACGGATGAGCAGATCATGGATGTGAACGAGCTTCCTGAGGGTATTAAAGTGATTAAGGCGCCAGAATTGTGGGCAAAAGGGTTTAAAGGAAAGGATATTAAAATCGCGGTGCTTGATACAGGCTGCGACATTAATCATCCTGATTTGAAAGACCGGGTTATCGGCGGAAAAAACTTCACCGATGATGACGAAGGCAAAGAAGACGCGATTTCCGATTACAACGGCCACGGGACACATGTTTCCGGAACGATTGCCGCCAATGATTCAAACGGCGGAATTTCAGGTGTTGCGCCGGAAGCGAGCCTTTTAATCGTTAAAGTTCTCGGCGGTCAAAACGGCAGCGGCAAATACGAATGGATCATTAACGGCATCAACTACGCCGTTGAACAAAAGGCGGACATTATTTCCATGTCACTCGGCGGACCGAACGATGTGCCTGAACTGAAAGAAGCCGTCTCAAATGCGGTAAAAAGCGGTGTACTGGTCGTTTGCGCAGCAGGAAATGAAGGTGACGGAGACGAGCGGACAGAAGAACTGTCGTATCCGGCCGCTTACAACGAAGTGATCGCCGTCGGATCAGTCTCAATCGCCCGTAAATCGTCAGAATTTTCAAACGCAAATAAAGAAATTGACCTCGTGGCGCCCGGAGAAAACATTCTCTCCACCCTTCCCAACCATAAATACGGGAAGCTGACGGGCACTTCAATGGCCGCCCCGCACGTGAGCGGAGCGCTGGCCTTAATAAAAGGGCTTGAACAGGACTCGTTTCAGCGGACGCTTTCTGAAGCCGAAATTTATGCCCAGCTTGTGCGGCGTACTCTTCCTTTGAACATCTCTAAAACATTGGCCGGGAACGGGTTTCTGTATTTAGACGCGCCTGATGTGCTCATGGAAAGAGCCGAACAGGCACAGCTGCTGTCTTTCTGATATTTTTCTCATATAATGATTGATCCGCTTGTCAAAATCACCAATTTTTAAAATGTGAGATTTTCTATTGACAGTGATCTGAATAAGCTGATAAGATAACCAACAAATGATGTAACTTTTCAAAAAAATTGAAATATTTTCTCTTATCGAGAGTTGGGCGAGGGATTGGCCTTTTGACCCCAACAGCAACCGACCGTAATTCCATTGTGAAATGGGGCGCGTGATTTTTGCGCCGAGACGATTGTCTCATAAGGCACGGTGCTAATTCCATCAGACGTGATCTGAGAGATAAGAGAGGCTTAAATTTTGATGTTAAAGCCTCTTTCTCTCATGAGAAAGAGGCTTTTTTGTTACATCTCACTTAAAGGAGGAGACTTAATGACTACAATCAAAACTTCAAATCTCGGTTTTCCGAGAATCGGCTTGAACAGAGAATGGAAAAAAGCGCTTGAGGCTTATTGGAAAGGAAACACTGATAAAGAAACGTTTCTTAAAGAGCTTGACGGTTTATTCTTATCAGCTGTCAAAACACAGCTTGACCAACATATCGATATCGTGCCGGTCTCTGATTTTACTCATTATGACCATGTGCTTGATACAGCCGTCAGCTTTAACTGGATTCCGGAAAGATTCCGCAGCATCACGGATCCCGTTGATACATATTTCGCGATTGCCCGCGGTGTTAAAGACGCCGTTTCCAGTGAAATGACAAAATGGTTCAATACCAACTACCATTACATCGTTCCTGAATATGACGAAAGCATTGAATTCCGTCTGACGAGAAACAAACAGCTTGACGACTACCGCCGGATCAAAGAAGAATTCGGAGCGGAAACGAAACCTGTCATTGTCGGTCCGTACACATTCGTCACGCTTGCGAAAGGATACGAAGAATCAGAGGCGAAAGCGATTCAAAAGCGCCTTGTTCCTCTTTATGTGCAGCTGCTGAAAGAGCTTGAAGCTGAAGGCGTCAAATGGGTTCAGATTGATGAGCCAGCCCTTGTGACAGCCTCTGCTGAAGATGTCCGCGCCGCAAAAGAACTCTATGAATCTATTACAAAAGAGCTTTCAGGGCTGAATGTCCTCCTGCAGACATACTTCGATTCGGTTGATGCATATGAAGAACTCGTTTCGTATCCTGTACAGGGAATCGGGCTTGATTTCGTGCATGATAAAGGCAGAAACCTTGAGCAATTGAAAAAGCACGGCTTCCCGAAAGATAAAGTGCTGGCAGCCGGTGTGATCGACGGCCGAAACATTTGGAAAATCGATGTTGAAGAACGCCTTGATGCGGCTTTGGATATCCTCAGCCACGCTGATGTTGAGGAGTTATGGATTCAGCCTTCAAGCAGCCTTCTGCACGTGCCGGTGGCGAAACACCCTGACGAGCATCTTGAAAAGGATTTGCTGAACGGCCTGTCATACGCTAAAGAAAAACTGGCGGAACTCGACGTCTTAAAAGAAGGGCTTCTGTCCGGCAAAGCGGCTGTCAGTGAGCAGATCGAAGAGTCAAAAGCGGCACTTAAAGCTTTGAAAGCATTCGCAACAGGAGCGAACTCAGCTCAAAAAGAAGAATTGAATCAGCTGACAGAAAAAGATTTCTCCCGCCCTGCAAGCTTTGAAGAACGATTGGCGCTGCAAAATGAATCACTCGGTCTTCCCCTTCTGCCGACGACGACGATCGGAAGCTTCCCTCAATCTGCAGAAGTGCGGAGCGCACGGCAAAAATGGCGGAAAAAAGATTGGACGGATGAACAGTATCAAGCGTTTATTAATGCGGAAACGAAGCGCTGGGTTGACATTCAGGAAGAAATCGGCTTAGACGTGCTCGTTCACGGAGAATTTGAACGGACGGACATGGTCGAATACTTTGGTGAAAAACTGGCCGGGTTCGCCTTTACGAAATATGCATGGGTGCAGTCTTACGGTTCACGCTGCGTACGTCCGCCTGTCATTTTCGGAGATGTCGAATTTATCGAACCGATGACGGTAAAAGATACGGTCTATGCCCAATCGCTGACAGAAAAGCACATGAAAGGCATGCTGACGGGACCTGTCACCATTTTAAACTGGTCATTCCCGCGCGTGGATATTTCAAGAAAAGAAATCGCCTTCCAGATCGGGCTTGCCCTCAGAAAAGAAGTAAAAGCGCTTGAAGATGCCGGTATTCAGATTATCCAAGTGGATGAACCCGCGCTCCGCGAAGGACTGCCGTTAAAAACGCAGGATTGGGATGAATATTTAACTTGGGCCGCAGAAGCTTTCCGATTAACGACGTCTTCTGTGAAAAATGAGACGCAGATTCATACGCATATGTGTTACAGCAACTTTGAAGATATTGTCGATACGATCAATGACCTTGATGCGGATGTCATCACAATCGAACACAGCCGAAGCCACGGAGGGTTTTTAGAATATCTGAAAGATCATCCTTACGTGAAAGGCCTCGGACTCGGTGTATACGACATTCACAGCCCGCGCGTGCCGGCTACTGAAGAAATCTATCAAATTATCGATGATGCGCTTGAAGTGTGTCCGACAGACCGCTTCTGGGTAAACCCGGATTGCGGGCTGAAAACAAGACAGCAGGAAGAAACCGTTGCGGCATTAAAAAATATGGTCGACGCTGCGAAACAGGCGCGAAAAAAACAAGCTCAGCTTGTATAATAAAAAAACAGTCATCCCTAATGTGCGGATGGCTGTTTTTTGGGTTTGCTACTTATTCTTCAGCGCCTCTGCAAGTTCACTTAGTGAATCATGCTGCTTAATTTGATAGCCCCGCCCTTCTTTCTGCAAATACCCTTTTTGGCAGAATTGCGTCAGCACATGCAAGAGATGACGGTAAGATACACCTAAATAATCACAAACCGTTATGTGCTTCTCTTTATAAAATCCTTCATAAGCCGTCTGCAAAATAAAATCAGCAAGCCGGTTTTCAACCGGGAACGCCAGACTTTGTGAATACTTTGAAGCCATAAGCGTTGCTTTATCACTTAAAAACTTAGCCAATTCACGCAGAAAATTCGCATCCTGCAGCAATTGCGCGCGGCAGCGGCAAATCGGCAGAGCGAAACACACAGTCTTCGCTGAGGCCTGAATGCCTTTTGTGTAATATACTTCATGTAATAGTTCCATCTCTCCGATGTAATCATTTTTGTTGATAAAATTAATTAACGATACTTTTCCGTTTTGATGGGTTACATATATTTTCGCTTTTCCTTCAATTACGTAAAACAGGAAGTCCGGCCTCATGCCCTCTTGAATCATCCATTCATCCCGCTGATATTCCCGCACTTCCATATACTCTTCAGCGGGAAAAGAAAATAAATGCGCGATTGAGTGTTTTTCTATCTGATGCCGTTTTTTCTCACCTTTATAAATTTCCATCGTCCACCCCGAAATATATGAGATATCTCATATTATCTTTACGTTTTACATGATAACATGCCAATGAAAAGGAGGAACGGGAATGAACGCATATCGCTGGATGAGTCTGCATTTTTTTAGCTTTTTTATGACATGGGGGATTTTTCTGCCCTATTGGACGGGATGGATGGTCCATATAAAAGGAGTTTCCGTATCCGAAGCCAGTTTCATTATGAGCTTAGGTCTGGCGGCAAGAGGAATTTCCACATTGCTTTTCTTTCCTTATTTATCCGGAAAATTCAGCAGCAGAGCCATATTGAACGGAGCCAGAATCGGTACATTTCTTGCGCTTTTATGTTATATTCCGGCTGACTCTTTTCTAAGCCTGCTTCTTGTCACATTAGGGCTGCATGTGTTTTATCCGGCTTTGATGCCTGCTTTGGACAGCGCTTGCGGCGTTTTGGTACAGCATAATGAATTAAGAGATTACGGGACCAGCCGGCAATGGGGGTCCGCCGGATTTGTTTCAGCCGGCGTCATCCTGTCCGTCTTTACAGGTATATTTGGAGATCAAGTGATTTTATGGGCACTGCTTTTGGGCACTCTGATATTCGTATGCCTCAGCTTTATGCATGCGCCCGCTGTTCTTTCAAAACGGCCGGAAACAGATTGTACAAAAAAAGAGGGCATGCTTGCCTTATTCCGCATCAAACATTTCGGTCTGGTGCTCGCAATCGTTATCTTGCTGCAGGCGGCACATGCGTCTTACTACAATTACGGTTATCTCTTTTTGCAGGAAATTCATGCACCCGCATATGCAATCGGAATCATCATCAACATCGCCGTTATTGCGGAAATCATTTTCTTCGCAATCGCTGACCGATGCTTTCATCAATTTACAGCTGGTGCTTTACTCGCTTTGGCGGCGCTTGGTGCTACCGTACGCTGGGTACTCGTCTTTGCCTTTCCGCATGTCATCATTTTCTGCATCGCGCAGACGCTGCACGCCTGCTCATTCGCGATGGGACACTATGCATTTATGAAATACTTAATTAAACATATTTCCCCTGCGCAAGTCCCGAAAGCCCAAGGCATATATTCAGCGCTTGCGCTCAGCTGGAGCACTGCGGTATTTACTATTTTCGGAGGTTTTTTATATGAAATTGAACCCCGGTATGCCTTTATCGGAATGATTGTTTGTACGATCCCGTCTATGCTTCTTGCCCTTTTATACAGAAAACTGGAAATGAAAAAGAGAGTTTTTGCAGGACATGCACAAGATATATAGACAAAGCTTTCTTTATATATATGATCCCATTTCCAGCTGTTATTTTGACCGATTTGCCAATGTTTTGCGATGTATCTTCCGCTATAGTTAAAGTATTCGATCAACCGAGGGGGACTTGAGATGAATCAGCATACTTCATTTTTGAAGCGGGCGGTCACGCTGGGAGTTGAGAGCGTGGATGAAGGAGGAGGGCCTTTTGGCTGCGTCATCGTTAAAAACGGCGTCATTATCGCCGAAGGGCAGAACAATGTGACATCCAGCAACGATCCGACAGCCCATGCTGAAGTAACGGCGATCCGGAATGCGTGCCGGACGCTTCAAACATATCAGCTTGACGAGTGTGTGATTTACACAAGCTGTGAACCCTGCCCTATGTGTTTAGGCGCCATTTATTGGGCGAGGCCAAAAGCGGTATATTACGCATCCAGCCACTCAGATGCCTCTGACGCAGGCTTTGATGACACCTTCATATATGATGAAATCAAGAAACAGCGGACGGAGAGATCAATTCCTTTTTATCATCTCAGCTTCTCCGATCATACCGCCCCCTTTGACGTCTGGAAAACTTCCGCCCGCAAAAAAGTATATTAATCCAGAATAACCTGCTTACAACGCAGGTTTATTTTTCGTGAACGCAATTGAGTAATTAAGGTCATTCATTCAGAAAAATGGACAGCACAAGTGAATATATTGATACAGTACTGCTTTACGCTTTTTTTCGGGGACTTTATACGTAATGAAGACATTTTCTGTCAACACATAAGGAGGGACATTGTGTCACAGCCTAATGTACCTAACATCACCCCTGTCGTGATCCATTCCAGAGACGATACCATTGACCTTCTTCTTTCATCAATTGCGATGGAAGAGCTGGGAATGGCCCATATTCTGGATGCAGAAGGAGAAAAAATCCAATATGCGCTCGGAACGATTCCAGGATTAACAGGGCCGCAGTCAAGTCTTGCGGATATTTTGAACTTGAATGAGAGCGTCCGTCATACGCTTGACAGCTTAATGAAACAGGAACTTCTTCTCGGTTCGAAATTGGACAGTATCTCAAATGTTCCTTCACTGGCGGGGCCGACTGGACCGACCGGGCCCACAGGCATCACTGGTGCTGCCGGAGCCATCGGACCGCCCGGAGGCACAGGTACTACTGGGGCCACTGGAGTGGCAGGGCCGACTGGACCCACTGGTATCACTGGAGCCACCGGCGCTGCGGGTGTCACCGGAACAAGTTTAACGGCGACTTCCGGATTTGCAAGTAATACGGGCGGCGGTGTTGTCGCTGTTGTTATCGGCGGCACAGCCATTTCCTTGCCGAATGATCAAAACCTTTCCGCAGATATTACGGCTAATGCTGCTAATACTGTGTTTACCGTTGCACCGGCAGGACGGTACTATATCTCCTACCAGATTAATTTAGCAGCCGGCCTGCTTGTAAGTTCACGGGTCCTGATTAACGGCACCCCGCCTGCAAGTTCAATTATTGCACCTGCCGTGTCATTAGCAAACTTCAACAACTCCTTCATTGTGAATTTGTCAGCAGGCAGCACCATCCAGCTTCAGCTGTTCGGATTATTAGGTGCGGTGACATTGCTTGGAGGAAGTGCCGGTGCGGCGTTGAGCATTATTCGATTATCTTAACGGAACAAAAAAAGGATCAGGCGTTTGTCCGCTGATCCTTTTTTAATTGTGTCAGAAGTTCTTGTGCAGGTTTAAATTGAGGATTAGATTTCATGGATTTTTTGGCGTAAGCGACGGCCGTCATATCATGGTTTAATGCAGCATGGCATTTCGCCATATGATAAAAAGCTCTGAAATCGCCGGCACCTTTTAAATGTAAGTGGCCAGCATTTTCTTCTTCAATCTTCGTTCCGTTTTCAAATGCTTTAATAGCCGCTCTATACTTTTCCAAATGATATAATATAAGGCCCTTATAATAATGAAGATTGCTGTAATCAGGATAAAGCCTGAGCACCTTGTCAATCCCTTGCTCCGCTTCTTCATACCGTTTGAGTTCAAGCAACATTGTATATTTTAAATGATACAAGAGAGACGGAGGCATTCGTTTTTCGCTTAAAAATTGAAAAATTGATCCGTTGACAAGATGTAATGCTTTTTCATAGTCTTTTATTCTGCAGCATTCGCTTGCCAAATGATAAATAAGCCACGGATCCGGATTCTCCTCTGAAAGCTCTTCATTTAAAATGCTGATATTCCGTTTATGTTTTTGTTTGATCTTTTCTTCCTGCTCCAAATAACCGTAGTGATGAATCACACAAGGAAGCGTAAAAAAAGTATTGTTTTCTTCCTCATTGGAAGAGGTGATATTTTCGTGAATTCTGCCTTGGTACAGAAGGCCTTCACGATTGCGGAACAATCTCGGCTGCATGCTTTCAAACGCTTCATTTTCATCCAGCTGCTTCCCAGTGTAATTGATGATTTTTAAAAGACCCCGGCTCGGTAATTCATCATGAAGCAGCGAAGTGATAAAGCGGCCGCTCTCCTGATCGAGCTCTTCATCAGCGTCAAGCATTAAAATCCAATCCCCATTGGCATGCTGCAGGCCGTAATTTCTCGCCTTGGCGAAATTATTCTCCCATTCTAAATCAAACACTCTGGCCTGAAAACTTTTGCAGATATCTTTTGTATTATCTTGTGACCCGGTGTCTACAATGACGATCTCGTCCGCAATATCTTGTACACTTGATAAACACCGGGAGATATATCTCTCCTCGTTTTTTACAATCATGCAAAGCGTCAGTTTACATTCAGCATTTCCGCTCATGTTCTCACCTTTCCCGCTTTTGGAGTTGTTGATTGAACCAAGGCTTTTCAGGAGTGCCGTTCATCGTTACGAAAACAGGCCGCGCCCATCTGACGGCAGGTTCGGCAGATGATGATTCCGGATCCCATTCCCGAAGCTGCCTGACCGCCCGTTTCGTAATGGGATGCGTCCGGAATTCTGGCGGGCTTTCAGAAATGAATTTTTTTGTTCGTTCCGTCACTGTCTTCATTTCATGAAAGTGCCGCTCATACATCCGCTTCTGCTCTCTTTCCATGCTGATCATTAAAAACAGCCGCCCGCCTGTTTCCGCCTGCCAGCGGCACAATGCGGAGAACAGCCTGATTTCTTCTTTGTAATTTGAATCCTTTCTTTTTTCAACGGTCACAGCTAATATATGTAACAGCGCAATCGTGAGACAATGCATCGCTTCAAAAGATGTCTGTTTCGCTTTTGAGAGGCTTGGATACGGCATATGCTTCACCCATCTCTTCCTTTATGAACGCTCCCCGCCTTTCCTCCTCCATTCGCATTCCTCACAGTCCTCGCACTCACAGCAGCCAATGCGGCCGTAAAACAGACCGTCGCACGGATCTTCGGGCGGAGGATTCGGAAAGCGCGGACCACATGAGTCGCTTGGATTGTCGCACGGGTCATCCGGATCATCACGATCGCACGGTTCATCTGGATCCCACGGGTCATCCGGGTCATCACGATCGCAGGGTTCATCTGGGTCCCACGGGTCATCCGGGTCATCAGGATCGTCCGGGTCACTCGGATCGCTTCGGTCATCAGGATCCATGCAGGCTTCAGAATCCTGTAAGTAGATAATGTCCTCAAGCTTTGTCTGCAAAAGGAGCTGGGATTTCATGACTGTGCGCAGAAGCCGTTCGGTGCTTCGATTGATTGCTGACAATTCCCCCAGAGAAGGATCGCCGGAAGCGCTGAGAAACGTTTGAATTCGATCTGCTTCCGCCTGCAGAATATGGGATAGTCCGATTTCTTCCATAGCCACAGATGAAAGAAGGAAGTTCAAAGTCTCACATTTGGAGAGTGTAATGTCGGGGGTGATGTTCGGAATATTTGGAAGAGACATCGATTTCTCCCTCGTTTCTCTTGGTGTCATTATGCAAAAGTGCTATATCGTATTCTTATTCCGGGAGAGAAGAGTTCATTACTGATGTTTCGTTAATAAAATATCCCGGATCTTATATATCCGGGATATTCGTTCTTTATTTATTTGAGTTCAAGTTTGACGTCAACATTTCCTCTTGTTGCTTTTGAATACGGGCAGAACTCGTGAGCGGCGTGTACAAGCTTTTCCGCCGTTTCTTTATCAAGGTCTTTTGTATCAATGACGAGCGTTACGCCGATTTTGTATCCCCCGTCACTCTCATCTTTTAAAAGGCTGACCTGCCCTTCAATTTCAGAAGTCAGGTCGATACTCTGTTTTTTGGCAGCGAGCTCAAGCGCTCCCCCGAAGCAGGCAGCATATCCTGCCGCAAAAAGCTGTTCAGGGTTTGTGCCCGTTTCTCCGTCTTTTTTTGCATTCGGCATGATGATGTCAAAATCCAGCACTCCGTCTTCGGATTTAATATGTCCTGACCGTCCGCCGACTGCGGTCGCTTTTGCAGTAAATAATGCCATAATTATCAGCCTCCTCATTGTACTTATTGTTTATATTACCCATGCTCATATTTTTAAACATATTAGAATAGGAAATGGGCCGTTTTTCGGCTACAATAGGGGTAACGTTAACAAACAAAGAGTTGGTGAAGAAGTTATGGCAGAAAAAGAATTTGAACATATGAAACTGGAGAATCAGCTTTGCTTTTTGCTGTATGCAAGCTCAAGGGAAATGACGAAACGGTACAAGCCGCTGCTTGATAAGCTCAATGTGACCTATCCGCAATATTTGGCGCTTCTTTTATTATGGGAGCATGAAGAACTGAATGTAAAACGGATGGGTGAGCTTTTGCACCTGGATTCAGGAACGCTGACACCGATGCTGAAACGGATGGAGCAGCGCGGAATCATTATAAGAAGGCGGTCGCCTGAAGATGAGCGCTCCGTGACGATCAGGCTGACAGATGAAGGATGGGCCATGCAGAAAACGGCGGCGGATATTCCCATTGCCATGCTGGAACAGACGGGACTGTCAAAAGAGGAATTAAAGCAGGTAAAGCAGTCGCTTTATGAGGTTTTGAAAACGCTGCACGGCGTAAAATAAGGATGCCCCGAATGGGCATCCTTATTTTTATTCTGCTGCCAGAAGCTTTACTTCTATATTTCCCGCCGTCGCCTTTGAATACGGGCAGACACCGTGCGCTTTTTGGATAAGTGCTTCCAGCTCCTGTTTCTCAATGCCGGATGCTTTAACCTCAAGCGTAACGCCGAGTTTATATCCTTGATCTGCTTCATCTTTCAGCAGACTGACATGCGCAGTGACCTCTGTTTCAATACTCAGGCGCTCTTTTCTCGCTACAAGCTGAAGGGCGCTGTCAAAGCAGGCTGAGTACCCTGCAGCAAACAGCTGTTCAGGGTTTGTGGCGTGTTCGAGACGTTTCGCTCTTGGCGTTCCCGGCATGGCAACATCAAGATTCAGCACACCGTCAGAAGACGTGACTTTCCCCTCCCGTCCGCCGGCGGCTGATACTGTTGCTGTAAATAATGGTTTTGTCATGTGAATTCACCTCTATTATATTTTGTGCAATTTAATTTTACACAATATAAAGTAACTCGTCAATCTTTCTGTATAAAAAAAAGCCTACCCCTTTTTCAGGATAAGCTTAATAGACTATACTCGGATTTGTCCGTTTCCTTTGATGATGATTTTTGTAGAGGTTAACGCCGGAAGCCCCATCGGCCCTCTCGCGTGAAGCTTTTGCGTGCTGATGCCGATTTCGGCTCCGTATCCGAATTCAAAGCCGTCTGTAAACCGGGTTGAAGCATTATGATACACGGCAGCGGCGTCTACGGCCGTCTGGAAGTATGCGGCATGCTCGCCGTTTTCCGTCAGAATGGCTTCTGAATGGTTTGTGCCGTACTGCTGAATATGGCGGACCGCCTCCTGTACATCCTGCACCGTTTTTACACTGAGAATCGGCGCCAGGTATTCAGCTCCCCAATCGGCCTCTTCGGCTTGTTTCGCTGCAGGCTCCAGTCCGCAAATCACCTGATCTCCGCGAAGCTCCACCCCTTTTTCTGTCAGCTGACGCAGCAGTTTTCGCCCGTGTTCTTGCGCCCATTTTTCATGAATCAAAAGAGATTCAATCGCATTGCAGACGGAAGGGCGCTGTGTTTTGGCGTTGATGACGACTTCGCTTGCCATATCTGGATCTGCGGACTCATCTATGTACACGTGGCAGTTTCCAGCTCCGGTTTCTAACACGGGTACGGTGGATTCCCTAACCACAAGATCAATTAAATTTTTGCCGCCGCGCGGGATCAATACATCCAGACCGTCATTTAATGTAAAGAGCTGTTTCGCGGTTTCTTTGCTTGTATCTTCTATGAGCTGAACGGCATCGATCGGAAGCTTTGACAGCCCGAGTGCGCGTTTCATCACACTGACAAGCGCTATGTTGCTGTGGATGGCTGAAGAACTTCCTCTGAGGACAACCGCGTTTCCGGTTTTCAGGCAGAGTGTGGCAGCATCTACGGTAACGTTCGGTCTGGCTTCATAGATCATGCCCACTACTCCGAGGGGCACGCGGATTTTTTCAATGAATAATCCATTCTCTTTTTGAATGGTCTCCAATGATTCACCGACGGGATCTTCAAGACCGATTAACAGTTCCACAGCGTCCGCGATATCGAGCAGGCGTTTTTCATCAAGAGTCAGCCTGTCAATAATGTCAGGTGTCAATCCTCTTTTCTGTCCTGCTTCAATGTCTTTCTGATTCTCTGTTAAAATCAGCTGCCGTTCATTTCTGAGTCCGTCTGCGATACATTGGAGCGCTTCGTTTTTCTCAGCCGTCGTTTTCATGACCATTTCAGCAGCGGCTTCTTTTGCCAAGGCTGCTTTTTGCAATACTTCACTCATTTGTTTTCCCCCTCGTCAAATAAATTCACCCAATCATCTCTGTGAATCACTTCCACCTGCTTCGTGCCCGGAAGCTGATCGCTCCGCTTCCCTTTAGCTTCTAAAATCTCATCGGATGAGTAAAGCGTCTGGCCTTTTCCGATGATGCCGCCGGGCCCTCTGACTTCCACCACAGCCCCTTTCGGAAAACTGCCGCAGACATCGGCGACACCGGCCGGGAGCAGACTTGACCCGTTATGGATCATCGCCTGCTCCGCTCCCCCATCAATGATGATTTCCCCTGATATCGGAGAATGAAACATGATCCATTGCCGTGTATTATTCACTGAGGACAGCTCTTTATCGCCGATATATGTGCCGTCACCTTTTCCGTCTAAAATCACCCTCAGTTTTTCCCGTCCGGAGCCGGTTCCGATAAACACCTTCACTCCGAGCGACAATGCGGTCTGGGCGGCGAGAAGTTTTGACTTCATGCCGCCTGTGCCGACCTTTGAGCCTGTTGATCCGGCATACCCGAGCAATTCAGGTGTGATGTCATTCAGATAGTCAAACCGCTTTGCGTCCGGGTTTTCATTCGGATTGGCATCGTACAGGCCGTTAATGTCTGTGAGAATCATTAATTGGTCTGCATGAATCAAACCGCTCACAAGCGCCGACAGCATGTCGTTATCACCGAACGTCAGCTCTTCGACAGATGTGGAATCATTTTCATTGATAATCGGCACGACTCCCCGCTCCAGCAGCTCCATTACCGTAGCGTACGCATTTCTGTACCGCTCTCTTTTTGAGAAATCATTTCTTGTTAATAAAATTTGCGCCGGCGTCAGTCCGTATCTTTTTAAATGGTCCATGTATTGCTGCATTAAAAGCGTCTGGCCGACCGCGGCAGCCGCCTGCTTTCCTTTTATCGTAACGGGGCGCGACGGATAGCCGAGAGCGGAAAAACCCGCGGCCACAGCGCCTGAGGTAATGAGAATGACTTCATGCCCGTCTTCTTTTAATAATGAAATGGCTTCCGTATGCTCTTTGATTTTGGTTGCATCAATGCTTCCGTTACTGTTGGTGAGCGAGCTGCTCCCGATTTTCACAACAATTCTTTGCTTTTTCATCGTTTCTCCTCCGTGGCAATCAATCCAAACCGGCTTTCTTCAATAAAAAAAGCCCATTCCGTCCTGAAAAATAAGGACGAAATGGGCTTTCCGTGGTACCACCTTGTTTGAACGCGTTTTGCACGCGTCCCGCTTTCCTGTAACGCCAGGTTATCGCGCCTGAGTTTTCCCCTCAGGACTCCAAGGCAGGTTCGGCAGGTTTCATGCGGCAAAATGTTTCAGCGGGCCATTTTGCTCTCTGTCACAGAAATTTCTGCGTACTGATCCTCTTCAACGCTCAATGATTTTTTTATATTATGCAAAGAAAAAAGGTTCTTGTCAAGACATTTTTATCCATAAAAACAGCCCGCCTCCCCGGCGGACCGTCATTAATTAAATACGATGGTTTTGTTTCCGTGAACGATGACGCGGTCTTCCAAGTGCCATTTTACGGCTCTCGCCAACACGCTGCGCTCAATGGTTCTGCCGATATTCTTCAGATCCTCCGCGTGGTCTCTGTGATCGACGCGTTCGATATCCTGTTCAATAATCGGACCTTCGTCAAGATCGTCCGTCACATAGTGAGATGTCGCCCCGATTAATTTCACTCCGCGCTCATAAGCCCGTTTATACGGATTGGCGCCGATAAAGGCCGGCAGGAATGAATGGTGGATATTAATAATCCGATTCGGATGGGCAGATACAAAATCAGACGTCAAAATCTGCATGTAGCGGGCAAGAACGATCACATCAATCTCATATCGCTCCAGCAGCTCAAGCTGGCGCCGCTCCACTTCGGCGCGGATGTCTTTGTTAGCTTTCATGTAATGGAACGGAATATTCAGCGGCTCGACCACTTCTTTCGCCTCTTCATGGTTGCTGATGACGACAGCAATTTCGGCCATCATATTGCCGCTTTGCCACTCCCAAATGAGTTCATGAAGGCAGTGCAGCTCTTTGGATACAAAGATCGCCACGCGCTTCAGCTCACTTGCCAGAGAGAGGCTCCATGTCATGCCGAATGTCTGGGCGATTGAAGCGAACGCCTGCTTTAAATCCTCTTTTTTCTCACGAATGCCCTTGCAGTCGAATTCAATCCTGAGAAAAAAACGTCCGCCTTCAGGGTCAGTCGTATATTGATTTGATTCAATAATATTTGCACCGTGGTCAAACAAAAACGCGGACACAGCCGATACAATTCCCGGCTGATCGGGGCAGCTGACAAGCAGGCGCCCTTTTTCCTCATTCCCGTCGCGGTATTCTTTCAGCCGCTGTGTCATATATGAATTCATATGCTTTAATCCCTCGTATCTTCATAATTCGTAACTTATTATAGATTATACTGAAAATTTGATAAAAATCAATTTACGAAAGAATTTTCAGCCCTGCGGCTGCGCACAAAATAAGCGCAATGAAAAAGATGCGCTTCGCATCCTTCTGCTCGCCGTAGAAAAGAATGCCGGCTAAAGCGCCGCCCGCCGTGCCGATACCGGTCCAGATCGCATAGGCCGTTCCCATCGCAATCGTCTCCATCGCATAAGAAAGCAAGGAAAAAGAAGCCGCAAAGCCTGCGATAATGAAAAGAATCCATTTGACTTTCTTTTCTTTTTGAAATTGATTCATCAAAATGACCCCGAGCATTTCACAAAGGCCCGCGGCTATCAGGCTGATCCAATGCATTACGCCTTCTCCTCCTTCGTCTCAGGCTTATCCTGCGTCACCAGCTTTAATCCGATAACACCGATCAGCAAAACGCCGATCAGCACGATTTTCACCGGATCGGCCTGCTCTTTGAAAAGCAGAATTTCACTGAGCACGGTGCCGGCTGTTCCGAGCCCGGTAAAGACCGCATATACCGTTCCTACGGGCAGGCTGTCTGTCGCCTTGATTAATAGATAAAAACTGATGATGATTCCTGTAATCGTGGCGCTCCACGCCAGTGCCGAATCAGCATGTTTCAGGCCGGTGACCCATACCACTTCAAATACGGCGGCTATGACCACTAAACCCCATTTCATGTTCTTCACCCTTTCTTGTTCCGGACAATACAAAAAAGCCCGGATAGTCGTCTCACATGAGATTGACTCTCCCGGGCTTTTTTCCCTCCGTGTGCATATGCGGGAATATGTCCGCATATGTGTTTTCTCTCGGACCAGGCCATGTATGAACATGCGGAACCCTAGAAAACATGTCTGTTCGTATCATACTACACTTCGCTGAAACGTTCAATGTCAGATGTAATGTCAAAAACCGTCAGCTGCCTTTCCCATTTGTTAACGGTCTCGCCCGGCACCATGCCGATTTTTTCCGCGACGCGGACGGAAGCAAGATTATCCGGGTCAATCAGCGCCGCGATGCGTCCGTATTGTTTCGTTTGAAAACCATACTTCAGACAGGCTTTCGCAGCTTCTGTCGCATAACCGCATCCCCAGCGGCTGCGGGCAACCATATAGCCGATTTCCATCAATGTGTTTCCTTTTACCGTCTGCGGAACGATTCCGCATTGACCGAGAAATGCGCCCGTCTCTTTATCCTCTGCGATCCAAAGACTGACGCCGTATCCTTTGGCCAGCCGTTTGTTCCAGGCGATCCATTCCTTTGTTTCACGCCTGCTTTTAAGAGAAGGATAATATTTCATGACCTCTTTGTCGGTAAACAGCCCGTACAAATTTTCTTCATCGTCATCCCGCATGGTCCGCAGGCGGATACGCCCGGTTGTCAGGATGGTGCCGGAAGATTTATGTTTCATCATACACGCCACGCTCCTTTCCCTGTAATAGATTATGGATCCGGCGGGAAAAGTCCTTTTTCAGCGTAAAAAACCGCTTTTAAAAAAAAGCGGTTTGGCGATTGATTACCAAGGCTTATCTGTTCCGAGCGCCTCAGCCAGGGCCTTGCTGTGTTTTAAGCGGTTTTTTCGTTCTCCGGCGCGCTGAACGGCCGTCTTGTGAAGCATGATTTCTTCCTCGGTTTCCGGCACGATCCGCGGAACGGGCACCGATTTCCCGTTTGAATCAAGCGCGACGAATGTCAGAAACGACGTTGCCGCAAGCTCGCGTTCACCCGTCATCAGATGCTCTTTAATGACTTTGACAAACACCTCCATAGACGATGTGCCGACCCATGTGACGTAGGATTCAAGACATACGGAATCCTGTTGGCCGATCGGGCGCAAAAAATCTACAGAGTCCATTGAGGCCGTGACTGTTTCACATCGGCAGTGACGGGCCGCGGAAATTGAGGCGATATCATCTATGTAGCTCATCAGCTTTCCGCCAAACAGCGTATTGTGATTATTCGTATCGAGCGGAAAAACCCTGCTTGTCTTGACAACCCTTGTTTCTTTGCAAAACCTTGATTCTGGCAACTTCATATGATTTAAACTCCCCTTTGTGTCTGGTCGTACTGCATCTGTACCTTATTAAACAATAATTTGACCATTTTGTCTAAAATTTTAAATGTTAAGTTGGTTAGATATTCTATCAGAAATGTTTCATTATTCATCGCATCCGGGAATAATAAACGCACATTGATTACTGATAGGAGGCTGTCACATGGACGTATCCATTCCCAAATCCACACAGAAACCGGCATGCCGAAGTGAATATGATGCTTTGAAGACCGTTATCTTATGCCGGCCGGAACACATGGCCATCAAAGATATTATTAACGGAACACAAAAACATTTCAAACAAGAAAATATTGACATCCCCGCCGCCCTCAAACAGCATGATGCATTTATTGACATTTTAAAATCCCATCAGATTGAAGTCGTCCTGCTTCCCGCCGATCCCGGTTTGCACGAGCAGGTATTCACCCGGGATATCGGATTTGTCTTAGGAGAGACGGCGTTTATTTCAAGCATGGCGGCTTCAGTCAGGCAGGGAGAAGAAAAAGTATTTCAAAACCTGCTTGACGAGGAGAACATCCCTTATACGCGGCTCAGAAAAGCGAACATTGAAGGCGGCGACGTCATGATCGCAGACGGCACCGTTTATGCCGGGCTGAGCGAGCGCACGGATAAAACGGCTGTCCGGGAGCTGCAGGAAGCGCTGCCGGAGATGACCGTTGTGCCGATCCCTCTCAAGGAGGATTTCTTACATTTGGACTGTGTATTTAATATGATCTCGGAAACGGAGGCGCTATACTGCAAAAATGGCTTGGGGCAAAAAGAAATTGATCTTCTCGCCGAACGTTTTGAGCTGATAGAAGTGCCTGAAGAAGAGCAATTTACGCTCGGCCCGAATATCCTGTCCATCGGGAATCAGACAATTATCAGCCTGCCCCAGCACCGTCATACGAACCGCGAGCTCAGAAAAAGAGGATATAAAGTCATTGAAACCGAGTTTTCCGAAATTATTAAATCAGGCGGTTCCTTCCGCTGCTGCACCCTTCCGCTTGTCAGAACATCTTAAACATTTACAAGGCAGTTTCCTTCAAGATACGTTAATATAGAGAAGACAAGACTTAAAGGGGGAAACCGAATGGCTAAGTACATAGGATATGCGGGAACATATACAAAAGGCGGAAGCGAAGGCATTTATTGTTTTGAACTCGATACAGAAGCGAAACGGCTCAGCCGGCCGAAGCTGGCTGCAAAGCTCGGCAACCCGACGTACGTCACACCGAACTCTGATAACAGCATGCTGTATTCCATTGAAAAAACAGACGGTAAAGGCGGCGTGGCAGCCTATCAGATTCATCAGAACAGCGGGGAATTAACTTTTGTGAACCATCAGCTGATTGAAGGCCCGTCACCGTGCCACGTCAGCATTGATGAGAAACACGAATACGTTTTAACCGCGAATTATCACAGCGGAAAAGTGCACGCCTTTCCGGTCAATGAGGACGGAAGCCTGCGGGAGCCGGCAGCCGAAGCCGCTCATACGGGGACCGGCCCTCATGAAAGACAAGAGAAGCCTCATGCCCATTTCGCGGGCTATACACCTGAGCATAACTACATTGCAGCCCTCGATTTAGGGACGGATACGCTGTATACGTACCAAATGAAAAACGGTGCACTCACTGAGGTGAAAACCCATTCTTTCGCACCCGGTTCAGGGCCGCGCCACATCGTTTTCCATCCGGCGGAGAAATACGCCTATGTCATGACGGAAATCAGCAATGAAGTCATTGCGCTTGAATACAACCCGACCTTAGGTGAATTCAGAGAGCTGCAGGTCATTTCCGCTTTGCCTGAAGGATTTACGGACAAATCGCAGGGCAGCGCGATCCGCATATCTAAAGACGGCAGATTTCTTTATGCCGCCAACCGTGGACATGACAGCATCGCCATCTTTAAGATCAACCAGTATTCCGGTGAATTGTCTCTTCTTGAATGGGTGCCGACAGAAGGAAACTGGCCGCGTGATTTCGCGTTTGATCCGTCCGAAACATTCCTTGTCGCGTCAAATGAAGAAACGGGAAATCTGGTTTTGTTTGAACGTGACTCCGAAACGGGCGGACTGACTCTGCTTCAATCCGACGTACCGGTTCCGTATCCGGTCTGCGTGTCATTTCTCCATCAGGTTTAATCAAAAAGAAAGCTGACGGCATAAGGTCAGCTTTCTTTTTTATATAAGTGGCAGGCGACAAAACACCCTGTCTTCACTTCCTCAAGCTCAGGCGTTATTCTGCCGCAGATCTCCATCGCTTCAGGACATCGCGTCCTGAACACACAGCCGCTCGGCGGGTTAAGGGGACTCGGCAGCTCCCCTTTCAGAATGATCCGTTCACGCTTGTCCTCAAGAAGCGGATCAGGAATCGGGATTGAGGATAAAAGCGCCTTCGTGTAAGGGTGAAGCGGTTCCTTATAAAGCGCAGCGCTTTCTGTGATTTCCATCATGCGCCCCAAATACATCACGCCGATCCGGTCGCTGATGTGCTTAACCATTGATAAATCGTGAGCTATAAATAAAAATGTCAGCCCCTTCTCTTTCTGAAGCCTTTTTAAAAGGTTGACGACCTGGGCCTGTACGGACACATCAAGCGCGGAAATCGGCTCATCCGCCACGATAAACTCGGGGTGCAGAGAAAGCGCTCTGGCAATCCCGATTCTCTGCCTCTGTCCGCCGCTGAATTCGTGGGGATACCGGCTGCCGAAATCCGGATGAAGCCCGACAGATTCAAGCAGTTCATCGGCCATCATCAGCCGGGCTTTACGTGTATTGTAAAGATCATGGATTTCCATCGGCTCCATAATAATTTCCCGTACGGTCAGGCGCGGATTTAACGAGGCGTACGGGTCTTGGAAAATCATCTGCAGCTTGCGGAAGAGGACGGACCGCTGTTCTGCCGCGGCACGGTGTATGTCCGTCCCTTCATATGATACCGATCCGGCCGTCGGGTCATACAGACGGAGAATAACCCTTCCGAGCGTCGATTTACCGCAACCCGATTCTCCGACGAGTCCGAATGTTTCCCCTCTTTGAATGTGAAAACTGACACCGTCGACTGCTTTGACGGCTTTCTTTCTTCCGGCGTCAAAATGCATTTTCAGCCCGCTGACTTCAAGGAGCGGAGATGCCGTCATATTCATTCCCCCTTTTCGCTTATACAGCGGCGTACGGTGCATAATTCTTTTTCATAGACGGTTCCTTTCAAACGCAGCACTTCGATGGCTTTTCCTGTTTTCGGGGAGTGCAGCATCCTGCCGTCTCCAAGCGCCAAACCGACATGGTGAATCGCGCCTTTCCCTTCTTCATAGGCGAAAAACAAAAGGTCAGCCGGCCGGATATCGTTTACTTCTGCGTCGCGTCCCGCTTTTGCCTGGTCCCGGGCATCTCGGGGAAGGGTATAGCCGTTTGCTTTAAATACCGAATACATCAATCCGGAGCAATCAAACCCAAAACCGCTCAGTCCTCCCCATAAATACGGAAGTCCAAGAAACATCATTGCCGTTTCGATGACATCTGCGGCCCGCCCTTCTGTATGCCGAAATTCGTCTGCGTCAGCTTCATTTATGAGCCGTTCCCCGAGCGGCGTCATCACACGAAAAAAGCCTTTTTCACGTCCTGATGCCGGAAGACGCGTTAAGAAACTCACTTCCAAGTCCGGTTCGCCGTTTGTGTGATATAAAAAAGCTGTCGGTTTGGTAATCCAGACGGCGGGAGAAGATGTTTGAAAGCCGGATGCTGAAAGCTGGCTTTTCTTCATCCAGCCCGGATATCCGCGTGCGTCCTTTTTTGAAGGCTGACCGGGAACGGCAACAAAAGCCCATTCTCCTTCTTCTTTGAGAATGATCACCTCTTCCCCGAAAAGCACTTGCGTTTGGACAAGATTGTCCGTGCATAATCGGACCCGCTCTTCATATCCCATAGCCGCCAGCCATTTTCTGATCTTGGGCGGGTTTTCGAGCATTGGCGCATCATGCGAACGGGGAGATGACGGCAGCGTCCATATGTTGGCTGCCGCCGCAGTTACGGCTGCTCTCATTGTTTCGCCTCCTCTTGCACCGACACACCGGTAATGCCGAGACCCGGTTCATCGGGGATCGTAATCTGGCTGCCGCTGTATGTGATGCCGCCTTTAATGGGATCATTTTTCAGCATAAGCGGCGCATCAAAATCAAACTTTGTCACATTGCGTTTGCCCGCTGCAAAATGGGCTGCGGCGGTGATGCCGAGCTTGGTCTCAATCATGCTGCCGACCATGCATTCCACACCGCACGTTTCTGCCATCGCATTGATTGTTTCCGCCTGCTTGATGCCGCCCGCTTTCATCAGCTTAATATTGATTAAATCGGCGCTTCTTGTCTGCAGCACGCAAAAGGCCTGACGGGGCGTAAACACGCTCTCATCCGCCATAATCGGCGTGTCTACGGCATCAGTGACCTGCTTCAGCCCGCCGATATCGTCTTTGTGAACAGGCTGTTCGACCAGCTCAATGCCGAGTCCGGCGTCTTCCATCTTTCGGATCGCGGCCACGGCTTCTTTCGGCGTCCAGCCTTGATTCGCGTCCAGTCTCAGTTTGACGTTTGCGCCGACACGTGATCTGACCGCCTGAATCCGCGCCACATCGTCTGATATGTCACCTATGCCGACTTTTATTTTTAATATACGAAACCCTTTATTTACATAATAATCTGCGTCCCCCGCCATCTCCTCTGGAGAATTGACGCTGACGGTAAAATCCGTTTCCAGTGTATTCCGGTAGCCGCCGAGCAGCCGGTAAAGCGGCTGCCCATGCATTTGCGCCCATCCGTCATATACAGCCATATCTACAGCGGCTTTTGCGCTTTGATTTCTTTCCAACAGCCGGCTGATATCATACAGCACAGCTTCCATGCCGGAAAGGCTCCGCCCCAAGAGAGCGGGCTTCAGCACATCGCAAACAGCGCTTTCAATACCGGCCGCGCTGTCACCTGTAATAACAACCGTCGGCGGTGCCTCGCCCCAGCCGGTCAGACCGTTGTCAAATGTGAGCTTCACAATGACAGATTCAGCATGGTAAACCGTGCGCAAAGCGGTCTTAAACGGCTTTTTCAGCGGGACGGATATCCGCCCCGTTTGAATATCTGTTATCCTCACGCCTGATCACTCCCTTCCGGAAACTCCCGATTCAATCGTTACCGCTTTGGCCGCCGTATCCATAACCGCGCGGGCTCCGATCGGAACGGCGAAGCTCGGTGAACAATGACCGATTTTAAAGCCTTTAAGTGCGGGCTTTCCTGATTTGACAATGTAATCGTTCAGCACTTGCTCTAAAGTAAGAGACTTTTCTTTATTCTTCGGTTCGCATTGGTGAAAATCACAGACCAGAATTCCTGCTGCGTCTGACAGTTTTCCGGCCATTTTTAATTGATTCAGCATTCTGTCGATTTGATACGGCTCCTCATCAATATCCTCGATAAACAGCAATTTGTTTTTTGTATCAATTTCAAACGGCGTGCCGAGTGTCGATGTAATGAGGGACAGATTGCCGCCCGCAAGCTCTCCCTCGGCTCTTCCGTCTGTCAGCACCTCTAATGGGGAAATGTCCTCCGTATAGGTGAATTCCGTTTCTGCGAAAAGCTGGTGATATGACGCCTTTGTCAGCGGATCAGCATCATCAAGCCCGACATCCGTACTCAGCATCGGGCCGTGAAATGTGACGAGTCCCGTATTTTGATGAATGGCGGTATGTAAAAACGTAATATCGCTGTATCCCCAGAAAATTTTCGGATTGCGGCGGATTAAGCCGAAGTCCATATCAGCGGCAATGCGGCCCGTGCCGAATCCTCCGCACGCGCATATCACTGCTTTGACTTTCTGATCGCTAAACATGTCATGAAGATCATCGAGACGCGCGCGGTCCTCTCCCGCCAAATAGCCGTGACGGGCTTTCAGCGCCCGGCCGAGTTTCACTTGAAGACCAAGCTCATCTTCTAAAAAAAGCAGCGCGGTTTGCAGCGTCCCGCTCTCAGGCGGGCTCGCAGGGGCAATCACACCGACCGTGTCGCCTTTTTGCAGTGCTTTCGGTTTATGGTTCATGGCTTTTTCAATCTCCTTTTCCATGGATTGAAAAGTGAAACAGACCGCTCCTTTACCGTCAAAAGAGCGGTATTTGTTTCCGTTGTGATATCAGGACTTTTCCGCCCATTTCAGATCAATGTAACCGACGGGATGCCGGACAATGCCTTTCACGCCGCTGTTCTGCAGATGCACCTGATTGTAAAAATAAATCGGAATGATCGGTGCCTCGTTCATGAGCAGCTTTTCCGCTTTATGCATGAGCGCAAAACGTTTTTTTGCATCGGCTTCCTGTTTTGCCTGCTTGATATATTCGTCGTAATCCGCGCTGCCCCAGCCTGTGCGGTTCATGGAATTCCCCGTCTGGAAAGCTTCAAGAAAACTGATCGGATCTGCGTAATCCGGTAAAAATGAGCTTTGAGAAAACTGGAACTTCAGTCCTTTCTGCTCCTCTAAGAAGACGTTCCATTCCATATTGGCGAGCTTAATGTCTATACCGAGCACACTTTTGAGCTTCTGCTGTATCGCTTCCGCTATTTTCTTATGCTCCGGTTTTGTGCTGTATGTCAGTGTGACATCAGGCAGCTTGTCATAATGCTCTTCTGCCATGCCCTTTTCCAGCAGTTTTTTGGCTTCTGATTCATTCGGGGTTAATAAACTGCCGCCCGCTTCGCGGAAATCTTTCCCGTCAGGCTGCGTAAATCCCGGAGATACGAAAGCATGCGCCGGCTTTTCCCTGTTTTTGGTCACATAATCCGTGATTTCTTTTTGATCAATTGCTGCAGCAAACGCTTTTCTGATCTTTTCATTTTGGAACGGCTCCATTTTTACGTTAAAGCGATAGAAATAAAGTCCGGCCTGATCCCACGTGCGAACATTTTTTCCGCCCATCAGCTGCTCACTCAGCTCTGCCGGCACGAAAGCGGTATCCAAATCCCCCGACTGGAACATTTGATAGTCTGTATTCCGGTCACTGACCATCGCCCATGTGACTTGATCCAGTTTCACCGTCTTTTTATCCCAGTACGTCTCGTTTTTGACCATCGTCATGCTGTCATCATGCTTCCATTCCGTCAGCTTGAACGGTCCGTTGCCGACAAAGGTTTTCGCTTCAGTGAACCATTTCGGATCAGCCTTGGCGGCCCTTTCATTAATCGGGAAATACGCCGGATTGGACACGACGCTCAGAAAATAATCCTGCGGTGCCGCCAATGTGACGACCAGTGTTTTTTTATCTTTTGCCTCAACTTTCACGTCTTCTTTTTTGCCTTTTCCGCTGTTAAATTCTTCTCCGCCCTTGATCATGTAGCCGAGAAATGCGGAAGATGCGCCCGTTTTCGGATCAAGCATCCGTTTCCAGGCGTAGACGAAGTCATCCGCCGTGACGGGATCGCCATTTGTCCATTTGGCATTATCACGGATATTGAAGGTATATGTCAGCTTATCAGCGGACACCTTCCAGCTTTCCGCCATGGCCGGTTCGGGCTTATTATCTTTTCCAAGCCTCGTTAAGCCTTCCATGATGTTATTCAGCGGCTGCCAGGAAGCATTATTAAATCCGATCGGCGGATCAAGTGAGGTCGGCTCATTTTCGTTATTGAGCCGGAGCACCGTTTCGCCCCCCTGTTCTTTTGCTTTGCCGGGTTCTGTCCCCGCCTGCTCATTGGCCGTACAGCCCATCAAAGCAAACGAAACAACAGCAATCACTCCGATCGCCCATCTCTTTTTCATTTAAATCCCCCTTTTTCCTCTGCTGCCGTCAGCTGTTTGTGCTTCAGCCGCTCTGCACGGTGATCCTGAAGCCAGCAATTGACGAAATGGCTTTTGGATTTCACGGTTGTTTCCGGATATACCTTTTCACAGACGATCATCCTGTCCGGACAGCGGGCGGCAAACGGACAGCCCGGCGGCGGATCGAATAAATCAGGCGGAGTCCCGTCAATCGGCGAAAGCTCACTGTCCTCCATATCCAGCCGCGGCACTGAGCGAAGCAGCCCCTTTGTGTAGGGATGAGCCGGCCGGTAAAAAATATCATGCCTCGTGCCGATTTCGGCGATTTTTCCCGCATACATGACGGCGACCCTGTCAGCGGTTTGAGCAACAACACCGAGGTCATGCGTGATCAGAATTATAGATACGCCTGTTTTTCTTTGAATCTTCTTAAATAATTCAAGGATTTGCGCTTGAATCGTCACGTCAAGAGCCGTTGTCGGTTCATCGGCGATAATGATTTCCGGCTCACAGATCAGCGCCATCGCGATCACGATCCGCTGCCTCATGCCCCCGCTTAATTGGTGAGGATACTGCTTCAGGCGGGATTTCGAGTCAGGGATTCCGACCAGATCCAGCATAGCGAGAACCTCGGATTCAGCTTTTTTTCTCGTCATGGCGCGGTGTTCCAACAGCGCTTCCGAAAGCTGATCCCCTATGGTCAACGTCGGATTGAGCGCCGTCATCGGGTCCTGAAAAATCATAGAAATGTCGCGCCCCCGAATTGCCCGGATTTCCCGCTCCGTCATTTGGCAAAGGTCTTTCTGTTTAAATTGTATGCTTCCGGATTCAATCTTTGCCGAATGTTTCGGAAGAAGACCCATCACGGCTTGTGACGTCACGCTTTTTCCGCAGCCCGATTCACCGACGATCGCAAACGTTTCACCTTTATATAAATCAAAGCCGACGCCTCTGACGGCTTTTACGGTGCCGCCGTATGTCGAAAAAGTAACATGCAGATTTTGAACTGAAAGAATTGGCTGCGTCATTTTTCCTACCTCCTCAGTTTCGGATCTAACGCGTCCTGCAAGCCGTCTCCAAGCACGTTAAACGCGTACATCGTTAAGGAAATGAAAAAGGCGGGGAAAAACAGCCGCCACCAATGGCCTGATAAAATCGCCGGAAGCCCGTCGTTTGCCATGACGCCCCAGCTTGCAAACGGCGCCTGAATGCCGAGTCCGAGAAAACTTAGAAATGATTCCGCAAAAATCGCCGCCGGCACCGTCAGCGTCATTTGGACAATAATGGCTCCCATCGTATTCGGCAGCAGATTTTTCTTAATGATCCGAAATGTTTTCGCTCCAAACGTTTTCGAAGCAAGCACGTGTTCATCATGCTTCATCCTCAGTACCTGCCCTCTGACAATCCGCGCCATGCCGACCCATCCCGTCACGGTCAGAGCGACGATGATGGAACCGAGCCCCGGTCCCATCAGCACCATTAACAAAATGACAACGAGCAGATACGGTAAGCCGTAGAGAACTTCGATGATTCTCATCATGGCGCTGTCTGTCCGCCCACCTTTGTAGCCGGCGACGCCTCCGTAAATGACGCCGATCAAAAAGTCGATCAACGCCGCCATCACACCGACAAATAAAGAGATCCTCGCTCCGTACCATGTTCTTGTAAACACGTCCCGCCCAAGCTCGTCAGTTCCGAACCAATGTGAAAAAGACGGCGGAAGATTCTGCTCGGCGAGCGTCTGCCTCGTCACACTGTGCGGTGATATCAGCGGACCGAACACTGCTGAAAGAAACAGGCAGCATAAAATCACAAGGCCGGCCATCGCCAATTTGTTCTTTTTAAGCCGCCGCCACGCATCCTGAGTGTAAGACAGGCTCGGACGCTTCACCGACTCGGTTTCACCCTTTCTTTCCATGCCCGGCTGAAACCAGTCATCTGGCACTTCTGTGTGTTTTACCGTTTCTTGCGGGAGACTCATCAGGCTCACCCTTTCTTATGAAGTTTTATGCGCGGATCCAGCAGGCCGTATGCCAAATCAACCAGAAACAGCATGACGATCAGAATCACACTGTAAAAAACGGTCGTTCCCATAATCACCGGGTAGTCACGCTGATTGATGCTTTCCACGAAATATTTGCCCATTCCCGGAATGGCAAAGATTTTCTCGATGACGAAACTGCCCGTCAGGATACTTGCGGCAAGCGTGCCAAGTACTGTCACAACGGGCATAAGAGCATTTTTCAAGGCGTGTTTGATGATAATTTTGACAGGGGAAAGACCTTTTGCTTTTGCCGTGCGGATATAATCCTGAGTCAGCACTTCGGCCATGCTTGACCTTGTCAGCCTCGCGATAATGGCCATAGGGCCGACGGCAAGCGCAACAGTCGGCAGCACCATATGAATGGGGCTCGTCCAGGTGGCTGCCGGAAACCATTTCAGATGAACCGCAAATTGCTGAATCAGCAGTGTCGCCATAATAAAATTCGGAATGGAAATCCCCAGCACCGCAAGGCTCATGGCTGCATAATCGAGAAAGCCGCCGCGTCTGAGAGCGGCCGTTATGCCGAGCGCAAGTCCTGAAATAACAGCGACAATGATCGCCGTTATGCCAAGCTCAAAGGAAACGGGAAATCCGCGTTCAAGCATGGCGTTTACACTGTCTGACGGTTTTTTGATTGAAGGACCGAAATCAAAGGCGAGAATGGATTTTAGATAAATGGCGTATTGAGTGATAAGAGGTTCGTTCAGATGGTAGTAGGATTCGAGATTTCGCTGGACCGCTTCGTTTGTGCCCCGCTCCTCGTTAAAAGGCGAGCCGGGTATCACTTTCATCATGACAAATGTCAGAGTGGTGATGACGAGCACGGTCACAATCATGGCGATAAAACGTTTGATAAAATACCGCAGCATGCCGTTCACCCCTTTAACAGAATGTTGTTCTCATGGCGAGTTCTGTCATGACGAGCATGGCCTGATAAGCTTCCGGCATGTCTTTTGCCTGAAATTGAACGGTTGTCGTTCCCGGTACAATTTCTGTGCCCGGCATTAAATGGGCCCATTCAGCCTGTCCGTAGTTGGCAAATTCAATGCCTAATACAGGTCGATCAGGCGGTGTCAGCGGCTTGACCTTATCTTTATTTTTGAGCGCATAAGCTGTTTTTTCCGTCAGGAGCCGCCCGGCTTTTTGAGGAGACAGGCATTTGACAGCGGTTCTTGAAATGGATTGTTTGACGGCGGCAGTCGTCACATTCGGTATCAGCTCCTCCGCTTCTTTTGCGGCGCAATCGTCTCCGGCTGCCATGATAACCGGGACGCCGTAAAATCCGGCGAGGTAGGCATTCAGCCCCAGTTCACCGACCGGCTGATCATTTATGTAAAAATGGCGCACGCCGAAAATCATGCTGTGTGACATGACGCCCGGCATCGAGGCTCTTGCATGATAGCCGATAAACATCACGCCCGAATATGATTCATCAAGCCCTTGCATCATAGAAAACGGCTTGACATCCCCCGTGATCAGCTCTGCCTCAGGATGAAGTTTTTCTGCAAGCAGATTATTCATCTTAGAGTGGCTGTCGTTCACAGTCACTTCCGTGCATCCGTTATTAAACGCTTCAGCGATGCACCAGTTTGCTTCTTCAGTCATCAGAACCCTGCCGCGCTCATAATTGTGCATGCGGGAATTGACAAATGTTTCATCCGGCAGTCCGGAAATCCCCTCCATGTCTACAGATAGATACAGTTTCATATAATGCCTCCTTTTTTATTTAAAATTCCGATATTAAATTATGAATATTCTAACAAATTATATTAAAAAAGGATGAAACATGCAATATACCATTATGCCTTTATAGGAAAAAACAAACCCTTTTCACAGGGAAAAGGGTTTGTTGATAGAAAAAGTTACATCCTGTTTTTGTTTATAGGGTGACCCTGAAACTGTCTGACCGCACTTCTGTATTCGCGATCGGGAATGACCTGATGCCTGATCGGTTCAGGAACCTGCGGCGAAGGCTCTTCAGCCGCCTGCCTGCGTACGGTATGCGGTTTATGCGCCAGCTTATGTCCCATGCCGGTCGCATTCATGACAAATGATAAACACACTAAAAGCAGGCTAAAGATAAAAGCAATTAGAAACAGATCGCTGTATGTCCCCATCAGCTGGTCATGCGGCGATTGTGTGCTGCGCGCGCCCCAAAGCGTGCCCGAAGCATCTCTTTTCGTAAAATACCCGATTAATACAGGCGCGCCCATATAAATGAACAGCCGTAAAAACTGAACGGCCGTCATGCGTTTCACCAGTTCCGGAAGCGGCCCGCCCAACGCGGCGCCCATCAGTCCGGCCGCCACGATAAGCCCTGTCCCTGCCGCCAGCATCACGAAAAGACCCGCAAATAGAATAAGCGGCAGATGATGATCCGTCGTCATCCATTGAAAATTCACGAACACCAATATAACAGAGCCTGTTATGCCGAGCATGCCCGGGCCGACTTTATCATATGCTAAAGCACTGATGACAGCGGCAACGGCCACGCCTCCCAAAAGGCTCGCATATAAGAATATTAACTGGGTTTGTGACAAATGGTATGCGGTCTGAAGCTCCCCGTGAAATGCAGAAAGACTGACCGCTATGGAAATGCTGCCCGCAGCGATCATGAAAACACCCAGAATCGGCTTTGGAATCAGCATAAGTTTAATCGAAATCAGCGCATGTTCGTTTCTGTACTGCATAATCAGCAGGATCAGCAGAATGACGAAGCTTCCGCCAAATCCCGCCAATGTATGCCAAGACGAAAAGCCCCATTTCGGCAGATGAATAAACGTATAAGCGGTCAGCACGGCTGATATACCGGCCAAAAGAAAACCGATGCTGTCAAATGGAGATTTTTCAGCATTTTTATGAGCATCATCCCGCAGCCACACATAACTGAAAATCAAGCCGAAAAGAGACAGCAGGCCAAAAATGATAAACAGCCAATGCCAATGGCCGGCGGCGCTTGCCGCCGCCGTGCCTAATACGGTCCCCATAATGACGGCTCCGTAAAATCCGCCGATTAACACAAATAATGCGTAATTGCGCCGCTCAATCGGAAACGAAAGCACCAGCATCGGAATCATAATCATCAGCATAGTGCCCGCCGCAGCTCCCTGCAGCAAACGGCCCGCAGCGAGCAGGTAAATATCATTCGTCACAGCAGCGAGCAGCGCACCGATGACACCCGCGGCCATCGAAATCATATAGACAGGCCGGGAGCCGAACCTTTTTCTTAAATACGGCCCAGCCGGCACAAATAAGACGAATGCCATATTACCGATAATAATCGGATGAAAAGAGTCAAAGTTTTCCCCGCCGACCGTCTGCCGGACAAGGCTTTGGACAGCCGCAAGAGCGGTGTTCGACATCAGTCCCGGCCCGACCGCCAGCACAGCAAGCAGAGAAATAATCCAGTGATGTTTTTCTTTCATTTGGCAGCCCCTTTCTAAAATTTGACAAAGTGAAAAAGCTAACAGATTTCCCCCATTAGCTTGACAGAATTTTCATATCTTTTCATGTGAAGGATTGAACATAATATCTTATTTATTATTTCAAATCCGATGGAAATTGTCAATATAGAGCGCCGCCGTCCGATTACGTCTTTTTCACAATTTCCCACAATCTTTTCATTATTATCCCACATTTTTTGTTTAAGATGGAGTCAGTAATAATAGGCAAATCATGCTATGATGAAATAGAGAAACGGAGTGAACATGATGGATAACTATCGTGATGAAAATCGGACAGACCAAAAAGAACAGGAAGTCCTTTTAGTAAAAGAAAATCAGCAGCCGGCGAGATATTCCGCACCGGACGAGGACAAGAAAAAACGAAGCTTCGGCTGGTTCAGACCGCTTCTCGGCGGGGTGATCGGCGGGGGGCTCGCCCTCGGCATCTATTCATTTACGCCGCTTGGAGACCATCAGACTCAAGATACTTCAAATCCGGCTCCCGCTCAGGAAACGTCTTCAGTAACCGCTAAGCAGACATCTTCTGATTCCGGCAGCGGCAAATCGGCAAACAGCTCATCCGCAAATTCAAGCAGCATTTCGAATATGGTGGAAGATATTTCACCGGCGATCGTCGGAATCACCAATCTGCAAAAGCAGCAAAACAGTTCAGATTTATTCGGATTCGGTTCCGGTTCAGATTCGAACTCAAATTCATCGGGTGAAGATGCGGAAACAGGCTCAGGTTCAGGCGTTATCTTTAAGAAAGCAAACGGCAAGGCGTATATTATTACGAATAATCACGTGGTTGAAGGCGCCTCTTCCCTTAAAGTGTCATTATATGACGGCACCGATGTAACAGCTAAACTCGTCGGCCGTGATTCGCTGACAGACTTGGCCGTATTAGAAATCAGTGATAAACACGTAACAAAAACGGCAAGCTTCGGCAGCTCATCCGCTCTCAGAACGGGTGAATCCGTGATCGCCATCGGTGATCCGCTCGGCAAAGACCTTTCCCGCACCGTCACACAGGGAATCGTGAGCGGTTTAAACAGAACGGTCTCGATTTCCACGTCAGCCGGCGAGTCAAGCATCAACGTCATTCAAACCGATGCCGCGATCAATCCCGGAAACAGCGGCGGGCCGCTCTTGAATACAGACGGCAAAATCATCGGCATCAACAGCATGAAAATCAGTGAAAATGATGTAGAAGGCATCGGCTTTGCGATTCCGAGCAACGATGTCAAACCGATTGCCGAAGAGCTTCTCACGAAAGGACAGGTGGAGCGCCCTTATATCGGGGTGAGCATGATCGACTTGGAGCAAGTGCCGCAAAACTATCAGGAAGGCACACTAGGCCTCTTCGGCAAACAGCTGAATAAAGGGGTTTACATTCGCGAAGTGGCGCAGGGATCCCCTGCAGCCAAAGCCGGATTAAAAGCAGAAGACATCATTATCAGCTTGAAAGGGAAAGAAACTGACACGGGCAGCGAACTTCGCAATATTCTCTATAAGAATACGAAAGTCGGCAGCACCGTTGACGTGAAGATTATCAGAAACGGCAAGGAAATGACGAAAAAAATGAAACTGACTCAAAAAGAAGAAACTTCGTCTTAACAAAAATCCAAGGCAGCGGCCTTGGATTTTTTACACCAATAATGAAACTTTAAAGCGCAGACCGTCCGTATGAAAGATTGTACAAAGGAGGATACATACCTATGAAACAAACCGGACTTTTGCTGGTCGTTACCGGCCTGATCTTGCTGCAGCTGAGCATTCAGCTTCCTCAGCAAAACGCTGCTTGGGGCATGACGCTGGGTGCAAGCATTTTATTGAACCTGACGGGAACCGGCTTGATCATGCGCTCTCTGCACATCCAGACCGGCCGCAGATGAATGAAAAAAACCGCGGGACACGATGTGTTCTTGCGGTTTTTATTTTTGACATAAAAGCACCCTGCCCGGGTGGCCGGACAGGGTGTTTCGGTTAAGACATATGCTGATCCCGATAAACCTTTTCGTTTTTAATGCCGTACGCTTTTTGCACGATATAGAGCGGACGGTCTTTTGCTTCATCATAAATCCTTCCGATATATTCGCCGATCATTCCGAGCATTAAAAGAACGATGCCGCTGAATAACAGCTGTATCACAATCAGAGAGGACCAGCCCGTTATGGTGCTGTCTGTAAAGAGTTTCATATATAAAACGATAAACATATAGAGAAAACCCGCCCCGGACATCATCATTCCCGCGTAGCTTGCCGCCTTGAGCGGTTTATGGGAGAACGTTGTGATACCGTCCATGGAAAGCTTCAGCATTTTTTTAAGCGGGTATTTCGTTTCTCCCGCAAGCCTCTCATCACGTTCATATTCAACAGCAGTCTGCTTGAAGCCGACCCAGCTGACGAGCCCTCTGACAAAAGGATTTTTCTCTTTTAATCTTTTCATTTCGTCACAGACTTTTCGGTCAAGCAGGCGGAAATCTCCGGTATCGAGCGGAATATCAATATCAGTCACGCTCCGAAGCAGCCGGTAAAACATAGAAGCCGTCTGTTTCTTGAAAAAGGTTTCTCCCTTTCGTTTTGTTCTGACGGCGTACACGACATCGTAGCCTTCTTTCCACTGTTCAATCATATCAAGGATTAGTTCGGGAGGGTCCTGCAAATCGGCGTCAATGACGACGATTGCATTTCCCTCTGCGTAATCCATGCCCGCGGTGATCGCGATCTGGTGTCCGAAGTTTCTGGAAAAATCAATAATTTTCACTCTCGGATCAATCAGACTGTGTTCTCGTAATATTTCAATACTGCGGTCTTTGCTTCCGTCATTAACAAAGATTAATTCATAATGGTCTTTTGTTTGATCCATGACTTCTTTCAGACGCTGATAGGTTGTCTGAATGACGGGTTCTTCGTTATACACCGGGACGACAATTGAATATTGAATATGTCTGCTCATATTTTTTCCTCCTATTCATCAGATTGCAGTTCGTATAGTGAAGCTGACTGATTCATTCCGCCGGGGCCGCCGCCCATCCGGCTGTTTTCACCTGCGGTCTTGCTGCGCTTTGTATCAGCTGCATCATGATTTTTCGTTTTCTGATCTGTGCTTGTTTGCCATTTATCTGAAGATACTTTCTTACCGTTTTTCTCAACCCATTCAACAATTTCGTTGTTTCCGCCTTTGCCCATTCCGGATGTTAAGAAGTATTTTACTTTCCCTTCTTTTACGAGCTTTTTAAATTGAGTCAGCGTGATGGCCGGGTCAGATCCGCTGAATCCGCCGATCGCCATGACCGCTTTTTTCGTTTTAATAATGTAAGGCGCCGCGGTGTTGGAATCCGTTGTTGCAAATAGATAGTCCGCTCCGGTGTTATGTTTCTCTAAATAGTTGATCAGTTTTTTATTTACAGAGGCGTTATTCATTCCCATGCCTTTCCCGCTTGTTGACGCAAGCTGGGGGCCTGTTTCAGGCAATGAGCTGTTGCCCCCGTACAGAAGCGGTGTGCTCGCCCAATATAATGGCATCACCAGCAAGACGAGAAGAGCGGCAAGTGACAGATAATAACTGAGCGGTTTTTGGCGCTGTTTGAACACGGACAGAGCGATTGCAGACAAAGCTCCGATAACGCCAACACCGATGCTCCAACCTGCGCCGATTTGATCAATCCAGTTTCTGAGGATAAACAGCTCAAATCCGGTTGTCACAAGAATGGCGGCTGGCAGAAGCCAAGACTTCCAGCCTGTCTCCGTGCGGTACAGATGAACGAGGGCGACCCATCCTGCACCAGCAAGAGCAGCAATCGGAGGGGCCAGCATAATGAGATAATAATGGTGGAAAAATTCCGCCACACTGAAGAATCCGGCAATCGGCACTAGCCACGCTGCCCAAAAGATCGTTTCCTTCTGTTCTTCTGACAATCTTCTTCTTTCTCTCGCCCCGGCGATCAGTAAACCGGCCATTCCAAAAATCGCAAACGGCAGGAGCCAGCTGATCTGATCAGATAATTCTTGTTGGAAGAGCCGCAGCGGACCGGGGGTTCCCGTACCGAACATTCCTGAACCTGATTGCATTTTTGAGCTGGTGCCTGCGCCTCCTTTTCCTCCGCCGCTTGGAGGGCCTCCTTGACCGCCGCTTGGCATTTGCCCGTTAGATGGAGGTTCCGTCATGTTGCCGTTTTGTGATTTGCCTTCGCTTGAAGACTGTCCGGGCGGCGCCTGCATTTGTGATGAACCGGCGGAAGAAGCCTTTTCTTTCGAAGCGTTTCCGTGCAGCATGCCCTGACCGCCGCCCGAACTTTGGCCTGTCAGCCGCTGAATCCCGTTATATCCGAAAGCCAATTCCAATACGGAGTTGGTCTGGCTGCTTCCGACATATGGCCGTTTGCCGGCAGGGATATTGTCAACAATGAGCGGCCACGATAACGAAACAGCCGCTAATACGGCCAGCGCGCTTACCAATGAAATGATTTTTTTCTTTATGGTTGTGTTTGCCGCAATCATATAGAACAGCAAGAAAGCCGGTAAAATCATATAAGCTTGAAGCATTTTTGTATTAAAACCTACCCCGACGACAAAGAACGCCGCCAGAAGCCAAATCAGTTTTCCTTTTCGAATCGCTTTAAAGAGGAGCCATGTGGCGAACAGCAGGAAAAAGACCAGTAAAGCATCGACATTGTTTGTCCGCGCGACCGCTGCAGCGATCGGGGTGCATGCCATGACAAATGAGGCGATGCGGGCCGCCGTTTTTCCGAACGTCGGCTTTATTAATAAGTACATGAACAGAACCGAGCCTACACCCGCCAATGCTTGAGGCAGGATGACACTCCACCCGTGCATACCGAATATCAGCGCGCTGATCGTTTGAATCTGGTATGTAACAGGCGGTTTATCTACCGTAATAAATCCGGCTGCGTCAAATGAAGCGTAAAAGAAATTATGAAAGCTTTGAAGCATACTCGTTACCGCTGCGGTGTAATAAGGGTTCACCGTATCGTCATTCCAGATGTTGTACATATTCAAGAATGCGGAAGCGAGTAAAATGAGGATTAAGACTGCGTCTATCTCGCGTTTTTTCATTTTCACCTGTGTTTTCACTCCTTTGGTTGAACTTTGAACAAGTGTAACAACCAAATGTGAAAAATTTATTAATAAACAAAGACAATTATTTTGCCGTTTACAAATGGGTAAAAAGAATGACAAAACGGTTTTAGAAAGCAAAAAAAGATGCCTCCCTCAAGCCGGGAGGCATCTGTCATTATTCCTGATTTATTGAATCGGTTTCAGCCGCGCTTCTATTTCAGAACGGCGGTGTTCGAGATAAGGCGGAAGCGCCACCGTTTTGCCGAGCTCCTCAGGTTTTTCATCAACCATAAATCCCGGACCGTCCGTTGACAATTCAAACAGAATTCCGTTCGGTTCCCGGAAGTACAGCGCTTTGAAATAATAACGCTCTACGATGCCTGAGTTGCTGAAACCTTCTTTTGTAATGATGCGGTGCCATAAAGCAAGCTCCTCTTCATTCTGAACGCGGAAGGCCACATGGTGGACGCTGCCTTTCCCCGGACGCTCTCGCGGAAGATCGTTTCTTTCAATCAGATGGACTTCCGTGCGCGCGCCTCCGTTTCCTGATTCCAGCACTGTAACTGTGCCCCGGTCTTCATGGGTTTCTTTTCCGATTTCAGTGAAGCCGAGCACATCGGTTAACACACGCAGCGTCGGCTCCGCATACGGGACAGTCAATTCAACGGGACCAAGACCGCGGAAAGAATATTCTTCCGGAATGCCGCTTTGTTTTACCGCTTCACCGATGTCTTTTCCTTTTTCGTCAGCCGTCAATACAAGCCGCTGTCCTTCATGATCCTGAAAAGCGAGTGTCTCTCTGCCCGCTATTGTCACGATGTCGCCATGAGCGACCTGATGCTCTTCGAATCGTTTTTTCCAATATTGCAGCGCTTGTGCATCCGGGACACGCAGGCCGATTGAAGAAATACTGTTTGTTCCCGCATGAAACGGCGCAATCCGCGGAATTTCGAAAAACGTCAATTCAGATCCCGGATTTGCTGTTTCATCACCGTAAAACAAATGATACATCGTCGGTTCATCTTGGTTTACGGACTTTTTCACAAGTTTCAGTCCCAGGATGTCCCGATAGAAATCTAAATTTTTCTGCGCATCAGCCGTCATTGCTGATACATGGTGTATTCCGTTAACTTTCATTATGTTATCCTCCACTCAATTATCTCGATTTCGAGATATTTTATATATACAATTTATGTTATCCGGAGCATAAAGTCAACACATCTGCTTTGCCGACGGTCTGCACATTTCCGCCTTCAAAATAACGAACTATAGAAATTTTAAAACTCTTAATGTTCGTTTTTATAATAAGATATTTTCCTTACCAAAAGCGAAAACCTTTGTTTTTAAGCCAAAATCCGAAATCAGAAAATTTATTTTATTCGTGTTTCAGCAATTAGGGTTTACAATATGGAAAATAGTTTTTTCAGCATGACGATTTTACATCTGGAGGGAAAGGATATGCAGATTGAAGAAAACGGACTAAAAAAAGAGATCGGCCTTACCATCGCCCTCTCACTTGTTATCGGCACCATCATCGGTTCCGGCGTATTTATGAAACCAGGCGCCGTGCTTGCCTACTCCGGTGATGCAAAAACCGCGCTTATCGCGTGGCTGTTAGGAGGCATTTTGACGCTAGCAGGCGGCCTGACCGTTGCGGAAATCGGCACTCAGATTCCGAAAACGGGCGGACTTTATACATATCTTGAAGAAGTGTACGGCGAATTTTGGGGCTTTTTGTGCGGCTGGGTGCAAATCATCATTTACGGACCCGCGATTATCGGAGCAATCGGCTTGTATTTCGGCTCTTTGATGGCGCACTTGTTCAATTGGGATTCCGGCTGGTCTAAATTGATCGGAATTGCAGCCGTTTTGTTTTTAAGCATCATTAATATTATCGGAACGAAATATGGCGGCATCGTCCAGGGAATTACGACGGTCGGCAAATTGATTCCGATTATCTGCATGATTGTGTTCGGCCTTTGGAAAGGCGATCAGCATATTTTCACAGCCGTTACAAGCAGCATGTCAGAAATGAATTTCGGCGCTGCCATACTGGCTACCTTGTTTGCCTATGACGGCTGGATTCTGCTTGCGGCTCTCGGCGGTGAAATGAAAAACCCGGAAAAGCTTCTCCCGAGAGCGATGACGGGCGGACTCTTGGTTGTCACCGCCATTTATCTTTTCATTAACTTCGCACTGCTGCACATTCTTCCCGCGACCGACATTGTCAAACTCGGTGAAAATGCCACAGGCACCGCTGCGGGAATGCTGTTTGGCGGTATCGGAGGAAAATTGATCAGCGTCGGGATCATCGTCAGCATTTTCGGCTGTTTAAACGGAAAGATTCTCGCTTTTCCGCGTGTCTCGTTTGCAATGGCGGAACGGAAACAGCTGCCGTTTGCCGGACAGATTTCACGGGTGCACCCGACGTTCCGCACTCCTTGGATTGCCGTGTCATTTCAGATCGCGCTGGCCATTATTTTTATGATCATCAGCAACCCTGATAAGCTGTCTGAAATCTCTATTTTCATGATTTATATTTTTTACGTCATGGCCTTTTTCGCCGTTTTCATCCTAAGAAAAAAAAGCGGCGGAAAGCCGCGCGCCTACAGCGTGCCTCTGTATCCGGTCATTCCTGTTTTGGCCATAGCGGGTTCACTGTTTGTACTGATCAGCACGATCATTACAGATACACTGAGCTGCGGGCTTTCCATCTTGATCGGTCTTGCCGGACTCCCGCTTTATTTTTGGCTGAAAAACCGCAGAAATGACTGACAAAAACGGTTCCTTTTACGGGAGCCGTTTTTTTTCGGCAAAATCACGTGCAAAAGTTGACAGCAAATTCACATCTTTTGTTATACTTTTTAAGCAAGATGTCTGAATTCGAAGTATGTTACGTTTTTTTGGCAAAGTGGGTAACATAAGAAAAACAGGATGAGACACGTTTTTACGAAAAAATCAAGAGGCGTTTTTTTCGACTTCATCTGTTTTTTTTCGACAAAAGGCTATATAATAATTTGATGTGTGCATTGTCTCATTCAAACAATGGAGGGTTTTTAATGATAAAAAGAAAAAAAGATAAGTTCTCACTCCTTTTAACAGAAATCGCAAAAAATATAGATGAAACTGCAGAGTACTTTGTGAACTTTAAAGTCACAAACCAAACAACACTTAAAGAATTTGCAGATACGTTAAAAGAATACGAAACAAAAGGTGACAATCATGTTCATGTCATGATTAAAGAGCTTAACAAAGCATTCATCACTCCTATTGAACGCGAAGATATCCTTCAGCTGACAAACAGCCTGGATGATGTGCTTGACGGAATTGAACATTTCTCTGCCATGATGGAGATTTTCTCAATTACTTCATCAGACGAGCATATCGACAAATTCAGCGGATACATTAGAGAATGTGCGAAAGAAATTTTAATTGCAACTGAGCTGTTGGCAGAAAACCGCTTAAAGGACATTCAGCCTCACGCCATCAAAATTAAAGAGTATGAGCACAACTGTGACAACCTGCACAGAAAATCATTAAAAAATCTGTTCGGCACAGAAACCGATCCGATTAAAGTGATTCAGTACCGCGAGATTTACGAAACGCTTGAGGAAATTGCCGACTCTTGCCAAAGCGTTGCCAATAACCTTGAAACCATCATTATGAAAAACGCGTAACGAGGGGTTATAATGGATACTCTATTACTTTTAACGATATTAATTGTCATTTGCGCTTTGGTATTTGACTTCATTAACGGATTTCACGATACCGCCAACGCAATCGCCACCTCAGTTTCGACAAAAGCGCTGAAGCCGCGGCACGCGATTATCATGGCCGCCATCATGAACTTTCTCGGAGCCATGACGTTTACCGGTGTGGCGAAAACCATTACGAAAGATATTGTGAATCCTTATACATTAGACAACGGATCGGTTGTCATTCTTGCTGCTTTACTCGCCGCAATCGCCTGGAACTTGATCACATGGTATTTCGGCATTCCGAGCAGCTCTTCACATGCGATTATCGGAGCGATCGCCGGTGCGGCTATTGCAGCATCAGGTTTTGCGACGCTTAATTATAAAGGGTTCATTAAAATTATCGAAGCACTTATTTTATCACCGATCATCGCCTTTGTTCTCGGCTTTATCGTATATTCGATCGTGAAGCTGATTTTTAAAGACAGCAATCTGGCGAAAACAAATAAACGCTTCCGCAGAGTGCAGATTTTGACGGCTGCCATTCAGTCCTATACACACGGAACAAACGACGCGCAAAAAGCGATGGGTATCATTACGATGGCGCTTATGACGGCCAATTTACATAAAAGTGATGCGATTCCTTTTTGGGTGCAGCTCTCCTGTGCCCTGGCAATGGGTCTCGGCACATCCATCGGCGGCTGGAAAATCATTAAAACCGTCGGCGGTAAAATTATGAAAATCCGTCCGGTAAACGGCGTATCTGCCGACTTAACCGGCGCAGCCATTATTTTCGGGGCCACGTTTATTCATCTCCCTGTCAGCACGACGCACGTCATTTCGTCTTCCATTCTCGGTGTGGGCGCTTCCCACCGCGTAAAAGGCGTAAACTGGGGAACGGCTAAACGGATGCTCATTACATGGGTCATCACCCTGCCGATTGCAGGTACACTCGGCGCCATCGCCTTTTTCATCTTAGATCTCTTTTTCTAATGACGGCATCCGCTTCTTTACAGAAGCGGTTTTTTTTGTGACAGGAAAATGATGTCATGACATAGAATGAACATAGCAGACCATTTTTCGAATTGTGAGGGATGCTCATGCTCATGTTTTTTCAGATCATGGTGTGGACGATGGCCGCCGCACTCATTTTATATGTGTACGCATCCTGGCGGTTTGAGGCAAAGGTAAAAGAAAAAATGTTTGCCATCCGTAAAACGTGGTATTTACTATTTGTACTGGGCTCCATGGTCTATTGGACATATGATCCCGAATCGCTCTTTTCCGCATGGAGACAATATTTGATTGTTGCCGTCTGCTTTGCTCTTATTGATGCGTTTATCTTTTTGAGCGCATATATCAAAAAGCTCGCCGGCAATGAATTAGAGACGGATACAAGGGAGATTTTGGAAGAAAACAATGAAATGCTTCACTCCTATCTTGAAAAACTGAAAACCTATCAATATCTGTTGAAAAATGAACCGATCCATGTATATTATGGAAGTACAGAAGCTTATGCAGAAGGCATCAGCAGACTGCTGGCCGCTTATGCAGAAAAAATGAATGTCACGGCTTCATTGTGCGACTATTCGGCACAGTCGGATAAGGACCGCTTGACGGAGCATATGCCTGATGCGGCAGACGTTCAGTCCCGCCTTAACCGAAAAGACGTCTACTATGATCAAAAGGGCAGGCTTGTGCTTATTCCGTTTACAGTCCAGGACCGCCATTATGTGATCAAACTGACGTCAGAAAACCTGTTGACGGAATTCGATTATTTGCTTTTCACATCGCTAACAAGCATTTATGATTTAATGCTGCCAATAGAAGAGGAAGGTGACGGATAATGGAGCAGGCATTTCAAAACGGGCAGCCGGAACAAAGAGCGAAACCGTTCAAAATGTTTAAAAAACGCTCAATGACAAGTATCGCAAGTTACCAGGTCAGCCCTCATACCGCCAGAATTTTCAAAGAAAACGAACGGCTGATTGACAAGTATAAACAAAAAAAAGCTTGATTACACTAAGGACAGGAGACACGGCTCTTGTCCTTATTCCTTTTTTCCTTATATTTCATATAATAAAACAACAAAGAGATGCGACAGGTGATGATGTGAAGAAAATTGTAAGGCGCGTAAAGTTTGTGGATTACGGACGGTTCGGGCTTTCCGCTTATTCTCTGAGGATGCGGGCGAGGAGTCTCGGGCTATTGAACCGATTAAAAAAGAAGAAAGGCTGAATCCCGTAATGTGATCGGGACCCAGCCTTTTATTTTTTAAAGCTGCATCAGAATTTTCGCTTTTACAGCGGGACCGTAGATGCCGTCAGACGGCAGTCCGTTTACAGATTGGAATCGGGCCACGGCATTTGCGGTTTTCGGTCCGTAGATGCCGTCAATGCCGTTATTGACAGCTCCTTTTTCAGGATAAAAATAAAGCGTGGCGAGCGCGTTTTGCACCTGGTATACTTTTTCACCGGACGTGTACGGCTCTGTCAGCTGAATCACCTCATCTGGAAGAGGATACAGTGCTTCAACCGGCGGGCTGACAAACAGCACTTGTCCGACTTTAATCAAATTCGGGTCTGCGATGTTATTCCATTTCTGAAGATCAGCCACACTGACGCCGAATTTTCGCGCGATGGCCGACAGCGTATCTCCTTTTTGAACAGTATACGTCTGTCTTTCCTCAGAACCGATTCCCGCTTTAAACTCGTCCCATGTATCCAACAGTCTTCTCGGACAAAGCTTTCCTGACCAATGCTTGTGCGCAACGACATTTGAAAGCGGGATGCCGTGCGACGTCATTAATGTGCGGATGAGCCATTGGGCGTTTGCCACGGCCTTTGAAAAGTTGCCATCGGCGTTTTCACAAATTTCAATACCGATAGATTTGCGGTTGCCGTCCCCGTTTCCGTCTCCGGCATGCCATCCGCTTTCGTTGAGCGGAAGATGCTGATAAATTTCCGTATCATCGACTGTGAAATGCCAGCTTGTCGGCGTATCGGGGTTTTTCACATAGTTTGCGTGACTTTTGGCGTTAGCGCCGGCTGCGGTATTGGCCGTATTGTGCACCGTAATGTAAATCGGTGTCATTGCATAGCCGGGGCGGTTATTGTTTCCTGCCGGGATAAAATCCTGTGTGATTTTCACCATGTTCTCATCTCTCCTATTTCGATAAATTGTTTATTTTTAATAAAGCTTGCTGTTTTTTCCCTTTTGCAGTGACGTAATTGTTTTTAAACCAGGCTGCGGCTGTCGTTACGATCGTAAAAACGGCCGATCCGGCGGCATACAGTGTATCTGCAAGCTGGCTGACCTGGTCCTCCTGAATATCAAGCGGCGATTTGCCGAACATCAGCAAAGTCTGGTTTAATAAAGCAAGCAAAAGAAGCACCGTCCTGACGACCGTGCCTTTGTCCGCGAATTTCATATCGGTTTTCCCCCTTACTTTTGCAGCAGATTGTACATGATGGCGATGGCTCCGCCAATGACGCCCGTGCAGATTGCTGTCACGATCGCTCCTGTAATGGTCCGCTTAATCCATGTTGTGTTTTCGTCAATTTTGTTCAGTTTTTCATTCAGCGTCATGATTTGCTGATCCTGCCGGTCGGATACCCGCTCTAATGCGGCCACCCGCTGTTCAAGCACCTTTTGTTCACCTTTAATGCCTGCGAATTCTTTTTGCACCGCTTGTTCATCCAGAAGCACTTCCGCTCCCCCCTCTTACATTGTTCTCACCTCCCTTCGGAAGCTTCATTCTTAAGAAAATGCCGTGCCTTTGACAGACAGGCTGCCGCCGGAAATGCTCTTGATTTCCATGACGATTTCTTTAAAGCCGGCAATATCAAATAACCACACTTCTCCTGTGCCTGACGTGCCGGCGGCTGAGGTTCCGTCGTCAGATCTGATTCCCCTGATCGGCACATTTTTCCCCGAGATAGACCTTCCCCAAAACGCGACATGGCCCGACTCAGCCGTGCCGGTGATTTCGACGAGAAGTTTTTTCCAGGCGCCCGCTGAGAAGATGACCCCCTCGCCCGCCTCTGCTGCATCTTCATGAAAAATCACGTCTGTATATGAAAACGCCATATCACCGCCCGTACCGACGGATTGGTATAAAACAAATTCGGACTGCTTTTGATTTCCATTTTCAAAACGGAACCGGTAATATCTTTTTGTCAGGCAGACCCACCCCGAAGCGGTCAGCACTCCGCCTTTGACTGTGACAGAATGTGAAGCTGTCCACGAATTGTTATCTTCGCTCTCTTCGATAAAAAGAGTTCCGCTGCGGTCCGAATAAGCCCAACCCTGTGCTCTGTCTATTAAGACGGCCCCTAAACGGTCTTGTCCGAATTGGCTGTAAACTTCAATTGCCTGCAGCGGCGTGTTGGTAAGCAGCTCTGCCATTCCGGACAAATCAGCAACCGGTGTGGCATAATCGTTTTTGTTACCGCGATAAGCTTTTACGGCGCCTGGCCTGCCAAGTTGATCAGCGGGAAATTCAAATGAATGCTTTATCATTGGCCATCCTCCTTTTTTAAAAATGACAAATAAAAAAAGCCGTTTGGCTTATGACACAGCATTTTTATAGTTTTCGTATGTTTCACCCGTTATTTCTTGAAATTCCTCAGGGGTGATATAGTGCGCGGCCACCCCTTCAGCCAGATCTTCGGCAGAACAGTCATTATAGCCCATAGCCTGTTTGACCATTTCTGTTGAGGCCCACTTATAAAACAAAGCGTAAACCCAAAAGTTAAGTCTCTTCATTTTTTCATTCTCCTTTTACGTTTAAGAGTTCCAGTTTTAAAGATGCTATTTGCACGCCGAGTGACTGCTGTGCTTGTTCGGCTGCTTTTCTGGCCAATTTCTCATTTGCCAGCTGCGCGCCGAGGCCCGCAAGCTGGTTTAATGAATTTGAATCTGGGGCCATGTCTTTTTTTAAGCTGTTTTTATATGCTTCATCAGCCGTTTCCACCCATTCTTGTTTTTCCTCATCAAAAAATGGGCGCCACATGCCTTCGCCGTTTATTTCCGGCGGAAAGTCCGCAGCGTTAGCCGGCATTATATAATCTCCTGTCTCAGAATCCGGATAAAGCTCAACCGGACTGCCTGTATAAATGTTGTCATTGTCATACGGAAATATTAATTTCATATTCTCGCTCCTTTACGTGAGGGCCACAACAAGATCAATGTAATAGCCGTTAACATTATTTTCTATATTGGCCATAATTCCCGTCAGCTTCATATCTCCATTAGAATAAATAACAATCTTACTGTAACCGGTGGTGCCGCTGGCTGCGACCATAGTCACAACGCCTTTGGCCGGCGCACAAGAGGATGGCACACTCCCGAATACCACTTCTCTGTCCGTAAGAACGTGTCCGTTCAGGTGAAGGGTGTTTCCCACTTTGCGATATTGAAGCGGCCTGTCTCCTGACTTAGCGCCATTTTTATAAGGAACATTTACCCAAGGAACATTTTCAGTATCAAGTTCGGTAACGATCCGCCTCCAGCCCTGCCAGCCCAAGTTCAAATCCAAATAGTTCGTGAACATATTATTTTTATAATCGATGGCAATGACATACCCAAACGTTCCCTTTCCCTCACTGTCAAGAGAGGTAAAATGAAACATGCCGCGGGTCGAAGCATTGCTCGGACTGTTTGCCGCTTTGCCGGTTGAATAAAAGGTGCCGAACGCCCTGCCGTTTTTCACAATTTTTTCAAGAAAGTTATCTTCATCACCAATCGCGAGAAGAATGCCGCCGCTGTCGTTTGTGATTTTGGAAAGCTGCCCGCCGTTCCACATATTTTTATCCGCCTGTGTGACATGGATGTCTTTTTTATTGGCGTGAGCGTCTACTAGTTTTTGTGCATCTTCTGTGCTGTCCAACTCAACCCAATCACTCCAAACGTTATTTGCCAAAGACTTACGAAATGTTCTGTTGTCATTTGTCATGGCAAGAACATGACCATATGACTTTCCGACGCTGCAGGTCCAAAACCCGCGTCCGCCTGAAGGCGGGGTATTCGCCGCAGTTTTTTCATATGAGAAATAGGTTAATGACGGATAGTTTAACAGTTCAGCATGAAGATCAGTTGTGACATTTAATAACGGCTGGCCGTCATCATTCGAAATTTTATTTAACTGCGAATTGTTCCATTTGTCTTTATCAGTTTTTGTTACGTGAATATCTGTTTTATTAGCATGGGCATCTATCTTTGATTGCACATCAGTTGTAGACTCTATAGGATACCAATTGATTGCTGTTTGATTAGAGTTATAGTAAAACCACCATGCGTTACCCTTCACGTCTACGGCATAACCATTACCTATTCCAGGCTGCCCCACTAACTGCATACCGCGCAGGCTCGTATTTGACGGGTTGTCTGTTACTGCATTGGTTCCGTAAAAAGTTACAGAACCAACGTCTTTTAACGAGTCATAAAACGAGCCGGAAGTTAAATTGATTTTCTGAGTGCCATTATCGGCAGTGATTTTAAACAGCTGTCCTGCATCCCATTTATCCTTATCAGCTATCGTCACATGCCGGTTCTGATCTTGATTGTGCTGGTCGAAATCTTTTTTTGCTGCCTGCTGGACGTTCTCCACGTTTCCGAGGCCGATTTGCGCCTTTGTCGTTTTGTGCGGGTTGTTCATGTCGTTTTTATGGGCCGCCAGATCCGTGTGTGCGTCTTTTATGCCTTTTTCCCAGCGGTTGACGTCATCTTCGTTAATCGGATCGTCCGGGAGCCAGTCTGTTTTTTCTTCGTAAGCCATCGTTACACCACCTCAAAAGTAAATCTTAAATCAAGCGTTCTGTTATTGCTGAGGTCCAAATTTGTTTTTCGTTCTGTGATGATGCTCCCTGTTTCGTCAAGCATCTGCACGGTTTCAATATGTTTAATGTCTTCTTCCCTGCGTGTGAGAACGGTGACTGCGGCATCTTTTACAGAAATGTCCGCAATCGGTGTTTCTTTGCCGTTTAACAGCACTTTTGTGATCCTGTTTTTCAAATCGGCTGCCGCACGCTGTCTGTAAGCGGCTGATATCATGGTAAGACCACCTCGTTATTGTTGAGTGTGACGGAATAACCGATCTTCAGTTCACTGACCTTTCGGTATCTCCGATTGTTGAGAATGACCCGGTCTTTGATTTCCAGTGTTTCGTTTAATGCGGCTCTGAGTGTATACGCCAAATGAGCGGGTTTGATTTTTTCAAGCGTTTCAATCAGGTCGTTCATGTGCTGCAGGTCATCAAACTCCATATCGGCATAAAAACGATATTCCCCCGGAAACATCCGAACGTAAGCTGACGGATGTTTTAAAAAACGGTTTAGCGCCTGTTCGATCGCTTGATGGGTGATGGGCGGAATATTCGACATCTTCGAGATCAGCCTGAGCCGTCTCATGTCTTCCGTGTCACCTGACTCCCGCGGTATTTTTAATATTTTTTCCCAACGGTCAAGCCCCCACGTCGCCGTCGTAATAAAAAGCTGGTCTGTCAAATCGAAAATATCGTTATTCTGCCGCTCAAACTCGGGAGCTTCCGCCTCAAGAATTTCCGCCATCTCTTTTAATTGAGTTAAAAACGGCGGGAGATATGCCGTCATCTCATCGAGTCTGCTCAAGGATTGTCACCCCTTTGAGTTTAGGAATTTCCACATCACTGAGCACAAGATTTTCCGCCGCACCGTTCATTTTGATATCTGCGTAGTCACTGACGGATGCCGCGTTATAAACGATGTTGTTAATTTGTGATAAGCGGACGGTGTTTTCTTCGAAGGCCATTTTCTTAAATAAATTCAGGATGCCTTTTTCAATCTCCGCTTTCACGTCATCGATCGAGCTGTTCAGTTCAGGCAGCACGGAAGCGGAGATTTCGATCTCTTTCCATACCGCGCTTTCCACTGTTACTGCAGCTCCGATCGGCGCCTGGCCTTCTCCCTGGCCTTCATCCGGGTCAATATAATCCTTTACTTTCTTGATCAGAATATCTGATGCCGGTTCCAAATTCGCATTTGTAATGACAACTTTCACCGTTCCGTCTCCGTTCCAAAGCGGGAAGATTTTCGCTCTGCCGACACCGTCCACTTCTTCAGCCCACTGTTTATAATGCTGTTTATTTGCGCTGACTGCCTCCCGGCGGACTCGGGTAAAATATCGTGTCCTTAAGCTGCTGTCATCTTCTTCCTCACGGCCGGGAATTAATATATCGCCCATGACCGCTTTCTCAAGCCCGGGAATCGTATCAAGCGGCAGCAGATTTTGACCTGTAATGCCGGCATTCCCCGCTTCTCCGGCCGTTTCACATTCAAGCGTTCCATCCTCTGTATATTGAAAATACAGGTTGTCGACGAAAAAACGGGAGCCTGTCGGAATGGTGATGCCCGCTGTGAATTCTCCGGCTCTGACCGCTTTTGTGGCAGGTGTTCGTTCAATTCCCGCTTCGGCAGCCCGCCTGTCCAGAAATTCTCCTTGAGCCGTATCGGAAAAAACAAGCTCCAGCACGGTATCAAGCCAAATATAAGACTTTGCGAGCTCAGCGGCCGCAGGCGCGAGCGCATTGTAAATGACGCTTCCTTCTCTCGTATCAATATCCGCCGTAATGCGCGCCAGCATTCTGTCCATAATGCCGTCAAACGTCTGAGCTTCAAACATTCTCTCCCAGCACCTCCTCTATCTCAAGCATGCCCTCATCCGCTTCAACGGTAAAAGAGACGATGAAGGCATCATCTTTTTTCTCAATCTCAAAATTGGCAACAGCCAAAATCCGGTCATCATACAGCAAGGCTTCTTCTATCAGTCTTGGAATCTCCATTTTTTTATAAGCATCCGTCGTGTTCTGATCAGAAAGCACTTCCTGCAGTTCATTACCGACATCATGGCTGAAAACCGAATATGAATACCGTTCTGTGTGAAGAGCGATATAGACGAATTGTCTGATGGCATCCAGTCCGTTTATCAGTTCATTGGTAATCCGGTTGTTTTCAAAATCAATTCGGTAGGTTTGTGAAGTTTCAATGGCCTCACTCGCATCCTCCAAATCTTCAAATTCGATTTCCGGTGTCAGTGCCATTGGCACCCGCTCCTTTTTGATTTATTCATGTAAAAAAGCCCTCTTCAGAAAAAGAAGCGGCTTTAACAGGCTGATATCTTTAATACATTTCTGTCCAGACGGATGAATTTTCAAAGTCACACTCCCGGCATTCATCGAATGCGGTTAGATTTTATCCAGCACAAAAAAGGACTGTCCTCCTGTTAATGCGGCGGTCATCACCCGGTCTCCTGCCTGGAGCTGATCATCTCCGCCGGATTTCAGCCGCTTCGGCACAATGAGTGCATCAGACGGAATCAAAAGTTTGTCGTGATCTTTCAGCTTCAGCTCGAGCGGCGAAACCGAGGTCACTTCCGCCGTCATCAGCTCCACCGGCGCTTCGGCGTCAACCGCCCCGACGGCTAAATGTTTAATAGCATCGCTTAATCTCATCAGGATGTCCCCTCCGGAAGTGAGTTTTTCTCCGTGACATCAATCGTCATGATATGTTTTGTTCCTTGGAATTCATGGCGGTCCGTATCTACATAATAAGTTTTCTTCAGCCCGATTTCCGGAATTGAGATATAGACCGGCAATCCGCTTTCCAACCCCGGAATGCCGATCGCCTGTATATTTTTCAGCTCTTTCTTTACGCCTTTTTTCTCAGCCTGCTTCACTTTTGCACGCTGTTTCAGCTGGGCTTCGTTAATGTCGTCAGAAACCGTTTCGGTATACTGTAAAACGCCGAATGTTTTCATGCCCGCGCTGTCTGACGCGGAAGCTTTCACGGTTTTATCGTCTTTTTGCAGCCGCATGACGACACGGGTTGCGGTATCATCAATTGAAGTGCTGTATTGATACCCTGTAATATTAACTCCTGTTTCCAGCACCCAAATATCAGACGGGTCCGGCCATTCACGCAAGCCGAGTCTGCCTTTTTCTGAATAGAGCTGATAATTGCGGCCCGTCTGGCTTTTTGTCTGTTTTAACGCTTTTAACATCATATCGTAAAGACTTGTATCATTTTTGAAAACGAGTGATTTAATGGTATGCCCTGTGTTGGCAATGGATGTCACGGGAATTTGAAAATCGCTGGCGATCCTTTTTAATATTTGATCGGCGCGCTTGTTGGAAAACACATAAACGTCCTGGTTTTTCACAAGGTATTGGAGCATATCGTATGCGGTGAAGGCGACGGTATGCTCATCCGGCGTTCTTGCAAAGACAATGCCGCGGAACAGCTCTTTTCCGTTCCATTTGAACAAAACCGTATCCCCTTCTGATACGCCGTAATACGTCTGGCTGCCCTGCTTTACGACAATTGTCGCTTCGATGGAGCGGGGCGCCTGATATCTGTGTCCTTCCAGCGTTACGCTTTCCGTGACAAGCTCGAGCCACTCCGTTTCTTTTATAACAAATAGTTCAATCATCTTCTCACCCGTTTCATTGCGGTATCTTCAGCTTCTGCCCCGGGAAGATCCAATGCCCCGGCTGCCGGATATTCCGTTTGCTGCGCTTAATCATGGCGGTTTTATTCGCGTTCCAGATTTTCCGCCACTCCGTGTGGTTTCCGTAAAACTTGCCGGCGATGTCCCAAAGCGTATCCCCTTTTTTGACGGTATATGTTTTGGGTGAAGCTTTGGATGGGCGCTTCGCTTTCGTTTTTTTCTTTTGTTTAATTTTTCTTGGCGAAGCAGTTTTATATTCTTTCAGTACGATATCAAAATTCCGGTCGCCGATTTCATTGTCACCTTCGCTGTAATTGAAACTTTCAATACTGCATGTAACATTGATTTTTGTTCCTGTAATTAAAAACTGAACGGGTTTTTTCGCTTTCATCCATGTTTCAATAGCTGAAATGGCTTTTTCCGGCGAAGGGATGCTTTGATATTCGGCAATCGGGGTGTATCGTTTCGGAAAAAAAGAAGAGAACGAAATTTCTTTCGCTCCCGGTTCTTCAATAAACGTCACCTCTCCAAGACCCGTGACTTTCACGGAATCATTCTGCACGCTGTTTGCGATATCAATCGCTTCAGGGAGAACGGGAAGCCGGAGCTTGTCCTTCCCCTGTGACAGCCAAAATTCGTAAACAGATTTAGTCAAAAGCAACGGCCCCCTTTGCTCCGGTATAAATGTCTTTTTGCAGTTCATCAATCAGCGCCTGTTTGATTTTGGCAGCGAGGCTGTCGGCGTCCTGTCCGTTATGGAAATGCTGATCGCCGCTGAATTCGATTTTGATCTCTTTTGTTCCCGTTTTTTGCATGGTTTGTCCGCCGCCTTTAACAGCTGCGGAAACCGTGCCGGCTGAAAGCGCCGCGGGTTCCGTCTGGGACGGATCGGACACTTCCATGCCGAGCGCTTGAGCCGCTTTTTGAAGCAGATAACGGCCGCGGATGCCCCGTTCTTCAGGGATGATCCACTCCCGTTTGTTCCCTTCGCCGACACGGGCGATCTGCTCCTTCGTAATCAGACCTCCGTTGGCATAACCGACGTATGGGCCGCCGTGCGCCATACTCTTAATCCCCGGCACATTGTTGATCGAGCCGTATCTGCTTTTAATATAGCCGATGGCGGCAGCGGCGTTGTGGATTGGATTTCTGATATCATTCATTCCCGGCGCTTTGTGAGATTCAAAGGTGCTCGGAATTGTCTGCATTAAACCCTGTGACGGGTGTCCGGCTTTGGCGTTGCTGTCCCATAAGTTAATGGAATTAGGGTTGCCTCCTGATTCATTCTGTGCGATCGTCATTAATCCGGGAAGCCAGCTGATCGGAGTATTGGTCGCTTTCATTGCGGCCAATAGCCACTCTTTGACGCTTCCTCCCGCTGCACCCATGCCGGAAAAGGCCGCTGCAAGCGAGCCTGCCTGTTTTTCGGCGTATTTTTTCACGTCAACTGAGCTGAGCCCTTTGACGACGCCGACTGAAGCAAAGCGTCCGAGACTCATCATGACACGGGAAGGAGAGTGAATATCAAGCTCTTCCCTGAATGCGTCCTCGACTTTTTTGGCCAAATCTTTGGCCGCCTGTTTGACTTCGCTTCCCTTCGCATTCATCCCTGATACGAAGTGTCCGATCAGGCCTGACCCCCAGCCGTTCGCAGAATCTCTTGATTGCACAAACGGTTTATTGATGTGTGTGCTCACGTATTGTGCGGTTCCCGTATCTTTTGCATTCTGTCCGGCCGAAAATCCTTTAACTGTAGCGGTGCCCCACGAGGACGATTGATTGACCGCCGATTGATAAGGTGTTTTCACCTTTGTTTTTAAAAACGAATCGGTGCCCGTCTGTGACGTATTCTGACCTTTCGCATAGCCCGCAACGACTTGCTTTCCGTAATCGGGCAAAGACGAAATGAGGGCGTTAAACGGCGTACCGATGTTTTTCTCTTTCCAGCCGTCCATATCCACTGCTTTATTGCTGATCCCGCTGTCAAAGCCTTCTGTAAACTGTTTGCCGAGTGATGAAGCCGTCCCGGCAAATCCGGAAGCATCCACAGACGCAGCTGCCGATACAGACGCCGAAGAAGAAACACCGCCCGCTCCCGCCGGTGCAGCGGAAGACTGAGCCGAAGCCGCTCCCATATCGTCGACGACACGCATGCCAAGCTTAGACGCAGCTTGTGAAAGCAGCATTTTCCCTCGGCCGCGGTTGTTGTCAACGGGAATAACAAATTCTTTACCGGCTTCACCGATCCACGAAATGGTCGGCTTTGTAATGTAGCCGCCTGTGGCGTTTTTGTCCGGTTTTTTCTTTTTATCTCCGCCTCCTGTGACGAAGTCCATTACGCCTGAAATCAATTTGCCGCCGGTTTTATCCCAAATCTTTTTCACCCAGTCGAATGCTGCAGAAAAAGCATCTGATATGGCTGTTCCCACTTTTACAAGAGGTTCTTTTATATGTTTCTCAAACCAGCCGCTTAACCCTTTCCATATATCCTTTACCGTATCTAAAGCAGTCGTGAAAGCGTCTGATATTCCTTTTCCGACTTTTTCCACCATGTTTTTCACCGGATTCCAGACAATATCCATGAACCAGCCGGATACCGTACTGAAAACAGATTTAATTTTATCCCAAGCTCCTGTGATCTTACTCCAAATGGACGTCGCTACTCCGACTACAGCCGATTTTACGGGCTCCCAGACAGTGCTCATAAACCAGCCGGATACTGTGCTGAAGACACCTTGAATCGTCGTCCACGCATTCACAATATTTGACCAGATGCTTGTCGCCACTCCGACTACTGCCGTTGAAACCGGCGTCCATACATTTTCCATGAACCAGGATGACACCGTGCTGAAAATCCCTTGAATCGTCGTCCACGCATTCACGATATTTGACCAAATGCTTGTCGCCACTCCGACTACTGCCGTTGAAACCGGCGTCCATACATTTTCCATAAACCAGGATGAAACGCTTCCCCAAGTATCTTGTATTGTTGTCCAAGCACTTTGTGCCGCTTCGGAAATATCATTCCACGTGTCTTTCAGAGCCCCTGAATCAAAGGCCTCTCCTAAGCTGGAACCGCCTAAACTGCCGGCGATGCCGCCTACTGCGCCGCCAATTAATGTGCCCACTCCGGGAACAACGCTGCCTATTGCTGCGCCGGCCGCCGCGCCGGCAAGACCGCCTCCCGCCGAGCCGACTTTTTCTCCTGCATTTTCTTTATTGATGCCGGCCAAATCAGTAAGTGACAACAATTCACCTATGCCTGGAATTCCTTTAGCGGCACCTTTCAACCCTTTCATACCGCCTTTCAGCGCCTTTGAACCTCCCAAGTCTTTCAAAAATGCGCCGATTCCTTTACCTGCCCCTTTTGTTTTCGGCGTATTTACAGATGCCTGTTTGCTTTCCTTTACAGAGGAGCCTTTTTTCGAAGATTTATTTCGCCCTTCGACTTTACTGCTTTTGCCCATTGTCACTCCGGTACAGCAGCAGCATCCCCCAAAAGCCCCGCCGGTTTTTTTGGCTGACTTTCCTGAAGATTTTGGCGCTGTTGCCGTGCGCTGTGAACCCTTTGTCAGATCAGGACGCTTCGGGCCGTTGGCGCCGCCGGCAGAAAGGCCGCCCTTACTCTTTTCTTTTTTCGTGCCGCCGCCTAATAATCCGCCGATATTGAGTTTGCCTAATTTTTCGGCGATGCCTGCGAATATTTTTTCTATTAATTCCCCGGCTTTTTCGATGATTTTGTCCGGGCTGAATTTCTCAAATTTTTTTGCAATCTTGCCGACAATTTTATCAACAAATGCCTCAGCTTTTTCGATGATTGCATCAGGACTGAACTTGCCGAACTTTTTATCAATGCCTCCGAACAGTGAGGATGTAAACTGCTCCACTTTTTCCAGAATCTTATCCGGATTGAGAAAATCGAATTTCTCAGAAATTCGGTCGATCGTGTCATTTACAAATTGTTCTGCGCGGTCGATTAGCTTATCAGGACTGAATTTACCGACAACGTCGTCGACTTTCTTCATAAACGAATCAGTAAAATGGTCCAGTTCTTTCAATATGGCTTCCGGACTGAATTTGCTGACAACGTCATCTATCTTTTTCATAAATGAATCAGTGAATTTATCCAGCTCTTTCAATATGGCTTCCGGACTGAATTTACTCACGATTCCGTCTACCTTTTTCATAAACGAATCAGCGAATTTATCCAGTTCGGTTAAAATCGTTTCCGGGCTGAATTTGCTCGCGATCTCGTCCACTTTTCCCATGAATGATGTCGTGAACTTATCCAGCTCGGTTAAAATCGTTTCCGGGCTGAATTTGCTTGCGATTTCGTCCACTTTTCCCATGAATGACGTCGTGAACTTGTCCAGTTCGACTAATATTGTTACCGGGCTGAATTTGCTCGCAATCTCGTCCACTTTTCCCATGAATGACGTCGTGAACTTATCCAGCTCGGTTAAAATCGTTTCCGGACTGAATTTGCTCGCGATCTCGTCCACTTTTCCCATGAATGACGTCGTGAACTTGTCCAGCTCGGTTAAAATCGTTTCCGGACTGAATTTGCTTGCGATTTCATCCACTTTTCCCATGAATGATGTCGTGAACTTATCCAGCTCCGCTAAAATGGTTTCCGGACTGAATTTGCTTGCGATCTCGTCCACTTTTCCCATAAATGACGTCGTGAACTTGTCCAGCTCGGTTAAAATCGTTTCCGGACTGAATTTGCTTGCGATCTCGTCCACTTTTCCCATGAATGATGTCGTGAACTTATCCAGCTCGGTTAAAATCGTTTCCGGGCTGAATTTGCTTGCGATTTCGTCCACTTTTCCCATGAATGACGTCGTGAACTTGTCCAGTTCGGCTAATATTGTTACCGGGCTGAATTTGCTCGCAATCTCGTCCACTTTTCCCATGAATGACGTCGTGAACTTATCCAGCTCGGTTAAAATCGTTTCCGGACTGAATTTGCTCGCGATCTCGTCCACTTTTCCCATGAATGACGTCGTGAACTTATCCAGCTCGGTTAAAATCGTTTCCGGACTGAATTTGCTTGCGATTTCATCCACTTTTCCCATGAATGATGTCGTGAACTTATCCAGCTCCGCTAAAATGGTTTCCGGACTGAATTTGCTTGCAATTTCGTCTGCCTTTTTCATAAAGTTTGCGGCGAATTTGTCCAGTTCCGCGATAATCGTTTCCGGATAGAACTTGGATGCGATGTCATTGACTTTTTTCATGAAGGTGTCTGCAACGGAATCAAGCATTGAAAAATCGGTTTTCGGCGAAGCAGGAGCAGCAGATGCAGAAGCTTTTCCGAAGTCCGGCATATTCTTTTGCATTGCAGCCAGCTGTGCTGTCACCTTTTCGTTTAACGATAATTGAATGACATTGTTTTTTCCCGTCAGCGAATCAATGCCCGATGAAATTCGGCCGACTGTTTTCATGACATGATCTATGACGCGTATAGTGACGGAGTACCCGTTTTTTAACGCAGATTGCATGTAGCGTTTGATGCGTTCCATGGCAGGGGTCACTTCGTCTGACGCATACAGTGAAACGGTAAATCCTTTGAAACCCGCAGCCAGATTCCGCAATCTCTCAAATGCCGCTGTCGCGCTGTCTTTTGCTCCTATTTTAATGGTTAAAGACGCAGGCAGACCCGCTAATTGGGCTTGCACCTTTTGAATGACGGCACTGGCTCCGTCTTCAGCTGAAATAGAGATCGTTTGTGCGCCCAGCTTTCTTTTCATAGAGCGCTGAATGCGGTCAATTGTTCTTAAAACAGATTTACTCTCTTTGCGTATATCAATTTCACTTTGGCGTTTTGTCATTTTCCTGTATTTCTCAAGCGCTCTGAAGCCATTTTGGATTTTCCTTATTTTCTTTGAAACCCGATCTTCCAATTCAAAACGGGCGGTCAGCTTTGCCATGATGTCGCTCCCCCTTTCTTCGCTTGTTTTTCAAGAATGTCCAGCTTGTAACCGATTAAACCGTACAGCAGCGCCTTAAAATGCCTCGGTGCTTCATATAACTCTTTCAGTTCTGATGGAGAATAATGAAGCTCGTGCATCGCGTAATAAAGATACACGGCTTCCTTATTCCCATCTTTTATCAGTTTTTTGCTTCTTGCTCCAGATCTTCTAATTCATCTTCAAAACCATTGATCTCAATCGCTTTATTCAGCCAATTTGCATATTCGCCGCCGACTGAAAGAACACGTTTTGCGACTTCGACCGGATCTGCCGTTTTGTAGGCATCACGGAGCTCCTTAGACCGGAAATCAGGGTAAATCGTAGATTCAACTGCGATCCGCGCATAAAAACGCTGGCTGTCTAAGTCTTTTACGCGGCCTCTGCCTTTTACATTTTTATAAGTCGTGCTTTCCTTTTCCAGTTCATCAATGCGTTCCGTCGTAATGGCTTTAAAAATAAAAGGCACGATGTTTCCTTTTTTATCGACAAAACGCTTTGAAAGCGGAACGCGGATCTCCTCAGCTTCGACTGTTTTACCCGGCATAAAGAATGACAGATCATATACTTGTTCGTTTTTTTCGCTCATGATGAAAACTCCCTTACTCTTTTTTTTATAAAAAACAGGCCTGTACAAGGCCTGTTTCATTCATACTGATTTTGATTAAAACGTTTCAGAAAGCTTTTCCGGCACATCGAAATCTTCAAAGGTAAACGGCACTTCTTCTTCAAGCGCCTCTGAGTCTACGTCCAGTCCAGCGATTTTTGCAGAATCAAAGTTGACGTCATACAGGGTGACGCGTTCTGTTCCGCGGCCTGATGATTTGTCGTCAAGAACGGCTTGCAGCGTAAAATACGGGTCGCTGCCTTTTTTCACGTAATCCATCATAAGCACGGCGAATTTGGATGTAACTTTATAGAACGTCGCCGTGCCCGTTCCGTTGGCGCCAGTCGTTTTATGCCCCGTCATGCGGCGTCCCATGATGTTTACTTCTGATTTGTTTTTTTCTACGTTTGCTTCAAAGGTTTTAATATGCGCCATCTCTTCTCCATCGAGAAATAAACGGCCTTCTTTTCCTGAAATTGTGTTTTGCGCTTTTAATGCCATCTTAGTTTACCTCCACATTAAAGTAGAATTTTTCTGCTGCATCCACAGGCTGCACGGCGAGATCAATTAAAAAGCCGTCGCGGTCTTCATTAAGGCCGATTGTAATGTCTTTATCTGAATCAAAGTTAGCGATGCCGCCCGCATCCTGAAGCGTTGTCAAATATTGAATAATCATCGTTTTGACGAATTGAAGGCCGTCGTTTGTCGCTGGAAGATCGCTTCCGGTGCCTTTTTTCGATTTAATTAAGGCTTTCAGTTCACGTGTCAAATCGTTATTCACCGCATCAAGCACACGGACGATTTTATTTTTCGCGAACTTTTTGTTTTTCTCTGCTGTAAATGTCACCAATGAGTTGATATCTTTTTCTACGCTGACTGACTTATCACGGGCGTCATAAGAGAAAAGGAATTCACCTTTGGAAAGGCGTTCGATTACTTCATCATGAGTCAGGCGATGCAGCACATCAACCGCGCCTTCGTATTCAACGAAAGTTAAGGATTGGTTAAATGCAGCGGCGGCACTTGCACCTGCCACCCACGCGGTCGCATCTTCAGCTTTAATTTCGGTTCCGTCTTCAAGCAGGACGCCCTCAGTCACATTGATGATACCTTCGTAATCTCCGTTGTAATGGGCAGTCACCCCTTGCACTTTCTGTCCCTGCGCATCGCGAAGGCGTTTAATGAATGCGGCAAATGTCGCTTTCAGCTGATCGTTATCCGCGACAGGAAGAGCGATGACATCGAAATTCTCCGTTTCAGCCGCAGCTAAAAAATCCGTATAGTCTGAGTTGACCGGCGCTTTATCAGTTCCTCCCGCAAGACGGATGCCTGCCTGAGGATTTAACGTTTCTCCGGACTCTTCGTCAGTGCCTGTCAGCGGGATGGAAGCCGACAGCTCGCCCGTTCCCGTGAATGTGACATAGCCGTTCGCTTTTAACTCCTCGGCCTTTTTCACCGTTTGTTTGTCAACTTCCGCTTCATCCATGTATGTGGTCACATCGAAAGCAGTCTGGTCAAGGACGTTCTCACTGATGCGGATGATGATGTCATTTCCTTTTGAACCGCCGTACAAAGCGGTTGCTTTTACACCTTGCGAAAGATCGGCGCTCGCTCTGATTCCCTCTGTCAGACGGTACATCAAAACGGTTTTTGCTTTCTTTTTCGCCTCGCGCAGCAGAATCAGTGACGGATCTTCAATGCTGAGCCCTACTTTTTTATTCAAATCTTCAATGCTTGAAATAGAGACGAATGTTTTCGCTTCCCCCCAGTTAGATGCGACGGGAAGGGCGACAATCCCCCGTTCACCGATTGTGACCCGCTCCTGGGCAGTTGTCTTAAAGTTAAAATAGATCCCGGCACGTTCTTTTTCTTTTCCTTGCGTAAATGTTCCGCCGTTCATTATTGCATGACCTCCTTGGTTAAAAATGCTTGAATGTAAGTCTGGGCTTGCGCTTTTGTCATTTGTTTCTGCTTCACGCCGAATAAAGCCCCCTGGAGAATCTCAGGTTTTACGCCGAAAAGCTCCTTCGCGTGCTTTGTTAAATCTGCCGTGTCAAAAAGAACCGCTCTTTCTGCCGTTGCGGCATTTTTCTTTTTATGTTCTTTCACTTTTGTTTCACCCCGCTGTTAATGTCCACATCCCGCAGTGCGGGAGATGTTTGTTTCTGATAGTAGTAGCGGCTCGTCCAGCGGATGGTGATCACTGCCTCGCCTTTGTCTCCGACTCTTGTTTCGATACGGCTGATGCGGACGAAATCACCCGTATCCTCTCCTGATTCCGTAAGCAGCGGAATGATCTGTCTTGATTCTCTCACCGCATCAGCGATCCGGTCGGCTGCAGAGAGCGCCTGCACCGAGTCAGCATGAAACAGCTTCACATTCAGACTGTATGTCTTCTTAAAGGTAGAGACTGTGTCATTCTCGTCAAAAACATACGGGGGCGGGATGTAAAGGGACGGCACCTGAAATTGTTCAGGCAGTTCATTTTCATATACGGGCACGCCGCACTGCTGATACAAAAAAGCGGCGATTGAACCGGTCTCGCGATTCATCCGTTATCTCCCCCTAACGTGTTGAGCCACTGATTGAAGCGCTTGTCCAGCGAACCGGCGAAGATGGTTTCATACATAAGAAGGGCTTTGTCCCAAAACCCATTCCCGCTGATCCACTGTTTTTTGAGCGCCATTCCGGTTGAAGCTGACGGATCATAGATGAACCGGGAGCCTTGAAAATACCCGGGCACCCATCTGACATTTTCATCTGAGACGGTCCAATGTCCGTCATTTATGAATGAGGCATACTCTACATTGGTGCCGATTTCAAGGGTCAGTCCCCCGTTTTCAATGATCCATACATGATCCTGCGCTCCTTTTCGGAAGGAAGACAGCAGGTTTTCTGTATCAATCCCTCCCGAATGCATAAGCTCCTCCCGTACCAGGTCGAGAAAATCCTCCCCTGATTGTTCCAGCCATCGGCCAGCCTGACGGGCAAATTCTCCGGATGATGCCTTTTGCAGCGACCGATTCCATTTTTCCAGGCTCTTTATGCTCATAGTCTGTCATCTCTCACAGCGATGGCCTCCCAATGGTGCTGTCTTGCTTTCTTCGGCATTTCCAGAATATACGCCTGTCCTTCCCAAATGATTTTGTCATTAACACGCACTGCAGCCTCTTTCGGAAAATGAACGAGAAACCGCTGATATACTTTATGATCAGGCGCAAGCTGAATAAGCCGCTGCTGTTTTTCAACAAACAGGCACGGCACGTCTTCAGCGTCGGGAACGTCCGGATAAGTAAAAACAGGCTGGAGCTTTTCAGCGGGAATGCCGAAGCGCCCGGCCTTCGGAACTGACACCGTCTCATGATAAATATCGCATCTGTCAGTGAGCAGCCGTTCATAGCTCATAACGGTCTCACCTTAGCACTTATAGAAACCGGGGAATAGCCCGGCGCGATATATTCACAGAGCAGATGGTATACCGCCGGTTTTCGGATTCCGCCTTCCCCCGACACTGTATAGGAATAGTCGCCTATCTTTTCAGATTGATAGGCGGAAGCGGCGGCTTCATTCTGATTGATCAGCGCAAAATATTGAGAAAGCTTTAATAACGCAAGCTTAACCTTCTCGGGAAGCGGTGAGTAAACAGGATCAGTGAACGAGTGCCCCGCCATTCTGGCCGCTTCCGCTTCCGCCTCCAGAATGTCCTGTATAAGCAGCGTCTCCGGCCTGTTTTTGACTTCATCATAAACTGAATATGAGACAACGTCAGACGGCTGAATTAACATAACTGCCACCCCCGGCTTATTCTTTAACGTTTACGATTTTGGCGCTTGCATCTTCTTCTTCAAATTTGCTGTCAAGTTTAGCCGTCAGTACGATAATAAATTTTCGGCTGCGGATATCTTTATCTACTTCGATTCTGATATTCCGTGAAAAACCGAGAATGATATTTTTCGGGTGAGTCAAAATGATGTCAGACGCATCGTACTGGGAATCACCTTCCCCGACTGAGTACGGCTGCAGATTGGAAACCCCTTTGACCGGAACGCCGAATGCTGAGGATAAACCGCCCTGCACCGCAAGATCCCCCAGATTGGTCTGACGGTCAGCCACACGGTCTTTCCATTCAATCTCCATGCCTTGAGACGTGTAGAATCTGAATTCCTGAGGCAGGCGTAAATATTTTGCCGGAATGGCTTTTAAACCTTTTTTAAATGTAGCTCTGGACAGTTCTTCCCCATTTCCGTCGATGACGTGAGACACAGTCTGTTTACGGATTCCGTCAAGCTGTGCCAAATACGGATCAGAAGAAGATGTATCGCCGTTTACGACAAGCTCTTCAATATCAACTGCCGCCCGCTCCGCTAAAATCTGCATGATTGTCTGCTGCAGACCGTCTTTTTCAATGTTGTTTTCAAGCGTGTCATAGGTGATGTTAATTTCCGCAATGACTTCTTTCGTATTCAGCTGCACCGTACTTGTTGCCGGGACGGTCAGCTGATCGTCCGTTAAGGCTTTTCCTTCCTCAGCAGCACGCAGAATACGCTGGCCGAAACCGATTTTTTCAAATTTCTGCGAGTCGTTTTCCATTTGAATCACACGTGATTCGCTGAAAATGGTCGGCGTGTTCTGCACCATGCGGATAAATGCTGAAGCTTGTGCGGGATTCATTAAACCGCCGCTTTTTAAAGCGGAAAGTGACATTTCCGCCTTTCTGATGATATCTTGATTTCTCACTAACAGTTCCTCCTTCTGAGTGGGCTTAAAGCAGTCCGCTCCAAATGGATTTTTTAACAGGTTCTTGGCCGCCCGTCTCTTCTTCCGGCTGCTTTGAAGCGCCTCTTGCTTTTTCAAGCGCTTCGATGCGTTTAATAATCGGCGCCAGCATGTCCTCGACAAGCGTTTTCAGTTTTTCTTCATCAGACTGTGCAGGCGCCCCGTCTTTGTCTTCCGTATTTTGCTCCATACTGTCAAGCCGCTTTAAGAGCGGGTGCAGCGCGTGTTCAATCGATTCTCTTAAATCATCTTTTCTCATCTTGTTCAAGTCCTCTCCCTTGCGGTATCTTGATTTGCGGTCACGGTCGAGAAATTGCTTGACCGCGCCGATTAATCCGGCTTGCTTTTCCGCCGGCTCCTCGTAAACATCAGCGGTTCCCGCCATGCTGTAGCCTGTAATGACACCTGCTTTAATCTGATCCCATACTTCATCGGAGGCTTTGGTGACAAGCACCCAAGATCCTTTCCGGATCACAGCATTCCCGATTTCAAAGTCATCCGGGGCGACGTACGACTCCACCACCTCGCCGGTTCCGCCTTCAAAATTATGATTTGTATCAATGTTGCGGGCGTCCGCCAAAAAACCGTGAGCGGCCTTTTCAATCTCTTCGGCCGTCATATAATCGCCATGGGCATCCGGGACATCCGGCTCGTAAACGATGCCGTAGACAAGCTTCTGCTCATCGGGTTCGCTTTTTGTAAACACCTGCACCTTTTTTTCAAATGACGGAAGGCCGGCTGCTTTTGTGAAAAAAAATTCCGTTTGGTTCGCCGCTTTATCGACATAGCTCACAAAACTGATGACAGCATTTCTTAATTCTCTCGGCACGAGATGTTTTCACCCCCTTTCAGGATTGCTCTTTTTTCCCTTTCAGCACCGGCCGGCTGTAGTACTCTTCCGGCCATTCCTCAAGCGTTTTGCCGAGCACTCTTCCGGCCAGATCACGGAGATCATTAGGAGAAACGGCACCGGCGGAGATAAATGGTGTAAGCACCTTCGCAATTTCAAGCGGATCGCGAAAATCAGGCCCTTTTAATGTGAGCTGTACATCGTGAAGCCCCAGTTCAGGCAAAAATAACGTATTGAGCTTATTAATCAGCGTTTTCCGCTCCGGCTGAAACACCTGCTCCTCCGTGATTTTGCGTGCCGTATCGGCTGTGGCTTTGTTGTATTCCTGCGCCTCGCCCGTATAAAGCGGCGGGAGACGAAACGCGGAGCGGAGTTTATTTCTGCTTTTGTCGTCATATTCAAGAAACAGCGCATCCTCCTGCAGAATTTCCGCAAGTGATTTAATTTCCACAGACACAGGCGTAATGTCTTCGCCTCCGTGAAGGTCTTTTTCCTTCGCAATGCCTTCCGCCTCAATCAGCAGAAATTTGTGGGCGTTTTCCACCCCTTCAAGGTCATTCATATAATCGTGAAGCTCTTTGTACGATGCTTCTGACAGCATGCCGTTTTCAACCGTAATGGCGGCCGGCACGTGACGGCCCTGTTTGAAATACATAAAATTCAGTTCTTCCGCTTTCCGGGCGCCGTACAGATTGACGATATTGCCGACCCAGCGCGGAATACCGTACGTTCCGCTTCCGATTTTCAAGTGAACGGCTTCATTTGCCCTGAACTTTTCAGGCAGGGTTTTTACGTATTCGCCGGTTCTCATGTCCATCATGCGGGGATCGCCGTATTCCTTGAAAAACACTTTCCGTCCGTTCAGCATCTGAACATATTTACGGAACCGTTTTTGCCTTTTAATCGTTTTGGATGCGCCGTTTTCTTCATAGGAAAACGTGACCTCAACAGGATCAGTCACACCGCATACCCGCATATGCTTTACATCCAGATATTCAATCCCCGCCGGTTTTCCCAGCCCGTCCCGGAGCACCTCGAGAAAACCGTTGCCTGTTTTTTCACGGTCTTCTATCGCATATCCAAGGATCGTCTCAGCTGATTCATCAAAATGAAGACATTTGTAAAAGCTCTCCAGCTTCATCCAGTTTTTTTCGGCCCGCGCCTTTTTGCCCGGGGAGCAATCTGAACTATTTACGTCAAAGGTATATTCCACATCGAATCCAAAACCCGTAATATTGACCCGGTATGCGTCGATGCACTGCTGAAGAATGGTCGAGTATTCAGCGATCGTTTTCAGCTCGATCAGATTATAGGGCGGTGAAATGATATCTTCTCCGTACAGATCGGCAAATTGATCTTCGTGCATCTGCCTTGCCTGCGGCGCGGCCATTTTTGATTTAATGACGGTGGCTCTAACGTTTTGATTGTTGGGCAACGTTTACCTCCTCCTTTCCCGATTCGGACGCATCCGTTTTTGCGATGACTCTTTCAGATCCGCCGCGTCATAATCATCCAGCGCGTACCAAATGGCTGAAAGTGTGTGGGGATCAATTGAAAACTCATCTTCCGACAGAGCGCCGTTTTTGTTTTTCGCATATGTTAAGTTCTGCAATTCGCGGATCGTATTTTCACAGCTGTCTGAGCAATAGATGTGTCTGAACCGTTTCAGCTTTTTCGTATACTGGAGCCTTGAGCCGGGAAATTTTTTGGCCGCGACCATGCAAAAGCCCTGCCTGCGGAAATATTGGATGCTTTTCGGCTCGGCCGAATCCGCTTTGATCAGCTCTTTTTGATCCGCCAATTCCTGAAGCTCTTCAGCTGTCTGGTCATCGGTCATTTTGTTTTTGTAATACTCCCAGAAAATATAAAGCTCTTTTTGATCGGGATCGACGGCAAGCCGGATGACCGCATTGTATGACTCTTCAAAACCGAAATCCATGCCCGTCCGAAACAGAGGGCGCCTGATGGCGGCAATCCTCTCTGTTACTTCGTTGTGCTCCAGGACCTGAAATTGCGGAAATACACGGATGCCGTTCACGCCGAACTGTCCTTTGCGGGCGATCCGGTACAAATCGGGATCGTATTGCCGTAAGCTGTCCAGCTGCTTAATATAGCTTTTCGGCAAAAACAGATTGTCGCACGCTGTGGAATGATGGTAATACGTATCTCCCTTAACGACGGTGCCTTTTTCATACAGCATCTGATCATCTAAAACGAACCGTTTTTTTTGCTCATCACGAAAAAAATGCCGGTACGTCCAATTGGAAGTGCCGACGGGATTTGTGGTGCATATCATATGAAGCGAAAGCTCGGGATGGCGCAGACGGCCGATCAGCTCCTTAAAGCCTTCATATTTCACTTCTGAGCATTCTTCAATCCAAATCAGAGAAATATGATGAATGGATTTCAATTTGGCCGGGTTGTCCATCCCCTTAAACATAATCCGGCTTCCGTTTGAAAATCTCAGCTGCATCGGTGAAGACACGGCCTTTACGGCATGTCCCAGCTTAAGCTCTTCGATAATGTCCTCAAACAAGGCAAAGGTAGAATCTCTGTGCGTATCGAAAACTTCCCGCACCACAAGCGCCGTCCGCTTTTCACGAAGCAGCTTCAAGATGATTTTCAGCGCGGTATGATAGCTTTTTGACGACCCATAGCCTCCGACGAGAAATTGGTACGTTTCATTCCAATTGAATAAATAATCTTCAAAGCGCGGGTTGACCGCTTTTTCAATCATGGCCGTTCCTCTTTCCGCGTAATGACAATGTCAATCGGCTTTTGGCTGTCTTCTGATTTTTCCAGCTTCTGCTGCGCCAGCTTTAATTTTTCATTTTCAATTTTTTGTTTAAATTGATCTGGGAAAAGGTCAAAGTACAAAGACAGCTTTTCAAGAGCTTTCATTTTGTCGGCAAGCTTGATTGCAATGCCTTCTTTCCCGAGTTTTGCCTCCGTAACGATCGTTCCGTCCAGCAGATTCGAATCTTTAACGTCAACGTAGCTGATCTCCTGCATAATCGGATTATCATTTTCGTCAAAGAGCGGCCCTGATTTTCCGAAGGCCTGAACCTCTTTTTTTCCGAAGGTTACATAATCGGTAATGTCGGCAAAAGCGATTTTCACATAGACTTGAAGAACGTCCATCGCTTCGACAAACACTTTATTGACCATTTCCTTTTTCATGCGGCTGATTTCTTTGGCGACTTTTTCGTTTTTTAACAGCCTGCTTCCCGTGACATGCGCGCTTTCCGGTGAATACCCGGCTTTTATCGCAGATTGGGTGGCGTTAAAGCTTTTCACATAATAAAGACAAAACAGCCGCTGCCGTTCGTTTAACTCATCACTTTCGGCCGGGGCGATTTTTCCGCCGCTTTCCGCGTTCTTATCGAGCGCCTCGTCCCAGCGCCCTTCTTTTTTCCATCTGCCGATCGTTCTTGCGGATACGCCTGATTTGCCGGCAAGGGCGCGATTTGTGATGCGGCCTTTATGAGACTGATAGATTGTAAATGCCTGTTCTCTTTTTGCGTTTTTCATGCTACGGCATCACCGCCACCTCCGACATGGATGTCTATAATAAAAAGCGGCTTCTTTCGGGCCGCTTTTTTGTAATTTGTCTGTTCACTTCTAAGTGGCAAACGTATGACAACATTTTAAGCAGGCGACTGATTTCTTTGTTCCTGCTGTTTTTGAATTTTTAGAAGCGCCCGTTTGACCGTCGTCTGTACGGTTGATTTTTTTACATTCAGCAATGCGGCGATCCGTTCATACGAAAAGCATTCCGCTTTGTGGAGCAGCAGTATTTCTTTTTCTCTTTCCGTTAAAACGGCTAATGCTTCCCGCAGTCTGATTCTGTCTTCTTCAGTCACATTCCCGGAAGGTTCGAACATCAGCGCCTGTGAATAGGTATCTATGATTCTAGGATCTTTAATCAGCATCCTTTGATAAGCGTCTCTGCGGTCTATTGCTCTTCTTATGCCGGGCTGCCGGCCTTTTTCAAGCCATTCGGTGACATATTCCAAATCTGTAATGATCGTTCTGATGATTTTTTTATCTTTCAGTTCTTCTGAAGTCAGAGCCGCTTCGTCAGCTTCCCCCAGCTGCTTGTACCATTTTTTCGTCTCTTTCAGCGTGCGTTTATATTCAAATAGTAAGTCTTCCATCATAGATCCTCCTCTTTTTCGGACAAAAAAAGGACACCAACCAATGCGCAGCATATGCGCGATTGATCAGTGTCCGCAGGCTTTCCGTCTTGGACGTATTCTGTTTTTTCGATTAATTCAATTTAAAGCCGATTTCATATTCGACACGGGTCAGGTCGCCTTTTCTCGTTTCGACAAGCGTTTTGCCGTGCTCCGGCGCCTCGGCGAGCCAGGCTTCATTCTTCAGCCCGTCTACAATAATCACCCGCACCTTGCCTTCTTCCAGCTGGCTTTTTAATGTTGTATGTTCAATGTCTGACAGTTTTTTAGGATTCATGTTTTACGTCCTCCGTCTTTTTCAGGATATTTACTTCATGTATGAGGCTTTCGAGATTATTTATGAATGCTTCTTTTTCTTCAGCACTTTCTCCCCGGAGCAGGCGGAGAGCCGTTTCGGCCGCCTCAAAAAGTTCCGGGGCTTTCGCCATCATTGCCGCGTTGATCCGCTGTGAGTATGAACTTAAGTTGAAAACGGCCGCGATAAGCCTTCCGTTTGAATAAGGAAATTTCTCTTTTTCCGCTTCGCTGTAAGCAGAATAAATGTAAATGGGTTTTTCTTCTCCGCTGTGTACGGCCCGCCATGGAGCGGGGCTGTTGTTTACTTGCAATGTTTATCCTCACTTTCCATCAGCCTCATGCCATGCTTCAATTTGCTTTTCGATCCGTTTCGCCCTGAACAGCAGGCAAAAAAGCCATTTGATATATTTATACACGTGCATCAAGCCTCGCTTTTGCGTCTTGAACCATTCGCTCAAGACGTTTAATGACCGGCGTTAAATCAGTTCCTGTTTTGCAGTTCGGGCAAGGGTGAAAGACAGCGCCGAAACTTGTTTCCGTCACAACGACCTTCTTTGGCCCGCACAGTTTACACATTATCTCGCCCCCTCTAATCTGTGGTTGACTTCGTATGGGTTTCCATTAATGATGACTAAATAATCGCTGCACATCTCATACATTCTTGTGCCCAATGCTTCATCAACCTGCACCAGCTCGTCACACGCCAGCTCACTCGAGATAAGAAGCGGTTTATGATTTAAATAGCGGTAATTCACGACGGCGTACATTTGTTCAATCTGCCAATCGGTCGCCCGGGGTTTTCCGTTCAGCGGTTTGAACAGATCGTCAATAAAGAGCACATCCGCCCGTTTCATACGGGTCAGTTTTGTATCGAGCAGATCAAAATCATTTTTTAAATCTGTAAATCCCTCCACAAAAGGAAAATACAGCACCGGTGTCTGCTTCTGTCTCATGACATGATTGCTGAGAGCAGTCAGAAGGTGGGTTTTCCCCGATCCCGGACGCCCTAATAGGGCAATGCTGTTTTTCCGGCAGTTTTTAATCTTGTCGAAGTTGTCAGCAAATTCAAGGGCGCATTCATATGCGTCAACGATCGCCTGAGGCTTGCCCTGCGTAATAAATCCTTTGAAATCCAGCTTCCGAAAAGCGCCTGTAATCTCACTTGCGCTGAGGATGCGCTCTGCTTTTCGTTCCGCGGCGCAGCGGCACTTGACCCACACATCCATTCCCAGCTGTTTTTCGAGATAACCGCCCTGATCCTTACAGAGCGGACAGTCAAAGCGGCTTTCGTCTGATTCTTCCGGTCTGTCCGCCAGTAATGGACGTTTTCCGTTTTTCAGGTCGGCCAGTATCTGCTCGATCGTTCGTTTTGTCATGTATCGTATTCCTCTCTTTTTTTGTTGTGATTGTCCTTCCCGCAATTCGTGCATTCAAGCGGTCCTCCATAAACTTGGCGCAATAGCTGAAAGCCTTGATCGTTTCAGCTGAAGAGGTGCGCCGCTGTTCAAAAGCTGTAAAGCATTCGCCGAGCCATTTGATTGCTTCTTGTGCTGACGCACCGAGGGAAACAATACGGGCGATGGCCTGATAATCTCTTGGCGACGGGTATACGCTCCGCCCCTCCTGTGCAGACCTTAATCTGATAAAATGGGCGGCAATTTCGGTAATCGCTTCTTCAGCAGTATGATTTTTTGTTATATCTATTTCTCTCTGGACATTTTTGTCCCGGTGATCTGCCGATATTGTCCGGTCAGTTGCTTCCGGGCGGGGCAATGTCCCTTTTTGCGTGAATCTTTTCGAGTGTTTTACGGAGATGATAAGTCCGTAAGGCGCGCGGACGGTTTTGATATATTCATGCTGTTCCAAGCTCTCGAGCCACCGCCTGACGGTTTTTTCACTGACTGCGAATACATCGGCCATTTCTCTTGCTTTTACTGGCTTATGTCCGAGGACAAGCCCCCACTTGACGCCGTCTTTTACGTGTTCCTTTGTCGTTGAACTGATGAACCATAAAAACAGCCATAAAGCGGAACCTATTTTGTCATAATGTTCAGAATTCAATAATCCGGAATAGATAAAAAACGGGTAGCTTTTACGATTCATAACGGACATCTCCATTTTTCTTCAAACTTATATAGTGTTCATACTGCAATCGGTTATCAAATCGGAACACCGGAAGTCCGCAAGCGGTAAAAGATATCGACCCGCCTGCTTTTCCTAAACTTCTTTGGTCAGCCGGATTGCTGCTGAAACGGATGATAATCGGATGCATCTCTCACCCTCCTGATCAATTTCTTATCATTTTTCGATACATTTTGTATCCCTGTGATGTTGATTATAAACGATACTTTTCGTATCATCAAGACCTTTTTGATACTTTTTTTATCATCGCTTTATTTTGATACATTTTGTATCTATAATGATAAGTAACTTAGGGTGTTGAAAAAAGAGAGGTCGTTCGGATGATAGGCGGAAGATTGAAAAGTCTCAGAGGAAAAAAAACGCAGGAAGAAGTCGCAAATCATATCGGTGTCTCGCGCGCCAGATATTCTCATTATGAAAACGGCCGATCTGAACCCGATTATGAAACGCTGCAAAAGCTTGCGGATTATTTCAAAGTGTCGACGGATTATTTGTTAACCGGAAAAGAACCTTCAGATGAGGACATGTTTGCCGATCCCGACCTGCAGATCGCATATCGGGACATGCAGGACTTTTCACCGGAAAGCAAACAGCAGGCCATTGAATTCATTAATTATTTAAAAGAAAAAGAGAAAAACCGCAGGCCGAAACATAAATAATTCGCTCTTTTCCTTAAAATGCTTAACGTTCAGCCGATATAATATCTGAATGTTTATTTTTGAAAGAAAAGGGAATAGATTCAAAGTCCGATCAGGGCTTTTCTTTCTCGCTTAAAAAAGAACATATGTTCGAAAGGGTGTATTCAATTGGGCGATTTTTTAACACATCTTGAGGAATACGTCAAAAACTTATATTGCCGCATGGGAATGACCGCCCCCCTCCATATTGATATGCAAACGATTGCCAAGGAGCTTGACATTTGGATTCATTTTGAAGATACGCACAGCATGATGCTGAAGCGGGACGGCATGTACAGCATCGTCCTGAACCAAAGAAAGTCACCTGAGGAACAATGGGAGGATTTTGCACACGAACTGTGCCATGTGCTGAAGCATACCGGGAACCATTTCCACATGAACAAGCTGTTCAGGGAACTGCAGGAATTCCAGGCCAACCATTTTATGTACCACTTCTGTGTACCGACCTTTATGCTGTTAAACATGGAGCTTCCTCAGCGGAGGAACCACGCCGTCATTTTAATCGCAGCCGCTTTCCGGGTGACGGCGTCATTTGCGGAAAAAAGGCTTGAGCTGTTTGAACGGCGTAAAGCAGGTATTCAATTTCAGAAGCGGCTCACTTGTCTGCTATCCGACAAGCGGCCGAATGTGTATTACGAAGGCAGGCAGACACACTTGCATGCCGCTGAAGAAAAATCGCCGTATTTTATTGAAAACTAGCGATTCTCTGCCGGCTGAAAACGCAGCCGGCAGAATGTCATCATTTTGACATCGGAGGAAAGGTTTTTGCATTATGAAGCTGTTCTCACCGTGCTGCCAGCCAAGCACTTCTTGCTCCCCACAGACCCAGTGAACCCTGTTCATTTATCATAAAAACCGAGTTTGACGGCATCTACATACCGAAAAAACAGATCCGTTGGCGTGTATTCTTCTCCCCGGCAGCCAAAATTGCTGAACAGCGCATTTCTCTGTGCCGTACTTACTTCCAATTGCAGCCCCATTTTCCTTTTTGTCCGATTCACAATATTCCCGGGGTTTACACCTGCCAGCCGATTGTTCATGTCCGTCAGCTCGGCGCTAAAACCCGCTTCACGCAGCAGATCACAAATCAGTCTGGCTTTTTCCAGATCCGCGCCCCCGACGAGTGTATTTGCCGTTTCCCGATCATGGTACCCATGAAAAGCCAATGCATAATGATGGGCGGTCACTTTTTCTAAAGCCAGCGGTTCATCAAAGCGTGTGCTTGTCAAGTGGAGGGAACGGTTGCCGCACTGCTTTGTGCCTTCAAATAAGTAAATTGAGCTTTGGTCAGAAAATGCCCGCACCAGCTCACTGACACCGGGCTCAATTCTGCCGCCGTGGGGAGCGAGGACGATACGTTCACTTCCCTCATTTTCTTCATAGATAATTCTGTATTCCGATTCAGCAGCGGAAAGAGCTGCGAAACTGTCATATCGATCTTTCATGTTTAACATGCTCTCCTTTTTCAGTCAGCACCAGTTTACTCTACTCATCTAGGAATGAAAACCTTTTTATAGTATGATTTGAAAGAATACGTATCAGGGGGGATCTATCATGGGGTTTATCAATGGATTGCTGGGTAATGCGTCGACAATATCGACGGCTGAAGCAAAAGAAGAACTGACCCGTATTCTGCTGGAAGGTGAGAATGTCAACGCCGCGTTTAAACTCGTCCGCGATATCATTGTTTTTACGGATAAGCGTCTTATTCTTGTTGATAAACAGGGACTTACGGGTAAGAAAACAGAGATTCAATCCATTCCGTACAAAAGCATTTCCAGATTCAGCGTAGAAACCGCCGGCCGCTTTGACTTAGATTCAGAGCTGAAAATTTGGATTTCCGGCGCGGAAATTCCCGCTGTCTCAAAGCAGTTTAAAAAAGATGAAAGCATTTATGATATTCAAAAGGCTCTTGCCGCAGTTTGTATGTAAGAAAAACGGAAGCCCGGGGAGCTTCCGTTTTATTGATTACAGCTTTTCCTCGATTTTTGCCTTCGTTTTCGGGCCGTAAATTCCGTCTGCCGTTAAACCGCTGACGGATTGAAAACGTTTTACAGCATTTGCCGTTTTCGGACCGTAAACGCCGTCAACCCCGTGATGTTTTGCGCCTTTATCAGGATAAAAATAAAGGGCGGATAAAGCGTTTTGCACTTGTTTCACGTTTGTCCCTTTCGTCAGCGGGTTTGTCACTTTAATCACTCCGGACGGGAGCGGATAGGAAGACGCAGCCTGACTTTTTGAGGAAGATCCCGTCTGAGACAGCTTGATCACCTGCCCGACTGTAATGTGATTCGGGTCGGTGATATGGTTTAAGCTTTGCAGCGATTTTACACTGACACCGTGTGATGCGGCAATCTCCGACAAGGTGTCGCCTTTTTTCACATGATATTCAGATACCGACGAAGAAACGGCGGCCTTTTTCGCCGGCATACTGCCGTTTAATTTCTTTTCAATTTTCGCCTTCACTTCATCCCAGCGGCCTTCAGACAAAATGCGGTGCGGGCAGTACTTTCCGTTCCAATCCTGGTGCTTTCTGATTCTGTCAATCCCCCAGCCCCGCTCCTTCAGAAGCTGAGCGGCAAACTCAATCGCCAGTTCTTCTGCGGCTCTGTACCGTTCGCCGCCTGACTTGCTGTAACAGATTTCTATTGCAATCGACTTCCGGTTTCCGGTGCCGTTTGTGCCGTCTCCCGAATGCCAGGCATTCCGGTCCAGCGGAATGCCCTGAATCACTTCTTTGTCATCGACTGCAAAATGATAGCTCGTTGATTCGCTGTTCCCCGTCATATAGCTGATTTCATTGGCGGCGGATGCGTCGTTTGCCGTGTTATGGATGGTAATATACTCCGGCGTCATTGGATTCGGACATTTTAACGCATATTTATCAGCCGATACGAGCCGTTTTTTCACTTCAATCCCCACTCTTCATCTCTCCTTATGCCTTTTTCATAAATAGGTGGCATTCGTAGGACAGACGCCTTGAGTATATAGCCCCCGCAATCGGATAAAAGTGGAATGTTTGTGCTTAGGCAAAAAAAAGACCCTTCCTAAGAAGGGTCTTTACTTATGTTTGGTTGCGCGCGGCAATATGAAATGTGCCGTCCGCTTGGTTTTCCAAATGGCTTTCCTGGCCGATTCCCTGTGTAAAGCTGAACCCGACAGCAACAAGCAGCAATCCTGACAACAGTTTAGATTTCATATAGACAATCTCCTCTCTGGATTTGTTTTTGGGCGTGCACCATTTTTTCATAAAACGTGAGCGCTTTTTCAGGCTGTCCATGCTCCATGTAAAATTTGGCAGCGTCATGCGCCAATTCTTCAACATACGGATACAGCATGTGTTCCTCCAGAAACTCAAAGGTATGCCTGACGCATGCGTTATCCATCTTGCCATATAACGCATGTAAAAATTGAAACAGCTTGACAAACAATTCATCATTGTATTCGCGGGCGATACTAAGCCCGAGGCGGTATTGCTTCTCTGCTTCGGCAGTGGTGTTCTGTTTATAAAGGACCTGTGTTAATGAGTAAATAGAATGCGGAAGATTATCGAACTTTTCTGACTTGCAAATGGAAACGGATGTCTCAAAATATTCGGCTGCTTTAGAGAGGTCTCCCATTTTTTCATAGCAGTTTCCGAGATTATATAAGGCTGAACTAATAAGACGGGGATTGCCTTCTTGTTTCGCAAGATCTAAAGCAAGTTCTAAGTGGGGCAATGCTCTTTCTGGATACTGCATGTCATCATAATTCCCTGCAATAACGAATTCACATTGGATTCTGCGGACGTTGTACGTCTCATACGATTGGTACGTTTCAAGGGCTTGTACGGCATAACTCATGGAGACGTAGGTTTGTTTCAGGTTGTAAAATATCTCGGCCATTTTAAAAGCAAACTCAGCTTTCTCGATGTCATCAGAAACGAGTGCAAGTTTTTTTTCAGCCCGTTTGTAATACATCATGGCGTTTAGGAACATCTTCTGTTTAAATTCATACATTCCTCGAAAAAAATTAAAATAGTAATCAAGCAGTCCTGTCAGCTTATACTGGCTGCCTTCAATGTCTTCCAATAATTCTGAAAACTCAGGCTGAGAAGGGTCCTCCTTTAAGGGCTTAATGTAATCCAGCATGACGCGGTGTCTGAATTCCATTAATGAATAATACAGCAGCAGATCCTGATCTTCTTCCATATCCTCGATCTCTCTCTCTACTTCACGTTTGACGCGCTCCGCCTCAAGGACGTGAAACTGCCGGATATGGGTATACCATTCATTAATTTTGAGCCCGACAAAAGAGGACGGAATAGTCTGCTTCATCCTCAATTAATCCCCCCTTTTGGAATGACCGAGATATGTCATATTTTATCATATTTGCTAGAAAAAGAAGAACGCAAAAAGACCGCAATTGTCGAATTTCGGAAATCCGCAACGATTTATCTTCATCAAGAGCTTATTGCTTGTTTCTTCCGTGCCGTTGATATAGCATATCCTTGCATCATTTTAATTCTTGATCAAATGGGGGTTTTCACATGACAGCACAAAATCAATTGGTCAGCCACTTTCTGTCACATCGAAACGTGACGATTGAGCTGGCGGAAAAAATCAGCCGCGAACATTACGATTACAAGCCGGCAGAGACATCAATGTCCGCTCAGGAACTTGTAAAACACATCGTTTATTCTTTTCTCATGTTTGCAAACGTCATTAAAGACGGAGACGGATCAGCCATCCAGAACAAGCCGAAAGAAGAAGCGGAAACAGACCTCGTCAAACTGGCGGAAGCATGTACTGAAAAAACGACAGACATCCTGTCACAGCTGACTGAAGAGCAGCTGAACCGCGAAATTGACCTGACTGCCTCTTTCGGCAGAAAAATTACCGGCTCCGCTCTCCTTCAGCTTGCGATGGAACATGAAATTCATCATAAAGGCAATCTTTTCGTGTATGTAAGAGAAATGGGCCACACGGAACTTCCGTTTTATCAGCAAAAATCATAATCCTGCCATCCGCCGGTCTGCGAAATAACAGCAGGCTGGCGGATTTTTTTGTTCTGTATAAAATTTTCCGAAAATTTAATTGATAATCGCCCCTTAATCATATATAATCTGATAAAAATAGTAGGATTATTCAGGGGGCACACAGATGACTGTAAGCATTGTGTTTATGGGGTTCATTGTCGGAACGCTGGTCGGATTGACGGGTGTGGGAGGAGCGGCGCTTTTGACTCCTTTACTGATCGTTTTGGGAATCAACCCGTCAATTGCCGTCGGCACGGACCTTTTATATAACTCCATCACCAAACTGTTCGGTGTCGTTTCTCATTGGAAGCAGCGCACCGTTCATTTTAAACTTGTCGGCTACTTGGCGCTCGGAAGTATTCCCAGCGCAACAGCCGCCATCGGCATTCTTCACCTGTTTCCCGCTTTTCACCAGCATCAGGAGCAGATTATCAAACAGGCGCTCGGCTACGTGCTGACTCTTGTCGCCATTTCCATTATCGCCCGCCTTTTTTTCGATAAAAAACTGCGGCCGAACCGCTGGCAGCAAAAAACGCTTGAAGAAAAACGGACACTTATGATACTGATCGGCGTCATTTTCGGTTTCATCGTCGGCCTGACATCTATCGGATCCGGCTCATTATTCGCGATCGCCATGCTGTACCTGTTCAGAATGAAAACTGCAGAAGTGGTGGGAACGGATATCGCACATGCCTTTTTGCTCGTAACGGCCGCAGGTCTGTTAAACGCAAGCTTCGGCAGCGTCGATTACCTGCTCGTATTGAATCTTCTGCTCGGCTCCGTACCGGGTGTGCTCCTCGGCAGCTTCTTTTCGCCGAAATTCTCTCCGCGCCCGCTGCAGTTTGTAATGGCGGCGATTATTTTGATCAGCGGAATAAAATTAATATAAAAAAAGCGTCCTTTACAGGAACGCTTTTTTATTTTTCGATATCACCTTACACTTATTAAAATATAAACAGCAAACGCGACAATGTATACCAGAAATGATCCGGTCATAAATTTTACGGGTTTTCTTGAGAAGTTTAATACTCCTCTTAATCCGTCATTCAAAATCATTCCGAAAAATGTCACCAGTGTAACTCCTAAAGCGAGCATTGAAATCCCAAAAATAACCTGATCCATGTCAAATCACCCTCCATTTACATTCTATTTTTTCAAATATGCCTATTAGTCTGGGAAAAAGATAAGACGATTGCGACCGGACATTTTCATTACCAGAAATGAAACGTTACGAGGTTCATTGCAGCAGAAAAAATGTCGCTATTAAAAACCATTCCGTTTTGATTGCTCTTTACAGCGTCATTCCAAATTATAACTTAATCAAGTATGCAGTAACATTTTTCCTCTGCCTGCATTTTCGCACATCCCACTTTCACAATTCATTTCCAAAATAAAAAAGCAACCCTTTCACGGATCGCCTTTTCTCTTATAACGTCACACCGGACTTAAAAATCGCAAGCTCCCGGAAATCATTTTTTATTATTGGTGAATTCTGCGCTTGCCGCTTGAATGATGTATAAAGCCTCTTCCAATGTAATGTGCTGCCAGCCGTTTAAATGAATCATAATCAGATAAAAGATCAATGCCGCGGCTGATGGATTTGACAATCATGAGTTCTACAGCCGGTTTTCCGTCCTTTATTCCCTGCAAAAGAAGCGTAGATACCGTCCTGCTCATTTTAATATTTGATTTTCTCATAGCCTCTCGGCTGTACGGCGGCTATGCTTCTCGTTAAAGTCCGTCAATTGATTCAATTGATCGATCTGCCGGACTGATAAAGCCCGCAAGAAATTGCCTTCACCGAGCTGAAGGACTTTTTCAGGATATTGAATGTATCTGCCGCAAGTTGTCCGCCTCCTGCTGTATTTATGCACACGTTAACATTTTTTTGTGCAAAAAACCCGGATATTCAGACGGGGCAGTTTATGTGAGTTTTTTGATTGAATCTCTTATTATCACCTCAGTGTTTTCATATATTTTTCCCGCCGCCGTATTCGGATCAGCGATAAGCGCCAGAATCTTCTCTGCGCCGAGGATACTGATTTTTTCAACCGGGCGTTTTACGGTCGAAAGTCTCGGCGTCATGTATTGTGAAATGCCGATGTCATCAAACCCAATGACGGATATGTCTTCGGGAACGTTCAGACCTTTGGCGAAAATGGCGTTCATCGCTCCGATCGCCATATCATCATTTGAACAAAAAACAGCGGTAGGCGGTGATTGAAGCGCCAAGAGTTTTTCCATCGCCTGACTGCCGCTCTCCATATCGTAGTTGCCTTTTACACTGTATTCTTGCTTAATCGGAATAGCATGATCAATTAAAGATGACAAATAGCCTTCTTTCCGCTGAGAAGTTGACCTGAATCCTTCTTTTCCCTCAATGATCGCGATATTTCTGTGTCCGTTTGCGATCAGGCAGTCGACCGCCTGTCTGGAGCCTTCTTTATCGTTTGACAGGATATTCGTGAAGCTCCGGTCATCAATGTCCCGGTTCAGCACGACGAGCGGGATGTTTTTCTCACGGATATGATAAATAAAGGAATTATCACTGTCGCTTTGGCTCATTAAGATGATTCCGTCATATCTCATGGGCGTAATGGTTTCAAAGCTTTTCAGGTCGTCAATAGCGCGGACGAACAAATTGTAATCCTCGCTGATTGTGCGGTTTACCCCTTTGATGGTATCGGAAAAAAAGCTGTGTGAAGTTCCGTTTGTGATGCTTGTAAAAAACAGTCCGATCGTATGGGACTTTTGCATGGCAAGGCTTTTTGCATTTACATTCGGTGTGTAATTCAGCTGTGAAGCGAGCTCTAATATCTTCTGTTTTGTATGCTCTTTAATGTAGGGGCTGCCGTTCAGTGCCCGGGATACCGTTGTGTGGGATACGTTGGCGAGTTTTGCGATATCTTTTATGGTTACCATCGGTTTTCCTTTCTCCCTGTATACTGTCATTTATTTCTATTGTACCATTAACGGACAGTCCATAAAATCACTAAAGTTGAGGTTTTGCATGATGTAAGTCCTGAACGGGCTCGGCATGCTGCCTGTCTGTCAGCTTATCTGTCATACCGATAATCAGCATGGCGCACAGCAAAAGGAGCCTAAAACGTGTCTTTCGTCTGAGATGTATTCGGGATATAGCCGGTATTGATCAGCCTGATGCCTGAAAGAAACACTGATGACGGATGACGGAAGACAGAAATTCAGCGCATCAGCCGCGGTGCTGACTGTTCACGTTAACATTCAGACATAAAAAAACACTGCCGAGAAAGTCGGCAGTGTCATTTGAAGGATTAGTAAGCCAGGCTGAATAATCCTTTGATATGTGTTAAATAACGTACGTTACTTGCTTCTTTCATTAAAGATGCCGGAAGACCTTTCAGCGGAGTAGAGTTCGCTCCGATGATGGCAACCGCGTCTTTACGTCCGAGACTTGCAAGCGTACCAGAGTTTACAGGCTTGAATGTTTCAAGCGTTTTTCCTTCTAAGTAAGCGAACAGGTTGTAACCGACAAGTTCACCCATCTGCCATGCGATTTGCGCTGTAGGCGGGTATGGACGGCCGTCCGGCGCAAAGTATACTGCGCTGTCTCCGACAACAAATACATCTTCGTGAGAAGTAGATTGTAAGAAATCATTAACAGTCGCGCGGCCGCGGTTCACTTCAAGACCTGATTCGCCGACTAACGGGTTGCCTTGTACGCCGCCTGTCCATACAAATGTGTTGGCAACGACTTTTGAACCGTCTTTCAGATCAATGACGTTTCCTTCCACGTTTGTAACAGGAAGACCTGTTAAGAACTCAACGCCGCGTTTTTCAAGGCTTTTTGTCGCGCGTTCGATAAGATCATCAGGAAGAACAGGAAGAATTTTCGGACCTGCTTCAACTAGTTTCAGTTTGATTTCTTTATGGTCTACACCGTATTTTTTCGTAAGGTTCGGCATGATGTCAGCAAGCTCACCGACAAGCTCAACGCCTGTTAAGCCGCCGCCGCCGATAAGAATCGTTGCATCAGCTTCGTTTTTCGTTTTAGAGTATTCACGCACACGGTCTTCCACGTGTTTGTATACTTTGTTGGCATCCGCAGCAGATTTGAGCACCATGCTGTTTTCTTCGAGTCCAGGAATGCCGAAATAAGCCGTAACTGAACCAAGTCCGACAACAAGCGCGTCATAAGTCAGCTTAGAACCGTCAGAAAGGGCGACTTCTTTTTTATCAACTGAGAAAGAATTGACTTCTGCGATTTTAATGTCAACGTCTTTTCCTTTAAGAAGTTTTTCAAGCGGCATAGCAACAGCCTGTTCAGACACGTTGCCGGCTGCAAGGCGGTGCAGTTCCGTAATAATTTGGTGAGTCGGGTATTTGTTCACAACGGTTACGCGTGCTTCATCTTTACTGTAATGTTTGCGAACGGTTAAAGCAGAAAGAACTCCGCCGTAACCAGCGCCTAAAATGACAATATGTTTTGACATCGTATATCCTCCGTCCTTTATATCAATTTGAATCTGAGATTATTTTTGTTTTTCGTTCATGATTTCAAGATAGCTGTTAGCAAAACGGAACAGCTTTTGCGCTTGAGGATCTTTCAGCATGCGCAGCAGGCCGAAAAGTCCGATCGTGTCATTGCTTGCATCCGCGCGGTCTTTTGCTTCGATCGCAGTAGCCGCAATGTCTTTCGCTGTTTCTTTCACAGGCTCAAGAATTTCTGTAAGCGCACCCACTGTATCGCTCTTCAATACTTCGTCTGTCGCTACAGACTGTGCAAAATCATAAGACTTCGTTAAAATATTTACTAACTCAGTCAGTTTTGGTAGCTGATCCACTAAAACAGTCAGTGATTCTTGAACTTCAGGTTTTAGCAGCTGATCAATAAGATCGCGTTGGCCTTGGCTGACAGATGCATTTGTTTGATCGATTGTTTCTGGCATATCCGATTCTCCTTTACTATAAGCAGTGTGCTGATTTTTTTGGAAAGGGTAGCCTTTCTCCTCTCATGCAGAAAAGCATGAAAAAGCAAGATTGTGAATCCGTGCACAATCAGTTACAAAAATAAATGTTTACTACCCAGTTTTTCACTTTGCCATATTCAGTATTATTTTTATATCAACAAAAACAATTGAATAAGTCAAAATTTCTTTTTCCTCTCTGAAAATAGCAAACATAAAAAACCCCAATTTGAATTACTCTTATATAATAACACTTTTTGAACAAAATTTGAACGTGAATTGTTTCGTTTATGAAATTATTTATATGGCCGGGGTGTAATAACGTTTCTTTTAGGCTATTTTTTTACAGACCATCCGCTTTTCCCCTGTCATTTCTCCCACAATTTTATAAGCGGGCCCGTTTTTCCCGTAAAGGGATCATATTCCGGGAGCGGGACACGGCTGATTTCTTCTGAAGTTCTATCATTTTTCTCCGTTTTTGTGTCGTACTGCCGGCCGCCCGGATAAGCCCCGATCACGGTGAAATCAGAACTGGCCGACAGTTTTTTATGTCCGGTGCCGGCCGGAATGACCGCTGCGTCTCCAGTTTGAAGAACGGCGTCTGCGCCTTGTTCCCCGCCGAACCTCAAAACCGCGTTTCCTTTTACCGCGACGAGAACTTCGTGGGTGGTGCTGTGAAAATGGTGATACGGAAATACTCCGCCCCTCCAGCTGTTCGACCAATCGTGCCGGCGGAGGACGGATTCCGCTTTCTGTACCGTTTCTTCATTAAATACCGCTTTATAAATGATAAGCGGGAGATTCGGGTTATTCGGAATGCGGCCGTCATCTTCAAAATAAAGAACTTCAATATCCTCTTTCTGCATTGTGTTCACCTCCGTATATGTCTGTTTCCCATTCATCTGTTGTTAAAACGCTATTTTCACATATTCCATTGCGAAGCCTGCCGGTGAATAGTATAGTATAAAAAAATATGTGTCAAAATGAGGGATTTCATGAAAGCCATCATATTCGGAATATTGGCATCTCTGTTTTTTGCAGTTACATTTATTTTAAACAGGGCGATGGAGCTTTCCGGCGGAAACTGGATGTGGAGCTCTTCCCTGCGTTTTCTTTTTATGGTTCCGTTTTTATTTCTGATCGTTTATGCGAAAGGAAAATGGGTGCCGCTCTGGCATGAAATCCGGAAAAAACCGTTTTTTTGGCTGAAGTGGAGCTTTACCGGCTTCGTGCTTTTTTATGCCCCGATTACCTTTGCGGCGGCATACGGGCCGGGCTGGCTGATCGCCGGCACGTGGCAGGTTACAATTGTCGCGGGTGTGCTCCTGTCGCCGTTTTTCTATGAAACAAAAGATTCACCGGCGGGCCCGGTTCCCGTCAGACAAAAGATCCCGCTGATTTCGCTGGTTACTTCCGTCATCATCCTGATCGGAGCAGGCCTGATTCAGCTTCAGCATGCGGGCTCTCTGTCCGGGCGCACGATACTATTCAGTGTTGTGCCGGTCGTCATCGCCGCATTTGCCTATCCGCTCGGCAATCGAAAAATGCTGGAGCAATACGGCGGTAAACTCGACACGTTTCAGCGCGTGCTCGGCATGACGCTCGCAAGCCTTCCGTTTTGGCTTCTGATCGCCGCTTTCGGCTGGCACAGAGACGGGCTTCCGTCAATGGGGCAGACATTTCAATCTTTTATCGTCGCGCTCAGCTCGGGCGTTATCGCGACAGTGTTATTTTTCCGCGCCACCGATATGGTGAGGAATGAGCCGCAGAAGCTCGCTGCTGTTGAAGCGACGCAATCCGGAGAGGTTCTGTTTGCGCTGATCGGCGAGATCGTCTTTTTATCCGCAGCGTTTCCGTCACTTCTTTCGTTTGCCGGACTGTTCATTATTATTGCGGGAATGGTCATGCATACATTCGCTTCACGGCAGACAGACCCGAAAACGGCGGAACAAACGGCAGCCGATCTCACCGGTTCCTGATTTTTTACGAAAGGTGTCATCCTGTATGAAAGAAGAAATTCCGGCAATATCTTTTCTGTCGGCCGGCAAACATTTCAAACAAAACAATACGTCCTTTGATGTCCTAAACCAGGTCACCGGACATATCCAAAAAGGCTCTATTACGGCGTTGATAGGGCCGTCTGGCGCGGGGAAAAGCACGCTGCTGTCACTGTGCAATCTGATGAATACACCTGATGAAGGCGAAGTTCTTGTATTCGAAAAAGAAATAAGGCGCTGGGACATCAGAGAGCTCAGGAAAACCGCGGGCCTTGCATTCCAGTCAGCTCCCGTCATCGACGGCACGGTGCGGGACAACCTTCTGCTCGCAGAAAAACTTCACGGGACACAGCACTATACGCCTGAAGAGCTCGCAGACTTCACTGATCTTCCGCACGGGCTTCTGGATCAGAATGCAAAAGAATTATCCGGCGGACAGCGGCAGAAGCTCTCGTTGGCGAGAACCCTCGCCAGCCTGCCGTCCATCCTGCTTCTCGATGAAATTACATCGGCCCTGGACCCCACATCTGTTCTCATCATCGAAAAGCTGATTACAAAGCTCCATCGGCAAAAACAGCTGACGATCCTGTGGATCACTCATAACCTTGAACAAGCGGAACGGATATCCGATACGGTGTGGTTTATGGCCGAGGGCAGGCTTTTAGAGATCGCGGAAACGAAAACGTTCTTTAAAGAACCGAAACACGAAAAGGCCCGGGCGCTTTTACAAGGGAGCGGGTGCTGATATGGATTATCTCTCTCTGTTATTTACAAGTGTATTTGTCATTATCGCTTTATTTCTGTCTAAATCTTTTAAAGCCGGCGTAGAAAAAGATATGATCATCGCAACCGTCAGGGCCATCATTCAGCTTCTCATCATCGGCTATGTGCTGTCGCTGATTTTCCACGGTGATCACCCGGTGTTTATCCTACTCATGGTGCTTCTTATGCTCACGGCCGCTTCGCATAATGTCGCCAAACGGAAAAAAATGCGGATCGGTTCATTTTGGCGCGTTTTTCTGACACTGGCTATTGTGGAAATCGTGACACAGGGAATTTTACTGGCTCTTCATATCATTCCGTTCACTTCAAGATATGTCATTCCGATAAGCGGCATGGTCATCGGAAACTCCATGGTGCTTTCAAGCCTGTTTTTAAACCGGCTCAGTTCGGAAGCGGATCTGCGGAAGGAAGAAATTCAGCTGATTCTCTCTCTCGGCGGAACGCCTAAGCAGGCAGTCCGCCATATATTGACGTCCAGTATGAAACTCAGTATGATACCGACACTGGAAAGCCAGAAAACATTAGGTCTCGTTCAGCTTCCCGGCATGATGACGGGACAGATTTTAGCAGGGGCTGATCCGATACAGGCCGTGCGCTTTCAGCTGTTGATCGTTTTTACAACGATGGCCTCCGCTCTTCTTACATGTATCATACTCAGCGCCTTAACGTATCCATCCCTTTTCACAGAACACTGGCAATTAAAAAAATTCAGCAGGGAAGCTTAGGCTTTTCCCTGCTGAATGATTGTTTATGACAAGGTCAGAGATTCATAATAACGGGATAATTCAATAATCATCGCTCCCATCCGCTCAATGTCCGGAGCAAGGACTCTCTCCACCCCTTCATCCTTGATCGCTTCAGCCGTCACTTTGCCGACTGCGGCGGCAAGAACATGGTTTTCGAAAGCTTGCTGCAGTTCTTTAGCGGACCCTTTTTCTTTTGCATAATCAAAGAGAGAACGCACTTGAATGGCTGTCGTAAAACAGACAGCGTCAACCTCGCCGTTTAACAGCTCTCCCAGCAGTTTATCAACCGTCTCCCTTTCAGGCGGAATATGCTGATAAGGCAGAACGGGGAATACCTCCGCTCCGTTTTTCTCGAAGAATTCCGTTAAAACGGGCGCTTTTTCGCCATGAAGCTGTATCATGACTTTTTTATCTTTAAAGTCAAACCGTTCCAAGGAGCGGATCAGCCCTCTTGTTGTACCGTCTTCATCAGAGGCATGCGGCGTGATGCCGAGCTTCTTTAAGGCCGCATATGTTTTATAGCCTCTGCAGCCGATTTTCGCTTCATGTACGGCCGCTAGAAATTCTTCTTTCAGACCTATTTTTTCTGATACGGACAATAACGTTTCCGTCCCGATGCCTGTGGTAAATATCACCCAGTCGGCTTTTTGCTCAGCAAATATTCTTATGTCAGGTTCTATCTGATCCTCCGCCAAGTATACGGTTCCTTGGAGGGAACGGGTGACTGCCGTTCCGCCCTGCTTTTCTATTAATCTTGTGATCTCTTCTGTTTTCCGCGAACCGCCGATGGCAATCCGTTTACCTTTCAATCCTTTTCCCATCGCTGTTTTTTCTTCCCTTCAGATGCCGGGCGCCTCATGGCAGGCCGTCATTTATTTCTATTATTGTTACGCAATCAGCCGGGAAAATCAAGATATGCTCCGTTGAATCCCCCGTGCAGTTGCTGTATCATTAACCGGGCAGAATGATTTGATTCGCGGAGGGACTTTCAATCATGGAAACAAAAAAAGAGTTCGAAACAAAAGGTTACGATACTTCGGTCATTTATGAGTTCAATGAATATCCTGATGTTCACAGCGGCCGATGTGATAATTGCGACTATACGCTGTTTAAAAGCTCAGTGAAGGGCGGAAATTTTTTGCGGGAATGCCGGAGATGCGGCATGAAGAAAAATATATAACAAAACAGGCAGCCGTCCGGCGCTGCCTGTTTTTTCAATCAATTTTCGACGGACGCCTCTTTCAGAAATTCTTCAATGGCACAAACAGCCTGTTTGGCGCCGCCGGTTTCTTCTATTTTCTGCTGCATGCTTTTCACACGGCTGAGGATGTTTTTATCACCGTAAACTTTCTGAACATCTTTTTGGAGACGCGCCGCAGTGACTTCCTTCGGCGGCAGATGCACGCCGAGCCCCAATTCATCCACGCGCTTTGCAGTGACCTCTTGTTCGTGCATTTGCGGAACGACAACGAGCGGAACACCCGCATTCATCGCCTCCATTGTACTGTTCATCCCGCCGTGAGATACGAACAGCTTTGCTTTCTCCAGTACATCAAGCTGCGGAACGTGCTGGCGGATAATAAAGTGATCGGGCACATCCGAAAAACTGTCCGGATCAATTGTTGTGCCGACTGACATAATAACCCGCCAGTCTGAGTCCCGAAACGCATCGATACACATTTGGTAAAATTCAGGCCAAGCGTTAAACGCAGTTCCCAGTGAGATAAGCATAAGCGGACGGTCATCAGCCGCATCAATTTCCAAACTTCCCGTATTTGTGCGTTTCCCAAGGGACGGACCGGCAAAACAAAACCGTTCATCAAAGGTTTCCTGTTTCGGCTGAAAGGCTCTTGGCATAAAGACGATATTCAGTTTTTCAGGCATGAAAAACTCTTCCATCGTCATCCGTTTCAGTTGTTCATTTTCAATTTTCTCCTGATATTCTTCTATCGCCTGTTTGGCGGCTTCCATCGTTTCTTCGTCTCTTCCTAATTGAAAATACTCATTCATTGCATAGCTTGGGCAGAACTTTACGGCCGGGATGCCGCCATTATCCGCAAACAACTTTCCGGCAAGCGCTAAAAAATCAAACAGGACGATGTCGGGAAGGTCGTCTTTGTACAGCTCTTCCAGCTGCGGAAGCACTTCAACCGCTTCTTCCAGAAACATCACAAACGCGTCATTTTTATTTACCCGTTCTTTTATCGTCTTCGGATCCGCCTTAATGCTTGTGCGGTATAAAAGAGGAACGGCACCCGTTTTGGCAACGGAAGCCTCGAATTCCTCAGTCGTAGCGAATGTCACTCTGTGCCCGCGATTGACAAGCTCTTCGGCTACGGGCAGCGTGGGATTGACATGGCCGTGAGCGCCCACATTAATAATGGCGATGTGTGTTTGTCTCATCTTTGTTTCTCTCCCTTATTTTCGTTTATCTCCGCTTCTAAAGACTCCAGCCCGTACATGACACTGTTTCGGATCGGCTCAATCCGGACGGGCTCCAGGTGTGGAAAGGACTTTACAATTCCTTTCAGCGCAACTTCCGCTTCAAGTCTGGCAAGCGGGGCTCCTAAGCAGAAGTGTATACCGAACCCGAAGGAGAGGTGCCGATTTGACTCGCGATGAATATCAAATACGTCAGCCTGCTCAAATTTGTTTTCATCACGGTTGGCAGATGCAATATAGCAAAGAACGATATCCCCGGTTTTCAGACGGCGGCCGCACAATTCAGTATCATGCCGGACCGTTCTTCTGACAAATGGAGCGGGAGCGCGAAAACGCAGTGTTTCCTCCACCGTTTGCGCGATGAGAGAAGGGTCCTGTCTCAGTTCTTTATAAAGGCCGGGCGTCTCTAATATACTGTAAACCGCATTTGAAATGAGATTAGTCGTTGTTTCATTTCCCGCTACTAAAAGCAAATTGCAAAACGGAATTAGGTCTTCTGCCGATAGCTTCTCCCCCTCTTCTTCCTCTTTGATCAAAATAGAAATAATGTCTTGGCCGGGCTGTTTTCGTTTGCGTTCTATTATTTCCGCAAAAAACGCCGCCAGCTCCGCCTCACATTGGTCACGCTCCTGCTGATTTTTCTCCGCCGCTTCAGGACTCGCATCTTTCGGCATACTGACGAGAATGTCCGACCATTTTTTAAACTGCTCCATGTATTCGGACGGGACGCCTAATAATTCTGAAATCACCGTAACCGGCAAAGGATAGGAAAGATCTTTCACGATATCAATCCGCCCTTTGTTCTTTGCCTGTTTCAGCAGATTCTCTGTAATGTCTTCAATTCTCGGCTCCCATTCCTTCAGTACGCGCGGAGTGAAAGCGCGATTGACGGCCGATCTGATTTGGGTATGCTTCGGCGGGTCCATATTCAGCATGGACTTTGCAATCGAGCTTTTCACGTCTGGCATAAGGCTTGAGAAAGTCTCTTTATCACTGATGACCCTTTTGACATCATCATATAAAAACACACTCCATACCTTAGTTTCTTCATCAAATTGAATGGGGCTTTCCCGTCTCATTTTTTCGTACCAAGGAAAAGGGTTGTATACGTCCAGGCCGTTTTTTCCTTTCATCAGGGTTCTTTGGATGGCTTGTCTCGGGCTCCTCAGCTTACTCATGTTTTATCACTCCTGATTGTTTCATATTTGAACAGTTGACCTACTTTGAATTTTATCCTAGCACATATTTTCAATTTTTTTCTATTCATAACCTTAACTATTAACATAACACAACAAAAGTCATGAATCCCGAGGTGAAATTTTTCCCAAGAAAGCAGCGTGAACGCACAAAAAACCCGAGCCGTATGAGAGGCTCGGGGGGTGATGTTCACTCATTCGTCTGCGGTTCCTGATGGTGCTTTTGGTCTTCAGGAGGCCGTGTATTTCTCTCCATATCGCCTGTATCAGCACCCATGCCTTTCAGGAAAGAAAACAGCAGCGTGACGGCCTTGTTGATTTCCGGGTCTTTTAAAGCGCGGATGATATCAAAATAACCCGTCTTTTTGCTGCTGTCCTTCTCCTCAACAGCCTTTGTGACGCCCGCGTTGATTTTGACGATAAACGGCTCAAGCTGTTTTACATCAAGCATGCCGAGGACGCCGGTTAACAGCAGGAGATTTTTCAGCATATTGGCCGTTTCCGGCGTATTCGCCTTCTTCACGAGGATATCCATCACTTTGTCGCCCTGGCCGAAAAGTCCGCGCAAAAGCGCCAAAACGCCGCGCTCATTCATGTGCTGAAGAATGTGCAAAGACTCCAAAATCGCGTCTTTATTTTGCAGAAGAGCCGTCTCAATCTCTTCTAAATCCTTTCTTCGTTTGTCTTCTTCCGTGACGGTCTGTTTTCGGATGGTGCGGGTTGCTTTAGCCATTTTGCTGTTTCCCCCTTTTTACCGCGTCTCCCGGAAATACATAATCTTTTCGCGCCCATTTCCGCTCAACCTGGACACCGATCTGCGGCTGCGGGTTTCCGTAACGGAAATTGATTTTCGGAAGCGGATTAATGCCTTCTTTTTTCAAAATCTCCATCTTCGCTGAGGTTTCTTTATAGGCTGGTGTATCCGTATCCTTATCCGCATAGCTGCTTGTTAAAAGGTTAATGGCGGCATCTTTTGAATCGTTCATCGGCAGATAAACCTGTTTGCCTTTTACCCGGTCTGTAATGACGCATTTGACTTTCACATTTCCGTACGGTGATGTCAGGCGGACAAGCGTCCCGTCTTCAAGCCCTCTTTCTTCAGCGAGTTCGGGTGAGACCTCCAGAAACACACTCGGTGTTTTTTCGGAAATTCCTTTTGACCGGTAAGTCAGGTTTCCTTCGTGAAAATGCTCAAGCAGCCGCCCGTTATTCACATGGAGATCATACTCTTCATCAAATTCTTTCGGCTCGGTCCACTGAACGGGATAAAGAACCGCTTTGCCGTCTGAAAACGGGAACTTCTCCGTAAATAAAAGCGGTGAATCGGTTCCATCCGCTGCAACGGGCCATTGCAGTGAATTGTAGCCTTCGAGACGTTCGTAAGTGACGCCTGCGTAGAGCGGTGAAAGCATCGCCGCTTCTTCCATAATGTCTGCCGGATGTTCATAGCGCCAATCAGCGCCCAGCCGGTTGGCGATGTCCGTAATAATCTGCCAGTCAGGCTTTGAATCGCCCAGCGGTTCAAACACTTGGTAAAGGCGCTGCACCCTCCGTTCCGTATTCGTAAATGTGCCTTCTTTTTCAAGGCTCGGGCTTGCTGGGAGCACCACATCGGCGAACTCGGCCGTCCGCGAGAGAAAAATATCCTGCACAACGAAGAAATCAAGCTTTTCAAAGGCGGCATGAACATGGTTAATGTTGGAGTCGACAAGCCCCATTTCTTCTCCTTTTAAGTACATCGACTTCAGTTTTCCCGAGTGGATGCCTTCGATCATTTCATGATTTGTCATTCCGATTTCTTTCGGCAGGTCTGCTCCCCAGCCCTGTTCATACTTTTTGCGGGCTTTTTCATCCGTTACTTTTTCATAACCGGGGAAGCTGTCAGGCATGCTGCCGAAATCACTGGCACCTTGCACGTTATTATGGCCCCGAAGCGGATATGAGCCTGCCCCGGGCTTGCCGTAATTTCCGGTCACAAGCAGCAGGTTGGAAATGGCCGTGCTCGTATCACTTCCTCCGATATGCTGGGTAACCCCCATTGCCCACAGCGCACACACACTGCCGGCTTCATGAATCATCCGCGCTACTTTGATTAAGGTCTCCTTGTCCACACCGGTATGTGTTTCAGCATATTCCATCGTGTAAGGTTCAAGGCTTTTCACGAATTCATCTAATCCGTTCACTCTTTCATTCAGAAATGCAGTATCCGCCAAATCGTGATCAAGCAGATACTTCGATACGGCGTTCAGCCAGACAATATCCGATCCGGCACGCGGCTGGAAAAACACGTCGGAGCGCTCGGCCATTTCATGCTTTCGCAAGTCCGCCACGACGAGCTTCTGTCCGTGCAGCTTATGGGAACGTTTAATACGTGTAGACAGAACGGGGTGAGACTCAGACGTATTTGAGCCGATAATCAGTACGAGCTCAGCTTTTTCTATATCTGTAATCGATCCTGAATCGCCGCCGTAGCCGACCGTTCTGAACAAACCGGCCGTAGCTGGAGACTGACAGTAGCGTGAGCAGTTGTCGACATTATTTGTGCCGATCACGGCTCTGGCAAGCTTCTGCATCACGTATGATTCTTCATTCGTGCATTTGGAAGATGTGATAAAAGCAAGCGCGTCCGGGCCGAAATGTTCTTTTATATCGGTAAATTTATCGGCGATCAGCTGCAGCGCTTCATCCCATTCCGCCTCCCGAAACGAATCCCCTTCCCGTATAAGCGGTTTGGTAAGGCGCTTTTCACTATTGACGAAATCCCAGCCGAATTTCCCTTTTACACACGTCGAAATTCCGTTTGCGGGCGCCTCGGCCTGAGGTTCTACCTTTAAAATGTCTCTTCCTTTCGTCCATATATCAAAACTGCAGCCGACACCGCAGTATGTGCATACGGTTTTCGTCTTTTTGATTCTTTCATCACGCATGGCTGATTCCATATCCGATATGGTCAAAATCGATCCGTAGCCGGTTTCGACGCCTTTTGTGATGTCAATCATCGGCCGAAGCGTCTCTTCATTGATGCCTGTTAAATAGCCCGCTTCGCCTTCCATGCCTTTTTCCATCATGGCATTGCACGGACATACGGTTGAACAATGTCCGCAGGAAACACATGATGATTCATTAATCGGCACATCCTGATCCCAAATGACCCGCGGACGTTTGCGCTCCCAATCGATACTTAACGTCTCGGTTACCTGTACGTCCTGACAGGCTTCGACGCAGCGTCCGCATAAGATGCACTGATCGGGATCATACCGGTAAAACGGATTTGATTCATCTTTAGGATACGGTTTTTGATCGAACGGAATGCTTTGATGATTGATTTTCATTTCCTTTACGGTATTATGTACTTCGCAGCTCCCATTGTTGTAATCACAAACCGTGCAGTATAATTCATGGTTGTGCAGAATGTTGTCCATGCCGATAATCTGCGCTTTTTTCACATCGGACGAAAGCGTATCAATGACGTCTCCGTCCTTTATTTGTGCGGAACACGAACGGACGAGTTCCCCGTTAACACTGACGATACAAGTATCGCACGTTTCAATCGGACCGAGACTCGGATGATAGCACACGTGCGGCACGTCAATTGAACTATTGTTCAAAAGCTGCAAAACGGTTTGTCCGTCTGCGGCTTCCATTTCAACGCCATTGATTGTAACCTTCTTTGTATCAGCCATTTTCTTTTCCCCTTTCTGTTCCCCTCTATACATCCTTTATGATTCCCAGCCCACCTTTCACTAAAACATCCCGTTTAACTGAGGAAACATACGGGTATGAGCGGTAAAAAGGAGGCATTCACATATGCTGAAGAAAAAAACACTCATCACGGGATTGTCGGCCGTGATGCTCACAGGCGGCGCACTCAGCGCAGAAGCAGTTTCGGATACACAGTCCGTTCATGCCGAAGCCGCTTCAAAAACGGAAAATCAACGTGCACAAGAACTGGTGAACAGCCTTTATCAATCGGCGTTTCAAGGAGAAATGCCGCAACAAGTGAAAGGCCTGAAAATCAACCAAAGCACAAGACAGGATGTTTACGATAAAATCGGCGAGCCGGAACAGAAAGCGGACAGCCGCTATCCATTTGATTTATACAGCTGGAACATGGGAAACCCCGGTTATGGATTTTCCTATCATAAAAACGGCAAAATCTCAGAAATCCGCTATTTCGGGACAGGGGTGGAACGGCGTTTAAACCTCGGCAGCGTCACACCTGACGTTTTAAGCAAACAAATCGGCAGCGCTGACAAAATCCTGACAGTGCCGAAAACGGGCGAAACAGATTACGTCTATCATACGGGACAGTATGAGCTCCGCTTCGTCATCGGCAGTGATCAAAAAGCAGACCATGTCAACCTAAAAGAAAGATAATCCGAAAAAGCGGCCTCCCGGGCCGTTTTTTTCATTCATAGACAGCTTCTCCGTCATTCCTTACAATACATGGGAGTACAAAAAAAGGGGAACAGTGTGAAGTGAACAGACATCGATTGACATACGGGGAATTGACCGTTCTTATCATCGCCCTCGGTTTACTATCCAGAACCGCCTGCATTACCAACCTATTGCCCGGCATGATAAACGCTTATTTAGGAGATGCCCTGTGGGCGGCAATGATTTTTACCGGATTCGGTTTTTTATTTCGAAACATCCGGACGGAAACAGCCGCTATCCTGAGCCTCTCGTTTTGCTGTCTGATTGAATGCAGCCAGCTGTATCATGCGCCATGGATTGACGCGATCAGAAGCAGCACGCTCGGCGGGCTGATCCTCGGCTGGCAATTTGTCTGGAGCGACATTTTCGCCTATACCCTCGGAGTATGCGCGGCCGCACTTTTAGAATGGGCCGTCAAAAGAAAACGCCGGCTCTCTTCATAATCGGAGCACGCCGCCGATATGAAGGGATAAGGAGGTGGAAGCTATGGATATCCCTGCGTTATCAATCGCTATGCACCAGGCATCTCTGGCGCAGAATGTAAATATCGCGTTAACAAAAACCGTCATGCAGAATGCCCAGGCCGCTGCGGAAGAAACCGTAAAAATGCTGCCGGTCCAGCACCCGACTGCCGGCCATTCCATTGATGTGAAAGTGTAAAAAAAGATGCCGGATGATAACCGGCGTCTTTTTTTCTGCCCGGTGTTCGCACACCATACCGGGCATACAGGAATATGGTAAACGGAATAACTCTTTCAAAGGAGGTTTTCCTCTTGTACGATCCTTTTTATCATGAATACACAGCCGAGAGCCACGAACGGGTGCCGTATCATTATCCCCGGCCGCCTTATTATTTCCCCAGACCATATCCATACTATCCGCGGCCGCCTTATTATTTCCCCAGACCGTATCCATACTATCCGCGGCCGTATATCCCGTTCTATCCTTGGTATTAATGTTTGAAAAAGAAATGACCGCAGAAAGGGGAGCTTCCCCCTTTTTGCTATTCAACTTTGACGGACAGGATATACGGGAGGGATTGAACTTTCTCCATCACCGCGGCTTTTCCGCTTTTGCTTTTCACCCTTCCCTTCACTTCAAGCACCGCCTTATTCAATTCATAGGACGTGATGAGAATTCCCTTTGCTTCAAGCGAAGTTAAAATTTCATGCATAACGGCTTTCTCCTCAATCTGGAAACTGACAGACAGAGAATGCGCCGCCGGTTTAAACAGAAAATTTAAAAGTTCAAGCCCGATTAACGCCAATATCGTGCCGCTGATACCGATGACATACATACCCGCCCCGATCGTCAGACCGATCCCGGACGTGGCCCAAATCCCCGCGGCTGTCGTAAGCCCCCGCACGACATGCCGCTGCAAAATAATCGTGCCGGCCCCTAAAAATCCGACACCGCTGACGACCTGCGCCGCCACCCGGCTCGGGTCAAAGGACGTATGGCTGTTGGATAACAAATCAAAAAATCCATATTTGGAAACAATCATCATCAAGGCGCTGCCGACGGCCACTAGAAAATGCGTCCTCAAACCGGCCTCCTTCGCCCTGAATTCTCTCTCCAATCCAATCAGAGCCCCAAGCAGCCCCGCAACCGCCAGACGAATCACAAAATCAAGTTCCATCCGTCTCTCTCCTTTCCTTATCTTCTTACCCGCTTTTACAACCCAATCATGCGGTGTATCTTTTTTTAAAATGCACCGACTAATTGACATAAGGAGGTTTTATGAAATATATTCTGTGGTTTTTTATATTATTGTTATTTAGCTTATTTATTTTGGGAGGATATAAAGCATCCGTTTCTCACCCGGATTTCCCGGTGCCATTATTCGCTATGCACAGCAAAACAAAGGAATATGAAAAAGGAAAATACGTTTCAAACTATACATACCGTTTCGCAAAAGAAGAAGAAGGTCCGAGCGGTTTATACCAATTGGAAATAGCCCGAAAAGGCTGGAAACTTAAAAGTCAGGAAGGACTTATCGGAACCTATGAAAAGCGAGGAGAACGCGTTTCACTTTTTTTCGGTACGGGGGAAATAAGCGTCATTGAAGAATGATCCTTCTCAAAAGAAAGGCTGACATCCGCAAACGCCATATCTTTTTCAACTCCCTTTATCTTCTCAATTAAGGCGAACACCTTTCTGATCCAAAAAATGCCGCCTCCGATGAGAAAATCATTATAAAAACAAAAGCGCAACTGAAAAAGGATAAGCACCTCATAAAAAAAGCCCTCTTTTTAAAAAGAGGGCTTGCTAAATAGGACTTTTTCTACCTTCAACATTGTAAACCCTATTATGAAGAACAGCTGTTGAAGTGTTTTGCAAAGCTCTTAAAATTTTTTGCGATTCCACCTATCCCAAGCAGATTTATATTCTAAATATATTCATTTAGAACTCCTTCAGTTATGTCCTTGAACCATTTCTTTAGTTTGCAACTGCATCTCTCAAACAGAATGTCCGGCTATCACCTCAAAAAACGAGGTGAAATCTGTCAGTATCCCGTCATCCGCCAGCTGTTTTTCTTCAAATAACGCGCGGTTTTTTCCGAACGGGTCAATAGCCACAATCTTGCCCGCACCTGCTTTTTTCGCTGCTGTGAGCCCGGAAAAGGCATCTTCAATGACTAGGCACTCTTCAGGTTTAAGGCCTAATTTTTCCGATGCGATGATAAAAATATCCGGCGCCGGCTTTCCGGGGAAGCTTCCGTCATCAAACGTGACTTTGTCAAAATCAAACCACTTCCCCAAATGAAAGACATCAAAGTAAAACTCGACATTTTCCTTTACCGTAGCCGTGGCGATGGTCATCGGCATTCCTGACTTTTTCAGATGGTTTAAGACGCCGGTCAGGCCCTTCGTCAGCTTTAACTCCGCTTTGTTTTCAAGGCATAATTCTCTGTAGTAGGCTTCTTTTTCAAAAGACATCTTCTTGATTTCTTCATTTGTTAAATCGCCGGAAATAAAATGCGTCAGGATTTCACTGTTTGTTCTTCCGTGAATGTTAATGAAAATATCTTCATCAGAAATCGCTTTCGGAGCGTATTTTTTCACCATGTAAAACCACGCTTTTTCATGGAGATGTGAATCTTGAAACATCGTGCCGTTGAAATCAAAAATAACCCCTTTCATCGAACCGCCTCCCCTTTTTATTTTTTTGCGATTTTGACATCCACATATTGCTCATAATGGATCTGAACATCTTTCATCACTTTATCATCCGTAATCAGATAATCCATATCGTGTAAGTTGTAGAACACGTAAAAATCTTCCCGGTTGAATTTTTTATTGTCCGCCAGCAAAAATTTCGTCCGCGAATTATTCAGCGCGATTTGATGGGCTTCTCCTTCTTCAATGCTATAAGAAGAAATCTCATCATTATGTATGCCGTTTGCGCTGATGAAGGCTTTCGTAAAATTGAATTTCTGCAGATTGCCGTTTACAATAGGCCCAACAAATGCACCCGTGTTTTTTCGGAAATCGCCGCCAATCAGAATGGTATCCGCAGTGTCGCCATGCTTTAAAATATCAAACACGGGGTAGTTATTGGTGATAATTCGGATCCTCTTATGCAGCAGGTGTTTCGCTAAAAGTTCAATTGTCGTGCCCGGTCCTAAAAAAACGGTATCGCCATCATTTACATATGAAGCCGCGAGTTCCGCGATTTTCCCCTTCTCCTCCATTTGAACATCCAGTTTTTCATTATGCGATAATTCGTGGTCAATGGAATAAGAAATGCTCTGTGCGCCTCCATGAATACGCACGATTTTTCCGGCTTTATCCAGCTCATCCAGATCTCTTCTCACCGTCATATCAGAAACTTCCAATTCATCGATAATATCACTCACCGTAATAAACCCCCGCGAGTTTACGATATCGATGATTTTTAAAAGACGCTCTTTTTTTAACATGCTCAATCATCCCCTCAACTTTACACACAATCTAACATACCGCGGCACTTCGGTCAACAAAAACAAACATTAACAAACAATATTATCAACATATAAAACATTGAAAAACTTGTTTTACCCTTGTAAACACAGTTATTATTTCCTTATGAAGCTATTGACAACAAAAATGTATGCGTTTACTATTAAACAAAAGATAACATTTACAAACATTAACAAACTTCAATTTACACATTGGCGAAGGAGGATTCAGTAATGCTCAAATTACCTCATGACTTTATTTTCGGCGGGGCGACTGCGGCATACCAAGCGGAAGGCGCCACAAAAGAAGGCGGCAAAGGGCCTGTAGCCTGGGATGAATTTCTTGAAAAACAGGGAAGATTCAGCCCTGATCCGGCAAGTGATTTTTACCGGCAGTTTCCGGAAGATATCAAACTATGTGAGAAATTCGGAATAAACGGCATCCGCCTTTCTATAGCATGGACGAGAATTTTCCCTGACGGCACGGGCGAAATCAATCAGGAAGGCGTGGATTACTATCATCGTATTTTCTCAGAGTGTCAAAAACGCAGCGTCACCCCTTTTGTCACGCTTCATCATTTCGATACGCCGAAAGGATTATTTGATCAGGGAGATTTTCTCAACCGCGCCGCAATAGATGCGTTCGTCAGGTATGCGGAGTTTTGCTTTAAAGAATTCAGCGAAATCCGATATTGGAGCACGTTTAACGAAATCTATCCTACAGCCACCAACCAGTATTTACTCGGCGTTTTTCCGCCATCTGTTAAAAGTGATATCACAAAAGTCATTCAATGCCTCCATCACATGATGGTCGCGCATGCGATGACCATCAACCTCTTTAAAGAAGGCGGCTATCCGGGAGAAATCGGTGTCGTCCACTCACTGGAAACAAAATACCCCGCCAGTGACTCGGAAGAAGACCGCCATGCCTGCTTTCTCGATGACGCGTTATCAGTGAGATTCCTCCTGGATGCCACCTACCTCGGCTATTATTCTGAAGAAACGATGCGTGCTCTGGATGAAATCTGTGAGGCGAACGGCGCTTCATACGAGTTTTCAGACAGCGATTTTGACGTGATGAAAAAAGCGTCAACGCGCAATGATTATCTCGGCATCAATCATTACCAATGCCATTTCGTCAAAGCGTACGACGGAGAGACCGTTATTCACCATAACGGAACGGGCGATAAGGGCACTTCGGTCTATAAAGTAAAAGGGATCGGCGAAAGAATTTACAAAGAAGGCCTGAAACGGACCGATTGGGACTGGCTCATTTATCCTGAAGGCATGTATGACATGCTGATACGCATCAAACGGGACTATCCGCAATATAACAAAATTTACATTACCGAAAACGGCATGGGCTATAAAGATGAGTTTGAAGACGGCATCATTATGGATAAGGCAAGAATCGACTATTTAAAAGTATATTTAGAAGCCGTCAGCAAAGCGATTAGCGACGGGGTCAACGTAAAGGGATATTTCTTATGGTCCTTAATGGATTTATTTTCATGGACCAACGGCTACAACAAACGTTACGGTCTTTTTTACGTCGACTTCGACACCCAAAAACGGTATCCGAAAGAATCGGCCTACTGGTACAAACTTGTAAGTGAAACAAAAACAATCATTTAACGATCATACATGGTGAAAAGAATCTCTTTTCATCATGTGTGCCGTCTTTAGGAGGTTTTTTCATGACAAAGGAAGAATTGCAGATGCTCGGTTTTGAAATTGTCGCCTATGCCGGCGATGCCAGAAGCACTTTATTGAAAGTCTTGAAAGAAGTCCGTGCGGGAAACTTCGAAAACACGGAAGCAGCATTAAAAAGCGCAGATGAAAATCTAACCCTCGCCCACAATGTGCAAACGAAAATGTTAGCTGAAGAAGCTGACGGCAAGGACATGGAATTAGGGTTTATTTTCGTTCACGGCCAGGACCATTTAATGACAACCCTTCTGCTCCGTGATCTTATTCAGGATTTTATAGAACTCTACCGAAGCCGCCGATAAGGAGTGGAAAAATGAACGGTATCATCAAGCAAATCGAAAAGGGAAAACCGTTTTTTGAAAAAATCTCAAGAAACATTTATTTAGGCGCGATCCGCGACGGCTTCTTAACGGCCATGCCTGTTATTTTATTCGCCAGCATTTTCATCCTCACCGCGGCTGTGCCGGAAGTGTTGGGTTTCACTTGGCCTAAAAGTGTTTCTGAATGGCTTTGGAAAGTTTATAACTATTCAATGGGCGCCCTCGGCCTGATTGTTGCGGCAACAACTGCGAAATGCCTGAGTGAATCAATGAACCGGAAAATGCCGAAAAACAAAGGGATCAATCCCGTTTCAGCGATGCTTGCTTCAGTCGTCGGGTTTCTCATTTTAAGCGTCACTCAAATCGACGGCGGATTCTCGACGGAATATCTCGGAACAAAAGGCCTTTTAGCCGCTTTTGTATCCGCTTTCATAACAGTGAACGTATACAGATTCTGCGCTCTGAAAAATATTACGATTAAAATGCCGAAAGAAGTTCCGGGAACCATTTCACAAACATTTAAAGATGTTTTCCCGTTCGCCTTTTCCGTTTTGGCCATGGTGATTATTGATTTATTGATCAGGAATACGCTGAACGTATCGTTCGCGGAGGCTCTCTCCTCTCTCTTATCGCCGTTTTTTACCGCTGCAGACGGTTATCTTGGGATTTCTGTCATTTGGGGAATGATGGCGCTGTTCTGGTTTGTCGGCGTTCACGGGCCTTCTATTGTGGAGCCTGCCATCGCGGCTATTATTTACGCAAATGTGGAGGCGAACCTGCAGCTTCATAATGCCGGTGAGCAGGCGTCCAACGTGCTGACCGTCGGACTCGGAAATTTCGTCGGCACAATGGGAGGAACCGGCGCAACCCTTGTTGTTCCGTTTATCTTTCTTCTTTTCGCGAAATCCAAGCAATTGAAAGCAGTCGGAAAAGCATCCGCGGTTCCGGTGTCTTTCGCAGTAAACGAACCTCTTCTCTTTGCTGCGCCGATCATTTTAAATCCATATTTTTTCATTCCGTTTGTTGTAACGCCGATGGTGAATGTCTGTCTGTTTAAATTTTTCGTTGACGTCATCGGAATGAACAGTTTTATGTATGTTCTTCCGTGGGCTGCCCCGGCTCCCGTCGGCCTGATTCTGGGGACCGGGATGGGGCTTTCGGCTTTTGTCCTCACAGCCGTGTTAATCATTGTCGATTTCCTGATATACCTGCCATTCTGCAAAGCTTACGACAATGTATTAGCGGCGAAAGAAGTCCAACACACCGAATCTGAAACCGCGCCGCAAACATCCCGGGAGATACAGCCCGCAATGGCCGGCGCCTCAGAAGACGCGGCCTCGGTCATCAGCACAAATCTTCAGGAATCCTCATCCGCCTTGGAACACGGCACCAATGTGTTAGTGCTGTGCGCCGGAGCGGGAACGAGCGCCATGCTTGCGAACGCACTGACAGAGGGCGCCGAGGAATATAACGTGCCGATCACCGCCTCAGCAGGCGCCTACGGATCCCATTACGACATCATGAAAGACTTCGATATGATCATTTTGGCTCCGCAAGTCGGCTCTTATTACGATGACATTAAAGAAGATGCGGACCGCCTGCATGTGAAACTCATCGCAACGAAAGGAGCGGAATATATCGGCCTCACCAGGAATTCACACAAAGCCATTCAGTTCATACTGGAGCATACCTCAAAATAGAATCGGAGGGTTATCATGGATGACAAACGTTTGAAATCAAGATTTAAAGACGTTTTCCAGAGAAGTAACGGGGAACTGTTTTTCGCACCCGGCCGGATCAACCTGATCGGGGAACATACGGATTATATAGGCGGCCACGTTCTTCCCTGCGCGATTACGATCGGAACATATGCCGTCTGCGCAAAACGCGGAGATCACCAAATCCGGTTATTCTCAGAAAACTTTCCGGACAGCGGCATTGTCTGCCTTGATCTCCACGATACAGCATACAAAAAAGAAGACGGCTGGACCAATTATCCAAAGGGAATGATCCGTTACCTTCTCCAAGCCGGCGGCCAAATAGACAGCGGAATGGATATTCTTTTTCACGGTACGATTCCAAACGGCGCCGGATTAAGTTCCTCCGCTTCTATTGAAATGTTAACCGGTGCCATTTTAAGAGAGTTATTCAGTCTGAATGTTTCCGATACTGAACTGGCGCTTATCGGAAAAAGAGTCGAAAATGAATTTATCGGCGTGAATTCAGGCATTATGGATCAATTCGCAGTGCAAAAAGGCAAAAAGAACATGGCCATTCTTTTAAACTGCGATAAGCTTGAGCACGAAATGATTCCGGCTGCTTTTAACGGATATAAAATCGTCATCATGAATACGAACAAGCGCCGGGAGCTGGCAGCTTCAAAATATAATGAACGCCGCAGTGAATGTGATGAGGCTCTTTCAGAACTTCGGCAATATCGGAATATCGCATCACTTGCGGAATTAACGGCAGAAGAATTCAACAAACTCGAACACCTTCTCTCCCGTGAAACATTGCGCAAAAGAGCCCGTCACGGAATCAATGAAAACGAGCGGACCCTCTCAGCCGCGGAAGCTCTCAAATTGAATGATTTGAAAACGTTCGGAGAGCTGATGAACGCGTCCCACCGTTCATTACGCGATGATTATGAAGTGACCGGTGCCGAATTAGACGCGCTCGCTGAAGCAGCCTGGAAGGAAGGTGCGCTCGGGGCGCGGATGACGGGCGCGGGGTTCGGCGGCTGCGCCATAGCCATTGTGGAAAGCGGAGAAACCGCCGGCTTTATCCGGGCCGTTTCATCTCAATACCGCAGCAGGACGGGACTTGAAGCTTCTTTCTACGCCGCGGATATAAGCGATGGCGCTGCTGAATGGAGGGTGAAATAAGCGATGGCCATTCTCGTTCTCGGCGGCGCAGGCTACATCGGTTCTCATGCGGTTGATCAATTAGTAAACAAAGGATTTAAAACGATAGCTGTGGATAATCTCCAGACAGGCCACCGGAAAGCCGTTCATGAAAAGGCAGTTTTTTACCATGGAGATATCCGCGACAAACCGTTTCTTCGCTCTGTTTTTGCGAAGGAGAACATAACGGGCGTTCTCCATTTTGCCGCTCAATCCCTTGTCGGCGAATCAATGAAAGACCCGCTTTCATACTTCAATCATAATGTGTACGGCACACAAATTACACTGGAGGTCATGCAGGAATTCGGGGTAAAACACATTGTATTTTCTTCATCCGCCGCTGTATACGGCGAACCTGAAAAAGTGCCCATCACAGAAGACATGCCGGAAAAGCCGGAAAGCGCATACGGCGAATCAAAACTCATGGCAGAAAAAATGCTGAAGTGGTGCGATGCCGCCTGGGGCATAAAATATGTCTCCCTTCGGTATTTTAACGTGGCCGGCGCGAAAACGGACGGTTCCATCGGAGAAGATCATCATCCTGAAACCCACCTTATCCCTATCCTTTTACAAACCGCGCTCGGTCAGCGGGACGAGGTTTTGATATTCGGCACTGACTATGATACTAAAGACGGCACGTGCATCCGCGATTATGTTCATGTTTCTGATTTAATCGATGCCCATATTCTCGCTCTGGAATATTTGCAGAACGGCGGAGACAGCGGCATTTTCAATTTAGGCTCAAGCAGCGGATTTTCCGTATTAGAAATGGTCAAGGCAGCCCGGCAAGCAACCGGGAGAGGCATAAAAGCAAGAGCGGTCGAAAGAAGACCCGGTGATCCGGGTACTCTCATCGCATCAAGCGATAAAGCGCGGAACATTCTCGGCTGGAATCCGAAACAAACGGACATAACGGAAATCGTTGCATCAGCATGGAATTGGCATCTGCGTCATCCAAACGGATACAAAGACAAATGAAATGGAGGCGGCGGTCATTGAAGTTTTTGAATCAGTGGCAGGGTTTCTGAAAGAGAGCACTGTCTTAGGCGACATAAATGAAACAGATGTAATTTATACAAGAAACAGGCTTCTTGATCTGCTCGGACTGACGGATTATGCAGAACCGAAGCATATCAAGAAACAAAACAGGCTTCACTATTTGGACGAAATGGTGAAAGACGCGGTAAAACGGTCAATCATCAACGACACACCGGCTGAAAAAGACATGCTGGAAAGCAGGATCATGGATGTAATCACACCGGCCCCTTCTCTGATCAATGCCACATTCAGCGAATTGTTATCAGATGGCCCGAAAAAAGCAACAGATTATTTTTACCGTCTGAGCCAAAACAACGACTATATGAAGACGCGGGCCATCCGAAAAAATATCGTGTACCGCTCACCAACACCTTTTGGCGAGTTGGAGATCACGATTAATTTATCAAAGCCGGAAAAAGACCCTAAAGACATCGCCCTGGTTAAAAACAGCCCGGAAAACCGTTATCCGAAATGTCTGCTCTGTATGGAAAATGAGGGATATGCCGGAACTTTACATCACCCTGCCCGTTCAAACCACCGCATCATCCGGCTTGACTTAGCGGGAGAACAGTGGGGTTTTCAATATTCACCTTATGCGTATTACAGCGAGCACGCCATTTTCCTTTCAAGCGCGCACAAGCCGATGAACATCAGCTGCTGCAGCTTCAGAAGACTTCTGGCCATTACGGAAATCTTCCCGCATTATTTCGCGGGATCAAACGCAGACTTGCCGATCGTAGGGGGATCCATTCTTTCACACGATCATTATCAAGGCGGCGCTCATGAGTTTCCGATGGCAAAAGCGGACTCCCTTTATCCTTTTCGTATGCATCATTTTCCAGACGTTCAGGCTTTTGTCGTGAAGTGGCCGGTATCAGTGATCCGCCTGCGGGCAAAAGATCCGGATTTGCTGACTGAGGCGGCTGCATATGTTTTTGAAAAGTGGCGGGAATATACAGACGAAACTGTCGGCGTCATCGCAAAGACGAATGAATTCCATAATACCGTCACTCCAATTGCCAGACGCAGGGGAACGGATTTTGAAATCGATCTCGCCCTCAGAAACAACCGCATCTCCGAAGATTATCCGGATGGCATTTTTCACCCGCATCAAGACGTTCATCACATCAAAAAAGAAAATATCGGTCTGATTGAAGTGATGGGGCTCGCCGTTTTACCTCCCCGCCTGAAAGATGAGCTGGCAGAAGTGAAAAAGTATTTACTGAATGAACCTCATGACATCAAAGATATTCATCTTCCGTGGGCTGAAAACATCAAAGCGGATAAAGACGTGACACCAGAAAATGCAGCCGCTGTTTTACAAAGAGAAACCGCGAATGTATTTTTACGCGCGCTGACCGATGCAGGCGTTTTTAAAATGACAGCCGAAGGCATTCAGGCGTTTCAGCGTTTCACGACGTTATTGGAGAATGGCAGCTGAAACATTCAGAGTGAACTCAATCAACAATCTTTTTTATCAGGAGGTATTGTGATGTTCAAAAACCAGGTGAAGCGTGTATTTGTAAATATCATCTGTCTTTCCCTCATTTTCACCGCTTTTACATTCATTGAGAAGTCTCCTAAAGCAAAAGCGGATGCCCCGTTTGCCTATGGCGCTGATATAGGTTGGCTGAAACAAATGGAGGATGAAGGTGTGCGCTGGCTGGATGACGGCGGGAAACAGAAAGATGCCTTGCAGATTCTTAAAGATCACGGAATAAATGCCGTGAGACTGAGAGTGTTTGTGAATCCGCCAAGCAGCTATTATTGGCTGAAAGACGGCACAACATGGACCATGCTCGGCTATAGTGACAAAGCGGGCGTACTTGCGGCGGCCAAAAGGGCAAAAGCGTTAGGAATGAAGGTCATGGTTGATTTCCATTACAGTGATGTGTTCGCCGATCCCGGCCATCAAATCAAGCCGAACCAATGGACCGGCTATTCAAACAGCCAGCTGCAAGGAGCGGTGTATAACCATACGTACGACGTCATGAAAGAACTTAAAAATAACGGCATCTCCCCTGATTGGGTGCAAGTAGGAAATGAAATGAATTCAGGAATTTTACTGCCCGACGGCAGCACGAACGATTTCAGCAAATTGACCGCCTTATTGAACACAGGCTATGACGCCGTGAAATCCGTCAGCCCGGCCACCAAGGTAATCAGCCATTTGGCACACGGCACGGACAACAGCCTATTCAGATGGTGGTTTGATCAATTCTTTAAAAATGGCGGCAAAACCGACATCATCGGCGTTTCGTTCTACCCCTATTGGGAAGGTAAGCCGTACTGGGAGCTCACCGGCCAATTATCCTCTAATTTAAATGACATCGCCTCCCGCTACAACAAGGAAGTCATGGTGGTTGAACTGGGCGGAGATGAAAATAATCCGAAAGATTCCTACTGGACCATAAAAGACACCATAAAACTGGTGAAAGCGGTTCCGAACAGTAAAGGAACCGGCGTATTTTACTGGGAGCCCGAGGCTCACTCCAGCGTTCTGTCAGACGCGTATCCATTAGGCGCAACCGCCAAAGTGTCTAAAAACGTCTTGAAATACACCACCGCAATCGACGCTTTTTATGACGCCGCAACAGGAAAATGATTGATGCGATTCTCAAGCAGGCTATTGCGCAGCCTGCTTTTTTATAAGGCTGTAGAGTTGGCCTGTTATGAAAAAGAGCAAGTAACGAATACGGAAAGAAAAATACCCGAAAAACCACGTTTCGGTTAACTCTCAGTTCCTAAAACAGCTTTACGATTGTTGAAATAGAAACAAAAATTTTATACTATTGTGTAAGCACCACCGAGCAGGAGGACGGGCCATGGACAAAAAAGAACAGCTCCTCACGAATTTCAGGGACTTTTTTAACAAGATGGTGTGGCTGAATAGGCTGAAGATGGAAGAAAGCCTTAAGGGGCATAAACCTTCTGAAGTGCATTGCATCGAAAAAATCGAGAAAATTGAAGAAGCCAATGTGACTAAACTTGCGGAGTCCCTTTATATGACAAGAGGCGCCATCAGTAAATTAACGAAGAAGCTTATCAATAAAGACCTTATCGAAAGCTATCAGAAGCCGCTTAACAAGAAAGAAATCTATTTCAGGCTTACCGAGCAAGGAAAAGTCATTTATAAAATTCACGAGGAATTGCACAAAGAGTTTCAAGAACGGGACAAAATCGTGTTTGAACAAGTAACTGATGAACAATTTGACACGATGCTGAACTTCGTGGAAACATACAGCAGGCATCTGGATTCAGAAATAAAGAAACTTGGTGCAGACATAAAATCGGAATAAATATGAATAAAACAAAAGGCAGCCCTGCTCCATGAAAACGGGCTGCCTTTTTATCCCCCTCTTATTGTTGACAAAGAAACAAAAACACTCTATTATTTTGTTGACAAGGAAACAAAGACAGCAATTTTGAGAGGAGAATAATATGTCAACACATAAAAGAAAGGAACTTCGGCTGCCAAAAGAAGTTCTCACAGCCGCCTGGGCTATTGCATTGGGAGCAATCGCTCCAATGCTTGATTCTACGATGGTAAACATCGCTATCGGCAAACTGACTGAAGACTTCCACACGACATTGGATGCCATTCAGTGGTCCGTTACAGGCTATATGTTAGCACTTGCGATTGCAGTACCCGTATCCGGCTGGCTTATGAACAAATATAACGGCAAGAAAATCTTCATCGGCTCAGTCATCGCCTTTGGTGTCATTTCTGTTTTTGCGGGAATGAGCCGTGACGTTTCCAGCTTCATCTTCTTCCGTTTGCTTCAAGGATTCAGCGCCGGCATTATCACTCCGCTTATGTCAACACTCTTGGTTAAAACGGCAGGTCAGGAAAACCTGGGAAAAGTGATGGCAATCGTCAGCACCCCTATGATCTTCGGCCCGATCTTAGGACCTGTCATCGGAGGCTTCATCGTCCAAGGTGCTTCATGGCATTGGATTTTTTACATCAACGTGTTCATCGTTTTGATTGCTGCACCGCTTATGATGAAAACCATTCCGAACTTTGAACCATTCAACAAAGATCGGAAACTCGATATTTTCGGGATTATCAATTTGTCATTAATGAGCGCGGCATTGATGTACGGTATTACGAAAGCGGCGGCTCATGCATCATTTAACAATAGCGACACGATCTTATGGGTGGTCATCGGTCTTGTTTCAGCAGCGATTTACCTCGTATATAATCGGATCAGAAAAAATCAAACCGTGCTGCCGATGAATTTGTTTGCTCACAAGAGCTTCTTAGCATCAGCGATCGGGTTGTTCTTAGCGAATGTTGCCATCATGGGGCCGATGTTAATACTTCCGCTGTTTTTTCAAAACTTCCGTCATTTCACGGCAGTCGAAGCAGCACTCGCTTTAATCCCCCAAGGAGTCGGAATGCTCGTAACTCGTCCGCTGACCGGAAAAATGATTGATAAGATTGGTGCGAAATACGTGGTTATGGTCAGTCTTGTTCTGTCGCTGATCGGATCAGTCCCGCTTATTTTTATCACCGATAACACAAGTATGATTTGGATTTCCGTCATATTGTTTATCCGCGGCACCAGTTTTGGAGGAATTATGCTCCCATTGATGAGTGACGCTTATACAGGTCTTGACAGTAAACAGCTTCCGGAAGCAGGTGTCGGTATTCATATGATTGAAAACCTCGGTTCCAGCTTTGGGTCAGCTGTGATCGCAACCGTTACCGCAACTGTCATACAAGGATTGCAGCCGACGATTTTGAACAGTTTAAAAGGCTACCATGCCGGATTCTTAATATCCGTCATCATCCTTGCGGCCATCTTCATTCCAAGTCTGTTCCTTACCCATAAAAAGACTGCAGTATAAAGAACTTTTCAAAGTAAAAAACCCTTGCGCAGCAAGGGTTTTAGTGAATAAAACTGATAATTGTTGCTGACAGAGTCGGCCAACAACAGACAAAGCCTTTTACTCATTCACATTGCTTTTCATTAACCATTCTACTTCCGTTAATTTTTGTTTTTGAACGTCTTTTGTGTGCTTTTTCGTGAAATGGATTTTAACAGCTTCTTCGTTTTCCCAAATCTCCCAAAGCATGATTTTGCGTTCTGATGGTTCAAGCGGATGAGCATGGAACTGAATACAGCCTTCTTCTTTGTTCGTTTCTTCCTCAAGTTTTTTGAATTCCTTCATGATTTCATTAAGGTCTCTGTCGCTGATGATTTTTAAGCATGCCGTTATGTAATGCATCACAATTCCCCTTCTTCCCATTATTTTATGGCTCTTCATTATCACATTTATCGAAAAAAATACCGCGTTCTCAACATATAAAAAACCGGTCATAAAAATGAACGGCAATGTTTATTTAAGGCCATCAAGGGCGGCTTTTGCAGCCTCCGAGATAAGAGCATTATGATAATTGGCATCTTCCGTAAACCGGTTTGACAGGATTGCCAAAACAATTGGAGCTCTGTCAGGCGGCCAAACGATCGCAATGTCGTTTCGTGTGCCGTAACTTCCGGCTCCGGATTTATCGCCGACTTCCCATCCTGCAGGAGCGCCTGCCCGAATCAGTTCGTCGCCGGTAGCGTTGCCCCGCATCCAATCTGTTAAAATCGTGCGCTTGTCAGCCGTGAGAGTATTACCCAAAGCGAAAGTCTTAAGGTCAGTTGCCAGTGCTTTTGCGGTGCTTGTGTCACGACGATCCCCGGGAATCGCAGAGTTTAAATCCGTCTCGAATCGATCAGCTTTCGTTACATGATCCCCGATCTGTTTCAATGACTTTTCGAAACCTTTAGGGCCGCCAAGCTGCTGCAGCAATAGGTTCCCGGCGGTATTATCGCTGTAACGGACAGCGGCTTCGGAGATTTCTTTCAGGCTCATGCCTGTATCCAAGTGTTTTTCTGTGATTGGAGAATATGTAACAAGATCATCTTTGGTGTAGCGGATGATGTCATTAAGTTTTTCATTTGAGCTTGTCTTCAGAACTGCAGCTGCGGCCAGCACTTTATAGGTTGATGCGTAAGCAAACCGGTCATTCGGCCGGTAGGCGATTGTCTTGTTTGCCCCCGTATCAATCGCATAAACCCCGAGCCTGGCATCAAATTTTTTCTCAAGCTGAACAAATTTTTTGTTCGTTGTACAGCTTGTCATTTTTGTGTCTTCTATGGATTTCGCTTCAGCATGCGCTGAGCCGAATAAAGGGCTGAAACCGGTAAAGCTTAAACATAAAAGCCCAATGCATATTCCAACCTGTATTCTCGCTTTATTTTTCACATCCAGACCTCCTCATTATAATAATTTTGTATACTCCTTCTAATAAACATCACAAACAGGAAAACAGTCAATATTTTTCCTGTGAAATGTTTTCCGTGACAGTTAGGAAAGCAGCTAAAAAACGCCTGCTGACGGTAAACAGCCAGAGTCAATCAATCGAGCAGAAATGTTTACTGCCTCCTGTGAAGGCGGTCAAGGCCCGCACTCATTTACTGAGCCCGATAAAATGCGCCGCCCTCTAATGGAAATAAAACCAGAACCCTACCCCCTCAGCCCCAAAACTATTCTCAGCGCCATCGAATCCCCCTTATTTGATTTGACAATTGACTGATTCAAATGTTCCGGTGGCATAGGTCCCCTTTCCAGTCTTATTCCGGATTGTTTTCACGTTGAATAATTTCAGAGGCGTTGCTGTTTTAAAGCTGCCTGCTGTGCTTCTTGTATAAGTCGCGGCATCCGTGAACACCCGGATTCATTTTGCAGCCGGACCAAGCCGCGGAAGCAGACGGCGCAACGACCGCCGCTCTCGTAAGTAATACCGCTGATAGAAATTCCTTGTTATTGCTTCTCCTGCTTTTTGTATTCTGCGATTTCCTTAGGGGTGGCCCTCCGGATTCCGTCTGTGTCTGTCCTGTTTGCCGCTTGAACGCCCTCCATGTTTTTCACCTCGCCGACTACTCCCAAATGCTTTAAATACACATGATCACCAATCTTGAAACGATTCTGTTTGGCCCGCTCCTCGATCACGCTCCTGTATTCAGTTGCGGCTTTCTTTTTTAAATCAGCCAGACACTTTTCACAAAGTGTTACTGTTACAGAATTGCCGTTAAAATCAGTAAACGAAACCGCTCTGACAGATTTCTTTTCCGGATGCATCGTGCATGTTTTCTTCATAGGCGATGGCCGTGTAAATTTAATCATTCCGCTTCCTCCTCAAAACATGTCTTTTCGTCCCTCTGACATAACAGCGGATGAATGGGAAGGTCCATTCACCCGCATACGAACCGTCACGACACATGGAGATTGCCTTTCCTTCGCCGGCTGACGGATATTCATACATCCTTCATAGCTGTAAGCCTATTTTTCTTTATATTCCCAATGCTCACCGCATTTCCCTGTTATGATGAAGTTTTTAAAGCTGTTGACCAGTTGCCCATGTTGGTTCCATGCGAAAAGCAGTTTGGACGTCGTAGCCTAATTCATTCGGGTAATTTTCAGCCCTCTAATATGTGTGTATGCTTTTTAAAGGAGATGCATCACATGATGTTCTAACAACCCATTCAACTTAAACAAAGTGATTTAGTCGACAAAAAGATTGTCAGGAGCAAAAAGAAAGGTGAATCTAAAAGCAATTGATCTTTTTGAATATGGATTGTAAGTCAACGCATTTTCCAAATTAATAAGAAGCCCCCCTCAGTTAATGGTGGGGGGGCTTGATAACGTGGCCGAATATTTCTTTATTGAACTCAAATGTCTGCATTCCAATATCGCCTGCAGGTATCCTTTCTCTAGATTGGAATAGCATGAATAAGGATAACAACTGAAATATACGAAGATTATGCAAAAATTGATTGATGAGGTGATGATTTTGCCGCCATGTTAATGTACAAATATTCAATTAAAAAGGAAAAGAATTAAACAAGGGGTTAGATGTTTCAAATTAAGGTCCTTCAGAGCGATGGAGAAGAAACATAAAGAACTTGCTTAATGCTGATTTTTTATCCTTTAATGCTCCGCTTTATTTTTCACTTTTGTTATTAAGATAAGAGAACCACAATAAACTTATGAACCCAGCAGCTCCTATAATTGTAGATATAATGTAAGTCCAATTAAGTAAATCCATAAACTTTCTCCTCTAAGAAAAAATTTCAATACGTCTAAATAAAATGATTATTTCATAACTGTAAGGAGTTTTAACATTTTATGTTTTTTCCTGATTAATAAATCGCCTTATTCTTCCTCAAATTTATTTATTCTGCTTAACATTCTCCTATCATTTTCCGAAGCTCTTTTCAGTGATTTTTTCTCATATGATTCACCTTTATTTATCACCACAAAATCAGAATTATTTTGCACGTAAACTTGAGAGTCAGATGATTCATAGTAACCCGTAACGTTTTCTAAAACCGTCTTGGAATTGTCTTTATTATATAGATCATAGTTGACCGGCGGTCTGCTGATTGCAAATTTCCCAAAAACAGCAACATCATCCTTACCGGGAGTATGGCTCGCTCCTTTAATAAATATTACGCTAAATATTAAAATCAAAAAAATTGCAATTAAAGTTCCTGCAAACATAAATTTTTCATTTCTTTTCCAATTCAACATAAACAACCCTTTTCTTTATCATGCCGTGTTGATATAAGTAAATCTCACAATTTATGTACTAACAAATTTAAACAAGCAGCTTTCATTCAACATACTTAAATCGTGGCTGCTGATAAATGTCTCCCAGGATTGATGCCCATTTCCCCCAGCCTTCCGCAACAACAATGTTTTTTCTCTCTATCCTCAATCCATTCACTTCAAAGTTACTCACTCTTCCGAAATTGTACAATATTTGAAGTGAAGGGAAGAACTAAAGATCAGAGCAAATAATACGCTGAATAAATATATCTCATAACTCGCTAGTATAGACCCTATTGGGTTATAAGGTTCAAAGAGAACCGCCATGATTAGCCATGCAATAAATGAAAACACTGTGTATATTAAGAGATATTTAAAATTGAACCTTCTAGCTTTTCGGTTTAAGAAAAGCTGCAATGGCAATTCAAAAATTGAATAACATGTCAACATGATCCCGCTAATTATAAGATAAGGGACATATTCAGCTTGATCCAAGGTGATAACATATACCAGTGCAGAGCATATGGCCGACAAAATAAGGACAGCTACGTATCTTACTGCCATCAAATCTATCTCCCCTTACGGTTAAAAATCAAACATGCTTGCAATTGCTATTTTTCGTAATAATAAGATTTGACCCAAGGATAGCTTCTGCCCTTATTTTCACACCATTCAACAAATCCCTTTGATTGTTCTTCTTTAAACAACAACCAGTCATTCAACAAATCTTGATAATAGTTAAGCTGTTCGTTATTGCTTTTTCTTGTTTGTTGACATTCTATCTTATTGTTCAACTGCCGGGACTTGGTAAGAAGTGCTTGATCTTCTTTAATATCGCCTAAGTATAAATCTTCGGATATGTGATGAAATGAATACCACAAGGCGTTCAAATGAATATCGATTAATGTTAATAAAGATAATTGTTCATTACTGCCGCCTAGTCTAAGTGCATTATTTAAGTAATCGACACGGTTTTCAGTATTTAAAAACACACCATACCACCTGTATGGTCTTGGATCTTCGGGGTTAGCCTTCATCCATGATTCAAGCAAAGGCTTTAAAAGATCCATTTCTAAAGGGTGAACAAGTATATGGTGAATATCATCGGAGGTTTCTAATAAAGCGAATAGCCAACAAGCAAAATTCTGTTGTGCATGATTATCCCACGTTTTGGCTTCATCGATAAACGAAGATAATGCTTTAAAGGATTCTTTACGTAACCCTTTTTCTTTGAGAGAGCAAAACTTTTTAAATAATGGGTATTCATCCAGTCTGTCATTTTTTAAGATATTAGTTAAGACATCTATCATGATTCACAGCTCTCTTTGCCAAGAGTAAACTTAAACAATTTGAAATACGGCATACAATGCAACTTCAGCGACAAGCAAATAAATTATATATCTAGCATAATTTAATACTTCTTCATCAGTATTTTTCTCTTTTTTAAAAGTCCATGCAAATAACCCTAATACAGTTGCCACTAACACGATTTCAATTATTGTTAAAATTGACATACCTTCCTCCTAAAAAAGAACAGGATAAATAGGTTAATTTTCATTGAATTAAGTCTCTTCAGTCAGGATGTACCTTATGAAAAATTTCCATTTCTTCATGTTCATTACCTTCAATGAGTTCAAAGCCGCCCGGTACATTATACATTATTTTCCGTTAACATATCAATTCCGGTTAATAACTCACCTTTATCCTGAATTACACCATTTTCATCTTTTACACACTACAATTCATTATCTAATAATACTTTCTTTTCAATGAAATTGTTTCATAATTATTTCTCCTTATTAAAGTAATATTGTCTTTAATAAGACTGTTCCAACCTTTTTACCCCGCTTACTCTTTCCAATTCACTTAATTAGGTCAAATGATTCATTTTTCCATTTTAGATAGTACATTGACATTGACCTTATTACTCATTCCTCCATGGTAAAATCTTGTTGAAATATTTCGAGTGAAAGGACATGGTCATGAAAGTTTTCGAAGCAACCACCCTGCTGTCCGCTGCCAAACAGCGCGCGGGTGAATATAAAAAACTGCGCGGTCAGATGGTCAATCTGAAAAAAGCGTTTCAAGGTATGGCTGATCTCGGTGACGGCGATTTCTCAGGCCGGGGCGCCAATAACATTAAAGCTTTTTTCAAGGACCACGCCGGCGTCACAGACAGCTGGCTTGATCTGATCGATATGAAAATCGCATTTCTCACAAGCCTTCCCGGTAAGGTCGAAGATGCCGGACTTTCCAATTCGCATGTGGAGGAATCATTTCTGGAGCACGAGCTCACCCATGCCCTCAGTAAATCAAAGGCGATTATGGAAGAGCAGAAAAAGGACATGCGCTCCATCCTCGGAGAGATCGAAGACATCATCTCGCTCGAATTGTTTTCAACCGAAAACACGGATCAGAAGCTCTCTTCAGCTGACAAAAAAAGAAGCGAAACGATACATAAGCTCGGCAAACTTGATCACGATTTAACGAAAGAATACGCAGAAACCGAAGCGAACGAACAGTTCATTCAAGCCGACTTCCAGCAGCTCCAAAACGCCACAGGCAAAGGAAAAAGCGCCACGCCGCTTCACTACAATGCCCAAGCGTACCGAGAAAGCGACACCCATAAGAAAAAAGGCGATATCGCAAGACATTCGGATGCTTATTTGACGATTAAAAAGGAAGAGGCGAAAGAGCGGGAAATCAAGGATCTAAAGAAAAAGCTGGCTGATGGTGTGACCGATCCGGATGAATATTTGGAAATCGCGAAGAAGATCGGCTATGAAAACCTTGAACACGCTCAGGTGCAATATGTGATGCAGCTTGAACAAACAAAACAGCTCGAAGAAGTCGGCGAAACGGCTTGGGATATCGTCAAAGGAATAGGCGTCGGCCTTTATGATGTCGGAAAAGACACCATAACAGGCGTCAAAGATCTGGCTGTCGGCGCATGGGATTTTTACCATCTCTCTGATGAACAAAAAGTCGCTAAAACCATATCGGCTGTACTGAACACGCCCTCTTACGCAAAAATCATATGGACAAACCTGGCGGATTCATGGAATGATAAAATGGTTAACGGGGATGCATATTCAAGATCACATTACATCACCTACGCCATCGGGAGTATCGTCGGACTAAAAGGTTCCGGCTCAGCTGTAAAAGTATCAAGCAAGCTCGCGAAAACAGGCGCCGCCAAAGTGGATAACGTCTTGGAAGCCGGAGAAAAAGCGGCTGCAAAACATGTAAAAACCGGGATTGAAAAAGGAAAAAATTATATCAATTCCGTTTCGAAAAACAAGTACGAACCAGCGCTTGCCGGATTAGCACAGGATATTGAAAATACTCACAATGTGAAGAATACGCCTTTGTTGAAAAGTATTATTGAAGAGCAGAAAGAGAGTGTTCTCAGGCAATCTGTCAATTCAAATGGTATTAATAAGAAAACGATAAAGCACGTATATCATGGTGAAGTTAATAGGAAAAATAAAGCTGTAGGTTATCATCATGAGAGTATGATGGGTGGCAATATAATACCTGGAACAGAAGAAGTGCCTGATATAAATGGGGTATATAGAGCTAAAGTAGAAGTAAAAGGAATAAAAAAAGTAGCAAGGTCAACTTTCTTTCCAAAAGAATGGGATAGAATAAAAGTTTACAATACAATTTCCGAAGCTTACAAAAACAAAAAACAAGTACGAGATAATAAGTATATCGGCAAAACATCATCAGGGATTGATGTAGAAATGTATATTAATAAAGATGGCTCAATAGCTACTGCATATCCTTTATATAAAAAACCAAGGGAATGATTGAATTTATTATGGAATATTCATTTGAATGTAAAAGAGACCATTTAGGATACTTACGAGTAGTTCTCCCCGCAGGGTTAGAATACTTTTCTGACTTCATTGAAGACATTGTTTCGGTAGATGAAGCTGATGAATACTTGAAAATGATTCAAGACGTATTGGATGGTTCTTCTGAAGAATATGAGATTCAACTAAATACAACCATTGCATATATAAAAGAAGATCAAACAGTCATAGAACACCTTTATACAGAAAATGAAAACGATAGAAGCTCCATGGAGACAGAAAAATTCAAAAAACTTATACTCGACTGGAGAGACAAGATCCCCCAAAGGTATAAGAGTGATGATTAAAACTTTAGGTCCCTTGAAATTCAAGGGACCTTTTTATTACCTTAATACCGCTTCAAGTTTCACTTTGTTTTCGATCCGCAGTTACTATCTGGAGAACTCATAAGGAACGGTCTGACGAATTTTTGGTTTTCAGTGCATAATAGCTATCAATGCCATTTCCTTGCCCTTCTTACTGGAATAATGTAAGCCTCTAGAGCCGTTTCAATAAAAAGTAAAAAACCCTTGCTACGCAAGGGTTTCGGCTATGATTCCGACTGGGCTCGAACCAGCGACCTCTACCCTGTCAAGGTATCCGCAAGTGATCCGATAAGTCAGTCGGTAAGTCAAACGTTGGTATATCAGCGTTAAGTCATGCAACTAACATTGAACGTCCTTATTCTATTATCTCCGATTATAAACTATGGCCCCTCAACCACGCAAGGTAAAGAAGAGTATAATTTTAACACTCAGTCAATCTCGATAGAAACTTTGTTTTACGGTTGCTCTCGTAATTCGTCGTCAGCTAATTCCGCAAGCTTTTGAAAAGCTGCGTTATTTTCTAACGGTCCTGCCTCGCATTCATACCCGCAGCTCTTAAGTTGTTCAACGATTTCATTTAGCGTTTTAAATTCAGACAATTTCCTCATCCTTTCGTCTAGTTTTTGAAGGTATTTTGATCTTATATGCAGAAATATATACCAAATGGAGGTGATAAAATGAACCTAGTCCCAGTTAACTCTTCAAATTTAAGCGCTGTTGGATACAATTCTCAATCCAAAGTGCTACGGATTGTTTTTAACAGCGGCACTTACGATTATTTTGATGTGCCCCAAGGTGTGTATGATGGTCTAATGTCGGCTCCTTCTAAGGGAAGATACCATCATGCTTTTATTAAAAACAGCTATAGATATGCAAGAGTTTAGAAAATTCCCTTATATTTTATAGTTGGCAAACGTATGACGAATGAAACTAAAAGGCGGCATTAGCCGCCCTGCTTCGTCAACTCCGGTATTACCACCCATCCAACAACTCCGCCGTGTTGATTTCATCCATCATTTCCCGATCAGAGTATGGAAAAGTAGCGTCGGCAACCTTCTGACTGTCTCTGTTTACTCCTGATTCAATCGCTTTCAAAACACTTCACCCCACACCACTGCGAGGCCGCTGGTTCCGTACGCACTTTCTAAGCACCCTTGCGCGATTACAAGACTGGCGAGAATTTTATAATTCACGTATATTTTCTACGCATCCGGAGCGATTTTCTTTATGAAGTCCGTATTTCCCATTCGAAATCACCTCCCGCTCCTTAGACTTTCTATATCGAGGCCGTCTTGTTGGATCGCGCTGATATGCGGCTCAATGACGTGGCCTAGTTCGTATCCATCTACGATTATGGAAGCGCCGCCTTTCGTCTTAATCGCCTGCTCAATCGAACTGAGCGCGCGCAACATATCCGAGGATAAGCCAGACTCTCCTCCGAGCCCCGCCGTATGCCCTGCGTCAATCATTCGCATAAGATTCGCCTGTTGCGCTTCAGTAAGCACCATTTCGTTACGCAGGGCCCGGATATCGACTTCGTGGCTCATCGGATTAGCAAATTGAGACGCTAGGCCGCCGATGTGAAGTTTATTGATCTGTCCGAGGCCGATAACGCCGCCAGTGTGGTAGGCGCCCTCATTCCCTCTTCCCCGACTTACAGCTCGCTCTGTCTTCATGGAGACATCCGATGTGATTGTTGTTATTCGCTTCGAGATGTCCTTACTTAGAGCAGCGTTCATTCTATTGGCTTCTGACGTAATCTCCTCGACTCGTCCTCTTGCGGTACGAAGGTTTGCGATCTCATCGTCAATTGCTTTAACAGACTTTCGATATTCATCCGTTTTACGATCGGCTGCTGTCGTGTTGTTTTTCAGATTCGCCTTCGCATCTTGTAAGCGCCCAATCTCCTTATCGATCACTCTCACGCCTTCGCCCTTTTTGGCGTTTAATCCAACTTGACGGAGCTCAAGGTCGATCATCTTCTGACGAATAGTATCCAGCTTAGATATTTCTTCGTTTACCTTATCAAGTTCGGTCTTTTTAGCTGAAATTTTCTGTAAGCTGGTGTCTAATTGGCTTCTTAGTGTCTTTAAGGTCCCTTTCTGAACTTCAAGGACAGTCTCTTGTGAAGCTACTTCTTTCGTGTTTCCTTCGAGTTTAGCGTCTCTTATATTCCCTTCAGTTTCTTCAATTAGAGCAAGCTGATCTGCTATCTCACTCTCGCTTTTGTGCCTCTCTTTTGTCAGATCTTTTATTTCTCCTGTAAGCTGCTTCTGCTTACTTAGGTTGTCTTCATAATTTTTATCTGCGAGGTTTTTCTGTTTTTCCAGATCAAGTCGCAAATCTTCCGCCTTTTCCTCAGTCAGCCGCTTTAACGCCTTAGTATTTTTTGCGAACGCATTACCTTGATCGGTGATCGCAGCGCTTGTTTGCGGTGCCTTCTCTAAAACCTTGTCGTTAAGCGAAAGGTAGCGATTAAATTCCTCGTTTGTCAGTCCAGATTTCTTACGCAACTCTTCCTGTTCTTCCTTCATTCGTTTGATAGAATTGGCATCCGTCTCCGTTTTAATTCGATCATTCAAATCGAGATAGTAAACGAATTCATCGGCAGTCAGCTTCGTTTTATTTTGAAGTTTATCGAACTCTTTCGTTAAGCTGTTGATAGAATCTATTTCCTTCTGTTTCGACTCGGCCGCCTCTAAACTAACAGTATTCATCTGATCGTATCCCGCTTTTACCCCGACAAGTGCTCCCGCTAATAAAGATAGCCCGGTGATTACCCATCCGGCCGGACCCATCGCAACGAACAAACCGCGTACTGCAATTCCGAGTTTCATCATGGACGACGCAACCAGCGCCACTGCTGCCGCCGCGCCCGCCATTTCGAGGCCCGTCGTGATGATCCCCGGATTCAGTTCGCTAAGGAACTCGACTACCTTCGTACCAGTTTCGACAATTTTTCGGAAAGTAGGTAAAAACTCGTTACCGATCGCGATTCCGAGGCCGTCGAGCGCAGACGTAAACTGTTCGAACGACCCTTTGAGGTTATCCATCTGCGTTTTCGCTACTTTGTCCGCAGTCCCGCCGGCTTCCTTCAGTGTCTTCGAATAGTTGCGCAGTCCCTTTTCTCCGACGCCCAAGAGCGTAACGAATCCGGAAGCCGCTTCAACTCCGACGAGCTGTGCCGCCGCTGCCGTTTTCTGTGCCGATGTCATCCCTTCGAATTGCTTCGAAATATGACCGACAAGTTCCGGTATCGGCTTTAGATTTCCCTGCGCGTCCTTTACTTCGATGCCGTACTTTTTCATCGCTTTGGCCGACTGCCCGACCGGATTCGTAAGGTGTAAGAGTGACGCACGAAGCGCCGTACCCGCCATCGATCCCTGAATACCGGCATCTGACATTTTCGCAACGGCCGTCGCAGTGTCTTCGATTGAATATCCGAGAGAGTGCGCAACAGGGGCGACGAATTTCATTGCATCGCCTAATTGCGGCAGATCCGTGTTGGCCGTCGTCATCGCTTTTACGAGTACGTCAACGGCATGCCCGGAGTCTTCCGCTTTAATGCCGAAGCCGGTCATGATGTTCGAAACGATATCCGCGGAACGTCCGAGCCCTTCGCCTGAAGCTGCCGCCAAGTTGAGCACGGCCGGCAACGATCCGACTTGCGCTTTTACGCTGAAGCCCGCCATCGCAAGATATTGAAGACCCTCGGCCGCTTCGACCGCGGTATATTTTGTTTCGGCGCCCATCTTAGCCGCGATATTCTTCAGATCTTCGAAGTCCTGACCGGTCGCACCGCTGATCGCTTTAACTCGCGACATGGCCTCCTCGAAGTCAGCCGCTTTCTTGACGGAAACACCGATGCCGGCTACGACTGCGCCGCCGACCGCAAGCGAAGCCTTTTGGATGAGGCCCATTTGTTTCGACAGATTCGCTGATGAACGGCCCATTCTCGTCATATCGCCCCTGACTTGCGTCTGTCTCCGCGACCAATCATTCATATCAAGTACAAGGCGCGCCCGGATCTCACCTACCGTCGCTCCGCTCATTCTTTACCGCCTTCTTGTGAGCGATTGAAGAAAAGCACAATCTCCTCTGCGCTGTATTGATCTAAGACCTTAGTTGCTTCAACTATTTTTTCTCCCTGCTCGTCTGTAAAATTCCCGTTGCCTTTAAGGACTTTTTCTGTCACCCATTCGATAACACCAACTGCATATGCGACTCTGTCTGCTTCTTCTTTCGTTACAAAAGGAATTACTTCTCCCATCTCATTCGCTCCTTTTAGGTAAAATAAAAAAGGGCGCCCATTTCGGACACCCTTGCTTTTCGTGCTCTATTAAATTACTCTTGGCTGGAATACGCTTCTGGATTACGGAGATAGTCAGCCACCTGATGGCCAAACGTTTTAGTCGCAACATTATAATACTGATCATATTCCGGAATAAGTGGCTGATCTTTTTTACTCAATGCGGACTCCTTAATCTGTTGAGCTTGTTTTTGTTCTTCGGTAGACGCCACGTTTGTCAGCTTCATATTTATATGGCCGAGCTTGAGTTGGCTTGATACATCTTTATCAACAAAAGAAGCTGCCAACGCCGGAAACTCAGCCATCATTTTCCGAGCAAAATACGGGTTATCAATCGTGTTGACGAAAGCTTCTAGTTTACTCAATCCTGTTTTAGTATTTGCCGCCAGTACAGTATCCGTTTTAAGGGCGGTAAGACGTCGCTCAAATTCCGCTTCTACTGCTGCGGACGGTTTTTCAGGCTCGGCGAGAAGGATTTCATCCGCAAAAGCGACCGCACTATCGGAAATCTTATCGAATTCCTTTTTAGCACTCTTAAGTTGGCCTAATAGTTGGTTTAAATATTGAGCGCGCACCTTATCTAGTTGCTGTTTTTGGCCTACATGTGTAAGGGTAACGTCTCGAAGGATTTCTGTTTCGCGCCTCTCAAAACCCTGTTTAGCCTCCCTAACCAAGCCTTTGACTGATTCACGAATTTGTTCCATTTGCGCGTAACTCTGGCTCATCTTTTCAAATCTATTCATTATAAAGTCCTCCTTTATTTTGTCTTACTGGTTGTTTATTCAGCGGGGATTTCTCCTTTTAACCATGCCCGGTGTATTTCCGGCTCAATGATCCCGTATGGGTTTGTCCCGTTAGGTCTATACGTGAAGGTCGGCTCTGTGACGTAAATTCTCGGTTTGTGCCTTTCGAATAGCCCATCGTAGGTAGCGAATTGCGCTTCACCTATCTGTCGGCCTACATCGAAGTACGTTTGACGGCATTGAATATTAATTAAATCGTGGTAACTGGCTGCGGCTTCTAAGTATTCCATCTTAGCTTTACGTACGCGGTCAAGCGCTGCCTGCTCATGTTTGCTCTTATGTGCGGTTACTTCATCTGATAACTTCCGGAGGATGTCTCCTTTGACCGCATGTATCTTTTGTTCGTGCGCCTGCTTAACGGACGTTTTCCTCTCGTATCCGCCCGAAACTTCCAGCCGCAACGATGCAACGGTTTCCCTCGCCTTACGCTCTTTCGTTCTCTTTGCTGAAGATGCGTCGAGCGCTAGTTCCATTGTGGCCGCTTTCAAATCTTCCTCAGCCTTTTGAAGCTCCTTCGCTAACTTTTCGTCGTGTTCCTGAAGCCTTTCGAGTGCTTTTTTCTTCTGCTCCTCTAGGCCCTCAAGCTCCGACAATTTTTCTTTGAGTTCATCTGAATACTTAAACTTCATCGTACCCCTCCTAAGAAATGATAATTTTATTGTTGAAAAGGCAATTTTTCAGCAGTAATAAACGCCCCTTAAACGTCCGCCAATTACCCAGAACCTCCATCGCATCATCCATTACGGAAACTTCTTCCGGACATGCTCCCATTTCGTTAAAATCTGTCGACGCAAATTCATGCGACTGGAACCGGCCGGTCAAACGTACAGAATTCTGATAGATGGTTGGGTATTTCGGACGCTCAACCTCGACCATTTCGAATGCCAAGTCAATGAGCGAGTGGTCAAAGACGATCGTTAGGTCGACAACGCCCGCTAAAGCCGATGCAGCTCGTAAAGCGCGCTGAAAAGCGATATGATCGGTCATCTGGCCGTCGTGCCTGTGCTTGCCCGCAGTGATGAAATGGCCGGCGGCCTGTATGCCCTCGTAATTTGTAACGATGTAAGCGTAGGCCGCCCGTTTCTCGTCGCCCACCTTCGCGATATAGAGTGTATGCTTCATATGTCCGCCTTCTCTTCCGCAAATAATTCCGCCTCATACTCATCTAACGGCACTCTTTCCGATCCGCGTAGCACAAACGCATTCTTGGCGCCGAAGTGTATTGCGGCATCGGTGACCGCTTCGAGGAGTACACGTCGGAAATCGGTGTCACTGGCCTTCTGATTCCGCTTGATGGTCGACATCGCTATGATCCCGCCATCGCGACCCGATACAATATAGGTTCCTCTTTCCGTATCCAGTTCGATAAGTGCAATGCGGCCGGGCAGCAATCCCGTAAAGCTCCCGCCTTTTGCCTCTCGGATGTACGAGCCGCCTGATTCTCCGTAACTCCCCCAAAATTCGGTCATTTTAGATACGCAGTACATACATCTTCCTCCCTCTGATAAACGATTGTGGGTACTTCGCCGGCATTCTGGCAGTAAAAAAGCGCCTGTGACACGAGTAAGTCCCGGTGACAGCCGCTAATCTTTCGTAATATTTCACCTGTTTCCACGTCTACCGTGAGCACTTCGTCAGGTTTTACGTAGACCAAGACGTTAGTCAAAGATGTACCTCCTTTAGATTCAAAAATCGAAATCTAATAGTAATATAGCCGGGTGCCGGTTTTTGCATTTGAAAAGCCCGTCATATCAACGTTTACAGACGTCTAAATCGTCATTCTTTTTCTTTGTCTATCACGATAATCTCGATTCCTTCGCCGACTATTTTCCTTTTCACTTTTAACCGCACATCCGGCGCAGTATAGTTGCCGGTTACTTTTGCGCTCGAATCGATGGCCGCAACGTTTGCATTTTTCCGCCCTGTTCGACTTGCTCTGTAACGGATGATCGGATTGTAAATATTCGAGATACTTCCGCATTAAAACCGGATCTACGGGCAGAACGTTTCGCATAAAGTAGGGACAAACATTCCCCGGCATTGAATCCGTTTTGATTTCAACGGTACACACACCGCAACGCTGAAGATCACAGGCACCACTGCTTTTGTAATTAGCGCATTGGTTTCGGGCGAGGCGGCCAAGTTTCGTTCGCATCGTGTTGATCTTTCGCTGGTTCATTTAATAACCTCCGTCTGCGCGTAGAATTCAAGCAGGCTAATCACTTTAGCAGGGTTAAGATCCAATTTATCTGCTAATCTTGTAGAGACTTTTGGAGTAAGTTTTCGCTTCCCGTTTTCGACCATGCAAATGAAAGCTTCCGAAACCCCTGTTAAATCTGCTACATCTTTTTGGGATAGCCTGTAAATTCGGCGAATTTTTAAAAACTGATCACCGGTTAATTCCATATGGTCTACCCTCCTTGTTAAATTTTCTTAACTTAGTATCGAAAAAAAAGGCAGAAAAAAACATTAGCCAGAATGGCTAATGCAAGATTGAAGGAGATGCCACGCGCCAGCACCCTTCTCACTATATACGTGTTTTTTCCCGTTTGTATGGTAGATTTTAAGACCGGACGCAATATCAACCGTAAAGATTCCCGGACTTTCACCATCCCTGAATCTTTCGTACTCCGATTTCTCTTCCCCGCTGCCCCAAACTCGGCCAAACTTTATATCGCCGTGCTGTTTTGCTTCTGTATTTCTACGAGGAGAATACGGGCGATTTCCGTTCAATTCACGCTTCCCATATAAATGTATTCGATCAGAAAAAACGAGTCTCCCTTCGTCTTTTTTTCCGGCATTCTCTTCTCGGTTAAGCAAATATCCGTCACGTTTTGGAGCTAAGTACGTGCCTGTTCGTTCCAACCGTTTACTGGCGTCTCTTTGCTCTTGACCGCATGCGTCACTGCAATATTTCTTTTTTCCGAGGCGCTTAAAAACATTATTACAATTCCAACAGGCGCACACTCGATATCCTGATTTAACCTCGGAAGGCGTTGGCGGTATGTACTTGTCCTCCTCGCGCTCCCACTCTTCGCGGGTACGTTCCTTTACTTGAAGCCGCTCGATATTTTCGTGAACCTTGACGAGCAGATCGCTTATAGGCTTCATCAATCCGGACGCCGATTGCATCGGGCTTTTTCCGGTGGCCTGAACGTATTCCGAGAGCGCGGCATCAATCTCGCGATTCAGGTGGAAAGCGTCCACAAAATCGGAATTAACTTCGGTTTTCCATCTATTTATTTTTTGTTTGAGCTCTTCCTTCGGTTGACTTATTTTCATTTTTATTTCCTCCTTTCTTTTTGAAACAAAGCAATCGTTCGCTTTCGCTCAATCTTGCAGATATTATTTATCGCGATAGAATTCATTTAATTAATAAGTATCTGCGCGAAAGTATTTTAATTGAGTGCTATTATTTGTTGGTATGTTTAACGTTGGTATGTTTCTATTGGTATGTTTACTTGGGTATCTAGCACCTTCTTGCATACTCTCCTCTTATACATGTATCCAAACAGCCCTCTGTTGCTTGTATCACTTATAAACAGAAAGATCGGGCAGTATTTTTTCCCCACCTTCCGAAACTATATAGCCGTCATCACTGATCCTCGGACAAAAAGAAACAAAGTACCATTTATACCGACTTGTCCCGATCCAAACGTCCCTCGCTTCGAGTAACAAACCGTTTGTTAGCAAAATATCAACGAGCGGCTTAATTCGCTTCTCTGCAATCCCTAAGTCATCTGCAATTTTCTGTCTCGCTGGAAAGCTAGCTCCAAAGCGTTTACTTTTTTCGCCACTCTCTAACGTATGCTTGCCGTCGACATAGGAAAGTAGATAAAAGTACAAAGCGATAATGTCTCTAATTTGTGGCTTTCTTTGTTTTCGTTTATAAATTTGATCAAACTCATCAATAATACGTGGAAACACCCTGCGCATAAGATCGAGGTTATACATTTCAAAGTTTGTTTGTTCTAATAATTCAGTCTTATCATTCGGCAAATACTTTTTAAATTGCTCCATTTACTTATCCTCCTCCCACACAATGTTGTGAGTGTTTTTATTTCTCACTAATATAACGGGTAGGTAGCAGCCAGTATTGCGACATCTTGCACAAAACAATATGCAAGTAAGGTGAAAACCGCGCAGTTCACTAGATAATACCCGTGACTTTTTCAAACCGCACAATTCAACGTGGATTTGTTCCATCGTTTTAACTGCGTACCAACTTCCGGATTGGCACAAACTTCCGTCGGTTTCGTCCTACACTTGTATAATGGGTAGGCTACCGTCAATTTTGCGACATGGATGACGAAACTTTCTCCCCCGTCATTTATAACTGCGAATACACTTCGGAAAATGGACAAAAAAATAAGCCGGCGTTTAACCGGCTTTTATTGCGGAACCTCAATCAATTAACTTTTCCGGAACATCGTGAACGGTTCCCCGCTGTCCCTCGATCGTATATATCCGCTCTTCGTGCTGCCGGCGGATTACCTTACCGGTCATGGCTTCGGCTGATAACCACGTCAAGCCGTCCGTCTTAACGCCCCAAAAACGCACAGTTTCGCCTACTTTATACATGGCCTTCTCCTCCCGTGAAAAACATCCGCTTGAACTGCGCGACACTCATATCTGTTATTTCGCGGCCGTCGAGCTTCTTTAGGGCCGCCGTAGTCTTAGCGAATTCAAATGTGAATGATTCCGGGTGCGCATCGGCGTATAAGTGGTATCCGTCATTCTTTTGCGTTAGGCCGCCCGTGTCGTAAAACGCAAATCTGCCGCCGCCCCACGCATCAAAATCGCACAATGCTACCGTATCAGCTGCGATTAAATAGGCGTCATGGGTTTCTTTATATGGAAAATCCGCCGATCCGTGCCGGACCAGATGCACCTTCTGCGCTTGGAACTGGCTCATGCTGGCTGCGCCTCCTGCTCACCAAAAAGTTCAAATGCCGCAGCAACACTAATTTCTCCGCAGCCAGAACGTACCCACTGAGATACTTGCGGTAAAAGAGCGAAAAAGTCCTCCGGCTTCAAATTGACATAACGGTCAATTCCTGCCGGATACACGTTAAACCATCCGACAATTGTGCGTGCATAACGAACTTGCATTTACGCCGCCTCCTTTCGATATTTACCGGCTAAGAACAGCATAAGCTCGACCGCTGACATGGATGCGATCTCTTCTAAACTCGGAATGCGGCCGTTTTTCGGTATTGAATACATTACATTTTCGCTTATTTCGGAATGCCAGCCGATTTCCGGACCGTAAGAACCTTCATATATCGTATGAATCATGACATAATGATCCGGTTCAGTTGCATCGGTCATTGTAAGCGCATAGCCATTCCCAAGGTCAATTGCCTCGACTGTCTCCTCAATTCGTTTTCCTTCCTCCATAAAATAAAAGTGATTGATTTTGATCTTTTCCATTATTCTGCACCCTCTTTCGATTGAGCTATTTTAATCATGAATTCAAGTACGGTCATATTTGCGATCTCTTCGGATGTAAGTTCAATTTCAATGCCGGTTTCAAATTCAGCAAGCTCCTCGGCTTTGTCGCCAAGCTCCGGTTTACCTTCTTCGTTGTAATGCAATCGCGATAAAGATATATAACCTGAGCTAACATCTAGCGTGATGTCGTTTCCGATATGCAAAACCTCAATCGGCTCTCGATAGCCTTCCGGATCACAGACGTTTGGATAGTTTACATAGTCGACAGTTATTCGTTGCCATTTGTCTGCAGAAAGAATTTCCTTTTTGATATCAATCGTTTTCATTTAAATGTTCCTCCCTTTAAATTGTTACGCTTTTAAGTACCAACTTACTTCCGATTATATGGTACGCTATTGCGTATAGTCAAGAAAAAAATACATCTGGAGGTCAATTAATGAAAAAAGTTAAAGTTAATATAGGGGATCTTTTGGAAAAGCAGAATCTTTCGCTCCGAGCTCTCGCTGATATATGTGGAATTAGACATGCAGCGTTAAGTGAGTTAATAAACGGTAAGAGGCAAAATATTAATTTCGGACATATTGAACGTATAGCAAATGCCTTAGACATTGAAGATATAAACGAGATTATAAGTTTAATCGAAGTAGAAGGAGAGAATCATGATATTTGAAGGAGAAAAGCAAGAATGGCTACTCTTTAAGGAAAGGGATCTATCGGTGAGAGTTTTCGAAGCCAATAATACATACGAAGCATACGCGACAATAGCAGGTAAAGGTACGCATGTAGCACGCGGACTAGAAAAATGGTCAACAATTTCTGAGGCAATAGAAGGTGTCATAAATAAAAAATAAAAAGGAGAGGTTCCTAATTGATTTTCAAAAGCAATATTGATATTTATAAAAATGCTTATCCTAACTGGCAGAAAACTTTCAGATCCCACGATGAACATTTAATACTATATTCCAATTACTTTAAAGAATCTGCCGATAAGTTAATTTCATCATACGAAGGCTTGAACAATCATTCCATTGATAGTACAATCATTCCAATTATTTATCTATACAGACACTCAATTGAGTTATGCCTAAAAGCAATTTTATATCATGCTTACATAAAGAGAAAATTAGACAAAACAAAAATCCAAGATAAATTAAATAGACATAACTTAAGTCCATTATGGGATATGGTTACCTCTGAATTACGTAAAAGTTATTTATTTTCAAAAGATAATGAAAGCAAAAAAGTATTAAGAAAGCTTCATGTATTAATAATTGAGTTAAATAATTTTGATCCATACTCCATTTATTTTAGATATCCTTTCGACCAACAGCTTGAGGAGAATGTTTACGGTGATGGTAAAGAAAACTTTGGCATTGATTACATTCATATGAAGAACGAGGTTAATTTTTTGTATGAAAAACTATATTACTGGATATACGATAAAGTATCCAAAGATAATTATGTATAACTAACATTTAAGCAGATTTTTTTAAACTAGACATCGTAAACTTTTTATAAAGTGTGAAAATCCACTTATAAAACTCAGTATATTTTTTGCATCGCTTATAGTTAATACAAAAAGGACGCCCGTAAGGCGTCTTCTTCATTTTTAAAGTATTCTAAAGTTACCCGCGTCTAATTGTTGAAATTTAACGCCCTTAGACTGCTTTAACGCTCCAATTATAAGACTAATATCACCTGAACAACCTCTTAATTTTATTACGTACAACAAAACTCCAAAATAAAACACATCTGAAAATTGAGATAAATATGTCTTGAAAAGTAATAAAAACAACAAAAATATTAATGAAAGCGTAATTGCAGGCGCAATTGCAATAGTAACGAAAGCAATCTTACTGATTTTTGCATCACCCTTAAATAGACAACATGGTTTGAAAAATTTTTGTCCATCTCTAAAATGTTTTTTATCTTTATTACGGTAGCTAATCTCAGTTTTCAATGAAAAGCAAGAAGCCGCGTATGCATGAGCTTTTTCGTGTACCACAGTGAGTAATACTTGCAAAAACATAAAGAAACTTAAGTTCAGTAATATATAGTAAGGAAGCTGGAATTCTCGCATGTAAGCAAAACCGAAGAGTAAAATTGGATAAATAAACCAGCACAGTATACTAAGACACATCGCTAACCTATCAACAATTGGGTGTGAACTTTCTAAATAGCGCAATATATATTATCACCTCAAATATAATATCGGTTGTTTTAAAAAAATATTTAGATCAAACGCTTTTTGCGATAACATTATAAATTAAACGAAGGGATCTCCTATAATCCGTTTTTCTTCTTAATCCGGTGCTTTAGCTAGCGATCTGATTGCTTATTTTTCGCATTTTAAATCTGCGCTAAAAAACTGGATAAACTATCCGTTCTCTATTTAAATAAATTATAATGGTCGCAGAGGTGGTCGAAATGAAACTAAACGCAACGCCGCGTCTAAACGCCGTTATGAAGACGAAAGGGTGGACGCAGGTAAGACTATCGGAAGCATCGGGTGTGCCGCAAGGTTCAATATCACGTTTCGATAAGAATAGTCGACATGAAGACTGGCACGTTTTTTCGATTGCGAAGGCGCTCGGCGTAGAAGTCGATGAGCTATTCGAAATTGAAGAAGCCACGGAAGAGGACGCTGAATAAATCGGCGTCTTTTTTCGTATGCAGCAACCCGTCGAGTTTAAAAATTTGTGCGCTAATTAAAAACAGAAGTTGCGGGGGTCGTGTTAGGGGGCTTTGGGGGTCGTGTGATTAAAAATATTCTTTTCGGTTGGTTCTGTATACCTGATTCATATTATTGAATACCGAATTTAACAGAATGAACTTGAGTTACATTCGAAATCATCGACAATCATTGATACAATAACGTTTAAAGACGTTTCGAACGCGCATTGTTTCTTACGTATTTTATGCAACGCTTAAACCGCGCCGTATCAACGTCATGCCGGATGCCCTATGCCGCATACAATGTATAAGATACTGCATACTGGTTATGCGTTAGTGTTACATGCAGTCATACACATGGGCGCAATATGCCCCGAATATACTGCGGCCTATTATCCGGCTAATCGTTGATCTGACGCGGTTTGCTGCGCCTTCATTCCTGTGCTACCTACCGCATGCCTACGACTCTGTGCCGTATTGCTGGCGTAACATGCCGCCACCCCATGAGTTCGGGGCGACCGTCCTCGGTAGGTGTGGCTGGTTACTGTAACCCCTATACTTCGATAGCCTCGTAAGCTACTTCGGATTCTTCCGCAGTAATGCCGATATACCTCAACGTCTGGGACGTCGTATTAAACTATAATTTTCAAGGTAATTTTCTAAAATTTTTATCCGTATCGTTGTTAACTTTTCTCTTACGACCAGCCTTACTACTGATTTGCACAAGAGGCGAGAATTTATCGTGCTGTTCTTTCAACGATTTTCCGGATAAATGCGTATACCTCTTGATCATTCGAAGATCATTATGTCCAAGTATCATCTGTAAATGCCGGATGTCTCCTCCGGCTTCTAAAAACATAGTTGCCCCGGTATGACGCAACAAATGAGGATGCACGCGCTTTTTGATGCCGGCCCGATCAGCATAGTTGTTCAAACGCTGCCTAAAGTTATTAGTTGTCATCTTCTCACCGTAGTTTGCTAGAAAAACATACTCACTATCGAATTCTTCGTTCTCTTTAATCAGTTCTTTTATAAGCCTCACTGTCCTACCTTGTAAAGGTATTAGTCTTCCTTTTCGGGTTTTCGTATTTGTCCCTTCTAATATTAAAAAGTTTGAAGAAAAGTCTATATTTTCAATTTTCAACGAAAGTATCTCGCCTACCCTACACAAAGAATCGATTAAACAAGTCATAATTACGAAGTCTCGGAATTCTGGATAGGACCTTAGGTATGGTGCAGCTAGTAATTGTCTAAGTTCTGATTTGGTCAATATCTCAATAACATCTTGCGGTTCCGTAAGGAGTTTCAACTTCAAAAAAGGATTTTCCATAGCCAAATCCTCATCGATCAAAAAACGAAAGAAAGTCCGTATGGTCTTGATATAGTCGTTAACTGACCTCGGGGATAACCCCTGCGTCTTATGCTCGTTCAATTTGAAATTATGACCGTCGAACTTTATTTTATCGTTGATCAACCACGCGACAAACCCGCGCGCAAAGTCAACGTCAATATGGCGTATGTCTGCGGACACCCCGATCTCTTCCGCGTACTTCGTTAAATACCGACAAGCGCGCATGTACTTATCGATCGTTTCCTGAACGACGTTTTCGGCGCGCTTGGCACGCACTAAGCGTTCAAATAATTCCTCTAACGAATAAATATTTGTACGCTCCATTTTCATTTTTCTTTTTACACGTTTACCTTTTCGGTTTTCTGAATGCATAAAAAATCGCCTCCCATTTTGAGATTACCGAAAACAGGCATTAAACATAAGAGTAATAACGAAAAATAACCCTATTTAACTAAATAAAAACAAACATATCCCAATAAAAACCGAACTATAATAGGTAATTAATCCTTAAATACCAACGAAACACGAACGAAACTATCCGCTAACAAAACGACGAATTAACGCACGAAGACGTTAACAAGGCGTTAACGAGGCGTTAACGAATCAAATCGCGCAGCAAATAGCCCATCGAGCATCCGATCCAGTACGCCGTTAAAATAGCCGGCCAAGTTGCGGATAGGCTTCCGTTTAGTCGCTATAAACGTTTGACGAACGGATTCCAGTCCGATTCCTTGAAGAATATCGGCAGCATACACGCCTTTTAAATACGACGTATGCGCAAGGTATATGCCGTACAGCTTGCTCGTTAATTTCCGATCGCTAACAAACGTATTGACCGCAGATTTAAACGCAGCATACGTATTCTGTAAGAACTTTAATTTGCTTTGAGAAATAACAGCTTCGTTTTCCGTTTTCGGTGCCTCGGCCGTTGTCTCCGTTGGCTTTTCGGCTTCTTGGCGGGGTAACACAGACGGAGTAACATCGGCCGCCGGCTGGATGACGTACATATTGGCGCCGTTGCCGCCGGATATCGGCCGGTATTTAATTTCTTTGCGGATAATACCGAGATCGACTAAACGCTTAACGGCCCGAATCACGGTAACGCGGTGCCGGCCGATTAATTCCGCGATAGATGCGAGCTTCAGGTACGCCACGCCCGGCGTTTTGACGGCATGACGAGACAACACCTTTAGAACCTCGATTGCGGCAGGCGTTAGATCGGACTTATTGTGGTATATGTGCGTACGGATGGCGCCATTTAGCTCGTCCACTGAACGGAACGACGCCATTTTAGAGGCTTCTTTCGTGTACATACGGCTTTCTCCTCGTTAAGAGACACCGTTCCGTCGGAAAATCAGGCGCGCTTAAATAAACGTAGACAAGTACGCTTTTTTTCGATAAGATAGACGTAGGTTAGGGCGTCCTATCTATCGGAATTTATTTCCTTTGGATGGCGTTCTTTTTTTTGTGTGTGTTTTTAGGATCTTTTTATTTTTCGGGGCATAGCTTGAGCTTTGATAATATAGTTCATCACTGTATGTTTGGCATGCGCCTTCGCTACGGATTTATCAGCCACGTGTGTATATCTCTGAATCATTCGTAAATCTAAATGACCGAGTAGCTTCTGAAGCATTCGGCTATCTCCTCCATTCTCCAAAAACATAGTAGCGGCTGTATGCCTAAATAAATGAGGGTGCACCTTCTTTTTCACGTTAGCTTTTGCCGCGAAATCAACTAATCTCTTTCTAAAATGATTTCTGTCAAGACGAGCTCCGTAGTTTGTCAGAAAAACATAATCACTTTTAAAATCCAATTCATTTTCTGCGATTAACTCTTGAACTAACCGACATGTAGTAGGTAGTAAAGGTATATATCTTGTCTTTCGATTTTTCGCAATAGATGATCGAATCGTTAGAATATAGGATTTAAAATCAAAATCTCGCTTTTCAACATGTGTTATTTCACCGATCCGCATCATTCCGTCTAACAATACGTTCATCAATACATAATCACGAAAATCTGCAAAGTTTTTCTTATCAGGCGTTTTTAAAAGGCGTTGTAGCTCATCTGGTTGCAAAATAATAATAGGCTCTTCTATTTCTTGTACGTTCTTAACTCTGTGCATTATATTATTATCAATAAGTCCTTCGCTTTCTAAGGTGTTATACATTACTCGCAGTGTTTTTAAGCGCGTATTTATCGTGCTATCTGATAGACCTCGCTTCTTTTCCTCATCCGATATATAAACGTTCCCCTTAAATTGCACCCAATCATTGCGCATATAGTTTATGTAGTCCCGTATTGTATCTCGATCAATAGCCGTAGGAGAACGAGGTATATCGAATTCCTCAAGAAACGTAGTAAAAGATTTATAATTATCGCGATACTGTTGTAACGTTCCTTTCGCTTTCCCTTCGGCCGTCTTTATCGTGATGAACGTCTGAAATAATCCGTCTAAGTCACCGAGATCACGGAGTTTACGCCTGCGTGTTCGCTTAATCGGTTTCCCTTTTCGAATATCATCCATAAAAAAAGAACGCCTCCTATTCCGGTTTAATAGAATAAGAAACGTTCAAACACGGTAACGGCCCGCCGCTACCCTGCGCCTTAATACGACTAAGTCAACACAATAAAAAACGGCTAGAAACGTTAATATAACGCCTCTAACCGCAGTGTATGATTCCGACTGGGCTCGAACCAGCGACCTCTACCCTGTCAAGGTAGCGCTCTCCCAGCTGAGCTACGGAATCATGATATGTATGTGTTGCTGGGTATGTTGTTGTCTCTCTGACATTTATAATTATATATCCTGCTTAGCCGTTCGTCAACACTTTTTTATCAAAAATAAAAAAAGGGGCGGCGCTCAATTGGCGCCGCCCTTTTCATTTATAATCTGACTTTGGCGGGAGTTATTTTTTTCAATGCCTGTTCGAAGTCGCGTTCTAAATCTTCGGCGTTTTCGACTCCGACGCTCAGGCGCAGAAGGCCGTCTGTGATGCCGCGTTTTTCCCTCTCCGCTTTCGGCATGGCGGCATGCGACATAGTTGCAGGGTATGAGAGAATGGATTCAACGGCGCCGAGGCTGACCGCAAATACCGGAAGAGATACATTTTCGACCAGCTTTTTGACGGCTTCTTTGCTTTCCAGTTCAAAGGACAGGACGGCGCCCGCTCCGCTTGCTTGCCGTTTATGGGTATCGGCTCCCGGGTGTCCGACAAGGCCGGGATAATAAACGTTTTTGACGGCGGGGTGCCCGTCAAAAAAGGCAGCCAGCCGTTCAGCCGTCCGGCTCGCTTTTTCCAGTCTGACCTGCAACGTTTTTAAGCCTCTCAATACGAGCCAGCAGTCCTGTACGCCGAGCACCGCTCCAAATGAGTTTTGCAGCTTATACAGCTGATTGCCGAGCTCTTCATCCTTGACGGCGGCAAGGCCTGACAGCACATCGCTGTGGCCGCTTAAAAATTTCGTCGCGCTGTGAAGCACGATATCTACGCCGAGATCAAGCGGCCGCTGCAGTGCAGGCGTCATGAAAGTGTTGTCAAGGTATGTCAGACAGCCGTGTTCTTTTGCCAGCTCGACGACGGCTTTAATGTCCGTGATGCCGAGCGTCGGGTTTGACGGTGTTTCCATATAGATGGCTTTCGTATTCGGCCGGATGGCGCGGGCAACCGCTTCTGTGTCCGTCATATCGACAAAAGTGTGTTCGATTCCGAAACGGGACAGCACTTCTGTCACCATGCGGAATGTTCCGCCGTACACATCCTCCGTGACAAGAACATGGTCGCCTTGGGATAAGAGCAGAAACGCCGTCGAAATCGCCGCCATTCCGGAGCTGAAAGCAAAACCTCTCGTTCCGCCTTCAAGACCTGCGATCGTTTCTTCAAGCGCTGTTCTTGTCGGTGTGCCTGAGCGGCTGTAGTCATATGTCCCGAATTCTTCAAAGGAAGACTGATGAAATGTGGAAGCATGCTGAATCGGCACGCTGACGGCTCCTGTAGCTCCGTCAGTTTTAAATGGATTGTGCACGAGCTGGGTTTCCAGCGTCCAATTTTGATTACTCATATGACACGGCCCCCTCTTTTACTTGCTGTAACGCCTGCTTTACATCCCGCTTCAAATCTTCTGCATGTTCAATTCCCACTGAAAATCTCAGCAGGCGGTTGCAGACGCCGTTTGCGATACGGATATCTTCCGGAATGTCCATGTGCGTCTGTGTCGCGGGGTATGTAATAAAGCTTTCCACCCCGCCGAGACTTTCTGCAAAACAGATCGTTTTCAGCGCCTTTAAAAATGGATTGACCCATTCCTCTTTTTGCAGCCGGAAAGAAAGCATTCCGCCTCTTCCGGGATATAACACGTCGGCGATTTCTTCTTCCTGTTCTAAAAATTCTGCAAGTTCACGGGCGTTTTCTTCATGACGCCGCATTCTGAGCCCGAGTGTTTTCATCCCTCTCATTAAAAGCCACGAATCAAACGGCGGGAGAACGGCTCCGATCGCATTTTGGTGATTAAACATGATGTCGCCGAGCTCTTCATCCTTTACGACAGCAAGACCGGCAAGGAGATCATTGTGCCCGCCTAAATATTTTGTGGCGCTGTGAATGACGATATCGGCTCCCAGTTCAAGCGGGCGCTGGATGACCGGGGTATAAAACGTATTATCGACAATCAAGAGCAGGCCGGCTTCTTTCGTAATCCGGGCGATTTTTTCAATGTCCGCCTCCTGCATTAACGGGTTTGTAGGCGTTTCAACAAATACCGCTTTCGTGTTTTCCGTTAATTTGGAGCGTAAACAGTCTTCATCGCTGAAATCATCGTAAATAAAGCTTAAGCCGTATTTTCTCCATTCATTTTCAAACAAACGGTATGTGCCTCCGTATAAATCGGAGGATACAATCAATTCATCCCCGCTTTTAAATAAAGCCATAATCGTTTGAATGGCTGCCATTCCCGAGCTGAAAGCAAAGCCTCTCGCACCGTTTTCCAACACGGCGATAGCGTCTTCAACGAGCTGGCGTGTCGGGTTTTTCGTGCGCACGTAATCAAAACCTGTAGATTCTCCTATTCCTCTATGTCGGTAAGCGGTGGACAGATAAATCGGCGGACTGACCGTTCCTGTTGCTTCTTCGCTTCTATTTCCAATTTGGGCTAATTTTGTTTCAACATGCTGCGTCATCAGTAAGCACCATCCTTTTCAAAAATAAAAAAGCTCCCTCTTCATAAGAAGAAGGAGCTTTTCTCTTCCTCTTATCTTCCAAGCATGTGAATCGCTTGCTGGATTTAGCACCTTGGCACTTTGCCTTCCCGCGGCAAAGCAAACCGGTTGCTGAGGTTTCAAAGGGCCAGTCCCTCCACCTCTCGTGATAAGAATATTGTTTTGTATTTTCTGATTGTTCTATATTAACGCACTATAAAATGGATTTCAACAACTTTTTAATTTTCTGAACTCTCGCAAGAAGTGCATCTGAAGAAAGAAATTTCTAATAATTCATGGTACAATAGGGAAAAACCATCAAGACAAGAAGCGGCCTGGAGGAATGCGAAGTGGCACCGAAAACCGGAATCATTCATGAGAAAAAACTTTTCTCTCATGAGCTTGAAGAAGAAATGACCGTTTTGGTCTACCTGCCCAACACTTACTCCCCTCTGTATAAATATCATACGGTCATCGCCCAGGACGGCCATGATTATTTCAGATTAGGGAGGATCGGGCGGCAGGCGGAAGAGCTCATGTCAAAAGGGGAAATTGACCGCTGCATCATTATCGGCGTCCCATATAAAAATGTGCGGGAGCGAAGAAACACATACCATCCCGAAGGCTCTAAGTTCGCCTCATATAAACGGTTTATCGCAAATGAGCTCGTTCCTTTTATCGACAAAGAATATCCGACTTATCAAGTCGGATACGGCCGCACCATGATCGGGGATTCCCTCGGCGGAACCGTCTCGCTCATGACGGCGATTGACTATCCGAACATGTTTGGAAACGTCATCATGCAGTCTCCGTATGTTGACGGGCACGTGCTGGATGCCGTCCGGCAGTCGGAGGATCTCAAACAGATTTCCGTTTATCATCAAATCGGAGAAAAAGAAACCGATGTCCACACGACGGACGGCCAGGTGCTTGATTTCACCGCGCCGAACGAAGAGCTCAAACAGCTGCTGGAAAGCAAACAGTCTGAATACACGTATGAAACCTTTGACGGGGATCATAAATGGACATACTGGCAGCCGCTCATCACGCCGGCGCTGAAAAAAATGCTGTAACCATTCATTAAGGAGGGAACTTTCATGAAATACGGTATTGTTTTATTTCCATCAAAAAAATTACAGGATCTCGCAAATTCGTACCGGAAACGCTACGACCCGAGCTACGCGCTCATACCGCCGCATCTGACGGTAAGAGATCCGTTTGAAGCGACAGAACAGGAAATCGAGCAGATCGTATCACAGCTGAGACAGACGGCGAAAGAGTCGCATCCGCTCGTTCTGAAGATCACAAAATACAGCTCGTTTTCTCCTGTGAATAATGTGATATATATGAAAGCGGAGCCGACGGAGGAATTAAAAACTCTGAGTGAGAAATGCTATTCAGGAGCATTGTCCGGTAAGCCGGAATACAGCTTCGTTCCGCATGTCACGGTCGGCCAGAAGCTGTCGTCAGATGAACATTCCGACGTACTCGGACAGCTGAAAATGCAGGACATTTCCCACGAAGAAGTCATCGACCGTTTTCACCTGCTGTATCAGCTGGATAACGGCTCATGGACTGTGTACGAAACATTTTTATTAGGCGGAGGAGAATAACTGTTTGGAAGCCATCGTTGCAAAAACTGAAAAACATCTGAACGACGCTTTTTTCGTCAGAAAAGAGGTCTTTGTTAAAGAGCAGCACGTTCCGGAAGAAGAGGAAATTGATCAATTCGAAGACGCGTCAGAGCATATTGTCATTTATGACGGCGGTCAGCCGGTCGGAGCCGGCAGATGGCGCTTGAAAGACGGGCGCGGAAAATTAGAGCGTATCTGCGTGATGAAAAGCCACCGCTCTCTCGGTGTCGGAGCCATCATGATGCAGGCGCTTGAAAAAGCGGCGGCCGCCCAGGGCGCCGGCAGCTTTATCTTACATGCGCAGACGCAGGCGGTTCCGTTTTATGAAAAACAAGGGTACCGCGTCACATCCGGCGAAGAATTTCTCGATGCCGGCATCCCCCACCTGGAAATGATAAAGGAACACAAACGATAAAATCAAAAGCACTCCTGCTGATATGGCAGGAGTGCTTTTTTTATGAAAATATTACTTTTTCATGAATTTTATTGAATTTTATGGAAGGTTGATGTATGTTTAGTATACGAAGTATTACAATTCATACAAAAAATACAATTCACACAACGGAGGGATACACATGACAGCACCTAAAGGAAAGCATATATTCGGGACCGTTAAAGTTGGCACAAAAGGCCAGATTGTCATTCCTAAAGAAGCAAGAGATGTTTTTGATATAAATCCCGGGGACTCACTGCTTATGCTCGGGGATGACCAGCAGGGTATCGCACTTGTTAAACAAGAACTCTTTTTCGAATTTGCAAAAGATATTTTAAACGCAAAGCAAATTGACGCAGATGGCGAGGATGAGTAAATGCACGCGATTGAGCTGAAGCAATTAACGAAACATTATAAAGAAACCGCCGCCGTTGACCGTCTTGATTTTTCAGTTGAAAAAGGAGAATTTTTCGCTTTACTCGGTGAGAACGGAGCTGGAAAAACGACATTAATCAGCATGCTTTGCGGCCTCCTTTCTCCGGATGAAGGTGATGCATCAGTGCTCGGCTTCAGCATTTTGACTGATTTGGATAAAATTAAACCGAAAATGAATATATCTCCGCAGGAAACAGCCATTGCCCCTCATTTAACAGTACGGGAAAACTTAGAGTTTATAGCCGGAGTCTACGGAATTCCAAAAAAAGAAGGAAAAAAAAGAACGGATGAGATGCTTGAATTGTTTCAATTAAAAGAGAAAGAAAGAGCAAAAACCAAAACATTATCAGGCGGAATGCAGCGCCGGCTCAGCATCGCCATGGGCATGATTACAAAGCCGGATATTTATTTCTTAGATGAACCGACATTAGGGCTGGACGTCCGTTCACGCCGCGAGTTGTGGAAAAATCTTGAGGCATTAAAGGGGGACATGACGATTATTTTAACGACACACTATTTAGAAGAGGCCGAAGCCCTGGCAGACCGTATTTGCATTTTAGAAAATGGGACATTAAAAGCACTGGGTACGGCAGAGGCTCTGAAAAAGCAAACTCATTCAGCCACATTTGAAGATGCCTTTTTAGCGATTTGTGACGGGGAGGCGGGTCTTTATGCTTGATTTCGCCATACGCAACCGCAAAGAGATTTTTCGTGATCCCCTATCTATCATCCTTGGAATCGCACTGCCTGTTATTCTATTGTTTCTGTTTACGGCGATTGAGAAAAATGCGCCGCTTGACACCTTTAAAGTCCAGCATTTAGCACCCGGACTCATTGTTTTCGGCTTTGCTTTCCTTACGATGTTCTCTGCATTGCTGATCGCAAAAGACAAACAGACCGCTCTTCTGACCCGTTTGTTTGCTTCCCCTTTAAAAACAGCCGATTATGTTGTCGGTTATACACTGCCGATGCTGCCCTTAGCCGTTTTACAAATTGTCATTTGTTTTACCGCAGCAGCGGCGGCCGGTTTATCAGCCGAATGGATCAATCTTCTCGCCGGTATCGCTGTACTGCTGCCGATTGCGATGATGTCCGTTTTCTTCGGTTTATGTTTAGGTGCTGTGTTTACGGACAAACAAATTTCGGGTATCGGAACGATTTATATAACACTCGTACAATTTCTGGGCGGAGCTTGGATGGATGTCAATCTGCTCGGTGAGACGTTCAAACATATCGCTTATGCCTTGCCGTTTATCCACTCGATCGAGCTGGCTCAGGAAGTCATCTCCGGAGATTATTCTTCATTTCATCAGCATGTTTGGCCGATAGCGGGATATGCCGTTTTGGCGCTTGCACTTGCTTTCCTTTGTTTTATGAAAATCAGAAAGAGATAAAAAAAGCCGGCACTCCGTAATGGGAGCGCCGGTCTTCTTTATTGCTTTTCTTTCAGGAGGCTTATCGTATGCGGCAGCAGACGGTCATCCCCCGGACTGCCATGGCCCGGAACGACAATGCTGATGTCCTGATATCTTTTCATCACTTTGCGGACGGCTCGCGGCCAGTGGTCCGGGTAAAACCCAGGAGTAGGCACGATTTCCTTTGTTTCTAAAGACTTGATTAAACATCCGCCGAATAAGAGCTTATCCTGAGGCAGCCAGACAGTCATATTGTCTTCCGTGTGCCCTTTACCCGGATAAAACGTTTCAACTTTCATATCGCCAAACTGCAGCTTGGTCACGTTTTTCAAATCTCCGAGCGGCCGGTCATATCCCTGCTTCCGGGCGAAGTCGGCTGTCAGCTTCGTGCTGTGGACCTTTACGCCGTATGTATACAGGGTGTTCAGCCCGCCGATGCGATCGTCATGGGCGTGTGTCACAATGGCATCGGTCATCTTTTTACCGGGAAACTGCTGTTTTATTTTTGTCATTAATTGCTCTGTGAGACTGTCATTCCATGGCGTATCAATGAGTACGATTCCTTTGGACGTCTCAAGGAGCAATCCGTTCGCAGGGACGGGATTTCCGTCTGCCATGCCGGTGCTTGTATGCATCCAAACATGCGGCGCCAGCTGTGTGAGAGTGACATCTTTTGCTGCGGAGCCCGCCTCTGCGTGCGCCGGTTTCATTCCGGCAATAAAGAGGCCGAATAAAAATAACCCCGCGATGAATAATGTAAACCTTCTCAAAAAAATCATCTCCTTCTTCACCTTTTATATATACGACTCAAAAAAACCCGGATATTTTCCGGGTTTTTCACACGTATTGATTAATCAATCGGCCTTTTCCCATAATTTGCGGCAGACGGGAAAGAGAGCGCTTACGTTTTTCCTCATGTACGTTCTTTTCTGCGGCTGCGGTGTTTTCCTGGCGGCGCTCCACCTCTCTGTACCTCCTGTCATTGGCGAGGGCGGCCGCTTTCGTAATGCCGGCGTAATCAGGCCTATAACCCGCTGTCCGGTTTGCGTATTGAGTATACTGCTGGTTTTGTATCCGTCCTGCATAAATCATATGTACCCCTCCCCTTCAGCTTTTCATTTCCCTTAATCTTACTTTTTGAAACGCGGTTCTTTTGTTATGATATTCTTTGTCTATCAAATGGATGAACACCTTTTAATGGGAGGACCCCTTTTTGAAATGCGCCCGACTGAATAACCGAACGATACATTTACATACATATTCTAGAGAACATTACCAATTCCTTTTTGAAGAAGCTCAGAAAGGAAATATTTTTTGCGCACATTGTGACCAGCCCGTCTTCATGCGGCTTTCGATTTTAGAGCAGCCGGCGTTTTATCACCGGCAAAAGGGAGACTTTACCGCCTGTGAAAAAGCATGCGCGGCCAAGGAGCCAAAAGCGGAGAAGGAAAAGGATGAGTATAAGGAAGCCGGCATGTTCCGCCTGCCGAAAGGAAAAGCGATTTCAGAGAATCCGAAACCGATCGTCTCAGAATGGAAAAGCCCGAAAAAAGTGCCTGCAGCCGAGCCGTTTTCACCAATATCTGAAGCAGCTGATACATCGCTGTTTCCCGGTATCGGACTGAACCGTGAACAGATGCGGGCAGTCACAGAAACCGACGGGCCCCTGCTGGTGCTCGCCGGAGCGGGAAGCGGAAAAACGAGGGTGCTGACAGCCCGCGCCGCCCATATGATTGAACATCTCGGCATTTCACCTGAGAACATGCTGCTTGTGACCTTTACGACAAAAGCTGTCGCCGAAATGAAAGAGCGGATGGCGACTGAATACGGGCTGGCAGCCGGCAAAGTCTCCCGTCTCGTGACGGGAACATTCCACAGCTTTTTCTATAAAATACTCTATCATTTTGATTCTTCAAAATGGAACGGCAGCCAGCTTCTAAAAATGGAATGGCAGAGAGAGCAATATGTAAAAAAGGCGCTCTATGAAGAACATTTGGATGAAAAAGAGTTTCCCGTCGACCAGGCGCTTCAGCTTATCGGCTGCTGGAAAAACACGTACCTCCCCCATGAGACAATTCCGCTTGCGGATGACTGGGAGAAAAAAGTATACAGGCTCTATGAACATTATGAACGGCAAAAGCGGGAAAATCGGCAGTTTGATTTTGATGACATGGCCCAAGGCTGTTATGAGCTGTTAAAAAGCCGGCCTGATATTCTCGCACAGTATCAAAACAGATTTTCTCATATTTTGATTGATGAGTTTCAAGATATTAATCCTGTACAGTATAAAATTATGCAGCTGATCGCAAGCCCTGAGAATAACCTGTGCTGCGTGGGGGATGACGACCAATCCATTTATGCGTTCCGCGGCAGCAGCCCGTCTTTCATCCTTGATTTTCAGAAAGACTATCCGGCAGCAACAACCATTTACTTAACGGCAAATTACCGCTCGCCGCATCCGATCGTCTCAAGTGCTCATACCGTCGTAAAGAAAAATAAAAAACGGTATGAAAAAACACTTTCTGCCGTCAAAGACGGCGCTCACGATCCCGTGATGTTTTATCCTTACGATGAGGAAGAAGAAGCGACCATGATCGTTTCGGATATAAAAGAGAAAATTCAAAACGGTGCGAGCCCTGGCGATTTTGCCGTGCTTTACCGGACAAACAGCGCCGGGCGGGCCATTTATGAAAGACTGCATCAATCATCAATCCCTTACCATGCCGACAGGGGTGTGCAGACATTTTACAGCCGCAGAATCGTCCGGCAGATCCTCGCCTACCTATACGCGAGCCAGAACGAGGATGATACGGATGCAGTGAAAGATCTGCTTTCGGCCTTATTTTTAAAGCAATCCGCCCTGCAAACGCTAAAGGCGCTGTCAATCACAGAAGATTGCACGATGATTAAGGCGCTGACGAAACTGCCTGACCTGAAGCCGTTTCAAATAGGGAAGATCAAGCAGATCGTTCCGTTTTTCGCCAGCATCCGGACAATGAAGCCTGTTGAAGCCATCACCTTCGCCGAAAGCAAAATGGGCTTTTCCGAGTATTTAAAAAAACGGGGCAATGAAGGAAACAAGCTGGAAAAAGGCTCTGATGATCTTCGGGATGTCAAAGTGGCCGCCAAAAAATTTAAAACCATTCCGGATTTTCTGGCGCATGTCGATCATATGCGCGCCGCCGAGAATTTGAAAACCGATGAAAACGGCGTCGAACTGATGACCATTCACCGCTCAAAAGGTCTTGAATTCAATACGGTCTATATTTTAGGCGCGGCTGACGGCTCAATCCCCCATGACTTCGCGCTTGAGACGGCGAGACAGGGCGATCCCGCTCCGCTCGAAGAAGAAAGACGGCTTCTGTACGTGGCAATGACAAGGGCCATGCAGCATTTATATGTATCATGTCCCGCGAACAGACGGGGGAAAACAGCGCGCAGTTCAAGATTTCTCGAACCCCTTCTTCGGACGGACAGACGGAGCGCACTCAGAATATAAAGAACCCGGCAGATCACTGCCGGGTTCTTCTCACATAAAAAGGCCTTCAATAAGGCCGGCTGACGCCTATTTTTTGTCCATCATTTTAGAAATGGTGCCAAAATCAAGTTTCTCTTTACCGCTTGTAATTGATTGAACGATTTTGTCTTCCAATTCTTTCGGTACACGTTTGTTAGCCAGCTGGGATACCTTCTGAATGACACCTCTCACCGTGTTTTCATCTTTGAAATTTGCATTTTGCAATGATCCCGCGAGGTTCATGACATCCTTCATGCTGACGCCTGTTTTCTTCTCAATATTTTTAAAAAATTGATTATCCATGTTGTGCCTCCTTTTTGTGGAGTAATACGATATTGTATGAACAAAGGGCGGAACATGTGCCCGTAAGACAACGGGAAATTCCGCATACCCCGTTTTCATACATCAGGCAAGCACGGGAACGATCCCGCGCTTATCCTGGGTCTAGCTAAGGTTTAGCCGAAAAAGGATGCACCGACAATGATCAAGAGGATGAACAATACGACAACAAGAACAAATGTTGAGCCGTAACCGCCTCCGACATAGCCGCCACCGTATCCGCCGCAGCCGTAGCCGCCTCCGAATCCGCCATATCCGAATCCCATACTTAAGCACCTCCTTTACTCTCTATACTCTATGTGATGAGACTTGTTTGGCTTGGATAAATGCATAGGGCCGGTGCGGATTTCATTTCATTTTATTGAGAATGCTCATTTTTCTTCAGTTTGGCTTCGGTTTCAGCGGCAAACACATCTATCCATTCCTCGAAGCGCAAACCGGCTTCATCAAACTCTGACAGCTGCTTTTCAATAGATAAGATATGTTTGTTATACTCCCGCTGATTTTGATTGTGTCTGCGGTATTTTCCATTGATCAATGCTTCAAATATATTCATAACATCCCCTCCTCCTATGATCTATGCGGAACAGGGACCGGTGTTCGGCAAAAAACAAAAAAACCGGAATCCCCGGTTTTTTTAGAAAACGGCTATCTCGGTTTTTTCTTTTGGCCGCAGCCGCAGCCTTTCTTTTTAATTTTTTTTTCGTAAGGCTGGTACTCAGTGGATTTGTATGGAGTTTTTTGGGAAGGTTTGCTTGATTGATTCATGTTGATCCTTCCTTTCCTTATGTCATATATACCATTTTATGCAGAAAATAATGGTAAGTTGCTGATGGAACCGCCTTATTCCTGGAGAAGACGCGAAACCGCAGCTTCAATGATCCCCGCTGCCCCGGCTATGGCTAAAAGTAAAATCAGCCATTGCGCAGCCTCGGGAATCACAATCTGCGCCGCAATTAAAAAGGCGGCGCACCATACGCCCGTACACCAGTAACAGCTGAGCAGTTCACCGATAAAAGCCCTGATGCCTTTGCCTTTTATGACAATATAGGTTTCTGTCGTGCCGTCTGGTGCGGTTTCTGTTTTTTCCTCGTGAAAAAGGCTCCGGAGCGGCGCCATTATGGTGTCAAATACGAAAAGCCTGGCCAGCCGAAAAACGGCAAACGATAACAGAATAAATGAAAGCCAATTGATAACCACCTGTTCACTCCTTTTTAAAACTTGACCTCATAATATATATGCGAAAACCCTGTTCTTCATGAATCGCACCTTGTCCGGGAAAAAAATAGGTGCGGTTTAGTTGTTTTTCTTATTCCGCTCGGCGTTTCATTTGCATTATATAAAGTATGAATGAGAAAGGAGTGAAGGTTATGTCGTTTGAAGAAAATGTTGAAACACTGCAACCACAAATATTCGAACAATTATCCAACGAATTCGAGCAGAAGATCGAAGTGATTGATTGCGAAAATGTCACAGTAGATACAACACATATAACGGCCGCTCTTTCTATACAAGCCTCAGTTACTGCGGCGATTATCCTCGCGACACAGCTCGTGATCGCAGATGAAGACACAGCCGACCAAATGGTAACCGAACTGCTGATCCTGGATGATTGCCAAATAAAAAAGAGGACCGTCATTCAAGTTCTGAACAGCCGCAATGTCAAAATCACACTGACAGCAGACGATATCATGGCCTTTGTACAAATTTTGTTTCAATTATTAAATGTACTTTTTGCTGAACTAGACATCCTTTAACTCTTTCTATTCAAATTTTTTAAAATAGAGGTGAGAACAAATGGCAGATAACGAAAAAATCAAAAAAGAACTCGAAAATCTACCAGAAGTGGACCCGCTTTTAAAAGTGCTTGTCAGCAATGTCTTCAAAAAACACGGCGTAACAAAAGATAAATTACGGGAAATACCTGACGAAGAAAAAGAAATGCTGATCGCTTTAGTCAAAGACATGCAGGCGAAATCAGAAGCTTTTCTTGAAAGCCAGAAACAGAAAAAAGAGCAGGAAAAAGCACAAGAGCAGCAGAAAACTCCGCAAACCCGCAGAGAACAATTAATCGAACAGCTCCGGCAAAGACGCCAAAATCCCGGTCAATAACTAAAAAATAGTGATTTTTATCAGGATATATGCCTGAGTCAAAGTAAGGGGCCGGCTCATTTAATAATAGTAAAAGAAAAGGAGGAATAGATATGGAAAGCAGACCATACTCTTGGGTTGCACTTGATCCTGAATGCGAACATCCGCGAGAAGAAAAAGAAGAAAAAGAAGGCAGAAGATGCAGTGTTTGCTGTAACGGAAACGGATTCGGCGAAGATAACGCCTTCCTTGACCAAGACCTGGCCCAAGCGAACATCAACAAACAAGTTTCTGAAGAAGCGATTATTATCAGAGATTCTTGCGATATTAACGTGACATCGACAGACGTTCAGGCAGTCACTTCCGTTGTAACAGCGCTTAATGCAGCAGTCGTAACGGCTACTCTCACTTCAATCGCTGACGGAGTCATCGCTGAATTGGTCGCACAAGACTTACTGCAGCTGACAGCCAACAAACAAATCAACCGCCAAAAATTACTCATCGAAAACTCCCGCGGCGTAAACGTGACAACAGTAGATGCCGATATCGCAACGCTGATCTCAACAGCGACAAATACACTGGTTGCCATCTTAGTCATCACTCTCGTCCTCTAAAAAGAAAAGCAGAGCTAAAAAACGCTCTGCTTTTTCTTATTTTCTCCGCATATGATGAATATATAGACGTTCACCCACACCAAGTGAGGCTCGCGTACATATGTTGTTAAAGACAAAAGTCAAATACCCTAAAAGAAGGAGCTGAAATCCATGAGCTGCGGAAAACACCATGGCCGAGATGAAAATTGTGTATGCGATGCAGTCGAGAAGATTTTAGCAGAACAAGAGGCTGTTGAAGAACAATGCCCGACTGGATGCTATACCAATCTGTTAAGCCCGACGGTTACCGGTAAAGATACCATCCCGTTTCTCTTGTTTGATAAAAAAGGCGGTTTGTTCTCCACATTCGGGAACGTCGGAGGATTTGCGGATGACAGCCAGTGTTTCGAGTCTATTTTCTTCCGGGCAGAAAGAGTTTGCGATTGCTGCGCGACGCTTTCAATACTGCGCCCCGTAGATGTGCACGGCGACACCCTCAGCGTCTGCCATCCTTGTGATCCGGATTTCTTCGGTTTAGAAAAAACAGATTTTTGCATTGAAGTTGATCTGAGCTGCTTCAGCGCCATTCAATGCCTTTCACCCGAACTTGTCGACCGGCCTGCGCCGCACAAAGAGAAAAAGCATCACGGATAGTCATTGATTCGCATCTTTTCTAAAGAGGAATCCCCTTCCAACTTTCTATTACAGATGCAATCATCAGCCCGCCCGGACGCCCGGGCGGCTGACTCTCCGATATCGTTTAATCCGGTGCCATTTAAAACGTGAAGTCAGGAGGGAAATTATGAGCAAGAATACAACATACTGTGTGCGTGAAGCGGTGGAAAATATTGAGGACCTGCAAAATGCGGTTGAGGAAGATTGCCCGGCCGGATGCTATTCCAACCTTTTATCGCCGGGTTTTTCATTAGGCGATACAGTGCCGTTTGTGCTTTTCACTTCTAAATCATCGCCGTTTATCGCCTTCGGAAATGTCGGCGAGCTGGATAACGGTCCGTGCTTTAATACTCTTTTTTTCAGAGTTGAAAGAGTCTGTGACGGCTGTGCCACATTAAGCCTGCTTATTGCTTTTGACGAACATAAGCACATCCTTGATTTTACAGATAAAGATTCTGTCTGTGATGTATTCCGTTTAGAAAAAACAAACTATTGCGTTGAAGTCGATCTTCACAGCTTCTGCGCCATCAATTGCCTTAGCCCGAGATTGCTGAACCGCACACATTCTTAACCGAAAAGCATAAAAATAAGCTGCCGGAGTAAAGAATTCAGGCAGCTTTTTGTATGGTTAAAAACCGAGCGGATGCAGCGAGGTGATATCGCTGATGGCAAGCTCAGCAGGCGCACCGTTGCTCGTCGTCCTCAAATAGATGGCATCATTTTTTCTGCCGACGATTACGCCTCTGTAAGTTTTCCCGTTGGCTTCTATCAAACAAAGCGCCCGGGGCATATTATGCGGCAGTTTCGTTAAGAAATCAATTTTTTCAAGAATGGACATTCTGCTCATCGGCTTTTTCACGCGCTTTGGCGGAACCCTCTCCTCCAAGGCGTCATTGTGAACCGCTTCAGGCTCTTTTTCTGCGGCGTCGGGCTCAGCAGCATCCTGCACTTGCGCCGGAATTTCTTGTGCGGCTTCCTCTGTTCGGCTGTGCTGTTCAGGTGTCTGCTTTTCTGGTTCGGCAGGCGCTGCTTCGACAGGCTGAGTCTTACTTTTTTCCTCCTGTCTTCCTTGCGCAGGCTCTTCTATAGGCGGCTGAGGTGTTTTCCTTTTGATTAATATATCCTGCATTGATGATTGCGTGTCTGAATAATCCGGCTGCACAATATACATGAGCGGTTTTTTGTCCGCGTTTCTGTTTTGTTTTGACATCTTCATCCCTCCGATTCTGTCATGTTTTATCTATATGACGGAATGATTAAAATCAGAAGAAAGAAAAAGCAATCCCTAAAAAGGGACTGCTTGTCAATTAACGTGCGGTAATATGGAAACCGGAATCAACGTGAAGATTTTCGCCCGTGATGCCTCTTGACAGATCACTGAACAAGAATGCGGCCGTGTCACCCACTTCTTCAGGTGTTGTCGTGCGGCGCAGCGGCGCGCGCTCTTCGATTTCCTTCAGGATAGAATTGAAATCACTGATTCCTTTTGCAGAAAGCGTGCGGATCGGTCCTGCTGAAATGCTGTTGACGCGGATGTTTTCTTTTCCTAAGTCAGCCGCTAAATATCTGACACTTGCATCAAGAGACGCTTTTGCAACACCCATTACGTTATAGTTTGAAACGACGCGCTCGCCGCCGAGGTAAGTGAGTGTGACGATGCTGCCGCCTTCAGTCATGATCGGACGAGCTGCTTTTGCGACTGCTGTCAGAGAGTAAGAACTGATGTTATGCGCAAGCAGGAATCCCTCACGGTTCGTATTTAAATATTCACCGACAAGCTCCTCTTTGTTTGCAAACGCGATGCAGTGCGCAATGCCGTGAATCACACCGACCTGCTCTTTAATGCTCGCAAAGCAAGTTTCGATCTCAGCGTCATTTGTCACATCACACGGAAGAATGAGAGAATCATTTCTTTCTAATGTAGCCGCAAGGTCATGAACTGATTTTTCCAATCGCTCCCCTGCGTAAGTGAAAATGAGGCGCGCTCCGGCTTCATGAAGCGAGCGGGCGATTCCCCAGGCGATACTGCGTTTATTGGCAACGCCCATCACAACGATGTTGCGGCCTTCTAGTGAGAAATTCATATGTATAAAGCCTCCTGTAATCGTCTTAAAGACATAATTTAGTACCTGATCTTAATTTTTATCATATCATAACCTTGTCCAGATTGAAAGCATGGGAAAAAGACCGCGGGGTGTTGAAGCGGTCTCTTTTTATCTCGTCTGCAGGCTGTTTCTTTTATAAGCAAAATGATTTGTCGGCCCGTGTCCAGCTCCGATGCCGAGCGTATGTTCCACGGCTTCACGCACAAAGTTGGCGGCTGTCTCAAACGCGGCTTGAATATGTTTTCCTTTTGCGGTTTCCGCCGTCAGCGCAGCCGCAAATGTACAGCCCGTTCCGTGGGTGTGTTTCGTGTCAATATAAGCGTGACTGATTCCGGTAAAAGATGAACCGTCAAATAATAAATCAACGATTTTCCCCTGTTCAGGCTGGTGTCCGCCTTTTATGATGACGTTCTTTGCCCCAAGATGGCAAAGGCGTTCCGCCGCTTTTTTCCGGTCTTCAAACGTACGGATTTCCATTCCGGTCAATGCCTCAGCTTCCGGAACATTCGGCGTAATCGCATAACTGCGCGGAATTAACAGCTCTTTTAACGCGGCCTGTGCTTCCTCACGCAGCAGGGATGCGCCTCCTTTGGCAATCATGACGGGATCGGTGATGAGATGCTCCAGTCTGTACTGATCCATTTTTTCCGCAATTTCCGCAATCATCTCCGCGCTCCACAACATTCCCGTTTTTATCGCGTCAGGCCGCAGATCTTCCGCCACCGCGTCGATCTGGCTGCCGAGCGCTTCCCGGGTGAGCGGGTAGATGCCGTGAACACCCAATGTATTCTGGGCGGTTACCGCTGTAATGGCTGACATCCCGAAGACGCCGAGCTCCTGAAAAGTTTTCAGGTCCGCCTGTATACCGGCCCCTCCTCCTGAATCTGACCCGGCAATCGTCAATGCTTTGCAAATGCTCATGCTGTTTTTCTCTCCTTTCGCATTATCCGATCCATTTATGATAAAAGGATTTCGCTCTGCTGATGTCGCTTGTGCCGTGAATTAATGCTCTGCCGTCACGAAACAGAACCATCTTGAAACTGTCTGTCGTGAAAGAAATTAAATACGGATTGGCCGAAACGTCAAGCCCGGCCCGTCTGAGCTGTTCCGAAAGCCTTTGCAGGTCAAACGGCTCTGAGATTCCCGTTCTGATCTGTACCGTGTTTCTCCCGCACAGAACAGCCGCTTTTGACTGATTCTCGTAAGATAAAAACGGAAAATCGTTTGTGCCGCAGCTCGGGCAATCCGCTTTCTTGAGACGGGCAACGTTTATTTCGGATCGTTCATTTTTCCACAAATCAAACGAGCGGAGAACATGCTCAACAGGTGCGCCCGTTAACAGCTTCAGCGCGTCTGCAGTCTGAAAAACAGCCGTCTGTAATACAGCCGGACTGATAATTCCCGCCGTATCACATGTCATACCGCCTAAAGGCAATGTCTCAAGCAGACAGTGAAGGCACGGCGTGACACCGGGAATGACGGTAAAGGAGAGTCCATAGCTGCCGACACAGGCGCCGTACAGAAAGGGAATTCCTTTCTGTACAGCCGCATCGTTCACAATCAGCCTCGTTTCAAAGTTGTCAGTCGCGTCAATGATAAGAGATGCGTCACAAATCAGTCCGGGTGCGTTTTCCGCAGTGACATCCATGACAAATCCTTTCACATCTACATCGCTGTTGATGGATTTAAGCCGTTTTTCAGCTGCCGCGGCTTTCGGCATTTCCTGTCTGACATCATCTTCGGTATAAAGCTGCTGGCGCTGGAGATTACTCCACTCCACATAATCTCTGTCAGCGATCGTTACCTTCCCGACCCCTGCTCTGACAAGCATCTCCGCATTTGCCGCACCAAGCGCACCCGCGCCGATAATCACGGCATGAGACGACCGGAGCTTCTCCTGTCCGGAGGGACCGATCGGCTGATACAGCTCCTGTCTGGAATATCTGTCCGTCATACCGGAAGACCGTCCCGCGGACTGCTTGCAGTTCCGTAATCTTTCACCGGAATCCGCCCGGCTTCATAAGAAAGGCGGCCCGCTTCTACGGCAAGCTTCATCGCCCGGGCCATTTTGACCGGATCATCAGCGCCTGACACAGCGGTATTTAATAACACGCCGTCAGCTCCGAGCTCCATCGCGTAGGCGGCGTCTTTTGAAGATCCGACACCGGCATCAACAATGACCGGCACCTTCGCCTGTTCAATGATAAAGGAAAGATTCAGCGGATTTAAAATTCCCTGACCGGAACCGATCGGCGAAGCGCCCGGCATAATGGCATGCACTCCGAGCTCCTCAAGACGTCTTGCGAGCACGACATCGTCCGACGTATACGGAAGCACGATAAATCCCTCTTCAAGCAGCTGTTCTGATGCTTTCAGCGTTTCAACCGGATCAGGCAAAAGTGACCGGCTGCATCCGATGACTTCTACTTTTATCATGTCACAAAGTCCTGAAGCTTTGGCAAGCCTTGCGATTCTGACCGCCTCTTCAGCCGTTGCGGCGCCGGCCGTATTCGGCAGAAGCGTGTACTTAGACAAATCAAGCTGTTCGAGAAAGTTTGGCTGAGACTGTTCAAAGATGTTCATCCGCCGCACCGCAAAGGTTAAAATATCTGATTCCGAGACGGCCACCGCCTCTTTCTGAATCTCAAAACTCGGATATTTCCCCGTTCCTAACAGCAATCTTGACTGAAACTGTTTTCCGCCTATTGTTAACATCCTCATCCGCCTCCTACAAAATGGACAATTTCTATAACATCGCGATCACATAAACTTGTGTTTTCATAATTCTTTTTTTCGATGATTTCTTTATTTCTTTCTACAACTACGATTCTTTGATCAAGCTGATACGATTCAAGCAAATCCTGAACCGTCCCCTCTTTTCGATTCCAATCAATTTGTTTTCCGTTCAGCTGAAGGATCATATTTGAACAGCCTCCTTGCGATCAATTCGAAACGCTTCTTCCCATTCATGTTTAACCTGTCTTCCCAGGATCATATCCCGCACCATTTCAGCCGTTGCCGGAGCTAGCAGGATGCCGTTTCGAAAATGGCCGGCGGCGAATATGATGCCGCTGTTATCAGGATGCCGCCCGATAAACGGCTTTCCGTCTTTTGTCCCCGGCCTGAGCCCCGCCCAAAACCGGTCTATTTTCATATGTTCGATGGCGGGAAGCATGGTTTTCGCTTTCGCAATGACAGCCTCAATCCCGCCGATGTCAGGCGTGTCGCTCCAGTCGCCCCGTTTCATCGTGGCGCCGATGACAAGCCGCCCGCTTTTTCTCGGAACGACATAACAATGATCATGGTAAAGGGTTTTGGTCAGCGGGATTTCGTCATTCCACACAGAGAGGCATTCTCCTTTCACAGGGAAAAAAGGCTGTCCCAAGCCGAGCTGGCTGAAAAACCGGCCGCTCCATACACCGCTGGCAACTGCGACTTTGCCAGCATAAACATCCCCGCCGGACGTTGTGATGCAGTATTCCCCGTTCACCCGTTTTACGGAAGTGACTTGTGTATGCTCACATATGTCAGCGCCATAACGCCGCGCCCCTTTTGCATATGCTTTGCAAACATAGTAAGGTTCGACATGGACATCGTCTTTTATAAAATATGCGCCGAGAATGTCCTTTGAAGTGTAAGGTTCTTTTTCAAGAACCTCCTCCGCTGAGAGCCAAGTGACGGAAGGCAAATCATCCATTTTCCGTAAACGGATCATGTCTTCTTCTGTATACGCCAGTTTAAGCATTCCGCCGTTATGGCGCCTGATATTAATGCCGCTGGCTTCCTCAAGCTCTTGCCCCGCCGCTTCATACAGTCTTTGGCTGTGCATAGCAAAATCAAAAAACGCATCCCGGTTTTCACATTCCGCGTGAGCGCCAAGCATTCCCGCCGCAGCGCTTGTCGTTTTTCGGCCGATTGCTCCGTCTTCAAACAAGACAACGTTCTGCTGCGTCTTCGCCAGCTCATAAGAAATGGCGCATCCGATAATTCCGCCCCCGATAACCGCCGTATCATAGTGCTTCTTCATAATCAGCCTCCCTCACCGCGCGTGCACACCGTTTTGCCGCCTCCTCAGGATTTTCAGCTGAGAAAATGCCTGACATGACAGCAATTCCGTCCGGTTTCGCCTGCTTTGTGAGCCGGATCGTCTGCAGTGTCATTCCGCCGATTGCAATGACAGGGATGGAAAGCGTGCGTTTGATCTCTGAAAGCAGGCTGATGCCTCTTGCTTCAAGTCCTTGTTTACATTCGGTTTCAAACACATGGCCGAACACCACATAATCCGCATCTTCCTTTTCAGCTCGGATGGCTTCTTCCAGCGAATGAACCGAACGTCCGATATGAAGATGGGGAAATCTGCTTCGCACCTGCTTTACGGAAAAGCTGCTGGACGGGAGCTGAACACGGTGTATGTTGGCAAAAAGCGCGATATCCGCTCTGTCATTGATGATCAATTTGTCCTTATCCGCACCTCCCTTTTTCAAAAGGGACAAAAGCTGCATGATCTCTCCCGCTGTTTTATCCCGCTCACGGATATGGATAAAGCTTACTTCGCGCTGAATCGATAGAATATCCTCGGCCAGTTCGGCAACGGGTTTACGATTATCAGTTACGGCGTGCAGCTCCAAAGGACTCCACCTCTTTTCCGCCCTTCTCGGACCAGCCTTCTTTTTGATAAGCCATTCCCCAAAATTGATATTCATAATAGCTTGAAATCACAAAATTCTCTTTCATTTTCGCGCGGATTTCCTCTGTGCTGTTTTCAGCAATCTCGTCAAAACGGCTGATCTGTTCTTCGACCTGCTGTCTGAACCAGTCTCCGCCGTATGTACCGATCCATTTTTCGTAAATCGGATGTTCCGGTTTACATTCCTTTAAGCGTTCGCCGACTTCATAATAAAGCCAATAGCAAGGCAGAAGCGCGGCTAAAATTTCTCCAAAATTGCCGCTCATCACCGATCTGTACATATGAGACGTATAAGAATAGGCTGTCGGCGCCGGCTTAAATGCCGCGCGCTCTTCTTCTGTAATCCCTAAAATCTCCGTAAATTCGCGGTGCAGCGCCATTTCCGCTTCATATGTGCCTTGAGCGTGGCCCGCCATCCTTCCCGTCGTAAACAAGTCTTCGGCATATGCGGCTGCAAACGCCTGAACTTTTGCAAAATGCGTCAAGTAGTAGGAATCTTGCAGTACATAATAACTGAAACGGTCTAACGGCAGGCTTCCGTCACCGATCCCTGTTACAAACGGATGAACAAAGCTTCCGTCCCACCATTCGGCTGCCGCCAGTCTGCATTCTTCAGAAAATGTCATAAAGTTTTCCCCCCTGATAAAATAAAAAAACCACTTTCCCGCATCGGAAAAGTGGTTTGGAATTTATCTGGATAAAAGGAACCCGAAAAATACCGCTCCACTTCCCTACGCAGGTCTGAACCTGTTCAAGTTATGAGGGTCTAAAAGTCTCACTTTTATCTCAGCCCTTATGAAGGACACCCCTAGTGGTCATACGATTGATCATTTACTTGTTATGCCTTCTATCTTATCACGAAATGCAATTTGGTCAAGCTTCAAGGATTTTTCTCAGCTCCGACACGTAGTTGCGCGAGCCCGTAACGATGAGACGGTCTCCTGTTTTCAGCCTCGTGTCCCCATGCGGAACGATGCTGTCCACACCTCTGAAAATCCGAACGAAAATCACATCGCCCATCAGCGGAAATTCGCGCAGAATAATGCCGTTATACGCCGTATTTTCCAGATTGATCTGATAAAGCGAAGACTCTTCATTCGTTAGAAGGTTCATCACGCCCGGCGCCTCAATTAATGCGCGCAAGAGCGTCTTTGTAGACAGAAGGATAGAAAAAATACTGATGCCCTCTTCCTTCAGTTTTGTTTCATGTTCAACCGAGCCGACGCTTGCGATGATGCGCTCAGTCCCTTTCTCTTTCGCCATTAAGGCGATTTCAGCGTTCACATCTTCATTTCCCGTCGCCACGACCAGAATATCCGTTTTAAAAATACCGTGCGACTCAAGCGTGCCGGGCTCGTAATCAGAAATCGTTTCAACAGAAAAAACGGATTCCGCAAGCTTTTCCCCGGCATTTTCCTGATACACATGGACGACCCGCACATCATATTCCTCATCAGGCAGCTCCAGCGTCACCGGAAGCGTCATTTGGTTGGCGCCGATAAATGTAATGCGCTTCTTTTCCTGCGGCGCACTTTGCCGCTTGAATAATTTTTTAAAGCCGACCGGTGTGATGATGCTGGCGATAACCGCAACTAAAGTCAGCGCGCCGGACATATTGGCGCTGATAATGTGAAGCCTTTCTCCGATCGTAGCCGCCGCGATAACAAGCGACAGCGTAGAAGTCAGCAAAAACCCCGAAGCAAACACGGTTCTTTTGTCATACCATTTCTTTAAATAAAGCACCGGGAACATTTTGCTGATAAACAGCGCAAGCAGAAGCAGCGGAATCATCGTCAATGTTTTCGGATCTTGGAAGAGCGTCCATATGTCCAGCTTCACCCCGACCATGACGAAAAAGATCGGAATTAAAAACCCGTAGCCGAATGAATCCAGCTGCTCCACCATTTCTTTATTCGGCGACAGAAGCGATACTAAAACGCCTGCTAAAAATGCACCGAGAATATTTTCCGCCCCGAGAGATTCCGATAAAGCGACAAGCACGATAATCAGTGTGAAAATGGCTCGCGTGCCGATCTGGACGGTGCCTTTAGACATCGACTGCACAAATGAGCGGTGTTTAAAGATCCTGCCGAAGAAATACAGCACCACCCCCGCGGCAAAGAGAATCAGAAGAAGCCACATATTTCCGCTGTCTTCCCCGTAAAGAGAAGAGAAGAAGGCGAGCAGAATCATCGTAGCCAAGTCCGCAATAACGGCGACAAGCAGAATGATCTGGCCGATATTGGAATTCATGATCCGTTCTTCCTTTAAAGTCGGAACGACCACACCGAGTGATATTGTCGAAATAATAAGCGTCATTAAAAACGCGTTTTGAATAAAACCGGCTAATACAAAGGCATAGGACAGCAGCAATGATAAAATAAAGATGCCGAAAAATATGATCAGTGCGGCAGAAAACGTATTGGGTGCTTCCTTGCCGTTCGGAAGGAATTGTTTTTTCTTTCCTTTCTCAAATGACGAAAAGTCAATTTCCAATCCGCTTAAAAACATTAAAAAGATAAAGCCGAGAACAGACAGCGTCTCCAGCCACGTGTCTCCCTGAACGACGAGATTCAGGCCGCTTTTTCCGATAATAAGCCCCATGATGATTTCCGCGACAACGACCGGAATGCTGAGCTTAAACCGATGTAAAAGGAGCGGCGTCAAAAAAGCGACGATCAGAACGACGACTAAAGAAGCGACTGATGTGTGTTCCATTTGTAAATACCTCCTTAAAACAAGGGTTATAAAAGCCCGCTTAAAGCGGACAATACCTTACTTTTTTTAAAAACATAACGCATATTCTAACAAGGCTGGCGGCGAAAAAAAAGTGATAAGGCATTATTTCTTCAAATTCTTTTTTTAATTTGTACCAAAACAGCGTAATTAGGTAAAGGAATTAGTCCCATAATAAATAAAAAACCGGAAAAGGGAGGCTGACAGAATGGCATATGACATCATCAGCGATATACACGGATGTTATGACGAAATGATCGCGTTAATGCAAAAGCTCGGATATGAAGTGAAAGACGGAATGCCCGTCCATTCTGAAGACAGAACGCTAGTCTTTGCGGGAGATTTAACAGACAGAGGCCCCAAATCCGTAGATGTGATGCGTTTCGTGGCAAAAGCATATGAAAAAGGCATCGTCCGTTATGTCCCGGGAAATCATTGCAACAAACTGTATCGTTACTTAAAAGGAAACCCCGTAAAAGTGATGCACGGACTGGAAACGACGGCAGCCGAACTGAAAGAGCTGTCTCCCGCCGACAGAACGGAAGTCTCCAGACAATTTATCCGATTATATGAGTCAGCGCCGCTTTATGACATTTTACATAATGGCGATCTCGTTGTCGCCCACGCCGGCATAAAAGCTGACGATATCGGTAAATACTCGCGTAAGGTTAAAGAATTTGTGTTGTACGGCGATATCACGGGTGAAACGTATCCAGACGGCAGACCCGTCAGAAGAGACTGGGCCGCCGCCTATGAAGGGAAAGCATGGATTGTTTACGGCCATACCCCGGTAAAACGCCCCCGGATCGTCAACCGTACAATCAACATTGATACAGGATGTGTCTTCGGGAATCAGCTGACAGGCTTTCGCTTTCCGGAGCATGAAACCGTCTCTGTTGAAAGCTCAATGCCCTATGATGCTTCACGCTTTCGCGAAGATCAAGGCAGTCAGACATGGAAAAAAGCCCGAAACCGGTAAACGGTTCGGGCTTTACATATGTTCGATCAATGTTTTCATATCGTCAGGAACGGGGGCATGAAAAACGAGCGTTTCTCCTGTTATGGGGTGTACGAATGAAAGCCGCTCACTGTGAAGCGCCTGCCGTGCAATTCCCTCGTTTTTCCCGCCGTACAGCGTATCACCGACTAACGGATGGCCGAGGTAACTCATGTGCACCCGGATTTGATGCGTCCGCCCCGTCTCAAGCCGCAACTGCACAAGCGTAAACACACGTCCGGTTTTTTCCGTTTGAAAATGCGTTACCGCTTCTTGTCCCTCCGGCGTTACCATCCGCTCAATAATGCTGCTGGGTTTTCTGCCGATTGGCGCGTCCACCGTTCCTTCTTTCTGCTGCATGACGCCGTGTACGACAGCGAGATACCGCCTGCTGACAAGCCCCTTCTTCTGCGCTGCCGACAAAAGAGAATGAGCAAGCCGATGCTTGGCGATCAGCATCGCTCCCGACGTATCCCTGTCAAGACGGGTGACGAGATGAACCGTGGACTGTACGCCGCTTTTTAAGTAATGGCTGATCACTCCGTTAGCGATGCTTTCCGACGGGTGTTCCCGTGATGGAATTGAGGAAACAAACGGCTGTTTATTGACCACCAGCACATGGTCATCTTCATAAAGAATGTCAAGCGGAACCGGCTCAGGCAAAAGCGTTTCACTCACATGCTCCTTTGGGAATTCAATCTTAAGCACATCCCCTGCCGCTAATACGGCGCGGACGGTTACATGCTCTCCATTGACAAGAAGATCTCCCCCGCCGAATTTAATGTCAGCGAGAAGCCGTTTCGAAATGCCGAGCTGTGCCGTATATTCTTTTACCGTCATGCCGGCTTCCCGGGCTGAAATATTCTTTTGGATAAAAAAGTTGTTCAATCCGTTTCCTCTTTCTATTCGCCTTTTCCGATAAAGGAATCCTGCACTCTTTTCCAAAACGGAAAAGGGCGGAATCTTGCAAATCTGACTTTTTCATTTGCCACCCGGCATAGAATAGATTTGACATCCTTATGCAGCAAGGTCAAATGATCAATCGTGACTTGGAAGTCGACGTCGTTTCTCGGTTTGATGACACAGTTATGATGATCGGGAAGCAAAAGCGGCGAACCGACAGTCCTGAACACTCTGTTGTTGATGGATGCCATTTCCGCGAGCTGAATCGCTCTGATGGAAGGATGAATGATCGCGCCGCCTAACGCTTTATTATAAGCCGTGCTTCCGGAAGGCGTTGACAGACATAAACCGTCTCCCCTGAACGTTTCAAACAGCTGGCCTTTAATTTCAACGTCAGCGACGAGACTGCCTTCAATGCTTTTGATCGTACATTCATTCAAAGCCAGATACCGTTCCTCACGCTCTTCATCATGATAAGTGACAACCACTTCAAGAAGGGGATATTCCACGGTATGATACGGCGTTTTGGCGATGGCAAGAACAAGCTTTTCTATCTCCTGCGGAACCCAATCGGCATAAAAACCCAAATGCCCCGTGTGAACCCCGACAAAAGCCGTTTTATCCAGACGGTCGCTGTATCTGTGGAATGCGTAGAGAAGCGTTCCGTCACCGCCGACGGAAATAACAATTTCCGGCTCTTTTTCATCCAAGGTCATATCAAAATCAAGTAAATACGCCTGTATTTTGCTTTTCAGTGTATCTGAAACTTCGTCTCCTTTTGAAGAAACGGCAAATTTCATGCCATTCCCCTCCTTTCTACTGGTGGCCTCCCGCTTTTTTCTTTCGTGAAAACGCGGCTTGGGCTTCCTGAATCTCTCCGCGGATTTCAGACATTTCTTCATCGAGCCGGGATGCGGCTTCCGAGGCCCGCTGCAGCCTCAGCTTTACTTTTTCGGGAATGTTCCCGCTGTATTTGTAATTCAGTGAATGCTCAATGGTGGCCCAAAAGTTCATGGCAAGCGTCCGAATCTGTATCTCTACAAGAACATGCTTTTCTCCGGACGCAGTTTGTAAAGGATATAAAACGACAAGGTGGTAAGACCGGTATCCGCTCTCTTTATGCTCTGCTATGTAATCCCGCTTGTCGACAACGGTAAAATCTTTTCTGGCAAACAGCATATTTTTGACGATCTGGATATCATCGACAAATTGGCACATAATACGCAGTCCTGCGATATCCTGCATCGTTTCAATCTGATGAAGCGGTATGCTTTTCCGTCTCGCTTTTTCAAGTATGCTTACCACCGGCTTCACGCGGCCTGTCACAAACTCAATCGGTGAGTGGTCATCTTCATACTCATAAAGGGTTCTGACGCCTTTCAGCTTCACCTTTAATTCCTCAACAGCCTGGCGGTATGGCGCTAGAAATTGCTCCCATTGTTTGTCATCCATCGTACATCCCCCAATTCCGAACCTGTTCTAAAGAAATACGCTTTTCACTTTTTCTTCCATATCTCCGTAGTTTGCATTATCTTTAATATTTTCAATAAGATAATCGAGTTCTTCATGCAGCCCTGAAAGTTCAACCGTTTTGCCGCCGGCCTCCAGCACCGCCGGTTTTCTTTTGTCAAAGGCCTCTTTCAGATCCGGCCATACATGTTCTTTTATAATGACATATTCAAAAGAGTCAGCTGTTTCAAGTATGTATACAAAAGCAAAGTGATCGGAATCAACAAGCATTTGACCTGAGGCTTTGCGTTCCGCTCCGCTTAAGTCCTCTCCGCACTTCAGGCGGAGCACGTCTTCTGTTAATGATGCATTTTGAATTTCAATTCTCTTTTGCATAATGTTCTCCTTTTTTAACAAAGTACAGCATTTATTTTATCATATCAAGGTCGATATTGATAAACGTAACCTCTAAAGAGATAATGGGAATTATACAATTTTTCGTCCTGAAAGGAAGACTGTCATGACCCAAGAAATAGAAATTGAATTCAAAAATCTGCTGACAAAATCAGAATTTCAGAAGCTGAGTGAAGCACTCGGCATGAAAAAACATGATTTTAAGCAGCAAATCAATCATTACTTCGATACAAAAGATTTTTCTCTGAAACAAAAAAAATCAGCCCTCCGCATCCGTGAAAAAAACGGCGCGTTCGTCCTGACTTTAAAAGAGCCTGCCGCGGTCGGTCTGCTGGAAACGCACCAAGAGCTTGCAAAACAGCCTGACCTTGACAGCTTCAAGATCCCCGAAGGCCCTGTAAAACGGCAGCTGGACGGTCTCGGCATCCATTCAGAAGCCATTTGTTACTTCGGAACGCTGTCGACTGAACGCGCGGAAAAAGAATCAGAAAAAGGCTTAATCATTTTAGATCACAGCCGATATTTAGAGAAAGAAGACTTTGAATTGGAATTCGAGGCTGCTGACTGGGACGAAGGAAAACGGGCGTTTGAACAATTGCTCAAGCAATTCGGCATCCCTCAGCGGGTCACTAAAAATAAAATCCAGCGTTTTTATGAACAGAAACAAAAAAAGGTGGAATGACACAGTGAATATAACGAATTGGGCGGCCCTTCTCCAGCTTCAATCAATGGCGCTGCAATCAATGTCTAATACAAGCACCGCTTCAAGCGGACAATCTGCAGAAAGCCCGCTTGCAAATTTCAGCGCGCTGCTCAGCCAATATACGGGCACAGCCGTCCGGCAGCAGCCGGAAGCGGGAATTTTAAACGGGGTACGGACCGATCATACTTCATATTCACCGAGAATTCCGGTTTCAGTCAGTCCCGCGGCCGCTTCACAGACCGCTTCTTCCGTCATAAAACCTGCGCATACAGCTTCTGACATCAGCACCGGAAACTTTTCAATAGACAGTGCCATTCAAAAAGCTGCCGAAAAATACGGAGTCGACGAAAAGCTGATCCGTGCGGTTATTAAACAGGAATCAGGCTTTAATCCGAAAGCGGTCAGCGGTGCGGGGGCGATGGGACTGATGCAGCTCATGCCTTCCACGGCTGAATCACTCGGGGTGTCAAACCCGCTTGATCCCGTCCAGAACGCTGACGGCGGGACGAAATACTTAAAGCAGATGCTCACAAAATACGACGGAAATGTGTCTCTGGCGTTAGCCGCCTACAACGCAGGCCCCGGCAACGTAGATCAGTACGGAGGCATTCCGCCGTTTAAAGAAACACAGCAATATGTCAAAAACATCACCCAGCAGTATTACGCGTAAACCAGAGAGGCTTCCTTCTCTGGTTTTTTTGCGGAGTAAATCTTACACATGAATGAAGTCGATGTGATATGATATGAAATACAAGCGCCTGACAGAAAGGCACTTTGTTTGTAGAAATAAAATGTTATTGCTAAAATATACAGTAACTGAAGATAGTAAAACTGAAAGATAATTTCGCAATAGGAATTATGATTCCTATTAGCCATATAAAAGGAGTAGTCAACATGGGACAATCGTTTAACGCACCATATGAAGCGATTGGAGAGGAACTTCTATCGCAACTTGTTGATACTTTTTATGAGCGTGTCTCGTCTCATCCCTTGCTGAAGCCGATATTCCCAAGTGATTTGACTGAAACGGCCAGAAAACAAAAGCAATTTTTAACCCAGTATTTAGGCGGGCCTCCCCTCTATACTGAAGAACATGGCCATCCCATGCTCAGAGCAAGGCATCTTCCCTTTCCGATTACGGCAGAAAGGGCTGATGCGTGGCTGAGCTGTATGAGCAGAGCGATGGATCATGTCGGGCTAGAGGGCGATATTCGTGAATTTCTGTACGGGCGTCTGGAATTAACGGCCAGACATATGGTAAACCAGTCAGAAGCGGAGGATCGATCATATTGACGAATTATCAGCATGAGCAATACTTCGCCCATTGCCACGGACATCCAAAAAAACCGCTGGAAATTTACATGTTTGTCGACCCTTTATGTCCTGAATGCTGGTCGCTGGAGCCCGCCATAAAAAAATTAAAAATCCGATACGGACGTTTTTTTACGCTGCGGATCATTGTTTCCGCGAGCATCACATCACTGAATAAGCAAAAGCGTAAAAAACACCTTCTTGCCGAAGCTTGGGAAAAAATCGCGAACCGTTCCGGGATGCCGTGTGACGGAAGCCTTTGGCTTGAGCAGGATCAGCCCCTTTCATCACCTTATCTGGCGGCACTCGCTTTAAAAGCGGCCGAACTGCAGGGAAGAAAGGCCGGCATCCTGTTTCTCCGCAACATGCAGGAAAGCCTGTTTGTCTCAAAGCAGAATATTACAGATGAAGACGTTCTTTTAGAGATTGCCAAAAAGACGAAATTGGATGTCGAAGAATTTAAACGCGATCTCCATTCACAAAGCGCGGTAAAAGCGCTGCAGTGCGATATGAAAATCGCCGCGGAAATGGACGTCACCGTTAATCCGACATTGACGTTCTTTAACAGCCTGCATGATGACGAAGGGCTGAAAGTGCCCGGCAACTATTCTTATGAAGTATACGAAGACATCTTATTCGAAATGCTCGGCGATGAACCGAAGCCTTCTGAAACGCCGCCTTTGGAATGTTTCATTGAATATTTCCGATTTGTCGCATCGAAAGAAATTGCACTTGTTTATGATTTAAGCCTTGAGGAAGTTGAAAAAGAAATGAAAAAACTGGCGTTCGCCAAAAAGGTCGCCAGAGTGGATGCAAAGCACGGTCTGTTTTGGAAATCCTTAACCGGAACCAAAGAGGATGTTACCTGCTGCGATCATTAAAAAAAGCTGATTCCTTACGGAGCCGGCTTTTTTTGTGCAAATAAAGAAACCGCGCCGGGATAAGCGCGGTTTCATATGTCTTAACGACAACAAAGGGGATGGGAGAAATTTTTCACGGTCAAACAAAGGGGTAATGTTTGTTTGTGATCAATTTCACATCCTTATCATATCAAATCTTGTCGAGTTTTGACAACCCATAAGCTTAATGTTCATATTTTTGTCACAAAACATAACTGACTGCTTGTTTTCATAGAATATATCAATGTAAACAAGGAGGGACATACATGCTTCGCACCGTATTGACCATCGGAATGATTGTGTTTTTCTTCTTTTTAAATCTGCTGGCCATGATGCACATGCTGCCGATTTACATTACATCTCCCCTGCTGTTTCTGTCGATATTGTTTGCCCTGTACCGGCTGAATCACCGAAAAACGTTTAAAGGATTTTAAAAAGCCTGCGCATCTTCTGCACAGGCTTTTTCTATTATGAAGGGTTCACTTTCGAAAGGAGTTCTTCCATTTCATTCAGTTTCTCTTCAAACATTTTGCAGGCCGCCTCGATCGGTTCAGGCGATGTCATATCGACTCCCGCTTTTTTCAGTATGTCGATCGGGTATTCTGAGCTTCCCGCTTTTAAGAATTCGGTATAACGCTCAACCGCAGGCTTGCCTTCTTTTAAGATCTGGCTGCTCAGCGCTTGTGCCGCACTGTAGCCTGTCGCATATTGATACACATAATAATTGTAATAGAAATGCGGAATTCTTGACCATTCCAGGCTGATTTCTTTATCAATCACCATGTTGTCTCCGAAATACTTTTTATTGAGATCATAATAAAGCTTGCTCAGCAGTTCAGGCGTCAGCGGCTCGCCTTCTTGCGCTTTCGTATGAATCAGATGCTCAAATTCAGCGAACATCGTCTGTCTGAAGACTGTGCCTCTGAAACCTTCAAGCATGTGGTTGAGCAGGTACAGACGCTGTTTTTCATCTTTTAAGCTGTTCAGCATGTATTCACCAAGCAGCGCTTCATTGGTCGTAGAAGCGACTTCAGCGACAAAAATGCTGTAGTTTCCGTACGGATACGGCTGATATTTTCTCGTATAGTAGCTGTGCACGGAATGGCCGAACTCGTGAACGAGCGTAAACAGGTTGTTGACATTGTCATGCCAGTTCATCAAGATGTACGGATTCGTGCCGTATGTACCGGACGAATAAGCACCGCTGCGTTTTCCTTTGTTTTCGTATACATCGACCCAGCGGTTTTCAAGTCCTTCTTTTAAAACAGACGCGTATTCCTCGCCTAACGGAGCAAGCCCTTTGAGCATATAATCTTTTGCTTCCTCATATGTGACCTTCATTCCCGAATCTTTTACAAGCGGTGTGTACAGGTCATAAATATGGACTTCATCAAGGCCGAGCACTTTTTTCCGCAGATCAATGTAGCGGTGTAATAACGGAAGATGTTTATTGATCGTTTTGATCAGGTTATCATAAACTTCTTCAGGGATGCTGTTATTGGATAAAGCCGCTTCCCGTGCTGATTTGTATTTTTTCACACGGGCGTAGAAATTGTCTTTTTTCACAGTGCCGCTGAGTGTAGTCGCCATCGTGTTTTTATACTGTCCGTATGTTTTATATACGGCTTTAAAGGCGTTTTTACGGACTTCCCGGTCGCTGCTTTCCAGAAAATTAATAAAGTTGCCGTGTGTGATTTGAGCTTCCTTGCCGTCTTCATCTTTAATTGACGGAAACGTAATATCGGCGTTATTTAACACACTGAATGTGTTGGAAGGCGAAGACAGCGCTTCTGACGCTTCCGCAAGCAGGGCCTCTTCTCTTTCACTCAGCACGTGCGGACGCTGTTTTGTAATTTCTTCAATTGCATGGGAGTAAAGCTTCAGCTCTTCTTTTTCCAGAATAAACTGATGCAGCTTGTCCTCCTGAATCGCCAGAATTTCCGGTTCAATATAAGCAGTCGCACTGGCAGCCTGAGAATACAGACTTGCGGCTTTGTCGTTCAGCCCTTGGTAGAAAGAATTTCCCGTATCCTGGTCTGAACGCATATGCGCGTATGCATAAAGTTTCCCCAAACGGCTCGTCACTTCATCCTGTGCGGTAAGCGCCGCGTATAAATTATCGGCTGAATGAGCAAGTGTGCCTTTAAAGGAAGATAAATTCGGAATTAATTCTTTAACCGCTTGAAATTCTTTATTCCAGGCCTCATCACTAGGAAAAATATCCTCTAGTCTCCATGTATGCTCTGCCTTTACTTCACTTCTGTCAGGCAGCTGTGCTGCTTTATTTTCCTCAGTCATGGTGATCCCCCTCGTTTTCTTTACTTCAAGCCAATTGAAAAAACGATTGTTTCTCCAAAAACTTGTGTTGTGATTATCTTCCGGCTTTTCACTGCCTTTTGTCAAATCATATGCGGCATATAAGACCAAGCATACCAATAATCCAGTGAAAAAACGAAAACAAAATGCCCGTACGCCCTTCACATTCAGCCACCACCTTGACGTTAGGGTGAACGAAATCAAGCATTCTCATTCTCCAAAAAAGAGCTGATCCCGCTGACGCAGCTCTTCAGCCGTTTGAGGGCGCTTCTGTTGAGGTGAGGGCATATATACTTCATTCTCAGTTTCCCTTAAAAAATCCTGCAAGCATAAGAAATCCGCATATTGTTTTACCGCCATTCCGATGAGATGTTCGTGAGAATCGTACCGCATCCGGATTTCCTGACGGCGGATGTTATGCCGTACATCTTGAATCATGCCGGATAACCGGATCGGTGCTCCTTTTTCAAAAAGCTCCGCAAGCCGCAAGTATAAATGGCCCTGCCACACGAAAACGGGACTTGCAAACACAAATCCCGCTGAAACGGGAATAAACACTTCAGAAGGCAGAAAAGGAAATGCAACCTGGTGTCTCTCGTAAAAAAGCCGCCGGATGAGACCGGCATCCTCAGATAAAAACCGGCCGCTTTTTTTGCGGAATCCGGCTACGGCGCGTCTCCAATTGGAAAGTTTGACGCTGTGCCGCCCTTCCGGATGACAAATGTCTTTCAGGTTTGCTTTGTGAAGAGGGATCGTGGTTAAGCCGGCATAAGAATAGCCGGTGTAAAACGGGGTGATGGAATGCAGTTTGTAAAAGGAGCGGGCGTCGGGGCAGTAAAACATCAAGGATGAAAATGAATTAGCTTCAAAGAACTGCCAGTGATATGCAGAAAGCCGGAAAAAATGCGCAGCCAGCCGTTTCAGGCGTTTTGCCCCGATGATCCAGACCGGCCGGTATCCGGCGTTTTTCAGGCCTGCCGTCCGGCTCTTTAAAGAGTCTGCCGAAAGGTTCGCACATTGAAATTCAATAGCCAGCCTCTCTTTTCCGTTTTCAGCCGTCAAGTCAGGCCGCTGACCTGCGGAAGTCAGATACGGCTCCAGACTGACGGTGCACCCTTGTGCCTTAAGCCAGAGAAAAAGCTGTCTTTTTCCTTCCAGATGGTATTCACTTTCAGGCTCGGATTCTCCCGGACACAGCCTGCTTTTTTTATGGGCGAAGTGCGGCAGTTTCTCCCGTCCAAGTTTGATATCAAGCTCACTTTTACACACGGGGCAGAACCAACGCTTATTTCTCAGCTCCGCCGCCTTTTCCTTTGAATAGCTTCCAGCCAGCTGAATGAGCCGGCCGTCGGCATTCACAGCACTGAACATATTGCATCTTCTCCTTTCCTGAATCTTGTTGTATTCAGCAGAAAGAAGGCATAATCCTGTTTGCGGGTGAGCGCTGTTATGGGGTTTTCAGCCGTTTATCATGTCATTCAGAACAAAAAAAACCGATTTCTGCTGAGAGAAATCGGTTTGTTATGATGCAAAGTGTTTTTTTATCGTATATAACGCATGATCAGCGATCACCAATTTTCCGTATTCTTCAAGACGGTGAATGCTGACTGACGATTCGTGCGCGTACTCCAACAGGATGCTTAGCTGATTTTCAACCTCTTCATCAGTTTGCTCATAAAAATCTGCATATAAATAATATCGGTTTTCAAACGAATACAGGGTCGTTTTAATTCCGTTAAGATTCAATTTTGATAGCGAGATGAGATCCTCAAAATCATCGAACCGCAAAGTGAACTGAAGCTTTTGCTCCTTATCTTCCCGGCTCTCGGCCTGCTCTTCTTTCTGGAAATCATCAAGTAAAGCATCGAGATTTTCATCTGCCGGCTCTTGTTTTTTATCTTCCGGGATCGGCAGTTCGAGTTTTTGTCCGTCCTTGGAAAGCTGGGCTTTTGTTACGATTATTTCCAGTCCTTTGTCCAATGCCTGAACCTGAATCCAAAGAGGACCCTCGACAGCGAATTCTTCTTCATCATGAACTTCATCCATGACTTCCCAGAACAGTTCTTCACTGCGCTCGCGATTGTACCAGATTTCTTCTCTGTCAAAACCGCGATCTTCAATATCACCATAAGACATATAAAATTTTACAGTATGCTCGTTAATTCTTTCTATTTCCATTTTGCCAACCTTCCCTTCTTTATAAGATGTTGAAGGGACATCTAAGCTCCCGATGAATAGTACTTTACTACACTTTACCCATTCCGTCCACATCTTAACCTTATAGAAGACAGCACAAATTCTGTATATTTCTATTTTATGATAAAACAGTTATAAAAGAAATAAAAATGCATTTTCACGCCGAAAAACAGGCTTTCTCCCGGTTCTCATCATAAATGGCGCACTGCTTCATATATTAGCTGTACAAGCAACCGATCTATAAGCGAGGTGTTACCATGCCGCACGATTACCTGCTGTCCCTTCTGCTCATTATCGGAATTGATCTCATTCTCGGCGGTGACAATGCCGTCGTCATCGCGATGGCCAGCCGGAATCTGGCGCATAAACAAAGACAGCAAGCGATCCTCTTCGGAACGTTTATCGCAGTCGTCTTGAGAATCGTGCTGACGAGCGCCGCGGTCTATTTATTGAATGTTCCTTTTTTACAATGCGCAGGCGGGGTGTTTTTATTGTATCTCGGCTATCAGCTTCTGATTGAGAAGAAAGATGCGCAGCATGTGAAAAGCAGTTCTTCCCTTTGGAAAGCCATCCGCACAATTGTTTTGGCTGATATCTTTATGTCTCTTGACAATGTCATCGCAGTAGCCGGCGCTTCTCACGGTGAGCTGACGCTTGTAGTGATAGGGCTTTTCATCTCGGTGCCGATTATCATTTGGGGCAGCAAGCTCGTTCATACCGCTATGGAGAAAATGCCTTTACTGATGTACGCCGGAAGCGGCCTTCTCGCATTTACCGGCGGTGAAATGATTGCCGGGGACAGCAAGCTGTCTTTCTTCATGGCGGAACACGGCACTATACAGATGATGCTGCCGGTTTTGACCGTCGCTTTTGTCATCCTCGCCAGTATGATTTATCAGCAGACTGAAAAATAATAAAAAGCCCAAACCGCGACGGTTTTGGGCTTTTTTCATGCTTATCGTAAGCTTATATCAGTTAGCCAGACGCTGTGCTTCTCTTAATTGGAAAGAACGTACTTTTCTAGGCAGGAATCGTCTGATTTCATCTTCGTTATAGCCGACTTGCAGACGTTTTTCATCAATGATGATCGGACGGCGGAGCAGTCCCGGATGCTCATTGATCAAAGTGTACAAGTCTTGAAGCGGCATTGATTCAACATTTACGTTCAGTTTCTGGAATACTTTAGAACGGGTAGAGATAATTTCATCCGTACCGTCTTCAGTCATACGCAGAATCTGCTTGATCTCATCAATTGATAACGGCTCAGAGAAAATGTTTCTTTCTTCAAACGGAATCTCGTGCTCCTCAAGCCAAGCTCTTGCTTTTCTGCATGACGTACAGCTAGGTGATGTGTATAATGTAACCATTAATCTTCACTCCTCTAATTAGTAGGATGAACATGTTTGTATTCTCAAATTGAAATGACTTTAAAAAAGGAATCTTTATAGGTATTATACTATAAAAAAGTAAGTATGAACAGTCTCCTGAGAAAAAAATGTGTCAATCCGGCAAATTTACGTTTTCGGATTATTTCCCATTCTCAATTAGCTCAGCTGATCGAAAATGTTTTTTCGTTTGTTCTCCTCAATGACTTTGAGAACTTCATCCGTTTTTTCGTATGATTCTCCGTACCATTTTTCATCTTTATAAGTGTGAATGTTTTCATATGTCTGTTTCATCGCTTCAAACATTTCTTCTTCTGACTCCGTCTTAGGCGACCAGTACAGAATCTCCATTTTGTTCACTTCATTCGTAGCCAATGACCGGCGCCGATACCCGATTGACTGCGCGTGCTTGAAATGCTCTCTTTGATAAAAACGCAAGCGCTTCTGTGTGTCCGTGTCATCCTCATCAACAGGCTCCACTTCAAGAAGAATCGGTTTGTTTTTCTTTTTCAGCCTGCCGATCAGCTTGCTTCCGAGACCTTGTCCTCTGGATTTCTTCGACACAAACAGGTAATCAATAAAGATGAAAGAGTCAAATTCCGCATACATCAGCACGTAGTACTGTCCTTCTTCTTTATGATAAACATCGCTTCGCTCCTTTAACAGAGCTTCCATATGCGCTTTTGATTTCATTTCTTCAATCGGAAAATATTCACTCAGCTTTTCGTACCAGTTCATTCATTTGCTCCTTATGGGTTCGTTGTCTTCACACTTTTAGATATACCCCATTTCCGATTGTTTAAACAATCTTACATCTATTAAGACGTGTGACCCTTTGACATGGTTTCAATTTTTTTAAAATGGTGTGTAATCGACATTTTTTGTATAACGGTTTGCCGCATCCCATAATAAAAATTCGTCAATTCCTTCATCATGCAGCGCTTTAATCTGGTCTTCCACCTGGCTTTTCCCGTACTTTTGATAATTTCCGCTGCCAAGATAAGAAGCCGTGAAGTCCTGAAGCCACGGGCGCGACACAGGCGGGTGTTTCAGTTTAGACAGTTTGTTATTTTCCACCTTCGCGTATTCTTTGACGACATTGTAAGGCTCAAAATCCGGTTTATCAATGCCGAAATAGCTTGTCCAATGGCTCGGATAAATCATAGATGAAATGACATCGACCTGTTCTGAAATTTTGCTGAAATTCTGGCCGATCCCAGGCGCCTCCGGCAGTGTCGCAGAATAGCCAAAAATATCAACCGACACATTTGCGCCATACGGCTTGAGTTTTCTCTTCGCATATCCGACAAAATCGGTGACGGCATGAACGCGTTTTTGCACATTGCTGTCTGCTGTTTTTCCGTAATCGCCGTGTCCGTATGTCAGTTCGCCATCACGTTTTTCAAATCCTTCAGGAAAACGGACATAATCAAACTGAATTTCCTGAAAGCCCATCTTCGCAGCTTGTTTTGCAATCTTTACATTATAATCCCATACCTCTTTCATAAACGGATTGACGAACGATTCTCCGCGGCCGTTTTTCCAGACGCTTCCGTTTTTTTCTTTAAAGGACCACTCCGGCTTTTCGTTCGCGAGTTCGCTGTCTTTAAATACGACAATACGCGCGATCGGATAGATCTTTTTTTCCTCCAGCTTTTTCATCATCTTTTTTGGGTCTTTGATGTACGGTTTGGCGATTTTGTCATACTCAGAATGACCGTCCGGTTTAAAGGTAAGATTTCCGTTGTCGTCCTTCACATCAATCACCATTGTGTTGAGCTTCGATTTGTCCACAAAGTCTGTCAGCTCCCCGAATTTGCTCCCACCCGCTGAATGTCCTGTGACGTAAATGCCCCGGACCTTATCAGGACGTGTAAAATGCAGTCCTGACGGATAAGCAAACCTCTCATTTGCTTTTGGCAGCTCTTTTTCAGTCAGCGCTATTTTTACAAGCGGCTGCTCTTCTTTTACAGCCGCCTGTGCCGGATAAGCGGCTGCACTGAAAAACAGTCCCGCCGCAAAGGCGCATAAAATGGTTTTCATACTGATCTCCCCCTTTTTTTCCATTATAGGAAAACGGGAGCAGACTGAATAAACTTGGATGTGCGCGAAAAAAAAATCCTCCAAGACTGAGTCTTGAAGGATGCGGCTTTTATAGATAGGTTTTAAATTCAGCTTCTGTGCACATGACAAAATGTCCCGGTTTCACTTCGCGAAATTCCATCTTTTCTCCGTCTTGGAGCTGATGAATTGACGGATCATATTTCTTTCGCACGCGATTTCTTTCATAGTCCGGATCAGGAAGCGGGATAGCGGACAGCAATGATTTCGTGTAAGGGTGAAGCGGATTTTCGTAAAGCTCATCCGCCGGCGCAAGCTCCACCAGCTTCCCGAAATACATGACGCCGATGCGGTCGCTGATGTATTTGACCATTGATAAATCATGGGCGATAAACAGATAAGTGAGCCCTTTTTCTTGCTGCAATTCTTTCATTAAATTGACGACCTGCGCCTGAATGGAAACGTCAAGCGCCGAAATCGGTTCGTCCGCAATGATAAACTCCGGATCAACCGCCAATGCTCTGGCGATTCCGATACGCTGGCGCTGCCCGCCCGAAAATTCATGCGGATAGCGGTTGGCGTGCTCTTTATTTAAACCGACCGTTTCCAGCAGTTCGTGAACCCGCTGCATGCGCTCTTTTTTCGTTTTGGCCAGGCGGTGAATATCTATTCCCTCGGCAATAATGTCGGCGACTGTCATTCTCGGATTTAACGAAGCGTACGGATCCTGGAAAATCATCTGCATTTTCCGGTTAAACTCCAGCAGTTTCTTGCGGGATTTTTTCCCGTGGACATTTTCCCCGTTAAAGAGGACTTCCCCGCCGGTTGCCTCATACAGCCGGATAATACTGCGGCCCGTCGTTGATTTACCGCAGCCCGATTCTCCGACAAGGCCGAGCGTTTCGCCTTTATAAATATCAAATGATAAATCATCTACGGCTTTTACCGTTCCTTTCGGCGTAAAAAAATGCTGTTGTAAATGTTTGATTTCAAGCAGTTTCTCAGTCATTTTTTTCACCTTCCTTCATTAAAACAGGCTGCTGATACGTATTCGGCAGCTGACGGATTTTAGCCTTCACCGCTTCTGGCGGCTCGACCTTAGGCGCATCAGGATGCAGAAGCCATGATTTCACAAAATGCGTGTCGGACACTTTATACATCGGCGGTTCCTGTTCAAAGTCAATTTTCATCGCATACGAGCTGCGGAGCGCAAATGCGTCCCCTTTCGGAGGGTTTGTGAGATCAGGCGGCGTGCCCGGAATGGCCGTCAGTTTTTCCTGATCTGTGCTGTCCAGACTCGGCATTGAGGCAAGCAGCCCCCACGTATACGGATGGCGCGGATCATAAAAGATTTCATCCACCGTGCCCGATTCAACCACCTGACCCGCGTACATGACGGCGACCCGATCGGCGACATTGGCGACAACGCCGAGATCGTGCGTGATGAAAATGATAGACGTATCAATTTTCTTTTGCAGATCTTTCATCAGCTCAAGGATTTGCGCCTGAATCGTCACATCAAGCGCTGTTGTCGGTTCATCGGCAATTAACAGCTTCGGATTTGCCGCGAGCGCCATCGCGATGACGACGCGCTGTCTCATACCGCCTGAAAATTCATGCGGGAATTGGCCGATCCGTTTTTCAGGCATCGGGATTCCGACGAGATCAAGCAGCTCTATGGCGCGTTTTTTCGCAGCTTCTTTTGAGATTTTTTCATGTTTGAAAAGCACTTCCATAATTTGTTTTCCGACTTTCATCGTCGGGTTCAGAGAGGTCATCGGATCTTGGAAAATCATTCCGATCTCCCTTCCCCTGATGGCCTGCATTTCTTTTTCGGACATCGGCACGATATCGCGCCCGTCAAAAAGAATCTGTCCTCTTTTGAAATAGCCCGGAGGCATCGGAATCAGCTTCATTATCGCCTGAGATGTCACACTTTTTCCGGAACCTGACTCCCCTACGATCGCCAGCGTCTCTCCTTTATTCAAATGGAAATTCACGCCGCGGATTGCCTGTACCTCTCCGCTGTATGTTTTAAATGAAATGGCTAAGTCTTTTACTTCTAGCAAGCGTGTCACTCATATCACTCCTTATTTGCGTAACTTAGGATCCAGCGCGTCTCTTAACCCGTCGCCGACAACGTTAAAGCCGAACATCGCCAGGCAGATAAATCCTGCAGGGAAGAACAGACGCCAAGGGTAATAGGTTAATGCAGGCAATCCGTCTGAGGCCATCGTCCCCCAGCTCGCAAGCGGCGCAGGTACGCCAAGCCCCAAATAACTTAAAAATGCTTCTGTAAAAATCGCCGTCGGAACCGTGAGCGTCATCGTTACAAGTATAGATCCCATCGCATTCGGGACGATATGCTTAAACAAAAGCCGGCCGGTTTTGGCACCGAGTGTCTGTGAAGCAAGCACATACTCCTGATTCTTTAATTGCAGCACCTGTCCGCGGACGATTCTCGCCATATTGATCCAGCCCGTGATCGTCATGGCGACGATAATGGTCAGCAATCCTTTCGGCAGAACAACCATCAGCAAAATCACCATTAATAATGAAGGAACAGCCCACAGAATGTCGGCGATGCGCATCATCACTTCATCTGTGCGTCCGCCGCGGAATCCGGAAATACTGCCCCAGATTACGCCGATTAATAAATCCAGCACGGCAGCTGCGACTCCGATAAAGATCGAAATCCGCGCGCCCACCCATGTCCGGACAAATATGTCCCTTCCAAGGTCATCGGTGCCGAACCAATGATCTTTCGACGGGGCTTTATCAGCATTTAATAGATTGGTAGTCGCATAATCATATTTTGAAAAAACAGGTGCAAAAATCGCCATAAGAATAATAAGAACGATCAGTACCAACCCGACCATCGCAAGCTTATTGCTGCGGAAGCGGAGCATGGCGTCTTTCCAGAGGGAAAGGCTTTTTTTACTTATTTTTTCGGCATCGCCGGCATTAGCTGAAGCTGGTTCAAACATATTTTTAGGAATGTTCTGCATGGTCTAGGCTCCTTTCTTTGCTTTAGAAAGCTTGATTCTCGGATCGATTAATCCGTACAGCACATCTACAATCAATACGCATAAAAGCAGGATCACGCTGAAGAACACGGTAACTCCCATAATGACCGTATAATCACGGTTTGTAATGCTGTTTACAAAATGCGCGCCTAAACCGGGAATTCCGAAAATCGATTCAATGATGAAACTTCCCGTTAAAATGGACGCCGCCATCGGCCCCATATATGTCACGACGGGCAAAAGCGCGTTTCGAAGCGCATGGCGCACGGTGACTGACGGCCGGGAAAGGCCTTTTGCTTTTGCAGTCCGTATGTAATCGCTGTTTAACACTTCAATCATGCTTGAACGGGAGAGTCTGGCGATAAATGCCATCGGCATGGAAGCGAGCGCAATGGAGGGCAGAAAGGTGTATGCCCAGGATTCCCACCCCGCGACCGGGAACAGTTCTAATTTAATGGAGAAAATATATTGCAAAATCGTTGCCAATATAAAACTCGGAACTGAGATCCCAAAGATCGTTAAAATCGCAATGGTATAATCCTGCCATTTATTATGGTACAGGGCAGCCAGCACCCCGAAAAGCACACCAAACGCTAATGCGAGGAGAATTGCTTCTGCACCGAGAGTGAATGAGACGGGGAAGCCGGAATTGATTAAATCATTAACGCTTTGGCCTTTATATTTAAAAGAAGGCCCAAAGTCCCACATCGCTACAGATTTTAAGTAGCTGACATATTGAACGAAAAGAGGCTTGTCCAGACCATAGTGTTCGTTTAAGTTTGCTTCAATTTCAGGCGTCAGCTTTCTTTCGCCGGAAAATGGTCCGCCCGGGGCTGCCTGCATTAAGAAGAAAGTGGCGGTGACAATCACAAACAGCGTGATGATCATGTAAATGAATCGTTTACCGATGTATTTCAGCAAGGTGAACACCTCCATATTTTTTACCATTTTAAACTTAATAAGCAAGAAAGGTATACGGGGACATCCTCCCCATATACCTTGGGTCTTTTGTTTTCAGAACCGCCTGTTATTCAAAAGAAGCGTTTCTGAAGAAAACGTCACCTGTTCCGGTCAAGATTACATTTTTGAGGTTTTTATCCTGCACCCAAGTATCTGTATAGAAGTAAACTGGCGCGACCGGCATTGCGTCCATAAAGATTTTTTCTGCTTTTTTCAGCTCTTCGATACGTTTATCCGGATCCGTTTCAAGCTGAGATTGGTTCAGCAGCTTTTTAAACTCAGGGTCTTCCCATCCTGTATCATTGTTTCCCCCATCTTTATCGCGATATGCTTCAAGGAAGTTAATTGCATCATTAAAGTCGCCTAACCAGGCCATACGCCCGACCTGATAATCTTGGCTGTGCAGCTTATCGATGTACACATTCCATTCGGAATTATCAAGCTCAGCCTTGACACCTAAGTTCTTTTTCCACATTTCCTGTACGGCCTGCGCTATTTTCGCATGCGCATCATTCGTATTGTAGGACAATTTGATTGCCGGAAGGTCAGAGACGCTCTTGATACCTAATTCTTTCAGTCCTTTATTTAAGTATTCTTTAGCTGTTTTGACGTCATTGTCTTTGAAATAGCCTTTTTTGTTATCCTCGAATCCCTTCATTGACGGCGGCACTGCAGCCATGGCCGGGATTTGTTCCCCCTGCGTCACATTTTTCACGATAGATGAGCGGTCGATCGCATAAGCAAGGGCTTTACGGATGTTCACATTGTTCAGCGGTTTCGCTTCTGTGTTGAATTTGTACCAATACACACCTGCGATCGGTTCAACATGGAGCGATCCATCCTTTTTCAAAGTCGGCAGAGATTCGGTCGGAAGCTGGCCGAGCGGCATTCCTGCCCAGTCAAGCTCACCCGCCTGGAATTTTTTCAGTTCGGTGTTGTCATTGTTAATCATCACCATGTTGATTTTCTTCAATTTCACAGCGTCTTTATCCCAATATTGATCGTTCTTTTCAAGCGTGATGGAACCGCTGTGTTTCCAGGCTGTCATTTTGAACGGGCCGTTTGACACGTAATTTTCACCTGCGTTTGTGTTCCAGTTTTTATGTTTTTCAGCAATTTTCTTGTTGATCGGCATATACGTATAGAATGAAGTTAATTGCAGGAAGTAAGGTGTCGGGTTGTTCAGTTCCACCTTTAATGTTTTGTCATTTACGGCTTTTACGCCTACGTCATCAAGCTTGCCTTTTCCTGTATTGGCGGCTTCAGCGCCTTTGATGTAGTAGAGCTGATAAGCGTATTGTGATTCGTTGTTCGGGTCAAGCACCCATTTCCATGCATATTCAAAATCCTGCGCAGTCACGGGATCGCCGTTAGACCATTTCGCACCATCACGAATCGTAAATGTATAGGTCTTTCCGTCTTTGCTTGTTTCAATTTTAGATGCCATTCCTTCTTCAGGCTCACCTTTGGAGTTTACGCGTGTCAATCCTTCATAAATCTGGCGGATTACGCCTCCTGAAACGGAATCATTCGCTAATCCCGGATGCATTGAAAACGGCTCAGTTTTAATATTGATATTAAGTGTAGTCTGTCCTTTGGTGTCTTTTTTACCGTCGCCTGATCCGCCGCTGAATCCGCCGCACGCACTTAACACAAGCGAGAAGATAAGCATCAAACCTACAATAGACCAACGCTTTTTCATGCACTAACCCCCTAATCAAATTTTCAGCCTTTACTACTAAATACTCAGAAATATCAGACAAAATAACGTAATATTTTTCTAAACTTTAATTGTGTTCCGTCTTTTCTGATTATTTTATGTAAAGAAGCTGTAACAATAGAGTGAACAAGTTCATTATAATGAAATGAATAATTTATTGCAATACTATTTTCTCAATTTAAAATATTTAAATTTGGTCAGTTTTTCTGCCAAAAAGGTGATACACTTCTATAGTTTAAAGCATGACCTAACTAAATATTTTTATTGTAATTTCCAGTTCATATTGCTTTTTACATATAATATTCGTTATACGAAATGTTGATATCCGTTATCTTTTAGGCATTTTCAGTTCTTTTTGCGGATTTTCAGCCTTTAAGCAAATTGGAAATAAGCTTGCATTCTTCTGATGACATTTGGCTATAATTGATTTATAATAGATCAATCAAAGAACATTTTGTTGTGATTGCTATGATGAAGAGTAGTACACATATCAACCCGTTTGAAGAGAGCCTGCGGTGCTGGGAGCAGGTAACGGGCCCTGTGGAATGGACTTCTGAGCAGCTGACCGAACGTAAAGTAGGCCCAGCCGGAGCAGCCTCCGTTACCAACGTCTCGAGCGATTCCATTGTAATGGAATAATCAGGGTGGCACCACGGTTCATTCGTCCCTTTTTTCTACGGGAAGAATGGGCTTTTTTATTATGTTTTAAGAAATGAGGTAAGAACTATGAAGAAAACGATTTTTTCAGGCATTCAGCCGAGCGGCTCCGTTACCCTCGGCAACTACATCGGCGCCATGAAACAATTTGTCGATTTGCAGCATGATTACAACGGATATTTCTGCATCGTCGATCAGCATGCAATTACGGTTCCGCAGGATCGGCTTGAGCTGCGGAAGAACATACGCAATCTGGCGGCTCTTTACCTGGCCGTCGGACTTGACCCCGAGAAAGCGACCCTCTTTATCCAGTCAGAGGTTCCCGCTCATGCCCAGGCGGGATGGATGCTCCAATGTGTCGCATATATCGGCGAGCTTGAGCGGATGACGCAGTTTAAAGATAAGTCAAAAGGCAAAGAAGCCGTCGTCTCAGGGCTGTTAACATATCCGCCGCTGATGGCCGGTGATATTTTACTGTACGGCACGGATCTTGTTCCGGTCGGAGAAGACCAAAAACAGCACCTTGAACTGACCCGCAATCTGGCAGAGCGCTTCAATAAGAAATACAATGACATCTTCACGATTCCTGAGGTGAAAATCCCTGAAACGGGCGCGCGCATCATGTCACTGGCTGATCCGCTCAAAAAAATGAGCAAATCAGACCCGAACCAAAAGGCATACATCACGCTGCTTGATGAGCCGAAACAGCTCGAAAAGAAAATCAAGAGCGCCGTGACTGATTCGGAAGGCATTGTAAAGTATGATAAAGAAAATAAACCGGGTGTTTCTAACCTTTTGACGATCTATTCTATTTTAGGAAACACATCAATTGAAGAATTAGAGGCGAAATATGAAGGCAAAGGCTACGGTGAATTCAAAAGCGATTTAGCCGAAGTCGTTATCGGCGCTTTGTCACCGATCCAAGAGCGCTATCGTGAATTAATTGAAAGCGACGAGCTTGACCGCATTCTCGACGAAGGGGCAGCGCGCGCAAACAAAACCGCCGGCAAAATGGTGAAAAAAATGGAAAACGCCATGGGTCTCGGACGGAAAAGAAGATAAAGAAAAGAGGCGGGATGATCCCCGCCTCTTTTTTAGTTCACTTTTGATTCCTGTTCCATTTCCCAAAGCTTTTCGAAAAACGGCTGCCCTTTAATCAAATTTTCACAGAACGCAAGATGCTTGTCTGACCAGCCTTCGATTGTTTCATTATAAAGCATGTCCCAAATCTCTTCGAAGCTCATCCGTTTGATCTGCTCGTACATATGCGGATTCCATTCCGTGTACCAATACACTATTTCCGCGCGGTTTTTCAGCCCTTTCAGCTGGTCAAGCGCCATAAACATCAGCTGCTTGATCTGCCGTTCTTTTCTCGTCAGCCCTCTGACATGCTCCGGCGCCAATGATAAAATGTGATATTCCTTTGAAGACTCCAATTGTGCAGGCTCAAATTGAAACGATTCCGGCTCTACATCCTTTACCATTTCATAAACAAGCTGCTCCTGCCTCGGAATCAGGCGGCTCTTTCTGACCGGAATGGTATACCCGATCGTATCCACGGCAATGATGCCGATTCCGTCAGTCACGACAAAACAGTACTCAAGCTTCGTCCGTTCATGATTTTTTCGCACATATGACTTTTGATGCACTTGTTCCAGCAGCTCTTTCGGAAGCTCTGATAAGTCGTTTTCTATGTAATGAAATAATACCGACGGCACTCTGAGCAGCGGCGTCTGATCCAAAAGCTCAACCGTGTCTTCCTTCCGCCATTCGTGAAAATGGCATACATTGTAGCCATTCTCTTCCCCTTCAAACCAATTGACCCACACATCATGAAGAAATAACATATTCGACCCCTCACTTTATAAAAACTGTTGTCCACAGTATAGGCAAGGGATAGATAAATTATTCCATTTCGATATGAGATTTCCGCAATAGGGGGCTGGATTTCTGACTGCATCGCAACAAAAAAATCTCCCGTTCCGTCCGGGAGATCATTTCACATTTTTCGGATCAAGCGCGTCACGCAGACCGTCTCCGACAAAGTTGAAGCACAATACAGTAAGAAGAATCAACAAACCCGGGAATAACGGGTACCACCAAGCCTGAATCATAAGCGTAAAGTTCTGTGCATCCTGGAGCATATTGCCCCAGCTTGCGATCGGCGGCTGAATCCCGAAACCGAGATAACTCAATGTAGATTCTGCCAAAATAACCGTTCCGACCTTTAATGTGGCCGAGACAATAATCGGTCCAAGCGCATTAGGCAATATATGAGAAAAAATAATATGATGATTTTTTGTACCGATCGTCTTTGCAGCCAGTACAAATTCTCTGGAACGAAGCGATAAAAACTCCCCCCGCACAAGGCGTGCTGTTGTTGTCCAGCCTGTAAGGGAGAAAATTAAAATTAATTTATCCATTCCGGGCTGAAAAATCGTAACAAGTGTAATAAGCAAAAATATATCAGGTATGGATAATACGATATCAACAGTTCTCATGAGAACGGCATCGACAATCCCCTTAAAATAACCGGCAACGGCTCCGACAACAGTTCCGATTGTAATCGCACCGATCACAGATGCGAATCCGACAAGCAAGGAAACGCGCGCCCCGTACAGAACCCTCGTAAAGATGTCTCTTCCGAATTTATCTGTTCCCATTAGATGTTTTAAACTCGGCGGCTTCAAACGATTGATAAGAGATTGACTCTCTGGAGAGTAAGGAGCGATTACCGAAGCGAATAAAGCTGACAAAATGATGATGGTTAATATAACGGCTCCGATTACAGCAAGTTTGTTTTGAAAGAACTTTTCGAAAAAAATCTTAGTCATTGTTTCCGGTTTGGATTGAATATTTTCTTTTAATTTTATTTCACTGGGGGGTGTGCCGGTATTTGGCTGTAACATTTGACCTCTCACCTCTCTTTGTTAATATTCAATACGGGGGTCAGCCAACGCATATAAGATGTCTGCAATTAAATTCCCCACTACAACCAAAACAGCTGAAATGACCGTCATGGCCATGATAACCGGATAATCTCGTGAAAAGGCTGAATCAATAAACAATTTGCCGAGACCCGGCCAAGTAAAAATCTGTTCTACAACTACCGCTCCCCCGATAAAAGACGGTATCATCAGACCAAAAATAGTGATGACAGGAAGAAGTCCGTTTCGCAAACCGTGTTTAAAAATCACTTTATTATCTCTGAATCCTTTCGCACGCGCCGTGCGTATATAATCCTGTTTTAACACATCAAGCATACTGGATCTTGTGTATCTCGTTATTCCAGCCATGTCTGCCGTTGCGAGCACAAAAGCAGGCAGAATCAAATGATGCAAACGGTCAAATATGTTAAAGTCCGCATTCAAAGTGCTTACTCCGCCAGTGGGAAACCACCCAAGATTCACAGATAAAACCATAATTAAAATCAAACCGAACCAAAAATTCGGAATGGCAAGCCCCAAGAATGAAGTAACAGTTATCCCGTAATCCAATTTTGAATAAGGACGTTTCGCTGACAAAACACCAAATGGAATAGAAATCAGAAGAGCGACAAGGGTTGAGAAAAGCATAAGCACAATCGTATTCGGTAAGCGGGATAAGATAAGTTCAGAAACAGGGGTGCCTTTCTTCACAATAGAAGTCCCGAAATCGCCTTTCAGCATATTCCCCAGCCATTTCACATATTGAACCGGTTCCGGATCGTTCAACCCGTATTTTTCAATGAATTTCGCCCTGTCCGCTTGACTGATTGTAGGGTCCATCATGAGCGACATCGGATCTCCGGGCGCTGCTTTCATGATAGCAAACGACAAAATTGTAATGCCTAAGAGAATCGGCAAGGACATTAATGTTCGCCGTAAAATATATGTAACCATGTTCTTGTCCCCTTTTTAAATAGGATAAGAGAGGAAAGGAAACTCCTTCCCTCTCAAGGGCTTCTGCTATTTTTGGTCCAGCCACCATTTTTCAATATTATACAAGTCATTTTTAGGGTGGAATACATAGCCTTGTAAATTATTCGGCATCGCTCTGTGATAGTTGTAATAGAATAAGAAGCTGTACGGCTGATCTTCCGCAATCAATTTGTATATCTCTTCATATTTCTTTTGGTATTCTTTTCTGTCAGTAATTGACTTCGCCTCTTCAAGCAGCTTATCGACTTTCGGATTTTTGTACCAAATATTATTCAGCCCGTTTTTAGCTTGGCTTGAATGGAAGATGGAGAACTGATCCGGGAACGTAGCAAGACTCCATCCGAGAAGAAGAGCGTCATAATCCCAATTAGGGGCACTGGTCTGTTCAATTAACGCACTGAATTCAACAATCCGCGGCTTAGCCTCAATTCCTACTTCTTTTAATTGCTGCTGAACGACAACCGCTAAATCTTCACGAATTTTATTGCCTTGATTCGTTTTAATTTCAAAAGAGAATTTTTTTCCGTCTTTATCAAGGTAGCCGTCACCGTCATGGTCTTCCCATCCGGCTTCTTTTAACAGCTGCTTTGCTTTTTTCGGATTATAATCAAATGTCGGCACTTTAGACTTCGGATAATTCCATGACAGCGGACTTTCAGGAACATTTGCTACCTTACCGTCTCCATTCAGCACTTGATCCACCATTGCCTGTCTGTCAAGAGCATAAGTCAATGCCTGACGCACTTTTTTGTCCTTAAAAAGCTCTTTTTTCTCATTCCAGCCGATATAGCTGTAGTTTAAGCCAAGATCAGATTTAACCTTTACGTTTCCAAACGTTTTAACCGTATCAAAATCTGTGCCCGGCACAACGAAGAAATCAATGTCTCCCGCTTTTAACTGGGCCACGGCCGCGTTGGAATCAGGAATTGTTTTGACTGTCACTGTATCAAGATAAGGTCTGCCGCCAAAGTATTCATCATTTGCTTCCAGTTTGACATACTCACCCTTTTTCCACTCAACAAACTTAAACGGACCGGAGCCGATTGGGTTTTTACGGTTAAATTCATTCTCTCCCAGATCAGCAACCGGAACCTTACCCAATATATGTTTTGGCAAAATGCCGTAACTGTCGAGAACGACATTGTAGAAATAGGCATCTTTTTTCTTCATTTTAAACTGAATTTCATATTTTCCTTTTTTCGTTACGGATTTAAGTGACTCAAAACCTGAGCCTCGCTCACCGTTGTAATCTTTGTTAAGAGGAATACTGTAGGTGAACACTACATCGTCGGCCGTGAGCTCTTTTCCATCATGGAATTTTACGCCTTTTTTAAGTTTTACGTTGTACGTTAATCCCCCGTCAGCTTCTGTTACTTTTTCAGCCAGCGACGGCTTGACGTTCAATTTCTCATCAGTTTCTAATAATGTGCTGTAAATCATTCCTTCAATATCGGAACTTGCAACATCGGTGGAGTAAAGAGGATTAAAAAGCGTTGGTTCCCCAGTTGACCCAACAACCAAATCTCCGCCTTTTTGCGGTTTTCCGGCCGGTTTGGATTCGGTGTTTGTGGATTTTGAGCCGGAGCAGGCTGACAGGAAGATGGCGAACGCCATAAAAACACTTAGCATCATCAGTGCGGTTTTACGTAATTTCATATCAATTCCCCCTTTGTGATATATATGCAGCAAACAGGTTATGTAATCCGGCATACCCCCTCTCGATGCTTGTCATTTCAGGTGTATAAATGGCAAGCGACGTAATGGCCGGGAGCGGCTTCTTCAAATGCCGGGATTTGTTCCTTACAGATCGGTTTGGCCATCGGACACCGCGTGTGGAACACGCAGCCTTTCGGCGGGTTTGCCGGGCTCGGCAGTTCTCCTTTCAGGATGATTCGTTCCCGCTTGACGGCGTCTTTTTTTCTCGTGACTGGCACTGAAGATAACAGCGCTTGCGTATAGGGGTGAAGCGGATTGTCGTACAGCTCATGTTTATCGGTCAGCTCCATCATTTTCCCCAGATACATAACGCCGACTCTGTCACTGATATGGCGGACAACACTTAAATCATGGGATATAAACAAATAGGTCAGGTTGAATTCTTCCTGCAGTTCTTCCATCAGATTGATGACCTGAGCCTGAATGGAGACATCAAGCGCGGATACAGGTTCATCCGCAATAATCAGCTCGGGATTCAATGTTAAAGCCCGCGCAATCCCGATCCGCTGACGCTGCCCTCCGGAAAATTCATGCGGATAGCGGTTTGCAAAGCTCGGATGGAGACCGACTTTCGCCAGCAGCTCCTCTACTCTCTCGTTCCGCTCGCGAATGCTGTACATATGGTGAGTCTGGTACGGTTCTTTAATAATGGAGCGCAGTGTTTTTCTCGGATTAAGCGATGCGAAGGGGTCCTGGAAGACCATCTGGATGTTTTTGCGGACGCTTTTTCTCAGCTTTTCTTCTGATAAGCCGGAAATATCCTGACCCTTAAAAAGAATCCGGCCGTCTGTCGGTTTGTATAAACGGATCATGGTCCTTCCCGCCGTTGATTTGCCGCATCCTGATTCACCGACGATGCCGAGCGTCTCGCCGCGCTTCAGTGAAAAAGAAACACCGTCGACAGCCTTTATGTCTCCGACTTTTCTTTGAAAAAAACCGGAACGGATCGGGAAATATTTTTTTACGTCTTTCAGCTCTAATATCGTTTCTTGGCTCACAGCTGTCATTTTGATTGGGCACCCTCTTCCTCATATAAAAAACACCTTACAGAACGGCCGCTTTCATGTGTTATCAGCTCAGGCTGCCCCGTTTTGCATTTGTCCATCGCCTTTGCACACCTCGGAGCGAATCGGCAGCCTTCCGGAAGATGATCCGGTGTCGGGACACTGCCTTTGATCGCTTTTAATGTATCAATCTCTCCGTCTATCACCGGTATGGAGTTTAACAGCCCTTCCGTGTACGGATGAAGGGGGTTTAAAAATAAGTCTTCCACGCTCGCGCTCTCAACGACTTGTCCGCAGTACATCACGATCACCCTGTCGGCGGCTTCGGAAACGACGCCTAAATCGTGAGTGATCAGCAGAATGGAAGTATCGAATTTTTTGCAGAGGTCTTTCATCAGCTCCAATACTTGGGCTTGTATCGTCACATCAAGCGCTGTCGTCGGTTCATCGGCTATCAGGAGCTTCGGGTTGCAGCTGAGCGCAATGGCGATCATCACCCTCTGTCTCATCCCCCCGGAAAGGCGGTGCGGATATTCTTTCATTACTTGTTCCGCTCTTGAGAATCCGACGAGCTTGAGAAGCTCAACGGCCTTATTCGCGGCTTCTTTTTTACTCATTTTTTTATGGTATTCAAGCACTTCGGTAATTTGTTCGCCGATGGTCAGCACCGGGTTTAGAGAAGTCATAGGTTCCTGAAAGATCATAGAGACGTCATTTCCGCGGATTTTGCAATATTCGTTTTCGGTGAAGGAGGCCAGGTCCCTGCCTTCCAGCTTAATCGAGCCGTCCACAATTTTCCCGCCCGAGCCTTGAACAAGTCCCATAATAGAAAGCGAGGTGATGCTTTTGCCCGAGCCGGATTCTCCTACAAGGGCGACGGTTTCGCCCTTGTTAATGTGAAAATCCACCCCGTCGACTGCGGGAATCGGCTGTTTCTTTCTGAAAAAATAGGTCTTTAAATTATTCACTTCTAATAGTGTGCTCATGATACGCCCCTTTCTCATTCCGCTGCAGCAGAGGGAAACATACGTTTCGCTATCACAAAATATAGAATAGTCAAAAATTTTATAGTTGTATATTATTACATCATTATTACAAAAGCAAGAATTTTTTAGGATAAATGTAATATCCTTAAATAATTACCATTCTTTTAATCTTTTAAAGCGTTGCTTCCAGAAAGGTTTTTGAAGGGATGGCCAATGCTTCTTTTACTGTTTTTTGATGATCGGTTAAATATTTTTTTACTATATTGAATCCGACGGCATAACCAAGCATTGAGGGGAAGTATCCTTTTCCGTATAAGAGCTGTGAAAACATTCTGCTGTCTCTCGTTAATCGAAGGTTCGGCTTGACTCTTTTTTCAAACAGAAAATCAAGCTGCTCAGGCGTGTAGTAGGACGTCCATTCCGCCGTAAGACTTGAGCCGAATCGCTCATATACAGCATATTCTGCCAGCCCCTCCATCATGATTGTATCAAGTAATGTCTCATCTTTTTCGTCCTTTGTCACATGTTCTAACCGGCAGACGTGATTATATTCATGTGTCATAAGGGCGGAAACAGCTGAATTGGAACTATCCGACGATAAGAAGAGAAACATTTTGTCCCGGAAAGCAAGACCGGATTTTGACCCGAATTCCAGACGGATTTTTCGGTTTCGTTCATCAACGGGCAAAACAACGATCGGCACGTCCGGCCCGTTCCACTTCTCCTTTAAATAAGCTTCCTCCTTTTGAATATGGCTGTAGCTTCCTCTTTCTTTCAGCCGTTTACTGGTCCTAACGCCGTCCTTCAGATGGCGGAACATTCCGTGGTTTTGCAGCATCCCGAGTATCGGCTTCCACTCTTTCTTTTCGGCCCCTGAAAAAAGCGGCAAAAGGTGCGGGGCCAAATCATTCATGGATGCCGCCTTTTCCATCCATTTATATGTCTGCTTGACGCTCATACCGGTTCGCCTCCTCTTGTTGTTATCATATGCACGCACAAAAAAAACCGGCCCCCTTTTTCAGGCAGCCGGTCAAAAAACTGTATTATTGATATTTTTTAAAGATCAAAGTGGCATTATGTCCGCCGAATCCGAGCGAGTTGCTGAGAACGATGTTAACATCCTGCTCGCGCGCTTTGTCCGGTACATAATCTAAATCACACTCTTCATCAGGTGTTTCGATGTTAATCGTCGGCGGGATAACGCTGTCTTTAATCGCCATGACGGAGAAGATGGCTTCAATTCCTCCGGCAGCGCCTAACAAATGGCCCGTCATTGATTTTGTCGAGCTGATGGCAAGCTTGTACGCATGATCGCCGAAAACGGTCTTAATGGCTTTTGTCTCGTATTTGTCATTGTAGTACGTGCTTGTGCCGTGAGCGTTAATGTAATCAATTTCTTCAGGCTTGATGCCCGCATCTTTGATTGCTTCTTGCATCGCTCTCGCACCGCCTTCCCCGTCTTGGGCAGGCGCGGTAATGTGGTAAGCATCACCCGTTGAGCCGTAACCGACAATTTCTCCGTAGATTTTCGCACCGCGGGCAAGCGCGTGCTCAAGCTCTTCAAGTACGACGATCCCCGCGCCTTCTCCCATGACAAAGCCGTCACGGTTTTTATCAAACGGGCGGCTTGCCGTTTTCGGATCAGGATTTGTAGAAAGGGCTTTGTTTGCGCTGAAGCCCGCAAATGACATTCTTGTCAGCGGCGCTTCCGTTCCGCCCGTAATCATCGCATCGGCATCGCCGCGCTGAATGACTTTAAACGCGTCACCGATAGAGTTTGTCCCCGTCGCACATGCCGTCACCGTACAGGAGTTAACTCCTTTTGCTCCGAGAGCGATTGAGATTTGGCCTGTCGCCATATCCGGAATCATCATCGGAACAAAGAACGGGCTGACCCGTCTCGGCCCTTTTGTCAGGAAGATTTCGAATTGGGATTCAAGCGTTTCAAGGCCGCCGATTCCGGAACCGACCCAAACGCCGACTCTTGGCGCGATCTCTTCTGTGATGTTCAGACCGGCATCTTCAACAGCCATTTTCGCGGCTACGACAGCATATTGCGTGAAGCGGTCCATTTTTCTCGCTTCTTTTTTATCCATGTAGTTTTCAATATTGAAATCTTTCAGTTCAGCAGCTACTTTCGCCGGATACTCATCCGATTCCACACGTGTGATCGGTCCGACTCCGGATACGCCGCTAATTGCATTTTTCCAGCTTGTTTCGGCGTCGTTGCCAAGCGGAGACAAGGCTCCAAGTCCTGTAACGACTACTCTTTTTTTACTCATCATGTGTGCACCTCACCTTTTTTCTATCGTCCCCAGCGCACCGCTATGGCGCCCCATGTCAATCCTCCGCCGAAACCGACCATGACGATGACATCGCCGTCTTTAATTTTACCTGCTTCCAGTTCCTCTACTAATGAAATCGGAATGGATGCTGCGGATGTGTTTCCATATTTATGGACTGTTTTAGACATCTTTTCAACCGGAAGCTCCAAACGTTCCCGTGCCGCTTCCATAATGCGGATGTTTGCCTGATGGGGAATCAAAAAGTCTACGTCCTCTTTGGAAAGACCGGCTTTTTCAATGACATTTACACTTGATTCACCCATTTGCCGGACGGCGAATTTGAATACTTCTCTTCCATGCATGATTGTATGCCCTTTTTCATCTAAGTACAAGTGCTGACCGCCTGTACCGTCTGCTCCGAGCTCAAATGACAGTATGCCTCTGTCGTCGCTGACCGGTCCGATGACAGCCGCTCCGGCCCCGTCCCCGAACAGAACAGCCGTATTGCGGTCTTCCCAGTCAGTAATGCTTGAAAGCTTTTCGACTCCGACCACAAGGACATGTTTGTATGTTTGCGATTCAATGAATTGTTTGGCGGTTACGATACCATACATAAAACCCGCACATGCGGCGCTGATATCCATCGCGCACGCTTTTTTGGCCCCGAGCTTTTCTTGTATCATACAGGATACGGTAGGGAAAGACTGGTCGGGAGTGACCGTCGCCACGAGGATCATATCAAGCTCCTCAGCGGAAATGCCCGCCTGATCAAGCGCTTTTTGCGCAGCCTCAGCGGCCATGCCGGATGAATACATATCTTCAGCGGCGATTCTTCTTTCTTCTATACCTGTTCTCGTACGAATCCACTCGTCCGATGTATCTACCATTTGTTCAAGATCATGATTTGTCAGCACTTTTTCCGGGATGTAACGGCCGACACCAAGAATTCCAGCTTTCATAGGAAATACTCCTTTTTATAATGAATTTAAAACTAATTAGTTATGATCAATTATTAGTATCAGGTACTAATTCTACCCTATTTTTTTTCTGTTGGCAATATATTCGTCTAAACTATCGGCTCCTGATCTTCATAGTATAAAAGGAAGATGAAAGGAGGCTTTATTATGGATATTTTCACTAAAATGATGTTCGGCAATTCCGGGGACCGGGATAAAGAACCGGAAGAAAACCCGGAGCAGCCTCAGAAAGAAAACGAAGAGCAGGAGATCGATTACAATCACGTCATGAATCAGCTCGGTTCCATCATGAACTCCCTGGATCAATTAAAGCCAGTATTTAAAGACCTTGGGCTTGGATCGATGGTATCCGCTATAAAGAAAAAAATCATGTGAAAAGCCACTTCATGAAAAAGTGGCTCTCTTTATTTATTCAGCTCTCCGGCATCAGATCTGCCAAGCTCATACGCTTCCGCCATGACCGATGTAAATAGATCCATAAACGGCTGAATCATTTCCATAGACAGATCAATGCCGGATTTCTCAAGCTCCGCCTTTGCTTCCGGCAGGTATTTCATTGCGATCTGCATAAATTCAAGAGACTTTTCATGCTGCATGTGTATCCACCTCTATTCATTTGACGGCAGTTCATTTGTTCGGTTATACGTTTTTACAAGGTCTGAGATTTTGTCTTGAAATGCTTTGTCCACCAGAGGGCTGAACGTCCCCATTTCAACGACTCCTTCCCTGAAATCGAAGTCGTGATCTCCGCTCTTGAGCGTGCCGTTATTATATTGCTCGGCGATTATTGTATAGGCTTTGTCTACATTTTGCACGGTGCTTGTCAGCACCGTGTTTTTGCCCAGGTTCGATTGCTCGGCGACATAGCCGATGGCGTAAAGCCCGTCTTTTTTAATTTGCTGAATGACAGGAACATTATACCCGTCTCCGGCCGGATATACAACATCCGTGCCTTCTGCTTTTAACTTCTTATAAAGATGCAGTGCTTCATTGCCGTTATCCCAATGGTCCGTAAATTCAGTATTGACGGTGATATCGGGCTTTTCATATTTTGCTCCTTTAATAAAGCCGTCTACCTCAGGCTGCCATAAAAACGAGGCGATGACGCCGACCTCATTCGTTTTTGACATATGGGCGGCCGTCATTCCCCCAAAAAAGCCCATCGCTTCTCCCATAAGATGAACGCTTGTGACATTATCGTTTTTCGCCGTTCCGTTTGCGACGACGAATTCCATGTCGGGATAATCCTTACTGATCATATTGAAGATTTCCTCGTATTCATTTCCGTGCCCGTATAAAAGATTGACTCCTTTTTTATGCAAATCATCTATCGCTTTTAAAATATCTTCATCAGATCTGATATTTTCTTTATAATAAACGTCAACGTTAAATTCAGATTGTATCGCTAATAAACCTTTGTAACCTTTTGTGCCCCATACCAGGTCACTGATGGTATCGGGAAAAAGCATTCCGACCTTCTCAATTTTCCCTTTAAACGGAGCTTGTGCGCATCCGCTCAATAAAAGGAGGACAGAAAAGACCATGACAAGCCTGGTGATCAAGCCGTGTTCAACCCCTTTTTTACTCATAACATGTATAATTGATATACATTTATTGTAGCGGTAATGCACATAACATGGAAGGTATTTCTTAAAAATTGTCGAATGTTGATGAAAATTGTCTTTTCCACTCTTGAATTTTTTCTTCCGCTTCTGTTTTTTGCGTTTTTTCTATTATTTCCAGGGTAATAACCTGATTTTCGTCCTCTGTGACGTCCGCCTGAAGCTTATTCATCAGATCGCAGACTGCGTCTTCTAAAAAGACCCTGCTTTCGCCATCTTCTTTCGCTTCCGTCCACGGGCCGTAAAGCGGCGGAAGAATAATCGTTTTAACCGTGTCCCGCTGGCCGTTTTTTTCCCAGTCTCCGTGATCCTCGTTGTAAACAATCCAATATAAAGGCTCCGTTCTGTCTTCAGGCAGACATCCGCTCCCGTATTGAACGCAGATTCGATCGTATTCCTTATCACCGATTTCATCTATGATTTGAAAAAGCCCGTTTCTCCCGAGCCACATTAAACGTTCTTCTAAATACAGCTGCCTCGTTTTGTCCTCCGGCTCATCCAAAATGACATCAACATGCACACCTTCATCCATCATCCGTTCGCATAATGAAAGGCCGAGAAATTCATCTGCTCCAATGATCAGCGCTGTCTTCATCGCATATGCCGCCTTTCCGGTTTTTCATTCACGTACAAGCCAAACAGCCCTCTGAAAAGAGATGGCTGTTGTATACTATTCACTACAGGTCTTTTTCATGACTGCGGAAAAAGCGGCAGACGGCTCTGTACATCCTCGCCGGATTCTCAAGCATGTGATACGTGATATCAGTCTTGCATCCGGTCTTTTCCCGGGCTTCTTTATATGCGTTCGCATGCAGGGTATACGGATACGGCGCTCCGGTCGTTCTTTGCCATATATGTACCGGCACGCTGGTGCGGCAGCCGGTGATGGTCTGATAGGTCAGCGAGCTTGCCTCTTTTTCAGAAACACCGAAGCTTTGAGCCGTTTCTCTCAGAAACTGCTTATAAAAAAACTTATTTTCTTTCTCTGATTCAAAATGGGCTTGAAGGTCAAGACAAGGATCTAACATTGCTGCTGAACGGATATGCTCCGGCGAAGATTGCAGCAGTTGATCGGCGATGAGAGCGCCCATGCCTTCTGCAAGCAAGTGTATCTTCGGGTTGAGGGTTTCTTGTTTCAGCACATAATGAATCAGCTGCCTGGCGTAAGCGGCGGCTTTTTCCGATCCCCAGTGCCTGCCGTATAAATTGCTGTTGAAGATTGTATAACCTCTGTCACGCAGCGTATTTAGCAGCTGGTTTCTCCCTTCATGTTCGAGCCAAAAGCTTGAATCCCCGCTGACAAAGTGAGTTCTGTCCCCAAGAATAAAGATACAGAAGCCGTTCGGCCGATACGGCAGATGGATGACGTTCAGCTCAGATCCGAGTTGGAAAAATCTTTCCGTTATCCCCATGCCTTTCCGCCTCCTTTTACTCCTAGTTTCTCTATTGGCTATCATATGTAAGAAGAATGAAAACGGATCAGTTAAACCCCTAGTTGCTTCTATGTTTTGGCTATTATACCGGTGCGGGGACCGTATTTTCTGTCAGATGGCCGGACAGGCGGGAAAAAGTCAGTTTTAGGGCGGGGCTTTTTGATGCGAAATTGACCTTCCGCCCGCGCCTTATGTATGGTATGATACAACGTAGAATAAAATGAAGGACGAGGTGGAAACGTGCGGTTAGTTATCGGTTTTATTTGGACGTTCCTTTTAACACATATGGCCTGTTATTTGATCGCCTCCATGAACAGCGCGGCATACAACTTCAAGCAATCATCAGTTATCGCCGTGGTTATCGCGGTGCTTGTGTTTGTTCTTGCGGAAGTCATGCCTGTCAAACAGGATGCAAGCCAGCATTAATTAAAAAAACCTGCTATTCAGCAGGTTTTTTTGTGTTCACGGTTTTCGTTGATATGTCCATAATCTGTTGTGATTTGAAGTCTCAGGAAACATTTCTCCCGCTGTAAGCTTGATTTTTTGCGGATTTTTGACCATACTTCCCGTTTCGCCGATTTCAACGTACACACCGTTATTCGGCGCTTTTTGTCCCGGTCGGAATTGATGCTGCTGTCCCACGTCATTTCCTCCTTTTTCTTTTTCATGTAGTATGCGCTTGTATACGGGAAAATATTAAAAAACCGCTGAATGAGGCTCAGCGGTTTTTTTGTTCATCCTGTTTGTAAAGAAGAACTTTCAAGAGCGCTTTTTGCGCGTGAAGCCGGTTTTCCGCCTGCTGGAATACCGCAGAGTTCGGGCCGTCAATTATCTCGGACGTGACCTCTTCCTCCCGATGCGCGGGCAGACAGTGCAAAAAGGTATAGTCAGGTTTGGCGAGACTGACGAGTGAGGCGTTGACTTGGTACGGGGCAAACACGTTCAGCCGCTGCTGCATCTCTTCTTCCTGCCCCATGCTCGTAAAGACGTCGGAGTAAATCACGTCTGCATCCCGCACCGCTTCCTGCGGATTTTCGGTAAGGATGATCTCCGCTCCGGAAACAGCCCCAGCTTCTTTTGCGGCATTTACCGCCTCTTCCTCTACTTCATAGCCTTTCGGGGAAGCAATCGCAATGTCACAGCCCATTTTTGCGCATCCGATCATAAGTGAATGCGCCACATTATTTCCGTCACCGATATAGGCGACTTTTACACCTTTCAGTTTTCCTTTTATTTCTTGTATCGTTAACAGATCCGCGAGTGCCTGACACGGGTGGTACCGGTCGGTCAGCCCGTTTATGACGGGAATGTGTGCATGCTCGGCAAGTTCTTCGACTTTTTCATGCTCAAAGGTGCGGATCATAATGGCATCAACGAATCCGGACAGCACCTTCGCCGTATCCGCGACCGTCTCTCCCCGTCCAAGCTGCAGGTCGCTGCTTGAAAGAAATAGTCCTGTTCCTCCGAGCTGAGCCATGCCCGCTTCAAAGGATACACGCGTGCGGGTTGAAGATTTTTCAAAAATCATCGCCAATGTTTTTCCTTGAAAAATCGGCTGTATCGGATGCTGTTTTAATAATGAAGCTTCTGTCAGAAGCCCGTTAATGTCAGAAGGGCTGAAATCCTTCAAGGAAAGAAAATCTTTGCCGTACAAATGGGTTAAAGTATGTTCCGCTTTTACTGTGTGCATGATGCCACATCCTTTTGATAAAGATCTTTAAGCGATACAGGCTGAGGTTTGCCGGAGCCGCTTGCTAAAAATGCCTTTGCGGTTTCCGGTTCAGTAAAGACCGTCACGCCATGCGTCATGGCTTCAATCCGCTGTTTGCGCGCTTCTTCAGAATGATTGAAATTAATATGGACCGCTTTATCCTTCCGATCCGCCCAGGCCTCAAAAGAGTCTTTGCACACGGTGAATCCCGCCGCTTGAGCCTGCCGTGCCAGTTCCTCATCTCCGCCTTCCAGATAGACGCTTCCTTTTTTCTCCCAGACATGCGCGTAGATTTTTTTCAGGGCGCTTTCTGCGTCAAACGCGACACACATCCCTTCTCCTGTCGACTTCATTTCCGGTCCCGGCTTTACGTCAACATCCTGAATGGCATGAGAAGAAAATACCGGGAATTTCACAGCCGTTCCATGCTGATTTTGAACCTCGGGGTTGAGGTCTTTAAGGGAAGCGCCGGCCAGCAGTCTGGCGGCAAGCGGGATCATCGGCACTCCCATCACCTTAGATACGACAGGAACCGTGCGGCTTGCCCGCGGATTCACTTCAAGAACGAGAATATCCCCTTTGTCATCAATGACAAACTGAATGTTCATAATGCCTTTGAAACCCAGTTTTACCGCAATTTTTTCGGCAGCCTTTTTTATATCCCGCTGCATATCAAGTGTGACGGACGGACCCGGCAGAATCGCAAAACTGTCGCCCGAATGGACGCCGGCCCGTTCAATGTGTTCTGTATAAGTCGGAACGAATACTTCATGTCCGTCGGAAATCAGATCAATCTCCAATTCTTTTCCTGTAATGTATTGGTCGATCAAAATCGGATACGGCATGCCCGCTTCTTTTTCCAGCAGGTCTGACAGCTGCGCTTCTGAATCCACGATGATCATGCCCATCCCCCCGATGACATAAGACGGACGGATCAGCACGGGATACCCGATGCGGCTTGCTTTTTCCGCGGCTTCTTCTTTCGTATAAGCCGTTTCCCCTTCGGCATGTTTCAGATCAAGCTCATCAAGCAGCCGATAAAACAGATCCCGATCCTCCAGCGCATCCAGGGTTCTAAAAGATGTTCCGAGCAGCTGAATGCCCGCTTTTTCCAGTGATTCAGCGGCATTGATAGCGGTCTGTCCCCCAAACTGGACGATGGCAAAATCAATGTTTTCATGTTCCGCCACGTTTAAAATATGCTCTGATGTCAGCGGTTCAAAATAGAGCCTGTCGGCAATTTCGTAATCGGTGCTTACCGTTTCCGGATTGTTATTGATCATAATCGTTTCATAGCCCAGCTTTTGCAGGGTCAGGACGCCGTGGACTGCGCTGTAGTCAAATTCCACTCCCTGACCGATACGGATCGGGCCTGATCCTATAATGAGCGCCCGTTTTTTCTCTTTTCGGCTGATATCTCCGTCGCTTTCTCCGAGATAGGTGGAGTAGAAATAATTGGTCTTGGCATCAAATTCAGCGGCGCATGTATCTACGATTTTAAACGACGGGACGATATCTGCTTTCTTTCTGAGAGCGCGGATGTCTTCTTCCGTTTTTCCCGTAAGAGACGCGATCATGACGTCCGTGAAGCCTTTTACCTTCGCCTGCTTTAAAAGCGGGACAGACAGATGATCTCCTTCTTCCATCAGCTTGTTTTCCAATGTGATGATATTTCGGAATACATGAAGGAAAAACGGGTCAATTTTCGTTTTAGAATGAATGTTTTCTATCGTTACACCGCGGCTTAACAGTTCCATGACGACGAAGAATCTCCGGTCATCCGGCGTTACCGCTAAGTCCCACAGCTGATTGACCGTAAAGCCGCCGAGTTCAGGAAGGCGGGTGCCGATCGTTTTCAGCTCAAGGGAGGCCGCCGCTTTTTGAATGGCCGCTTCCATATTTCTTTCGATCGCCATGACCTCTCCCGTCGCTTTCATCTTCGTTCCGAGCGTGCGGTCGGCATGTTTAAATTTATCAAACGGCCAGCGCGGGAACTTGACGATGACATAATCCAGCGCCGGTTCAAAGCTTGCATAAGTAGAGCCCGTCAGCGGATTTTTCAGTTCATCAAGCGTATAGCCGACAGCAAGTTTCGCCGCCATTTTGGCAATCGGATAGCCGGTCGCTTTTGACGCGAGAGCTGAAGAGCGGCTGACACGCGGGTTCACTTCAATGACATAGTACTGTTTGCTGAACGGATCCAGCGCAAATTGAATGTTGCAGCCGCCGACCACATCCAGTGCTGAAATAATCGCCAAACTTGCCGAACGCAGCATCTGATATTCTTCATCCGTTAACGTCTGGGACGGCGCGACTACGATCGAGTCTCCTGTATGCACGCCGACGGGATCAATGTTTTCCATGTTGCAGACGGTGATGCATGTATGATTTCTGTCACGCATGACCTCATATTCGATTTCTTTAAAACCGGCGATGCTTTTTTCGACGAGGCATTGGCTGATCGGGCTTGCCAACAGTGCCTGTTTAATCAGCGTCTGAAACGCTTCTTTCGTTTTCGCGATTCCGCCTCCCTTTCCGCCTAACGTATACGCCGGTCTCAGAATAACCGGAAATCCGATAGACTCAGCGAAGCGGAGGGCATCTTCTTCGTTGTCGACGATTTCGCTTTCCGGAACGGGCTGGTCGAGCTCCTTCATCAGGGCCCGGAACCGCTCCCGGTCTTCGCCTTTTTGAATGGTCTCCACTGATGTTCCTAAAAGCTTGACATTATGCTTCTTCAGCACGCCTGCTTCTTCAAGCTTAACAGCTAAATTCAACGCCGTCTGGCCACCCAAATTGGCAAGGAGGCCGTCCGGTTTTTCTTTTTCAATGATGGCTTCGATGCTTTCGGTCGTGAGCGGTTCAAAATAAATTTCATCAGCAAACGCCTCATCCGTCATAATTGTTGCCGGATTGTTGTTGACGAGAATAACACGGTATCCTTCTTCTTTCAGAGCCATGCATCCCTGCGTTCCTGAATAATCAAATTCAGCCGCCTGGCCGATGATGATCGGGCCTGAGCCGATGACTAATATGCTGGAAATGGTTGTATCTTTAGGCATGAGCGATTTCTCTCCTTGCTGGTATCACTTTCTCTAGAAATTCATCAAATATCCACTCGCTCTCAGCCGGTCCGGGATGAGCTTCAGGGTGGAACTGTACGCTTAATACGGGAAGGCGGCTGTGAATGAGTCCTTCCACTGATGTGTCATTGACATGATGGAATCTGATCGACAGCTCATTTTGGTCAATTGATGCTTCATCGACGACGTAGCTGTGGTTCTGGCTTGTCATAAACACCCGTTTCGTTTTCCGGTCAATAACGGGATGGTTGGCTCCCCTGTGCCCGAACGGCAGTTTATACGTATTCCCTCCGAAAGCGAGGGCAATCAGCTGATGTCCGAGACAAATGCCGAGTGCGGGGAAAGCATTCAGTAAAGCCTTAATCCGGTCCATGTACGGAGCAATCGCTTTCGGGTCCCCAGGTCCGTTTGAAAGCACGATTCCGTCAGGCCGAATATCATAAACGGCGTTCATCTGGTGATACGGAACGACTGTTACTTTACAGCCGCGCTTTACAAGCGACGAAGCGATTGATTTTTTATAACCGAAATCAATCAGCGCAATATGCCGGTCTCCGTCCCCCATAGAGGTGATCTCTTCGGCCTGCGCCAGCTCAGCCGGGTTTTCTGTTCCGGATGCCGCCGGAACTTCTTCTGTTGTTGACACGGCAGCATTCATCGTGCCGCCGGAGCGGATGGTTTTGACGACGGCCCGTGTGTCCACTTCGGTTAAAAGCGGGATGTTCCATTTATTTAAATACTCTCTCAAACTTGAGACTGCTTCATGGTGAGAAAAATGTTCACACGCTTCATACACGACAACGGCCTTGACTTGAGGAATCTTACTCTCAAGGTCTTTTTCATTAATTCCGTAGTTTCCGATCAGCGGATACGTAAAAACAATGATCTGGCCCTTATATGACGGGTCCGTAAGCACTTCCTGATAACCCGTCATTCCGGTGAAAAAAACTGCTTCGCCAACGCAGCATGCTTCTTTTTCAAGATCACCGCCGAATGATGTTCCGTCTTCCAATACTAAATAACCTTTCATCTAAAGCCCACCTCTTGATGAATAATTAATTAAAAACATGAATTTTTATACTCTTATAGCGAAAAAAATTATCGTTTCACTGCGGTATGCGCTTCTATCGCTGCTTTCAGCATACTGACGGCCGAGAGCATTTCCTCTTCAGAAACCGTAAGCGGAGGGAGCAGCCTGATGACATTCGGTCCGGCCGGAAGCACGAGAAGTCCGCGTTCCTGCAGGTCTCCGATAATGCTGGAAACGGAACCTGCGCATTCAATGCCGATTAATAGCCCTTTTCCGCGGATATCTTTTACAAAAGGCCCTGTCAGCTCACTTTTCAGCCGGTCTTTTAAAAAAGAGCCTTTGCCGGCCGCAGCCTGGAGAAAGTCCGGCTGAAACACAATGTCCAAGGTTGCATTCACGGCTGCCATGGCAAGCTTATTGCCGCCGAAAGTCGTACCATGCGTACCCGGCGTGAAGGCTTCGCCAAGCTTCTTTTTGCCGATCACGGCCCCGACGGGAAAACCGTTTCCAAGCCCTTTCGCAACGGTGATGATGTCCGGAGAGATGCCGAAATGCTCATAGCCGAATGCTTTCCCCGTCCGGCCGATTCCGGTTTGAATCTCGTCTATGATAACCAGCGCCTGTCTGTCTTTGCAAAACGTCTGTAAGGCTTCGATGAATTCCGGGTCAGCGGGATGGACTCCCCCTTCTCCCTGCACCATCTCAAGCATGACGGCGGCGATATCATCCTCTTTTGAAAGCGTGCTGAATGCTGACGGATCATTAAACGGAAGATAGTGAAATCCATGGAGCATCGGTCCGAAACCGGTTTTGATTTTGTCTTGTCCGGTGGCGGCCATTCCCGCATATGTCCGTCCGTGAAAGGATTGCCGGAATGTCACGATTTTTGTTTTTCCCGTTGCTTTACGGGCAAGCTTAATGGCGCCTTCATTCGCTTCAGCCCCGCTGTTGCAGAAGAAAACAAGGTCCCCCGCGCTATGTTCGGCAAGCTTTGCCGCGGCTTTTTCCTGAAGGTCATTTTCAAACAGATTGGAAACGTGCCATACGCTGTCAAGCTGTTCTTTGACCGCTTCTGTCACCGCATCATGACAATGGCCGAGATTGGAAACGGCGATGCCCTGAATAAAATCCAGATACGTTTTTCCGTTTACATCCTCTGCGATTGTCCCTTTCGCTTTTTTGATATCAATAGGCCAGCGGCTGTAGGTTTGAAATAAACTGCTCATGACACGCTCTCCTTTTCCTTGACGATTTTTGTCCCTTGGAAGGCTTGATCGGTGAAAAACGCTCCTTTTCCATTTACGATCATGACTTCCGCGACATCTTCACTCAGTGCCGATAATGCCGACTTCACCTTCGGAATCATCCCTCCCGAAATGACACCGCCATCGATGAGGGTCTGAATCTCCCGCGGCGTCAAAGTATCCAGTCGGTTCTCTCCATCCATAATTCCTTCGACATCCGTGACAAATAAAAGTTTATCCGCTTGTAAGGCTGAAGCGACGGCCGAAGCTGCTGCGTCTGCGTTGACGTTCAGCGTTTCGAAATCACTTGTCATGGAAAGCGGAGCGATAACGGGTATGATGCCTTCTTTCATTAGTGCTTGAATAATGGACGGATCGGTTTTTTGGATTTCACCGACTTCTCCGTATTTGTCTTGATCAAGATAGGATGCTTGAAGGAGACCGCCGTCCTTTCCTGAGATTCCCGCAGCTTTCAGCCCGTTTTTCGCGAGTTCGGTTACGAAAAATTTATTGACCGTTCCTGACAAGACCATTTCGGCTGTTTCCAGCACCGGTTTGGTCGTTTTCCGCTGCCCATCGACAAATTCCGTTTCAATTTGCAATGTTTTCAGCATTTGTGAAATTTCCGGACCGCCGCCATGCACGACGGCAATGTTCCAGCCCGATTGCATAAGCTCTTTTACATTTTGAAAAAAAGCGGCGGATAACTCGCGGATCACGCTGCCGCCGCACTTAAAAACAATGGTTTTCTTCATGCCGCTCCCCTTTGTTATGTGCGATAGCTCGCATTGATTTTGATATAGTCATAGGTTAAGTCACAGCCCCATGCCCGGCCGCTGCCGGCGCCTTCTTGCAGGCGGACTGCGATCGTAATTTCATCACCTGATAAGTACTCCTTGGCGTCAGTCTCTGAAAACGGCTGAGGTTCGTTGTGTTTAAACAGACACTGACCGCCGAGGAAAACTTCCACTTGTTCGGCCGTTACGCTTGCCGCACTGTGCCCGATTGCGCCGACGATGCGACCCCAGTTGGCATCAGTGCCGTAAACGGCGGTTTTCACAAGGCTTGAACCGACGATTTTTTTGGCGATGATATTCGCTTCAAGATTATTTTTCGCGCCTTCGACTTTGGCTTCAATTAATTTCGTCGCTCCTTCACCGTCTCTGGCAATATCTTTGGCAAGGTCTTCGCATACAAGCTTCAGCCCCTTTTTAAAAGCCGGCCAGTCGGAATGCTGCTCCGTCAGACAATCATTCCCCGCGCAGCCATTCGCCATCACGAGCACCATATCATTCGTCGATGTTTCTCCGTCAACGGTGATTTGGTTAAATGAAACATCCGTGATCTCTCTGAGCGCGTTTTTGAGTGCCTGTTCTTCCACGGCCGCATCCGTTGTGACAAAGCCGAGCATTGTCGCCATGTTGGGGTGGATCATGCCGGAGCCTTTCGCCGCTCCGCCGATCGTGATGATGTCTCCGCCGATCACCAGTTCATAACACGTCTGTTTCGTCACTGTATCCGTCGTCAAAATGGCTTCTTCAAAAGCTCCGGACACTGCAGGCGCTTGACCGAGCTGCTCAATGCCCGCCTGAATTTTTTCCATGTCTAACAGCTCGCCGATCACCCCGGTTGATGAAACCGCAACAAGCTCCGGCTCAATCCCGAGCTGGCTTGCGAATCCGTCCCGCATTTCATAAGCGTCCTTTAAACCTTGGTCTCCCGTACAGGCGTTGGCAATCGCGCTGTTGACAATAACAGCCTGAAGCACGGCCTCTTTTTTCAAGCTCTCTTGCGTCACTTTCAAGGGTGCTGCCTGAAAATGGCTCTGCGTATATACCGCTGCACTGACTGCAGGCGTCTCGCTGATAATCGCCCCGAGATCTTTTTTTGAATAGCGCAGCCCGCAGTGGACGCCCTTTGCCTCAAACCCTTTCGGCGAAGATACGCCGCCTTTGATTTTCGTGATTTTCTCACTCAGCTGAATCATATTTTTGAATCCCTCTTTCGTTCTATGGATAGACTGGCGTCATCATAAGTCCCGTTTCTTCCTGCCAGCCATTCATGATATTTAAATTTTGAACCGCCTGCCCGGCGGCGCCTTTCATCAGATTATCTATGACAGAAACGATGGTCACGCGGTTTGTTCGTTCATCCACAGTGACACTGATGTCACAAAAGTTGCTGCCGTACACTTCTTTCGTCGCCGGGAATTCACCTTCCGGCCTGATTCTGACAAAATATGAATCTTTGTAAAATTCGGAATAAAACTCTCTTAATTGTGCAGAAGACATTCCCGGAGGGGCGTCGGTATACATCGTCGCCATAATGCCCCTTGTCATCGGCGCCAAATGAGCGGAAAACGTGATCGGACCTGTGCCGGGCTGCCATGCCGCCAATTGCTGTTCAATTTCCGGAGTGTGCTGATGCTCATTAACCTTATAAATTTTGAAATTATCATTCAGCTCAGAATAATGAGTGCCCATGGAAGCTTTTCGGCCGGCGCCGGATACGCCTGTCTTCGCATCAACAATCAGAAATGAATCTTGTAAAAGCTTATTTTTCGCCAGCGGAGCGAGCCCGAGAAGCACAGCCGTCGGAAAACACCCCGGATTGGCAATCAGCTTTGCATTCTGAATTTCTTCTTTTTGCAGTTCGGCTAAACCGTAAACCGCGTTTTGAATCGTTTCTTCCGGAGCAGCCTGCCGCTTATACCACTTTTCATACACGGCCGGGTTTTGAATCCGCAGATCGCCGGAAAGATCAATGACCGGAATGCCTGCCTCCGCCAGCTTCGGCGACCACTCTCCGGAAACGCCGGGCGGCGCGGCTATGAACATCACATCAATTTCGTTGCGAATCGTTTCTATATGAAGCGGCTGAAGTGATTGCGGCGCTATATTTCTCAAATGCGGATATGAAGCATCATATGCCTTTCCTTCATCGCTCGATGAATATAATATACAATTATCTGTATAAGGGTGATGGTTAAGAATCCTGACAAGTTCGGCGCCTCCATAGCCAGTTGCGCCTATAATACCAATTTTCAACGGGTTCACCTTCTTGGTTTTTGTGAAATTATTTAACATTATAACATGAATAAAAATTAATTCAATTGTATATTTAATATTTTTTATTCATTTTCCATCTGTTTTTGCCGACAAAAAAACAGGCTGATTCAATCAGCCTGTTTTCTTCAGCATCATAAAACCGCTTATAAAAAACAGCACAGAGCTTGCGTAAAAAATAATGTGAACCGTAAAGAAGTCAGCGAGAAAGCCGCCCAGAATGATGGCGGCAGCAGAAAATACGGCCGTCCAAAAATGGTAGCTGCCGACTTTTTTCCCCCGCTCCCCGCCGTCGGTGTAATCGGCGATCACTATTTTTTCGCCGTGTTTTTGCATGGCGCCGAACAGGCCCAAAAGCACCTGCACAACATAAACCTGGTGCACGCCGGTGATGTGCGGAAGCGTCAGGAGAAGCACTGCCATGCCCCACGAATTCGCCATAAGGAACCAGCGGGGATCAAGTCTTGCCGACAGCCGGCCGAGCAGCGGATGAATCAAAGCGCCGCTCAGGCCGAACAAGCCGTATGACAGACCGAATTGCGTGTAGCTGGAACCGATGTTTTTAATGAATAAAATATAAAAAGGAAAGATCAGGCTGCCGGCAAAAAAGACACTGCTCTGAGACAGGATCAGCCATTTTAAATGATTGTGTTTCATGATTTGTACCTCTGATAAAAATAATTCATAAATAAGTCATCCGGATCATACTTGCGCTTTTTCTGAAAGAACATGTCGGTCTTCGGATACGCCTCGCGCATCTGCTCTTTCGTTTGGTACAGCATATACGGCAGATAATAGCTGCCGCCGTGGCGCAATGCCGTGTCCGTCATTTTTCTGACGATCCGCGCCGCACTCGCCTGACTGTCTTTTGAAAACCCTTCATTGATTAATAGAACGAGCGAAAACATATCATCCTTTGCATATGACAGGTCGGCTTTTTCATTTTTTTGCACGTAGCGGATCGTAATATTTACGAGATTGAGATCTTCGTGTGACAGCGCCGTGCGCAAATCATGAATGTACGGCGCAAATTCGCCGACAGGCACGAAGTATTCCTGAAGCACGTCGGTGTTGTCCGTGTTTTCATATTCCAAAAATTTCGATTCTGACCTCATGACATTATTTCTGGAGATTTTCACGCCGTTTTGGCTGAGAAAATAAGACTGCTGGGCCGACCAGAGCCAATTTCTTCCCCAGTCATACCGGCGGGAGAGGCCGAGCGCGAATTTCGTCAGCGCCGGATGCTCATCTTCTTTCAGGTCATTGTGCTGCTTTAATTCAGTCTGATTGTCTGAGAGCGTGTAATCAGTCACATACATATCGCGCAAAAAGCCTTTATCCCCTGTTGTGATCCGCGCAAGATGCATGCGCACGGCAGGATTGTGCTGTACATGCCGGGTAAAATATTGACTGTATGTATCAGCGTTCATGCGTTTCGTTTTCATTTCGTACAGCTCATCATCTGTCAGCTCAATATCTGCGTCAAGAATCACACCGAACAGGCCGTACCCGCCGATGACGGCTGAAAACAGGTCATCTTTCGGGGTGACCGTAACGATTTTGCCGTCCGCCTTTAAAAGATGAAACGATTTAACCGTATCAATCAGCGAACCGTACCGGATATCCCGGCCGTGAGCGTTGGCGCTCAGTGAGCCTCCGATCGTAAAAATATTTTGCGACTGCATGACCTTTACCGCGAGCCCGTACGGATTGACATACCGCTGAATATCATTCCACGTCGCCCCCGCCTGCACTCTGATGATTTTTTTCTTTCGGTCGAGACCGAGTATTTTGTTGTACCCCGTCATGTCGAGAACGATACCGTCTTCATAATACGTCTGGCCGCCCATTGAGTGCTGGGCGCCTGCGATCGAAATCTTCAGATGCTTTCTCTTTGCTTCCTTAATCGTTTCGACCAATGTTTCTTTCTCTTTTCCTTTGACCGTCTGCTTAATTTTCACCGGCATGAGACGGCTGACATCCGTCATTGTTTCCGCCTGCTGATGCCGCTCTTTGTGGAAGACAGAAACAGCGAACAGCGCCGTATAAACTAGGATGCTAAGGATAATGAGAAGTATTTTTTTCTTCATATGTTCCTCCCTCGCGTACAGCCGGTCTATTATATCACGACTTCCGCCCTCTTTTTTCCTTTTTATCCCGATACCGAAAAAAACCCCGAATGCTGGAACACTCGGAGTTTTTTAGTGATTTGTCCTTTTTTCCGCACGCCGGCCTGCAGCGACCGCCGAAAATTTTTTTAGTGGGTATATACTCTTTATATATAATAAACATGTTAAATGAGGTGGGAACGTGAACATAAAAGGAATCAATCATCTTCTTTTTTCTGTTTCAAATTTGGAAAAATCCATAGAATTTTATGAAAAAGTATTTCATGCACAGCTCCTGGTTAAAGGGCAAAAAACAGCATATTTTGATCTGAATGGGCTTTGGCTTGCGCTGAACTTAGAGGCAGATATTCCAAGAAATGAAATACATAAATCCTACACACATACGGCTTTTTCAATTGATCCAAGCGATTTTGATGCAATACATCAAAGGTTAGAAAATCTAAATGTAAATATATTAAACGGACGGCCCAGAGATCAGCAGGATCAAAAATCAATTTATTTTACTGATCCCGATGGACATAAATTTGAATTCCATACAGGCACACTCCAAGACAGACTGTCTTATTACAAAAAAGATAAACCCCATATGACGTTTTATATATAAAGGTTTTATGCAGACAAAAGAAAAGCACCTCCAAACTTTAGGGTGTACCTAAAATCCGGGGTGCATTTTCTTATTACTGAATCCCTAATGCGATTTTCGCGTAGCGTGACATTTTGTCTCTCGTCCACGGCGGATTCCAGACGATGTGAACCTCCGTCTCTTTTACATCCGGAATGTCAGCGAGCGCTTTTTTCACCTCGTCGACGATGATCGGAGCGAGCGGGCACCCCATTGATGTCAGTGTCATTGTAACGTGCGTCAGGCCGTCGTCATCCATATCGACGTCGTATACGAGGCCGAGGTTGACGATATCGACGCCGAGCTCAGGGTCAACGACCTGCTCCAAGGCGCCCATGATGTTTTCTTTTAATGCTTCTTCCACGTTCCATCACTCCTTTTTCCTCAGTATAACGTAAAAACGGCTTTTGTTAACACCTTTGTGCTTTATAAATGCTTATCGAACCAGGCGACGGTTTCTAAAACGGCGTATCTCGGGACTTTATGATCAGCCCGTTCGTCTTTCAGAAACTGAAGATGCTCCGGCCGGCTGCTGTAATGCGGTTTAATCGCCTCATAAAAGCCTCTGGTCGGTGCATACGGTACGACTTTGTCCTGAACGCCGTGCCAGAACAACAGCGGGCGACTGCGGAGTTTTTCCGGTTCCAGGCTGAGATCAAACGGTTTGAGCCGCGCAAACAGTTCATCGACCTGTTCTTTTGTGACGTCAATGTCGATATTCTGCTTTTGAATGTGGTCAATCTGCTGCTGAAAAAATGCCGTGTAGTTCGGGCTTCCCATCAGACTGACCCCGGCTTTGACCCAATCATACGCAGCCATCGCGCCGAATGTCGTTATCCCGCCCATTGACGTGCCCGCAAGACCGATCCGCCCGTCTTCAATCAGACCGCGCGTTTCAAAATCCTTTTTCAGCACGTCAAGCTCCTCGATTTCATTTAATACAATGTCCCAAAAATGGACAGCGAGCTCTTCCGCTGACAGCTGTTCAGCGCGTTCACCGTGGTAAAGAGCTTCCGGCAGCACGGCTCTGAAGCCCTTTTCAGCAAGCAGGTAAGCGAAATGAAGATTATGCTCCTTCGCGCTTGTAAAACCGTGAATAAAGAAAACAAGGGGAGCGGGACGGTCCCGATTTTCTTCTTTTACAATATGTAAAAACGGAATGCCTGATACGGTTTGATGATCAATAAGAATCACGTGACTCCCTCCTTAGGATAACCATAATCATAAGTGTAACATGTAGACAATAAAGATGGTAAAAAGCTACACTGTACATAAGATAAAAACAGCAAATCATATGACAAAAGGAGTTATTTATGGAGACAAAACCTTATCTCATCGCCTTAGATCTGGATGGAACATTATTAAAAGATGATAAAACCATTTCCCCTGAAACAGCACGGACGATTCAGACGCTGAAAGAAGCGGGCCATCATGTCTGCATCTCAACCGGCCGCCCTTTCCGTTCCAGTTCGATGTATTATGACGAGCTTGGGCTGACAACACCGATTGTCAATTTTAACGGGGCGTTTGTCCACCATCCGAAAGACGAGTCATGGGGACGCTACCATACGTCTTTATCTGTCGATGTGGTCAGACAGCTTGCCGAACTTACAGAAACCTATCAAATACATAATGTGCTCGCTGAGGTCATTGATGATGTGTATTTTCATTATCATGATGAGCATTTAATCGAGGCGTTTCATATGAATACGGCGAATGTCACGTTCGGTGATCTGCGTGAAACGGTCAAAGAGGATGTGACGTCCGTATTGATTCACGCGAAGGAAGAGGACGTGGCGGACATACGCGCGCATTTATCCGATGTGCACGCCGAGGTCATTGACCACAGAAGATGGGCAGCTCCGTGGCATGTGATTGAAATTATTAAACACGGGATGAATAAAGCGGTCGGATTGAAGAAAATCAGCGACTATTACCAAGTGCCGAGAGAACGGATCATCGCGTTCGGCGACGAAGACAACGATCTTGAAATGCTCCGGTTCGCCGGGTGCGGCGTCGCGATGGGAAACGGCACAGATGAAGTCAAACAGGCTGCTGACCGCGTCACGGGTTCAAATGAAGCGGACGGAATCGCCGGGTTTTTAAAATCCTATTTCTCCCTATGAGATTTTCCCGCTCATAACCCGAAGCCTTCCGCCCATACTAAAACAGACGACTCATCTCGTCTAAATATGGAAGGGGGACATTGCAATGGGTAAACGAAACAAATCAAAACGGTTTATTCAGCAAGGCAAGGACTCTGTCAGTCTTCATGACGCAAGATTTCCATATCGGTCTACATTAGAGGAAGCACAGCATGATGCAGCAAAAGACGCAGCCGAAAGACAGGTTGACTTTTAATGAGAAACGAACTGTTCTCTCAAGCCAAGTCATTTGTCCAGCAGGCTGTCATGATTGCTAATGGTTTCGAAGACGGCGACCGGGAAAAAGCTGTCTCACGCGCCAAAAATGCCGTGTCTTCCGCGTACGCCAATTCGACGGATGCAGAACGTCAGCAGCTGCACCAATTTCAGGATCAGCTGGAGAAATTGCAATAAAAAAAGGCGCCCCGTCTGGACGAGGGCGCCGCTTTTTTATTTTACTTCAAATGTTTTTACCGTTTTCAGTCTTTTTCCGATCTGATCGGACTTTCCTAAAAACGTCACGGTGACCGTGTATGTCCCCGGTCCGGACGCGTTTTTCCACACATCTGAAAAGTCATACGTTTCATTCGGCATTAAGGTCATGGTCTGAAACGCCTGGGTAAACATTCTGTCTTTTGAATAACGGTACAGTTCTTTGTTCTGTTGATCATGTACGGTCAATTCGAATTTCTGCCCTGAGCTGAATGTGAAATCAATCGGACTTTCGCTTTTGTTTTTTAAAGACATTTGAAATTCGATCTGCTGATCCGTCTGCACAGGATTTACGGCTAATTCCGCTTGCTGTTCATTCATCTCTCCGGATACCTCCTCAGCGGGCTCCTTCTGCCCGGATTGACTGCTGCACCCGATCAGTAAAATGACCGGTAATAACAGGCCAAACAGCCACTTCATTCTATCCGCTCCTATCAGTCTTTTCTGAAGAAACCAAAGATCCCCGTCGTTTGCACGATGTTTGTGAAGGCTTTCGGGTCGACCTCTTTCACGATTTTCTCAAGATCATACAATTCGTACCGCGTGATGACGATGATCATCATTTCTTTCTGTTCGTTTGTGTAAGCGCCTTTTGCCGGCACCGTCGTAATGCCGCGGACCATTTTTCCGTAAATCGCTTCTTTGATTTCATCGGCTTTTTTCGTAACGATCATAGCGGTCAGTTTCATGTGGCGGGTATGAATGGCGTCAATCACCCTTGTTGTGACATAAAGAGCGACAAGGGTATATAATGCTTTCTCCCATCCTTGCAATAATCCTGCCGTCAAAATGATAATCCCGTTCAAAATGAAGAAATACGTGCCGACCGGTTTATCCTTCCATTTGGCCAGCACCATCGACACGATATCAAGACCCCCTGTAGACGCGCCGAATTTCAGCGTTAAACCGATGCCGATGGCTGAGATGACTCCTCCGAATACGGTATTCAGGAGAATATCGTGCGACAGTCTCATTTCCGGAAGAATTCCCATAAAGACGGACGTCAGCGCTACACTTAATATGCTGTATACGGTGAATGATCTGCCGACTTTCAGCCATCCTAACACACCGATGGGAATGTTTAAGAGGAACATGAGAACTCCTGTCGAAATATAAAAAGGGGCGTATTGATCAACGACGCTTGACAGCAGCTGGGCGACACCGGTAAAACCGCTGGCATATACATTCGCCGGTATCAGAAATAAATTCAGCCCCGCCGCATATAGAAACGCGCCGATGACGACGATTGCTAATTTTTTTACTTGTTCAAGTACCATGGCTTGCTCCTCCGCTCATTTTCATTATTAGCTTTTCCCTTAAAACAAAGTTTTGAACACTATTTTGCCACATTTATATGATATAGTTGGCATCACTCTCACCAAATGGAAAGAAGGGAATTATGATGACAGTTCACCTTATTGCTGACAGCGCCTCTGATCTGCCGAAATCTTACATTGAAGAAAACCGGATCGGGTTCATTCCGCTGCACGTAACACTCGACGGAAACGAATATGAGGACGCGGTCACCATTCAGGCGGATCATATATTTCAAGCGATGCGGGATGGGAAAGTCCCGAAAACATCCCAGGCATCACCGGATACGATAAAAAAAGTATTTTTACAATACGCGGAACTGGGAGAGCCGGCGATTTACATTGCCTTTTCTTCAGGTCTTTCCGGCACTTATCAGACGGCCGTGATGGTCGCCAATGAAATCAAAGAGGAATTTCCCGATTTTGATTTACGGATTGTAGATTCCAAATGCGCTTCATTGGGATGCGGCCTCGCGGTGATGCATGCGCAAACACTCTGTGTTAACGGGAATACAATACAAGAAATCGAAACGTCTGTAAAGAGCTTTTGCGCACGGATGAAACATATATTTACGGTCGATGATGTCGCTTATCTCGCGCGGGGCGGCAGGATTTCAAAAACGTCCGCTTTTGTCGGCGGGCTTTTGAACATCAAACCGATCCTGCATGTGGCTGACGGCAGACTCGTGCCGCTCGAAAAATTGCGCGGACAGAAGAAACTGTTTAAACGGATTTTAGAAATGATGAAGGAAGAAGGCGGCGATTGGCCGGATCAAACGGTCGGAATCAGCTATGCCGACAATGAAGAGACGGCGCTTCGCATGAAAGAGATGATTGAAGATGCGTTCGGTCCGAAAGAGATCATTCTTCATTCAATCGGTTCCGCCATCGGCGCCCATTCCGGGCCGGGAACGCTCGCGATTTTTTTCCTGAAGCCATAATTTCCAATGCCGGCGGGCATCCTATCGTAAAGAAGGGAGGCTTTGCCGCATGAAAGATGATGACAAAAAACCGCTGGATAATAACGCCTTAAATCAAAAAAAGAACCGGCTTGCCGAAAAAAACCGGCAGGCGGGAAAAAACCAGAATTCAAAAAAACCGGACCATCTGTAAATGCAAAACAGCCCTCTTACCTTGGAAAAAGAGGGCTGTTTTTTCTGTACGGCCATAAGTGCGCCAGTTACATAGTAAACCGGCGGACCTGATAAATAAATACAGGATATAGCGTTTTGAGGAAATAAAAAACATCGGTTTTTGTTCACCGATGTTTTTGCAGAACATTTATTGTTTTTCGTATGTCCAGCCGTTTTCCTGATACACTTTGCCGTTTTTCATCAGGTGCCCGAGCGCCCGCTTAAAGGCGGATTTGCTTAAATGAAACCGTTCGCGGATATCGTCAGGATGGCTTTTGTCTCCGTAAGGCATTGCGCCGTTTCTTGATCTCAAATAGGTCAGAATCTCTTCTGCGTCAACCGAAAGCGCGTCCTGCTTTCTCGGCAGCAGCGACATGTTGACGGAGCCGTCTTCCTTCACCTCGATGACACGCCCTGTCACGCGGCTGCCGAGTCTCGGCTCTTCCTTTCTTTCTGAAGGGTGAATAAATGCGCGGATGCCTTCATCTGTAATCAGAAAAGAGCCAGATGCGATCAGTCTGTACACCGTGCCTGTCAAGTCTTTATTCATGACGTCTTCCTCTGCATCCGTAAATAATTCACTGATGATATCCTCAGGCGCCGGCTTGGCAAACATGCGTCCGCGGCTTGTCACCTTCAGCATGCAATACAGTCTGTCGCCTTTTTGCGGCCAGACGGATTTGTACGGAGGAAGATGCTCCGTTGCGACAAGCGCGTCTTTCGACAAACCGACGTCGACGAATACGCCCATATCTTCCACTGCGTCCGTCACTTCCACCCATCCGTAATCATAAAAGCTGATGAGCGGCTTTTTCATTGTCGCCGCGAGTCTTTCCTGATGGTCGACGTAAATAAATACGTCCACTTCATCTCTGTCTTCGATATCCTCCGTGATTTCACTGTTATGTAAAAGAACCGTATCCTCGCCGTCCGTTAAAAAATAACCGAAATCGGTCTGGTGATCTATACTAAGCGTGAGCTGCTGCCCTGGTTTCATGTTATCGTCCTTCCTGCTTCGCCCGTCAGAGGCTGATGTTTTTCTCATTTTTTCCAATTCGCACAAATTCATGCTTTGTGCTGTTGGACATTTCTCTTTATTCTACTATAATCAACACATAAGTGAAATGTTATAGGAGGTTTTCTCATGGCAAAAGAAAGTTCTTTTGATATTGTATCCAAAGTTGAATTTCCTGAAGTGCAGAATGCGATTCAGATGACGCTGAAAGAAATCGGCACGCGCTATGACTTTAAAGGATCTAAAAGCGATGTGACTTTAGAAAAGGAAGAACTTGTTCTGATTTCTGATGATGAGTTTAAATTGAATCAGCTCAAGGATGTGCTGAGCGGCAAGCTGATTAAACGGGATGTGCCGACGAAAAACATTGAATACGGCAAAATCGAAAATGCATCGGGAGGCACGGTGCGCCAGCGCGCGAAGCTTGTACAGGGCATTGATAAAGACAACGCAAAAAAAATCAACGCGGTGATTAAAAACTCCGGCTTGAAGGTTAAGTCGCAGATTCAGGACGACCAAGTGCGCGTCACCGGAAAAAATAAAGATGATCTGCAGCAGGTTATTGCAGCCGTCCGCGGAGCAGACCTGCCGATTGACGTTCAATTTATTAATTTCAGATAAATTATGTGATTCCTATTGATTATTGTCTCTATTTTCGGTAAATTTGGAGAAAGGGATTTTCACAGTTAAGTTTTGGAAACCCATGACAATTACATGAACGTTCTTATCAAGAGAAGCCGAGGGACTGGCCCGACGACGCTTCAGCAACCGGTGTAGTGGTTTACCCAAACCATGACCAAGGTGCTAAATCCAGCAAGCTAAAAACAGCTTGGAAGATAAGAAGAGAGACAAATGATTACAAAGTCTTCTTCTTAAGAAGACTTTTTTTATTTCTCTTTTTTCCTTGCTGAATGTGATGAAGGAGGCAAACAATGGGACTATTACAAGACTTAGAAGAACGGATTTTAATCGGAGACGGCGCGATGGGCACTCTCCTCTACTCCTACGGCATTGACAGATGTTTTGAGGAACTGAATGTATCTAAGCCCGATGAGATCAAGCGGATACATAAGGCATACGTGGAAGCCGGTGCGGATATCATCCAGACGAACACGTACGGCGCGAATTTTATTAAGCTCTCCAGATACGGCCTTGAGGATGAAACGAAAAAAATCAATCAGGAGGCGGTCAAAATCGCGCGCGCTTCCTCAGACGGCGCTTATGTATTGGGAACGATGGGCGGCATCCGCACCTTTAACAAAAACGCCTACAGCCTTGAAGAGATTAAACGCAGCTTTCGGGAGCAGCTTTATTTATTGCTGCACGAAGAGCCGGACGGCCTGCTTTTGGAAACATACTATGATTTAGAAGAGGCGCGCGAAGTGCTGAAGATCGCCAGAAAAGAAACGGAACTTCCGATCATGCTGAACGTATCCATGCACGAACAGGGCGTGCTTCAGGACGGAACGCCGCTTCGGGAAGCTCTCAGGTCAATTGCCGATCTCGGCGCTGATATAACGGGAATTAATTGCCGGCTCGGCCCGTACCACATGATTGAAGCGCTCACCGAAGTGCCGATTTTCCGTGACGCTTATTTATCGGTCTATCCGAACAGCAGCCTTCCGTCCTTAGAAGAAGGCCGGCTTGTTTATGATACGGACGATGCCTATTTCAGGGAAAGCGCCGTACAATTCCGTACTCAGGGCGCTCGCATTATCGGCGGCTGCTGCGGCACGACGCCCAATCATATCAGAGCCATGGCTGAAGCGGTTCGCGGACTTTCACCGGTCACTGATAAAGAAGTGAAAATCAGACGGGAAGAAGAAGTCATCTCAGTCCGGGATGAACGGACCGAGCCGGGTTTAAACGAAATCGCCGCGCAAAAACGGTCAATTATCGTAGAGCTTGACCCGCCGAAAAAATTGAATTTTGACAAATTTCTGCAAGCGGCGGCTGAATTAAAGGAAACCGGCATAGAAGCGCTGACGCTCGCCGACAATTCATTGGCAACACCGAGAATCAGCAATGCCGCCTGCGGTTCATTGCTGAAAGAGCGCCTTGATATCCGTTCTCTCGTCCATATTACATGCAGAGACCGCAACATCATCGGCCTTCAGTCACATTTAATGGGGCTGGATACGCTCGGGCTTACCGACATTTTAGCTATCACCGGCGATCCTTCAAAAATCGGCGACTTTCCGGGGGCTACCTCCGTCTATGATTTAACGTCCTTTGACTTGATCAGGCTGATTAAACAATTCAACGAGGGCATTTCTTTATCGGGGAAACCGCTCGGCAAGAAAACAAACTTTTCCGTAGCCGGGGCGTTTAACCCGAATGTCCGTCATTTGGATAAGGCCGTAAAACGGCTGGAGAAAAAAATCGAGTGCGGCGCTGACTACTTCGTGTCTCAGCCTGTCTACTCAGAGCAGCAGCTCATTGACATTCATCATGAAACAAAACATCTCAAAACACCGGTGTATATCGGAATCATGCCGTTAACGAGCAGCCGCAATGCAGAGTTCATTCATCATGAAATCCCGGGCATTAAGCTGTCTGACAGCATCCGCGAAAAAATGGCGCTCGCCGGCGAAGACAAACGGAAGCAGAAAGCCGAGGGCCTCGCCATCGCCAAGTCGCTTCTTGACACGGCGTGCGAATTGTTCAACGGAATTTATTTAATCACCCCGTTTCTCCGTTCTGATTTGACGTCAGAGCTTGCTGCTTATATTAAGCAAAAGGATGAAAAACGGGCCGATGTATATTTGCATTGATAATCAAGAAGCCGCCTGATGTGACAGGCGGCTTTTTATCACAGCAGAAGACACGGCGTACCGCGCGGCATGGCGGCGCTTGTCTGGTGCAACGCCAGATGTCACGTAAAGGGATATTACAAAAAGCTCGGCTGGCAAAGCAACGGCGGCCCCTTTGACATACCCGGCATCGGCCCCCATGTGATCATGTATAAAGAACTCTCCTGAAACAGAAAAAGCCCCCAGAGAAGCACCCTCTGAGGGCTTTTTCATCAGCTTCCGTATTGACGCCTCCCCGCTTTTTTATTACCCTTTGTTCATAAAGCAACATGCAATTCGGCAAGGACACCGGGTATGAAACGATATCTGTCAACTGCTGATCAGCTATTTTTTATGAAAAGGGAGTATGAGATGAATACGATCCAAAAACCGAAAATCCCGAAAGAGCTGCCGGTGCTTTCTTTCGCTGAAGCGCTTCAAGACGATCAGATCAAAGAAGCCGTCATTGAAAACGGCATCATAAGCGGCAAACTGCACGGCCTGCGCGCCGAAAAAGTCATTTTCAGAAATACCATTTTTACAGATGTCTCTTTCAGACATATGGAATGTACGGATGTCTTGTTTGAAAAATGTGATGTTTCAAACGCAGATTTCAGCGGAAGCATCATCCATAGAACAGTCTTTCAGCATTCAAAACTTCTCGGCTTGAATCTGGCCGATGCTGCCATGCGCAACGTACGGTTTGAAGACTGCCTCGCAAATTACAGCTCCTTCAGCTATTCCAATATGAAGCATGTCCGGTTCGACACGTGCGCTCTTACAGAAAGCGAGTGGAATGATGCCGCGCTTGAACACACAGATCTTGAGGCATGTGATCTGAACGGCGCAAACTTCATCGGCACGTCCCTTTTTAACATGGATATCAGCACGTGCACATTTGATCACCTGCATGTCTCACTTGAGAAGCTGAAAGGATGCCGAATCTCTCCGGCGCATGCCGTTACATTCGCAGAAGCGCTCGGGGCCATTGTGACGTGACCTTTTATCAAACGAAACGGCGGATACAGGAGGCCGGCTGCTCGGCATTGGTGATGTGGGGTGCGGCTTTTTATTTTGCGGCGCTTTCTACTCAGATAAAAGGAATTCTCCCAAGCCATGTTGAATGTATCGAAAGGAAAAGGGGGAATTGGAGTGTCAGACATTGTAAAGCTTTATCACTATCACAGATGGGCGAATAAGGAAGTCATCCAGCATCTGAAGACCGTGCCCGCGGCAAGCTTACAGCAGAAACTGCAAAGTGTTTTTCCGACTGTGAACGCCGTGCTTGTGCATATATACCGGGCTGATTTCATCTGGCTTCACGTGCTTTACGGAGAAACTTACGAACAAATCGTCTCGCAATTTGACCAATTTGAAAAGCTCGGCGGAGATTTTGCGGCGATTGAACATAGAATGACTGAGCTGGACAAAGAATACAAAGAATTTTTAAGAAAATTGGAGAACCCGGAAAGTCCGATCTCCATTTCCCATCCGCGTCTGGGATCGCTCCAGACGACATATGCCGATGTGATCCGCCATGTTGTGAATCATGGCACATACCATCGCGGCAATATAACGGCGATGCTTCATCAAATGGGGTATAAAGGCGTGCCGACTGACTACATTTTTTTTTCATACGAATCATAAAAAAGCAAAGGCCAGCTGAGCCTTTGCTTTTTTACTTCGAATCTATCATAAGGCATAGCTGGAAGCGCCCGGGGTAAGCTTTACAGGCCTTCCGGTTTTAAAAGATTCCGTGGCTGCGATCCCGATTTCAAGTTAATCGTGGCATCGGCATGCTTGCTGATCCCTCTTCTGTTCTCTGGTTTTAGGTCAGTCCGTTTTCCGGCTTACGAATTTGCGGTATTCAAGCGGCGAAATGCCTTCAATCTGTTTAAACAGCTTAGAAAAGTAGGTCGGGTCCTCCATGCCGATGGCGTCCGCGATCGCCCCCATTTTGTCATTGGTTGCGGACAAAAGACGCTTCGCCTCCGTCATTCTGACTTTGTTCGTATACTGGCCGGGCGTGACGCCGAGCACCTGCTGCATACAGCGGGTCACATAGTCTTGATTGTAATGAAGAGCCGAAGAGAGCGCTTTGATGGTTGTTTTCTCCTGATAGTGCTCCTGAAGGTACCGGGCGGCCTCCCATGCGACTCTTTCCTTTGCGGACGGGATTTGGAACGCTTCCTTTTGAAGGTGAAGCAGCAGCTCCTCAAACAAAATTTGCTTTCTCAGCGGCAGGTCGGAGTTCTCAGCGCTGTCATCTGTCAGGACACTGAATTGCCCGGCCATAAACTGCGGGCGTCTCACTTTTCCTTTTTGCGGCAAGGACAGGCGGTAGCGGGCCGGCTCTTCAAAACTGCCTTTTTTCCGCCTCAGCTCCGCCCAGTTGTTACCCGCTGTTTCCGTCACCTCATAATCCGCTCCCTCAAAATGAAGCCACGAATAGGAGGTCGTTTCTTCACTGCCTTTTGTTCCGTAATGTTCAAGGCCTGGAGAGAGCAGAATATATTCTCCGGCTTCAACGGAAAAGGCGTTTTCGCTTTCTGTAATGTGAAGGACGCCTTCTTTCACATACAGCAGATCAAACACCGGGAAGACCCGTCTCACATGGGTTTCGCCTTTTTTGAACACCCCTTCTCCCGCAGCGATAAAGACCGGGAACGGAGGGACTGTGAACTCGAGAAAGGTCATATTTTCGGCCCTCCTTTTTAAGTCGGATTTTTGCAAGAAGTTTCGTTTCTCTCCCTTTTTATTATAAGAAAATGGAGGTACACTGTTAAACGTTGATTTTGTCAGGAAAGGGGTTAAAAGAAATGAAACAAGCGATTTTAAAACGGGCTGCATTCAAACAATCTTCTGATCACAAACTCTCATTATACGCGCTGACTTGGCCGATTTTTATTGAGGTTTCATTATATATGTTTATGGGAAACGCCGACACTCTTATGCTTAGCCAATACTCTGACAACAGTGTGGCGGCCGTGGGCGTCAGCAATCAGATCTTAAATTTAATTATCGTGATGTTCAGCTTTATCGCAACGGGTACGACAATTGTGATTTCGCAGTTTTTAGGCTCTAAACAGAAAAAAGAAGCGCAGGAAGTGGCTTATGTATCGATAGGAGCGAACTTCGTCATCAGTCTCGCCATCAGCGCCGCCGTGTTTTTCGCGGCTGTTCCGCTGCTTCATGTCATGGGACTTTCCGATGAATTGATGCCGGATGCCAAAGTCTTTTTGCAGGTGGTCGGCGGGCTGTCATTTATTCAGGCACTGATTATGACGTTCAGCGCCATTTTAAAAAGCTACGGCCATACGAAAGATACGATGTTCGTTACGATTGGAATGAATATATTAAATATTGCCGGAAACTTTCTTGTCATTTTCGGGCCGCTCGGCCTGCCGGTGCTGGGCGTCGCCGGAGTTGCGATGTCAACGTCCATCGCGCGGATCATCGGACTGATCGCGATGATTGTGATCGTCAAAAAACGCATCGGACTCGGTCTGACATGGAAAAAGATCTTTCACGTTCATAAAGAGCACTTGCGGAAACTCCTAAAAATCGGGATTCCGTCTGCAGGTGAACAGCTGTCTTATAACATTTCACAAATGGTTGTCACTTATTTTATCGCCATTATGGGCGCCCAGGCGCTTACAACAAAGGTATATACACAAAACATCACCATGTTTATCCTGCTGTTCGGAACGGCGATCAGCCAAGGCACCCAGATTTTGATCAGCAGGTACATCGGCGCCAAACAGTTTGACGACGCTTATGACCGCTGTATGAAAAGCCTGTACTGGGCGCTTGGCATTGCCGCTATGACATCGGTTATCATGACCTTGTTTTCAAAGCAGCTGATCGGAATTTTCACAAGCAGCCCTGATATTATTGCGACGGCGAGCATGCTGATTGCCATGACAATCATTCTTGAGCCCGGCCGTTCATTTAATGTCATTATCATCAACTCGCTCCGGGCTGCCGGAGATGCAAAATTCCCCGTCTATATGGCGATGATTTCCATGTGGGGCATCGGTCTGCCTCTCGCTTACCTGTTCGGCATCCATTTCGGATTGGGGCTTATGGGGATTTGGATTTCATTTATCGCGGATGAATGGGTCAGAGGCATTCTCATGTACAGAAGATGGCGGTCACGGATTTGGATTCAAAAAGGGATTGCATAAACGCCCGAAGCTTCATTATGAAGCCGGGGCGTTTTTTTTATGCTTGAGAAAGCCGTTTTCTCATGCCTTCGAGCTCTGACCGGTAATGAGTCAGCAAACCGGTAACGGCGGGCCTTGAGTATAACGGAAACAGCTCCAGCTCTTCAGACGCCTCCTCAAAATACGCCTCGGCTTCGAATGCGATATACTCCCATACATTCACAAAAGCTTTGTTGATCGTGCAGTTCTCCAGCTCTTCTTCCGTATAGCCGAATTGCGCCATCACCTGACGCGGAAGGCGCTTTTTCATCCGCTCATCCGCACAGACCCCGGTGAGAACCCGGCTCAGCTGAATGGCAGCTCCTAATGAAACGGCTGCATGGCGGAGTTTCTCTTGATTTCGGCGAGCGCAAACCGGCAGCAGAAGCAGGCCGAGGGCTCCGCCTGTTTGGCCCGCGTACATCAGCAGGTCGTCAAACTCTTGGCAGGTCTCTTTTTCTCTGTCAGACCTTTGACCGGCGATAAACTCACGTAACGGTTCTTCTTCGAGTGCAAATTGCTGCTTCACATCGGCGAGCGCTTTCCACAAAAAGCCGTCGGCGCCTGTCCCGTTCATAAAGTCTTGTGCTGCCTGTTCAAATCCCTCAAACTCCCGGACATCCGCAAGCTGCTCAGCTTCATGAAACAAAGCCAGCACCGCCCACGCGGCCCCTCTGTTTTTTGGGGGCAGAGATGAAAAGATCCGTTTATATAAAGGAAAGTGCGCCTCGGCAAGCTGCGCGCATGTTTCGTATTCGGTCATGGTATCACTCCTCTGTTTTTTAGTGTACCATATGTTTCACAATAAAAAGACCGATATCCTCAGCGGAAACCGGTCGCGGCACTGTTATTCTTCTATATCGATACGGTACGCCTCAAACCATGTATGGATCTGGGCAAGATGGGCGATCAGCTGCGGGCCTTTCATCAGCTGGCCGAACCACGGAACCTGAAAAGACGAACCCTCTGTCTCCAGCAGCATTTCCAGCTTCTTTCTGTCCAGCAGGGTGTGAAGCACGGAATCTTTATGCTGCAAAATCGTTTTCAGCCACTCTGTGACTCCTTGCGTGTATTTCGGATGATGGGTTTTCGGATACGGGCTTTTTTTGCGGTACAGAACCTCTTCCGGAAGCAGCCCTTCAAGCGCCTTCCGCAAAATGCCTTTTTCCCGGCTGCCGTGCATTTTCATTTCCCAAGGGATGTTCCAGACGTATTCTACAAGTCTGTGATCGGCGAACGGCACCCGCACTTCCAGACTTGCCCCCATGCTCATGCGGTCTTTGCGGTCGAGCAGATTTGTCATAAACCAAAGCATATTTAAGTAGAAAAGCTGACGTCTCGCTTTGTCTGTTCCCGTCTCACCGTCTAACAGAGGCGTTTCCGCAATGGTTTCTTCATATCTCGCATTCACGTATTCTCTTAGGTTCAGCCGTTTTTGCCATTTTTCGTCCAAGAGGGTGATTCTCTCCTCAGTGGATCTCATCCAAGGAAATCCGTCTTCTTCCGCCGCGGTGTGAAACCATGGATATCCGCCGAAAATTTCGTCCGCGCATTCCCCGGAAAGACTCACGACAAAATCTTTTTTGATTTCACGGCAGAACCACAGCAGCGAGGAATCAACATCCGCCATGCCCGGCAGGTCTCTGACGAGAACGGATTCCTCCAGATGTTCAACCAGCTCATCCTGCGTAATCACACACTTATGGTGCTGTGTGCCGAATGCAGCTGTCATTTTATCGATCCACGGGCCGTCATCATTCGGCTGAAATGAACTCGCTTTAAAGAATTTGCCGTTCTCCTCATAATCAATGGAATAAGTATGGAGGGGATCTCTGCCTTCTTTCTCAAAATGAGCGGCGGCTATCGCGGTAATCGCGCTCGAATCAAGCCCCCCGGACAAAAACGTGCAAACCGGCACGTCAGATACGAGCTGGCGCGTTACTGCATCCTGAAATAAGTACCGAATGTGAGCTGCGGTGTCATCGAAGCTGTCTGTATGCTTTTCGCTTTTTACATTCCAATAACGCCATATGGACAAACCGTCCTTTGAAAAAGTGAACGCATGAGCGGGACGCACTTCGTGAATTCCTTTAAATACCCCGCAGCCCGGTGTTCTGGACGGCCCGAGCCCGAAAACTTCCGCAAGTCCGCTGCTGTCTGTGCGGGCTTTCACATCCGGATGGGCAAGGATGGCCTTCAATTCCGATCCAAACAGAAAGGAAGAGCCGTGTTCTTTATAAAAAAACGGTTTGACGCCGAGCCGATCTCTTGCCCCAAACAGCCGCTCCCGTTTTTCATCCCAGATGGCAAAAGCGTAAATACCGTTTAAGCGGTCAACGCACTCCTCCCGCCACTCAATATAGCTGTGCAGCAGCACTTCTGTATCAGAGGTCCGCTCAAAACGGTGGCCCCTCGCCTGCAGCTCCCTCCTCAATTCTTCCGTATTATACAGCTCGCCATTATAAATGATGGTGTACGTTTCCCCTTGATGCGTGCAGCCCATCGGCTGGCGGCCGCCTTCAATATCAACGACCGAAAGTCGTTTATGTCCGAATAAAACATGGGGCTCTCCCCAGACGTTTGAATCATCAGGCCCTCGTTTTGAAAGAGTGTCTATCATATTGTTCATAATATGTTTCTCTTGGACGAGCTGCTTTTGAAAATCGACCCAACCCGCAATTCCACACATGTGATATCAGCTCCAATCCCGTTTCTGTCGGTATCAAATTCGTTTCTATCAGCACTTTACCCAGTTTATGCAAAGAAACGCAGATAGTTGATTTGTCCCACTAAGAGTTGTATGAGACAAGCCTGATTTGGAAAGAACGGAAGAGAAGAAACAAACAAAGGAGACCGGCACGGATATGAAACGAAAACAGCTTTTCTCAGAAAAAAACAAATGGGGGCGCGGCACTCTGATAATAGAAGACGGCATCTGTCTCGTCGAAAACGATGAGGGTGATATCCTGCTGGCAGACAGTCTAGGAAACGCAGCCGTCTTGATGAAACGTGACGGCAGATGGCAGCCGGCCCAGATTCACGGTGCTTCAGCCGAAATCGGCGCAGACACGGTTGCCCTGTTCGGCGGAGAAGAGATCCGGTATGAGAAGGCAGTCAAACGGCCGCTGTTAACCTTGCTCGATTCGCTGGACGATGAAACGTTTCTGCTGTTTCTCAGCCATCTGCACGGGTTCGGCCTGTCTGTATATGATTGCGTATTTTCCTACAATCAGCCGCTGTTTTCCGGTGACGGGGTCTCGTTTTATCACTTTTCGGCAGATGACGCCCAATGCGCCCTGCAGCATCACCGCGGCAGCCCGGGTAAGCATGACAGATTTGAATGGACGGCATCTGACGGGCGGCGCTCCATTATGTATTCAGCGGCCAAACACGGCGGAACAGCGTAAAAAACAGGCGGTGCCTTTTAAATAGGTGCCGCCTGATGTATTTAGCTTTGTTTTTCATGCTGATTGACGCCTTTGGCATCCTGCACATCTCCTTCGCCTCATCAACATCCTCCTGTCACGGCATTTCTCATTCAGCGGCCCAGTTGCGCAGAATGTATGCATAAATAAAAAACCCGGATTGTATCCGGGTTTTCAAGCGATTGATTAAAATATGTGGAAGCCGATCGGCAAGTGAAGGCCGAGAAGCACCGTCAGGATGAGCACGATAATAAAACCGATCCACAGTCCTCCGGTCGATTTGCCTTTTTTCTTGCGGATGACGAGCATTTCCATCAGTCCGATGGTAATAATGCCGAGCAGCATTTTTCCGGCGTACTCTCCGTTCCAATTCGCAAAACGGACAAACAGTTCAGCGCCGGTCAAAATAATAATAATGTAGAATAAGCGCAGAATCATATGCGTTATTTTTGCGCCCTTCGCTTTTCCGGAGCCGTACAGCCCGTAGCTGACAAACACCAGGATAAGCGCAACGACCCATGAAGTAATATGCCAATGTGTCATTATGTTCAATTCCCCCTATCAGATCAATCTGCCTCACTTATGGTACCACAACAAGCCGCTGTGAGCATAATCATTCTCAAGAAAAACACTCAATTATCCGATTTGGTTCGACAGTGTGCCCATCGGTTCAATTGTAATATCAATGCGGTCTCCCGGCTGTAAAAATGTCGGCGGCTTAAATCCTTTCCCGACACCGGACGGCGTCCCCGTCGCGATAATGTCCCCGGCTTCAAGCGTCATTCCTTTTGACAGCGTCTCGATTAATTCAGCAATCGGAAAAATCATGTCGCCCGTTGATCCTGATTGGCGCAGTTCCCCGTTGACCCGCGTTTCAACTTGCAGGCTTTGCGGATCACTGACAGCTGATTTATGTACAATGACCGGTCCCATCGGGCATGTCGTATCAAGGCTTTTGCCGATGAAAAACTGTTGATGCTTTTTCTGCAGATCGCGCGCTGTTATATCATTTACTATGGTATAGCCGAATATATGATCGAGCGCATGTTCTTTGGAGATGTGCGATCCGCTTTTTGATATGATAACCGCAAGCTCCCCTTCATAATCAAGCTGCTCCGTTACGTCCAAGTGGCTTTTCACCGTTTCTCCGTGACCCGTAACGGCGGTCGGGGCTTTTGTAAAGACCATGGGATGCTCCGGAATATCCGCCTCGCTTCCCATTTCAACGGCATGATCACGGTAATTTTTCCCGATGCAGATCACGTTCTTTGAAGGTCTCGGAATAGGCGCGCAGAGCTTCACGTCAGACAGCGCATACATAAATGAACCCGACTCATCATTCGGTTTTTTCGCCCATTCCGCAAGCTGTCCGGCATGATTGACAAACTTTTCCCCCTTTTGAATGCACTCGATCAGCGAACCCGGAATCGTCTCAAGTTCAAACAGTTTCTTTTCAGCCTTTTGCAGATCTAAGATTTTGTCATCATCAATGATCAGACCGACAAATTTCCGGCTGTTCAGTTCCCCTGTCGCAAATTTCATGTTAATCCCCCATCATTTTTAAATCTGGCATCTTTTATGTATTCTTTCTGCAGGCGGGAAATTCCTCTTTTGAACAGGCTGAATATCATCGTAAAAGAGTATCAAAAATTGTCACTTTTTTAGTCATATTGACGAAATAAAACCTTCCCAGCCAAAATAGGTTATACTATTATCATCCTATGTTTTCCAAAATAATCGAGAATTGGAGATCGCACGATGAACAGAAAAATTGAAGAAAAAAGATTGACTTTATTCGAGACAGCGCAAAAATTCGGAATCAATGCGACGGAGACCATCAGGTGCAGCCAGGAGCTGGACAGCCTCTTAAACGGGTGCCGAGGCGGGCTCATCCAACAAACGAAAGACGGCGGGATGAACCCGGCCGCACAGATTCAGCCGGATTACACAGCAGGAAAAAAACAGGCTTTCTCATAAACATGATATGTATATAGATCTGAGCCATTTGTTTTTTAAGACCCGGCATGCGTAAAGCGCCGGTGTTTTTTTATGTCTAAAGTTTTTTCCGCTCACAAAAATGTGCGTTTGTCATAAGCTATATTAGGCAGGCATCCCAAATAAGCTCCTGGAGTGTATTTCATTAAAATCTTCACGAAAAGGATGTGCTCGTATGCCCGCAATTGTCGGAGCGTTTAAAATTAATGCCGTCGGTACGAGCGGAGTCGTTCATATAGGCGACTGCATCACCATTTCTCCAAAAGCAGAGGTTAAGACATTTGCCGGAGCGGGCAGCTTTAATACCGGAGACAATCTCACACTGACGAATTACAGGAATACAACGAATGTGTACGATAATGATGTAATCGATCAGCCGATGGCAGGTAACGCATAAAGGAGGCGCCGTATGAATTTTTACGTCAATCAGTCGATCCATATCAATTACATGCGTGTAGAATCTGTCAGCAATTCCTCCATACTGCAAATCGGGAGCGCCGGTTCAATTAAATCTCTTTCCAATCTGTATAACACAGGGAGTTATGCAGAGCCGGCGCCGCCTGTCACCGCGGGGCAGCAGACTGTAACAACAGGGGGAGGCCCCGGCGCCTCATCATTTGTACCGCTTCAGCCACCGCTAAGTCGGTAGTTCAATGAAAGAAACGAGACGCGAGGTGAATGTCATGTATGATCAATCGGTTTCATCCTACCTGCAGAATTTAAATTCCTTCGTCCAGCAGCAGGCGCTTCAGATTCAGGAGCTCGAACGGCAGCTGAAAGAATTTCAGAGTGAAATATCAACGCTGAAACAGCAGCCTTCCACAAGGATTGATCGGCTCGAGTATAAATTTGATCAGCTGAAAATTGAACGGCTGGAAGGAACGCTGAATATCGGATTGAATCCGACTGATCCGAATGCCGTGCAAAATTTTGAAGTCGGCCAGACATCTCCGCAGGTCGGAATGATGCAGCAGGAACAGGCGGGCCAGCAAATGCAGCAAATCCGTCAAAACGTCGATATGTACCTGAATGAAGAAATCCCCGTGCTGTTAGAACAGCTCGAAACACAGTATGAGAGCAGGCTGGACGAAACGAACAAATATCATATTATAGAAGATATCAGAAAGCAGATGGACAGCCGGATTAAGTATTATCTGTCCCAAGTCCCGAAAGAAGAAAACACGCCGCCAGCGCAATACGCCGAGCAGATTGCCGAACACGTGAAGCGTGATATTGTCAGGGCCGTCGAGCATTTTATTAAACACATACCAGGTGAAATGAAAGGTGATGATCCGTCATGATTTTTACAGTGATTAACCGGAATATTGAAGTCGGCGACATCCGGTCTACCGGTGTTTCCAGTTCAGCCTTATTATTAATCGGCGATACCGATTCCGTCTATCTGTCCTCCATCTTTGACACGCCTCCGGAATCCCTCATTATCGGGCCTCTTGTGCCGCTGGCGCCGGAATAATGTTACATCGGATTTCACGCCTCAGAAGCGCCAAAGTCAATGCAATCGGGATGGGGAGTGTTTTTCAAGCAGGCGATTCGAATGAAATCAATATGAAGGTCAAAGTATTGGCCGATCAGCGCAGTGTTGCTGTATACAGAGACGATGAGGGCTCGTTTAACACAAAAGAATACCAGATCTTTCGGCAGCCGGCCGTCATGCCGTTACCGGAAACGGGGGTTCAAAGTGCATTCAGCCATGAAAACCCTTCGATTCGGGTAAGAAATGTGAAAGTCCAAGGGGTAACGTCAGCGTCCGTGGTTCAAATCGGATCGACGTCGGTCGTGCTGGGCGATTCGAGGCTGAAACATATTAGGCAGATCGAGTCACCGAGCTCACAATCGCCGCAGACTTGACATATAATGACGGTGAGACTTCTATAAAGGGTGTCGTTTATGCCAGCAATTACCGGACCTATAGCTATCAATTCCATATCGGGCGGAGTCGTAAACTTTGGTGATTCCTTTTACCTTTCTCCAAAAAGCTCTTCTAAATCTGCGCTCGGTTCGGGAGCAGGCAATACCGGAGATTTCCTGTTATTAAACAACGTTGTCAATGCGACAAACTATATAGACCCCGATGTCAGCGATCAGAATGTGGCCGGAAACGCATAAAAAGCAGCCGCTCTTTAAAGAGAGGGCTGCTTTTTTGTTCAGCGTTTTTTTCGTTCTTTTGCTTTTTTTGTTTTCACAAGCTTTTCCGGCGGCTGTTTTCTGATCCATTTCACAAACCGCGCAAGTTTCGGATCATGCCGCAGCTCTTCTATTCCCGCAAGCCTTGCCGCAAGCTCCCGGTTCGTATAAAGGGCGTGAATTTGTTTATGGCAAGGGATGCAGAGCATTGCGGTCGGAAGGAATGTCCCGCCTTCTTCCTTAGGTGTCAAGTGGTGCTCTGTCAGCCGCACATGGCGGCGGCCGCATAATTCACATGTGCCTTCGGCAGAATCGGCCATAATCCCTTCTCCTTTCTTACATGATCTCTAACGTGACCCGGGTGCCTTTTCCGCCCGGTTCAGACGGATGCACGATTAATTTTTTCGGCAGGCGTGCTCTCAGCTCCTGCACATGGCTGATCACCCCGACGGACAAATTATCCGATTGCAGCTTTTCCAGCGCTGTGACAACGGTGTCTAAAAGCCCTTGGTCAAGCGTCCCGAATCCTTCATCTAAGAAGAAAAATTGCAGCGGGTATTGACCCCGCAGCTGAATTTGGGCGGACAAAGCAAGCGCAAGCGACAGCGATGTCAGAAACGTCTCCCCCCCAGAAAGGCTTGATACGGGCCGTTTGACGCCGCCGTTCGCGTCATCGCGCATAACGAAGCCGCCTTCTGAATCGACTAAAATGGCATACCGCTGCCTTGTCAGTGCTCCGAGCCGGGCAGAGGCGTCCCGGGCCACGCTTTCCAGCTGTTCTTCCGCTAAAAATTCGACGAATGTATTGCCTTTGCATACAGACTGCAGCTTATCAAGTCTGTCAATCTGTGTCTGCCAGCTTTTCAGTTCGGCTTCAATTTCTTTAAAGCGCTTATGCTGTTTTTGCATAACCGCAAAGGCTTTTGCCTGGGCGCCCTTTTCCTCCATGGCTGCGCCTGACTCAGCCTCCGCCTGCTTCAGCAGAGAAACCGATGCTGTCCATTCTTCTTCCGTTACCCGGCGGTCAGCTAATTTTTCAGTGACACGGCGGATATTTGCCGAAAGCTGCTTTGAGGTGTCCAGAAACTCATCAATTTCTGTTTTCATTTCCTCCGCGCGGGTTTGCGGAAGCAGGCTTTTTTTGACTTGGTCCGGCTCGGCAAACCCGGTATCTTTTGATCTCACGCGCCAGTCATTTTGCGCTTTCTCAAGGGCGGATTCAGCGTCCCGCAGTGACATGAGACTTCCGGATTCCCGGCCTTTTGCGTCATTCAGTGATTGCTGAGCCTGCTTCAGTGCATCGAATAAGGACTGTTCTTTCGTTTTTAACAGCTGTAATTCCTGCCGCACCGCTTCAAGCTTTGCGGAAATTGATGTTTCTTCTGCTGCCGTGCCGAGCTCTTGTTCATACTCGTCAATCACCTGCTGCAGGCGCTCTGATGCATAGTGAAGCTCGAGCCGTTCCCGTTCAAGCTGATGCTTCTTCTCCTGCAGCCGCTCCTTCTCTTCTTCATGTTCCTTGAGAAATGCGATGCTTGTTTCAATGCGCTTCTCAAACTCTTCTGCCTGCCGGTCTTTATCGTCTATCGAAGCCTGCCAGGCGTCAACCTGATTTACCGGGATATCCCCGCAGACTTCGTTGTACTGATTTAAGCGGCTTTCTGACAGTGATTCAAGCTCATGTAAAGAATGTCTGAGGCGCTCGGCTTCTTTCTCCTCATAGCGGATTCGTTCAGCCAGCTGCTCGGCTTGTTTTACCGTCTGCTGATACGCGCTGATCAGTCTCGTGACCTTCTCTTTTACCGACAGCATATCCTGCTTCATTTGTTTCCATTCCAAGCGGACGGCGCTGAACGCTTCATCAAGCGGACGGCCGCTGATGGAAGAAGCGGCTTCCAGCTCCGGGGTCCGGGCGCTTTGCAGGAACGGACATTCTTCGGTAAAACGCCCCGACTGCTCTTCTAATGCAACCTTGGCTGTCAGCACTTCCTGAGAAAGAGCCGCCGCCTCGGACAGCAGCGCTTCAACCTGCTGCAAACGTTCCTGCACATCCGTATCTGGCGAATGTGTTTCATGAGCGGAGCGCGGACGGTCATGCTGCGTCGAGCCGCATACAGGACAAGGCTTTCCTTCAATCAGTTTTTCCGATAATTCTTTTGTTAATGCAGCCGTTCTCGCTTCCTCTGAGCGCCTGCGCAGGTCGGCTTGCGTTTTGCCGGCCCGTTCGGCTGCGGCTTTCAGTGAACGTTCCGTTTCACAAACCATATGGTAAACGGTTTGAAGCGTTTGATAAGCGCGCGTAATGTCTTCTTCTTCCATTTTCGTTTTTGCGCTGAGCGCCTCGCTTTCTCCGTTCAGCTTCTCCATGTTCTTCATCTGCGTTGTCAGATTGGCCCGTTCTTTCGTGATCTGTTCCTGCGTCTGCTGAAAGCCGGCTGACAGCTGTGCGGCGGTCTGGCATTTTTTCCGTTCATCAGCGGTCACCTGAACTGCCTTCAGCTCTTCTTTCAGCTCATTCTGCCTGTTTTGGCCGCGGATCAGGCGGTCTTTCACTGCGTTCAGCTGTTTCGAGGCGGCTTCGTATTCTTCCTCTTTTTTGCGGTGCTCCGCCTTTGTTTTTTCCGCTTCTTTTTTTGCTTCAAGCAGCTTTTGTTCAATGGCTGACAGTCTTTGATACAATTCTTCTTCCTTGACAAGCTTCGGCTCTTGTTCAGCCTTATGAACCCGCCACGCTTCATAGGCTTCATTTTGCCGGGTAAATGAAGCGGTTTCCGCCTCTGATTTCCGTTTGGCCAGTTCGTGCTCCTGTTCGGCGCGCTGCTGCCGGCGTACGGCTTCCGAATAGCGTTCGGCGTACGGCTCAAGGGCGAGAGCGGTTTCCGCCTCTTTAAGACGCTCAGTCAAATCCGTGATATACGGGCGCCTTTCCTCAAGCTTTTCCCGGCGGTGCTCATATTCATCTCTTTCTGTCTGCAGGTTCCAAATCTCCTGGTGACTTTCAAAACGCTCTTTTGCCCGGACCCGTTTCTTCTCAGCTGCTTCAAGCCGTTCGTTCGCTTCGTGAAACTGCTGTTCCGCCTGCTTCAGCGCATCTTCTCCCGCGTCTCCGAGGCCGGATTGTTCGGCAAGCATTTCATTTTTTTTCGCCGCCGCTTCCTGCGCGCGCTTCCTCAGTTTTTTGACAAGCCTGTCCCCGTACTGTTCCAGATTAAAAAGACGCTGCAGCATATGTCTTCTTTCCGCGCCTTTAAGCGACAGAAACTCGGCAAACTTCCCTTGCGGCAGCACGACGGCTCTTGTAAAGTCGTCAATGGTCAGGCCAAGAAGCTCTTCCACCTTTTTGTTCACTTCATTCGCTTTATCAGCAAGCACGGTTTGTTCGTCTTTGATTTCAATTAAGCGGCAGAGGGCGGTTTTCACTTTCGTTTCATCCGTTCTCTTAAAAACGCGCTCGACCTTATAGGACACCCGGTGGCCTGATTGAAGCGCGAATGTAAAAGAGACGGCGAGCTGATCTTCGGCATGGTTCAGGATGCCGTGCGTATTATTTGCGGCACGCTCCACCTTTCCGTATAAAGCGAGTGTCATAGCATCAAGGATCGACGACTTCCCGCTTCCCGTCGGGCCGAAAATTCCGAACACGCCCGCTCCGGACAGTCCGGCAAAATCAATCGTCTGTTCCTCCCTGAAGCTGTGAAGCCCTTTTATCGTTAACAGAATCGGCTTCATGTCGCATCCTCCTCATCATCTGCTGACGCAAGCTCTAAAAACAGCTTGACCATCTCCTCATCCGGCACGGCGCCGCCTGTTTGCTTTTCATAAAACTTCTTAAATCGGTCCTCAATTGATATGTGCTTCACTTCAATCCGGTCATTGCCGGTCTCTTTTTCTTCAAAAACCGGCCTGATATGGATAAAGCCGGGATGCGCCTTTCGCAGCCGGTGAATTTCTTCAAGAGAAAGCTGATCCGTCAAATGGATATCAAGATCGATCCAGGCATTCCGGTCACGCCCTTCATCAAGCCAGCCGTGAACCTCGCTCAGCCCCTGCGCTTTCCATTTGACAAGCGGTTTACCCGAGGACAGAAAAATCTCTTCCCACTTCGCTTCTCCGCCGGGCTTCGCTTCTACCACCGTCACCGATTTGGCATAACCGGCTTCTGAAAAGCTGTATGCCAGCGGAGAACCGGAATAGCGGGCAGCCGTTTTGGCGCGCTTAATCGTTTGCGGACGGTGAAGATGGCCGAGGGCCACATAAGCCGCATCAGCCGGCAGGCTTTCAGCGGCGACCGTGTAAGCGCCCCCGACTTCAATCGGACGCTCTGAATCGGTCTGATTTCCTCCCGCGACATAAATATGGCTAGCCGCGACTTTCACGGCATCATCCCGGCACAGACCGCACATGCGGGCAAACGCCTCTCTGATTTTCACATCGTAATGATCGCGAAGAAGCTTTTCCTCAAACGTATCAGACAGCACTTCGTTTAATCTCGCTTCTGACGGATAGGCAAGCGCAGCTACGGCTAACAGCTCGTCCGCCGACGGCACCTCGATATGCACCGGTTCTGTCCGCGGATAGCCGATTAGATGAATGCCCCGCTCATCTGTTAACGGAGAAGCCGCCGCCAGCCTGTCAGGATTGTCATGGTTTCCGGCAATGACGACAACCGGGCGTTTTCCGCCGTCAGAAAGCGCGGAAAGACTTTCATAATACAATTGCTCAGCGAGCGCAGGCGGATTGACCGTATCAAATACATCTCCTGCCATAATGACCGCATCAATGTTTTCTTCTTTGACAATGGTATTCAGCTCTTCCAATACCTCGGCCTGCTCACTCAGCCGGCTTCTGCCTTCAAGCGTTTTGCCGAGATGCCAGTCAGCTGTATGTAAAATGCGCATACCGCATTCACCTCACTTTTCTGATAGAAAAAAAGATCCGCTCCAAAAAGGAGCTTCGGATCTTATTACAGTGTAAGAACGTGACCTCCATCGAAGAAATAGAGCGCACGCCCTTTCACTTTCGTTTTTGTAATTTGTTCAATCGCTTTTGTATACAATTCGATTTGTGTTTCATACCTTTTTTGCAGGATCGGGGCCGCGCCTTCAAATCCGTTCCGGAATTTCCCCTCTATCCGATCCGTTTTATAGTCCAGCAAATAGAGTCCGTCCGCCGTTTCGTAGAGGCAGTCAATAATCCCCTGCACGAGCAGCGGTTCACCGGCCGTTTTTGCTTCCTTGTACACTTCGCCGGCCGGAAGCGCCATACTGAACGGCACCTCCCGATCAATCCGCCGCGCCCCGAGAAGGTCTTTCCCGATTTCAGTTTCGAAAAACTGTATAATGTCGTCGATATCAATAGCGTCCCGCTGCTCTTCTGTCAGCAGCTCTTTTTCGTGAAGCGTCCGAACCGTCCGCTCCGCTTCTTCAGCACTCGGAACGTGCGTCAGCGGTATGTGCTGCATCACCGTATGCATCGCCGTCCCTTTTTCCGCGGCCGTCAGCCCCTTTTTCATCATAAAACCGGGACGTCTGTATAAAAGCGTGTCCCCTGCCGGTTTGATGAGGGAGCGGCCGCTATATTCATCCTCGTATTCTTGCTTTCTCTTCAGCTCAGAAACTGACTGCTTCGTTCTGATAGCCGTCAGCTCTCGGTACGGGTATTCCCATTGAAGGAGACGGCGCGCCTGATCATCAAATGAAAACGAATCAGGAATCGGCTCGCCCTGCTGAATCGCCTTGAGACGTTTGTTCTTTTCTTCAGCACGTTCTTTTGGGTTATCTTCCAGCAGTTCACTTTGCTGCAGCATCCGGATGTGAAAACGGGACGGGTCGTGCGCGATATCCTCCGGAGCCGAAAGACCCGGCGGCCTGTGCGCCTCCATGTCACGGTGGCGGATAAGCGCCGGCCCGATAAAATCCAAATAAGATGACGCCTGATAGCGGTCGAATTCAGAGAGAAGCCAATCGGCCCTGTCCGCTTGCGCCTGCCATTTGGCCAGCTGTTTTTCCCGGTTTTTGCAGGAACCGATGAGAAACAGCTTTTCCTTCGCTCTTGTCAGCGCCACATATAAAACGCGCAATTCTTCTGATAAAAGCTCTCTGCGCATTTTTTTCTTCATCGCCACAAGCGGCAGAGTCGGATAGCTGATTCTGAGTTCCGGATGAATATACTTCGTTCCGAAACCGAGCTCTTTATCAAGCAGGTATGATTTGTTGAGATCCATCATATTAAAACTTCTGCCGAGTCCGGCGGTGAAAACGACGGGGAATTCAAGTCCTTTGCTGCTGTGAATCGTCATCAGCCGAACGACATCCTCCTGCTCGCTGAGCGCCCGCGCCGTCCCCAGATCATCGCCGCGCTCCTGCATCCGTTCAATGAACCGCAAAAAGCGGAATAACCCGCGGAACGCCGTCGCTTCGTACGAGCGCGCCCGGTCATACAAGACGCGCAGATTGGCCTGGCGCTGCTTTCCGCCAGGCATGCCGCCTGCATAATCAAAATATCCTGTATCGCGGTATACTTCCCAAATCAGCTCAGCTACCGAATGATTCGTCGAGAATGACCGCCACTTTTGCAGATTGTCATAAAATGTTCTCAGCTTTTGATACAGCTCATCATGTCTGTCACCGTTCGCTATATATGCTTTCAGCGCTTCATAAAACGGCGCTTTTTTCTTTTCCAGGCGTATCAGCGCAAGTTCATTTTCGTCACAGCCGACAATGGGCGAGCGCAGTACTGAAGCAAGCGGAATATCCTGATACGGGTTGTCAATCACCTTTAAGACTGAAAGCGCCGCAGCCACCTCCACGGCTTCAAAATAACCTGACGTCAAATTGGCGTAAACCGGAATGCCCTGGTTTTTCAGTTCTTCCATCAATTGCGGCGCCCAAGGCATGGAACGCAGCAAAATCACGATATCCCGGTACTGGATATTCCGGTGTGTTTTGGTTTTGCCGTCATAGACCTTAAACGGAGATGAGACAAGCTTCCGGATCTCCCCGGCTATCGCTTTTGCTTCCCAATGCACGGTTTCAAAATCTTCGGCATCCTCGGAGCTGTCTGCATCATCAGCACTGTCAATCAGCAGCAGTTCCGTTTCCGCCGCCTCATTCGGCGGATACGACGCACCGAGCTTCAATGCCGCCTGTTCATCGTAGTCCACTTCGCCGATTTTGCCGCCCATCAGCTGCTTAAACAAGAAATTCGTGCTGTCCAAAATATCGGAGCGGCTGCGGAAGTTTCGGTTCAGGTCAATTTTCTGTCCCGCTCCTTCCCCGCTCTCTGTAAACCTTTTATATTTCCCGAGAAACAGCAGCGGCTCGGCAAGTCTGAAACGGTAGATCGATTGTTTGACGTCGCCTACCATAAACAGATTTCCCGCCTCTTCATTCCCGCTTTTCACAAGCTGCAGAATAGATTCCTGCACAAGATTGGTATCTTGATATTCATCAACCAGAACCTCATGGAACTGCTCTTGATAATAAACGGCCGCTTCACTCGGCACCCGCCGGCCGTCTTCATCAGCCGCAGTTAAAATGGCCAGACAGTAATGTTCCAAATCTGAGAAATCAATGATTGATTTTTCTTGTTTCGCCGCTTCAAATCGTTTTCCGTACGAAATCACGAGCTGAACGAGCGTTTCAATGACAGGCTTCATGTCTGTTAAACTCTTTAAATGATCTTGCGGGCTTCTTGTAAAGTAATCGGTCTTTAACTTTTCGATCAGTTTTTTCGCGCTGTTTCGCAAATCGGTCGCTTCATCCAAAAGCGCCTTGTCAAATTCATCACCTTTTACCGCCTTAGCCCGCTTAAATGTGACCGCGGGAACCCGTTCATACAGCGCCTCAAAGTCATGCCGGCAGCTGATCAGCTCTTCTATCTGCTGAAGATCGTCCAGAAAATTATCAGCGCGCGGCGCCGGCCCGCCGGGCGCTTTTGTCAGTTCAAGCGCCTTTTCAAGCTTTTGCTTTGCCCCGAAGAGCGCCATTTCAGCATCTTCTCTCACATACTCGTAAAACGGCAGCTCTTCCATTTTGCTTTCTTCCGTCACATCATATAGGCGGACAAAGCTTTTCAGCCACGCTTCCGGATCAGGATGAGACCGTGAATACTCGTACACCCGCTTGACGAGATCTTGAAGATCCAAATCATGCCTGTCCGTCGTATATCTGTCCACAAGCTCAAAAAACGCCTGACTCCCTTTTGCGTATTCATCCTCAAACAGCTCATCAAGGACTTCGTCTCCGAGCAATTCGCCTTCCGTCTGATCAGCCATCCGAAAGCCCGGGTCAAGATCAATCATATAATAATATTTTTTAAGCACCTGCAGACAGAAAGAGTGCAGCGTCGAAATGCTCGCCCGATTTAATAGAGAGAGCTGCCGTCTGATATGGAGAGATCCCGGATTTTTGGCGAGCTCTTTTTCTAATGCTTCAGCGATCCGATGCTTCATTTCCGCTGCTGAGGCGTTTGTAAAGGTCACCACAAGGAGCCTGTCAACATCAACCGGATCTTCCTCCGCGGTTATCTTTCTGATCATCCGTTCCACGAGCACGGCGGTTTTACCTGATCCGGCTGCGGCAGCGACCAGAATATCGCGGCCGGAAGAAACGATGGCGCTCCATTGGTCATCCGTCCATATGCTGTCTTTCGGTTTAGGAATTTGCATCATCATCCGCCTCCTTTTTCAGCCAATCCAGTATGGTGCCGTCTTTTTCCGCTTTCAGGCTGCGGTATTCATTTTCCTTAAGAGACTCATCAAACTGGCACACCGATTTAAACGCACAGTACGTACAAGGCGTCTTATCTTTCAGCTTATACGGGGTAATGGACACAAGCCCGTCCGTTATCGCTTCGCCCGCCTGTTCAAATGTCCGCCGCACATGGTCTGTCAGGAGATGAAAATCCTGTTCGCTGACTGCGGCTGAATCGGATCTTAAAGAACCGTCCTTTTTCAAACCGGCATTAATGATATTTGAACGTCCTTCCTCCAAAGTCGTGTCCATCAGGCTGATTGCCTCCCGGTCACCGAGGAGAAGGCCTTTCATTTTAAATTTCTTGAAAATTTCCTGCTCGATTTCATCAAGCCCCATCGGCAGACTGGCCTGAATCATCGGATCATGGATATGGAAATACAAAACGCCTGCGGGTGTCGCTTTCATGCCGAGCCAATCCGCTGAATGTGTAATCGATAAGTCAAGGTACGTGAGCATTTGCAGAGCGAGCCCGTAATATACCTCAGCCAGATCAAGCCCCTTGTCGCTTGATTTGTAATCCACGATTCTAAGCAGCAGGCCTTTTGAACTTTCCGCTTTATCCACGCGGTCGATCCGGCCGACGAGTTCCATCGTACAGCCGTTTTTCAGCGTGAAAGTGAGCGGAGGCAGCGGACCGTTTCCCCCGAAGCCGAGTTCAAGGCCGATCGGGACGAAACCGCTCGCCTTCGCATGCTCGCTTAATATGCCAGAGACACGCGTGACGATTTTCTGCAGTTTTTCCTTCACATAAAAGTGTCTGTTTGAACTGAGCAGAATTTCTTTTTGCAGCCTTGGCGCAAGCCGTTCCACTGCTTCATAGGAGAAATTCCGGCACTGATCTTTCGTCAGATCGCGCCATTCCAGCTTCTGCTCACGAAGCCGGTCTGAAATCAGCTTGAGGCTGGAGTGAAACAGCTGTCCGATATCGGGCGCTTCCAGCTTGAAAAACTGCCGCTCTTTTAATTGAAGCCCGTGAGATGCAAAATGAGAAAACTGGCAGGCATTAAACGCCTCCATCCGGGAGACGCTTCCTTTAATGTGCTCGCCATAAAGCTGGCGCGAAACAGGACGTTCAAGACGCTTTGCCTCATTGCGGAAAAACAGGCTTGAAAACAGCTTTTTCGCGCGCCGGTGATCAGGCTCTTTCATCAGCACATTGTATGCGCTCCACCATACATCACTGATTTCATACTCTCTTGTCCACAGCCTGAGCTGGCTTGCCGTATACGTCTGCGCCACCTGTTTATTGACGAGATACTGAAGCTGCTCTTCTTCACTTACCTGCTCGGGATCAGCAGCCGACAGTTTTTCCTGATGGTCGGGAAACAGCTCGCCAAGCCTGTTTACAACAATTGACGGCAGAAGCGTTTTTCCTTCCGCATCGGCAATCGGATATGACACATACAGACGGTCAGACGGACTTGACAGCGCCATATAGATGAGAAAATGCTCATCAAGCAGCCGCTCACGCCCCGCCGAAGACAGCTCCACTCCGACCGCTCTCAGCCACTCCCGGTCATCATCGGACAGCACGCCGTTTTCATCCGGGCGCGCCGGAAGAACGCCGTCATTGGCCCCGATGACAAACGTGCAGGACGTGCCGTACATTCTTGACAGGTCCATATTCCCTACAAACACTTGGTCAAGCGCAGGGGGAATTAAAGAAAAATGAAGTGATTCCGTTCCTGTTTCAAGCATTTGCTGGAACAGCGCCAAAGACATTTCATCTTCACCCATCATGCCGGCAAACTCCTCGAGAAGCTGGATAACGGCGTCCCATGCCTGGCCGTGCTGCTGTGCTTCAATCATGTTTCCGGCCTCTTCGGCCTGCTGCCTTTTCCGGTCCAGCTTCAGGGGAACATCGGTATCTTCCAAAAAGAGATAAAGAGCTTCCGCCATGCTTTGAACCGTTTTCGCTTTTTTCATCCGGTTTTGAAGCCGGACAAGGGGCGCGGCCATCCATTCTCTCGTCTCATTCAGCATTTGCTCCATCTTTATTTCCTGATCCGTCTGCGCGAAATCCTCATCGAGCGATACGAAGCGCCTGTATACAAACCGCTCGCCGTTCGTCCAGCGCTCCCCTTTAATTCCGTAGGCGATACAATAGTTTTCAAGCTGATCGACCTGCTCTCTTATTTTCTGCACCGGCTGATCAAGCGGGAATAACAGTTCGGTTTTCGCACAGCGGAACACCGCTTCATATCTCCAGTTCCCCTTTACGACATCCAAACTTGAACGGATGAATTCTATAAGCGGGTGATGCTGCATAGAAGCTTTTCCGTCAATAAAATAAGGAAGCCCGTAATCTGCAAACACTTCCTTCAGCAAATCTTTATAATCTTCCGGCTGGCGGATGAGAATCGCCATATCTCTGTACCGGTATCCTCCGTCCCGGACAAGTGATTGAATTTCCCGGGCAATACCCTCAAGCTCGGCTCTTCTGTTTTGCGCCTGTATGACGGTAAACGCTTCCTGCCGGCCGGTATACGCCGCAGCGGGACGCACATCGTATTGCGACTCTATGCAGGCAAGTTCCGGCACATGCTGATGCCGTTTCGTGCCATGCAGTTCCTTGCAGGAAATATCGGCATTCAATTCCTTTGCCGTCTGATAAAGCTTATAGTATGTGCTTCCCGTCATTCTGAACAGATTGAGCTCATCCGGTGCCTGTTCTCCCGAAGGGCTGTCCGCCGTCAGCGAGAATGTGACATGTTCAGCATGCATGATCAGCTGCTCCAGCACCCTTAATTCCTGCGGTGTAAATTGATAGAAGCCGTCGACGTAAACTCTGGCGCCTTTTACAACATCCGCTAATGGAAGCTGCTGGGCGAGCAGCGTCAAATAATCCTCTGAATGCAGATAGTGGCCGGCGAGGCTTCTTTCCATCTGCTGATATAAAATGCCTAAGTCATGAAGTTTTTCAGACAGCATCCGCTCCCCGCGATATTCTGACGCCGTTCCGCTTTCCGCCATGCGGCGGACGTCTTCAGGCTCAATACAGTAACGCTTAAACTCTGTCAGCATCCGTTCCACCTGCTCAGTGAACCCGGTTTTGTCACTCGCTTTTTGATACACTTTAAAATCGTGCTTATGCTCTTCAATCAGCTTCCTCAACAGCATCTGCACACCCGTCGTCGTCACAAACGGACGGTTCATGCCTCCGGTATGCTGAAGCACGCGCCACGCCAAACGCGAAAAACTGAACACTTGAGCGCGTATCATGCCGCCGATATCCGGCGTTTTAGCAAGCTCATATTCCATTAAAAACGTCATTTGATCCGGGACTAGAAAAATGATCGGTTTCCCGAACGGCTCCCGGCGCAGTTCATCTTGAATGCTGTCGATAATCAGCCTCGTTTTCCCACTCCCCGATCTGCCTACTAAAAACTCAACACCCAAATTAGAAGACCCCTCTCTTTTTATCTTTCTACATTTTATCGAAAGTTGACGAAAATGACCAATCTCATCTGCTGGTAAAAACGGGATGACTGTTTTAAAAAATATCGTTTTTGACCAAATTAAAGACAAAAAGGATTAAATATCATGTCAGAATATCTCGAAGTGATTGTGCGAACGATTCTGTCGTTCAGCATTTTGTTTATCGGCGCCCGGATACTCGGAAAACAAACCATATCACAGATGACGCTTTTTGATTTCATTGCGGCCATCTCGCTCGGCGCCATCACAGCCAATCTGTCGTTTAATACAAAACTGCCGATTCATTTTACTGTCAGTGCTTACACGATTTTCGTGGTCATCATTTATCTTGTCGCATATCTTTCTATGAAAAACAGAACTGCCAGGGGTTTCTTTGCGGGCAAACCGACCATCATCATTCAAAACGGAAAAATACTTGAGCATAATATGAAAACGATGCGCTATACCCTCGACTACCTGAACCAGCAGCTTCGTGTAAATGATGTATTTGACATTTCTCAGGTTCAGACGGCCATCATTGAAACAAACGGCAGCATGTCAGTGGAGGTCAAACCGGAATTCGCGCCCGTTACAAGACAGGATCTCGGCATTTTTGCAGGACACGAAAAGAACTTTGCCGTTGAGCTCATTATGGACGGCCAGCTGGTGACGAAGAATTTCGAAGAAAACCACGTATCGGAAAAATGGCTCAGAGAAGAATTGGACAAGAGAAATCTTGCACCCGAAGAGGTCGTATACGCGGTGCGCGGAAGCAACGGCCGGCTGTTTGTCGATACATATAATGACCATATCACATCGCCGCTTGATCAAGAATAAGCATGACATCCGCACATGTCACGGGCTATCGCCGTATAATACCCTATAAACATCCGGGGGTGAGTCCAATGCACGAGAATTTTTTTCATTATACAGCCGTCTGCGGCGACGACTCTGTTCTTATAAAAGATCTGATAAAATCCATTAACGGCGAATACAGCGCTGTGATCTGCTACTCGATATTAGCCGAAAAAGCGCCGACCGCAGAAATCAGAAGACGAATCGAACATATCAGAGAGGAAGAAATGCGCCACCTGCACGCCTTCTCTTCACTGTATACTTCAATTACCGGAAACCAGTTGACGCCGAAACAGACGGAACATTGTCCGCACACATACAGAGAAGGACTGAGGGCGGCGTTTTATGATGAGCAGAAAACGAATGATTTTTATTTGCAGGCATCCGATAGAGCGGTACACCCGGAAGCGAAGCGGTTATTTGCCCGAACAGCATTTGACGAGCAGCGTCATGCCGTCTGGTTTTTATACGATATGACCCACTCTCCTTCCCATCATACAGGGGGAACGGTATCAAACGCGCCGAACACGAGCTATCCCCAGGCAAATACCGGGAAATAACGCTCCCCCGCCGGAGCATTCAGACCGCAGACAAACCCCGTTCTTTCAATAGGAAAGAATGGGGTTTATTTTTCGAGCTGCGTGATCCTCTCTAAAAAACGGACAACTTCTTCATTGTATAATCAGCAAAAACACTTTATAATAAAATAAACCAACCGGTCGGTTTTTAAGGAACCGAGCCTCACTTGGCGGAAAGGATTTGTGTGATGTGACAAGTACAAAAGGCGGCGCCGGAAAGAGTGAAAAGACGAAGAAAAAGCTCGTATCCGCTTCGCGAGACTTATTTGCAAAAAAAGGTTATTCAGAAACCTCAATTCGGGATATCTTAGAGGCGGCCGAGATCAGCAAAGGCAATCTTTATCATCATTTTAAAGGAAAAGAGTTTCTGTTTCTTCATATCATGGAAGAGGATCACCGCGTGATGATTGAGACGTGGAGGGAAATGGAAGCCGACCTGAAAGACGCTGCCGAAAAGCTGACGGGCTTTGCAGAACTGCTCAGCCGGATGAGCATCAATTACCCGCTGATGAGAGCAAGCGAAGAGTTTTATGCGAGCGCGTTTACGTCAGAGGAGGTCGTAAAACGTCTCAATAAAATTGATATTGAATATGACGATGTGATGAGAGATATCTTAACAGAGGGAAATCAAGACGGCAGCTGGTCCATTCATCATGTCGAATCAAAAGTGAAAATCCTGCTGTCTGTCTTTTACGGTTTGGATGTGTTATATAAAAACGATTCCATTCAGCAAAGAAGAGAATTACAAAAAGAAGCCATCTCTGTGTTTATTCACGGAGTCATCAATGCCGATCAACAGAATCAGGACAGCTGACAAAGGAGAAACAACATGCAAAAACCGATTAGAGAACAAAAAGCTGTACTCATCATCTTATTAAGCAACATATTTATTGCGTTTTTAGGGATTGGGTTAATTATTCCCGTTATGCCGCTGTTTATGAATGTGATGCACTTGACAGGCAGCACAATGGGATACCTTGTCGCTGCCTTTGCCGTCGCGCAATTAATCGTATCCCCCATTGCGGGAAGATGGGTTGACCGCTTCGGCAGAAAAATCATGATTCTCGCCGGGCTGTTTCTGTTCGCATTATCCGAGCTGACCTTCGGGTTGGGCACACATGTCTACGTTTTGTATTTTGCAAGGGTGCTGGGGGGCGTCAGCGCCGCTTTTATCATGCCCGCTGTTACAGCGTATGTCGCAGATATTACGACAGTGCAGGAAAGATCGAAGGCGATGGGCTATGTATCTGCCGCCATCAGCACAGGGTTTATCATCGGGCCCGGCATAGGAGGATTTATTGCCGATCACGGTGTCCGTATGCCGTTTTTCTTTGCGGCGGGAATTGCATTTATCGCAGTGATTTCCTCTGTCTTTATGCTGAAAGAGCCATTGACTAAAGAGGAACGCGCCCAGCAGATGGAAAGCGTCAAAGAGTCAACCTTCTTAAAAGATTTGAAAAAGTCGATTCACCCAAGCTACCTGATCGCCTTTATCATCGTCTTTGTGCTGGCATTCGGGCTGTCGGCGTACGAAACGGTGTTCAGTTTATTTACAAACCATAAATTCGGCTTTACGCCAAAGGATATCGCCGTTATTATTACGTTCAGCTCCATTGTTGCGGTCATCATCCAAGTGCTCGCATTCGGCAAGCTTGTCAACTTCCTCGGGGAGAAAAAAGTCATTCAGCTTTGTCTGGTCATCGGGGCTGTGCTGGCTTTCGTTTCTACGGTGATGTCAGGATTTTTGCCCGTGCTTGCTGTCACCTGCATTATATTCCTTGCGTTTGATTTACTGCGCCCGACACTGACCACTTTCCTATCGAAAATCGCAGGAAATCAGCAGGGATTTGTCGCCGGAATGAACTCAACATACACGAGTTTAGGCACCATTTTCGGCCCGGCTCTGGGCGGTATTTTATTTGATATGAATATTCACTTCCCGTTTCTGTTCGCAGGCGTGGTCTTATGTCTCGGTCTGGGACTGACCCTTGTGTGGAAAGGAAAGGCCGGCGAGGTTTCGGAGTAGGGTGCGCTCCCCCCTTCTCCGGAGCTTTTTTTGTTTATGATAAGAAAAATGAATGGATTATGAGAAATAATTCATCATTTATTTATCTCAAAATCTATACTATAGTAATAGTAAGGTTAACGAGCTTAACAATTTAATATGAATGTTTCAGGAAGAAGGGTTTTCATTGAAGAAAGACAAACATCTCCTTACGGATATCTGGTTTATTCTCATCAGTGCGGCAGGGGGGTTTCTTCTTTCGCTTACAGGAATGTCGATCGCCTGGATGCTCGGAACGCTTGCCGCCGGCTGCATCCTCTCCATGACGAGGCCCCGCTGGCTGTTCATGGCGGCTGACAGAAGAGGGATTAACCGCAGATGGCTTGCGGCGGGACAAATGATTCTCGGCATCGAACTCGGCCAAAAACTGAACCTGTCCGTTCTTTCAGTTTTACGGGATCATTGGCTTCCGGTAGGCTTCATGCTGATTTTCTCTATCGCGATGGCGCTTGTTTCCGGATATGTGCTCTTTCGGTTCAGCCGGACGGACATGATGACAAGCTTTGTAGGCACGGCGCCGGGCGGTTTATCCGCCATGCCCGGTATCGCTCAGGAAGTCGGCGCAAACACCGCGATTGTAAGTCTCATTCAGCTGACACGCGTCCTTCTGGTTGTCATGACAATACCGTTTCTCGTCATTTTCTTATTTACCAAACAAAACGGTACGGCTCAGACATCAGCCGGAGCCGTTTCAGCAGGAGCTTCACATCCGGGCCTTATTCCCGTCTTGTTAACGGCCGGATTTATTTTGGCTGCCTGGCTTGCAAGTAAGGCCGCAAAACGGCTGAAATTTCCTGCCCCTTGGCTGCTCGGCAGCATGATCGGCGTTGCTGCCGCGGAAATCGGCGTGTCCGCCTTAGCGGGAAAAGATATGCTGGCCTGGTGGCCGCCGGAAGCGAACCAGCTGTCACAAATTTTTCTCGGCGCCACAATCGGTTCAAAAATGTACAAAAGCATGTTCACCGGCGTGTCCAGAGTGCTTACGATCGGATTTATTTCCTCCGTCGGATTAATCGCCGCAATGATCCTGAGTGCAGTTGCCGTTTCTAAATTAACGGGCATCTCCATGATTACATCCGTTCTCGCCTTCTCTCCCGGCGGAATCGCCGAGATGGCGGCGACTTCGATCACCCTGCATGAGGACTCGACTTTCGTCGTCGCGGTTCAGGTCATCAGGATCGTTCTCGTCATCGCCATGCTTCCGCCCTTCTATCGCCTGCTGCACCACCTTTCTCAGCTGAAAAAGGCGCACGGCGATAGAGGCCGGGCAGAAAGAGGAACATGAGCCGGATAAAAAAACACGCATAAGGATGCGTGTTTTTTTATTTCAACAGCTGCCCGACGCCATTTACAGAGCGCCAGTTTGCTGAAAGATCACGGAACAGCCGTTCAGCAAATAACAGTTCTTCATCTGTATAGCGGTCCAAAAATGCCAAGAACCGCTTTTTTATCATTTCGTGGTATTCGTGATGAAGGGAATGCAGCTCTTTTCCGGCAGGAGTCAACCGGAAATAGACTTCTTTTTTATTGTCGCTCAGCCGGGTTCTGCGCAGAAATCCGGCTTCCAAAAACTTCGCGCAGCTTCTCGACACGGTCGGTTTTGTCGTCTTCATTTTTTCTGCTATTGATGTGACATTGATCGGTTCATGATCTCCGATACAAGATAAAATGTGTATTTCCGTCAAGGTCAGCTGAAGTTTTTTGCCGTTTTCTTCTCGGAGTTCGTCCATCCGTTCGGCTAATGACGCCCTGATGTCCTCCTGACACCTCTCCTGCTCGTGGAAAATGTCTGTCAGCCCCTCAAGAATCATGTGTTTTGCATGGTCTGGCTGTCTTCTGTCCAACTGCTGAGTCACCCTTCCGTATGAATTGTTTCCTTTACTATAACGTTTTGTTACGGAAGAAACAATCACACAGGCGCAAAAAAGCGTATCAGATAAGTCCCCATCTCTCCAAACCGGCCAGTACGGCTTCTTCCGCTTCACGTCCCGAGCCGCCGGCCGCCCAAGCCGCGTGGCCGTCTGGCCGGATCAAAACAGAATGGACGTCATCCCAGCCGATACGTGTTTCAAAAAGCGCCGCCCTGACAGTCGCCACACTGTCCGTATCAATACCGGCGGGAATGCTTCCTCTTAATGCCAGCAGCACAAAGCCGCCCTTGTGAAGAAAATCATACAGCCGGGCCGGCCGGCCGTCATGAAGAATCAACTCTATATCGGGCAGCCGTTTTCCGTTCAGGAAATGCGGCGCAAGCTCCGGGTCCGGTTCATAATGCAGATCAAGCGCGGATACTTTTCCCGCCAATAAACGGTTGGCCTCCTGAAAATCGAGCAAAGCGGTCATCGTATCTCTTAATGCCATCCCTGACTCGGTAAAATCCATGAGCTTGATCTGGGTTTTTATATTGTGCAACACTTCTTTTCCCGCGCTGTGCCTTTCCTGATGATAGCTGTCCAGAAGATGAGGCGCCGCTTTCCCCTTCATTTCCGCCCCCAGCTTCCAGCCGAGGTTGAAGGCATCCTGAAGCCCCGTGTTCAGCCCTTGGCCGCCTGCGGGAAAATGAATATGCGCCGCATCACCGGCCACAAAAACCCGGCCTGAGCGGTATTGTTCGGCCTGACGCTCGGCATTGCCGAACCTTGACGTCCACACCGGATCACTCAATCCGAAATCAGTGCCGCATATCTGCCGCAGGTCTTCTTTCAGCTCTTTTTCTGTGACCGGCTCTTCCTTCCGCTTTTGCGGGACGTGCGGAGAAACGATCAGAACGCGGAAAAGTCCGTCCGTAAGAGGGACAATGACAACCGATCCCGCCAGACGGCACGTTGAAAAAAAGGCAGATTCAGGCGGAGTTTTCAAAACGGCATCACAGAGGGTTCCTATTAAGTCGGCATCAGTGCCCGAAAAAGCGATGCCTGCCTGTTTACGGACAATGCTCCCCGCTCCGTCTGTACCCGCGGCATATAAGCTGCGCAGGGTGCGGATACCGCTTTCATCCCGGAACACCGTCTCCACTCCGTCATCCGTCTGGGTAACGGACACCGCTTCCGCCCCGCGGATAATATCTGCGCCTAAACTTGATGCATATTCTTCCAAGAGCCGCTCCGTATCAGCCTGAGGCAGCATTAACGAATAATTCTGCTTAGAATCCAGCCGGGAAAAATCCAGCCGTGTATCCAGCATCGAAAAATGGCCGGATGACACCTTCGTCCCTTTATCCAAAAAGCGTTCCAATATGCCTCTCATTGCAAAAAGCTCAAGTGTGCGCGGATGCATGATAAGCGCTTTGGAATAGGGCACCGTCTTCTTCAATCGTTCAATGACAGTCGTTTTCACTCCGGCAAGCGCAAGCTCTGATGCGAGCATGAGGCCGACCGGACCTCCCCCGATAATGGCAGCTTGTGTTTCCATCTCATCAGCCCTCTTTCGTATTTATTGTTACGCGCGCAACAAAATCACCAAAAATAAAACGCTTGATTTTTGTTTCACGCGTAACAATCTCCATTATAGTCTTTCCTCTGCTTTTTGACAATCATTTCCGAAAAAAAGACGCCGTTCACTTGGCGTCTGATTCACTGATGACCCCGACGATGTCTTTATCCTTAATCGGTCCGAAATGGCGGCTGTCGAGGCTGTATATGCGATTGTCGCCAATAACGAAATATTGTCCTTTCGGTATGCTTTTGCGCCCGGTCGTTTCCTTCAATGTATAATCACCGGTCACATGGCTGCCTGCGGACAATGATGACTTTAACGGTTTTAAAAACGGTTCTGAAACCCGTTTTCCATTCACATACAGCTGGTCTTCCCTGTAAGCGATCGACTCGCCCGGGAGCCCGATGACACGTTTGATCAGCACTTTGTGGTGCGGGCCTTTAAACAGGACAATATCGAAACGGCGGATCGTTTTGTAACGATGGGAAAACTTGTTGACTATCAGCTCATTTCCTTGTTTAAAGGTCGGGTTCATGCTGATTCCTTCGACTTTATAATCAATAAAAATGGCATTTTTTAATTGTATGGCCAAAACAACGATAAGCACGCCGGCTATAAACCAAAATCGTTTTTTCAAGATTCCTGTCTCCCTCCGTCTTTCTCATGCTGACTGATCCTCGTCTGTAAACGCCGTTCGATATGCTTTCCTGCATACCACAGCACCGCGATCACCGTTAAGGCGCCCGCCATCCTGAAAGGCTGTGTAAAGAGCGCGTGAAGGTCATACCCGATAAAGCTGATCATAAAGATCATGACCATTTTCCCCATAGCGGCGGCTGATACAAACTGCAGCGCCCCCACCCGTGACAGGCCGGCAACGATATGAACCGCAGCGGACGGCGTAAAGGGGAAGCAAAGTAAAATAAACAGCGGACCGAAACCGTGCCGCTCAACCCACAGCATCATCCGCCTTATGGTCTGATGCCTGCGGATGAAACCGAAAGCTCTTTTCTGTCCGAAACGGCGGACGGCATAAAACATAAGCAGTGATCCTGCCGCAGATCCAAGCCACGACAGAAAAAAACCTTCCCACAGCCCAAATGCATTCGTATTCGCCACCACAAATACAACAAGCGGCAAAAACGGAAGAAACGCTTCAATAAAAGGCAGTAAAACCGCAGCCGCCGGGCCGAAAGCTCTATAGCTTTGGAACCATTCCGTCAGCTGTTCCTCAGTGAAATATGATAAAAATTGCTCCAACGTTTATACTCCTTAACGAGTTTGTCTATCCTTATTCTACACATTATCTCCAAAAAACGAAAATGTTTACGAGATTTTCCGACTTGAAATATCGTGTAAGTGAGTATAAAATAAGAACAAATGTTCTCTTTTAAGAAAGAAGGAGTATTTATGCCTGACATCCGGAGCGGCACCCGCGACCTCATCGAAAAAGGGCTGTTTCTGCCCATGGCAGCCGCCATTCTGAATCGGGATCTCGAAGCGCTTGATTCGTGCCCGTTCAAATTAAAACAACCCTATAAACAGCTTATCAGCTGCTCTTTAAAATTAGCACAAAAGGATTTGAGTGATGTTCGAAAAGAGTTAAGAAAGCGTAAAATCAAAATATACGAAGCCCAAAGAGATGAAGCATTTACGCTTTATATATGCACCATTAACGGCTATGAAGAAAAACACCGTTATTTCAACCCGAGAATACGGGAACAGGTAACCGCCTTATTGGAGTATTACCTGTCTCTTGCAGCCATTTAAAAAGCAGTCGGGACTGCTTTTCCTTTCAATCAATAAAATTCAGACTATTCACACTATACATTCGACATGATTTTCTTTATAATTCGGGACACGCTGTTTTCAATGAAAAGGAGGAATGTTATGAAACTGATTCATGTTCTCGCTGCCCTGCCCTTTTTCGGAATTCTCGCCGGCATTCCATTCGCCAACCGGGTGACGCCTTATGTTTTCGGAATGCCTTTCATTCTCGCATATGTCGTCATCTGGGCGGTGCTGACTTCTGTTCTGATGGCTGCGGTTTACAAATTGGACAAAGAAAACAAGGCGGGTGAGACGGAATGAACGCCGCATTTCCCGTAATGGCCGCCGTGCTCCTGTTTTGTGTATATCTCGGAATCCGCGCCCGAAAAGGAAAAAAGATGGATCTTGAACAATGGACGGTGGGCGGACGCGGCTTCGGCACGATGTTTGTCTTCTTATTAATGGCGGGAGAAATTTACACGACCTTCACATTCCTCGGCGGAAGCGGATGGGCTTACGGAAAAGGGGGTCCCGCCTTTTACATTATCGCTTACGGCTGTCTTGCCTACATTTTGTCATATTGGCTTCTGCCTGCCGTGTGGACATACGCCAAACAGCACAAACTGATGTCGCAATCTGATTTTTTTACTTCAAAATACAACAGCCCGCTCCTCGGCATTCTCGTATCGCTCGTCGGCATCGCATCTCTCATCCCCTATCTCGTCCTGCAGCTGAAAGGGCTCGGATTAATTGTTTCAGCAACGTCGTACGGCCAGATTCCGCCATCAGCCGCAGTCTGGATCGGCGCTGTCTCCATCACGATTTATGTGATGATTTCAGGAATCCACGGTTCAGCGTGGATATCAGTCGTCAAAGACATCATGATTTTAGGCATCGTCCTGTATTTAGGCATTTATCTTCCCATTCATTACTACGGCGGTTTTGCGGAGATGTTCAAACAAATCGACGCCGCAAAACCCGGATTTCTTACACTTTCTGAAACCGGACAGAGCCCTTCATGGTTCAGCTCAACCGTCCTGCTGACCGCTCTCGGCTTTTATATGTGGCCCCATACCTTTGCCGCTTCCTATTCGGCGGAGCATCCGCGGGTGTTTCGGAAAAACGCGATCATCATGCCTCTTTATCAGCTTGTCCTGCTGTTTGTCATCTTTACCGGATTTGCGGCGATTCTGCAGGTGCCCGGTTTAAAAGGGGCGGACACGGATCTCGCCTTATTAAAGCTGTCAGTGAAAACCTTTGATCCTTGGTTTGTCGGACTGATCGGATCGGCGGGCATTCTGACGGCGCTTGTCCCCGGTTCAATGATACTCATGGCCTCAAGCACGCTGTTCGCCAAAAATGTGTACAAAGCAATCCGGCCCGGCACGACTGACAAAAAAGTTTCACGGCTCGCAAAATATGCCGTACCCGTTATTGCGCTGATTTCCGTATATTTTACGCTGAAAGGCGGAAATACCATCGTCACCTTGCTTTTAATGGGCTACAGCCTTGTCACCCAGCTTTTCCCCGCGCTTTTATTCAGCCTGCCGAAGCGGCGTTTTATCACAAGCCACGGCGCTTTTGCCGGCATAGCGGCCGGGGTCGGGACGGTCGCCTTCATCACGCTGACCGAATCAACCATCGGAACCCTCTTTCCGTTTCTTCCGCAAATCGTGAAAGACATGAATACAGGCATCATCGCGCTGATTTTAAACACCGCCGTCATGTTTGCAGTCAGTGCCGCAGTCAGAAAAAAACAAATCAGCGCAGCCGAAAAGGCGGCTTAATGGTAAAATAGCGGTAAGACACATGAAGGGGGAAAGCCCATGATCATGACAACAACTGAAACCGTCGCCGGAAAACAGATTACGGAAGTAAAAGGCCTGGTGACAAGCAGTATCGTCCAGTCCCGTCACATCGGAAAAGACTTGCTTGCAGGCTTAAAATCTGTTGTCGGCGGCGAATTAAAAAGCTATACCGAAATGCTGGAAGACTCCAAAAAAGCGGTGAAAGAACGGCTGATCAGAGAAGCGGAGCAGCTCGGAGCGAACGCCATCGTCGGCCTGCGGTTCGAACTGACCGCCGGACAGAACACGTCCGAATTAATCGGATACGGAACCGCCGTCACCATCGAATCAATGTAAAAAAACAAGCCTCTTTAAAGAGGCTTGTTTTTTTATTTCTCACATGCGATATAGTCTTTATCACGATCAAGTCTTTTATTTGCATCGTAAAGCGCTTTTGAGACATACGGCTTGTACTTTGTTCTGCCGCCTTTGTTTTTCACTTTTGACGTCCGGGCCACGCCGCCCTTATACACCTTATTCAGCGCCTTGCAGTTTTGATACGTTTTCACCTTTGTTTTCGCTTCTGCCGTCTGCCCCGCCCCGTATGAACATCCGAACACCAGACCGAAAGACAAAAGCACAGCTGCCGTCTTTTTCATACTCTATCTATCCCCTCTCCTGAGTGATGCGGTATTGCTGAACATAGCATAGTTCAAATAATCTCCATTTACAAGATAAATAGGAAAAAAGTTTCGATTTACATTTGTTTGGATCTCTTTTATGGAATTTCTTCCAAAACCTTTTATAATATGAATTGATAGCGCTATCTGACTATGATGATAGGAGGAGAAATGATGGTGAAAAAAGGGCTTCTTGCGGGTGTGCTCACTTCAGCCGTTCTATTCGGTGTATGTACTGCGGATATTCCAGGGGTCATCAGCCCCAATACGGCGGAAGCGGCGTCCCAGCTCAGCAAAGGAATCGGCGGAAGGGCCTATCTGAACAGTACGGGCTCTGTTCTCGTCACGAAAATTCAGCTTCCGAGCTCGATTCAGGTGTCAAATGGGACAGCCTATATTTACTCAGGATTTACCGGAGGCACGGAGGCCGATATCGGGCTTCAGTACAGTGAAACGTATCATGTATGGAAACCGATCATGAAAGTCGGCTCAAAAGGGCAAAGCCAGGTCCGGTATCTGGAAGGAGAAAACCAATTCACCTATACGAAAGGCTTCCGGCCCGGCAGCACCGTACAACTGACCATTTACAAAAATCTGAACGGCAATACCCGCGCCACATATTGGGGCACGAATAATGACGGGTACACCGGCCGCATCATTTCAGAACTCGCCCAAACAAATGTAGGTTCAGTCTCAAAATGGAAAGCGCTCGCCACCGTTGCGGTCACATCAGAGGATCAGCGCCCTTACATCAAATCAAACTTCTCAACAGCTTTTACAAACATCACGATCGACAATAAAGCAGTCACACCTGTGGTGGATACACAGGACTTTGCCAAAGTGACGGTATCAGGCAGCAGCGTCAGCATGTCTGTCGTCAAATAAAGAATTCCGAACGCACGATTCCTGCCATCGTGCGTTTCGTTATGTCAATCCCGCACTTTACCGCGAAGATTTCGCCTGAAGGAAAAGCCGTTTTCGCCGAAGCCGGGTATTCAGGCGATGAACGCATGATGATCCTCCGCCGGAAACGCAAATCCCTTAGGATTACTTTTCATAAAAAAGCTCCTGATCAGGTTTGTGCTTTAATATTTTTTCGTTCATTTCCGCCAAAACGCTGAACAGTCTGCCTTCTCCTGAATATTAAATTGAATCATGCTTTCAAGCAGATCATAATGCACCGGTTCAGTCCATTGAATTCTGAACAAACGGGAAGTGGCGCTGTAGCCGGCGCGGGCGATGTCATCGGCAAAGTGCGCAATCCCCGCTTCTTCGGGGGAAACACTTAGATGATGCTTCGCTGCTGCAAAGCCGATAATAAAGGTGCCGTGATCAGTAAACATCGGCGTATTCCACTTGATCTGCGGTTGTAAATTCGGGAATCGGTCAGCCGTCCAAGACAGGATTTCCTCTAGTTTGAGCCGGTGATCCGGATTGTCGATTCCTGATACATATTTTGCAAATACATCCATGCCCATCTCTCCTAAAATATAATGTCATAACTCTTTCCACCATCATAGCCAACAGACGGAGACGATACAACTCTGCCCGGGCATGTAAATCAAAAAAGCCCTCTCCAAAAAGGAAAGGGCCCGTCCCTTCACATCACAGCTTTCTCTAATATCTCTCCCCCAGCTCCCGCAAAATAAAGTCGTAAATCATTTTAGTCCGCTCTTCTTTCGGGTACAGCATGAATTCCTGCCGCTTCGGGATATGGCTGCCCATCCTGTCCTGAAAAGTGGTTCTGAGATAGGCGGTTCTGTAAACTTGATTCTCAAAAGAATGATAAGATACTTCCAGTTCCATCGTTTTGCCGTTTGAGAATGTGACCGCTGTATCACCGAATGCGGTCGGTTGAAAATCTTTAACATGCACATGAGATATCCAGCCGCATTGAGGCCTTGAAGAAGAAAGTGTAGGGAATAAAAAGATGTGATTTGAAGGGTCTACCATAATCGGCGGCTTGTGAGAAATTTTAATCGCTTCATACGTTCCCGCTTTTCTCCCGGCATAGCTGGAGCCAAAGTAGCGGCAGCTTCTGTCAATGATGTGAATCGGCTTCATGCTGACATATAGAATGCAATCTTTTTCAATGATCTTCGACCCCATTTTACCGTCTATTTCCTCAGGCAAAACAGCGATGGTTGAACGATTTACTTCGTAGCTTTCTAAGGGTGCGTGTGTTTTCTGGCACATAATGTGCAGCCTCCAATCCTTTTCTTGAAAATTTATACTAATAATCTATCATCTGTCATTGGAAAACGACAGGTTTTTTTTGAATATAGCTAAAAATCACCTTTTAAAGATATAATTTAGTCTTAATTTACTACTTAAATATTATTTTTTAATTTCGTTTTCACAACATTTATACAATGTTATTTTTCAATTTTTCGTCAGTTTGCAGGATATGTCGATATATTTCCAAGTATTAGTTGTCTAAAGATTATAAAAATTAATTGATTTTTCCGGCTGTTATCCATATACTATAAAAAAGGCATTGGGGGGATTCTTTATGAAAGAGAAAAAATCGTACACTGAGCTCATGAAGTCCCGCAACACGCAAAAAGCAAATGAATTCGATGTGACAATGGCCGATATTTACATTCAAATGGTGCTCGACGAATCCTTGTATAAACGCCGGCTCCACACGCTGACAAAACAGATTGATAAAGCGCTTGATGATAAAAATAAAGAAGCGTTCCTTACGCTTTCTAAAGAATATGCTGCACTCAAACTGAGTGAATAAGCCAATCCAAATGGATTGGCTTTTTTATATTATCCGTTTACGATGGTGCCGCCGTTCACATGAATTGTCTGTCCCGTGACATAGGAAGAATCATCGCTTGCTAAGTACAAATAGCTCGGTGCCACCTCAACAGGCTCTCCCGGGCGCTGCATTGGCACGTCTGAGCCGAAGACTTCCACTTCCTTCGCCGAGAAGCTCGCCGGAATGAGCGGCGTCCAGATCGGCCCCGGCGCCACTGCGTTCACCCTGATGCCCTGAGTGACAAGAGACTGGGAAAGAGATCTTGTAAACGTGACGATCGCCCCTTTTGTCGCTGAATAGTCAATCAATGTTTTGTGGCCTTTGTAGGCGGTAATGGAGGCCGTATTAATGATTGAACTTCCTTTTTTCAAATGAGGAAGCGCGGCTTTCGTTAAGTAAAACATTGAAAAAATATTCGTCTGAAACGTTCTGATGAGCTGATGGCTCGTGATTTTCTCAATCCCCGGCTGCACGTGCTGCTCACCCGCATTGTTGACTAAGATGTCAATGGAAGGAAAGGCTTGGCCCGCCTGACGGATGACATCGTTGCAAAAGGCTTCGTCGCCGACATCACCTGCGATCAGCAGACACTTTGCCCCCTCTTTTTCTACATATTGCTTCGTCTCTTCGGCATCCTGATGCTCATCAAAGTAAACGATGACCACATTTGCGCCTTCCTTCGCGAACAAAACGGATACGGCGCGTCCGATTCCGCTGTCTCCGCCCGTGATAATCGCAGTTTTTCCTTCAAGTCTTTTCGCCGCTTTCGGTTTGTCAAACACAGGGCGCGGGTCCATTACATATTCAAAGCCCGGCTGCCGGTTTTGATGCTGCGGCGGCAAGGTTTTCTTCTTCTGATTCGCCAATTTAATCACTCCTTTACATTAATTACTATATTATGAGTAATTTAAGCATCTTATACGACTTTCATGTATGAATATAGACTTATTGGAAAAATTAAGAATATACAATAGAGGAGGTAATTTGAAATGACTGCTTTTTCAAACGAGGAATCTGCTTCCTATTGGAAAGCAACAGCTGACATTCCTTCCTTTCCCGCCCTGACTGAAGATACGGAATGCGACGTTGCGGTTATCGGCGGAGGAATTACGGGCCTGACAACGGCATACGAACTGACGAAAAGAGGCTTCCGTGTCGCTGTCATTGAAGCAGACCGGATTTTAAACGGGACGACCGCGGGCACGACCGCAAAAATCACCGCCCAGCATGATTTCATCTATGCCGATCTTATTCAGCAGATCGGACTGACCAGCGCAAGGCTGTATTTCGAAGCCCATCTTCGCGCTATGGAAGACATGAAGCAGATCATCAAGGACCTTTCGATTGACTGCAGGCTGATTGAACAAGACGCGTATATTTACACGAATACGGAATCCGGCGTCAAAAAAATCCGCAGCGAGCAGGAAGCCTACACCAAGCTCGGCATTGAACATGAGCTTGTGAAAGAACTTCCCGTCCCCGTTAATTGCAGGCTCGGCCTTGCCATGAAGAATCAGGCGCAATTTCATCCGCTTTTATATGGTGCGGCGCTTGTGAAAGAGATGGTCAAAAACGGAGCGCGGATTTTTGAACAGACGGCGGCAATTGACATTAAAAAAGAACCGCAGCCTGAGGTGGTCACGAAAAACAGACACGGCATCAAGTGCCGCTACATTGTCTGCTCCTCCCACTTTCCTTTTTATGACGGCGGAGGGCTTTATGCCGCCAGAATGTATGCCAGCAGATCCTACGTACTCGCGGTAAAACCGAAGCAAGCGTATCCTGACGGTATGTTTCTCAGCATAGACAAGCCGTCCAGATCACTGCGCTATACAGAGCTGAACGGTGAAAAACTGGTGCTCGTCGGCGGCGAAAGCCACAAAACAGGCCAAGGAAAAGAAATGTCCGAGCATTACGAAGCGCTGAAACAATTTGCAGAAGACACAATCGGAGTCGAAAACATCCCATATCATTGGTCTGCACAAGACCTTGTCACCATTGACAAAATCCCGTTCATCGGTCCGATCTCAGGCGATGAAGAATATATTTTGGCGGCGACCGGTTTTAAAAAATGGGGCATGACAAGCTCAGCCCTTGCGGCGAAGCTTTTGGCCGATCATATCCAAAACAAAAAGAACCCGTTTTCCGGCCTGTTTATCCCGTCACGTTTCCACGCAGATCCGGGGCTGAAAAAACTGATTTCCTATAATGCCGACGTAGCCAAACACCTTATCTCGGGCAAACTTGAGAGGCCGGACGCTTCACCTGAGTCCCTTCAGCCCGGAGAGGGAAAAATCGTAACGGTAAACGGCAAACGGGCCGGCGCCTATAAAGATGAAAAAGGCTGCCTGCATCTTGTCGACACGACATGCACCCATTTAGGCTGTGAGGTTGAATGGAATGACGGCGAACGGACGTGGGACTGCCCTTGTCATGGCTCCCGGTTCACACCTGACGGCGGGGTTGCCGAAGGTCCCGCCATCAAGCCGCTGAAGCGCATCACGCAAGATTAACTGAACCATTCTGTATGAATGGTTTTATTTTTTTGCATTAAAATATTTTTACCAGATTCCTTCATTCAAGTTCCTTCCAAACCGATAAAAAGAAAAAGAGAATATCTGGAGGAACTAATATTGTTATTTAAAAAAGACAGCAAAAAAGAAACAGCTTATTTTTCAGAAGCCGATGGCAAAAAACGCATCGAGCTTTCAAATCAATATGCAGATGTCAAAAAGCAGCTGAAAATGGTCAGGCTTGGAAACGAAGAGCTTCATGTGCTTGAAGAGCTGCAGCCGTTAATCAAAGAACATATTTCCACCATCGTCGATTCCTTTTACCGAAACCTGGATCACGAAAAATCATTAATGACGATCATTAACGACCACAGCACGGTCGAGCGCCTGAAAAAAACATTACGCCGTCACATCCACGAAATGTTCGCCGGCACGATAGATGATGAGTTCATTGAGAAAAGACAGCGCATCGCTTCCATTCATTTGCGGATCGGCCTTGAACCGAAATGGTATATGGGGGCGTTTCAGGATCTGCTTCTGTCGATGATGAACATATATGAAGCTTCCATCCCGGATTTGCATGAGCTTTTAAAAGCGATCAAAGCGACGACGAAAATACTGAATCTCGAACAGCAGCTCGTCCTTGAAGCGTTCCAGACCGAATATAACTGCCAGCGGGACGAGCAAGAGGAAAAGAAAGCCCGTCTTCATCAAAAAATTCAGGAAACATCCGGATCACTCGCTGATCTGTTTTCAGAAACGAGCAGAGCCGTGCAGGAGCTGGTCGATAAATCAGAGGACATTTCCGAGGCGTCAAAAGCCGGCACCGTCACTTCCGTACATGTAGAAGAAAAGTCAATCGGCGGAAAAAAAGAACTTGAAAGCCAGCAGAAGCAATTGAATAAAATCGACGCCAGCCTTCTGCATATTGAAGAAGAAATGGATAAGCTGAATGACATTGCCCAGCAAATCGAAAAAATCTTCGGCATCGTGACGGGGATCGCCGAGCAAACGAATCTCCTGTCATTAAACGCTTCAATAGAATCTGCGAGAGCCGGGGAGCACGGCAAAGGCTTCGCCGTTGTCGCAACGGAAGTAAGAAAGCTTTCAGAGGATACGAAAAAAACCGTTTCCACCGTATCAGAGCTTGTGAACAATACCAATACACAAATCAACATCGTGTCCAAACATATTAAAGATGTAAACGGACTTGTAGGTGAAACGAAAGAAAAAATGACGCAGATCAACCGTCTGTTTGATGACATCGTCCAAAGCATGAAAACGAGCAAAGATCAGACAGGCAAAATCGACGTTGATTTACAGGCTTTTCTCGGCGGCCTTCAAGAAGTCAGCCGCGCCGTTTCCCACGTTGCATCATCCGTTGATTCACTTGTTATCCTCACAGAAGAATAAAGACAAACCGGCCGGCCTTTTTTATAAAGGGCCGGTCTTTTTAATGTAAACTAAAAATATAATGATGTTGACATATATAAAGACTCGATTTATTGTATAAACATATTTTGATAAGCTGGAGGAATACATAATGAAATTGACAGAAATGATGCATATTGCCGTGTTTACCGCCATTATGGGACTTTTAGGGCTGCTCCCCCCGCTTTTCTTATCCTTTACGCCGGTTCCGATTACACTCCAGACGATCGGTGTGCTTTTATCAGGAAGCATCTTAAAACCGAAAGCCGCGTTTTTAAGCCAATTGCTGTTTTTGCTGATTGTGGCATGCGGAGCGCCTCTCCTTTCGGGCGGAAGAGGCGGGTTCGGGGTTTTTTTCGGGCCGAGCGCCGGGTATCTCATCGCATATCCGCTTGCGGCATTCCTGCTTAGCCTCAGCATCCGAAACCTTCGCACAGCCAGCGCACCCCATTTGTTTATCAGACAGTTTTTGTTCGGCGTGCTGTTTTTGTATGTCATCGGCATTCCCGTTCAAGCTTTTATGATGCACATTGATATCTTGACTGCCGTAAAGCTCAGCCTCATCTATGTGCCCGGAGATCTGCTTAAAGCGGCCGCAGCCTCATTCGCAGCCGTAAGAATCAGAAAAACTCTTCAAGCAAGCCGGCTTTTGCCGACGAAAGGAAGCTGATTTTACGCATCATGATTACATCATCATATTCAGAAACAGCCGGACAAGCGCCGGAACAAATCGCCATTGAGACAGAAACAGATCAGATCAACTATCAAACTTGGAATAAACTTGTAAACCAGACCGCAAACTGGCTTGGCAGCCTTTCAGGTAAGCCGAAAAACATTGCAATATTACTGCCGAATGAAATCCCTTTTTTACAACTATTCGCAGGCGCGGCGCATGCCGGCTGCACTGCGGTTCCGTTAGATCCCCGCTCGACAGCAGCGGAATTCGCGGATCAGCTGCACATCAGCAAAACCGACCTCGTCATCTGTGACCGCCGGCTGAGCGGCAGATTGAACGGCGTCAAAACACCCGTCATTCTGTGGGATGAATGCAGATCTTGTATCGAGGCGGAGAAAACAGATGGCGCCTTTATCAAAAACGCCGGCCTGCCCTTTTATACCGGGTTCACCTCGGGTTCGACCGGAAAGCCGAAAGCCTTCACCCGCTCTCACCGTTCGTGGCTGGAGAGCTTTTCTTGTACGAAACGTGAATTCGGCATTTCCCCTGATGACAAAGTGCTGGTACCGGGTACGCTGCGCTCCTCACACTTTTTGTACGGCGCCGTCAGCACTTTGTTTATCGGCGGAACCGTCATCCTTCAAAGAAAATTCAACCCGGCCGGAATGAAAGACTGGCTGAGACAAGCTGATGTTCTGTATACCGTACCGACAATGACCGACGCCCTGCTCTCGGCAGAAGCGTTTCCGGATAAACCGCTCAAGGTGATTTCTTCCGGCGCAGACTGGCCGGCTTCGTCTAAACAAGCGCTGTCAGACCGCTATCCTCATTTGCGGTTATATGATTTTTACGGAACGTCCGAGCTGAGTTTCGTGGCTTTCTTATCGCCTGAAGACGGCGCAGAAAAGCCAAATGCGGCGGGCCGGCCGTTTGATCATGTTAAAATCGAAATCCGCCGTCCCGGAGGAGAACGCTGCATGCCGGGCGAAACGGGGAAGATTTTTGTGAACAGCCCGATGAAATTTTCGGGATACATCGGCGGCGCAAAGCCTGATGATTCCGGATGGATGACGGTTGACGACATGGGGTATGTCGACCGTGACGGCTATCTATATATCGAAGGACGTGAAAACGGGATGATCGTATCCGGCGGCCTGAACGTGTTTCCTGAAGAGATTGAACGTGTGCTCAACGGCTGTCCGGGCGTCAGAAAAGCGGCCGTAACCGGTGTGCCTGATGCCTATTGGGGCAGCATCGCCGTTGCAGTAATCGACGGACATGCGGATGTAAAGGAACTGAAGAAACGGTGCCGCGAACAGCTGGCAGCATATAAAATCCCGAAAAAATGGCTGTTTTCAGAAATACCGGAAACAGCCGGCGGAAAGATCGCCCGTGCCGCCATACGAAAACAGGCAAAGGACATGATGGAATGGAAGCGGTAATTACGGATGCGAAACGGACGATTTTCGCCCGGGAAAACGGCCTGTTAAAGGACTGTCTTCCTGAGGATTTAGCCGCTCCGCTGATCCGCCATTTGAGCCGGAACACACCCGAAGACATTGATGAAGTCCTGATCGGAAATGCGACGGGCCGCGGCGGAAACCTCGCCCGGCTGTCAGCCTTGGCAGCCGGACTTCCTTTGAGCGTGTCCGGGACGACCATCGACAGACAGTGCGGCTCCGGGCTTGATGCCGTGAGAATCGCGTGTCATTTTGTAAAAGCCGGCGCAGGGAGTACGTATATCGCGGGAGGAGCGGAGAGCAGCAGCCGCTCCCCTTTCTCATCGCGCGCGCGTTTTTCTCCAGAACATATCGGCGATCCTGATATGGGCATAGCAGCCGAGTATACGGCACAGGCTTACGGGGTAACGAGAAAGATGCAGGACGAATATGCCCTTCTCAGCTATGAACGGAGCGTCAAAGCGCACGAAGACGGCCTGTACCGCCGGGAGATCCTCCCCATTCGCGGATTCGCCGCTGACGAAAACATGCAAAAAAAGCGGAACATGGAGCCTCTCATCGCCCGCGCCAAACCCGTCTTTCAGCCCGGAGGCTCTGTCACCGCCGCCAACAGCTGCGGAATTTCTGACGGGGCGGCGGCAGTCTGTGTGATGGAAGAACAAAAAGCGCGGTCTCTCGGTTTAAAGCCGAGATTGCGTTTTATCGGAAGCGCGGTAAGCGGCGTCCATCCGCATTATCCGTCAGCAGCTCCGGTGTACGCCGTCAAAAAACTGCTGAAGGAGCAGGACCTGTCACCCGATGACATTGATATATACGAAATAAACGAGGCGTTTGCCGTCAAAATATGCGTCTTTTCACAGCAGCTTCAAGTGCCGTATTCTAAAATAAATGTCCGGGGCGGCGCTCTGGCCGTCGGACATCCGTACGGGGCTTCCGGAGCGGCGCTTGTCACCCGGCTTTTTTATGAAGCAAAAAGGCGGCCGGATGCCCGCTTTGCAGCAGCAGCGATCGGCAGCGGAGGCGGAGTCGGACTGGCGCTTCTCTTTGAAGTGTTAACGTAACGGCAGTATAATAGATGGTATCGATAAAAAATGATCGGAGTGGAGACTTTATGACTGCCGTTTGTTTAGTAAGACATGGAGAGACTGATTGGAACGCCCAAAAGAAGCTTCAAGGCAAATCGGATATTCCGTTAAATGCGACGGGAGAGCGTCAGGCGAAAGAAACAGGAAAATACTTAAAAGGTTTCAAATGGGATGTCATCGTCTCAAGCCCGATGAAACGGGCCAGAAAAACAGCTGACATCATTAATGGATTTCTGAATCTTCCTATCGTCGTCATGGAAGATTTCAGAGAACGGAGCTATGGGGATGCGGAAGGAATGTCTTTACCGGAACGGTCGAAGCGCTATCCGGATAAAAACTATCCGAACATGGAGACTGCAGAGGAGCTGACAGACAGAATGCTGGCCGGTTTAGTGAAAGTTCAGGAGCGCTTCCCTGATCAAAAAGTACTGATCGTCGCTCACGGCGCAGCCATTCACGCCCTCTTGTCCGCCATTTCTGACGGTGACACCGACATCCAAAACGCAAAGCTTGTCAATGCTTGTCTGAGCAATATCGAACGAATTGAAAATAAGTGGCGCGTCAAGGATTACAATGTAAGCAGCCACCTTTCAGAATCATAGCAAAAAGGCCCGCATTCAGTGCCGGGCCTTTTTAGCGGGCATTTTTTCCTGCAGATCATGTAATATGGCGTCCGCACCGTCAATACTCCGGCGTTCCGTCCAAACCGCCCTGTCCGCGCGGTAAACATGTCCGTTTTTCACGGCTTTAAGCTGTTTCCAGATCGGATTCTTTTCGAACTCTTTCTCTCCGCCCAACAGCACGATGTAATCAGGATCGATATGCAAAAGCTTCCCGGGCGTCATTTTGATAGGCTCAGATTTTCCGCCGGAAGCTGTCTGGACCGCATAGGTAAACCCTGCGAGCGTTAAAAGCCGGGACGTAAAAAACTGATCGTCCTTAACAGAAAAGCTGCCGTTTACAGCGTTCATTATTAAAATCGAGGCGCCTTCTGCATCCAGTTTTCTTTTGATGTCATTCAGCTTTTCTTCCTGAGCCGACAACTTTTTCTCTATGATGCCCTCTTTACCGGCCGCCTTTTCAATGGTAAGGGCGGCGTCAACCGCATCCTGATAATCCGCATCTTCATTTTTTAAAGCGATTGTCGAAGCGATCTCCGTCAGCTTATGGTATATCCCTCTGTGCAGGCTTGAGTCTGCAATGATGAGATCGGGTTTCAGCGAAGCGATCTTATTCAGGTCGGGATGTGACCGGTTATCGGCCGCAGCCACAGGCTTTATGCCGAGATCATGGAGGGTATCATTAAAACCCGGATTCAGCACGGCGACGCGCTGCGGATGCGCTGGCACATGTGAGGTCCCCAGATCATGTCTGATGGCAGTCTCATGTTCCGGCCCTGAACATGCCGATATGACGAGGACGGCCAAGATCGGCATCAGCATACTGAATCGTTTCATCTGTTCCCCTCTTTCGTTTTTCCGCAATTATATCATGAACAAAATAAGCATTAATGATATTCATAATCATTATTTTTATAAAATGGTTTCATGGCTATTCTCCACCAAGGAAGTCAAAGACTGATTCATGTTGGGGCTTTTTCTCATTCCGCTTTCACCTCCTTCAGTCTTCTGCATTCAACAAAAAGTGACATTTATCCTGTTTTTGGTACAGCATCCAAAAATGGGAGCAAAACAATCGACCCAGTAAACAAGCGAGTCATTGCGCTTGTGTACATTTACTCATGTCCTTCCATCGGTTTTTTCCATTAAAATTTAAATATTTCGGGTTCCTACTAAATGAAAGAGAGTTGATATACCTAAATAGAAATAAAACGGGATGAAAAAAATTGGGTCTACTAAAATATTATTCCATACTATACAATTAATCCACAGAATAGTCTGTCTATTGGTTATTCTGCAAATGAAAAAAAGGAGAGGATAAAGAGTGAGAGGCAAAAAGGTATGGATCAGTTTGCTGTTTGCTTTAGCGTTAATCTTTACGATGGCGTTCGGCAGCACGTCTTCTGCCCAGGCGGCAGGAAAATCAAACGGGGAAAAGAAATATATTGTCGGGTTCAAACAGACAATGAGCACGATGAGCGCCGCTAAGAAGAAAGATGTCATTTCTGAAAAAGGCGGAAAAGTACAGAAGCAATTCAAATATGTAGACGCAGCTTCAGCTACATTAAATGAAAAAGCTGTAAAAGAGCTGAAAAAAGACCCTAGCGTCGCTTACGTTGAAGAAGATCACGTGGCAAAAGCGTACGCGCAATCCGTGCCTTACGGCGTATCTCAAATCAAAGCCCCTGCTCTGCACTCTCAAGGCTTCACCGGATCAAATGTTAAAGTAGCGGTTATCGACAGCGGTATTGATTCTTCTCATCCTGATTTAAAGGTGGCAGGCGGAGCCAGCATGGTTCCTTCTGAAACAAATCCTTTCCAAGACAGAAACTCTCACGGTACTCACGTTGCCGGCACAGTTGCGGCTCTTAATAACTCAATCGGTGTATTAGGCGTTGCGCCAAGCGCATCCCTTTACGCGGTAAAAGTTCTCGGCGCTGACGGTTCCGGCCAGTACAGCTGGATCATTAACGGAATTGAGTGGGCGATCGCAAACAAAATGGACGTTATTAATATGAGTCTCGGCGGACCTTCTGGTTCTTCAGCGTTAAAAGCTGCAGTTGACAAAGCCGTTGCTTCCGGCGTCGTAGTGGTTGCGGCAGCCGGTAACGAAGGCACTTCCGGCGGCTCAAGCACAGTGGGCTATCCTGGTAAATACCCTTCTGTCATTGCAGTCGGCGCTGTTGACAGCAGCAATCAAAGAGCATCTTTCTCAAGCGTAGGACCTGAGCTTGATGTTATGGCACCTGGCGTATCGATCCAAAGCACGCTTCCCGGAAACAAATACGGAGCATACAACGGTACGTCAATGGCATCTCCGCACGTTGCCGGAGCGGCTGCTTTAATTCTTTCTAAGCACCCGAACTGGACAACCACTCAAGTCCGCAGCAGTTTAGAAAACACCACTACAAAACTTGGTGATGCTTTCTACTACGGAAAAGGGCTGATCAACGTACAGGCGGCAGCTCAGTAAAACATAAAAAACCGGCGTCGGCCTTGGCCCCGCCGGTTTTTTATTATTTTTCTTCCTCCGCATGTTCAATCCGCTCCATAATCGACGGATGGCTCCCTTTGAAAACCTTGACGAGAAACGGCGGATTGACCCGGCTCAGTCCCGTATCGGCCAAGTCCTGAAACGTCTCAATCGCCGCTTCCCGGTTTCCGGTCAGCTCGATGCCGTAACGGTCGGCAGCGTTTTCCTGATACCGGGAGACGGCATTCGTAATCGGATCAGAAGCAAAACTGAGCACGGATATGAGCAGCAATAACAGCGGGAGAGCGGCCAGATCTTTAGGCCCCTCTATATGAAGCATCCGGCTGAAGGATTTCGCCAGCCGCCTGTAAAGCTTGTCAATGATATAGAACCCGGCTAATGACAGCAGCAGATACCCGGCAAGTCCGATGTACACGTGCTTCATCACATAGTGCCCCATCTCATGCCCCATAATGAACAAAATTTCCGGATCCTTCAGTTTGTTAAGAGTCGTATCCCACAAAACGATGCGCTTATTCGAACCGATGCCCGTCACATACGCATTCAGCGCGTTCGTTTTCTCCGACATATTCACTTCATAAACATGGCTGGCGGGAATATCGGCCTTGTCGGCAAGCGACAAAATTTTGCTTTCCAGCTCCTTGTCTTTCAGCGGATAAAAATCATTGTATAAAGGATCAATGACGACCGGCTGCAGGAAAAACAAAAACAGGGTAAACGGCACGGTCAGACACCAAGCGTAAAACCACCATTTTTTTGTATGCTTTGTGATCAGCCAGTAAAACACAAGCACACACGCGGCAAACAGCGGAAAACTGATCCAGAAATCAATGACATGGTCTCTGATCCAGCTTGTTGCGGTCTGGGTCGAAATATGATACGCAAGCGAAACCCGATATCCGATCCACTCAAGCGGAAGCGAAGCCGCCGTAACGATGAGTGACATGACAAATACGAAGCTTACGATTTGCAGCACCCGAAAGCGCACCGCTGCTTCCAGCCATTGCTTTATTTTTTTGGCAAGCCCAGTAATGAGCAGCAGAAAAAATAAAAACCAATCTAACGGCGCCCCGATAAAAAACAGAAAATCCTTTACATTTGAATAGTTTTCAGCGGCTGCCAGGCGGCCCGGGTCCATAAACGAGGCCGGATCGGCTTTCGTTCCCTTTACGGCCTCCGGGACCGAGGAGTCTCCTGTCATAAAGAAATACCAATAGAAAAAAAGGCCGTACAGCACATAGGCAAGTCCCGCTGCCGCAATCCATTTGCGCATGGAAGTCACCCTCCTTACCCTTATGACTTACTCCTATTGTAAGCATAAATGCAAATAAATAGAACCAAGCCTCCGAAACGGATGTTAATCTTTTCACAACAGAAAAGAATGGAACAACAGGAAGCGGGAAAGACTAAAAGACGGAGTGATGAATATGAAAAAAATAATCGCATTTATTGTAGTAATCGCCCTTTTGGTTGTTGCTTTCTTCTATGTATACAGCCGGACCGGCGATGTGTTTCCATCAAGCAACGCAGATCTGATTATTCTGTCTGAGCACGGAAAAAAAGAAATTAAAATTAAAGACAGGCAGAATGTAAAAGATATGCTAGATATCTTGAACCAAGGAAAACAAGTCAAACTGACCAAAAGCGTGTCTCCCGATTACAACGGAACGGTCAAATACCATGAAGACCGTTTTGATTCATTCAGCATGTGGCTCGAAAGCGGCAATTATATGACGTACAAGTATAAAAACACGTATTACAAACTGACCCGGCATGATACGTTGCTTGTGCAAAGCATCATTAAGGAAGAATCGCAGAGCTGACCGGATCAGTTCATGTAAAAGCGAAGCCCTCAGGCTTCGCTTTTCGTCTGTCATTTCGGAAGCATGTCCCGAACCGCCCGTCTCAGCAGCTTCCCGGTCGCATTCTTCGGAATCTCATCAAGAAAAACCACTTCCGCCGGGCGCTTATATTTTGCTAAATGCTGTTCACAGTAATCAACAACGGCCTGCTCTGTCAGCTCACCATCCGCAGGCACTATATAAGCATGCACCGCTTCCCCCGTTTTGGCGTCAGGAACGCCGATAACCACGGCTTCTTTAATGCCCTCATGGCTGTAGAGCACTTCTTCTACTTCGCGCGGATAGACGTTGTATCCGCCGACGAGAATCATATCTTTTTTTCTGTCGACGATATAAAAATAACCGTCTTCATCGCGCTTCGCCAAATCACCAGTGTACAGCCAGCCGTCCTTCAGCGCATGTTCCGTCTCCTCCGGCATCTTGTAATAGCCTTTCATCACATTCGGCCCTTTCACGATCAATTCCCCCACTTGATGGGCGGGCAGTTCTCGACCGAGCGTATCAACAACTTTATTTTCGACATGCAAAATATTCGTCCCGATTGAGCCGGGCTTTCTCCCCCGGTCAAACGGATTGAAACAAGTAACCGGCGACGCTTCAGAAAGTCCGTATCCTTCCAAAATGGTGACATTAAAGGTTTGTTCAAACGTCTGCAGCAGAGCGACCGGCATCGAAGCGCCGCCTGAAATGCAGAGCCTGATAGACGCAAAATCCTCCGCCTTGCCGTGCTCATATTGATACAGGTAGTTATACATCGTCGGAACGCCTGCAAAAATAGTTGCCTGCCGGCGTTTAATCAGTTTAAACACAGAGGCCGGGCTGAATTGCGGCTCGATTAATACACACGCTCCGCTCATCAGAGGCGCATTCATACAAACGGTTAAACAAAAAACATGAAACATCGGCAATGCGGCAACAATTTTATCTTTCTCATTCATTCCTAAGTATCCGGCGACATCATTTGCGTTGGAAAAAAGATTCTGATGGGTGAGCATGGCGCCTTTCGGTTTTCCCGTCGTCCCTGAGGTATATAAAATGACGGCAGTATCATCTTGGGACAATGTCGGATAGGTTCTGGTGCGCTCCGCCGGACGGAGCATTTTTGTAAACGTTGTCATTTTCAAGCGCAATTGAGGGTCTTCTGTCGATGGAGCGTTCTCTGCGGTCTGACTGATGATGATATGCTCCACTAGCGGCAGTGAGCCGTGCAGGCTTTCAAATACGGGAATTAAAAGGTCGATGCCGGCGATCGCTTTGACATCGCCGTTTTTCATCATATATGCGATCTCTGAAGGTGTGTATGCCGGATTAACAGGTATGACGACAACTCCCGCTTTTAACGCGCCGAAAAACGCAATGACAAAATCAGGCGTATTTCCGAGCAGCAAAGCGAGATGATCCCCTTTTTTCAGTCCCCTGTCTTCCAATCCGTTTGCAAATGCTTCGATTTTACCTGCCAGCTCCTCATACGTCATGTACTGATCTTGAAACAGACAAGCCGGTTTTTCCGGTTTCTGTGATGCCGTTTCTTCCAATTTGGAAACCAGATTCATTTTCCCACCCCTTTAAAAATGTAATGAATGAATAGTCATTCATTTCTCCGGAATAAACGTTCACTTCATTATAGAAAAATATAGAAAAACACTCAAGGGCTAAAAGCCCCGAGTGCTGTAAAACCGGAAACTATAATTGTTTCAGCGCTTCTCTGATGGGCGTGCTGCCCGCCGTCAGATCGAACGCCTTTTCAAACGTATTCGGTTCATTAAGGGATGCGATAACGGTCTTGGCGACATCGTCTCTTGAAATGGAGCCTCTTTCTAAATCGGCGGCGGCATTGATATTGCCCGTGCCGGGATCATTTAATAACCCGCCGGGACGGATAATCGTATACGTCAAACCGCTCGCTTCAAGAATTTTGTCCGCATAATGTTTAGCGGCATAATACGGCTTCAGCGATTCATTCCAGTTGGCCCGGTTATGAGCCTGAAGGGCGCTCACCATAATAAACCGCTTAATGCCGGCTTTCTTTGCCGCTTCTATCGCTTTTGCCGCTCCGTCAAGATCAATCAAAAGCGTCTTATCATATCCGGTGCTTCCGCCTGATCCGGCGGTAAAAACCATCGCGTCACAACCCTCGGCGGCTTTCGCGATGTCTTCCGCACTTCCTTCGAGATCGGCAAGAACGGCTTCTGTTCCCGCAGCTTGAAGCGCTTCTTTCTGCTCTTCTTTCCGGACCATCGCCCGAAGCGTATGGGTGCCGTCTTTTTGAAACAGCCCGGTCAGCCGCTGTCCGATCTGTCCGTTTGCTCCGATGAGAAATACTTTCATCATGATCCCTCCCTATCTATTATGGTTCTATCATTTCATAAAAACGGGCGCTGATTCAAATCATGCGGTTCGGCAAGTGTTCTAATAAATCAGTTCGAGAAAGTCTTCCAGCTCTATTTTGCCGAAATACTGTTTCAGCTCAATTCCGGCCAGCGCCTCCCTGATCGCGGTTCTGTCATACTGTTTTCCGATCAGCGCCTGTTCGACTTCACTCACATCTTTCGCACCGAAAAAATCACCGAAAATTTTGCAGTCTTGAATGATTCCTTTTTTCACTTCAAGGCGCAGATCAATTGATCCGACCGGATAACGTTTGGAATGCTGAAGATTGAATGCCGGCGACCTGCCGAAATTCCAGTCCCAGTTTTGATAACGCTCTTCAGAAATCTTCCGGATCGCTTTCCAGTCTACATCCGTCAGCTTATATTCCGGCACTTTGGAAAGATCATTTGTATTAAAAATATGGTGAAGCAGATGCTTTTTGAATTCATCGGCCGTCATTTTGTCATCAAGAAACTCGCTGATGTTGGCGACACGGCTTCTGATTGATTTAATGCCCTTTGATTCAATTTTGTCTTTTTTCACTTTCAGCGCTGACACAACATGGTCAATGGCCGAATCCAGCATTAATGTTCCGTGGCTGAAAATCCGCCCTTTCGTCGAGAATTGAGCGTTGCCGGAAATTTTTCTGCCATCTGCGACAATGTCGTTGCGGCCGCTTAATTCAGCTTCCACACCGAGCTGGCGCAGCGCCTGAATGACGGGTTCGGTGAATTTTTTAAAATTGTGAAAGCTGTCTCCGTCATCCTTTGTGATAAAACTGAAATTCAAATTTCCGAGATCGTGATAAACCGCGCCGCCTCCTGACAGTCTGCGGACGACAATGATTCCGTTATCTTCTACGTATTTCGTGTTGATTTCTTCTATTGTATTTTGATTCTTCCCGATGATAATCGACGGCTGATTGACATAAAAAAGCAGGTACGTCTGTTCAGGGTCGAGATGCTTCACGCAATATTCTTCGATCGCGAGGTTGATCCTCGGATCGGTTATGTTTTGGTTGTCAATAAATAACATGGTGCTCCTCCTCTATTTCTCCCACTTCAATCCGGAGGCCGCGATTTTCACTTCGCCCCCGAACACGGTTTCCGCTTCTTCTTTCAGTTTGCGGTGCTCGCCGAAGTGAGGCAGATGCGTGAGAATCAGCTCCCCCGCTCCCGCCTCCTTCGCGATACGTCCGGCTTCCAAGCTGTTCATATGGCCGGCTGACGTGCCGTCCTGGTCTGCGTAAAAATTGCACTCGCAGATCAGCAGATCGGCATTTTCCGCAAACGGAATAAACGAGTCCTGATAGCTTGAATCAGCCGTATACACAACGGAAGCAGAACCGTCAGTAATGCGCATCGCATAACAAGTGACCGGATGCACCGTTTTCAGGAAGGTAATCGTGAACGGCCCGGCAGAAAGCGGACAGTCCGGCTGATAGGCCATTCCCTTTGTATGCGTTTTGTATGTAAGACGCTCAAACTGTTCTATATCAGCATCATGCCCGTAAATCGGCAGCGCATCCGTTCCTTTTCCAAGAAATGACCCGACCTGCTTGGCAAATTGAAGCGGCCCGATATCAGCAATGTGGTCATGATGATAATGAGACAAAATCACGGCATCAAGCTCTTCTGCCGGTACATAAGCAAACAGCTTTGATAATACGGCGCTTCCGCAATCGACGAGCAAAGAATAACCGCCGGACTGAAACAGATAGCCTGAAGTTGCTTCATTTGCGGCCGGAAACCCGCCGCAGCATCCAATAACTGTAACTTTCATAGCATCCTCCGAATGTTTAAGATAAAAGATCCTTTCCTCCAATATACCTATTTTTCGTATAAATTGCATGTTTTAAACATTGTGCCAAAACAGCCGTTGATTTTCGTTAACTGTTATAATACAATGTAGAGACAACACAACGAAAGAGGGATGGGTATGTTGGATAAAATAACAGAATTTTTTAGAAATCTGCCCGGTAAAAAGTGTGCGGAATGCGGCAAAGAAATAGCTGAACAGCATGAATGCTATGGAAATGTTTGTGACGATTGCTTGAAAATAAAGGATATGTGACAATAGGGTGCCGCACAGTCAAAAGTGTGCGGCACCTTTATTTTTCGGCCGGCGCCGTACTTTCTGAATAGGGTGTTATCCACCATTATTAGCAATCATCTGTATGTTTTGTACAATTCAGTATTTTCAATCTATAATTTTTTATAGACGAATTGTTTTCTTTTCTATTATAATTTGTTCTAATAGCTATCTTTTTAGATACTTATTGCACTTTTTTCTTCGGGAGGTAATCTATGAAAAAATTACGTTTTGGATTAGCGACGCAAATTTTCGTCGGACTCATACTAGGGGTTGTAGTCGGTGTCATCTGGTATGGCAATCCTGCTGTTCCAACTTATTTACAGCCTATCGGCGATTTGTTTTTACGCTTAATCAAAATGATCGTGATTCCAATCGTCGTCTCCAGCTTAATCATCGGCGTTGCCGGCGCGGGAAGCGGAAAACAGGTCGGAAAATTAGGCTTCAAAACGATTTTGTATTTTGAGATCATTACCACTTTCGCCATCATTCTCGGACTGGCTTTGGCAAATCTTTTTCATCCGGGAACAGGCGTTAATATACATGAGGCTCAAAAAACAGATATCAGTCAATATGTTGAAACAGAAAAAGAACAAAATAATAAATCCATCGCGGACACATTCCTGCATATTGTACCGACAAACTTCTTCCAATCATTGGCCGAAGGAGATCTGCTTGCCATCATCTGCTTTACCGTGCTGTTTGCACTCGGCATCTCGGCAATCGGTGAAAAAGGAAAGCCCGTATTGGCCTTCTTTGAAGGTGTTTCTCATGCGATGTTCCACGTTGTGAACCTGGTCATGAAAGTTGCTCCGTTTGGTGTTTTTGCATTGATTGGTGTTACCGTTTCCAAATTTGGGCTCAGTTCCCTGCTTTCACTCGGTAAACTGGTCGGTTTAGTATATGTAGCTTTGGCTTTCTTTCTCATTGTTGTATTCGGAATCGTCGGAAAGCTTGCCGGGGTTAACATTTTCAAATTCCTCGCCTATATGAAGGATGAAATTTTATTGGCGTTCAGTACGTCAAGCTCCGAAACTGTACTCCCTCGTGTTATGGAAAAAATGGAGAAAATCGGATGTCCGAAAGGTATTGTTTCATTTGTTGTGCCGATCGGATATACCTTTAACTTAGACGGATCTGTGCTGTACCAATCTATCGCCGCAATATTCCTCGCTCAGGTATACCACGTTGACTTGTCCATTTGGCAGCAGATTACCCTTGTGCTTGTCTTGATGGTCACTTCCAAAGGAATGGCTGCCGTGCCCGGGACTTCTTTCGTCGTCCTGCTTGCGACACTAGGCGCATTCAACATTCCTGCAGAAGGCCTTGCATTCATCGCCGGTGTTGACCGGATTATGGACATGGCCCGTACGGTCGTCAATCTGACCGGAAACGCGCTGGCATCCGTTGTGATGTCAAAATGGGAAGGTCAGTATGATCCCGCTAAAGGCGCGAAGGTCATGAGCCTCGCCAAAACAGAACAAAACACAACCATCTCAGGTTAAACGAAAACCCTGCACGGAACTTTTCCGCGCAGGGTTTTTTTATGCCATCGGCGATAGAACGTACCGGTACAAAAGCTTCGCCGTATTAAGAAGCGATAATTCGTGCGTGCGTTCAAAGGCGTGTGACGCGTCAATTCCCGGGCCGATCAGCCCGTGGACGATGTCATGGCCCGAACGGATGGCTGCTGAAGCATCAGAACCGTAATACGGATAAATATCAAGCTGATAATCAATGCCATAGCGCTCCGCAAGCCCGGCCAGATGTTTTCTGAGCTGATAATGATACGGGCCGCTTGCATCCTTCACGCAAATAGAGACGGTATATTCATCCGTAGACTGGCCGTCGCCGATCGCTCCCATATCAACAGCCAAGTATTCGACGGTTTCAGGCGGAATGTTGGAATTGCCGCCGTAGCCGATTTCTTCATTATTAGAAATCAGAAAGTGCGTCGTATACGGAAGTTCGATTTTCTCTTCTGTGATGCGGCGGATTAAGTTCAGGAGCAGGGCCACACTCGCTTTATCATCAAGATGCCGGGATTTTATAAAACCGCTCGGTGTCATCTGCACGCGCGGATCAAATGAAATGAAATCGCCGACCCTGATGCCGAGATTGGAGGTCTCCTCCTTCGTCCGGACAGGCTCATCAAGGCGGACTTCCATATTCTCCTGATTCCGCTCTGCCTTGCCGGCGTCCTTGTAGACGTGCACTGAAGTCTGATGCATTAAAATGGTGCCTGTATAGGTTTTGCCGGAAGCAGTTTGGATCTCGCAATATTCCCCTTCAATCGAGTTGTATCGGAAGCCGCCGATCAAGTCAATCTTCAGCCGGCCGTCCGCCTTTATTTCCTTTACCATCGCGCCGAGCGTATCGACATGCGCCGTCAGCAATCTGTGTTTCTTGTCATCACGGCCGGGAATCGTGACAAAAAGACCGCCTTTGCGGTTTCTGTAAGAGGAGACGCCCCAGTCTTTTAAAAGACTTTCTGTATAGGCGATAACCTCGTATGTATTGCCCGTCGGACTCGGAATCGACACCAGTTTTTTAATCAGTTCCATCGTATGTTTCATATCTGCCACAGGTCATTCCTCCTATCAATTTGATTCTTCTTAAAATATACTCTTTTGATCCACAACCCGTCCAATCTTTTCCTTCTCTTTTTTCATAAGATGAAGGGAGCATGGGGATAGGAGGGAAATGTATGATCAGCCGTAAATCGCATAAGCGGAAAAGGTTTCATAAAGATTGGTTTGAGGATTGGTTTGAGGATGATTGGTTTGATGCAGACTCCTTCTGGTGCTGTAAAAAAGACAAAGATCCCTGCAAGAAGAAAAAAGAAGAAGAACCTTGTAAGAAGAAAAAGGAAAGAAAGCATCATCATTCATGCCGCCATCATCGCCGCCACTGCTGCCGTCATTGGTAATATCACACAAGCCCGTTTTATAAATAGATGTCTCATGCTCCCCAACCAGCGGATGCTGCTTGGGTTTTTTTATTAAAATTAGTACCAAGTATTAATATCTGGTGTTATAATCTGCTTATAAAGGAGTGATTCATCATGTCAAAATCTAAAATTACAGCAATCGGTACATATGCTCCGGCACGCCGATTAACAAATGCGGATTTGGAGCGCATCGTCGATACATCTGATGAATGGATCGTCCAGCGTACCGGCATGAAGGAAAGACGTATTGCCGGCGAACATGAATTCACATCGGATTTATGTATAGAAGCGGTGAAAAACCTTGCAGAACGATACAGCGGGACCCTTGATGATGTCGATATGATCCTTGTCGCTACAACGACGGCGGACTATGCGTTTCCAAGCACTGCGGCACGCGTGCAGGCTCATTTCGGCTGGCCTCACACCGGCGCCCTTGATATTAACGCCACATGCGCCGGACTCACATACGGCCTTCAGCTCGCAGACGCATTAATCACCGCCGGTTCTCATCAAAAAGTGATCGTGATTGCCGGTGAAACATTATCAAAAGTAACGGATTATACTGACCGGACGACCTGCGTCCTTTTCGGAGACGCTGCAGGCGCCTTATTGGTGGAACGCGACGAATCAGCGCCGGGCTTTTTGGCAGCCGTGCAAGGAACGGCCGGGAGCGGCGCGGACGTGCTGTATCGCACGGGGCTGAGCGCAGAATTAAACGGCGAGCCGCTTAAGGGCGGAGGAAACATGGTGCAAAACGGGCGCGAAGTATATAAATGGGCGGTCAGAACCGTGCCTGAGGAATGCAATGCCCTTTTAGAAAAAGCCGGCTTTTCAAAAGACGATCTTGATTGGTTCGTTCCTCACAGCGCCAACATGCGGATGATCGAATCCATCTGTGAAAAACTTCCTTTCCCGCTTGAACGGACATTGACAAGCGTTGAATATTACGGAAACACTTCATCGGTTTCTATTATTCTCGCTTTGGATGAGGCCGTGAAAGCGAAAAAACTGTCGGAAGGCCAGACACTGGTATTATTCGGGTTCGGCGGCGGATTGACGTATACCGGATTGCTGGTGAGATGGGGATTTTAATCGAACGATGATCGAAAGCAGAAAAAAGAGGCCCCGAGCATCTGCCCAGGGCCTCTTTTTCTTATGCTGTGATTTCTTCTTCCGCTTTGTGTTCTTTTTTGCTTTGCACCGTAAAGTACACGATGGTCAGCGCGATCATGACAACGGCAATGCCCAATAGAATCGATGCCTGCTGCCACATGTAGGCGTAATCGCCATTTGAAATGACGGCACGGAATCCGTTAATGCTGTACGTCATCGGCAATGCCCCGTGAATCACTTGATAGAATCCCGGGAGGAGTTCAAGCGGGAAGGTTCCTCCGCTTGCCCCGAGCTGGAGCACCAGAATGATGACAGCGATAAAGCGTCCCGGATTTCCCATCGTGGTCGCTAATAATTGAATCATGGACAAGAACGCGATGCTGGTAATCATCGTAAAGAGATAGAATCTCCAGGTGCTTTCCACATCAAGTCCGATTCCTTTTAACAGAACCGTTGCGACAATAACGGATTGAATCAGTCCGACGAGCAGAATGACGCTGAATTTACTGAGGAACCATTCAAACCCGTTTCTCGGACGGCCCGAAGCTTCAGTCAGAGGGAATACGACCGTCAGCATCAATCCGCCGACATATAAGCCCATAGAGAGAATATAAGGCGTCAGTCCGGTACCGTAGTTAGGCACGGAATGAATCGCGTTATCGTCCGTTTTTACCGGATCGGCAAACATGCTGTACGTTTTGTCATCTGTCTTAATGTCCCCGGTTTGATCAGCCGCGTCTTTCAGCTGGCTGGACAGTTGTCCGGTGCCGTCTAAAAGCTTGCTTAAACCGGTGCCGAGAGACGCTTGACCCTGCTCAATTTTGGACGAGCCGTCATGGATTTTGTTTTGCGCGTCCAGCAGTTTCGTTAAGCCGCCAGACACTTGGCCGCTCCCTGACACTAACGCTTCTGATCCTGATTTGAGCTGTCCGAACTTGCTGTTGTATTCGCCGATACCGGCCGTCAGTTTGTTTTGGCTTTCAAAGACGGTCTGCGCTCCGCTGTATAATTTGTCAGTTCCCGCTGTCAGCTGGTTAATCGCGTCTTGTACCGCCGCCGCGCCGTTATACAGTTTCGATGTGGACTGCGGCAGTGCTTTCAGCTGATCAGCCTTCGCTTTTACATCTTCCAGCGCGCTTTTTATAACTGACATATCCGGAAGCTGAACATCTCCGCCGGACGGAAGCTGGCTGACGATATTGTCTAAATCCGGAAGGTCAGCCTTCGGAAGCTTCTCATTCAGAAGCTGAACCAGTTTCGTTTTTTGCTCACCCGTTAAGAAATCACTGTCCTGAATCACCTTTTTGACCGCATCATCCCGGGCATCCAGGCTGTTTTTCAGATCGGAAAGCTTTTTCTTAAACTGCTGCAATTCCTTTTCAGTCTGCTCAAGCTCCCCAACCGCTTTTTCAATATCTGAGAGGTTGACTGAATTGATCGCATCTTCAAATGCCGCCGCTTTTTGCGATACTTCCTGCGCCTTACTGTTTAATGCGCTTAATCCATTCGTTAAATCCGGAAGCTTTTGCTGGAGCTGCTTATGCCCGTCAAGGCTCGTTTTAAGCCCGCTGGCCACCTCGCCTCCTCCTGAAGCAATCTGTCCCGATTTGTCTTGAATGTCGGCGCTTGCGCTCTGCAGTTTTGCGATAGAGCTGTTAAGCGTTTGAATCCCGCTTGTCACTTTCGCCGCTCCGTCGGTAAGCTGCTGTGTTTTGTCGCTGATGGTTGCGGTGCTTTCAGTAAGCTTCGCTAAATTTTCCTTCAGCTTGGCGCTGCCGTCTTTCGCGTTTTTCGTGCCATCGTCTATTTTCTTGGCGCCGCTGCTGGCTTTGCCGAGTCCTTTGGCAATATCTTTAAAGTTGTCAAAAATGACTTTTGCGTATTGCTCTGTCACTTCTTTCGACACGGAGGCTTTCAGTTTATCGATTGCCTTTTCGCCGATTGTCGCCCCGACATAGTTGGATCCGGCGTTCGTATGATATTTCAGATCCAGCTTTTTCGGATTTTTATCCATTACCGTGCTGGCGTTTTTCGAAAAACCTTCAGGAATCTCGACCACTAAATAATATTTAGCATTTAATAAGTCCTTTAACGATTGATCAAGATCGCTTGAAAAATGCCAATCAAAATTATCATTTTTCTTTAATTCTTTCACAAGATCGTCACCGATCTGAAGATGTTTCCCTTCGTAGTCCGCCCCTTTATCCTGGTTGACAACGACTACCGGCAGCTGATCCACCGTGCCGTACGGGTCCCAGTACGCCTTCAAAAACACTCCGCTGTAAATCAGCGGAACGAATAATATGGCAATGATGGGGATTAACAGTTTCTTGCTCGTTACAATGTCTTTCCACTGGCTTTTTATTGTATTCAACCCTGTTGCCTCCTTCCGCAAACTGACTCATTTGACAAAACGGTCACGGCACCTAAAAAGTGAAGGATCATCTATTTAGATAATCCTTGACCAACATACATTTCCAGCAATTCGGCGATCGTCTCTTTTTCAAGAGGCGGATGGTTTTTTTCCCAGTCAAATATCAGCGCGATGTAAAGCTTAAGCATGACAAAAGCGGTCAGCTCCGGATCGCACGGTTTAATGCTCCCGTTTTCAATGGCATATTCTATCTTTTCTTTAATATATGACAGAATGGCCCGCTCCATTTTCGCAATGACATCCTGAACGGCTATTGTACCAATCTCGGCGTTCTCCTGAAAAATTTTAATCGTCAGCTGGTGTGTTTTTCTGAATTCCAAAATCGCGACAAGCGCCCGGTGGACATTTTCGTGAAATGAAAGCTCCGGTTTCATCGCTTCATCGGCGTGTTCCTTCATTTCTCTTAAAATAGTGGTGAAAATATCATCAAACAGTTCTTCCTTGTTTTTGAAAAACGTATAGATGGTTCCCTTCCCCACATTTGCCAGCTTCGCCACCAGATCCATTGTCGTTGCTTTGTAGCCGAATTGTGTAAAAGACTTCGTTGCCGCTTCCAGAATGAGCTTTTTCCGATCGACGGACATGTTTCCCACCTCGTTAAATTGACCGTTTGAACGTTTTAGTCATTTTGTACATAAGATAACTTATCACAGTCGCAAAGAAGATTCAAATGTTTTTTCTTTTTATTGGTGTTCCCTTTACAGAACGGGAACATGCAAAAAAACCTCCGTTTTAAGATAACGGAGGCTGGTACGTTTCAAATAAATAAGCCAGTGAATCATATACGGCAGCTTTTCCCTGGTCGATACAGTCTGGGATGCCCACCCCTTCAAAAGACGCGCCCGTCGCGTATACACCCGGATAGGAAGCTCTCAGCGCGTCTCTGAACTCTTTGATGCGCTCTTTATGACCGACATGGTACTGCGGCATGCTTTCGTTCCAGCGGGTCACACAGGTCATTTCCGGCTCGCCTTTGATATTCATTACTTTTTTCAAATCTTCCATTACGATGTTAATGATCTCGTTATCTGAAAGATCTACGATGGATTCATCTCCGGCTTTTCCGACGTACGCCCTGAGCAGTGTTTTGCCCTCCGGCGCCGCATGCGGCCATTTTTTGTTCGTCCATGTGCAGGCCGTGATGGAGAAGTCGCTGTTTCTTGAGATAACGAATCCCGTACCTTCATGCTCCATCTTGACGGCTCCCTCAGGAAAACCTAAGGCGACGTTGGCGACGGATGTAGAATGCATGTCTTTGAGACATGAAACCGCCGGCAGATCAGAAAGCATTTTCGCCGCGGCTTTATGCGGCGCTGTTACAATGCATCCTTCCGCATGAAGCACTTTGCCGTTATCAAGCGTCACGGAATATCCTTTCTCCTCGCGGCCGATATGGGTGACTTTCGTGCCTTTCATCACTTTTGTCAGCGTAAGCTGCTTTTCCAGCTCCTCCACCAACGTTTGAAGCCCTGTTGTCAGCGTTAAAAACTGCCCCTGCTTTTTGGCCGTCAGCTGCTGTCCTGAAGGCTGCGGACGCGATTTTTTCATGCCGAGAATCAGGCTTCTGTGCTTTTGCTCAGTCTGATAGAATTGCGGAAATGTGGACATGAGGCTCAGCTTATCAATATCTCCGGCATAGATCCCTGACAAAAGCGGTTCTATTAAATTCTCAACAACTTCGTCACCGACGCGTCTGCGGAAAAATTCACCCAGAGACTGATCTTCCTTCGGTTTGCTCGCAGGCAGAACAAAATCCAGCGCCGCCCGCGCCTTTCCGGGAACAGAAAATAAGCCGGTGGAGATGAACGGAGCGATTTTTGTCGGGATGCCCATCACCGCGCCCTTCGGCATCGGATGAAGCGTCTCGTTGACGAGCACGTAAGACTGGCCGGTCGCATTGTTGACGAGCAGATGCTCAAGCCCTAAATCTTTTACGAGCTGGGGAGCGCTTTTTTTCCTTTCCAGAAAAGAATCCGGCCCCCGCTCAATGATGTAGCCGTCTTTATGCGCCGTCTGAATTTTGCCGCCCGCTCTCGGGCCCGCTTCAATCAGGGTGACCTCAAGCGGCAGCTGTTTTTCTTTGATTTCTTTTTCCATGTAGAAGGCGGCGGCTAATCCCGTTATGCCGCCGCCGATGATGACCAGATGTTTTTTATCGCCACTCATTTTTATCGCCTTCTTTACCGTTTAGTTCTACTTGTCCAGCTCTTTCAGCACGACCGCTGCAAGCGCATCGATAAATTCGGGCTGTGCGTTCGGCATTGCCGGACGATAGTAGCTTGCGCCGACTTCATCGGTCACAGCTTTGCATTCGTAATCATTATCGTAAAGCACCTCTAAATGATCGGCAACGAAGCCTGCGGGCACGTATACAAATGCTTTATAAGGATGCTTTTGATACAGCTCGCGCGTGAGATCCTGCACGTCTGGCCCGAGCCACGGATCAGGGGTGTTCCCTTCGCTCTGCCAGCCGACTGCGTAATCGGTAATTCCGGCGCCTTCGGCAATCAGTTTTGCGGATTCCTCCAGCTGGTCAGGATACGGATCGCCGTATTCTTTAATTTTTTCAGGAAGGCTGTGCGCTGAGACGATCAGCATCGCGTCATCCCGTTCTTCTTTCGGCATTGATTCATACGTTTTCTTCACCTGGCTGACCCAATAATCAACGAATTTCGGTTCATCATACCAGCTTTCAACCGACTTGATGGTCAAGCCGCCAAGCTTCTCCGCTTCTTCTTTGGCGCGTTTGTTGTATGACTGGACACTGAATGTTGAAAAATGAGGGGCGAGCACCAGGCTGACAGCTTCTGTAATGCCGTCTTTATGCATGTCCGCCACCGCGTCTTCGATAAACGGTTCAATATGTTTTAATCCGATGTACACTTTGAATGTGACGTCGTCCTGGATTTCATTTAAACGCTGTCCGAGCTTCTCCGCCTGCTCCTTCGTAATTTTTGCAAGCGGCGAAATGCCTCCGATCGCTTCATATCTGTCTTTTAAGTCTTGAAGCATGTGCGGCTCCGGCTTTCTTCCGCGTCTGATATGTGTATAATAACGTTCTATGTCTTCTTCTTTGTAAGGCGTTCCGTAAGCCATAACGAGAAGTCCCATTTTCTTTTTGCTGCTCATTTTGTTAAACACCTCTTTTGATGGTCTGTCTATCTTGATTTTGACAGGAAAATCTTCTTATCACCAACGATCTGCTCAGGAAGATTGTTCCCCTATTTTAGCCGCGGAGTATTCATGCACAAAGGCCGTCAGCCTTTTCAGCGTTTCCGGGTTTACATCAGGGAATACGCCGTGTCCTAAATTGAAAATAAACCGATCCGTTTTCATACCCTGGTCAAGAATCGCTTTCGCTTTTTTCTCGATGACCTCCCAAGGCGCAAGAAGAAGCGACGGATCAAGATTGCCCTGAACCGTTTTTGTGATGCCTTGTTTTCTGGCTTCATCTATGCTGAGTCTCCAATCAAGACCGACAACGTCAAGAGGAAGGTCATGCCAGTCTCCGGCCAGGTGGCTTGCGCCTACGCCGAACATGATCAGCGGAACTTGTTCTGCTGAAAGCTCCCGGAAAATTCTGTCCATCACCGGTTTTATAAATTGCCGGTAATCTTCGCGGTTCAGCGCGCCGACCCAGGAATCAAAAATCTGAATGGCTTTTGCGCCGGCGTTAATCTGCGCTTTTGCATAAACGATAATCATATCCGCGAGCTTGTCCATCAGCATCTGCCACGCTTGCGGCATACTGTGCATGAACGCTTTTGTTTTGTTGTAATTTTTAGAAGGCCCGCCTTCAATCATATAACTGGCCAGCGTAAAAGGCGCTCCCGAAAAACCGATGAGCGGGACATTCAGCTGTTCGTTTACGAGTAATTTGATCGTTTCCAGCACGTAAGGAACATCCTGTTCGGGATTCAGTTCGCCGAGCTTTTCAATATCCGCAGCAGAGCGCACCGGCTGATCGATCACCGGGCCGATTCCGTTTTTAATTTCAACATCCACTCCGATATAAGGAAGAGGCGTCATAATATCTTTATATAAAATGGCAGCGTCCACTCCGTACTGCTCGACCGGAAGTCTCGTCACATACGCGCACAGCTCGGGCTGATGCGTAATTTCGACTAAGCCGTATTTTTCCTTCAGCTTGCGGTATTCCGGCTGTGACCTCCCCGCCTGTCTCATGTACCAGACAGGGACGTGATTTGTTTTTTCTCCCCGTGCCGCTTTTAAAAACGTATCATTAAACGCTTCTCGTTTACTCATCTGAATTTCCACCTTTCCTCCTGCAACCATACGTTCGTGTTCTTCGCCCATTACACTATACCTTGTTTTTTTAAAATGGTATAGAATTGAGGCCTAATGTTCAAAAAATCGCCGAATTCATCATTAAGAAGAGAAAAGCTTCGGCTGAACGTATTCCGTTCCCTCTCCTTCTTGATTCGTCTGTGAATTATATGGAACGACCTTGTATGAAGCCCCTGAAAACAGGTTGGCGTATGGTATGTCAAAGCTGCCTTTTCCTTTCACCGAATCCAGAAGCTTGTCTTTTCCGTCTTTCTTTTCATATATTCGGTAAACAACCCGATCATCCTTTTGAGCATCCCATTTTAATTGAACCGTAATCAGTCCCATCGCCTTAAATGTATAACCGGCCGACAGGGACTTCACCGCTTTCAGCTCAATCGGGCTTCCCAGTTCTTTCACATTTTCAGGCTTTATGAATGTTTTGCCGTTTTCCCCCGCTTTTGTGACGATATCTTTAAAGAGTCTGACAGGATACTGGCTTCCGCCTTTCAGGTAATGGGTTTTATCTGTTTTGTCATACCCCATCCAGATGGCTCCCGTCAGCCCGGGAGTGTATCCCGCAAACCAGGCGTCCTTCGTGGCGCCGGGGACGCCGGTAAATGACGTCGTGCCGGTTTTCCCCGCCAGGCCGCCCTGATAGCTGCCTTGTGAAGCGGTTCCTTCTTTTACGACCTGCTGAAGCATCCTCGTCATATTCCATGCCGTCTGTCCGCTGAAGACGCGCGTTTTGCCGTTTTTAGGCCCGGAAATCGTTTCTCCGTCTTCGTCCGTGATGTTCTCTATAAAAAATGGCTTCGTATACATTCCGTTTGCCGCAAATGTATGATAAGCTCCGGCCAGCTGAAGCGGGGTGACGCCTTCTGACAGACCGCCCAGCGCAATCGCGAGTCCGTTGTCAGAAATGTTTATGCCGTTTTTATTAAGATACGATTTTCCCGTATCCACGCCGATCTGCTTCAATGTCCAGACAGCGGGCGCATTTATGCTGTAGGTGATCGCGTCCTGCATCGTCACTTGCCCCTTGTACTGTCCGTCATAATTTTTCGGTTCGTACCCGTTGTAAGACTGCAGTTTGTCTTGAAGTAGCGAGTATGGTTTGAACTTGTCCTCCTGCATGGCGGGCCCGTACACGGCAAGCGGCTTAAACGTTGAGCCCGGCTGCCGCGGCGCCGTTACCCTGTTGTATCCTTTTGTCACGTAGTCGCGACCGCCGACCGCCGCGCGGACGCCTCCGGTTTTATTATCAATAAAGACGGCGCTTCCCTCCGCCGCCTGATCCGTTCCCGGAAAATAGCCGCTTTCCCTCATGAGCGTATATGCCGTTTTCTGCAGTTTGGAATCAAGCGATGTCCGGATCGTATAGCCGCCTTGAAGGAGCTGTTCGCCTGACATCGAATAACGGGATTCCGCCTCCTTGATGACAAGATCGATATAACTGTCAAACCAAGGCGTTTCAGATGTTTTCTTGATATGAAGCCCCAATGTCCGGCCCTGGGCTCTGACGGCTTCTTTTGCGCTGATATAGCCTTGATCGTTCATCATGGAAAGAATCGTATCGCGCCGCTCTTTATTTTTGCCGGGATGCTGAATCGGCGAATAAAGGGAAGGCGCCTTCGGTATAGCCGCCAGAACGGCGCCTTCTGCAACGGTTAAATCTTTTACTTCTTTATTAAAATAGTAGTGAGACGCGGCTTGAATGCCGTAAACGCCATGGCCGAAATAGAGCTGGTTCAAGTACATTTCAAGCAGCTTATCCTTGCTGTAATCACGCTCAAGATTGATGGCGATAATGACTTCCTTCGTTTTGCGCAAAAATGTTTTATCATGAGTCAGAAAAATGTTTTTCGCCAGCTGCTGGGTGATCGTGCTTCCGCCCTCCACCTTGCCGCCCGCTAAAATATCCCGGAACATCGCCCGGCCGACAGACTTTACATCAATGCCGTGATGTTCGTAAAATCGTTTATCTTCAACGGCGATAAAGGCATCTCTCACATCTTCAGGAACCTCCTGAATGGATACCGGTTCGCGGTTTTCCGTATAAAGACTCGCGATTTCATCACCGTTTTGATCGACGATTTTTGAAGATGCGTGCAGGATTAATTTCTTTTCATCGATGACATAATGGCCGAGAAATATAATGATAATGTATCCGATTAACGCGAGAAAAGCGGTTACCGCCGCAATTACAGCCGGAATAAAGAATCTTTTTTTCTTTTTCAGCATAAGTCACCTCGCCTTTCTTAACTTGTAGTATGGGAAATATTGTTTCGAATTATGTCAGAATGAGTCGCCAATAGAAACTTATACCACTCTTTTGTTATACTAGCAAGCAGGAGGTGGCTGATATGAAGGTTTATATTACATATGGGACAGCCGATTTTTTAAAAACGATTGCAAAGAAACACCCAAATGAGAATATGGTGCTGATGCAAGGAGAGGAAAATGCGATTTTAATCCACGAGACAAATGGAGAAACCGTTTTTCAGGCGCCCCATTCCTATGAAAGCATCGACAGCGTCGGGGAAATCAAACATCCGGGCTACGCCGTCCTCAATAACATCGCCGTTACCCAGGAAGGCCGTCCGCTGTTTGAAAACCGGTTTAAAAACCGCGCCGGCAAAGTGGAAAATGAACCCGGTTTTGAAGCCATCCGCGTATTAAGGCCGCTTGAAGGCGATACGTATGTCATCCTGACCCTGTGGGAAGAGGAAAAAGCCTTTCAGGGCTGGCAGCAGTCAAACTCTTATCAGGAAGCCCATAAAAAACGCGGAACATCAGCCGGCATCGACACGACGTCCATTTTCTCCCGTCCGTCTTATGTAACCGCTTATTACGCTATAGATTAAAACCGCCGGAGATTCTCCGGCTTTTTTTAGTCCCGATTTTCCGCCTCCCCTTTGCACCTTCCGCCCGCCTATGAATAACCTGTAGCAATCCTATTTATAAACGGAGTGGTTCAATTGGGGATCGGCATCTACTCGGTACATCTGCTTTATGTTGCTTTTATCGCGGCCATTATCGTTTTTATGCTTCTCAGAAAAGATACAACCTTTATTTCACTTGCCGGTATTTTTGTGATTGCGCTATGGACGACGCATTCATTCTCCGCTTCGGTCAGCAGCCTGTTTCACAGCTTCACGTATGCCGCCGGGGAATTGCTGCCGACGATTTTTATTATTTGTTTTATCGTGGCCATGAGCGGACTTTTGACCAAAACAGGTATTAATGAAGCGATGATTTCTCCGTTTGCGAAGCTGATGAAGGGGCCGGCTGCCGCGTATTGGATCATCGGCTGCCTGATGTTTGCCATCTCTCTTTTTTTCTGGCCGTCACCCGGTGTGGCGCTGATCGGCGCTGTGCTGCTTCCCGCGGCGATCCGGGCGGGCCTTTCTCCGATCGCCGCGGCAATGGCGATGAACCTGTTCGGCCACGGATTCGCTTTATCAGGTGATTACGTCATTCAGGCGGCGCCGAAATTGACAGCCGATGCCGCGGGCGTTCCTGTGGGCGATGTCATGCAGGCTAGTATTCCGCTCGTTTTAATCATGGGGTTAACGACGACAATCACCGCTTTTTTTCTCATCATGCGGGAGCGAAAAAAAACGCAGGTCCCCCTCTCCTTTGACAGCTCCGGTTCTTTGGACACAAGCATGTATCTCCCGAAAAAACTCAGGGTGACCCTGGCTGTTCTCATTCCGCTTGTTTTCCTCGCCGATATTATCTGCATGATCGTCTATCGCCTGCAGGGAAATGATGCGACGGCACTCGCCGGGGGGACGGCGATCGGCATTCTCCTGATCATTCATTTCATCGTGCATAAGCAGCGGCATTTAGAAAAGATCACTGAGTATTTTATCGGCGGTTTTCAATTCGGCTTTAAAGTATTCGGCCCCGTCATTCCGATCGCGGCGTTCTTTTATCTTGGTGACGCGGGGTTTAAAAGTATGTTGAACACCCCCCTGCCGAAAGGGTCTGCGGGTATCGTCAATGACCTTGGCCTGGCGCTGTCCCATTCCTTTCCGATGTCCGGGGAATTCGCCGGCATCGCCCTGACCGCAGTCGGTGCGATTACCGGGCTTGACGGTTCAGGCTTTTCCGGTATTTCTCTTGCAGGATCGATGGCAAAGCTGTTTTCCGCCGCGCTTCATACGAATCCGGCCGTTTTAACGGCGCTGGGCCAGATTTCAGCGATCTGGGTCGGGGGCGGAACATTGGTCCCTTGGGCACTCATTCCCGCTGCGGCTATTTGTAAAGTTGACCCGTTTGAGCTTGCCAGAAAAAACTTTATCCCGGTGACGGCCGGGCTTATCGTCACGACGATTGCTGCCATCATCATTCTTCCGTAGCAAAAAGATTGAAATCTTCTGACATTTTCTATACAATCATGGGAAAAGCAGACGAGGGGGCACCGCTTTTGACATTAACGACACTTCAAAAAAGCTTGTACGCTCAGCTTGACGGGCTGTACGAGGAAATGGTTGAAATCAGACGTCACCTTCACAGGAATCCCGAGCTTTCCTTCAAAGAGAAAAAAACACCGGCATTCATCGCTTCGTTTTATGAAAAGCTCGGCGTTCCCATCCGGACGAACGTGGGGGGAAACGGCGTCACAGCCTATATTGAAGGCGGAGAACCGGGACCTTGTGTCGCGCTCAGGGCTGATTTTGACGCTTTGCCGATACAGGATGAAAAAGATGTGCCCTATGCTTCACAAATTCCCGGCGTCATGCACGCCTGCGGCCACGACGGCCATACGGCAGCTCTGCTTGCTGCCGGAAAAGTGCTTTATCACAACCGGGAAAAACTGAAAGGATCATTTGTGATGATCCACCAGCACGCCGAGGAATTATCTCCCGGCGGAGCAACATCAATGATTGAGGACGGCTGCCTTGAACATGTCGATGCCATTTTCGGCACACACCTATGGGCGACTGAACCCGTCGGAACGGTCTTATGCCGCACGGGCCCAGTAATGGCCGCCGCTGACGGCTTTACGATTAAAGTCATCGGCAAAGGCGGCCACGGCGCGATCCCTCACGATACGAAAGACGCCGTTTTAATCGGCTCACAAATCGTCACGGCCCTTCAGCATATCGTGAGCCGGCGTGTAAACCCGATGCAGCCGGCTGTCATCTCAGCGGGCTCATTCATCGCTGAAAATCCGTTTAACGCCATTGCTGATCAGGCAGTCATCACAGGCACCGTACGCTCGTTTGATGAAGAGGTGCGCAGCCTGCTCGAAGCAGAAATAGAAGCCGTCGTAAAAGGGATTTGTTCCATGCACTCCGCTTCTTATGAGTATCGTTTCAAACGCGGCTATCCCGCCGTCGTCAATCATCCGGAGGAAGCGGCGCACGCTGCGGCAGCCGCCGCGGAAACAGACGGCGTCACGAAAGTCGTTGAAGGAGAGCCGCAGATGGCGGGAGAGGATTTTTCCTATTATCTGCAGCATACAAAAGGCGCTTTTTTCTTTACGGGCGCCGCTTTAGACGATGCGGAATCTATTTACCCTCACCATCATCCGAAATTTGATTTTAATGAAAAAGCGATGCTGACCGCCGCCAAGGTGCTGATCGGCGCCGCAGTGAGCTACCCCCGATAGGGCATAAAAAACAGCCGGTACATTACGTACCGGCTGCTGTGATTCTTAAATGAAAAACGTGCCTTGCCGTCTCACCGAGCTGTGACAGCAGTTTATAATTGGCCGCTCCGCCCACGGCGGCTCCGACGACCGGCAAAAGCTGAAACAATTTCACCACGTCCAGATAATCGCGGTATTCCTGCTGAAAAACTCTCCAATCGACATCATGCTTTTTCGAATCCCACTGTTCAATCATTGAGTATATGCGTTTCCGCTGTTCACCGCTTGAGAAAGCCAGCTGAAAAATAAACAGCAAAAACAATCGCTCATCCCTGTCTTTCACATCATAGCCGTAAATGGAGGCAAGATCGAACAGACATTTCATTTTAATGGATAGCAGAAAAGGAAAATCAGCCATCCCTAAAAAAATTCCGCCGGCCCCCGTACCGATACCTTCAGCTGCCGCGACCTTTTGGTACGATGCGATGGTTTGTCTGGCGAGGGCATCTTTTTCAGCAAGCGTCATACCGTTTGTATCCCGCTTGCTTTTCACCAGATTTGAACCCGCCATTGTTGCTTCGGTCATTTTTTTAATGCTTTCTGTGATGACGGCATGAATTTTATCGGGAATCCGCTCATTTATTTTCGCCTGCATTCCTTTAGAAAAGCGTTCAAGCATGGAATCTTTGCGCAAAAAACGCGCTTTCCATTGCAGTGCTTCCTGTATCAGCTGCTGATCGTCGGTCATCTGTGTCTCCTTCTTTCATTGAGGTTTCAAAAACCCGATTGATTACAGCTTGCCGTACTTTTTCAATCTTCCGCCCATATACGAAGGCATGATCACAAAAATCAGAACGGCTGAAGCAACGGCCGCATACAGCGCCCCGCTGACTCCCGCGGCATAGGCTGACGCTGCACAGAACAGCAGCGCCTGCACGGTTAATGCCGATTTCATCAGCGAAAAGAAACTTTGCAGCTTCGCTTTCTGATTGACCGGGTAAAGCTCCTGCAGAGAAAGATGATGAAAATGCCCGAACAGCGGAAGAAGCTGTATCCCCGTAATAAAGACGGTAAATACGGTTAACGCCGCCGTGATCCACGGATTGGCGGAAACGAGCATAATAATCAGGATAAAAATAATCGTGAGCCTGACCTGAATGCCGAGATAATCATTTGAACGCAGAAAGGCCCGCGCATACATATAGGAGAACGTTTTCCGCTGCTCAAACGGAATCATTCTGAGCAAAAAGTCGAGATACGCCCGGCGTTTTGCCTGTTTTTTCAGGTGAGGCACATCGGTAAACAGATTGGCGATTCTGTAAAACCGCTGCTTCCTTCTTAATTCATATTCAATATGAGCTTCCCATTTTAATGATTTATGTTTTGCGGCCGATGTGAAATACACATAAAGGCCGGCCATCACAATGTAGACGGCGGCAGCGTACACATAAAACGACTGTAAGACGAAGTATAAAAGCAGCATATTGGAGATAAAGCGTATGACCGCATCCATCATTTTCATGCTTCTGTCATTCATAAACGTCATCCGCCACTCCATGGCCTGATTCCACGCTTTTACCGCCAGCATCTGAATAAATACTGCGGCATACGACGCAAGCGACGCCCCCGGACTTACAGCGAAAAACAGAGGCATGCATACAAGCGACAGAGCAATAAGCGGAAACAGCTGTGACAGATAGCTGTACTTAAATGAATGCTTAAAGTATGTCCCCATTTTCGGTTCAAGCGGCAGCAGAAACACGAGGTCCGCTTCCTTTAACAGTGTCCGGACGTATGAACCGGTCAGCACAAATGAAAAGAGCACCGCCATCACCCAAAATGAGGGAAAATGAACGGGAATGTCTTTGACCCACTTGCTGTACCAGCTCGCCGCGCCGGCAATAAAAAAGATCAGCACAATGACGAGATGATCATTGAGCATATATTTCATATACATTCTGGTTTCCTTTATATGCTCTTCAAGCCGGGACTGCCAAATAGTAGACATATTATTCATGGCCGGCGTCTTCCTTCGTCAGTTCAATATACAAGTCATCAAGAGCTGCGTCTTTCATGCCGAACTGCTCTCTCAGTTCTTCCAGTGTGCCGCTTGCCCGCACTTCGCCGTTATGTAAAATAATGAAAGCATCACAGTAGCGCTCTGCCGTAGCCAGGATATGCGTTGACATCAGCACGCTTGATCCGGCTTTTTTCGCGGCGTCCATCCGCTCCAGCAATGCATTGATCGCCAGCGGGTCAAGGCCGAGGAACGGCTCGTCAATGATATAAAGCGAAGGCTCCGCGAGAAACGCGCACATGATCATGACCTTCTGCTTCATCCCTTTGGAAAAGTGAGCGGGAAACCATTTCAGCCTTTTTTCCATTCTGAATTCTTTCAGAAGCGGAGGAAGCCTTTTTTCAAGCGTTTCTTTGGAAAGGCCGTACGCCATGGCCGTCAGCTCCAGATGCTCTTTGAGCGTCAGTTCTTCATACAGCACCGGCGTTTCGGGGATGTACGTAAATTGCGAGCGGTAGCTTTCCTTATCCTCCGAAAACGTCTTGCCGTTCAGCTCGATCGAGCCTTTATGCGGGTCCATTAATCCGATAATATGCCGGATCGTCGTGCTTTTGCCCGCGCCGTTTAATCCGATGAGTCCGACAATCTGGTTCGGCTCAAGGGTGAATGAAACATTTTTTAAGACCGGGTTTCTCGTATAACCGCCGGTTAAGTCTTTTACCGATAGCAGAGACATAATTTCTCCCCTTCTGATTCGTTTTTCTTCATAGTACCAAAAATAAAGTCTGATTTGAAACGATTCCCTTTTTTTCTCACGTGAAAAGCGTGCATAGTTATCGTTTTGGCGGACATCATAATGTATGTAGAAGGAAACAGCTTTAATCAACTGAAAATGAGGTGTTTATAAAAGACGTCTTAGAACAGTTGGATGAAAATCAACATGTCCTGTGCTTACAATTTCTTCACACACTGCTTTGATGATGTTCTTCATTCATGATGAAATAATCAAATGAGGTGTTTGTCCCAGGAATGATTAAGCAGACCCATAAGTCTTCATTTTAAAAACAAATGAGGTGCTTACAAAAGGCATATTTAATTTTCTGTGATAAAGCTCGTACTTCTGCATCAGGGTGAACGCGCAGCCGTTCACCCTGTTTTTTGTTTTGGCCGTTTTTGTGGTACGATGAGAATATACATATATTTCTTTTCAGGGAGGAAACCCATCTATGCACAAAGCGGACGATTGTATTTTCTGCAAAATCATTGCCGGCGACATTCCGTCTTCAAAAGTATATGAAAACGAACACGTCGTTGCGTTTCTCGATATCAGCCAGGTCACAAAAGGCCACACGCTCGTCATTCCGAAAACACATATCGAAAACGTGTACGAGTTTACGCCTGAGCTTTCTAAAGAATATTTTGAAGCGGTGCCGAAAATCGCGCGCGCCATCCGGGATGAATTCGAGCCGATCGGGCTGAATATTCTCAATAACAACGGTGAAAAAGCGGGCCAATCCGTGTTCCATTTTCACATGCATATCATTCCGCGTTACGGAAAAGGCGACGGATTCGGAGCCGTCTGGAAGACACATGCCGAAGACTATACGCCTGACGATCTTCAGGAGATCGCGTCAACCGTCAGAAAACGGCTTGCCTCATCTTAAGGATGAGGTTTTTTTGCGCCCGAAACATAAAATACATAAAATAATATTTTTTCATATCAAAAAAATCTAAAAATTGTGATAGGATAATTGTATTATTTCTTACACTAAAGCGGAAAACAGGGAGAGATCGTAAAAATGGAACGTACAACGAATTTCAATGCAGGACCCGCAGCCCTTCCACTGGATGTGCTGCAAAAAGCACAGAAAGAATTTATCAACTTCAATGATACCGGCATGTCTGTCATGGAGCTGTCCCACCGGAGCACAGAATATGACGCGGTGCATCAAAAAGCGAAAACCCTTCTGAAAGAACTGATGGATATCCCCGACGATTATGATATTTTATTTCTCCAAGGCGGAGCAAGCCTTCAATTCTCAATGCTGCCGATGAACTTTTTAACGCCGGAGAAGACGGCGCACTTCATCGTGACGGGCGCATGGTCTGAAAAGGCCCTCGCTGAGGCGAAACTGTTCGGAAACACATCCGTCACGGCAACAAGCGCAGATTCAAACCACAACCATATACCGAAAGCGGACCTCTCACAGATAAAAGACGGCGCCTACTTGCATATTACGTCCAACAACACGATTTTCGGAACGCAGTGGAAAGAGTTCCCGAATTCACCGATTCCGCTCGCAGCCGACATGTCAAGCGACATCCTGAGCAGAAAATTTGATGTCAAAAAGTTTGATGTCATATACGGCGGAGCCCAGAAAAACCTCGGGCCGTCCGGCGTTACGGTCGTCATCATGAAAAAATCATGGCTTGAAAACGAAAACGCCAACGTTCCTAAAATTTTGAAATATTCCACCCACACAAAAGCTGATTCACTGTATAATACGCCGCCTACATTTGCGATTTATATGCTGAGCCTCGTCCTTGAATGGCTGGCTGAAAACGGCGGTGTCGAAGCGGCTGAACGGCGCAACCAAGAAAAGGCGGATGTCCTGTACGGCACAATCGATGCAAGCGGCGGATTTTACGCGGGGCATGCCGAAAAAGACAGCCGTTCTCACATGAATATTACCTTCACCCTCCGCGACAGCAGTCTGACGAAAAAATTCGTTGAAGAAGCGAAAGCGGCAAAAATGACCGGACTCGCCGGCCACCGCTCAGTCGGAGGCTGCAGGGCGTCTGTTTACAACGCCGTCAGCCTGGCTGATTGTGAAAAACTGGCTCAGTTTATGAGAAAGTTCCAGCAGGAAAACGAATAAATTTCTTCTAACCCGACAGTTCCTTTGATATACTGTTGGCATATCAATTTTTCCGGCCATCGCAATAAATGACGAGCATATTATTGGATGGCGAAAAAGCTTAGCAGAGGAGAGCTTAGTATGAAAACAAAAGAATTAGTCATTATGGCCCTGTTTGCGGCAATCGGAGCGGTGCTTCATTCCATTATGCCGCCGGTATTATTCGGAATGAAACCCGACATGATGCTTGTGATGATGTTCATGGGAATTCTGTTATTCCCCCGTGTGCAGAACGTGCTGATGATCGGGATTGTAACGGGAATCATTTCCGCACTCACGACATCTTTTCCGGGGGGACAGCTTCCGAATATCATTGAAAAACCGGTAACGGCGTTTCTGTTTCTCGCGCTGGCGCTTTTGGTGAAAAAAAGCGTGAAAACAGCGGCGGCTGCCGTCATTACGATAGCCGGCACTTTCATCTCCGGTGTGATCTTTCTGGCGCTGGCCCTTCTGATTGTCGGCCTGCCGGGCGGATTCACGGCATTGGTGCTCGCGGTCGTCCTTCCGGCGGCTGCGCTGAACGCAATCGCCATTATCATCATGTATCCGATTGTGCAGACGATCTTAAAACGTTCCAATATGATTGAAACGGCAAAATAGCCGCATACTGAAACCTCTTCCGGCCGGAAGAGGTTTTTTAATGTGTTTCAGCATGTTTCATACGAGAAGTTTTGTGAAAAAGATAAGGAACAATGCGAGGGCGGTTCCTGCTGAGCAGACAATGGCCTTTTGGCGGACGACCCGCTTCGGCGGATAAGAAGCGGCCTGGCCGAGCAGTTTCAGGTAATAAACGGCGCCCGCCGCAAAGACAAGAGCCATACAAGATAAAACAATCATGAAGACAGACAACCTTCTCCCTCCTTTTCCCTTAAAAAATATGCTAAAATAAAGCAAGCTATGTATAGAAGTTTATTCTTCTGAACAAAAATGGTAAAAGCTTATGAGAAAAAAAACGGGGTGATTTCAAATGGCTGACGGACGTTCCCTTTTAACAGGCCTTTTCGTAGGCGGATTGATCGGAGGCGCAGCGGTTTTGCTTTCGGCTCCTTCATCCGGAAAAGAGCTGCGGGGCAAAATCAAAGCGAATTGCAATTCTATTGAGGACACAATCAAACGGTTAAAAAAAGACGGAATGGCGCTGAAAGACCAGCTTGTCCAAACGGCGAAAGAAAGCGCCGAAGTCATTAAAGACGTAGGCGGAGAGCTTCAGACAAGCATTAAAAGGTGGCAGGAGGAAATCAAGCCGCACCAGCAGGATCTCCAAAAGGAAATCGCTGATATTGAAGAGAAAATCAGACAGCTGGAGAAAACCTTACAAAACTAATATCCTATACAACCAAAAAAAGTGCGGACATATTGCGTTCCGCACTTTTTTTTGCGGTTTAAAGCCTTTCACAGCAACGGATTTAGAATTTATTATAAAATTCTTAAATTTTCATCTTTATTAATCTTTATTTTATTGGCATAATAGAGGAAAAGAAAATGTGAAGCAGGTGATCTGTATTGAATCGTGTTGAACCGCCTTACGATTTAAAAGAAGCTTTAATCTATACCCAAAAAATGGCACAGCTATCCAAAGCGCTGTGGAAATCTATCGAGAAAGACTGGCAGAATTGGCTGAAGCCGTACGATCTTAATATTAATGAACATCATATATTATGGATTGCTTATCAGCTTAAAGGAGCTTCTATTTCGGAAATCGCCAAATTCGGCGTTATGCACGTATCAACTGCATTTAATTTTTCAAAAAAACTTGAAGAACGCGGGTATCTGAATTTTTCCAAGCGGCTGAATGACAAACGGAACACGTACATTCAGTTAACAGAAGAAGGGGAAAAAGTATTTGAAAGTCTGCTAGAGGAGTTTGACCCGTCGAGAAACGCGGTGTTTAAAGGCTCACAGCCGCTCTACCACTTATTCGGGAAGTTCCCGGAGATGGAAGAATTGACCTGTGTCATCCGCCACATTTACGGAGAAGATTTTATGGAGATATTCGAGAAATCATTGACAAACATAAACAATGATTTTGAAAGTGAAGACGGAAGCCTGAAGAAAAAAGCGGGCGAATCGGCTGCCCATGAAACGGCTGAAGAGCTGGAACCGGTCAGCAATTAATCAAAGTGCTTCATAATCTCGATGAATTCTTCCATCAGCGCTGTATAAAGCCCCTGCTCGTACAAAGCAAAAATCGTTTCATGAACATCTAATTTTTCGTTCAGCTGTCCCGCAAAAAGCGCAAGGAGCTTGTCGAACGTCACAAAGCCTTGCGCTTTTTGCGACTCCAGCTCGTCCTCCAATTCGCGGCAGATCCGCCCGACCTCTTCACCTTCCTCTTCGGTCAGCCCTTTTTCAATCATCATCGCATAAAAAGGGTACTTATCCATATCCACCGTTTTCACCAGCAATTGTATGTAATATTCTAACCGCCCGATACGCTGATCCATTGAATCCATCCGTTTCACTTCTTTCTATCTTTAATCTTATTTTAGCTGATAATGAATGGAGAAGAAAGGTTAAACCGTACATTTCCATGTTTCACCGCTCTCTTCTGTTCTTCTCTTTCCGGGTTTATTTTTTTCTTTAAAAAAGGATTGATTTTTTCTCCTGAAGAGAGTAAATTATTTTGAGATTGTATTCCATCTTTGTACGGAAGGATGACTCTGATGAATTGCTGGAAAACCATTAATCTGATTAAAGATTATGGTGCGGTTCGTTTATTATTGACTGCTGTAGGTTTTATGATCCTGTTTTTTATATGCAACTTCTTGGCATTCGGGCTGCTTCGTCCGAATATCAGTTTAAGTGACGGGCATGTATTAGCTTTTTGCGTTCTGCTCGTCGTTACTTTATTTGTACATAAAGTCATACATGTCCTGCCAATGTTTTGCAAAAAAAGAAAAAAGGAAATGAAAATGTACTTTTTGCGGATGCCGACATGGAAAGGCATACCGAAAACAACGATGCTGATTTCAACGATCAGCCCGTTTTTATTCATTACGCCGGTGTTATTTTATGCAGGCTTGGCATTCCCGAGACACGCCCATTACTTTTATATGATTTCGAGCATTCATGCGGGCTATTGCCTGCCTGATCTGCTGTTTGCGCTGCACCTGGTCAAAGCGCCGAAATCATGTCTGATTGACCAGGAATCCGACGGCTTTGATATTTTAGTAAAAAAAGTGCCGGAGTCCTGATGTCCCGCTGATTTTTCAGCTTACATTCTATCTTTTTCAATAAATATTTGGTAATGTAATATGGGAGCAGTTCAGAGAGAGGGGGAATCTCCCATCATTTTATTCTATTTTATCGTGGCTGCCCTGTTTATTCTTTATTTTATAAACAGGCTCACAAATACATTATGCCTTGTCAGAGAGATTCCTGAAGACCGGCAGGATAAGGTATTCCGCTTTATTAATGTATCTATTTTAATTTTACTGATCTCTTCGTTCGTCGAGATCTCCTTTACTGTGTAAACAGGCAAAAAAAGATGGCTGCCGGCGGATTAACGCGGACAGCCATCTTTTTTTAGTAAATCCAAGAAGCGCCGATGATGATCAATAAGATGAACAGAACAACCAACAATGCAAAACCGCCTGCAAATACTTCACCCATCTCCAGAAGCACCTCCTACAAAACGTTTTATTTTTCCAATTACATCATATGCAATTCACTTCAGAAACGCTTAGGCGCCTGGGTAAGAAAATGGACCGCTTTTGGAAAAAGCGATCCGTTTCGCTTAGCAAATGTAAGCTGCACCTACAATGACAAGCAAAATGAACAATACGACGAGCAGTGCAAAACCGTTTGAATATCCTCCGCCCATGGTTCATTACCTCCTTTTCATGATCAATATATTTGTATGTATCAGGAAAAAGTTTGACTAGACGAATGCCCTTTATTTAAAATCTTTTTACAGAAAGCCACAATATGTTATGATACGCATATGCAATTTAATTTGGATGATTAGGAGTGTTTAAAGGAATGAAGAAAATCGCGATAGCAGCTATTACGGCAACGAGCGTCCTGGCTCTCAGCGCTTGCAGCAGCGGCGACAACGACGTGATTGCCAAGACGGATGCCGGCAATGTAACAAAAGGCGAGCTCTACACGAACATGAAAAAAACCGCGGGCGCAAGTGTGCTGACACAGCTCGTACAAGAAAAAGTATTAGCCAAAAAATACAAAGTATCGGATAAAGAAATCGATACCAAGCTGAAAGAGTACAAAACGCAGCTCGGCGATCAGTACAGCGCCCTTAAACAGCAGTACGGCGAAGATTACCTGAAAGATCAGGTGAAATACGAACTGCTTGCACAAAAAGCGGCGAAAGACAACATCAAAGTGACTGACTCCGATACGAAAGAATATTACGACGGCTTAAAAGGTAAAATCCGCGCGAGCCACATCCTTGTCGCTGACAAAAAGACAGCTGACGAAGTGGAGAAAAAGCTGAAAAAAGGCGAGAAATTTGAAACGCTTGCGAAAGAATACTCAACCGACAACTCAAAAGACAACGGCGGCGACCTTGGCTGGTTCGATAAAAAATCAATGGATGAAACATTCAGCAAAGCAGCATTCGGCCTGAAAGTCGGACAAGTCAGCGATCCGGTCAAAACAAAATTCGGTTATCATATCATCAAAAAGACAGAAGAACGCGGCAAATATGATGACATGAAAAAAGAACTGAAAGAAGAAGTTCTTAAACAGAAACTAAACGACAACTCAGCCGTGCAGGCAGCGATTCAAAAAGTCATGAAGAAAGCTGACGTAAAAGTTGAAGACAAGGACTTAAAAGACACGTTTAACACTTCATCATCAGCATCTTCTCAATCTAAATAAAAAAACTGTGCAGGCTCTAGGCGAGCCGCACAGTTTTTTTATGCGATCGAATGATTGGAATTTTCTTCCGCATCTCCGTTTTCATTTTCGGGCGCCGCCATACGGCGCTCGCGTTCCTGCTCCATCCGTTCAATATACACTCTTCCTTCTTTTTCAATAAACGACTGGTCAAGCTTTTCCTCTTCTTTAGCTGTCGTAAAAAGCTTATAAGCGCTGAAAATAATCCCGATAATGCAAAGGTATACCCACCAAGGAAAAAATAGCACGTTGTTTCCTCCCTTTTTACCCAAAGTCTTTATTTTAAGCTATGCCTGATAAAGACAAGTTATGAGAGCTGAACGTAAAAAAGACCGATCGTAAAGGATCGGCCTTTTTTCTTATTGATGGAAAGTCGGTTTGTAGAAAGAACGGTTTTCAAGCGCAAATACACGCTCAGTGTATTCGCCCGGCTTCACCCGTTCAAGCGCTCTGTCCATCATGATCATTTTTGCATCCAGATTGTCAATGTAGTGCAGAATTTCCGCTTCTTTCACCATCGGCGGTTTCGGGCTTCCCCATTCCGCTTTTCCGTGATGGCTCAAAATCAAATGCTTCAGAATCAGCACTTCTTCAGCGTCAATCTGAAGCTCTTCGGCTGCTTTTGAAAGCTCTGTCACCATGATTGAAATGTGTCCCAGCAGATTCCCTTCCACGGTGTATGTTGTGGAAACAGGGCCTGAAAGCTCTTTTACTTTGCCGAGGTCATGAAGGATGACTCCCGCATACAGTAAATCCCGGTCAAGAGACGGATACAGATCGGCAATCGCTTTTGCCAGGTTCAGCATCGACACAACATGATACGCAAGCCCTGAGACGAACTCATGGTGGTTTTTAGCAGCCGCCGGGTAATCCATAAAATCAGCGGCATATTTTTTGACCAGATGTCTCGTGATCCGCTGGATGTTTGGATTTTTCATTTCAAAAATGTATTGAGTGACGGTCTCCATCATTTCATCTTTCGGAATCGGCGCCGTTTCCAGAAAATCATCAATGCTGACATTTTCATTTTCGCCGGCCGGCCGGATGTTTCTGAGCTTAAGCTGGTTTCGTCCGCGATAGTGATGTACATCTCCGATTACCTTCACGATCGTCTGCGCCGCGTATGTTGTTTCATCAGTCGGCTTGGCATCCCACAGCTTCGCTTCGATATCCCCCGATTGGTCCTGCAGCATTAACGTCAGAAATGGTTTTCCGTTGCTTGCGATTCCTTTAGTCGAAGATTTAATCAGAAAGTATTGATCGACCTGCTCGCCGACCTCGTGCAGCATAATACCTTTTGCCATTCTATTAAAAGCTCCCTCCATATCTTACATAATACCAGTATAGCACATACCTCTTTTTTGAAAATAAACTCTTTTATGACAGGAGCCGCATGACTTGTCCGTTGTGAAATGACCGGCTCACATGCTCATGGCAGGTGAAATAAAGTATCTGCCTCCCGCCTTCTGTAAGCTGATTCAGCACATCAAACAGACGCTGCAGCCGCTGCCTGTCAAAATGAACAAAACTGTCATCGAGTAAAAACGGCAGTGATACCGCAGATTCCCGTTCTGACGCAAGGGCAAAACGGATCGCCGCGTAAAGCTGCTCGCATGCCGCCTGTGACAGCTCGCTTGCAGAAAAAACTGTACCGTCTTTCTGCATGACCATAATGGAATCATCGGCCTCTGAGAAATACAATTTGTGATAGCGTCCGGCCGTAAGCGGTCCGTACAATGCGCCGGCGGTTTCTAACAGACGGGGAAGCGTCACCTTTTTATGCCGCTCCATTTTTTCTCTGATCACATGTCTGACCGTCTGCAATGCGGCCCACTCTTTAGCTGTTTTTTTAACGCGTTCCTTCTGCATTTCTGTCTGCTGTTTTAAATCGGACACAAGCCCCGAGGACTCCAGCTGCTCTTGCTTCACCGTTAATAAAGCAATCTGCTCACGGAGATGCGCGCTTTTTTCCTCGAGTGTTTCTTTCTCTTTTTCCTTCTGAGCGAGTGTATGTTCAAGTTCAGGCACTGTACGGCTCATATACGGCGCCAGCTGTTTTTGGCCTATGCCGGACAAGTGCGTATCGATTTCGCGCAGCTGCCTCTCTGTTTCCCGGCGGCTTTCATTCAGCCTGGCGAGCTCACAGAAGTGTCCGCGGTTTTTTGCGTCTGCCGCCATAAAAAGCTGTTTCACCTGCTGTTCGTAGTAATGAACTTCTTCGTTTAATTCGCGCATTTGCTCTTGGGCATGCAGCAGATCCGTTTCGAGAGCCTGCTTTCGTTTTGCGTCCTCACGGGCCCGTTCCGCCTGCGCCAGCAAAGCACGCAATCTTTCTTTTACGGACAGCTCCAAGCCGTCTGAAGGACTCAGCTTTTTGACCCGTTCCTCAAATGATCTTTGCAGCTTTTGGAGCCGGCCCGCTTCAATGGTCAGTTCATGCTTGTTCAGAATTTCTTTTTTGACATCTTTCATCACATGATATGCGTCAAGAAGATGGGACGGGCTGCCCGAAAACCCCAGTTCCTTCATAAAATGTTCCGCCTGTTTTTCAGACGGAGCCATTTCGGCCTCCCATTCTTCATATTGGCGGATGACTCTTTCATATGCCGCTTCTTTCTGTTCAAGCACGGCTTGGTCCGCAATCAGCTGCTGGCGGTGCCGGCCGTCACGCCAAAGCTCTTCCTGCAGAATGTCGGCCTCTTCTTTTGAGATCGGCGGCGGCGGCTTTTTGTGAATGGCCCCTCTTCTTTCTGACGGCAGCGGCTTCTGTATGCCAGACAGCATATACAGCATCAAAGCGCCGGTAAAAAGGGCGGCGGGCAGCCATTCCTTTAACACAGCGAAAATCGCAATGAACACAATGCCCGCACCGAGAAAGAGCTTTTTTTGTTTGGCGCGCTGTTTTTCCAGCTGCTGAAAATGCGCCTGCCATTCGTTTCCATCAGTATCAGCCATTTGCTTATATGATTGTAAAGCGGCTTCTTTTTCTTGCCTGACGGCGGGAGCCAAGATGTTTTCCGCCGTTACGGCATGCTTTCGTTCGGCGTCTTCCAGTTCCAGACGCGCTTGTTCGAAAATCGCATCAAGCTGTTTTTTTCTTTCTCTTGCCTGTCCGGCGCTCTGCACGGCTTCTTGCAGCCGCCATTCATATTCATAATCGGTGTTCAGCGAAAGAATGCCGTCTTCCTCATGTCTGCCGCCGAGCTGTTGTAACCCTGAAGAAACACGGGCCGATATCTGCCTGATTTGTGATTGGATGGCGGCAAGCTGTTCGCCGCGTGATTCGTACATATGCTGCTCGCCGGAAAGCTCCTGCAGCTGCCGTTCTTTTAGCAGCAGGTTCTCATTTGGCGCGAGCAGCTCAGCCTGCCGCCTGATTTCAGCCGCTTTTGCCCGAAGCCCCTCAAGCCGGGCCGCTTTCGGATGGAGATGCGATTCGTATTTTTCAAGCTGATGCATTCCGTCCTTCGGGAATTGCTCCAATGCTTCCGGATAAGAAGAAAGTTCGCTTTCCAACGCTGTTTTTTTGTCTGCGAGCGGCTTTGCTTCTATCGCCGCTTTTACTGTTTTAATTTCCTCAGTTACATCTTTCAATTGTGCTTCGGCATCCTGCAGACGGCTGCCGGCGCTTTTTTTCTCTTCCAGAAGGCTGTGATAGCCCGCTTCCGCAGCTTCCGCCTGTTTCAGCTGGACGCTGAGCCGCTTTAACGTATCCAATTCCTGATTTAAACGGGGTTTCCGTCCGTTCGGCTTATACATTCTGTCGAGCTCTTTCGCCAGTCTGCCGTCAAGCTTTGCCGCCGCTTCAGATCCGAATAAGCTGGAAAACAGGAGAAACTCGCCGATTTTATCCCGGTTAAAGGCTTGAATCTCCTGCAGTCCGAATACATCAAACGAATAGATTGCTTCGTACAGCGCCCGATCCGTATCAGAAAGCAGCTGTTTGAGCCATTCTCCGTCCTTGATTTCGCCTGAAGGCAAATACACTCTGACTTTTTCGGCAGCGCCTTTTGTGCGTTCAATTTTAACAGCGCCGTAATCGTCATGCTTCAGTTCCACAACGCCGCCGTACACCCCGCCGTTTTTCGGTTCGTATTTTTTTGATTTCGGAAAACCGAACAGTACGCTTTTGATAAAGGACATCAATGTCGTTTTGCCCGCTTCGTTTAAGCCGTAAATCACTTGGACAGACGAATCTGACAGATGGAAGCTTCGGTTGGAAAATTTCCCGTACTGGTAAATCAGCATCGTCGTTATTTTCATCGCTGAAGCTCCTTCAGCTGGCGCTTTAAAATGGCTTGAGCTTGCCGTTTAATGTCCAGTATCTCTTCATCCGTAAATAAAGTCATCTGCCGCCGGTATACGGGATGACGCTCGAGCGCTTCAAATACACCGCTCATGTCCGCGCATTGTTCTATGTCCTGAAGAAGCCCTTTAAAAAACGGATCCGGCGGCACGGTGCCTGTTTGATCCGTCCGATCCTCAATCGCAAGCGGCCAGATGAAACATTCCTCTTCAGCCTCTTCCTCCTGTAAAGCGGAAAGAAGCTCCTCCGCAATGCCTGCGGGCGCCTCCGTCCAAAAGCGGGGCGCCTCGCCGCGGAGCACCAGTCTGACACATGCCGGGCGGCCCGCGGCACGCAAGCGGGTGAACATATCCGATGCCATTTTCATCAGGGAGGTCATATGCTCGGCTTCGGAAATATCAAGATCAATTTCCTCCCATAAGACATCGTGCGCTTCTTTGAATTCCCAAGACATCTCACCGTCTGCCGCCCGGACGAGATAATATCCCTTAGGCCCGGTTTCTTTTAAATGGCGTGCCTGAATATTTCCGGGATAAATGGCGGCGGGATGCTTGGCGGACAGAACCTGCCGCTTATGAATGTGTCCAAGCGCCCAATAATCCATGCCGCTTTTTTCAAGGTCTTCTTTCGTAAAAGGACAGTACGGGTCATGCCCATCCGCTCCTGATAACATGCCGTGGAGCATGCCGATATGATAAGGCGCGCCGGTCATTTTCCGGTAACGGGATGCCTGATTGGCCGTTACGCTTCTTTCCTGATAGCTGCATCCGTATATGCTTGCCGCGAGCTCTCCATTTTTAAAGAAGGATTTTTCCTCCGGTGTATCCGAAGTGAATATATGTACATTTTCCGGCCATTCAATCGGTGTCCACTCACCGCCCAAATGATCATGGTTGCCGAATATGACGAACACTTGGATATCCGCTTTCTGTAATCTGGTAAACTGCTTTCTCAAAAACAGCTGGGCTTTTAAACTTCTGTTCGCTTCATCAAACAGATCTCCCGAAAGCAGCATGAAATCTGCCTGCTCCCGGAGCGCCCCGTCGGTAAGACGGCGGACGCTGTGAAATGTGCTTTCTTTAATACGCGCATATACCGGTTCAGGCAGATGCGAAATGCCGTAAAACGGGCTGTCCAGATGCAGGTCAGCGGCATGAATAAACGTCAGATCAGCCATCTCGCCCTCCCCTTTCTGTAGGTTGAATTACCCTTATTCTAGCATCGTTTTCATACGAATGCACGTTCTGCACGATAAAAAAACAGCCCGGCTGTTCCGGGCTGTTTCACTTATTTTTTGGAGATGCGCAGCGCTTGTTTGATCGCTTTGAATCCGCCGGCGTTTCCGTAAATCAAAACGCCGCCTTTATAAATTTTCGCGCCGACCGCTGCAAAGATCACGATAGTGACCAGTGTCAGGGCGATGCCGGCCGCCGCCTGCCAAAACGGGATATCGAGCATTCCTACGCGTAAAAACATAATCATCGGCGTGAAAAACGGAATGTAAGATGTAACGGTAATAAAACCCGCGTCAGGATTGCCAAGTCCGAACATGGCGATAAAAAAACCTGCCGCGATTAAAAAAAACATCGGCTGAATCGTCTGCTGCACGTCCTCTATCCGGCTGACAACACTGCCGAGAAACGCGGCAAGCGTCGCGTAAAGAAAATAGCCGAGCAGATAGAAAATGACGGCATAGACAATCGTCGAGACGGGAACATCCGAAAAATTGAGAAATGCACTGATCGGCGACGACTCATCATTTTGAGGGTTCAGCTTCAGTGAGAGAAAACCCGCCGCAAGCAGCACCGCAAACTGTGTGATTCCGACAAGCGCGATACCGAACAGTTTAGCAAACATCTGCTGAATCGGCGGCATGCTTGAAATTAAAATTTCCATGACCCGTGACGATTTTTCCGTCGCCACTTCCATCGCAATCATACTTGCGTACATGATAACCGAGAAGTAGATGACAAACAGCATGATGTATACAAGCCCCATCACCTGACCGAGCTCTTCCTCAGATTTCGCCCCTTTTTCCAGTGCGTCTTTGCTGACTTCAGGCGGAGTGTAGAGGCTGCTGACTTTTTCTGCCGAAATGCCGAGCTTGGCGGTTTCAACAGCGGTTTTTGTCTGGGTTAAAGCCTGCTTGAGAAGTTTATACGCTGATTCATCAGAAATGGTCAGCGCCTTGTAGGCTCCTGTTATCGTTCCTTTTTGATCTTGTCTGATGATAAAAAGCCCGTCCCATTCACCGTCTTTGACACGCTTTACGGCTTCTTTTTCGGACTCCTTCGTCTCCATCGCCTGCAGATCATTGTCTGTATCAGCCGCTTTAAGCTGTTTTGCAAACGCCGGGTAAAGCCCGCCCGTTTCATCAATCACCGCAATCTGCTGCTTGCCGTCATCCGATTGAAACACGGAAATGATTGATTGCAGGTTGGTCACCGCTAATACTAATAAAACGGTAATGGCGGTCGAAATAATGAATGACTTTGTCGAGATTTTGTTTTTATATGTATGAAACAGCATAATCCAGAATTTATTCATAAACGGCCCCCACCTTTTCTATAAAAATATCATGCAGTGACGGCTCTTCCAATTCAAACTTCCGTATAAAACCTTTCCCTTGCAGCGCCCGGAAAATATCCTGGGAAACCGGTTCATTCGCGACCTGCAATCTGATCCCGTCATTTGTTTCCTTCCATTTCACGACACCTTCATGCGTTTTTAAAAAGCTGAGATCTTCATCTGAATGAACGGTGACATTTTTTTTGCCGAAAGACCGCTTAATGTCTTTCAGATTGCCTTGAACGACTGGTTTTCCCTTCTGGAGAATGCACAAATTCTCGCAAAGCTCTTCTACATGCTCCATTCGGTGGCTTGAAAAAACGATGGAAACGCCGCTGTTTTTCAAAGAAATAACCGCTTCTTTCAGCAGCTCGACATTCACCGGATCAAGACCGCTGAAAGGCTCATCGAGAATCAGCAGTTCAGGCTTATGCAGGACGGCGGAAATGAACTGGATTTTTTGCTGGTTTCCTTTTGACAGCTCTTCGACTTTCTTATTCTTGTAATCTGTAATGCCGAACCGCTCGAGCCATGTCATGAGCTCTTTTTCCGCCTCTTTTTTGCTCATTCCTTTTAATCTCGCAAGATAGACAAGCTGGTCACTGACCTTCACTTTCGGATACAGCCCCCGCTCTTCCGGGAGATAGCCGATTTTTTCGCTGATAGAATAATTGACCGGCTTCCCTTTCCAGCTGATCTGCCCGTCAGTCAGGCTTAAAAGCCCCAAAATCATCCGAAAGGTCGTCGTTTTTCCCGCGCCGTTTGCGCCGAGGAGCCCGAACATTTCCCTTTCAGGTATTTGCAGGTTCAAATTGTCAACAGCGGTAAAGCTGCCGAATGTTTTCGTTACGTTTTCAATTGTAAGCACGAATCCAACTCCTTCCTTGACCCATTATATACTAATAATGGGTAAAAATTAATGGAGGATTTTAAATTCTTTATGAGAATATCATTCTATAAAGGAGGTGACGTGATGGGACAATATGTATTGACCGCATTCCATGCGTCGGGAGAAAAACTGCTGGATGAACGGATCGAAGCAGGTAACGTGGCGGAAGCAAAGGCTGCCGGAGAGGCTTTGTTAAAGGAAAAAAAGCTTGAGAACACTGCTCATCGCTTAGTAAATGAAGCCGGAAAGCTGATTTTATTCCACAGATAACAGAAGCTTTCCGGCTTCTGTATTTTACCGGTTAAATTGCGGCGTCCGTTTTTCTAAAAAGGCGCGGATGCCCTCTTTATGATCATCCGTTTTTCTCATATTTTCCTGGGCCTTTCGTTCAAGAGACAAAACGTCTTTTAACCGGCTGATATGGAGGCTTTGATAAATAGCCTTCGTTTCAATCATTGCTGCCAGCGGCGCATGTAACAACCGGTCGATATACGGTTTTGCCCCTGCCGCAGGGTTGCCGCTGAACAGCCCGTCGGCAAGCTTGAGCTCCACCGCTTTTTCAGCCGGCAATTTTTCGCCGCTCCAAATCAGTTTTTTCGCTTCAATCTCACCGACGCGTTTCATTAATAAATAATGGCCTCCTCCGTCGGGAACCAGTCCGATGCCGATGAAATTCATCGCGAGGCGGGCATTTTCTTCAGCGAGAACCACGTCGGCACACAGCGCGAAACTCAGTCCGAGCCCCGCCGCGGCTCCGTGGATGGCGGCTATCACAATTTTTTTCATATCATAGAGCGTCAGTGTAATGGATTCGATCATTTTCATGAGCCGTTCATATTCTCCTGAATCATGATCCGATGTCATCATCTGAATATCACCGCCCGCGGAAAATCCCCTGCCTTCCCCCCGCAAAAGGACGATAAGCGCCTCACTGTCAGCTGCCATGACGCATGCATTCTCCAATTCCCGGAGCATTTGTTCATTGAGCGCGTTGTAACTATCAGGCCGGTTCAGCACAATCTCTGCAATCTTTCCCTTTTCTTCATATCGAATATACTGCATGTTTACACCCTCCTTGTATCCGCTTACATTTTTGTTCAAATGATATATTCTTTCCGCCGAAGCGAAACCCCTTTATTTTTCAAGGTCAACAGATACCGAAAAATGCATATCATTTGAAACTGAACATACATTTTTATATAGTGAAATTGACATACAAAACAAAAAGGGGGGAGGAACGCCGATCATGAACTATGTGATACTGAGTTTTTTATTGAGCTTTTTTATGGTGCTGTTCCCCCCTTCGGATGTCGCCCTTCCTTCCCAATTGGTGACAGAAACAGACAGCCACGTTCAAATTTCGGTTTACCCGCAGGAAACGGACTCGGCAAAGACGCCGGCCCCTGCCAAAACCGCTCCGCACGGCCTGTCAAAAGGGTACGATGCGTTATCCCGAATGGTCACCCTGTTATCTGTCAAACCTCTTGATCAATTCATTGATTCCACACTGGAAAGGACATGCGCCATTCCGATACAATACCAGTCAAATTACCTCCGGCATCAGAGCCTTTCTCATTGCCAATCTGTATTTACGGTGTAAAAACAGTCTATTCCGGAGGGATTTTTTATGAATATTAAGGAAAACGATCTGCCCGGCATCGGGAAAAAATTCGAAATCGAAACGAGAAACCATGAAAAAATGACGATCATCATTCATGACGACGGCAGGCGGGAAATTTACAGATTTGATGACCGCGACCCTGATGAGCTTCTGGCAAGCATTTCTCTTGATGATGCGGAAGCAAGACAAATCGCCGCGATTATCGGCGGGATGGTGTACAAACCGCAGGCGCTTGAATCGATTGAAATGGCGTTCAGCGATCTGATTATCGAATGGTTTAAAGTTGAAAAAGGGGCAAAAGCGGCAGGCCGGACGCTCGGCGAACTGGATGTGCGCCAAAACTACGACGTGACGGTCATCGCCATCATTAAGCATAACCAGAAAAAGTTTTTAAACCCGGGCGCTGATTCGCTCCTTGAAGCAAACGATACACTCGTCCTCTCAGGCGAAAGAAAGCATTTGAAGAAACTGATCCAAGACTTTCTCTCAAGAGACGGAGTGTGATCTGTTTATGGATCATCTCGTATTTGAAGTCGGTACGGCGCTAGTTCTCGTGGCTATTGCAAGTGTCATCGCCAATAAAATTAAATTCTCGATTATTCCCTTCCTGATTATTTTAGGAATGCTTGTCGGGCCGCACGCGCCCCAAGCGGGCATCATTGACCTGACATTTATCGAAAGCCGGGAAGTGATTGAATTTTTCGGACGGATGGGCGTCCTGTTCCTCCTCTTTTACCTCGGGCTTGAATTCTCGGTCGGAAAATTAGTCAAATCCGGACGTTCCATTGCCGCCGGCGGAACGATTTATATTCTGATTAATTTCAGCTTAGGACTGATATACGGCTTTATCACGGGCTTTTCCTTTTTGGAAGTGCTTGTATTGGCCGGTGTCATCACGATATCATCAAGCGCCATTGTCGCAAAAGTGCTTGTCGACTTAAAGCGCACGGCCAATCCGGAAACGGAGCTGATTCTCGGCATCATTATGTTTGAGGATATCTTTCTGGCGGTTTACTTGTCCGTTGTTTCCGGGCTTGTATTGGGAGACGCGACGTCTGTCGGAGGCGCGCTGATGTCGATCGTGATCGCTTTCGGATACATGCTGCTGTTTTTCATTGCCGCTCGAAAATTGCCGCCTCTTCTGAACAAGCTGCTTGATATCCGTTCAAATGAGGTGTTTGTCATTGTCATTTTTGCAGCGCTCTTTTTCATTGCCGGCTTTTCCGAAACGATTCATGTCGCTGAAGCGATCGGTGCGCTTTTACTTGGACTCGTCTTTTCAGAGACGGCCCATTCTGACAGGATTGAGCATCTTGTCGTGCCGTTCCGTGATTTTTTCGGGGCCATGTTTTTCTTCAGCTTCGGGCTGAGCATTGATCCGTTTTCACTCGGAGATGCGGTCTGGCTTGCCCTCGGCGCCGTTTTGCTGACGATTGCCGGAAACTTTATCGCCGGCATGATTGCCGGGCGCCGGGCGGGGCTTTCTCATAAAGCATCGTCTAACATCGGGCTGACCATCGTCTCCCGCGGCGAATTCTCCATCATCGTTGCAAATCTCGGCATCGCCGGCGGTCTGTCCGCCTCACTAAAACCTTTCGCCGCCTTGTATGTTTTGATACTGGCCATCTTCGGCCCTTTGCTCACGAAAGAATCGAAGCGGATATATCTCATGTTGAACAGCGTTTTCAAATGGAAAAAGCCTGAAAAGACGCCGCAGAAATCATAAAAAAACTGACCCCTTACTAAAGGGGTCAGTTTTTTCGCGCGGGAAGAAATTGCTGAAAAGCCGTTTTTTTGTTAATGGAGAAATGCTCTTTTCCCAGAATGGTATTAATGATTTTTTGATTTCTGTAAACAGACAGCTTCAAATTCGTAGCCCCTGTTCCGTGGGCATGGTCAAGATTCGTTAATGTGAAGAAATGATGCCGCCTATTGTCCTTAAAGACGAGGCGGGAATCGGCCGTCACTTTAAACCGTTTCTCATCCTCCCATTCGATATCGGGAGAAATGGCCGAAAACCACTCCGGAATATGCGGCTTGAAGCCGGTCGCCAAAATCACTTTTTCTGAATCGGCCGTAAAGGTTTCATCCATCTGCCATTGATGAAAGCTCAGTGCGCAGCGGCCGTTTTTCTTTTTAATTTTTTTAAGTTCCGCCATCGGCTGAATATAGACATCAGGCGAGCCTCCGCTGATCGACCTGTGGTACAGGGCATCGTAAATGTCAGCAAGTGTGTCAGAATCAATGCCGTGGCGCAGTCCTTCCAGCTCAGGCAGTGTATTCAGCCGTTCCTGAAAAGGCAGGCGGTTAAAATACTCCACATAATCGGGTGTAAACATTTCCTGTCCGAGCTTGGCGGTTTCTAATTCTCGAAATCCGGCGGAGCGTGTCACCCATTGCAGCCGGCAGCGGCGGTATTGTTCATCATGCAATAAATCAGAAAAGATCTCCGCTGCGCTCTGTCCGGAGCCGACTACTGTAATTGATTCGGCGCCGGCGAGTTCATCTTTCCGGAACAAATATTCCGTGCTGACCATCGTGTCCTGACGCGCCCCGTCATCAATCTCTGCCGGAATAAGAGGCTCAGAACCCGTTCCCATGACGAAATGCTTCGTTTGATACACGCTGATGCTTCCGTCCTCAATGTTCTTGACGCTGACTTCATAATGGCCGCCGGCATTTTTCACGCCGATTACCTCTGAGCCGAAACGGCATGATTTGATTTCTGAAGCCGCCCAGCTCAAATAGTCGTTAAACTCCCGCCTTGGAATATCAAATTCATTAAACGTATAAAACCGGTACAGCCGGTCATGTTCATGGAGAAAGTTCAAAAATGTGTAGCGGCTTTTCGGATTGGCAAGCGTGACGAGATCAGCCAGAAACGCCACCTGTAAATCCGTTCCTTTAATTAACAGGCCCGGATGCCACGCAAATTCTGTCTTTTTATCGAAAAAAAGAGCGTCTGTTTCGGGTATATCCTCTAACAAAGCGGCAAGCCCTAAATTAAACGGCCCGATTCCCGCACCTATGACATCATACATAATTACACCTCTTACGAATTACAGTCTGATGATCTTTTTCCCGTTTTTACATTCGGATAAACATAAAAAAACGGCACGCTGATTCCGTGCCGTTTTTCATATTACAAAGCGGATTTGACGAACATCTCATCTAAGTATTTGATTTTCTCTTCTGTATAATGCTCGAATCGGTCATTATATGATTTCGGGTCTTTCGGATTGGCGAAGTGCGTGATTTTTCCGGTTTCCGGATGAATGAATTTGCTTGCCGCGCCGCAGCCGATACCGATAATCGTCTGCACTTCTTCCATAATCATAATGTTGTAGATGCTCTCCTGACCCGGGAAGGAGTAGCCGACATTTTCAAGGTTTCCGAGAATGTTTTTCTGCCGGTACAGGTAGTACGGTTTATAGCCGTGCTCTTTTGTCCAGCGGACGGCGTCATCCATCATGCGGGATACTTCCTGCCTGTCAGCAACTTTATACTTATGCTTGTTTCTCGTCATTTCTGACGCCCGTTTGAAAGAAAGCGTGTGAACGGTCAAAGATTCAGGCATCAGCTTTTCCGTTTCATCAAGACTGTGCCTGAACTCACCCGTCCCTTCTCCCGGCAGGCCGATGATCAGGTCCATGTTGATGTTATTCATGCCGTGTTTGCGGGAAAGGCGGTACTTTTCAATGGTTTCTTCGACTGTATGATGTCTGCCGATGGCCTTAAGCGTTTCGTTTTCATAAGACTGCGGGTTGATGCTGATTCTGTCAATCTTATACTTATTTAAAACGGCAAGCTTTTCCTCCGTAATCGTGTCGGGACGGCCCGCTTCAACGGTAATCTCCCTGATATTTGCGACATCTGGGAAAGAACGGACCATTTCTTCATATAAAAGGTCCATTTCTTCAGCGGTAATGCTTGTCGGCGTACCGCCTCCGAAATAAATGGTCGTCACTTTGATATCATGCTGTTTCAGCCATTCGCCGATTTTTTGCATTTCATAGTGAAGCCCCCATAAAAAGGAGCCGACTCTGCCTGCCTGTCCTTGGATGGCATAGGCCGGAAACGTGCAGTAGGCGCACTTCGTCGGGCAGAACGGAATGCCGATATAAATGCTGACTTCATCTTTGACCCGGTACAGATCGGGAACCGCGGCGAGCTGGCGGTCGACAATCTCCTGCATCAGATTGATTTTTTCATCATGGATCAGATAATCTTTTTTCAGATCGGCATGCGCCTCTTCTTTTGTCAGGCCGCTTTGCAGCTTTTTATGAAGAAGTTTAGTAGGCCTGATTCCGGTCAGGATTCCCCATTTTTGCGTCATGCCCGTATGCGATTGAAGAAGATTTAAATAGACGTATGACAGCGTGTTTTTCACCTGTTTAAATACTTCTTTGTCGCTCCATCCGGCAAGAATCGGTTTCGTGTGATGCTCCTTTTCGCCGGTTCCTTTGATTTCTCCAGATACTGACACGCTGTCTGCATCTTGAGAAATGGCAAGTGAGATGACGAGATCAGAGGGTTCCTCCGTTTCGGCGTATGCAAGAACACACTCCTCAAAAAATAAATTCGCGATGTTTTGCAGCGGACGATGCAGCCTGTCATCCGTTATGCCGTCTATTTTGATTTGCAATGTGATCACCTTATTTTTCAGATTCAAAACTTTCTTTAGTGTACAGAAAGAACAGGCTAAAATCAATCCGCGAAAAAGCCGCAGACCGGTGTTTCGCGTCTGCGGCTCTTTATTACGGCCGTTTCATGTGGAACTTATCGAGAAAGCCTTTGCGGTGCTGCATGCGGAAGTATTCCTTGATCATATAGGCGACGCCCTGTTCATCATTTGACCTTGTCACCCAATCCGCTTTTCTTTTTAATTCATTAGAGGAATTCCCCATCGCGACACCGAGGCCTGCCAGCTCGATCATCGGCAGATCATCTTCCTGATGGCCGATAGCCACGACCTCTTCCATTGAAAGCCCGAGTTCAGCTGCGACCATCGAAAGTCCGCTTTCTTTTGAAACCCCTTTAGGCACGATGTTCAGCTTTTCTTCGTTAACGCGGATCACGTCCACGGCCGGGAATGCTTTCACGATCGTATCTGTTATGTCAGCCTGCAATCCGTTTTCAGCATACACCTCAATGACGGGCGCGGAAACCGGTTCATCAAGGAGCAAATCACTTAATGATTCGACAAACTGAACCGGGTAAAAAATCGGGTCAGACGGATGAATCATCGTTTTCCCGACCAGATTGGAGTTCACTTTCTTCTTGTTTCCGATCGAATATTTTTCGTGCAGAAGCCGGATATTGCATTGATAGCTTTCCAGCACCTGGACAATATTAAACGTGTGATCTTCCGATATTTTCTTTTCGAAAAACGGCTCATCTATTTTTTCGGAAATGTATGCGCCGCTGTGGGTAACCAATTTTGCATTCAGTTTTAATATTTTCGCTACTTTTTGAGCGGAGCGAAAATGGCGGTTTGTGACCAGTGTGACGTAAATCCCTTTTTTCTTGACGTATTCGATGGCATCCTTTGTCGTCTGATGCAGTTTGCCGTTGGAGCGAAGAAGCGCTCCGTCTATATTTAACGCCAGCATTTGTTTTGACACAGAGAAGTCCCCCTCCTTGATGACTGTACTTGTCATTAGGATATGACCCTGTCTCTTTGTTTAGAACAACCTTTTCTCAGCAGCAAAAAAGCCTGCCTCAAGCAGACTTTGAACTGTCATTTTGTGGGATACGATCGATTTGCTGCCTTCTCCCCAATGTGTATTTCTATATCAGGAACCCCTTATTTGACCGTTGATGCGCTCGTTTCACTTACTCTCTGTTGCTACCCCTTAACATAACAGGCAGTATAGGCGACCGTATCCTTGGACCTTCTGTAAGTGTAGGCGCTTTCAGGGTTATTATCACACGTTTACTGTTAAAAGACAAGGGTTTTTTTAACTAAAAAAATCATAGGGCCATCTATGCTGAATGTATGATAAAGTTGAAAGAGAACATATATTCGCATATAATAAAAGAAAAAAAGCGGTGACTGTCATGTCTCTATTAAAAGATATTTATAACGAAGAATTTGCAGAAGCACTTCTGAACAGAATCAAATCGGCGCATCCGGCTTTTGAGCGGGACATGTGCCGGGCGCTGATGTTTCAGGAAGATTGGCCCGAACTGGCATTAAAACAGCGGATGCGCCGGATCACAGACTCTTTATATGAAACACTGCCGAAGGATTACATACGGGCGCTTGACGTCTTATATGAGACAGCTCCCCATTTCACAGGGCTCGCCGGGATTATTTTTCCCGATTATGTCCAACAGTACGGAACGGATCACTGGGAAGAATCAATGAAGGCGCTTCAGTTTTTCACTCGTTTTTCCACTTCCGAATTTGCGGTCCGCCCGTATATCAAGCTTGACCGGGAGCGGATGTTCAAAGAGTTCCTTTCCTGGACGGAGCATCCGGACGAACATGTCAGAAGGCTTGCCAGCGAAGGCTCAAGACCGCGCCTGCCGTGGGGAATCTCCATTCCGGCTCTTCTTGACGACCCTTCTCCGATTCTCCCTGTTCTGGACCGCTTGATGCAGGATGACTCGTTATATGTCAGAAAAAGCGTGGCAAATAACCTGAATGACATCTCCAAAACACATCCGGATCTTTTGGCACAGATCGCAGCCGATCGGTTCGGAAGCTGTCCGCACACGGATTGGATTTTGAAGCACGCCTGCAGGACACTGTTAAAAAGAGGAGACAAACAGGCGCTTGCGATTTTCGGGTTTGAAGACGCCTCCCGGATTTCATTGGAACGTTTTACACTGAATTCGGAAACGGCCGCCATCGGAACAAGCATACATTTTTCTTTTCAGATCCGCTCTTCCGCCCGGCAAAAAGTCAGGGTTGAATACGCGATTGATTTTGTAAAGAAAAGGGGGCACCGCAGCCGCAAGGTGTTTAAGATGTCGGAGTCCGCCATGGATAACGGAGACGTAAAAGCCTTCAGCAAACATCATTCCCTTAAAGATTTAACCACCCGCAAGCATTATCGGGGAATTCACACTCTGTCTGTCATCATTAACGGAACGGTAAAAGGTTCGCTTGATTTTTCTGTTGAATAAAAAACCCCCCTCCATTTCATAGATGGAGGGGGTGGAGCTTATTGCGGGTTTCCGTAAAGCTCTTCAAGAGGTTTCATGATAATTTTGTTTAACTCGCCGATCAGCATGCTCATGCGCTGTTCCGCCTCCATCAGCTGAGAAATCAATTCATGCTGCTGGACAAGAGCAACCGTTTTTTGCGCCTGCTCTACCTCTTCCTGAGTGATTTCTTCACCTGACATCTGTTTCTGCTGCAGCTGCAGCTGTACATTGCGGAAATTATCAAACATGCGTTTTGCGGATTCATCTGCGTTTACTTGATCATAAAGCCCTCTTAAACGGCTGTATTCATCACTGTTACGCAAAGCTTTTTCAAGATCATATGCTGCATCATAAAAATGAACTGCCATTGTAACCGCTCCTTTCTTCCTTTCAGACATACCACTCCACTATAACAGACTGCGGAGTGACTTTCATCCTTGGCCGATGTTTTCCTTAGAAAAGAATGACAAACAAAGCTTGGATTGCTCCGATGATCCCGCCGAGCAGACCGCCTAAATACGTAATCATCTTAAATTCTCTCTTGGAAATCGACAGCACCATTTCCTCGAGCCGCTCAACCGGAAACTGATCAACCTGCTCTTTGACCACTTCCTCAAGACGAAGGCGTTTAAGCACATCTTCCAAATGAGCGGCAATACTGCCGAGCGCTGCATCAAGCAGCTTCGGCGCATACGTTCCCGTAATCTCCCCTTCATAGCGGGAGATGATGTCACCGAGCCGGCCCTCAAAAAAGGGTGCGGTTTGAAGCGCGGCCAAAGCCCGTTTTTTCAGGCTGAACAGCAGATCTTTCGCATTCCACTTTTCGTCGGCCTCATAAAGTGTATAAGATTTGAGCTTGCCCCATTCTTGAGAAAGCAGATCAGTCAGAAGCTTTTTTGTTTCATCGTTGTGCAAAAACTTTAACAGCTCAGGCAGCACACGGTCTGCCAGACTTGAATTACCGAGGAACATCTGCACCATGCTGCCGAGCATCCCCCGTGCATTCAAAAAGTCGTCGATCATATTGCCGAGTCTGTCTTTGCCTTCTTCACTTTCAAAATAATCAATGCTCCGCTTCAGGATATAATCGGCGGCCATCGGAACTTTTTCATCCAGCTGTTTCTGCAGCTCATCAGGAAGCCAGTCCTTTATGGCGCGGTGTTCATATTTCCGGTACAGTTCCGAAAGCTTTTCATCTGTAAAACGGTCAATCCAGGCATCCGTTTTTTCCTGAGGATTCCGGATGCCTGCGGCGGCCAGAGCTTCCTGCACCGTCATATCGGAAGCGGCCATTTTTTGCGTGAATTGTTCGGCGAACACAAGCGCCTGGTTTTTAACGGTATCTGACAAAAGCCGCTTTTTTATGCCTTCCGGAGTTAACAGATGGTTCGTCACCATGAGCCCCATCTGTTTTGCCAATTCGTCCCGTCTTTTCGGGATCAGCCCCGGGGTAAACGGAATCCGTTTTCCGAACAGGTAATACGGACGGTACGGACGAAATAACATCTGAATGGCAAGGTGATTTGTCACCGCACCGATCGCGGCTCCGATCACAATCATAAATATAAACGTTCCTGCTATGCCCATTCCTTTTCTTCTGCCTCCATCTTATGTTCTATTTTTCTAGATGAACTATCTATTCGTATTATAGAGGCTGGCGTGAATGCGGGCAAATGAAGAACCTGAATTGTTGTTTCTCAGGAATAAGGCAAGATGCTGTTTCGTACTCTTTACAGTAGATCATCTTTTATGCTGCGCTTGACATGTCTATTGGATGGAAGGGCCGTTTCATCAGCGGCTTTTGAATAAAGGGGGAGTAACAACATGACAACACTCGGTTTTATGTCCGTATCCCGCCGGCACGAAGAAGATTTCGCCGGTGAACTGGCTGAAAGAGCGCCAGAGTACAATGTGCGCTTTGCCCGATTTACACCGTTTGATATTTATCCGGATTCTTTACGCGTGAAAGCGCTCGTGTATCATCCGAAAAGCGGAAAATGGAACGAAACGGAAATTGATATTCCCGAATTTATTTACGACCGCTGTTTTTACGGAAAATCTGCTGAAGCTCAAAAAGCCAAACCGATCGTCGAATGGCTGAAAAAATATCCGAAAACGGAATTTATCGGCCGCGGGCTTCCTGATAAATGGACGGTCACGAATGCGCTCCAAGAGCATCACCTGATCAGTCCCTATATTCCTGAAACGGTCGAAGTCAGCCGTTATGAAGAGGTGCAATCATACTTAGCGAAAGAAAAAGCATGTATACTTAAGCCCGCTTTCGGCGCGGGAGGAAGAGGCATCATCCTCCTTAAAGCAGGGAAAAAATCAATTTCAGCCACTTACTATATCGGGAAAAACAAGCAGACAAAAACGTTTTCCAACCACGTGTCTTTTAAGTCCTGGTGCAAAAAAGTGCTGCAGCACCGTTATTTGCTTCAAGCCTACTTAAATATTCAGGATAAGGAACAGCACCCGTGCGACATCCGCATTTTCATGCGCAAAAATGAGTCAGGGGCTTGGGAAACGGTCGGAAAAGCGATTCGAAGAGGTTATCAGAACGGTCTTTTATCTCATTTGCGGGGAGGGTCCGAGCCGCTTAAATTTGACACCTGGTTTGAGGAAATTCCGAAAAAGCAGCAGGCCGTTTTATTGGATGATGTCTTTTCCATCACCCAGTCCGTCCCTTATTTTCTTGATGAACAATTCGGACCGCTGTTTGAGCTGGGGCTCGATATTTGTTATGCCAAAGACGGGCGCATCTGGCTTTTGGATGTCAATTCAAAACCGGGACGGAACGCCATTTTAAGCGTGGCTCCCGAGGCGAAAGAGGATTTGTACACCAGTCCGCTGAAACGCTTCCGCGATCTTCAGTCACAGGAAAACCGGAAAGGAGCACTTCCGCGTGAATCATAAAGGGATGATGGTCGGCATCGATAAAAAAAGCAAAAATACGCTGTATCTCCCCTTCGCCATGAAACGGGAAGGGATTTTATCCGCTGCCTTCGGGACCAAGGTTGTCAAATGCCGTGTGGCCTTTTCTCAATCTCTTGAAAAAAGCGCGCTCCTTTCTGAAGATTTATTTGAGGAGCTGATGATACCGCATAAAAGCCGGGCTGATTTTCTCATCCACGGCCAGACGGTGCATATCGGACCGCTGATCGGCGTTTTTACAGCAGGGTTCACATCATCGGCGCAGCGCCCGTTCAGAGACCGCACCTCCTTCTTTTCCAAGCTGCTCTCCCTTCACGAGCAGGCGAACGGATATTGTTTCGTTTTCGGGGCACATCAGATCAACTGGGAAGAAGGCACAGTCCAGGCGCTGATTTATAAAGAAAACAGCTGGAAACGGGCAGACGTCCCGCTTCCGAATGTTGTATATGACAGGCTCCCGAGCCGAAAAACGGAAAAGGTTCCTCTTTTACAGCAGACAAAATATAGGCTGATGAATGACTATCAGATTCCCTGGTTTAATCCGCAATTCTTTAATAAATGGGACATTCACAAGCTTCTGAAAAAAAACAGTCTCACCGCTTCTCTCCTGCCAAAATCAATCCTGCAGCCGAATGCAGAAGCGATAGAGACGTTATGCAGCACGTTTGACACCGTATTTATCAAGCCTGCAGACGGCACACTCGGAACGGGAATTTACAAGCTGGAAAAAACAGACGCCGGCTTCTCAGTCAAATACACGAATGAGGAAAAAACGGTGGTGACGGCAGATTATGCAGATGCGGCATCCTTCATGAAATCATTTGAAGAAAACAATGACCCGTCCGCTTTTTTATTGCAGCAAGGCATTGACCTGATCCGGCTTGACGGGCGCCCCGTCGATTTCAGAGTGCATACGAACAAAAATGCCGAGGGAAAATGGACAGTGACGGCGATCGCAGCAAAAATTTCCGGCAGAAACAGCATTACAACGCATCTGGCAAACGGCGGGGAAGTCAGAACGTTAGCTGAATTATACGGCGATCCGAAAGAGAGAGTCGGCATGATCCGGAAGCTTTCGAAAGCCGCCTTAGCGGTCAGCCGTGTGTTAAATGAACATATTGAAGGCTTTATCGGCGAAATCGGTTTTGACCTCGGCGTTGATGAGGCGGGGAAAGTTTGGATGTTTGAGGCCAACTCCCGCCCCGGGCGGAGCATTTTCTCGCATCCGAAGCTGAGATCAGTCGATTACCTCACAAAACGGAGAAATTTTGAATACGCGTCATATTTATCAGAACGGTCCATTACCGCCCCGGAAAAACTTTGGCGGTGAGGCCGCCTTTTTTTCGTTGACCCGGGACAGGCACAGAACTTATGAGCTACAATGAACAGGATCAACATTTCCCGATAAGGAGCGTGAACGTCATGATTTCGCACTTCAGCTGGAAACCGTTATTCAAAAAAGAGAAACTGCCCGGATGGCGGATTTCGTTTTACTGGCAGGGTACGCATTACGAAGGAATTTACCACAAGTCCGGAGACATTGAATGGGGACACACACATCCTGGGAAAGAAGAGCCGGCTCTCGTAAAAGAGCTGCATGAATTAATGCTTTATCACATATATGACTGAAAGCTAAAAGCTCAGCCTCAAAAGGCTGGGCTTTTCTTTTTCCTTCCGCTATTTACCACCCGGTTTTCCGAATGAGATGCCTTATGATTCACCATAATACGTAGTACAAAGCGGCAAACACCATTGGGTGAAGCCGAGCTGGCAATGGTTTTCATTCCGGAAACCATCAGCTGGTGCAATTCCAGCAAACCCAACCATACTACTTTATAAAGGAGATCATACAAATGGCAAACAACAACTCTTCAAACCAACTTTTAGTACCTGGCGCTGCTCAAGCAATCGACCAAATGAAATACGAAATTGCTTCTGAGTTCGGCGTAAACCTTGGCGGAGAAACAACTTCCCGTGCAAACGGTTCTGTCGGAGGAGAAATCACTAAACGTTTAGTATCTTTCGCGCAGCAGCACATGGGCGGACAAGGCGTACAATAACTCAATAAATGGCTTACAGAAGGCGCGGGATACCGCGTCTTCTTTTTATTGCCGTCACCCTTTTTCCTATTCCACATACCCTAGGAAAAAAGGAGGGAAAACATGTCATTCATTGCCTCAGTCAATTGGGAGCTGTTTCAGTTCGTAACGGTTTCTTTGGTCAATGAATATGTTGCCCACCATCTCCCCTTTATTCACAGGTATTCTTTTCCCCGCTGCTTTGAATGATATAATGAGCGGCGAGGAGGTTTTTTACATGAATATCGCTTTACTCGGAGCAACAGGAAGAGTCGGACAGGCTTTTATAAAAGAAGCGCAGAAACACGGACACATTGAGATATTCGCTCTTGTCAGATCTGCCGGAACGGCCCTTCCCATTTCTGAAAAACATATCATAACAGGGAATGCCAGACGGCGGGAGGATATCGGCCGATTGATTTCTAAAGCGGACACAGTCGTGAGCTGTCTCGGCACGGACGGTGACGATACCCTTTCAGCGGCTATGATCCATATAGTAGACAGCATGAAACAGCATCATGTTCAGCGTCTGATTACGATCGGAACCGCGGGTATACTTCAATCACGGCTTATGCCTGACAAATACCGTTTTGAATCGTCAGAATCAAAACGAAAATCAACAAGAGCCGCAAAGGAACACGCCCGCGTATACGAGATGCTTCTGGCAGAGGATATTGACTGGACGATCATCTGCCCCACCTATCTTCCTGGCGGAGAAGCTGCCGGAGTTTACCGGTTCGAACAAGATCAGCTTCCTGAAGGCGGGACTGAAATCACCGTCGGAGACACGGCGCATTTTCTTTACCGTGAACTGATGAACCCGCAGTTTGTCAGAAAACGGGTGGGACTGGCTTACTAAATTGAAAAAGGGCGAATCTTTTGATTCACCCTCCTCCTGATTACACCGCGGACTGCGCCGTTCCTTTCTGCAATTCATACATTTGATGGTACTGCCCCTTTTGCGCCATTAATTCGTCATGGCTTCCTTTTTCAATGATGCGCCCCTTTTCCAAAACGAGAATCTGGTCTGCGTGTCTGATCGTGGAAAGCCGGTGGGCGATAATAAATGTCGTGCGCCCTTCTTGCACCACGTGCAGCGCTTTTTGAATGATTGCTTCTGTTTCGGTGTCAATGTGCGCCGTCGCCTCATCCAAAATTAAAATGGCAGGATCGAACGCGAGCGCCCTTGCAAAAGAAATCAGCTGGCGCTGGCCTGAAGACAGTGTTCCGCCTTTTTCCGTGACGGGCTCCATGATGCCCTTCGGCAAGGATTTCAGAAGGCCTGCGGCGCCGACTTGCCGAAGCGCTTCTTCAGCCTGCTGCAGGGAAATACGCTGATCATCGAGGGTCACATTGGAGCCGATCGTTCCAGAGAAAAGATACGGATCTTGAAGCACGATCCCCATATGCGATCTCAGCTCCTGTCTTGACATGCCGTATATGCTTTTTCCGTCCAGCAGGATATCGCCTTTTTCGGCATCATAAAAACGGAACAGAAGATTCAGGATGGAGCTTTTGCCGGAACCCGTATGGCCGACGAGGGCGACCGTCTCGCCTTTTTCAGCTGTAAAGCTGATGTGTTTCAGCACCTCTTCTCCCTTTCGATACCCAAAAGAAACATCGCGGAATTCCACAGTCCCTTCCGCCTTTCTGTCTGCGGGAGCGCCTGTTTCTTCCGTTTCCTCCTCCTGTAAAAGCTCAAATACCCTGCCCGCGGAAACACGAGCCAATTCAAGCTTTGAAAATTGGTTGACAATCCCCGTAACCGGCTGGAACAAACGGTTTAAATAATCAACAAACGCATATAAAACGCCGATCGAAACAATTCCGGCCGCACTCAGACTCGCGCCTCCGAAATACCAGATCAGCCCGACAAACGCCACATTGCGCAACACATTGACAAGACTGTGGGACATGAGGGAATTTAAAGACAGCATTTTGTTCTTATAGCGGAAATGAGCTTCATTCAATTCTTCAAATTCCTTCATCGTTTCCTTCTCGCGGCGGAACGCCTGAATAATCGGCATCCCTTGAATGGACTCATTCATTTTTGCATTGATGTCACTGTTAATGGAACGGATTTTTTGGTTGAAGACGGATGCGTATTTGCGGTACACAACCGACCAGATCATTAAGATCGGAATAATCAAAAGGCAGACGGCGGCCAGTCTGACATCAAGCATAAACAGCGCCGTAAAAATACCGAGCATGTAGACGCCGCTTGTGATAAACGTAGACAGCACCGTTACATATAAATCTCTGACCGCTTCTGTGTCATTCGTAATGCGGGCCACGACTTTTCCGGCAGGCAGATTATCAAAGTAGCGGATCGGCATTTTCTGAATGTGTGAAAATACATCCTGCCTCATACGCTGTATGATTCGGTTCGCTCCCATCTGCAGCAGGTAATGCTGGCCGTAATGAAAGCACACGGAAAACATGAGCAGTCCCGCGTAAATGGCGGTCAACGTCAGCAGCCCTTTTATTTCCGGACGGTAAAATTGAAAAATTTCCTGTTTGGATAACGCAATAGCGGGATATGACCTGCTTTCTTTACCGTTTGATATTGTCAGCCGGCCGTCAGTCACCGAACGGTTTCCGTCAAAACTGACGGGACCCTCAACAAAATAGTAGGCCGCACCGACTTGATAAATATGTGCCTCTCCGGTTTTCTCCGCCCCCGGTTTGAGCCGGTCCTCCCTGACATAATCATGCCCTCTGAACCTGACGGCGTCCGGATCGTCCCCAGAGGCTTTAACCCATGTTTTTTCAACGCCGAGAATATGGTCGTCAATCATTTTTTTTCCGATAAACGGTCCGGTCAGCTCAGTGCCGACCGCAATAATGAGCAGAACGACCGCCCATATCAGCAGCTTTTTGTATTGAAGCGCGTAATTCCATAATCTTCTTCCGGTCTTCATGCGCCCGTCCCCCCTTCTTCAAGAGAGGGCAGCTGCTGCCTCTCATATTGTTCGCGATACCAGCCATTCTTCGCCAACAGCTCCTGATGCGTGCCTCTTTCAGACACCCGCCCTTCATCCATGACGAGAATGAGATCTGCGTGTTCAACTGCCGAGAGCCGGTGAGTAGTGATAATCGTTGTTTTATGCCGCCTTTTTTTACGGATGCTGTCAATGATGGCAGCTTCCGTTTTCGCGTCTACCGCAGAAAGCGAATCATCTAATATGAGAATGTCCGGATCTGTCAAAAGCGCTCTCGCAATTGAGATGCGCTGTTTTTGTCCGCCGGAGAGCGCTACCCCCTTCTCGCCGACAAGCGTCTCAAGCCCTTCTGAAAGCATGCCGATATCTTGTTTAAAATGCGCATCCTTCAGCGCGCTGCCGATTTCCTCTTCGGTTGCGTCCTGCCGACCGTAAAGCAGATTTTCCTTCACCGTCTTTGAAAATAAAATATGATCCTGCGGCACATAGCCGATCCACCCTCGGAGCTTCTCAAGCGGAATCTCCTGAATCGGAATGCCTGTAAACGTGATGGCTCCCGCACCGGGCGGATATTCACGCAGCAGCTGCTTAATAATCGTCGTCTTTCCGCTTCCCGTTTTTCCGACGATGCCGAGTGTCTGCCCTTTTTCAACGGAAAATGATACACCGGAAACAGCCGGTCCCGCTCCGCTCGGGTACGTAAAAGTCACTTGTTCAAAAACAAGACGCCCGGGCTCCTTGATATCGGCGGGCTGCTTGGGCCCTGTCACATCAGGCTCATAGGACAGGGTCTCATTGACACGGTCTAAGGAGGCATTGCCGCGCTGCATGATATTGATTAATTCTCCGATCGCAAACATCGGCCAGATCATCATTCCGAGATACACGTTAAACGATACCAGCTCACCCAGTGTCAGCCGGTTTTGAAAAACGAGATAGGCGCCGTAGCCGAGACCGATGAGATAGCTGAGTCCGACAAGAAGTTTCACAGTCGGTTCAAAGAGTGAATCGATAAACGCCACCTTCATGTTTTTCGTGTATACATCCGCTGTCATATCACCGAAACGGCTGACATCATTTTTTTCCTGCACGAAAGCCCGAATGACCCGGACGCCGGATACCGACTCCAGCACCTTGTCATTTAATGATCCGAAAGCATCCTGCGCTTCCGTAAACCGCTCATGGATCTTTTTTCCATACAGACTGACCGCAGCCGCCATAATCGGCAGCGGAATAATCGCGGCAAATGTCAGCTTCCAGCTGATGAGAAGCCCCATTGTCAAAAATATCGTCAGCATATACATCGTCGAATCGACGAGCGTTAAGACCCCGAAGCCCGTCGTCATACTGACGGCCTGCAAATCATTCGTCCCCCGCGCCATTAAATCGCCCGTTCTGTATTTCTCAAAAAACGGCGGTGACATTTGAAGAAGCCTTCCCATCAGTTTTGATCGGAGAATTTTCTCCATGACATTCGCCCCGCCGAAAAGCTGGTACATCCAAAAATAGGACAGCAAATAAACGGCTGCCGTTAAAGCGAGAAACACACATATGTAAAACAGCATCCCGCTTTTCGTAAACACGCCCGCCTTCATATCGTCTATTGCGTTACCGAGAAGTTTCGGCGGGAACATTTCAATGACATTCACAATCAATAACAGAACAATCGCTGTCGTATAGCGCAGCCAATAGGCTTTAAAAAACCAAGCGAGCTTTTTTAATACAGTAAACAAATACCTTCATCCCCTTTCATGAATCAGCCGCCATCAAGTTTTTCCGGATTGTTTTTCATTGTTTTCGCTAATACCACCACATGCATCACACCTGTCTTTCATTCATTTTTTGTATAAAAAAAGACATGAAGCGTCAGCTCCATGCCTCTTATTATTATAAATAAGGTACAGACCCGCCTGTTATGCGCGACTGCACTGTTTTTAAGCAAATGTTCAGAAAACGGAAGATGTATGGCAGTCACGCCGATATTCAGCTGAAGATGAGTTGATAAGCTTTAATGCTGACATGATCCATACCTCCTTTTTTCCTATATTATTCCTTTATCATATAAACGAATCCTTTTTTTGTCAATACAGGTTTTAGATTTCTTCCGTACGGGTATCGTTTTGTAAACCTTTTTTACTGAAAGGATGAGGCCGATGTTTCACGCGGACCGGTTGATTGCAGCTTTTGACGGAAGTCATGATAGCAAGAAAGCGCTTCAAAAAGCGATAGACCTTGCAAAAACATTTCACGCGAATTTAACGGTCGTGCATTCTCACAATGCAAAAGATACCCAGACGATTGTCGATCCCCCGAGGCCGGGAGCCGGCGCCACGTATATCGGCGGCGGGATTGCAAGCGTTCCCGACCCGCTTCAAGCGGAAAGAATCCCCCCTGACCCGATGATTTATGAAGACCGTACGGAAGAAATCATTGCCGAAGCGAGAATGCTGATGAACGACAGCCAGATTGACGGGGATATCGACATTTTAGAAGGTGATCCCGCTGATGCCATTATCGAACATGCCGACCGCATATCGGCGGATCTGATCGTCATGGGGAGCAGGGACCAGAACAGGCTGAAAAAACTTTTATTCGGAAGCGTCAGTGAAAAGCTGTCATCAAAATCCGACATTCCGGTGCTGATCGTAAAATAATCCTTTCTGTACAGCAGCTTAATCAAAAGCTGCTTTTTTTAAAGCTCCCGGCTGTTTCCTCTTTTTTTCGGCATTACAAAAAAACTCGCCATGATCAAAAAATCAATGCACAGCACGACAGACCAGCCCTTCAACAGCCTGCTGAGCGCTTCGGTGCGGGAAGCGTCCTGAATGAGAAATACCGTTCCGGCTAAAAGAACGCCGCCGATGACAAATGCTAATACATGTCTTCCCCATCCTTTTGCATAATGTTTGGCATAATCCAGTCCGTACCGCTTGACCGGTTTTGCCCCTTCCTTTACGACATAATAGCGGAAACGCTCATCCGCCCATTGAATCATGCTTTTTCCGAAGGCGACAGACACTCCGATATAAACGGCCGCCACTGCATGCGCCATAGTCGCTGTCGCCCCTCTGTATAAATCAGCTGCAGCCGCCGCAAACAATACGGCATCAAGTAAAGGAATGAGAGCGAAAAAAAACATTCCGAGCTTTTGCCGCCTGAATAAATACCGCGCCGCCAATCCGAAGATAACAGCCGCCCAAAAAGCAGCCTCACAAATGACAATCAACCAAGCAATCGCGTTCAATCCGGTTCCCCCTTATCGTTTTCTAAAATGCATTGTAACACCTCTTTTTATTTAATACAATTGTATTATAAAATTGCAAGAAATATTTTTTCCTGTTACACTGGAGACATGCCTAAAATCATCGATCATGAAAAAAGAAGAAAACAAATAGCCGAAGCCACTTGGCGGACGATTTTGGAGCGGGGCATGGAAGGAGCGACAGTGAGAAACATCGCCCGGGAAGCGGGTCTTTCTTTAGGCGCGCTGAGGCACTATTTCACCACTCAGGACGAACTTTTAGGGTATGCGATGACCCTCGTAAAAGAAAAAGCGGCCGCCAGAATTAACGAAGTTGCCATGAAAGATCTGCCGCCGAAAGAAAAAGCGGTGCGTCTGATGCTTGAAATCATCCCGACAGATGAAGAAACGATGGCTGAAATGGAGGTATGGTTCGCTTTCACAGCTTATGCCAGACATAAGGGAGAAGAGTTTCATCCCCAGCATGACGGGATCTTGGCATATATACGAGGTCTGATTGACTGGCTGGATGATAATAAGCATCTGAAACCAAATCTTGATAAAGAGACAGAAGCGGAGAAATTGTATGCCATTGCCGACGGATTGGCGCTGCATGCACTGCTTGAACCTGAGCGTCTTTCAAAAGAGAAAATCTCCCGCGTGCTCGTTCAGCATGTCGAGTCTCTTTTTATCTGACAGAAGCAAAAAGGCCGGATTGTTTCCGGCCTTTTTTCGTTTATGACTGAACGCCGATCTCCTGCTGAATGCTCAATTGAAAAGCCTCTTGAATCGTTTTGGCTACAGGACCCGGCACACCGCTGCCGACCGGTTTTCCGTCAAGGGTTACGATCGGGATTAGTTCAGAGGTTGTCGACGAGATGAAAATTTCATCCGCGTTTCTGAGTTCGTCTTCAGTAAGGGGCTTCTCCCGCACCTCAATCCCGTTTTCTTTCATCAGCCCTAAAAGTTTCATCCGCGTAATGCCGTTTAAAATCAGCTCATTTGCAGGATGCGTCCGGACGGTGCCGTTTATGACGGCGTATACATTGGAAGAGGTTCCTTCCGTGACCGCTCCGTCCCTTATCAGCACCGCTTCATAAGCGCCTGCTTCATAGGCTTTTTGTTTTACCATCACATTATACAGTAAATTCAGACTCTTAATGTCACACCTCAGCCAGCGCTTGTCTTCGGCCGTTATGGCCTGCGCCCCTGCTTTTTGTTCATTTTCCGGTTTTTTCACTGAAAAGGTGTATGCTGTTGTCTGCGGCTCCAATCCTTCGTCATACTGGTGCTTCCGGGGCGCCTTCCCTCTCGTCGTCTGAATATAGACCCCGCCGTCAATGAGTTTGTTTTCCTGTACGAGCTTTTGGAGATCCCATTCTATGTCTTCTGCGGAGAACGGCAGGGTGATGCCGATTTCTGCGGCGCTTCTGAAAAGACGGCCGATATGCTCATGCAGACCGAATAAAACGCCGTTGTATACTCTGATGACTTCATACACACCGTCACCGAATTGATATCCGCGATCCTCAATATCAACTGCGGCTTTTTCACGATCAATCAACTGGCCGTTTACCAATGTCTTCATGTAAACCCTCCTCATCGTTATCTGCCGTGATGCGGATTCTCAGCTGTTATTGTCAACTATTCTATCATATTGAACAAGCAGGCAGCGGAGTTTATTTTTTTCTTAAAATCTTATTATTCGACATATTTTCTATGTCTTTTCCAGTTTTGTTCCTGTATACTTGATTCGACATACATATGCTGTTAACTTTTGGCACTATGCAAGCCTCTGCTGTTATCGGCATTATGAAGAAATTTATGCTACTGGAGAGATTGTTATGCGCAAGACAAAAGAAGGTGCTTCCCCTTCTCTGTTTTCATTAGCTTTTAAACTTACGAGTTTAGCAGTTTTGTGCGGACTGCTTCTGGTAATCGTCATAATGGGTTATTCCGCTTCCGCCGCAAAAAATAAACAGGTCACCGTGACTGCAAACGGGCAGCTTCGAGATGAAACAGAAAGCCTGCGGCTGAAAAACGATTCTCCCGACATCCTGCTTAAACATTTGCAGAAAGAGCGGGACACGGGAAAAAAAACGGTATATTTAACCTTTGACGACGGGCCGTCTCCTTATACTGAACAGCTGTTGAATGTATTGAAGGCAAATGGCGCAAAGGCCACTTTTTTTATGCTTGAACCGCGGATGAAAGCCTATAGACATTCCGTGCAAAGAGCGAATCAGGAAGGAATCGCGCTCGGCCTGCATGGCGTGACGCACGATAATCACCTGTTTTATCAAACACCGACATCGCCGCTGAAAGAAATGCAGCAGGGACGTGATACGCTCCAGGCCATCACGGGAGTGAAAACGGATCTTGTCCGCACGCCTTACGGCAGCAAACCGTCATTGACAGACACCCAGATCAAACATCTCGAAAGAGGCGGCTTCGTGTACTGGGACTGGACGATTGACAGTGAGGACTGGAAATACAAAAATGCCCGGTACGTGCCGGAAGTATTGAATCAGCTCGCATATTTGGAAAGCGTCCATACGAGCAGGCCGCATGTCATTTTAATGCACGATCTGCCTGCGACCGTGCATGCTTTGCCGAGCCTGATCCAAAAACTGAAAGCCCAAGGCTACTCCTTTGATATTCTGACGGACCAGATGATTCCCGTCCATGAATAAGAAAAAGCCGGATCTGTATATGATCCGGCTTTTTTTATATCGCGGCGCTGATCCGCTTTGCAAATTCACCGATCTTCTCATGGATGACAAGATCAAATAAATGGTCGCAATATGTCGGCTCAAGATTAATGATCACCTGCTTCAAACCGGGAATCCGGCTCGCATCCTCTGGGACAAACCTTGCCGGCGCCACCTCAAGCGAAGTGCCGATCACAAGAAGGAGATCAGCTTGATCAAGCTTTTCATAAAGGGTTTCAAAATGCTGGACGAGATCGCCGAAAAGTACGACATCCGTCTTTAATACAGTGCCGCAAACCGCATGATCTCCGGTTTCCGCCGTACATTCCGGAACTTCTTCCTTCAGCAGATGAGAAAGCCCGTAGCGCGCTCCGCAGCGGGGGCATGCGGCGGTCTGAATTGAACCGTGAAGCTCATAGACACTGCTGCTTCCCGCTTTCTTATGCAGCCCGTCAATATTCTGCGTGAAAATGTCTACCTGCTTTCCCCGCTTTTCAAGGTCTGCCAAATACTTATGGCCGGCATTCGGTTCATAGCTTCCGCTCATTTTCATCTGAAACAGCTGTTTGAATTTGGGCCAGAAGTCACGCGGACGGCGTTCAAAGTATTCCCTGCTCATCGCTTCCATTCTGGAGGTGTCTTCGGTCCATATACCGCCCGCCGAACGAAAATCCGGAATGCCTGATTCCGTGCTCATTCCCGCTCCCGTCAGCACCGCGATACGTTCAGCCTGATTGATCAATGTCATAAACGCTTCCACTCTTCCACCGCCTTTTCTTTTTATCATATCATGAAAAAAGAACGGCGCCTGTTATGCCCGTTCTTTTTCTCCGGAATGATCCTTCACATGAACCGGATCATCGTGGCTTTTCTGTTTTACGAATACATTCTGGCCCGGATAGGCGAATTCCACGCCTTCCTCCGCAAAAATATCAATAATCCGGCGGTTGATATCCTGCCGCACGTCCAGGCTTTCCGCCCAAACGATGGTCTTTGTGTAAAAGTTGAAAAAAAGATTGTAATAGCTGTCCGCAAACACGTCAAAGTTAACCATAATCGTATCATCATGCACGCCTTCATGTTCACGAAGCATTTCTCTGAGCCTTGTGATGCACCGCTCTAAACGATCAATCGGCGTCGCATAAGAGACACGAACGGAAAACGTGATCTGCCGCTTCGTCATTCTCGTCCAGTTTGTGATGGCTTCCATCGACAGTGTTGAATTGGGCACAGTGACGAGCGCCCCCTGCGCCGTCCGGAACCTTGTGCTTCGGAATGTGATATCTTCTACGCCCCCTGTCACAGATGACGTCTCGACCCAGTCGCCGATCGTAAACGGCTTTTCCGTAATGATGATAATGCCGCCGAAAAAATTGCTGATCGTATCTTTAGCCGCGAGCGCGAACGCCAATCCGCCAAGTCCGAGTCCGGCCACAAACCCATTTACATCATAATTGAATTCCTGTGCGATCACGCTGACGCTGAGTGCGAGAATGACAAAGCGCAGCACCTTAGATAAAAACGGCGCCAAAATGTCATCCATATCAAGCTCAAAGCGCTGATTGACTTTATGAAATAAAAAGGAAGACGCCGATGTCAGATTGCAAAGCCCCCAGGCGATCAGCGCTATGATCAGAGAGCGGTACATTTTTTTGACAATGTCCATCTGCCCGTCTAAAAACGGCGAATACTCAATCGCTAAAAACAGCCCCAGCGCAACGAAAAACCACCTGGCCGGCTTATCAAACGCTACGGCAATCTGTTTGAATATATCGGTTTTCGGTTTGTTCGCCAATTTGTAAACAAGCTGGAAAAAGTATTTGACAAACAGCTTTCTCAAAATGAGAAAAGCCGCTAAAATCCCAATGCTGATACAGATCTGCAAAATATGGTCAAGAGTAAAAAAGCTCTTAAAATGTGTCACCATGGCATATACTCCTTTGTCTTGTCGAAAATCCATTATACTAAAACATTCGGACATCAGCTTCTTTTAATGTCTTTATGAAAGCCTGAAAAACCCCGGCAGCAGAACACAGCCGGGGTTTTTCACAAATTCGTTCATCTTTCAGCCAGATACAACAGGGGCAGGCACTATTTCTTCTTCGATTGTGTCTGATTCAGGAGAGTCGCTTTTTGGATCTCAGCATCGGTTTCGGATTTAATTCTTTCCTCCACTTTCAATCTCCCTTTTCCCATGATCTCGCCTCCTTTTTGCCATTATAAATCATCACTGCGGAATGTAAACCGAAAAAAGCACTATCTTTTTTCCAAAAAAATACTGTTTCGCACATTCACCAGTTTGAATCGCTGTGCATATATGAATTTGATATAATAACAGAAATGCCCATGAGGGGAGCTGACAAGCTTGTATACCATCGCTCATCGCGGCGCATCCGGTTATGCGCCCGAAAATACATTTGCGGCATTTGATATCGCTGCCGAAATGAATGCTGATTTCATTGAGCTTGACGTCCAGCTCACAAAAGACGGACACATTGTCGTCATACATGATGACAGAGTCGACCGGACGACGGACGGCTCTGGTTTTGTAAAAGATTTCACGCTGAAGCAGCTGCAGTCCCTGGACGCCGGCAGCTGGTACGGGGCTGAGTTTAAAGGGGAACGGATTCCCCTGCTCGAAGAGGTCTTGAAGCGTTACCATTCTAAAATCGGATTTTTAATTGAACTGAAAGGGCACGCTTCTCAAGTCGGTCTTGAAAAAGCAGTCGGCCGGCTGTTAAGCAGGTTTTCCATGCATCATATCGTTCAATCTTTCAGCCTGAAGTCGATTCAGGCCTTTCATGATATGTATCCGTCCGTTCCGACTGCAATCATTGCCAGGTCCAGCTTCGGGAGGTTTTCCAGAAGCCAGCTGAACGCCTACAAATCAGCCGCACATTATGTCAATATTAAATATACCCGTCTGAATCGGTTCTTGATTTCCACCGCTCACAAACACGGCCTGAAAGTATTTGCCTGGACGGTCAGAAATCAAAAGACGGCCGAAAAGCTGCAAATGATGGAAGTTGACGGCATTGTAACTGATTTTCCGGATTTTATTTCTAAGGATGGCTGATATGAAACAATACATCGCAATTTTTATCGGAGGGGCGCTCGGCGCTTTGCTCCGCTTTGAAATGAGCACACACATTCACAGCCGGTCATTCCCGGCGGCTGCTTTCCTCGAAAACGCGGCGGGAAGCCTTTTACTCGGCCTTATCACGGGTTATTTTCTCATTCGGGCTAAACGCCCTCTCCTGACCGCCTTTTTCGGAACCGGTTTTTGCGGAGGTTTCACGACGATGTCCACCTTCGCAAAAGAAACCGTCTTTTTGCTGCAATCGTCTCCCTCAGCGGCTTTTTGTTATGCTGCCGCGACTTTATTCGCCGGTCTTGCCCTTGCATACGCCGGCATTTTCTGGGGACGGCGGATTGCTCTTCGCATCGCGGGAAGGGAGCATGATACGCCATGACGATTGTCTTGATGCTTATTGCAGCGGGAATCGGAGCGGTATTACGGTTTCTGCTGGGGCAAACCGTTTCAGAAAGGACAAAGGGTTTGCCGATTCCGCTTGGAATGGCTGCGGTCAACCTGCTCGGCTCCTTCGGCCTCGGCATGTTCACCGGATTGGGTCTGGATAATCCTTCAGCCGGCATCATCATTGCGACAGGCTTTTTCGGTGCGTTTACGACCTTTTCCACCTTCAGTATTGAAGCCGTGCAGCTGATGATGAACAACCGCATAAAGGAAAGCCTGCTTTACATCGCAGTTTCAGCAGCCGGAAGCCTTTTGGTGTTCTGGTGCGGCTTCATTATCATTTCCATTTAAAAAAACCTTGAGCTTATTTTTCGCTCAAGGTTGCGTTATGAAGCATGACCGTTTCAGGCACGGGCAGCGGGCGGTTTATTGTCCCCTGACCGCCCGGGCGGCCCTGTTCTTCTTTTAATTCAAGCTGTTTAATAAACCGGCCGTCCATTTCTAAGATAAGGGCAGTGTATCCCCCAATCTGTATCGACTCACCCGCACAAATATCAATATTCCGCTTCAGCACAAGGCCGCCGATCGTGTCGACTTCCTCTTCAATCTCTGCGCCGAGCAGATGATTCACCTGATCGATCCGAACCTTTCCGTCCAGGACATAATGACGTTCGGACAGCTTTTGAATCAGCGGCTGTTCATCTTCATCAAATTCGTCTCTGATATCCCCGACGATTTCTTCAAGGATGTCTTCGGTCGTCACAAGACCGGACGTCCCGCCGTATTCATCAGACAATATCGCCAGATGAATCCGCTCTCTCTGCATTTTTATCAGCAGGTCGTGGATCGGAATCGTCTCAATGACTTCAATGACCGGGCGGACGTAAGACGTGATGGATACTTCCGCTTTTTCATCTTCTGTCATAAACAGCAGATCTGAAAAAAGATGCTTCGTATTGATCATGCCGATGACGCTGTCTTTGTCCCCGTCTGTTACGGGCCATCGCGTATACTTGTCTTTCAGCATCATATCAAGCATTTCCTGCACGGTCATATCAGTGGAAACAGCGGCGATTTCTTTTCTCGGAATCATGATTTCCCTGGCGATCCGATTATCAAATTCAAAAATTTTATTCACAAATGTATATTCGGACGGATTGATTTCTCCGTTTTTTAAACTTTCTGACAGCAGGATCCGCAGCTCTTCTTCAGAATGGGAGCCTTCATGCTCAGATGCCGGCTTTAATCCGGCCAGACCGGTTAAAATCCTCGCGGAGCCGTTTAAGACCCAAATAAACGGGAACATGAACACGTAAAATAACCGAAGCGGCCCTGCAATCCATAGCGTCAGCTTTTCCGCTTTTTGAATCGCAACCGTTTTAGGCGCAAGCTCACCGACGACGACATGTAAAAACGTAATCAGCCCGTACGCCGCAGCAAAAGCAATCACATGCTCAGCAGAATCCGGCAGCCCCATACTCTGTAACACAGGATGAAGCATCCGCTCAAATGCAGGCTCTCCCAGTACGCCGAGCCCGATAGAAGTCAGTGTAATGCCGAGCTGCGAAGCGGATAAATACTCATCAAGATCCGTAATGATACGCTTTGCGAGCACTGCCCGTCTGTTCCCTTCTGAGATGAGCTGATCGATTCTGGATCTCCTCACTCTGACGATCGCAAATTCACTCGCCACGAAAAACGCCGTTAACGCAATGAGCACACCGATTAAAATCAAACTGTCAATATCGTCCATTTCACCTTATCCCGAATTGAAGGATAAGGACGTCACCTCCTGATTTCATCGTTTTTTCTTAAGCGAGAGGAACGAAATGGGCGATTGACTACACAGAGGGCCCCATCCTGCCACCTCCTAAGTCAAAGCATGATTGTCATTTGTATATTTTATTGTATCATAACTCCATTCTTTCATCATTTTCAGATTTTTTATCATATAAAAAACAGCCTTCAAAAAAGAAGACTGCCGTTATCTGCTTCGGAAATGATTTTCTAAACAAAGCGCCGTATTAATCCCCCCGAATCCCATGCTTAAGCTCAACGCATGATGTACGGTATGGGCGCTCGGCCCGTCGGTCACCCACTGAAATGAATCGTCAATAGGCTCCGTTAAATTGCGGGTCGGATGAAGCTTGGATTCCCGCATCTGCAATAGTGCGGCAATGATTTCCACCGTTCCGGCCGCACTCAGGCCGTGTCCGGTAATCGATTTTGTTGCATTAATCCGCGCGTGGGCCAGACCGCTTTCAGAAAGCGCCCGGCACTCAGTTTTATCTCCGATCGGCGAACCGGTGCCGTGGGGATTGATGTAATCAATTTCTTTTGCTGAAAGACCGGCCCGCTCCAGTGCCTGGCGGATCACCGTCATTTCGCCCTCTGCTGAAGGATTCGGGTTGCGGTTCGCATCAGAAGCCATCCCCCAGCCCTTTAAGCCGGCCCACGAACGCGCGCCCCTCTGTTCGGCAGATTCAGCGCGTTCCAGCACAATCGCCCCGCATGCTTCTCCGAATATAAAACCGTCCGTATGCCGGTCAAACGGGCGGCAGGCGGCTTCAGGATGTTCAGCGAATTGATCAGTGCCCATTGCTCCCAATGAGCGGAGAGCGTGACACTCCATATACGACAGATCGGCCAGCGCCCCGATCACGATACAGCGGTCAAACAGGCCTCCATTGATTCCTTGGACAGCTTGGATAACCGCCGCCTGGCCGCTTGCCGACGCGCCGCCGACCGTAAAAGCCGGCCCTTTTATCCCGAATTGCTCGGTGCAAAGCCCTGATAGATCACTATCCATAAAAGAAAGCCCGTACACCGGATTTACAAATTGCGGCGTTTCGCCGTTTTTCTCAAAGGTCTGCAGCAGTTCGCGCTGCGTCGTATTCGAGCCGCCGACGATCAGACCGGTGCGGCTGTGATCAGCACCGTCTAATTGAGCGTCATGCCACGCTTCATATAAAGCGATAAGCGCCGCCTTTCCTGATAATGCGGCCCTTCGGTACAAGCGTTTGGACAGCGCATCCGGCGGCGTTAATTCGGTAAGCTCCGCGCCGATAAACGAACTGCCCTTCTGCCGGCCGGGGCGTTTCATCACATCAAAAGCGTGCCGCCCTTCCATAAGCGCATCAAGAAACGCCTCTTTGCCCTGTCCGACCGCGGTTAAGACCCCGATTCCTGTAATGCTGATGTCTGACGTGCCAACACTTCTCCTCGACATTTGCCCGTTCTCCCATCTTTATGTATTGGAAGCTATGAAGAAAAATCTTGATACAGCGCTTTGAAAATGTCCCGCGACTGTCTGATCTGTTCTATAGGCACGCTGAAAGATAAGCGGAAATAGCCGCTTCTTCCAAATCCGCTGCCGGGTACGATCAATAGTTTGTATTTCTGTGCGGCATGCATGCAGAATGCAACCTCGTCTTCAATCGGTGATTTAGGAAAAACGAAAAAGCCTCCTTTCGGCATTTCAAACTCAAAACCGGCTTCTGTGAGGATGTCTACCATAAGGTCTCTGCGCTTACGGTAAGGTTCAGCGTCAATCGAAAGATCATCCATTTTCGCCACGGCGCGCTGCATCATGACCGGAGCGTTCACAAAGCCAAGCGTCCGGTTGCAGAAAACGAACGCATCCGTCAGAAGATCCCCCTCAGGCATTTGGGCGTCAACTGCGATATACCCAAGCCTTTCCCCCGCAATGCCGAGATCTTTACTGAACGAACTGACTAAAATTACGCGGTGATACGCCTGAAACGGATTCGCCTGCTCTTCGCCGTAGATCAGCTGGCTGTATGGTTCGTCAAATAAAATAAAGATGCTTTGTCCGTTCCGTTCCTCGGCTTCTTTTAATAAGGCGCCCAATTCATTAAGATTTTTCTGACTCAGCACAGTTCCCGTCGGATTATGCGGCGTATTGACGATCAGCCCTTTCGTACGGGGAGTGATCGCTTCTCTCACCGCTTCAATATCAATCTCAAATGAGTCAGTCAGCGGACAGATGACGGGTCTGCCGCGGTAATTTTCAACATACGCTTTGTATTCCGCAAAATAAGGCGCCAGAAGGATGACTTCTTCCTCCGGGTTCAATATGCTCTTGAGCGCAACATTCAGCGCTCCGCCGGCTCCGACCGTCATCACTGTATGTCTGGCAGAAATTTCAGTCTGGAACCGCTCTGACAAAAAGCCCGCAACTTTCTCTCTCGCCTCCGGAAGCCCTTGGTTTTGTATATATCCGTGCCGTCCTGTTTGAGCCGCTTCGCAAAGCGCCTTTTTAAATGTTTCCGGAGGCTCCGCAACCGGATTCCCTATAGAAAAGTCAAACACCTTATCGGCGCCGAACTCTTTTTTCAGCCGCGCACCTTCATCAAATAGTTTGCGTATCCATGATCCTTTCTCCAGATTTTCTGTCACTTCCCGTGATAAACCGCCCATTGTCATCTGTCCCTTCTGTCTTTTTCTGCCGTTTCTATTTACAATGATTATGAAAGATTTACATAGCGCAGTCAACGCTTTTTCAGGATCATGCCGCCCGGTTTCAAGAGAAAGACGGAAAACAATAAACTTGTGCAAACTCCCCTTCATATATTAAACTATTCTCATAACTATAACGTGATGGTTGGGGAGGGATTTAGATGGGGCTGAGACTTATCGCATCAGTGAATTAGCAGAGCTTGCCGGTGTAACGAAACGCACGGTGGATTACTACACAAACCTCGGGCTTTTAAAGCCTGGCAGGTCTTGTTCAAACTATCGTTACTACGATACACTTGCACTCAACCGGTTAAAGTTTATAGTCGCTTGTAAAAAGCAGCGATTGGCCCTGTCTGATATAAAAGACCGACTGGAGAACCAGTTTCCCTCTTCAGCCTTGCCTGACGATATTGGAAATCTGGCATCGGAAATTGATCACATGAATCAAAACATCTCCGGGATCTTGCATCGGTTTGAAAAGCTTGAACCAGAGGAGCGCGCACAGCTGAAAAAAAAGCTGGCTCCTGAAAAGCTTGCAGTGCTTCAATCATTTATGCTGCTGTTAAGTTAAACCATTATCTTACTAACAGGAGGTGTTACCTTCATCTTCCCAAAAGGAGTGAAGGTTCTAATTGGACATTGTGAATTTGATTTTAGTCGCGGTTTTAATCGCGCTGACGGCATTTTTCGTAGCATCTGAGTTTGCGATAATCAGAATCAGAGGCTCACGGGTTGACCAGCTTATAGCAGAAGGAAATAAAGCCGCAATCGGTGTCAAAAAAGTGACCACGCATTTAGATGAGTATTTATCAGCGTGCCAGCTCGGCATAACATTGACTTCAATTGGTCTTGGTGTCTTAGGCGAATCAACGATTGAACGCCTGCTTCATCCGCTTTTCACAAAGATAAACGTACCAAGCTCACTATCGCACATTATTTCATTTATTCTCGCCTACGCGATCATTACGTTTTTACACGTGGTCGTCGGAGAATTAGCGCCGAAAACAGTCGCCATCCAAAAAGCGGAAGCCGTTTCGATGCTGTTTTCAAAACCGCTCATTTGGTTTTACCGCATCATGTTCCCGTTTATCTGGCTTCTGAACAACTCCGCCCGTCTTTTAACGAAGATGTTCGGCCTGGAGCCGGTGTCAGAAAACGAGCTTGCCCACTCTGAAGAAGAGCTGCGCATCATTTTATCGGAAAGCTATAAAAGCGGTGAAATCAACCAGTCTGAATTTAAATACGTGAACAAAATCTTTGAATTTGACGACAGACTTGCAAAAGAAATCATGATTCCGCGTACGGAAATCGTCAGTCTGCCGCACGATATCAAAATTTCTGAAATGATGGACATCATTCAGATTGAAAAATATACCCGTTACCCTGTCGAAGAGGGTGACAAAGATAATATTATCGGCGTGATTAACATTAAAGAAGTGCTGACCGCCTGCATTAGCGGCGAGGTATCAGTCGACTCGCCGATTACTGAATTTGTCAATCCGATCATCCATGTAATTGAGTCGGCACCGATTCACGACCTGCTTGTGAAAATGCAGAAGGAGCGGGTTCATATGGCGATTCTGTCGGACGAATACGGCGGAACCGCGGGACTTGTCACCGTTGAAGACATCATCGAAGAAATCGTCGGGGAAATCCGTGATGAATTTGATATAGATGAAATCAACGAAATCCGCAAACTCGGCGACGGCCATTACATGCTTGACGGTAAGGTTCTGATTGATCAAGTGAACGAACTGCTCGGCATCCATTTGGAAAATGACGAAGTCGACACCATCGGCGGCTGGTTCCTTACACAGAAATACGACGTCGAACAATACGACTCGATTATCGAAGAAGGCTGTGAATTTATTATTAATGAAATTGACGGCCATCACGTCGCATATATCGAAGTGAAAAAACTGGCGTTTGATGAACTGCTGGAAACCGCTGAACAAAAAGAAGCATAACCAAAAAAAGCTTGCGCGTCTGATACAGACGGCAAGCTTTTTTGTTTACATTTGTTCCAGTTTTTTCTCAAGATCTTTAATTCTGGCATTCAGCTCTTCTGTCATGGCCGCAAGCCTCTCCTTCGGCGCAAGGTCGGCAAAGTCCTCCAAAAAAATCGGCTTGCCGATGATAAGCCGCATTTTTCCCTTTTTAAACAGTTCTTTTCCCGCAGACGGTCCGCTGTATGCGGCCGGAACGAGCGGCGCTTTCCCCATTTGGGCAATGGTCACGGCTCCTCTTTTCAGCGGGACGTCTTCAGAAGTTCTCGTGCCGCTTGGAAAAATCCCGACAATCTTCCCTTCCTTCAGAAGCTTAATCGGCGTTTTAATGCTGCTCGGACCCGGGTTTTCACGATCAACCGGAAACGCGTGAATCTTCTTCAGAAAACTTCCGATCCACTTTTTCTGAAACAGCTCTTTTTTCGCCATATAATGAATCTGATGAGGCAATATTCCGACTCCGAGCGTAAGGACGTCCACCCAGCCCGCATGCGTGCACGCGATAACGAATCCTTTATCAGACGGAAGATTCTCTTTATTGTATACTTTGACTCCTCCGCGCAGAGAAAGAATGAATTTGATGGCATTTGCACAAAACTTATACATAACGCACTTCCTTTGTTGTAATGATCAAAAGTGTTCTCTCTCTATTATAACAATATTTTTTATTACCTGGTACTAATAAATATATTTTTCCTCCGCCGATCTCTATCTTTTATGACGGATTTTGGGTACTATAGAGAAATGGTGTTTGATGAGGTGAAAATGAAATTAAGCCGTTTGCATGGAACGTGCAACTTTAAACCTTTCTTATGCGTGTATAACATAGAGGGGAGAAAAGGCAGTGACGATCGATGAAATTTACCAAATGTATATGAATGATGTTTACCGGTTCCTGCTCTCCATGACTAAAGACAAGCATCTCGCTGAAGATTTGCTGCAGGAAACCTTTATGAGGGCATACATACACATTCACTCCTACGACCACAGCAAAGTAAAGCCATGGCTTTTTCAAGTGGCGAGAAATGCGTTTATAGATTATGTCAGAAAACATAAGAAGGAAGTGACCATTTCCGATGACTTAATTGGGAGCCTTTTTCAGACGGCTGTGCAAAGCCCGGCTCATCAGATTGAAATCAAGGAAGTGCTGACAGGGTATATGTCCGAACTTCCCGACAATTATCGGGAGGCCTTAACACTGTATTATTTAAAAGAACTGAATTACAAAGAAGCATCCCATATTATGAATATTTCAGAGGCTAATTTTAAAAGTGTTTTATTTCGTGCCAGACAGCGGCTGAAAGCACTTTATAATAGAGGTGTTAATGATGAATGAAGAATTTAAAAAGCGTTTTTACCAATACAAAAATGGAGAAATGAGCGACCGGGAAATGGCCGCCTTTGAAGAAGAACTGGAAAAGCTGGAAGTCTATCAGGAGCTGATTGAAAGCGAAATGCAGGACGACCGGGAATGGGACGTCGGCATCAGCCCGGAAAAACAGAAGGCCATTTTATCATACGGAAAACGCAAATCGTATTTGCGGATTTCGGTTCTCGCCGTCATCTCCACTTTAATGATTTTGCCGCTTTGCACTTTAGGAAGCTACCTCTATTACGGTTTGGGAGGAAAAGAAAGCACCGGTAATCAATTAATGGAGACCGCGGCCGTGACGGTGGCGACCACAATGCCGAACGTCCTCGTCGATACCTCCGGGCTGAAAAGCCAGGTGAAGCTGTTTGGAATGAATACGGAATTTCCGCTGCAAAAGCAGATCGGTACAAAAACGAAATCCGTCGGCGGCGAACGGATTGAAATGTTTTTAGATACGGTCAAAACGCCTGCCGTGAACTACTATGATTTAGACGCGGCACAGGCAAAGCATTATTTCGCCCATCCTTCCGGCTTAAAGAAACGTACGGTCGACAGAGCCGGACAGACATTAAAAAAATTGCCTGAAGGCAGCGTGGCTGAGGTCTATCTTTCTTATGACCGGGCCTACCCTTCTTCCCAAGTATATTCAGCCTTTAAAAAATACGATGTGAAGTTTTTATGGAACGCGGTCGAAACGGAGAAAAATCTGAAAGACAGTCCTTATGCCGAGCCGTTAGGATTTCCCGGGAAAGATTCTAAGATGGCTTCCTCTTTTGAAGCGCAGGGACAGACAGACCGAGAACAATTCACCAGCGCTCTTGAATTTATGTCCCGCCATAAAAAATGGGCGCATGCGATATCGAAACGCAAAGACATGAACCTGAGCAGCAGAATCGACTATGTCGAACATCACGGAATGAATGTATACGGCTCTGTCGTGACGGGGCCGACAAAAGAAATCGAACGTCTGCTGAAAAACAAAACAGTAAAAGCAGCAAACATCGGTGAGGTGGAATTATGGAATTGGTAAGAATTTTTAAAGAGCATAATGTTTTCGGCTGGATATCAGTCGGTACCGCGATTTTGTCGCTGCTGCTGTTGAACGTGGCAATCATCAGCAATGTAACTTTCTATTCTTATCAGATGCTGCCGTTTGCGATGGCCGCCGTGCCGTTCGGCATCATTGAGCTGTTTATTAAAAAAGGCCGGACGGGCCCGGGGCTGCTCGGCGTCATCCTCAACCTTTTCGTCATTGTCTGTGTATATACGATCGTTGCCGTTGATACGAATCTGCAATTCGGTTTTTAACCATAAAATAAAAACAGGCCCTTTGACAGGGCCTGTTTTTTTAAAATGAAAGAACGCCGATTAAATGCAGCAATACGACAATGATAGCCAGCGGCACGAGATATTTCAAAAGGAAATACCACAGCTGAAAGAAACGATAGCCGACGGCGGAACCGCTTTTCATCTCGGCAAACAGTTCCCGCTTCGGTATTTTCAGCGGGATGAAGATTGATATTAATAAAGCGCCAAGCGGAATCAGCACATTGCTCACTGTGAAATCCGCCAGATCAAAAAACGTTTTTCCGAACAAATGAACATCACTGAGAACACCGTATGATAAACACGACGGAATTCCGACTAAGAAAATGAGCAGACCGCTTGTCCACGACAGCTTCTTCCTTTTCGTTTCATCACCTTTCCCTACAGTCGCCACGATAATTTCCACCATCGAAAAGGCCGAAGTCAGTGCGGCAAAGAAAAAGACCGCCAGAAAGCTGATAAAAAACAGCGAGCCGAACGGCAGCCGGTCAAACACAGCCGGCAGTACGGTAAACAGCAGTGTAGGCCCTTCATCCGGTTTAAAGCCGAACGAAAAAACCGCCGGAAAAATGGCCAGTCCCGCAAACAGCGTGACGAGCACATTCATGATAACAATGGAACCCGCCGATCCCGGAAGGTTTTGGGTTTTCGGCAGATACGAACTGTACGTCACCATGACCGATACGCCGAGCGTTAATGTAAAAAACGCCTGTCCTAAAGCATAAAGGATGGATTCCGGCGTCAAATCTTCAAAGTGCGGAACCAATAAAAATTTAATTCCCTCAACGGCATGGTCAAGCGTGACAGAACGCAGCACAAGCAGCAGAAACAGCACGAATAAAATCGGCATCAGCACCGCACTGACACGTTCAATCCCTTTCTGCACGCCTTTTGCGACGACCGCCACCGTCATGATCATAAATACCAGCTGCGCGGCGAGAGTCTGGAGCGGATTTTCAATGACCGTCCCGAATACCGTGCCGTACTGCTCCTGAGTGAGCCCGGATAAAGAACCGGTAACGGCTTTCAGCACATAGAGCAAAATCCACCCGCCGACAACACTGTAAAAAGACAAAACTAAAAAACAGGCCGCCACACCCACATAACCCGTAAGGTGCCATACCGACTTCGGCGCGGCTTGTTTGTAGGCATCAATCGCATTTGTCTGGCTCCGCCTTCCGAAAATAAATTCACCGAGCAAAAGCGGATAGCCTAAAAGCACGGTAAAGAGGACGAATACAAGAAAAAAAGCGCCTCCCCCGTTCGTACCCGCTACGTAAGGGAACTTCCAAATGGCTCCCAGGCCGATCGCCGAACCGGCGGCGGCCATAATAAATCCTATTTTTGAGGCCCATTGAACCCTTTTTTGGTCAGACACCACTTTCCACTTCCCTTCCGCCCTATATTATCCCTTATTCGCCGCGATAACTTAAGCCCATTTCAATATGTTTCACTATTCTGAAAAACACAAAAAGAGCGGCTGATACCGCTCCTTTTGCCAATTATCCGTTTAATTTCGAATGCTTTCTCGAATATAAGAAATAAATCACCAGACCTATGATCAGCCAGATAAAGAAACGGATGATAGTGGCGGCGCCAAGGTTAATAATCAAAAACAGGCAGAACAGAATGGACAATATCGGAATAAAGGGAACTCCCGGACATTTAAAAGCTCTCGGCAGATCAGGCTGTTTCTTTCTCAGCACGATAACCGCCACGGAAATCATGACAAACGCGGCAAGCGTGCCGATGTTTACGAGCTTCGCCAGTTCATCAAGCGGGACGAGCGCTCCCAGCAATGCCGACAGAATACCGAACACCCACGTCACCACGTGCGGCGTTTTATGCTTCGGATGGACTTTTGAAAGCGCCCCCGGCACTAAACCGTCACGGGACATGGCAAACATCACCCTCGTCTGGCCGTACAGCATGACGAGCATCACCGTCGTCATTCCCAACACTGCGCCGATATCAATAATCCCGGCCACCCAATTCTGACCCGCCATCTGCAGGACGAGAGAAACGGGATGGTCAACGCCTTCAAAACCGGCAAACGGTACGACGCCCGTCATAATCGCCGATACGGTCACATACAGCACGGTGCAGACGATTAATGAAAAAATAATTCCTTTCGGCAGATCCTTCCCCGGATTTTTCGTTTCCTCTGCGGCGGAAGAGACGGCGTCAAAACCGATAAAGGAGAAGAAAACGAGCGCCGCGGCACTGAAAACACCGCCGAACCCCATCGGCATAAACGGCTGCCAGTTGTGCGGTTTGACATATACGGCCGCAACGGCGATAAACAACAAAACAACCAGAATTTTCAGAATTACCATAATATTATTGACCCGCTTCGATTCCTTAATGCCTAAGTAGAGAAGGAATGTAATCGCAAGCACAATAACAAATGCCGGAAGATTAAAGAATGTGACCGTCCCTTTAACAGAACCCGGAGCGGCCGTCAATGCGGTCGGAAGATGGATGCCGAATCCCGCCAAAAATGATTGAAAATAACCGGACCAGCCGACCGAAACCGCGCTGACGGCGAGCATATATTCCAAGATTAAATCCCATCCGATGATAAACGCGAGAAGTTCACCCAATGTCGCATAAGTAAATGTGTAGACGGAACCTGAAACCGGGACGCTTGAAGCAAATTCAGCATATGACAAAGCCGCAAATAAACATGCTAAAGCGGCTATGACAAATGAAACAGTCAGCCCGGGTCCCGCCGTAACTGCCCCTGTTCCGGTTAAAACAAAAATACCCGTTCCGATGATGGCTCCTATCCCGAGAAGGGTCAGATCAAAGGCCCCCAACTCCCTTTTCAGCGACTTTTCGCCGCCCGTTGCGGCAAGCAGGTCCTGAATGCTTTTCTTTCTGAATATGCTCCCCTTCATCTGCTTCACTCCTTGTATATCAATCTCTTATGTTAGAATATTCAGATAACAATAATGATAATGACTAAATTCTTATTTTTCGCATGAAATGTTTCAGCACATCATTCCTTTCTCCTACATCATATTATAACGAAAAATAAAAAAATGAAAATAACTTTTTTGAAAATTCTATATATTAAATTTATTGTATGAACAAAACAGAATATGAATGGGAAAACGTCCCGTTATTACAGCGGGTTAACGCTTATTATCATCTTTGAATTCACGATTGACCTGACGACAGCGTTTTCTTAACATTATATAGAAATAAATAAAAATCCCGCACTTTTAAAAGTGCGGGATAAGACTTAAGGATTATGTTGAAATAAATCTGCCTCCATTTACGTGAATGGTCTGCCCTGTCATATAGGAAGATTCGTCTGAAGCCAAAAGCACGTAAGCTCCGGCGTGTTCAGCAGGCTGTCCCGGTCTTCCCATCGGGGTATCCAGACCGTGCTTTTCCACCTTTTCTTCAGTAAACGTCGCAGGGATCAAAGCGGTCCAGATCGGGCCCGGGGCCACTGCATTTACCCTGATCCCCTGATCGGCCAATGACATCGCCATCGAACGTGTAAAGGAAACGATGCCGCCTTTCGTGCACGAATAGTCAATCAATGATGTATCGCCCTGATAAGCGGTAATAGATGTTGTGTTAATAATGGCGCTCCCTCTTTTCAGATGAGGCAGCACAGCCTTTGTCATATGAAACATGGAAAACATGTTTGTACGGAAGGTCTTCTCCAGCTGTTCAGCCGTAATATCAAGAATCCCATTTTGCGGATGCTGCTCAGCGGCATTATTCACAAGAATATCAATTTTTCCGTAGTGATCTAAGACTTGCCGGACCGCCTTCTGACAATGGGCCTCATCCCCGACGTCTCCCGGAATTAACAGGCAATCAGCCTGGCATTCTTCCGCACGCTTTTTCGTTCTCTCGGCATCGGCATGTTCGTCAAGGTACAGGATGGCAAGATCCGCTCCCTCCTTCGCGTAAGCAATCGCAGCCGCTGCGCCGATGCCGCTGTCTCCGCCCGTGATGACGGCGACTTTTCCTTTTAGTCTGCCCGATCCTTTTACATCCGGGTCCTCCAAGAGCGGTTTCGGCTCCATTTCTGACTCAGTGCCGGGCTGGCGGTTTTGCACCTGCGGTTTTTGACCTTCTGTCTGTCTGTCCATCGGATTCATGTTCTCACACTCCTGCATTTGGTATTACTGAGACGATACCACGGAGTGCGGATCACTAAACGGACAAATATGCCGGTGCTTAAAGCTGCTGAGCCGTTTCGGGAAAGGCTCCGGTGTATTGCGCAGACGGCCTGAAAATCATGTTGTCAGCTGACTGTTCAAGCACGTGTGCGCACCAGCCCGCCATTCGGCTTGCCGAAAAAGTCGGCGTAAACAAAGCATTATCCACATCAATAGCCTGCATGACAGCCGCCGCGTAAAATTCTACATTTGTATACAGCTTCCGTCCCGGCTTATATTGCTCTAATAAACGGATGGCTTCCTTTTCCACATAAAGCGCCAAATCAAGCGACGGATCATTTCCGGCCACCTCTTCAGCCTTTATGCGCAATGCTTCCGCCCGCGGATCTTTTGTTTTGTATACTCTGTGCCCGAAGCCCATCAGGCGCTCTCCCCTCATAAGCTTCGCTGTCAAATATGCTTCTGCGTTTTCTTTTTGTCCAATGTCTTCAAGCATTTTCGTTACACCGGAAGGCGCGCCTCCGTGCAGCGGCCCTTTCATCGTGCCCAGTGCGGAAGTGACGGCAGACACTAAGTCTGATTCAGTGGAAACGGTGACTCTCGCTGAAAAAGTCGATGCATTCATCCCGTGCTCCATCGCCAGAATCATATACGTTTCAAGCGCTTTCTTTTGAGCTTCGGACGGCTGCCTGCCGGTCAGCATGTACAAATAGTTTTCAACGTGCCCGTATCGCGCCTCAGGCGGCAGTGCTTCCTGCCCTTGTTTACGGCGGTATCTGTACGCAATAATCGTCGGTGTGACGGCAATCAGTTTAATCGCTTCTTCCGGCTTAGGCGGATATGTAAATGAATCTGTCCCCAAACCTGAAACAGCTGTTCTCAGCACCGCCATATCGTCCATATCGTCCGGAAGCGTTTCCAGCAGGTCGATGAGATGTTTCGGCAGCCCGCGCTCGGCTGCAAGTTTTTCCTGAAACGCAAGCAATTGCTGCTCATCAGGAAGCGTTCCGTTTAAGATGAGATACGCCGCTTCTTCAAAACTGGATTGGAGCGCGATATCCTTCGCGTCATATCCGCGATATATCAAATGCCCCTTTTCTCCGTCAATGTGGCTGATCGCCGTTTCTGCACAAGTAATTCCTTTTAATCCATGATAAATCAATTTCATTCCCCCTTATCCTCTTTCTGTTATTATAGTAAATATAATATTTAAAAAATAATGAATATTTTTAAGGGAATTAATTAAAACTTTTAATCAGAGGAGTGCATCTATGGATTTTAAATGGCTTCACACCTTCGTCACCGCAGCAAAATATGAGAATTTCAGAAAAACGGCGGAAACACTTTTTTTATCCCAGCCGACCGTCACCGTTCATATAAAATTATTAGAGAAAGAAATCAGCTGTAAGCTGTTTCAGCGAAGCGGCCGGAAAATACAATTGACTGAGGAAGGAAAAGCATACGTTCCGTTTGCCATGAGGCTTTTGGAAGACTATGAAAACAGCATGGCGGAGCTGCACAGGGTGCGTCAAGGCTACTTCCACACGCTGACGCTCGCTGTTTCGCCGCTTATCGCCGACACCGTTCTTCCGTCTGTCATGAAGCGTTACACAGAGGACAATAAAGAGACCGAGATGACGGTTACCATTTACGAATCGGAAGAAATCGCCACTCAAATCAGAAACGGCTCAGCCGATATCGGACTGAGCTGCTTAAAGGTGCAATCATCTTCCCTCACATGCCGTCCCCTGTACAATGACCCCGTTGTGCTCGTCGCGCCCCCCGGCCGTAAACCAGGATCAGGGAAAGCGGATGAAGTGAAAGACCTGCTCGGACGATACCTGCTTTTGACCCATAACCATCCTGACTATTGGGATGATTTGCTCCGTCAGGTCAGAATACAGTTCCCCTTTGTCAGAACGATGAAGGTGACACAGACGCATATTACGAAACGATTTATTAAAGAGGGGCTGGGCGTCTCATTTCTGCCGCTGTCAGCGGTACGGGCCGAACTCGCCGAAGGCAGCATGATAGAAATCCCGTGCGATTTCGCCCAGATGCCGAGCGCGGGCGCCTACGCCATCGCCCTCCATGAAAATGAAAAAAAGAAAACCTTTTTAGATTTTTTATCACATTTTCATTTTTAGGTGAAACAAATGGAGCGCTGTTCCGTCTAAATAAAAAACCCGTTCTGATGAACGGGTTTTTCTGGCTGCTAGAATCTTTTCGCGCCCAGGTAGCGCGGCTTCCAGTAGCTGTTATTCAGATCACTTGTTGCGACGCCGTCAGAACCGGCATGGATGAACTTGTTGTTTCCGATGTACACGCCCATGTGTGAAGGGCCGGCCTGATAGGTTGTAAAGAAGACGAAGTCGCCTTTAGACGGACTGGACACGCTCTTCATTGAGCTCCAGTAACCCGCAGTGCTTGTTCTTCCGACACTCGTCTGTTTGTTCAGCAGGTACCAGATAAATCCGCTGCAGTCAAAGCCGGAAGTCGTTGTTCCGCCCCATACATACGGCGTGCCGATTAAAGATTGCGCATCAGAAATCAGCTTGTTTACATTCAGGCTCGTCTGTGCAATATTATGGCTGGATGAAGGCTTCTTTGATGACGAAGATCCTGAAGACGCTGAACCGGAAGTTGATCCTTTTACTTTAAGAACTTGTCCGATGCGGATCAGGTCCGTTTTTAAACCGTTTAAACTTTTCAATTGGTTTACCGTCATTTTATATTTATTCGCAATTTTCCAAAGGCTGTCGCCTTTTACGACTTTATATGTAGACGACGATGACTTGCTGCCCGAATTTGAACCTGAAGATGATTTACCATTGATCGAAAGCTTCTGGCCGATGTAAATGATATCCGATTTTAATTTATTCTCAGATTTAATGGAATTAATTGACGTTCCGTACCGATTTGAAAGTCCCCATAATGTATCGCCTTTTTTTACCTTAATTGTTTGCGCAGATGCCGCACCCGCAAACAAAGTCGTCCCTAAAACCACTGCCGTCGTTGCTGTAACAAGTTGCTTTTTCATTTTTTCCTCCCTGAATAATTCTATCTATTTTATAAGTCTCTTTTTTAAAGTTTTTATCTGTTTCCTATTATAAGGTTCAATTTCCACTAGAAATAGACTTGACTTCCCGTGACAAATTTCTTACTAATTCGTTTTTAAAAAAAGTTTTTAAGGGTATTAAATATTTCAATTTGATTTCAAACGTGACGAAAAAAGAGTCTTTTTGTCATGTTTTTTTCCTGTGATCCTCGTGTTTTGGAAAATAAAGATATTTATTTTCCACATTACCCCTTGTTAAAAAAACCCTCATCTTTTTTGAAATAGTGAATGATTTTTACTTTTTCTTGAAAACATAACCTTACTTGAGAATTTACATTTCTAACAATGTTTCACCTGAAATTTACAGGAGGGACAGGCGTTCTTTACAAACATCCCCTACCATTAGACATGCAGACCACGATTAAAGGAGGACGATTTGAGAATGAGTCTATTTAAACAGGTTCGGTCAAAACTTCTGCCGGCGGCAGCCGTATCCGTGCTGACAGCCGGTTTGATTGCGGGTGCGGGATTTCAGCACTCCGAACAGGCTGCGGCAAAAAAACAGCCTGACAAAAATGAGATCAGAAACGTCATCTTCATGGTCGGAGACGGAATGGGAGCGCCATACATGAACGCCTACCGTTCGGTCATTAACAAAGGAAAGCCTTCAGACGGCATGAAGCTGACTGCATTTGACCCCAATCTCACCGGCATGATGATGACTTATCCTAATGATCCTGATTCCACTATCACCGATTCCGCGGCGGCCGGCACGGCAATGGCCACCGGCGTGAAAACGTATAACGCAGCGATCGGAGTCGATAAAAAAGGAAAGCGGGTAAAATCTGTCCTCGAAGAAGCGAAACAAAGAGGCAAATCCACCGGACTTGTCGCAACTTCAGAGATTGCCCACGCCACCCCTGCGGCTTTCGGCGCGCATAACAAATCAAGAAAAAATATGGATGAAATCGCCAGCAGCTACTTTGATGACCGCATCAACGGAAAGCAGAAAGTGGATGTACTCCTCGGCGGCGGCAAATCAAACTTTATCCGTAAAGACCGCAATATAACGAAGGATTTCAAAAAAGCGGGATACAGCTACGTGACATCAAAACAGGAACTTAAAAAGGACCGCAATAAAAACGTTCTCGGCCTGTTTGCCGATGGCGGACTCGCCAAAGCAATCGACCGCTCAAACGACGTGCCTTCATTAGAAGACATGACAACAGCGGCGATCGACAGACTGAATAAGAATAAAAAAGGGTTTTTCTTAATGGTCGAAGGCAGCCAAATTGACTGGGCGGGTCATGACAATGATATCGTCGGCGCAATGAGCGAAATGAAGGATTTTGAAAAAGCGTATAAAGCAGCGATCGCATTTGCCAAAAAGGACAAACATACGCTTGTCATTGCCACTGCTGATCATACGACCGGCGGATTGACGATCGGCGCGAATAACGATAAAAACTGGCATGTTGAACCGATTCTTGCCGCGAAAAAAACACCGGCATTTATGGCTGATCAAATCAAAGCGGGCAAATCCGTATCTTCCGTGCTTGCGCGTTATACCGGCCTGAAATGCTCAAAAGCCGAAATCAACCAGATCGAAACTACGGCAAAGCAGGATAAGGACAAGGGCGCCTATAAAGCGATCATTAAGCTCTTTAATGCGAAAACCAACAGCGGCTGGACAACCGGCGATCATACGGGCGAAGAAGTTCCGGTTTACGCATACGGCCCGGGAAAAGAATCTTTTACAGGCCTATTAAACAACACGGATCAGGCTAAAAAGATCTTTCACATTCTGAAAAACGGCAAATAAAAAAAGGATGCGGGGTTTCCCTGCATCCTTTTTCTTTACAGATATCTCCGGTGCACTCCTTTGCCGTCATACGAGAACATCACTTCCTTATCTTCCAGAACTGATTCGATATGCACGCTCCTGCCCCACAGCTGGTACAAGTACGGCAGCACCTTCTCCAAATATTTCAGATCAAGCTCAATTCCCTCATACCAATGCTTAATATAAAGCTCATTATTCTTCAGATAATCCCCATCATTGACGGTCAGATAAGGAAACCCGCCGTTTACCCGCATGTTCACGAGCTGATCGCGCACGGCCTTCCATTCCTTGTCGATCACTTTATAGTCCCTGCCCTGCTTTTGGAATAAATACAGATCCTCTCGCAGCACGAGATCTTTCGTCAAATAATTGCGGATAAAAGAAATATCTGATTCAATTTCCCTGACCTCAAACATTTTTTCACGGCCGGAACCGGGCTTTACCCCTGTTTTTTTCATTTCTTCTGTCGGGTTGTCGTAGCGCTCTTCGATGTCTTCAAAAATTTTCAGCCCTAAATAATACGGGTTGATTCCCGTTTTTGACGGCTGAACGACGCCTGCGTTCAGTTTCGCAAATTCGATGGCTTCATCTGAAGTTAAATCAAGCTCGCGGATAATCCGCTGATGCCAATAGGATGCCCAGCCTTCGTTCATGATTTTTGTTTCCAGCTGAGGCCAGAAATACAGCATTTCTTCTCTCATCATGGTTAAAATATCTCGCTGCCACGGTTCGAGCTCCCGCGAATGCTCCTCGATAAACAGCAGAATGTCTTTTTCCGGCCGGGGCGGAAACGCTTTTTTCCCTTTTTTCTTTTTCACCGGCTTCGGCTTATCCATTCCCCATAAATCATCGTAAGGCGATGGCGCAGTTTCCTCTTCGTCCTCATCTTCGTCATCAACACTCCATTGCAGCTTCGGCCTGACGAGCGACGGATCGATATGCTCCTGAATCGCCAGAATGGCATCTAAAAAGGACTCCACCTCTTTAATTCCGTGAATTCTTTCATAATGCTTAATCCGCTCCGCCGCAGCCGCCATACTCTCGACCATGTCCCGGTTCGTATTTTGAAAGCGGCAGTTATGTTTGAAAAAATCACAATGGGCCAGAACATGGGCTACAATTAATTTATTTTGGATCAGCGAATTGCTGTCCAGCAAAAATGCGTAGCAAGGGTTGGAATTAATGACAAGTTCATAAATTTTGCTCAAACCGAGATCATAATGGAGTTTCATCTTGTGAAATTGTTTGCCGAAACTCCAGTGGCTGAATCTCGTCGGCATGCCGTACGCGCCGAATGTATAAATAATTTCAGCCGGGCAAATTTCGTATCTCATCGGGTAGAAATCAAGGCCGAATCCCTTCGCAATGTCGGTTATTTCCTCAATTGCCCGCTGTAAACCTTTTGTCTCCTCCGCGTTCAACCGAATCCCCCCTACTTGGACTTATTTATAATGTATGACCCCTCCTCTCAAAAGATGAAATAACAGGCGGGTTTCCGTCTGAAAACTTTCGGCACATCCGTCCCGTTTGCTTTATATGTAAGTGGGTAAACACACACCATACCCCATAAAAAAAGAAAAAGGAGCGATTCTACTTGAACACAGCAGACATGCTTACCACGTATCTCAGCAAACTGCCGAATCTGATCATTGCATTGCTCGTCCTGCTTATCGGCTGGGGCATTGCGAAAATCATTGAAAAAGCCGTATACAAAGGCCTGCAAAAAACAAAAATCGACGACAGGCTGTTCGCCGAAAAAAAGCCGGCGCGCTATTCCTCGGAAAAAGTCATCAGTAAAGTCATTTATTTTATCGCTTTAATTATCGTTTTTATTCTATTCTTTAACATTCTGCATCTGACAACCGTGGCTTCGCCTTTTGTCAGCATGCTGTCGGCGATAACGGCGGCTGTGCCGAGCATTTTAAAAGCCGGTTTGATTCTGCTCTTGGGATGGGCGGCTGCTTCGCTTTTCAGCTATCTCGTCAAAAAAGCGGGCATGAAACTGGCTGCAAACGGCTGGATCAGAAAATGGACCATGGTTTCTGAAGAGGCGGAGATGAGCAAGTCCGTTACGGCCGCTTCACGAATCGTTTTTTATTTCGTCTTGCTCCTGTTCCTGCCGGGCGTCTTGTCCGCTCTTCAAATCAGCGGAGTATCAGGGCCGTTTACACATATGATCCAAAGCGTGTTATCCTTTATACCGAAATTATTCGCCGCGGCGCTTATTGTCTTAATCGGCTGGCTTGTTGCCCGTCTCGTCCGTGATATCGTCACAAACTTTCTGGCGAGTATCGGCACGGAAAGACTTGCCGCACGTATGGGGCTTTCTATTTACCTGAAGGATACAAGCCTGTCGGCAATCATCGGAACGATTGTCTACGTGCTGATTTTTATTCCGGTGGTCATTTCTGCGCTTGACCGGCTTGATATTGCGGGCATTTCTGAACCGGCCTCAGCCATGCTGAACACGGTCTTCACAATGCTTCCTAATATCATCATCGGTATTGTGCTGATCATCGCCGGCATCTGGATCGGAAAATGGGTAAGCAGTATTGTATCAGGGCTGCTGCACCGGGCCGGCTTTGACTCTCTTCTCGGAAAAATGGGCTTTGAACAGGCGGACCGTCCGAAGCTTACGCTTTCTCAAACTGTCGGCATGATTGCGCAGATCATCATCGTCCTGCTCTTTACGGCAGAAGCGCTGCAGCTGGTTCATCTTGAATTTCTCGTCGTCATTGCGACCGGGATTATCGCTTACCTGCCTAATGTTCTGGCCGCTGTATTTATTCTCGGAATCGGGCTTTTGGCCGGACAGCTTGTCAGCAGACTGCTTGTCGGCATGCTGAGCGGAAAAGAATTCAGATTCCTGGCGCCTCTTGCGAAATATACGATTATCACGCTCTCAATCTTTATGGCGCTGGATCAGCTCGGTGTCGCCGACACGATCGTAAATGCCGCATTTATTCTGATTCTTGGCGGTTTCGCGCTTGCCTTCGGACTTTCATTCGGTCTTGGCGGAAAAGAATTTGCTTCCCGTTATCTGTCGAAGTTGGACCGCAAAATTGAAAAACATCAATCGGCTGATGACCGTAAACCGCCGATGTCTTAAACGAAAAAAACGTGTGCTCGGAAGGAGCGCACGTTTTTTTTTTGAGATTGATGGGCAAATTCCTTTTTTTTCATTTTGAAATCCTATATGATAAACTGTAACAGAAGCAAAATCTCTTTTTTCGAGGTCATTCTATGAAATTAACGAACTATACCGATTATTCTTTACGCGTTTTGATTTTTTTGGCTTCCAGACATTCCGAAGAACTTTCCAACATAAAAGAAATCGCCGACACATATTCCATCTCTAAAAACCACCTCATGAAAGTCATTTACCGTCTCGGACAGCTCGGGTATGTGGAAACGATCCGGGGCCGCGGAGGCGGAATCCGATTAGGAATGAAACCGGAAGACATTAACATTGGAGAAGTCGTTCGAAATACAGAAGACGACTTCAACATCGTAGAATGCTTTGACTCCCAAAAAAATCTCTGTATCATATCTCCCGCCTGCAACTTAAAGAATTTGCTGAATGAAGCCCTGCAAGCTTACCTGGCTGTTTTAGACAAATATACGTTAAGGGACCTGGTCAAAAATAAAGAGGAGATTATGAGACTGCTCAGAAGCTGAAGGAATGCCCGCATTCCTTCTTTTTTTATGCCTGCATAAGAAAAAAGAACTATTTCTACTAATATGATAAATGATTGCAGACAAGTGCCGATATAAAGATTATCATTACTGTTATCCTCACCTTGCGGCTGCAACGAATGGGGATAGTAAAATCATCGCAGGAAAAGGGAGATTCACTATGAAAAAAAAGGTAGCGGTCGGTTTGACTGCATCTGCGATTGTCGGGTCTGCGTTAGCTGTAACACCGGCAGAAGCACAAACGATTAAGGTCAAAAGCGGAGATTCATTATGGAAGCTTGCCCAAACCTACAATACAAGCGTGGATGCCATTACATCAGCCAATCATTTAAAATCCACCGTTATTTCCATCGGGCAGACGCTCAACATCCCTAACGGCAAATCAGATTCCGGCAGCCCGGCGCCATCTTCAAAGAACAGCGGCAAGACGACAAGTGTGTATACGGTGAAAAGCGGAGACTCGCTGTGGCTGATCGCGTCTGATTTTAAAATGTCCGTACAGGAACTAAAAAAACTGAACGGTCTGACAAGCGACTTAATCCGCGCAGGACAGAAGCTGCAAGTGAAGGGGAAAGTGTCCTCAAGCACCGACAAGACAAAAACCGTGCCGGGCAGCAGCTCAAACAGCAGTAAAAATCAGTCATCTTCATCTTCCGGGACATATAAAGTCAAACTCGGCGATTCGCTCTGGAAGATCGCAAACAGCGTTCATATGTCCATTGCGGAACTTAAAGTATTAAACAACTTAAAAACGGATACGATCTACGTAAACCAGGTTCTGAAAATAAAAGGAACGTCTCCTTCGGGAAACAAGCCGTCAAAAGACAATTCAAACAAAAATCAAAACCAGACGCAAACATCATCTTATACAGTAAAAAGCGGAGACTCGCTCTGGAAGATCGCAAACGCATACAATATGACGGTTCAGCAAATCAGAAGCATCAATAAACTGACGTCAGACATGCTGCGTGTCGGACAAGTGCTGAAGCTGACAAAAACGTCATCTTCCGGCTCTTCGTCTTCACCGTCATCTCCGAACCAGTCCGGAGATACAGGGAAAACCACTACATATACCGTCAAAAGCGGGGATTCTTTATGGGTGATCGCCCAAAAATTCAATGTAACCGCCCAGCAGATCCGCGAGAAAAACAATCTGAAAACAGATGTGCTTCAAATCGGACAGAAGCTGACGATTACAGGACAGCAGTCAAACACGACACCGAATCAGTCCGGCAGCACAGGCGGCACAGGTTCAACAAGCGCGAAGATTAATGTAATGATCGATGCCGCAAAAGCTCAGCTGGGTGTACCGTATGTATGGGGCGGGACAACGCCGAGAGGCTTTGACTGCAGCGGTTTTATTTATTACGTTCTTAATAAGGTCACTTCCGTATCCAGACTTTCAGCCGCAGGCTACTGGAATACGATGACATCAGTCAGCCAGCCGGCGGTCGGTGACTTTGTCTTTTTCTCAACTTATAAAGCCGGACCTTCTCACGTCGGCATTTATCTCGGAAACGGACAGTTTATTAATGCCAACGATTCGGGTGTCGTCATTTCCAGCATGAACAATTCCTATTGGAAACAGCGCTACCTCGGAGCGAAACGATTCTTCTGATACAGACAAGCTGCACAGCCGAAAAGGCTGTGCAGCTTTTTTTACAGCCTGAAAATATTAATGCTGATCACATGTTTTGTCACGGGGTGAAAATACACTTCAGCACGGGAGGAAAACGTCTCTTTTTTTGTTTGCACTGTTACGCGAAACACGTCTTTCGTCTGTTCCCGGTTTACTTTCGTACGGCCCATGTACGAATAATCGGTAAGCTCGGCGCCCTTGTATTCACGTTCCAGCTGGTTCCGTGCGAGCTGCTCCCATTTTCCGACTGATGGATCGAGGTGTTCTGTATGCCCTTTTTCAGCGATTGAGGCAATGAGAATGCCGCAAAACAAGAGGGCGAGCGCAAATGGAAGGAATTTCATCTTTATGTTCTCCTGAGTCGTTTTTGTCAATCTTAGCGTGTCCAAAGAAGAGACGGATATGCGTTTTTATTTTATGTCTCCCTCATATTGCTATGCCCAATTTATACGGACACCAACTTTTCCCCCGTTGCATCCGGGCTTCGGCGGCATAAACTAACGGAGAACTTCTCATTGAAAGGGGAAGCGTAAGATGGATCATGCCGATTATGATAAAGCCTTATATTACACACACAGGTCTCAATGGGACAATTTATTAATTTTGATGGTGCGTACGAAAGATGATTTGTTATCAAAGCGTATTGAGCACTTTTTGCATGCATATCATTTTGAACTTGATTATGCGGTGCTTGAAAAAGAGCTGTATTCCCTTCTCAGGTATATTGATCATGCGGCAGAGCTCGCGTATGAAGATCAATTAGCCATGCTGACATAAAACAATCCCGGCGTCAGGCGCCGGGATTTCCCGTGTTTGTAAACATATTCAGCTCTTCGATCATGTCTTTCAGGCTGACCGCCATATCCTCAGATACGGTCCGGCGCTCCATGTCGATGTGGATCGGGTCTAAGACCAGCTGTTTCGGGATGACATTTGCATAGACGCCCCTCATTACAGTCCGCATATTCGCCAGCGCGTTCATGCCGCCTTTTCCTCCGCCCGCCGCTGCAATGATAGCCACCGGTTTATATCTCCAGCAGTCACTGCTTAAAAAATCAATGGCGTTTTTTAAAGCGCCGCTCATGCCGCTGTGATACTCGGGAGATAATAAGACGACGGCAGACGACTTTTTCACCTGCCGCCTTAACTCTTGCACTGAGGGCAGATCGTTCTGTTCTTCTTCACCGTTATAAAGCGGCAGTTCACTTTTGCTTAAATCAATAAAATCGGTTTGAAACCGGTCTCTGATATACGAAGCGGCAATTCTTGTCCGCCCGTTTTTTCTCGGCGTGCCGCTGATCACTAATATACTCATTTAGTTTACCGCCTTTCCGGAAACATTGTATTTTACGGCATACAATGCCGCTTGTGTCCGGTCTGAAAGATTCAGCTTTGACAGCAGATTGGACACATGGGTCTTCACTGTTTTTTCAGAAATAAACAGAGCTGCGGCAATTTCCTTATTGCTTTTCCCTTTGGCTATTTCTTGAAGAACATCTTTTTCACGGGGAGTCAGCTGATAATATTTTTCCTTATCCTGATCCTCCTGAACCATATGTGTCAGCACGTGAGGCACAATATCCGCTGAGAGCCGGTACCGTCCGGAATACACTTCCCGGAGTGTTTTCACTAAATCATCGGGCTGGGCGTCTTTCAGCTGATACGCTTTGGCTCCGGCTTTAAGGGCGGGAATGACATGCTGCGGGTCGGAATAGCTCGTCAAAACGACGATACTGATGTCCGGAAATCGTTCAGCCGCGATTTTTGCCGCTTCAATGCCGTCCATATCAGGCATTGATAAATCCATTAGAACGATGTCAGGCTTCGTTAGTTCAGCTTGCTGAAGCGCTTCAGCACCGGTAGACGCCTCACCTACTACTTCAATATCTTCCTGAGTGGCGAAGAAAAAGCGCAATCCTTTGCGGACAACGTGATGATCATCAGCGATCACAATTTTCATCAATCAGACCTCCTATCCCGTAAAATGGAAGCCGAACGGAGACAATCGTACCGGCGCCAAGCTCAGATTGCAATAGAAACCGGCCTCCGATTGCTTCGGCGCGCGCTTTCATACCCGCAATGCCAAGCGACGGCAGCCCCGCATGCGCATCAGCGCTGAAGCCCGCTCCATGGTCGATAATGCGAAGCTCAGCATGATCCGGCTTTTTAACGGCAGAAATGATAACCCGGTCCGTTCCCGCATGCTTTTTGCAGTTATTCAAGGCTTCTTGAGCGATCCGCCAAAGCGCGTGTTCCTGTTCATCCGTAAGCTTCAGTTCATCTTCCATGTCACAGACGGCTTCCAGACCGATGAGAGCGGCATAGCTTTTGATCGACGCATACAGCCCTTTCGTTAAACTTTCCGGTCTCAGCTGCCAAATAAGCGTCCTCATTTCTGTCAACGCATCCTGCGACAGCTCTTGGATGAACGTAATCATCTGCCGGAGCCGTTCATCATCTGTAAAGCTTTTAGCGGCTTTTGCCGTTAAGCTGACGGAAAACAGCATCTGATTGACGGAGTCATGCAGCTCTTGCGCCAGCCTGCTCCGTTCCATCAGCAGGGCGTTCTGCTGCGCAAATTCGGCCAGTTTCATCCGCTGGATCGCCGTTCCGATTTGAAAGGCAACCCCTTCAAGAAGATGCAGTTCTTCTTCGCTGAAAAACGTCTTTTCGCCTGCAGCGACGTTTAATAAACCGAATTTCCGGCCGCCGTCTTCAAGCGGAACGGTCGCATGATGCGTAATGCCTTCAGTGTCGCTGCAATCCGTCGTCTGTTCCGCAAATTCAATCCGTTTACAATTCATAATGTTTACAGCCTTGGTCAATCCGCCATTGCTGAATTTGGTCAGACAATAGCAGTCCCCGCTGCACATTAATGCGTTTTCCCGCTGACCGAGAGCCGGCGGTAAATAAGCGGATGCGGCAAGCGTATAGGACCCGTCCGGATCAATCAGAAAAATCCACCCTGTCTGCAGCCCGGTCAGGCTGAGCAGCTCGCGCAGGACTTTATCAAGCGCTTCCTTCATATCGTGGCTTTGGTTTAAGGTTTCCGCAATCGCTTTTAAGGTTTTTAAGGTTTCTACCGTCGTTTTCGTCAAACTCCCTCACTCCGGCCATTCAGAATTATCCATATTATATCAATTCTAATCTGTATTTGCCTTTGCTTCAGCATGATTTTCTCTCATACTTTCGGATGAGGCGTAAAAAAACCGCCGGATATCGCTTCCGGCGGTTTTTTGTTTATTTCGTTTTTTCCACTATGGCATCCACCGTTTTCATGACGGCTTCAGATAATGCGGCAAGACGCTGTTCACTGTCTTGTAAAGAAGTTCCCTTCACTGCGAAATAGAACTTGACTTTCGGCTCCGTTCCGGATGGGCGGAGGCAGAACCAAGAGCCGTCTTCAAGGAAATATTTCAGGACATTTGACTTCGGCAGATCAATATCTTCTTCACGATGATCGGCAAATACAGTCCGTTTTCCCGTTGAATAGTCTTCAGCCTGCGTGATTTGTTTTCCGGCCATCTGCTTCGGCGGATCGTTTCGGAATGAAGTCAGGATAGCGGAAATCTGCTCTGCTCCCTGTTTTCCTTTTAACGTCAATGACTTCAAGCCTTCACGGTAATAACCGTATTCTTTAAAAATGGACAGCAGCGCGTCATAAAGCGACATGCCCTGCTTTTTATAAAAGGCGCATACTTCGACGGCTAACAGCGCAGCCTGGATTGCATCTTTGTCACGCGCAAAATCGCCGATTAAGTAGCCGTAGCTTTCTTCATATCCGAACTGGAACGTGTATTGTCCGGTTTTTTCATATTCTTTGATCTTTTCACCGATAAATTTGAAGCCCGTCAGCGTGTCGACCGTATCTAACCCGAACGATGAAGCGACAGCGCGGCCCAATTCACTCGTAACAATCGTTTTCATGACGACGCCGTTCTCAGGAAGGACGCCTTGTTTTTTCTTTTCAGAAAGCAGGTAGTGCAATAAAAGCGCGCCTGTCTGGTTCCCCGTCAGCACCGTATACTTGCCTTCACTGTTTTTTGCGGCAATGCCGAGACGGTCGGCATCCGGGTCCGTAGCGACGAGAATATCGGCGTTTTGTTCTTCTCCCAGCTTAATGGCATATTCAAATGCCGCGTGCTCTTCAGGGTTTGGCGATTTGACGGTTGAAAAATCCGGATCCGGAAGCTCCTGTTCCTTTACGACAGTGACGTTTTTGTAACCGAGCGCTTCGAGACCGCGGCGTACCGGTTTATTCGCCGTGCCGTGCAGCGGAGTGAACACGACGCTCACGTCGACTTCTTCCGAAAGCTCGGGATGGACGGAGATGGAAGTCAGTTTTTCAGTATAGGGTGTATCAATTTCTTCACCGATGATCTTAATTAAACCTTTTTCCTTCAGCGCCTGTTCATCTTCAACTTGAATTGTTAATTCATTTTCAATCGCATTCACTTCCGCAATGACGATGTCCGCTTCTTTCGGCGGCAGCTGTGCCCCGTCATCGCCATACACTTTATATCCGTTATATTCAGGCGGGTTATGGCTGGCCGTCACGACGATACCCGCATAAGCGTTCAGTTCTCTCACCGCAAAAGACAGCTCAGGCGTCGGGCGGAGCTCATCAAATACGTATGTTTGAATGCCTTGGGAAGCAAGGGTTTTGGCTGCTTCCATCGCAAACTCAGGAGATTTATGACGGGAGTCGTACGCGATCGCAACGCCTCTTCTTTTCGCTTCTTCTCCTTGTTTTGCGATATACGCAGCAAGCCCGGCGGATGCTTTGCGGACCGTGTAAATGTTCATTCTGTTTGTGCCCGGCCCGATTTCTCCTCTCATGCCCCCTGTTCCGAACTCAAGATTTTTGTAGAAAAAGTCTTCCAGCAGCTGCTCGTTTCCTTCTGCGTCCGCCAATAATTTTTTCAATTCTGAATCTAATTGTTCGGCCTGATTCCAGCGTTCGTAACTCTTACTCCAACTCATGTTCGTCCTCCTATAATTTCAGCTTATGACCATATTTTAATATGAAGCGGCTGTCCGTGTCACTTGATAACTTAACACAGTGCTTTATGTAAAAAGAAGGGCTCATGCCTTTTCGGCACAGCCCTCCGGTTATTATTGTTCGAGCGGAACAACTGCATCGTGCAGCAGCGTGTTTAACCACTCGGTATGTTTCGCTTTCGTTTCGTCATCCCATTGGAACCGGTCGCTCATGTAATCAATCACAGCCGTTTTATACGTCTGCACCCATTTGATGTCGAAGAACAGTCTGCCCGTTCTGCGGACGAAGAAATCAGCAGGTGTCGCAGCCATCTCTTCTTCAATGCTGTAAGCCGCTTCCGCCAGAATGTGAACCGGAATCTGGCGTTTTGCCGCTTCTTCTTTCAGGCCTTCAATCCGGCTGAATACATTTTCGACGTTAGAGCCGTATCTGATGGCTAACTGTTTAGCTGTTTCCTGTGATAAACCGATTTTCAATCCGTCTTTTGTCTTTGCTTCCACAAATGACTCGAAGTTTTTAGAGCCGCCGACATGTCCTCCGGAAATCGGCATCGTCTTCGTCTTACAGCCGCCGAAGTCCTGGCCGCCCTCTTCTTTTAAGCGGTCGCTGACAAGATCGACAATGTGCTCAGCCATTTTACGGTAGCCCGTCAGTTTTCCTCCGGCGATTGTGATCAAGCCAGATTGAGATGTCCAGATTTCATCTTTACGGGAGATCTCAGACGGATCTTTTCCTTCTTCGTGAATGAGCGGTCTGAGGCCGGCCCAGCTTGATTCAATATCGTCCGCCGTAATATTCAGTTCCGGGAACATATAATTGATGGAGCTGACGACATAATCACGATCCTGCACCGTCATGCGCGGATGCTCAAGCTTTTGTTTATAAACCGTGTCTGTCGTGCCCACGTATGTTTTTCCTTCACGCGGAATGGCGAACACCATACGTCCGTCCGGCGTGTCAAAGTACACAGCCTGTTTAAGCGGGAATACGGATTGGTCGAATACGAGATGGACCCCTTTTGTATGCTGGAGATGTTTTCCGCTTTTGCTGTGGTCTTTTTCTCTCAGCTCGTCGACCCACGGACCTGTCGCATTGACGATTTTTTTGGCGTACACTTTGTATTCCTTGCCTGACAGCAGATCTTCAATTAAAACGCCGACGACTTTTCCTTTTTCATAAAGCAGCTCTTTCACTTTAGAATAGTTGACAGGCTCCGCACCGAATTTAACGGCTTCTTTCATGACTTCAATCGTCAGTCTCGCGTCGTCCGTCCGGTACTCTACATAGTAGCCTCCGCCTTTTAAGCCGTCTTTTTTGACGAGCGGTTCTTTTTGCAGCGTTTCTTTTGCAGACAGCATGCTTCTGCGCTCTGATTTTTTTACCCCTGCTAAATAGTCATATACACGCAGACCGATGGAAGTAGAGAATGAACCGAATGTGCCTCCTTTATGGAACGGAAGCAACATCCATTCCGGCGTCGTGACGTGCGGGCCGTTTTCGTATACAATGGCACGTTCTTTACCGACTTCAGCCACCATTTTGACTTCGAATTGTTTCAGATAACGCAAACCGCCGTGGACAAGCTTTGTGGATCGGCTTGATGTGCCGGCCGCGAAATCCTGCATTTCGCTCAAAGCGACTTTCATTCCCCTTGAAGCAGCGTCAAGCGCCGTACCGGCACCCGTAATGCCTCCGCCTATAATAAACAGATCGTATGTTTTTTTAGTCATGTCTTCCAGCATATGATCCCGTTCCAAACTCGAAAATTGGTGATTCATCATTACGTTTCCTCCTTGTTGTCACGGTATAGAAAAAGAGACCACAACAGCCAAAGCGCATGTTATCACTTTGGTGCTGTGGTCTCTCCTCATCTCAGGACCGTTCCTATTAACTTGTGTTCAGTATATCATAATTTTATATTATTTAAAAGCCATAGCTGCATTTACTGCTTTTTTCCATCCGCCGTACAATTCATCGCGTTTTTCATCTTCCATTTCCGGTTTGAATTGCTTATCCAGATTCCACTGATCGGCGATTTCAGTGCTGTCTTTCCAGTAGCCGACAGCGATTCCGGCCAAATACGCGGCACCGAGCGCCGTCGTTTCATTAATTTCCGGACGTTCGACCGGCACATCAAGCAAGTCGCTTTGGAACTGCATAAGGAAATTATTTTTAACCGCTCCGCCGTCTACACGCAAAGTTTTTAAAGAGATGCCTGAATCAGCTTCCATGGCATCAAGCACATCTTTCGCCTGATAAGCGAGAGATTCAAGCGTAGCCCGGATAAAATGCTCCTTCGTCGTTCCGCGTGTCAGGCCGAAAACTGAGCCGCGCACGTCACTGTCCCAGTACGGTGTGCCCAGTCCGACGAAAGCGGGCACGACATATACACCGTCAGCGGAATCCACACGCTCTGCGTATGTCTCGCTTTCTTTCGAATCATGGAACATCCGCATGCCGTCTCTCAGCCATTGGATGGCAGAACCTGCGACAAAGATGCTTCCTTCCAGCGCATACTCGACTTTTCCGTCTAATCCCCAGGCGATCGTCGTCAGAAGGCCGTGCTCTGAAGTAATGGCTTTTTCTCCGGTATTCATGAGCATAAAGCAGCCTGTGCCGTATGTGTTTTTCCCCATGCCTTCTTCAAAGCACGCCTGACCGAACAGCGCTGACTGCTGGTCTCCGGCCGCACCCGCAATCGGAATATTTTTGCCGAAGAAATGATAATCAACCGTTTTCGCGTACACATGAGAAGACGGTTTCACTTCCGGCAGCATTGATTTCGGCACGCCTAAAATGTCAAGCAGCTCGTCATCCCATTTTAATTCATGGATATTAAACATCAGCGTTCTTGAAGCGTTGGAATAATCCGTTACGTGCGCCGCGCCTCCGGACATTTTCCAGATGAGCCACGAATCAATCGTTCCGAAAAGGAGATTTCCGTTTTCCGCTTTTTCCCGCGCGCCTTCTACATTGTCAAGAATCCATTTGACTTTTGTTCCTGAGAAATAAGGGTCGATCAGAAGTCCCGTTTTTTCTCTGAATGTATCATTATATCCTTTTTCACGAAGCTCTTCGCAAATGCCGGATGTTTGTCTCGATTGCCACACAATCGCATTGTATACCGGCTTTCCGGTATCTTTATCCCATACGACCGTCGTTTCCCTTTGGTTCGTGATGCCGATGCCGGAAATTTGATCCGCGCTGATTCCGGACTCTGAGATCACAGTCGCGATAACAGCGAGCACCGATCCCCAGATTTCGTTCGCATTATGCTCCACCCAGCCCGGCTGAGGGAAGTGCTGTGTGAATTCCTTTTGAGCGGAATGCACGATTTTTCCTTCTTTATTAAAAAGAATCGCTCTTGAACTTGTTGTGCCTTGGTCAATTGATAAAATATAGGTCTCCATGATGCCGCTCTCCTTTTTAAATATATTCAGAATTTGATAATGTTTTTCGTGATTGAGATTTCTTGGTATAAACATAGAGTATAAAAAGCAATACAACCATTATAACGCTTACAAACCAAAAGCTAGATGTCACATTTCCTTTAAACGCGGCATTGTAAAATACGCCGCCGAACGCACCGCCCATGATCGGACCGATAACGGGAATCCAGGCATATTTCCAATTTGACGGCCCTTTTTTCGGAATCGGCAGAAAGGCGTGTGCGATTCTCGGCCCCAAATCCCGCGCAGGGTTGATCGCATACCCGGTTGTTCCTCCGAGAGAAATTCCGATAGCCACGATGAGGAATCCGACAATCAGCGGGTTCAGCCCTTTTGTAAATTCATTCGCTCCGATCGCCAAAATGCCGAGCACGAGCACAAACGTCCCAATGACTTCACTTATCATATTCCCAAATGTATGAGGAATACTCGGGCCGGTCGAGAAAACGCCCAGCTTAGCCGCCGGATCATCCGTCGCCTTCCAATGCGGCAGATAATGAAGATACACAATAACCGCACCGATCATTGCTCCGATCATCTGTCCAGCAATATATACAGGGACTTCTTTCCAAGGAAAACTGCCTTCAAGCGCAAGGCCTATCGTTAAAGCCGGATTCAAGTGAGCGCCGCTGATTCCGCCGACAGCATATGCCGCCATAGCTACTCCAAGCCCCCAGCCGAATACAACAACAATCCATCCGGATTGGTATGAAAGCGATTTCTTTAAATTGACTCCCGCACAAACGCCGCCCCCGAAAATAATAAGCAGCATTGTACCGATTACTTCTCCCCAAAATGCTGTCATCATCATTCCTCCCAAATGACATAATAGCAGGTTTGACAGAGTTATAGAGAATAAAAAACCCACAACAGACCGCTTTACGCTTTATTGCTTCCGTAAAGAGCTGTTGTGGGTCTCCGGGTCTCCATCACATAGTATTAACCTAGGTCTATTGTAACAACGGGTGTAAGCGGTGTCAATCTTTTTTTGTCATAGAATGTTCATATTTAGCCCACAGCTCGGTGTCTGAAGTCGTCACAGCCGTGGCCCCCGCCTGCAAAGCGTTTTCAACATCCTGCTCCGTGCGGATAAAGCCGCCGGCAAAAATCGGAATGCCCGTCATCTCTTTAATTTCCCGGATTAAAGTCGGAACGATGCCCGGGAGGACCTCGATAAAGTCAGGCTTATGCTTCCCGACGAATTCCATGCTCTTTTCCATCGCGCTCGTATCCAAGAGAAACAGACGCTGGATCGCATATATTTTCTTTTGTTTCGCTTTGACGATGACGGCCGATCTCGTTGAAATGATGCCGGCGGGCCGGATGTCCTGACAAATGAACTCCGCCCCGTATTCATCATGCTTAATGCCGTGAATTAAATCGACGTGAACCATCAGGTGTTTTCCGTGTTTTTTCGCTTCATTCACGACACCTTTTAATTGACCGAGGTGAATATCTAAAATAACGCCGTATAAGAACGGACTTTCTAAAAATGCATCGAATTGCTTCATGTTCCGGATAGCCGGTAAAATCTGCTGGTTGTGAAAACTCATGTTTTACTCCTTTACATTAAAAATCAATGCTCAGCACGCTTTCTTTGACCGTCGAAATGATGAAAGAAAGCTCCTCGTCAGAAAGACAGAAAGGCGGTGATAGCTGAATGACATTATTATATCCCGCTGCGGTATCGCCATTTTTCCCGACGAGCAGGCCTTTTTTCTTACAGGCGGTGATGACGTGCTGGACAGCGGCGGCATCAGCGGGTTCTTTCGTGATTTTGTCCTTTACGAGCTCGATGCCGGCAAGAAGGCCCTTTCCCCGTACATCTCCGACCGCGGGATGTTCTCTGAGCGGCTGAAGCTCCCGGAGCAGCCTTTCGCCAAGCTCACGGGAACGGGCGATCAGATTTTCATCCTCCATCAATTGCAGGTTCTTCAAAGCAAGGGCGCAGGCTGCCGGATTGCCTCCGAATGTATTCACGTGCCGGAAACGGCCGTACGGCTCACCGTCCGAATACGCTTCAAAAATCTCCCGTTTCACCGCCGTAGCCGACAGCGGCAGGTAAGCGCTCGTGATGCCTTTTGCCATTGTGACGATGTCCGGTGAAACGCCGTAATGCTGAAATCCGAACGGCTCTCCCGTGCGGCCGAAACCGCAGATGACTTCATCACTGATAAGCAGCGCGCCGTGGCGGCGGCAAATGTCCTCTACCTTTGCCATATACCCGTCTGGGGGCATCAGTATACCTCCGCCTGTAATAATCGGTTCCATAATAACCCCGGCAATCGTTTCGCTTAATTCCCACGTCATGATCCGGTCGATTTCATGTGCGCTTTCCAATGTGTCAGCATCGGCGGGATTCCGATAGAGATCAGGCGGCGCCGCATGCAAAAATCCTTGGGAGAGCGGTTCGTATTTGTATTTTCTCTGCGCCTGGCCGGTAGCGGCGAGCGCCCCCATCGTATTGCCGTGATAGCCCCTGTACCGGGAGATGAATTTGAAGCGGCTGTGATCGCCGTTTTCAATGTGGTATTGGCGGGCAATTTTGAACGCGGTTTCATTTGCTTCCGATCCGCTGTTGGAAAAGAAGATTACATAATCGCCGCCGAGCCATTCATTCAGTTTTTCCGCAAGCTCAATCGCAGGTTGATGGCTTTGGGTCAGCGGATAATAAGGAAGCTCCTTCAATTGGCTGTAAGCCGCATCGGCAAGCTCCTTTCTCCCGTACCCGATATTGACGCACCATAGTCCTGACATGCCGTCCAAATACCGCCTGCCGTCAATGTCCGTAACCCAGGCGCCTTCCCCTTTTTGGACGATTATGCTGTCATCCGGCTCCGCCCCTTTCATCGCATGCCAAATCAGCTCTTTATCCTTTTGTTTGAGTGACTGATTTTTTTGTACATGTTCCACACCGCTCATCTCCCTTTCAATATCATTGCACTGTATCGAAAGCTGCCCGGCTTCTGACGCCGATTCTCTTGGTGAAGTTTTCCTCTTAATAAGAATATAAAGGCGCGGCATGGGCGAGTCAATAAAGCGGCAGCAATTAAAAAAACGCTTTCTCCCAGAAAGCGAAAGGGCTACAAGAGCATATCCCGAAACCGGGGACGGTGCAAGTATTTTTATAAAAAAACCCGCTCCTTAAACCGGAGCGGGCTTTCTTCATTTAAGATGCGTAATCCGGTAGATGTCTTTGCGCCGGTCTTTCAGCTGGCGCACGGTTCCGTTTTCACGCTGTCTTCTTAAAATTTCAAGGTCAACGTCCCCGATCACAACCATTTCGATATTCGGGTTCGTTTCACCAACGATTCCGTCTCTGGCAAATTCAAAATCAGACGGAGCAAAAATGGCTGACTGTGCGTATTGAATGTCCATATTTTCTGTTTGCGGCAGGTTCCCGACCGTACCTGAGATGACAGTGTAAATTTGGTTTTCAACCGCTCTCGCCTGAGAGCAGTATCTTACGCGCAAGTAGCCTTGGCGGTCTTCAGTGCAGAACGGCGTAAAGATAATTTTCGCCCCTTGATCCGCGGCAATTCTCGCAAGCTCCGGAAATTCAATATCGTAGCAGATCTGAATGGCGATCTTTCCGCAGTCCGTATCAAATACGCGCACTCTGTCTCCGGCGCTGATGCCCCACCATTTCCGCTCATTCGGCGTAATGTGAAGCTTATACTGTTTTTCAATCGTGCCGTCACGTCTGAATAAGTAAGCGATGTTATAAATTTTCCCTTCTTCTTCAACGAAATGGGAGCCGCCGATGATGTTGACATTATATTTCACCGCAAGATCTGTAAAGAGGCTGATATAGTCCTCTGTATATTCGGTAATCCTCTGAATGGCAAGACTCGGAGAACGCTCCTCAAGGAATGACATGAGCTGCGTCGTGAAAATTTCAGGAAATACCGCGAAATCAGATCTTGCATCGGAAGCCACATCCACATAATATTCAACCTGATTGGCAAATTCCTCGAAGGAATAAATCTTTTTCATTTCATACTGAATGACGCAAATACGCACCGGAAATGCCGATTTGTAATAGCGCTTCGACTGCGGCAGGTAATCGACATTGTTCCACTCCATTAATGTCGCATATTTAATGGACGCGGTGTCATCCGGGAGATAATTCGGATTGATCCGCATGAGCGTAAATCCGTTCATCAGCTGGAAGGAAAGCACCGGATCATAAATCTGATGGCGCGTCACCTGTTCAACATAGGCTCTCGCCGTCATTTCTTCCGCATATTTATGGTAATTCGGAATCCGTCCGCCGATAATGATGCTTTTCAGGTTTAATCGTCTCGCCAGGTCTTTTCTCGCTTCATACAGCCGGTGTCCGATCTTCATCCGTCTGTATGCCGGATGCACCATCACTTCAATTCCGTACAGGTTCATTCCGTCCGGATTGTGGTTCGTGATGTAACCGTCGTCTGTAATGTCCTGCCATGTGTGGCGGTCATCGTATTCATCGAAATTGATGATCAGGCTGGAGCATGATCCGATAATTTCCCCTTCATACTCGGCGCAAAACTGACCTTCCGGAAAATGCGCGAGATGGCTGATTAAATGCTCAGGCTCCCAAGGCTCCATCCCCGGGAAACAATCCTTTTGCAGCTCAATAATTTTGTTGATATCTTTCTCTTCCATGTTCCGTATGACCATTTTCTTTTCAAAACGGGTCAGATCAAGTTTCTCAGACAATGCCGCTTCCCCCTGCCGATTCGTTTTGATTGTTCAAGCGCTGTAAAAGTAATTCAAGTTCCATTTCCGCCATCGATTCCAATCTGTGATCGTATTCTTCAAACAACAGGGTGCTTGTTACCTTATTCGGTACGATAACACATTTCATGCCGGCGCGTTTGGCTGCGATTGAGCCATTGACGGAATCCTCAAAAGCAAGACATTCGGAAGGTTCGACGCCTAAATGTTCCGCCGCTTTCAAATAGAGTTCCGGATTCGGCTTCACTTCTTCTACGTCATCCGCCGTCTGAATCACTTCAAATTCATCAAACAGGCCTAACTCCTTCAGATGGCCCGACACCCATTTGAAATCTGAGCTTGAAGCAAGCCCCACCTTCAATCCTAATTCTTTCGCCGCGGCTAAATAAGCCTCCACCCCGGGACGCGCCGTTTCCGTTTTCATCCGCTGTTGGAAGCGCGCGCGCCTGATCGCCGTCAGTTCGTCATGATCGAGCTTTCTTCCCAGCTGCTCCTCTAAATACGCGAACGGCTTAAACCCCGCGGCCGTTCCGATCACCTTTCCCCAGACAGATAAAGGCAATGTCGATCCGTGTTCTTCAAACATTTCTTGCAGCACTTCATATTCATGGGTTTCTGTATCTAAAATTAACCCGTCAAAATCAAAGATTAATGCTTTTATCACTGCTTACAGCTCCTTTAGTTAACGTACTGTGACCTATGTATACACTATACCGTGAATTTCTTCCGCGTTCAAAATGTAACATTCGGACGGAAAGAAGAGCCTGCATGAATGCAAGCTCTCTTGATCCGTTACTGTGAGTTTTGGCTGGAAATATTAGAAAGAGCTGCTCCCGCAGACTCGTTTGAACGCTGATCGACCGCTAAGTCTCCAAGCGCAACGATCCCGACCAAATGATTTTGATCAACAATGGGAAGGCGGCGGATTTGGTATTGGGCCATCAGGTGTGACGCCTCTTCAAGACTCATCTCCGGGTTTCCGGATACCACTTTAGAAGACATCACGTGCGAAACAGGTGTTTGGCCGTCGCGGCCTTGAGCCGTTGTTCTCAATGCGATATCACGGTCTGTCAGCATTCCTTTTAATTCCCCTCCGTCAACGACGGGAATCGCTCCGACATTATGCTGATGCATCAGCGCGGCCGCTTCCTGAATCGTTTGATTGGGAGAAACGGTAGCCACGTGGGTAGTCATTGATTGTTTGATTGAACTCATTGTAAAGCACCCCTTTCGCCATTTATTATGCTCGGGGATTTGTCTCATTATAAAGGGAGTTAGAGGAAAGAAATTGTGGTATCATGTCAAAGAAGCAAAAAAGAGCCTGTAAAAAGGCTCTTTACATCCATCAGATCAGCCTTCTGTGACCGCAGGCTTCTGATTCGGCTCCTGTCTCGAAATCATCATAGGTAAACGGAAAATTCATTCCGCAATCATTCAGCAAAGCGCAATTTTTATCAAACAGCGCACGCTCTTTGGCATCATATACCGCGTGCGGCTTTGACAGCATGATATGTACCGTTTGCAGACAAGCCATAATTTGAAATGCTTCTTTTAACGTTCCTTGGTAAAGTTGGTTTTGTAAAGACAATACGCCCCTTTTTTTAAAGCGCTGAATTTCCAGTTCGGAGAAATAAAGAGGAAAGACATTTTGGAACAATTCAGAGGAAAGCTCTTGTATCGCGCTTTCTTGCCCGTCAGTCGCTGCGTTGACAATTCTCACATCAATCACCTTTCTTGCCATGTGAATATCCTTAATCTTTATCAAGAATAGCACAGAAAAAAACGCGAAAGCTAAGGTAAGTGTTTCCTATTGAAACAGCCGCTTTCCGCTTGAAAAAGGAGCTTTATGATATGAAACAAAATGACCGCGGGCTGGAACTTCTGATAACGGAAAAGCACGCCGGACAATGGCTGTTTTCAGTCCTGAAATCAGAATTTCAGGCATCTAAACCCGTGATAACCGAATGGATGAACCAAGAAAGCATTCAGGTCAATCGCACATCTCCCAAAAACAACATCATCCTGAAAACCGGAGACCGCCTTTTCATTGATCTTCAGGAAAAAACGGAGTCATCGGTGATCCCGGAATACGGGGAAGCGGAAATCTTATTTGAGGACAATCATATGCTGATTGCAAATAAGCCGGCGGGAATGCCGACTCATCCGAATGAAGAGGGTCAGACCGGAACCCTCAGCAATCTGATCGCTTACCATTTTCAAATCAACGGCGAACAAGCGAAAGTCCGCCACGTTCACCGGCTTGACCGGGACACGTCAGGTGCGGTCGTTTTTGCCAAGCACCGCCTGGCTCATGCCATCCTCGACCGGCAGCTTGAAACCAAAACATTAAAACGCACCTATATCGCCGCAGCGGAAGGAAAAGTGACGCCGAAAAAAGGCACGGTTGATTCGCCGATCGGCCGCGACAGGTCACATTCCGTCAGACGGCGCGTCTCACCCGGCGGACAAGCCGCCGTCACCCATTACAAGGTACAAGGCTATCATTCCGGCGCGCGGCTTTCTCTGATCGAGCTTGAATTGGAAACCGGAAGAACACATCAAATCAGAGTGCATATGGCAAGCATCGGCCATCCGTTAGCGGGAGATGATCTGTACGGCGGAAGCCGGGCGCTGTTTCACAGACAGGCGCTTCACGCCAAAAAGGTAAGTGTCATTCATCCGATCTCCGGAGAAGAAATCATTGCCGAAGCGCCGATGCCCTCTGATCTGGCACACTTTGCCGACACGTATTTTTCTTAATCCGGGTAAGCATATATAATATATCGTTTCGGTGCATTTCCGATGTAAGAAAACGGATAGCAAGTGGTCAGGATCAGTTCCTCCCGCTCATGCTGAAGGGTGATGACGGACGTATCATCCCGGCTGACGATTTTTGTATGGCTGATTTTATAAGAAAACGCGCCGTAAGACAGCATCACGTTCAGCCTGTCTCCTTTTTTCAGTTCGCCGGTCCGTCGGAACACCGTGTCCCTGTGGCCGGATAATACGATTTGGCCGTGTTCATCCGGATAATAGCTGTCTTTGTAATGGCCGACGCCTTTTGCTAAATCGTCTGCGTCAGTCCCTTCCACGATCGGGAGCTCAGCATCGATTTTAGGGATCTCTAAAATACCGCTTGCTTCACCTGTTTTAGGATGAAATTCTTTTTTGCGCTGCGCCAAAGCCGCTCTATTCGTTTCTTTCTTTGCCAGAACGGGTTCAGCCGCTTTTTTTGCTTCTTCAAGCGATTGGTTTGTCTTCATATGTGAATCGACGATCTTCCAGCTTCCATAGCATGTGACGATGACACCGATAATGATGACAAGAAGCGGAATGTGTTTCAGTTTATTCATGGTGTACGGGTTCTCCTTTTCCTTCTGAAAAGCCAGTATACGCCGGCGCCTGTGATCACCAGTCCGGCCAGTGCCGTCTGATAGCTGCCCGCTGAAGTATCAGGCAACGGGCGGCCTTTTTGTGAGCCGCTTTCAGTCTGTTTTGTGCTTTTTTCCGGATTTGCAGCCGATGACGGACGGGTTTCGGAAGCTGTTTCTTTTATAACGGGACGCTCTGGTTTTTTGGCTTGGTCAGGCTGTTTTGCAGCATCCGGGTTTTTAGCGGGTTTTTCCGCTTGGGGTTTTTCTGTTTTATCAGGTCTGGTGCCGCCCGGTGTTTCCCCGTTTCCCGGCTGACTGCCGGTGTCATCAGGTGTTTCAGCTGCTGATGCCGTGCGGATGCGGCCGTCGGTTTGATAAGAAATCGGAGCGGAAAAGCTTTTGACATAGTCGACTGTCGCTTCCAAATCCTCAGGCCCCGTCACCGGATTCTTGCCGAGTTTCCCGATCGGGCCGTATTTTGCCCCCGCCGCCGTTGCCATAAATTGATTGACTGTTAATGTATATCCTTTCTCGGGCTGTATGTCTGTCCCGTCCGCCATTTTCATATCAATCGCTTTTCCGGTTTCCGGGTTCCATGTATAGGAAAATCCGCTGATGCTGTAATCCGGTCCGTAAACCGGAGAAATTTGTGCATTGATGATCTCCCGCAAATCTTTTCCTTTGATTTCAAGCTTCGTCAGCACATTGCCGAACGGCTGAACATTATAAAGGTCTCCCCATGTAATCGGCCCTTTTTTTATGCCGTCCCGGATGCCGCCGCCATTCATAAGCGCAAAATCGGATTTCATCTTCGCTTTCATACCGTCGGCAATCAGATTTCCAAGCGCCGTGTCGCCGTCATTTGAATAGCCGCCCGTTATATCATGGGCCGCTTCCCCGACCGTTTCGCTGATAATCGGTTTCACTTTCTCTTCATATTTGCTTAATATGCCTGCCGCATCCGGGTCCGGCTTGATTTTACTTTGGTCGATATATTGGATTTCCGCTGATTTTTTCACGATATCCTTCGACTCTTTATCAAGTTCAAGATCGGCGATTCCGATTGCTTTTCCGTATTCAAATGCCTGCACGATCAGCTTGCCGTTGACTTCTCCGTTTACGACTTTATGATTGTGCGCGGCGAAAATCACGTCAATCTCTGAGTCTGTCCCGCCGGCAAGCTTTGCAGCTTCTCCCGTGATCGCACTGCCGTTTTGTTCAGCAGACATATGGGCGAGCACGGCGATAGCTTTAATTCCTTTTTTCTTCAGGTCAGCGGCGGCGTCATTGACGGCTTTTACCTCATCCGTAAACGTGATGTTTTTAATTCCGTCCGGAATGACCATTCCTGCTGCCGATCTGGTTACAACTCCGATAAATGCAACCGGAATTCCGGAAACGTATTTGATTTCATACGGCGGAAGAAAGGACTCACCTGATTTCAGTTTACAGTTGGCGCAGACGAGCGGGAAATTTTGGCCGTCATAACCGCTTGTCCCCTTTCCGTCCGGATGATCTCCTCCATTGATGATCCGTTTAAGCTCATTTGTTCCTTCATCGAATTCATGATTGCCGACAGTCCCCACGTCAAACCCGATGTCTTCCATCAGTTCTACTGTCGGTTCATCTTGAAAAAGGGCTGACACGGGAGAACTGCCCCCGATCATATCGCCCGCATGCACCACGAAGGCGTGTTCTTTTTCGGCTTTTGCTTTTTTAATGTACGCCGCAGCGTAGTCCATTCGGCCGAACGTGCCATCCGGTTTACCATCTCCGTTAAGATCAAGCTCATATTGCTGATCAATTTTTCCGTGCAGATCATTCATGCTGATGATTCTGAGCGGGACACGGCCGGTGTCTTCAGTCTGCTGTTCTTGATACGCCTTATCCGTTCTACTCTCATTCAGCGGTCCGGCTTGTCCGATTGCTGCCGCATCTTTCAGGCCGGAGACCATAAAACAAACCATCAGCACACAGCACGAAAGACGCATCCCCCTTTTTTTCTTCATTCATTTCCCCCCTTGTCTTCTAAGAAATACGTTAGCTTATTTTCTTAAAAATCACACCACTTTTTTGTAAAGATTGTCTTCACTGGCGCAAAATAGTAAATAGTCCCCATGTAACGAAATCGGTCTGCATGTATAACGGATCAGCTTTTTTCACATCTTAATGATGATTTGACATGAAGGAGGAAAACAATCAGTGGAACAGCAGCAGAATCAGCAGCCGCCGCCAGTAAATCAGGGGATGCCGGGTTCACCGCAAGTGAATCACGGAGGACATGAGCTTTTCGATATGCATGAAGTCCTGGCCGGAACAGTCGGCGTCCTGGATCAATTTATGATGCTCAGACAATTTATACAGGATCAGCAGCTGGCGGATATTCTTGACCGCCAGTACCAATTCATTCTCGGACTTTATAATCTGACAGCAGAATGCTTTAAGACCGGCCAAAAGCCTTCTCAAGAAACTTCGACATATATGATGAAGGAACAGAACCAAGCCGTGTACGGCATAAAACCGACACAGCCGAAAAAACCGAATCAATCATTAAATGATGTCAAAGATCTCGGGATAAGCGGTCATATGCTCGGCCTGATTAAAGCTCAAGCTTCTCTTTTGACGATGAGCTCGCTTGAAATGACCAATCCCGTGACAAGAAGAGTGCTCTCCGCTCAAATTCAGCAATATGTTGAAATGGCATTTGAAATCTTCTTGTACCAAAACAAACACGGTTATTATCAGGTTCCTCAGCTTAATGCACAAGATATGCAGACGATGCTGAATTCATTTGGGCCGGCTCAGGGACAGCCGCAAATGCCTCCGATTAAAGGACAAATGGGACAGCAGCAAAACCTGCATTGATTAAGAAACGGCGTTGGATACCCGACTCTCCAATGCCGTTTTCTTTTTTTCATATGTTTTTGTGAAATCACGTTCAAACTGTTTCAGGGTTTCTTTGGTGGCTGCTTCAAAGCCTTTTTCAAAATCCTGTGTTTCGGCGGTTTTGTTGATAATGGTTAAGATAATGCCTTCTCCGAATGTATCGGTTAAATCCTTTATCATATAGAAGCTTTGCAAATATACATCCGTCTCATACTCCATCCGCGATTTCTGCCATTTTCGGTCGGTCGTTAATTGATCAAACGGCACGACGGAAAATGCAATCGGATCAATGACTACATCATAATGCGCAACCCATTCGCTCAGCCCCTCATGAAACCAAAGCGGAAATTCAGACGTAGACGTCCCCATTTGCCGCGTTTTTTGATGAAACGCATAGTGCGTATATTCATGTATAATCAATTGTTTATACATAAAAACGGCCAGCTCATCTTTTTTCAGAAGCTGTTTTTTCTCTTCAGGCAAAAGCCCCATCATCTGCTCCTGCTCTGAATAAAAACCGACTACGTTTTTCAAGCCGGAATATTGCTCAATTTCAGCTTCATCCGCAAAGAAAATAAGTTCAAGAGGCGCTGTTCCTTTATAGCCGACAATGATTTGATTGATACGCTTTGCGTAGTCTAACGTAAGCTTGGTCAGATCCAAGAGCGGTTTTTCATCCGCCGTATAGTAAATCGCTGTATGTTTGTAAATTTCTTTATTCATGTGTTCAGTCACTTGTTCCTTCGTCGGAACAGAGCGGCTGTTTTGGCCTGACAGGACGTACATCAAACTGACTGAAACGGCTGAACTGACAGCCAATATGACAAGGACTCCGCACAGGATCAGAGTGAATGCCGCCCGTTTCCCCATGCCGTCACGCAAACAAGCTCCCTCCCCGATCCTTCAATTTTTCATCTCATTCTTTACTTTATGCGCCGGAAGGTTTGGCCGTGACGGCAGATAAAATAAAAAAGCCGCAGCAAATGCGGCTTTTCCATTCATTCATTTATTTATTGGGGTTTGGGAATACACGCTGCACCATTTGGCCGAATTCATCAAACAGACCCGATACCGGGTGGCCGTTTTTGATTCGTTTTCCGTAGCCTTGCATACGTTCCACGAAATCCGGATTCGCTGATACATATACTGTCCGGACATGTTTATCGGCTGATTTCACCTTATCGGTAATCTTATTTTTCAAATGGTTGGCGATGGCGCCTTTTTGCCCGTTTGTCAAAACAACGGCAACATAAGCGCTGTTTCCGGCAACGATTACAGTTGCATTTTTAACTTCTTTCAGATCAGTCACCTTGTCTGCGGCTTTATCAGCAACCCTCAGGTTACGGTTGTTATTGTGATCTGCGGTGTTTTGGTTATGACGGTTCCCTGTATTCATATTTGTCGCACCGTCGTTAGGCGTGTTGCGGTAATTTACATTTTGGGTGCGGTTGTCATTTCGTTTTCCTTCTCCCTGGTTTCCCATGCTGCACCCTGCGGTAATCAGCATCGGCAGAAGAAGGGCAGAGATAACTGCTTGTTTTTTTATCATGTGAATTCCTCCTTTCTCACTTTACGTATAGGTTTTTCTATTCGGCTGGATTTATGCACGCCGTTTGCATTTGCGCAGTTGGATAAATATCAGAAGGAAAGGAAAAGATAAATGTAATCAATAGAATGAGGAGGGATTTAACTTGTTCAGACAAAAAAGAGGCATCAGCCCGACAGCGCTGCTGATCGGCTCATCACTTTTGATTGCAGCTTTATCACCGGAAATCCGCCGCAAAATCACCGGAATGGTTTCAGGCCGAATGCAGCATAAAGATGACGCACACTCCATGCAGCCTGCTGAGATGATTAAGCAGGCTTTCGGCGGAGAATCCAGCGGACAGCAGCACACGGACAAAGACCGGCATTCACAAAGCGGCTCCATGCAGCCCGCCGAGATGATCAAACAGGCTTTCGGCGGAGATTCCGGCGGACAGCGGCACACGGACAAAGACCGGCACTCACAAGGCGGCTCCATGCAGCCCGCTGAGATGATTAAGCAGGCTTTCGGCGGAGATTCCGGCGGACAGCGGCATGAGCAGACTTCCCGCCAACACTCCGGCTCAACTTCATCGTCTCATGAACACAGCCGGAGCCATACGGACGGACAGGCAGACCGCAGAAAAGAGACTTCGGCAAAGCCTCACTATACGGAGCCGATTCACTTTGAAGAAAGCGCGGTAAATGTTTTAAATGACAGCACCGTAATGAATATGCTGGAAGATCTGGAACCCGGAAATCATTAAAAATACACGAATTCGTTTTTTAACGATTTGAAGAAGTTCCCTTAATCACAATGCCGGGGAGCGGATAATGTTGCTTCCCGCTAAAAAAGCCTTAACTTCAGGTGAAGTTAAGGCTTTTCAGATTGAGGAAAGATCTTGCTAACCATGCAGTGCGGCTCACAGCAAAGTGATGTGCCATGGCTGGTTTTTGCTGATGATCCTCTTTTTATTAAGCTTCTTCAGCTTCAATGACGATTGAGGAATCATTGTAAACCGAGGTATCGGTTTCCTTCGTCATTTTACTTGTTAACAGTCCCGCGGTCATGCTGCCGCTGACATTTAAGGCAGTGCGTCCCATGTCAATTAACGGCTCAATTGAGATGAGCAGCCCGGCAAGCGCGACAGGCATGTTTAAAGCGGATAAGACGAGAAGAGCCGCAAAAGTCGCGCCGCCTCCTACGCCTGCTACACCGAACGAACTGATTGCCACTATCGCGATGACCGAAATAATAAATCCGGGTTCAAACGGATTTTGCCCCACTGTCGGCGCAATCATCATCGCGAGCATTGCCGGATAAATGCCGGCACAGCCGTTTTGACCGATCGATAAGCCGAATGAACCGGCGAAGTTCGCAATTCCTTCCGGTACGCCCATGCTTTTTTGTGTTTTAATATTGAGCGGCAAAGCCCCTGCGCTTGAACGGGACGTAAACGCAAACACCATGACCGGAAATGCTTTTTTCACGTATGTGATCGGATTTAAACCGCTGAACGTAATCAGCAGCAAGTGAATGATAAACATGACGATGAGCGCGGCGTATGATGCGATCACAAACATCCCCAGTTTCACAATGCTGTCGATGTCGCTTGTCGCGATCGTTTTCGTCATAATCGCCAACACCCCGTAAGGCGTCAGTCTTAAAATTAATGTCACGACGCGCATAATAATCGCGTAAACCGCATCGACAATTCCGCTGAATGTCGCGGCGTGCTCCGGCTGCTTCCGTTTCACGCCAAGGAAAGCGATGCCGAGAAAAGCGGCGAAAATAACGACTCCGATGGTGGAAGTCGGTCTGGCCCCGGTGAAATCAAGAAACGGATTTCCCGGCAGAAGCTCAACGATTTGCTGAGGAAGCGTTTTAGCCGTCATATCCTCCGATTTTTGCTGAAGCTCCTGGCCTCTTGATAGCTCAGTGCTTCCCTGGTCGATATGAACGGCCTTCAGATCAAAGGAAAGCGCCGAAACAATTCCGACTGCCGCGGCAATTGCTGTGGTGGCAATCAAAATTCCGATGATCAGGCCGCTGATTTTTCCGATGTTATGGGTCAGTTTCAGCTTCGTAAATGCGCCCAGAATGGAAATAAAGACAAGCGGCATGACGATCATCTGAAGCAACTTGACATAACCGCCGCCGGCGATATTAAACCAATCAGCTGTTTGTGTCACGATATGTGAAGCCGGCCCGTAAATCAATTGCAGTGCAAAACCGAATACAATGCCTAATCCGAGCGCGGTAAAGACACGTTTAGAAAAGGAAACGTGTTTTTTTTGCATCACAAACAGACCTGCTATAAGCAAAAGCATAATGAAAACATGTAAGACTACAAATAAATTCTCCAAAACAGGTAAACACTCCCTTGCTCATTATCCTTAAACACTATATTATATGAATTCCGATCGGTCAAGTATGATTTTACAATATATGTATTTTTATAGACTTTTCTCTTTTCTTTCCACCCTTTCTTTAGTAACTTATATAAGGGTGATTGTTATGCTGAAGGAACTGTTTCTTAATTTGACGATTTTAATCACATTTAATTATCTCTTCACCCTTCTTTTTAAAGAGTCGCTTTCGTATAAAGAAGACCGTCCGATGTTTCAATTACTGAAGGGGGCGGCTTGCGGGCTTTTAGGGGTTTTTCTGATTGCTTTCGGCTTTTCTTACTCTGATTCTATCATTGATCTCAGAAATATCCCGATTATCATCGCCGCTCTTTACGGAGGCTGGGTGTCTACGGCAGTTGCCTTTGCGATTATCGTGGCAGGCCGTATCCTGATCAATTTCAATGCCAGCGCCATTTTTTCCATTGCAGCAGTCGGGATTATTGCCATACTTTCTGTGGCCGTCCTTAGAGGAAAAAAGCCGGATCGCAAAAAGGCGTTCGTTATGCTGCTTTTCTCAAACGTTATTTTCACCCTGACGCTGCTGTTGCTTGTGCCTGAACAGCCTGCCGGGACCCTCGTATATTATTGGCTCATTTCCACTTTGGGCGGAATGCTGTCACTGTATATCATCAAACACGAAGCCGATGCCCGCCTTTTATTCAAGAAATACAAGTTTCAAGCGAATTATGATTTTCTGACTGGGATTTTTAATAAGAGAAAGTTCGAGGAGATCTCGCGCCTCCTGTACGACCGGGCATCTCGATCAGCCTCATCTCAGCTTGCGCTTATTTATTTAGATATTGATCACTTTAAACAGATCAATGATCAATACGGCCATTATGAAGGTGATCAAGTGCTGAAAGAACTAGGGACGCGGCTGAGATTCTTAATCAGCAGTTCTGATCCGTCAGCCCGTATCGGGGGCGAAGAATTTGCGGTGCTTATACCGAATTGCACGTATACAAAAGGGCTTCACCTCGCAGAAGAAATCAGGCAGACGATGGACGGGAACCCGATTCTGCTGACGAGCGGAGATACAATTTTCGTGACCGTTTCTATCGGCATCGCGCACTATCCGACCAATACGGCGGATCCGCAGACCCTGCCTCTGATCGCAGACCGGATGCTGTACAAAGCGAAAACCTCAGGACGCAATCAAGTGTGCAGCACTGAAAAAAAAGAATGATCGCCGCAGGGGGGAATCATTCTTTCTTTTCAGTGACAACGGCGCCCGCCTGGAAAACGGGAATCAGGCTGCCCTGATATTCGATACAAAGACAGGAGTTTTTGCATCCGCATAAAATCCTGCTTTTTTTGGTGAAAACTGCTGCCTCACGCCTTTTCAACTTAATCAGCCCGCCGTTTCATCAGACACGATCATCACCGCTCCGTTTGGTATATCCTTCAGCCGTTTATACTGCTTGGAATAAATGCCGAGCACACGCCGCATACGTCGTTCCTAAAGGGACAGCTTCTTTTTCCCATTAGTCGGCAAACATTTAAAATAAGCAAGTTTGAAATGTATTGGCATCAAAATCCCTCCGGCAAGTGCCAAATCAGCCTCGGCATAATCCGAAAACATTGCCAATGAAATTTTCAATCCTTCCTCTCCGACTTTTTTGCGACAAATCCCCAGATAAATGGATGACATACATTGATTCTGATAGTAATGGCTCGATTTCAAGCGGGATCATGGCATGAAGTAAGCAGCATGATCAAAATGAAGAGAAACAGACTCTTTATAATCCGCAGCTTCAAGATGACCTACTCCCTCCCTATTTTTATTTGCAGTGCAGCACTGCACCATGCATTCGGGCTCATGATTAAGTTAAGGTTGTAGAGAGCGGCTTTTATGAGCTGCAAAATGTGCTGTTCAATCTCAGATCAGCCTTCCGTATCCGCGCGATTTCGACTTAAAAAATGTTATTTCAAAAAAAGTTACATTTAGCAGTTGTTTTTTCTCCGGATTACTGGTAGAGTAAAGGTAATTATTTTTGTTCGAACTATCTTTAAGAAGAAAGTTTTGCAAGAGTTTTCGTCTTGGAAGTTTGTTTTAGAGCAAGAATAGTGAATTTAAGCGTTATGTCGCTTTAGGAGGAAATTTCATGTTAGAAGGTAAAGTAAAATGGTTCAACTCTGAAAAAGGATTCGGATTCATCGAAGTAGAAGGTCAAGACGATGTATTCGTTCACTTCTCTGCTATTCAAGGCGAAGGCTTCAAAACTTTAGAAGAAGGCCAATCTGTTTCTTTCGAAATCGTTGAAGGAAACCGCGGACCACAAGCTGCTAACGTAACAAAAGCATAAATGTCTTAAAAAAACCTGCCGGTGCAAGCCGGCGGTTTTTTTATACCTAAAAGCTGTTTTGCCTAGGCAAAACAGCTTTTTTACATCAGGTAGCAATATCCCGTTTTAAGAAGACGCCGAATGCGAGCGCCATAAAAATAATGAAGTAAATCACAAGCATCACAACCGAAAATGTCATCGTCATCCCCTCTACTAAAGGAGTACCGTTCATATATTGCGACAAATCCGTGTTCGCAAATAAAATATATTTCGTCCATTCAAATTTCGTGGCAAGAAATACAGTCGCCGTGTTGCCCATAACCAATAGAAAAATAGAAAATCCGACCGCTAATGAGCTGTTTCGGAATACTGCAGACAGCATAAACGCCATCGTCGCAAGCATAAAAGCGGAGACTGATTCATAGATATATGTTTTAGCGAGAAAGGCGATGATATTTTGTTCAAAAACACGGCCGTCTTTGTATACGAGATGAACATTGGCCGCAGTATCTCCGCCTGTACCGAAAAAGAGCAATCCCAACAGAGCGGAACCGGCAAATAAAATCACAAGCATCAGCAGTCCGAACAGCAGCACCGTCATATATTTAGAAAGCAAAATTTGAAAACGGCTGAGCGGACGGATGGCCAGCAGTTTGATGGTTCCCCAGTTGAATTCATTCGCCACGATGCCTGCTGCGATGATAATCGTGAACAGGCCGGTCAAAACTGTCATCATCGAAGAATCGGCTACGTATGACCACACTGTGTACCCTGTATCCTCGGGGAGGTTATGATCCATACGGTATTCATTTATCGCGACATTCTGTTTCAGGTTATCAATGAGCGTCTGATTTCCGGTTTCCTTCATCTGCTGTTTCATTTCTTTGTTTTCAGCCTGGAGCTCCTGTTTCCAATTTGGATTGGCGTCGCTAGAGGTGAAATGGTTTGACAGAAGTGCAAATCCGGTCATCGCAAGGCCTAAAATCACAATCATAGCCCATGTCCCGACACGGCTGAAGATTTTAATCCATTCATTATAGATCAGTTTAAGCATATTGAGCCTCCTCTTTCGTCCCGCCGGTAATTTCCAGGAAACGGTCTTCTAAAGATCTTGTTATGATTTTCACTTCATATAAGCGGATATTTTCACGGACGAGAAGTGAAATCACATCAGGCACTTCCTGTTTTGACAGCTTGATCTCAAAGCCGCTTGTCTTCTTCACACAGTCAAACTGACTCAGGACGGCAAGCGCCTCTTCCCTTTGTTCAATATGGAAAAAGTATGTATCTTTTTCTTCTGTTCCTTCATCTCTTACCTTTTGAATATCAACAAGCTCTCCTTTTTGCAAAATGCCGATTCGATCGCACATCAATTCCATTTCGGACAGCAGATGGCTCGAGACGATAACCGCCATTCCTTTTTCCCGTGTCAGCTTTTTCAGATGGTCTCTGATTTCCCTGATACCGGCGGGGTCAAGGCCGTTTGTCGGTTCATCCAGAATCAGCACCTTCGGGTTATGCAGCAGACTCTGAGCAAGGCCGAGGCGCTGTCTCATGCCGAGAGAATAGGTCTTTACTTTGTCATGAATTCTGTCCTGTAATCCGACGAGCTCGATGACCTCATCTATCTTTTCTTTCGTAACGCCTTTTACCATTCTTGCGTACTGCTGTAAATTTTTATAGCCGCTCAGGAATTTGTACAGCTCCGGGTTTTCCACGATGGCTCCGACGTGCCTGACCGCTTTTGCATAGTTTTTCGTAATGGATTCCCCGCAGATTACGATGTCTCCCTGAGACAGTTTCATTAATCCGACCATCATTCTGATCGTTGTCGTTTTCCCCGCTCCGTTCGGTCCCAGAAACCCAAACACTTCACCTGCCCGGACGGAGAAACTCAGATCATGAATAATCGTTCGTCCTTTAATCGTTTTCTTTACCTGTTGCAATTCCAATACCGTTTCCAATTAGAATCCCCCTTCTTTTTCGTACGCCTGTATAATGCTTTTATACCATTGCAGTACGGACATTCCTTCCTGCTCCCTGAGCTCTTCGACTTCACGCCGTTCAGCGATTTTCCCTTTTTTGAACACCATCACTTCGTCCAAAAGCGTCTCAATCTCATCGATCTCATGTGTGGCGATGACGACGATCTGACTGTCAAAATCAATATACGATACGAGACTGTTGACGATTGACTCCCGGACCGCCGGATCCAGACCGGAAAACGGCTCGTCCAGCAAAATGACGGATGCTTTTCTCGACAGGGCCAGGACGATTTTCAGCCTGCCCCGGCTGCCTTTAGACAGCTCTTTTATTTTCTGCTCCGATGAGAGATTCATTTCCGATAATAGATTCCGTGCTTTTTCCAGCTGAAAATCCGGGAATTGTGAATGATAAAATATGAGCATATCACCGACAGTCGTCCGGGCGAAAAACGTATCATGTTCGGTTAAATAAGCCGTACGAAAAAGCATGTTCCGGCTTACGGCACGTCCGCCGATCCGAACAGCGCCCGAGGTGGGAAATGCAAGCCCGGCAAGCATTTTCAGCGTTGTTGATTTACCGCTTCCGTTCGGTCCTAATATTCCGTAGATCTTACCCGGAGACAATGAAAATGATACATCGCTGACCGCGAGCCTGCGGCCGTATTTTTTTGTAACGTGTTCAAAATCAAGATTCATCGTCTGCTTCCTCCGCATATTGTTTGATCCCGTCGAGCATTTCTTCAGGAGATAACCCAAGCTCCGCCATTTCCTGAATAAAGCGTTTGAATACGTCTTTTGTCAGCCTGTCTTTCAGCTCCTCTTTCAGATCGGGTCTTTCAGCTATAAAGGTTCCCTGTCCTCTTCTCGTTTCCACGATCCCCAGCCTTTCCATTTCACTGTACGTTCTTTGTATCGTATTCGGATTCACTTTCATCTGCACGGCCATCTCTCTTACGGACGGCAGTTTGTCACCCGGCGAAAGCTTGTTTCGAATCAGCCGGTAATATACACGGTCGGCAATTTGCAGATAAATCGGCTTTGATGATTGAAATTCCCGCTTCATCATTACACCTCAACCTTGCGATTCAGCAGCATTGAGGCCAGCGCGAGACAGAGCGCCGCAAGCACAATCACGGCCAGGAAGCTGAAAAGCGAGATGTGGACGGCCTTCAGCTCCATCGTCCAGCCGGCCAATTTTGTATAATGAAATTCAAAATTCGCATACACTTTTACCGGCCATAAATCATGTTGAGATGAAGTGAAAGGCGTAATGAGTTTATCGTCAATATAGGCCCAGACAAACGCAAGCACGATGCAGATCACCCAGCGGAGAACGGGGAAATGTTTTAACGAGTGAAAAACAGTCCAAAATACGGCCACGATCACAGATAAGTACGCTGAGCTGATCAGCAGGTAAGCATTCAGTCCTGTTAATGTGCCGGCCAGGGGAATGGTGTGTTCCAGCGCTCCTTTTGCAGCAAGCATCCGGTACATCCAAATACCGTAGCCGGTCAGCGCCAGCTGCCCGATAAACTGATACAGCAGTGAGGCCGTCAGCTTGGAAGCCAGCAGATAAAACCCGCCATTCGGATTGTAAAGCCACAGCTGATTTTTCCCTTCTTTGTGGAGGTGATAGTACATAAAAAGCGGCGCCACAAGAAATTGAAAAAACCCCATTGCCGCAAAAAAGCCGAAAATGACGAGCGGTTCTTTCTGACGGACAGCAATAACGTGGGCTGCCGCCGCCCAGAAGATCATGCCGCAAACCCAAACCGCCAGCCAGACCCATGAAACCTTCGCATCTTTTTTCAGCAGACCTAAAAACGATGTCATTCTTTCTCTCTCCATTCGGGACCAGTGTATGAGTCACATAGTACACTAGATCATCACAAATTACAATATCTTCAATAAAAAAAAGACAAATCCGCTCTTACGCAGATTTGCCTTTTCCGTTACTTCTTTTTGTTTTTTAAGGAGAGCAGCGCATCACGATAGCTGCTATCCTGCATTTTGCCGCCGCTTTCGGGATCTGTTGTTTCCTGATCCGTCTCAGAAGTCTTGAACTTCTGAAGCGCCTGACGGTACACATCATCGCCCATTGTATTCTTTTTCTCGCGGGGAGATTCAGATTTTACAACGACGGGAACATGCTCGGCTGAGCGTTCCTCGGCCGGATCATGCTTTTCCGGCTGTTCGGCTGTAGTGCCGATCGCTTCTCTCTTTTCTTCTTTGACATCCTGTCCTGCAGAAGTGCTGCGGACATTGAATGTGATAAGAAGTGCAATCACAATGACAGCAGCAATAACCGCTATAATAATGGCCATATAACCCTCTCCTTACTGTCGTCCGGCAGTTAGATTACCTGTGACCTGGCTGACACGTCTGCCAAGCGCACGGCCTAATTGAAGGCCTTCTTCCGTCATCAGCACATCGCTGTCAACCGGGCATGTGACGCCCGCGCCGTAGTAAGAACCGTACAGCGCATTTTCAGGAACGTTGCCGGGAAGACCGACAACAATCATGCCTTGGTGAAACATAGGAGTGATCAGATTGTGCATTGTCATTTCTAATCCGCCATGGGTTGTCGCAGTCGTACAGAATACGGCGCCGACTTTATCAATCAGTTCGCCCTCAGCCCACAAATAGCCGAGTCTGTCGATCCACGCTTTTAAGCCTGAACTGATGGTGCCAAAGTGTCCAGGGCATCCCCAGATAATCGCATCCATGTCTTTCAGCTTGCGGATGTCGGCTTGATCGACATGGTCAATCAAGACTTCAGCATCAGCGTTTTCACTTGCTCCTTCCGCAATGGCTTCGGCAAGGTATTTTGTGTGTTCGCCTTCACTATCGTACACTACGTAAATTTTCATTCAGGAAACCTCCCATTCAGATGATTAAGATTCCTTCACTTCTTTAGGGGCCGGAAGCAATGACAGCTCCTCTTTTTTCTTCGCCCGCTGTTTGTCTTTCCGTACGTCACGCAAGAACAGGCTCAAGACTACACCGATAACCGCAAAGATCGTCGCCCACATAAACGCGTCATTAATTCCCATAACGTTGGAATTAAGTGAAGCCGTTTTGTAGAGATAGGCATAAACGGTTTGTTTCGCCGCATCAAGCGACATGTTCATGTTGACCATTAAATTCGAAACCGCACTTTGGAACGACTGCATGAAGCTTGGATCTGCCGTGCTTGTTTTATCCGCAATCTGCGAATAATGCATCGTCGTGCGGTTCGTATAGATCGTTGTGATCAAACTTGTTCCGATTGAACCGCTGATCTGGCGGAGCGTGTTGCTCATCGCCGTGCCGTGGCTGTTCAACCGTGCCGGAAGCTGGTTCATTCCGGCTGTCATTACAGGCATCATTAACAGTGACATACCGAATGCGCGGATGGCATAGACAAGCATGATATGCGTATAAGGTGTGTCAATTGTCAATTTTGTATACTGGAATGTCGTTGCGACCGTAATGACCAGCCCGACGATCGCAAGCGGTCTCGGACCGATTTTGTCAAACAGAATACCGGAAATCGGCGACATGATCAGCATGACAATCGCGCCCGGCAATAGCAAGAGGCCTGATTGCAGCGCCGTAAAGCCGACTAAGTTCTGCAGATAAATCGGAAGCAGGAACATTCCTGTGTAAAGCGCAACGGTAATAATGATGTTAATCACACTGGAAAGTGAGAAAATATCATATTTAAATACCCGGAAGTCAAGCATCGGTTTTTCAGATCGCAATTGCTGAATGACAAACGCGGCAATCGCGATGATACCGACAATAACGGTAGACAGAACGATCGGGTCTCCCCAGCCGTCGCTTCCCGCTTCACTGACTCCGTAAAGCAATGAGGCAAATCCGACAATGGACAGAATCGCACCCAAGCTGTCGAGTTTGATTTTTTGCGGTTCCACCAAGTTCTTAAAGAGGAAAAACGCTATGACAATAACGATCGCCCCGATCGGAACAAGGCCGTAGAACATAATGCGCCATGTGTAATGCTCGATGATCCAGCCGGAAAGAGTCGGTCCGACCGCCGGAGCAAACATCATCGCAAGACCGAAAATCCCCATTCCTTTCCCCCTGCTTTCAGGCGGGAAGATAAGCAGAATGGTTGTCATGACCAGCGGCTGCAAGATACCGCCGCCGACCGCCTGAATTAACCGGCCGATCAGCATGGTTGAGAAGTTAGGCGCGATTCCGCAGACTAACGTTCCCGCTGTAAAACAGAACATGGCTACGAGAAAGAGGCTTCTTTGCCCGAACCGGGTAATTAAGAAGGCCGATAACGGAATCAAAACACCGTTGACCAGCATGTATCCGGTCGTCAGCCACTGAATCGTCGTCGCACTCACACCGAACTCGGTCATTAAGTGCGGCATCGCCACGTTAAGAAGCGTTTGGTTCAAGATCGCCAGGAATAACCCGGCCATAAGCACAATAAGCAATGTTTTAGGACTTTTTACTTGATTATCTGATTTAGCCACCTAAGACAACCTCCCTTCATGGTTTGATGACTGATCTGTATTATTCAGAGATTTTTACAGATGCGTTCATACCAGGAAGCACCTTGTCAGATGGGTTGCTGAGTGAAATTTTAACAGGAACTTTTTGCGTTACTTTTGTGTAGTTGCCGCTTGAGTTTGAAGAAGGCAGCATATCAAAAGTTGAATTTGTCGCATAGCCGATTTCTTCTACAGTTCCGTCAAATGTTGTATTAGGGTCACCGTCAACAATGACGTCTACTTTGTTTCCTACTTCAATGTCTCTGATGTCAGTTTCTTTAATGTTTGCAGTGATGTAAAGGTGTTTCATGTCAATTTCTTGGGCAATTGTCGTACCGGCTTGCACCATTTGGCCGTTTTTCACTTCGTTTTTCACGATTGTTCCATCCATGATGGCTTTAACGTCAGCATTTTGCTGTCCTTTGATTTTTGCAACAACGTCGTTTTTACTTACTTCTTTCCCCTCATCAAGGTTCCAGTCAGTTACTTTACCCGCAGCAGGAGCTGTGATAGCAGCCATGTCGCCGGCAACTTTTGCTTCATCGGTTTTTACATAGTGCGTGCTTTGATAATAGTAGTAAGCACCTCCGCCTATAATTGCAAGAACAACAATCAAACCGATAATGTTGGTCAGAATTAAACGTCCTCTGTTCATTTTGTTTTCTCCTTTCGTTTCTTCCTCTATCATTTTGTGGAATGATGATAAAAATATGTGGGGATTTTTTTATTTTCCGTTTTTCACTGCACAGCCGTTTGCAAGCTTCGTTAAACTTTCCGCCAGCTTGCGCAGGTACTGCAGTTCAGCGGTATTGAGCTGCCGGTATAAGACCGCCGCTTTTTCGGCGTATTGAACAGCAGCTGTCTTTAGAAGTTCTTCCCCCTCTTCGGTTAACTGAATCATAACAACACGCCGGTCGTCGTGATAGTCGCTCCGAACCATTAATCGGCGCTTATACAGAATATCGGTCATTCTCGTGACAGACGCCGGTTTCAGATCAAGCGACAAAGCCAGCCTTGAAAGCTGCGTGCTTTTGCTCTTATGTATTTTGAACATCAGCAGATACTGCAGGACTGTAATATCAAAAGGTTCAAGAACTGTCTCCAAGATCATTTTCTGCTTTTTGTAAATTGATCTGGAAGTATCAAACAGCTGTTCAAAACTGAGCAAAGCAAGCTCTGATTCAATCACCGTATTTTCACCTCATTCCCTTAATAATAGTTCACAAGATAAAATATTAATAAATGAAAGAAGATTTGTAAAGAGAAAAGTTTTATTTTTTAAGGATTTTTTTTATGCCTTTTTTCTCTTTATTTTTAATTAAAAAAAGCCGAGTGAAGAACCGCGGCCGCACGATTCTTCACTCGGCTTTATGTTTAATACTTATGCTTTGCTTACCCCCGCTTCCTCTTTTTTGAAGAAGCTTTTCAGCGCTTGAAAAACGTCTGATTTCTGCTTTAAGATGTAATATTTAAATTTATCATCTTTGACGTTTTTATAGGCGGACATGAGTGTTGAATGCCTGTTATATTGATTAACCTCACCGTAGCAGAACAGATTTGATTTTTTCATGATGTCATTGACGAGCTTTACGCATCGGGCGTTATCCGATGTTAAATTATCCCCGTCTGAGAAATGGAACGGATAGATGTTGTAGCGGGCGGGGTCATATTTTTCATCAATTAATTCAAGAGACTTCCGGTAGACGGAGGAGCAGATGGTTCCCCCGCTCTCGCCTTTCGAGAAGAAATCTTCTTCCGATACCACCTTCGCTTCCGTGTGGTGGGCGATAAATTCGATATCTACCGTTTCATACTTTGTCCGTAAAAATCGTGTCATCCAAAAAAAGAAGCTCCTCGCCATATACTTTTCCCATACGCCCATCGAACCGCTTGTATCCATCATGGCTAAAACGACAGCTTTCGATTCCGGCTTCGTCACATCATTCCATGTTTTGTATTTCAGATCTTCCGGATAAATCGGATAAAACGACGGCTTGCCTGACATGGCGTTTCGTTTATAGGCAGACAGCATCGTTCTTTTCTTATCAATATTCCCTGTCAGCCCGGTTTTCCGGATATCATTAAATTCGATGTCGGTATGAACGATATTGTCCCTTTCTTTTTGCTGCAGATTCGGCAGCTCTAATTCCTGAAACAGCGCTTCTTCCAGGTCCATCAATGAGACCTCGGCTTCATAATAATCCTCGCCTGCCTGATCGCCGGCTCCCTGGCCTTTTCCGGCCCCCTGCTTTTTATCTGCGCCGTCTCTGGCGACGACATCGCCGATTTCGCTGTCACCGTCACCTTGGCCGACATGTTTGTTTTTATCATAGTTATAACGGATTTTATATTCATCAAGCGAACGAATCGGGATTTTCACGACATCTTTTCCGTTGGACATAATAATGCTTTCCTCAGTGACAAGGTCCGGAAGGTTGTTTTTTATCGCTTCCTGTACTTTCTTTTGGTGGCGCTGCTGGTCGTCAAAGCCTTTGCGATGGAGGGACCAGTCTTCCTCTGAAATCAAAAAATTTCCGCTGTCATTACGGGACATGAATTCCCCTCCTTAACCGTTATGGTCGTTTTACATGTGTATTCCGGCTTGGTCCTGTTTATGAAACAAGTCCGGCGAAAAGATTTATTCTTATCTTATGCCGGACGGACTTTTCAATTGACAAACAATTTTGAAATATAGACAAAAGAACCCGTCCTTTTACGGACGGGCCTTTCATCAATCAAGCATCAGCGGTTGAGCAGGCTTCCGACATACTTCAGCAGTTCATTTGCGCTTGTCGAATTATAGCCGTGTTCATCTATTAACCGCGCCACTACCTCATTAACCTTTTTAAGCTGCTGCTCATCCGGCGTTTTGGTTGAGGTCGTAATTTTCACTACATCTTTTAAGTCTGCGAAAAGCTTTTTCTGAATCGCTTCGCGGAGCCTTTCGTGTGAGTTATAGTCGAAGCGTTTTCCTTTTCTTGCATAAGCGGAAATGCGAATTAAAATTTCTTCACGGAATGCTTTTTTGGCGTTTTCCGAAATGCCGATCTGCTCTTCAATGGATCTCATCAGCTTTTCGTCAGGGTTCATTTCTTCTCCCGTCAGCGGATCGCGGAGCTTATTTTTGTTGCAGTACGCTTCCACATTATCTAAATAATTATCCATGAGTGTTTTTGCGGATTCTTCATATGAATAAACAAACGCCTTCTGCACCTCTTTTTTGGCGATGTCATCGTACTCTTTCCTGGCGGCGGAAATAAAATTCATATACCGCTCTTTGTCCTCAGCGGAAATGGACGGATGCTGATCGAGTCCTTCCTTTAAGGAACGCAGCACGTCAAGCGAATTGATGGATTCCATATTTTTTCTGATAATCGTTGAGGAAATACGGTTGATGACATAACGCGGGTCAATTCCGCTCATTCCTTCATCATGGAATTCCTTCTTCATATCCTCCAGATCAACGGAATTGTAACCTTCAACGCTTTCTCCGTCATAGAGCCTCATTTTTTTAACGAGATCAATATCAGACCGGTTCGGTTCCTTCAGCCTGGTCAAAATAGAAAACATCGCAGCCACTTTTAATGTATGGGGGGCGATGTGTACATCAGAAACATCACTTTCCGAAATCATTTTTTCATAAATCCGTTCTTCTTCGGACACCTTTAAATTATAAGGAACAGGCATCACGATGATTCTGGAGTGAAGGGCTTCATTTTTTTTATTGGCAATAAACGAGCGGTACTCCGTTTCGTTCGTATGCGCAACAATCAATTCGTCGGCTGAGATGAGCGCAAACCGTCCGGCTTTAAAATTCCCTTCCTGCGTGAGTGATAGAAGGTGCCAGAGAAATTTTTCATCGCATTTCAGCATTTCCTGAAACTCCATCATTCCGCGATTCGCTTTATTTAATTCACCGTCAAACCGATAAGCGCGCGGATCTGATTCCGAGCCGTATTCGGCAATCGTTGAAAAATCAATGCTCCCCGTCAAATCGGCGATATCCTGTGATTTCGGATCAGACGGGCTGAAGGTTCCGATTCCGGTACGCTTATCCTCCGAGAAGAAAATGCGTTCAACCTTTACATCCTCAATTCTGCCGCCGTATTCTTCTTCAAGCCGCATGACATTAAGCGGAGACAGGCTTCCCTCAATTCTGATCCCGTATTCTCTGTAGAAGTCTTCGCGCAGATGATGGGGAATAAGATGGAGAGGATCTTCATGCATCGGGCAGCCTTTGATAGCGTAAACGGCCCCGTTGTCTGTCAACGAGTAGGCTTCAAGCCCTTTTTTCAGCATGGTGACAAGGGTCGATTTCCCGCCGCTGACGGGCCCCATTAATAGTAAGATCCGTTTTCTTACATCAAGCCGCTTGGCAGCCGGGTGAAAGTATTCCTCCACGAGCCGTTCCAGAGATTCTTCAAGTCCGAACAGTTCCCGCGAGAAAAAACTGTATGTCTTTTTCCCGTCCTCCTCCTCAATTCCGCTGTCTTTTATCATATTAAAAACGCGAGAATGAGCAGACTGCGCGACCAATGGATTTTCTTTTATGATCTCCAAATAATCAGCGAACGTCCCTTCCCATTTGAGACGCTGCTCTTCCTCTCTGTACTTTTCAATTTTCTTTAATATATCCATAAGAACCTCCTCTATCATGGTTAATGCACTAGAAATAAGGTACTTTGTTACAATCTATGCGGTGACGTGATAATACATGCTTTTCGTTTCTTAAAAATAAAGGCGGCTCAAGGGCGGTCATTGACAAGGGCCTGGTGCACCGTTCATAATGAAAGAAATACAGTTTCATCCAGACTCGGACATCAAATGGAAAAGCAAAGAGGAGGAGAAATGATGAAAACGATCATCTTACTGGGGGTCATTCTCACTTTTTTAGTATCCATTTTTACGGCGGGTTACGACAGCAAACCTGAAAACGAATAACGGCAAAAAGGGTGCTCCTTATGAAGAGCACCCTTTCCTGTACAACATAACAATGTTTCATATTTGAATGTGTTCTTGGACAGTTGATTTTTCATGGGCTTTGCAGCTTGTTTGATACTCGATTTTTCCAATTTTGCAGCCTGGGCCGATTTCCACATGCTTTCCTCTGACAGTGTCCGCTTCCGTGTATTCGAGGTAAATCGTGTCTCCCTCAATCAATTCAGCCGAAAGCATGCCGGCTTTCCGTTTCAGAAAACCGGGTTTCCGCCTGACTATGATCGATGTACCGCCGATTTCCTTCACGTTGCTTCGGTCATAACGCAAATGGATATTGACGTCTCCCGCGTTTAACAATCCCGCCACATTGATACAGCCTGTTACATGAAGCTGCTCTGTCTCGCAATCGCCGCCGACGGTGAGACTTCCTTTAATATGACACTGCTCTCCCGCGGCTCCGCCGGAAATGTCGGCAAGTCCTTTCAGCCTCAGCGTGGTGAAACGCATGGAGCCGCCGATTTTCAGCGTGCCGAGCACATTTGCGGAACGCGCCGATAAATCTCCATCAGTTTCATGTTCCCCGAAAATTTTCAGCCGATTGATCTCGGCATCTCCGAGAAAACGCCCCGTACCGAATATCCGGCAGCGCTCGCTTTGAAGCCCTTCACCGACAATGCCTTCTCCTTTAATGCTTACATTCTGGTAGGAGCCCCCGGCGGCGTGTCCGGCTCCGTACATTTTTAAATGACTCAATTTTTTTGTTGTTTCCACTGAAGCTCCTCCTATATTTTTACGGCTTTGTTTACTAAAGCTGACGGATCACATGTAAAATCTCCGCTGTATTCCACCGTCTCAATGATACAGCCTGCGCCGATCTGCACAGAATTTCCGCGGACTGTCTTCGCGTGCGTGTCCGCCAATTCAATGATGTCACCTTCGATCAGCTCTGCAGTCAGCACCGGAGCCGGCATCAGCTTAAACCGCGCGAGCACGCTTTTTCTGCTCATCACCTTTAAATGACGGCAGCCGATTTCTTTCACATGGCTCTCGCCCGCCGCCAGCTTCATATTGACGTCGTCGGCGTTCAGCAGGCCGCCGATCTTGCATTTGCCTTCCGAACGGAACGTTTCTGTCTCGCAATCCCCTTCAATCCCAACTTTCCCGGATATGAAAATATCATCAGCTTTCACACCGCCGCCGAAAGATGAAAATCCCGCGACGTTCAGCCGCTCTGTTTTGACATCGCCTTTAATGACACCCGTTCCGTTGATTCGGATGGATTCGGCTTCAGCACTGCCGGAAATTTTCCCCGAACCGCTGATCGTCAGCGTTTGCGTTTTGACATTTCCGTCTGTTTTACCGCTGCCGTTAAACAAAAGGCTCGTGCACTCTACGTCACCTGACACCGTGCCGCTTCCGTTGATCTCCACCGTATGAAAACGGCCTCCTTTTGAACTTCCTGAACCGTTAATGACTAATTTATCTGTTACATCCATTGATGGTCCTCCTGCATCCATTTTGTTTTTAATTCTTCTGATGCCGCAGCAAGCGCCACCCGTTCAGCCACTTTGACAGACGGTTCAAACAGAATATGTTCCGCATCTGCGATGAAGCACGTCGTTACGCCGAGTTTCCGGAGCACGACGAGCTCTGTATTTGCCTTCAGCTCAGAAGCCTCATACGTTTTCAGCACCTCTGCCGCCATTTTTCCTTCTTCAAGACTGATATTTCCCGATTGCAAAAGCCTTTCAAGCACATATAAAGACAGCAGCGCCCGGGACGTGAATGTCCCGCCGTCTTCTCCGTAAACTTGCAGCGCGGCGTTTGAAATCAATCCTTTTTGAAGCAGCTCCGCAGACGATATATCGACATCAGCCATTTGCGGAGACAGCATTTCCCTCATTTCATCCAGAGACAGATTTTCTTTCATTTTCTGTATTTTTGAGATGCGTTTTAAGATTTCCGCTCTCGGAAAAAATGTTTCCTGGCCTGTAAACGTTGATTTTCGGATAAACCATTCCTCAGGAATTAAATTTTTCCGCTTCCAGCGATACAGCTGTCCGTATGAGATTGATGTTTCTTCAAGCAATTCTTTTTTAGAAATCAGTTGTTCCTCCATAAATCCAGCTCCTTCGATGAACACATTGTAACATAACACTGTTACGTTTGTTAAGCCTATAAATATAACATTGTATGAACCCCGGCTGCATTCAATAAAAAAACCGCCCGAATCCGGGCGGTTTTTTCTCATGTCAAATCTCTGTAATTTTGCTGGCGCAGCGCTTCATATACAAGAATCGCGGCAGTGTTGGACAGGTTTAATGATCTCACATGCTCGGTCATCGGAAGACGCAGGCAGCGGTCCATATTGTTTTCGATCAATTCTTTCGGAAGTCCGCTCGTTTCTCTGCCGAATACGAAGAAAAAGTCTTCCTCCGTATTTGAGTAGTCAAACGATGTATGCGGCTTTTGCCCGAATTTTGTAATGAAGAAAAACTTTCCGTTCTCATATGCCTCAAATAATTCATCCAATGAATCATGATAAACGACGTTGACGAACTCCCAATAATCGAGTCCGGCGCGCTTCAGCATTTTATCATCGGTTGAGAATCCGAGCGGGCGGATCAAATGAAGCGTTGTGTCTGTTGCCGCACAAGTACGTGCGATATTTCCCGTATTGGCCGGGATTTCGGGTTGATATAAAACGACATGTAATGCCACGATGTTCACCTCTGTTTTTTATTCCGCCCACCATTATATCATTAATTACTCTTTTGTCGTATCATCCGTAATATGAAAAAACGCATATCTGATGGAAGGAGTATATGCCGTTGAATCCTCATATGACCAATATCTCATTCTGCTGTCATATGTTTGGGCATTGACGAGCGGCATATTGCTTTTATCTTTTGCGACCACGATCGTCGTATGGTTAAAACGGCCGTCACCTTCAAAATCATAGCAAATCACATCTCCGGGCATAAGCTCCTCGGCGCTTGACACCTGCACCGCGCGAAGCCCGGCCTTGGATTGGGCCAGATACATCTTCATGGAATGCGCGACCGTCCAGCTGTAGCTCCATGAGCTTTCCTTCATCCACCAGCCTGAGCCTCTGTTCGGATGCCCCCGCATCGGCGCTTTTCCGGCATGTAAACATTGGGAAATAAAATTTGTGCAGTTGTCGCCGAAATTTTTATAAGCGGGATTTCGTTTATTCCAAAACTTTTCCGCGTACTGAACGGCAGCCAGACGGTCGTATTGAAATGCCCGCCCGAAATCTTCCCGTTCACTCCGCTCATATTCGATTACGCTGTTTCCGTCAGAAAATCCGGCCGGTTTTTTCTTTATTTCCCGATCTTTAATCAGCAGCTGGTCATAGAGAAAAGCATTCCGTTCCTCAATCTGCTCTTCTAAATAAAGATGCCCGTCCTGCTCCTTGCACAAATATTCGAAATGAATGGTGTACATGACGCATAACGTGCCGTCATCCTCAAGACTGCTTTTGACAATGACGGCTTTCGCTTTCGCTTTAACGATGTCAACTTTCCGTTTTTCAAACAGCTCTTTTTTTCTCGTCAGGACCTCAAGATCGCCGGCCTGCCCATTGTGCCTCATCTCGGTTCCGTTGACTAAATAATGAAGCCGGGCCTCCGCTAAGTCTTCAATAATATGCTTCAAGCGCTCCACCCACCATACTGTTTTATAAAGAAAAAACACTTGAACTCACTCCAAGTGCTTTTTCTCTATACATATGTCAGGACCGGCCGGTTTTAGTCTTATCAGAAACCGAAAGCAGCTCCAGCCCCTTTTCTATTTCCTGTATGGCTTCCTCATCCTGCTCTTTGTGAAGCGCTTTTTCTAATTCCTTCGCATATTCCGGATCACCGATTTTTCCGATGGCCCAGGCGGCCGTCCCCCTGATGACGGGGCGCGGGTCTTGGTGCATCAAAGCCGTCAATTCGGGAAGAGAAGAAGCATCTTTGAAATGAGCCAATGCTAAAATAGCATTTCGCTGAATCGGCTTCTTGCCGCGCCATGAACCGGATACATGTCCGAATTTTTCTTTGAATTCCCGGTTGCTTATGGTCAGAAGCGGCTTTAACAGCGGCTTGGCGATTTCCGGATCGGGCTCCATCTGCGGATGAAGATGAAAATCTTTCCCCTTATTAATCGGGCAGACCGTCTGGCACGTATCGCAGCCGTACAGGCGGTTTCCGATTTTCGTACGGAATTCATCCGGCAAAAACCCCTTTGTCTGGGTCAGGAATGAAATACAGCGCTGTGCATTAAGCTGCCCGGGATTAACGAGCGCGCCGGTCGGGCACGCGTCTAAACATTTTGTGCACGATCCGCACATATCTTCAATCGGCACATCCGGTTCAAAGGGCAGATTGGTGATCATTTCAGCGAGATAGACGTAAGAACCGTATTCAGGTGTGGTGATCATGCAGTTTTTGGCGCTGAAACCGATTCCCGCCCGTTCCGCCACGGCCCTGTCGGACAATTCTCCCGTATCCACCATTGACTTCGTGCGGATATCCTCATGTTTGCTTTGGAGAAAATTCTCCAGCAGATCAAGCTTTTCGCGCAGCACGTCATGATAATCCTTCCCCCAGGAAGCTCTGCAAAAAATGCCGCGCCGGCCGTCCCTCGTGCTCCTCGGCGCATCTTTCATTTTGGAAGGATAGGCAAGGGCGATGGCGACGATCGATTTGGCTTTCGGCAGAAGCAAAGACGGAGTGACCCGTTTTTCAATATCCGGCTCTTCAAACCCGGATAAATAGCCGAGTGATTCCTGAAGAATCAGCCGGTCCCGCAGACTGTCGAACGTATCAGCCGTCGTAAACCCGATTTTGTCGACTCCGATGCTTTTGGCGTATTCGATTAATTCCTCTTTCAGTTTATGAATATTCATTTTTTGCACAGCCTCCTTTCTTTGTGATCAGGCTCCCGCACGGGTATAATAGAGTTTTACCATCCCGAAATGGAGTGAACACAATTGAACATCAGTTTAGATCCTCTTATTGCTGAACGGGTGCCGGGGATCAAAGCGGCAGCCGTATTATATGAACAGATTGAAGTCGGGCCTGCCCCGCAAATGCTGAAAGGCCGCCTCCGTTTATTTCAAGAATCGCTTTACTTTGATTATGCTGACGGCGGCATAGATGAACAGCCTTTTGTGAAAGAATGGGCATGTATGATGGAACAGCTCAGTCCCGCCTTTTCAGGACAAAAAACGCCGATGGAGCTTATGCTCGGCGATATTTCCCGGGAGCGATTCATCGAAAGTGTGAATTCAGCCCATGATACCATACTTTTTTTCTCCTTGAAATATTCATTGCCCATCATGGCGTATGACGCCGCACAGATGGATGAACCGATTTCAATCACAATCGGAGAAAAAGAACACGTACTGGCTTTCTCCGACTCTGGCGGCATTTTCGGCGGTCTTACCGGACAAATCAACACCCGCCCTGTAACAACCGGCACAAAGAACATGCTGCAGCTGATCTTTTTCCCGCCTTCAATTCATGCCGACGCGGCAGATGAGCTGTTAACATCCTTAACCAAAATGTTTGAACAAATTCACGGAGGCACACATACCGTCACTTGGCTTTCATAAAAAGACACGCCTTTCGTGTCTTTTTTCACATAAAAAAACGCAATACTTCGTTTATCAGAGAAACGAAACACTGCGTTAATAACGTATGTATGGAGCGGGTGATGAGAATCGAACTCACGACATCAGCTTGGAAGGCTGAGGTTTTACCACTAAACTACACCCGCATCAAAATGCTTTTTTGTCAGCACCGATTTGATGTTTCTAATATTACATGCATATTTTTTTTTCGTCAAGGGAATGTTAAAAAATTTGTCGAAAAAAATTCTTTTTTTGTCCATATGTTAAGTCTAGTTTACATTTTGTTAAGAATACCATACAATATAAAAAAGAAGAAAACTTGAGGTACGCCTGATGATGAAAAATAAAGTAAAAGAGCTGAGAGCCAGATTCGGCTATTCTCAGGAAACGCTCGGAAAAGAAGCCGGAGCCACCAGACAGACGATTGCGGCGATTGAAAAAGGAGATTATGTGCCATCACTCTTATTGGCGCTTAATATCTGCCGGGCTTTCTCCCTGCCGATGGAGGAAGTATTCTGGCTGGAGGAGGAGAAAAAATGAGTTTAAAAAGAAAAGCGTGTTTTCACCTTGCACTCTACGGATTGGCCTGCTGGACGCTTATTTCCATTATGGAAGCAGTGCCGCGTATCGCTCAGTTTTTCCAGACAGAGGGGAGCGGTTCATTTGAGCTGAACATCACGCCGTTTCTGCTGTTTACCGTTTGTGCCGTATTATATATCTATACTGAAAAGAAAAAACGGAACGGCAAAAAGCACAGGCTTGTGCCCGATGAATTTGAGGAACAGGATGAAAGAGAACGGATGATGACGGCTAAAGCCTGCCGTTCCTCGTATATTGCCGTTTACTTCTCATTGCCGGCCGCAGCCGTACTGCTTTTGTTTTATCCGCTGATTCAGCCGCATCTTCCCTTTTTTCCGATTCTTTTGATTTTCATTCTGATGATGATTCAGCATTTGGCTTATGTTTTCACGTTCCATAAGCACGGCAAAAACTCCGGTTCATGACAGATCCGGAGTTTTTTATGTTACCAGCTCGCTTTTTTCACTCCGGGAACCCGGCCTTTATGGGCCAGCTCCCTGAACGCGATTCTGGACAGTTTAAATTTTCTCATATATCCGCGGGGCCGTCCCGTCACCGTACAGCGGTTATGAAGTCTGGCCGGAGCAGAATCACGCGGCAGTTTGCTCAGCGCTTCCCAGTCTCCTTTTGCCTTTAATTCTCTTCTGATGTCCGCATATTGTTCAACAAGCTTCTGCCGCTTGAGCTCTTTGATCACTTTTGATTTTTTAGCCATTCCAGCACTCCTTTTAAATCGTAATAATTACGTTTTATATCGTATCATTCATATGATCATCGTGCAAGCTAGGCGCATTAAAGGCGGGTATTTACCCGCCTCCTTTTTGCCAGTTTCACATCAGACAGCGGCATTTCCCCGGAAATGAATCAGCAGAAAGCGCCCGCCGGCAATTATCCGCCTTATGATGTCATCAGACTGTCGCTTTGTTCCCTCTTGCAAAATGGTCGTTGCCCATTGCTTCGCCCAGTCTGCGCTCAAGCTTTTTCGTCCGCTCGTTTTGAAACGGCAAAAGCGGAAACACGAGTTCAGCCAGATAATATGCTTCTTCAAGATGCGGGTAGCCTGAAAAGATAAACGACTCAATGCCGAGCGCCCGGTACTCTAAAATTCGATCGGCGACAGTCTGGGGATCACCGACAAGCGCCGTGCCCGCTCCGCCTCTGACCAGCCCGATGCCGGCCCAGAGATTCGGGCTGATCTCAAGCTTCGTCCGGTCGCCGTTATGAAGATCGGCCATCCGTTTTTGTCCTGAAGAATCAGCGCGCCGGAGTGCAGCCTGCGCTTTCGCAATCGTCTCTTCGTCTAAATGGCTGATTAATTGTTCTGCCGCTTTCCATGCCTCTTCCTCAGTCTCCCGGACAATCACGTGAAGCCTGATGCCGAAGCGCATTGTCCTTCCTTCTTGGGCAGCCTGTTTTTTGACGGTTTCAATCTTTTCTTTTACCTGCTCCGGCGGCTCCCCCCATGTTAAATACACATCTGTATGTTTCGCCGCAGCCTCAATTCCCGCCTGTGATGAACCGCCGAAATATAATGGCGGATGCGGAGCCTGTTTTGGCGGAAACAGCAAATTGCTGTTTTCCACTTTGATATGGTCCCCTTCATATGTCACCGTTTCTCCCCGCATGAGTCCGCGCCATACGGTCAAAAATTCTTCAGTCGCCTTATAGCGCTCATCGTGGCTGATAAACATCCCGTCTCCCGCCAGCTCATAAGGATCTCCGCCCGCTACGACATTTACGAGCAGACGGCCGTCTGACAGCCGATCCATTGTCGATGCCATTCTCGCGGCGACAGATGGCTGCATCAGTCCCGGACGGACCGCCACTAAAAATTTTAAATCTTTCGTTTCACCCGCTAAAGCCGCAGCCGTCAGCCATGGGTCTTCACATGATCTCCCCGTCGGCAGCAGAACCCCCGTATACCCGAGTCTGTCTGCCGCCTGTGCCACTTGCTTAAAATAAAGATGATCGGCGGTTCTTCCTCCCGTTTGCGTCCCTAAATACCGTCCGTCTCCATGCGTCGGAATAAACCAAAGAATCTCCATATGAATCTCTCCTTTTTTAAATAGGCTACCCTTCATAACTGTTCCGCCATTTTAATAGTTTCCGTTCGAGCATTCTGACCAATGCATCTGTCAGCTTGCCGACAGCCGCAAAAATGATAATGCCGACAAACACCTTATTTGTCTGTGAAAATTGTCTCGCATCCATAATCATATAGCCGACGCCCGCGCTCGATCCCATCAGTTCCGCCACCACAAGGCCGAGCCACGCAATACCGAGAGAGAGCCGGATGCCGAGCAGGATATTCGGCAGAGACGCCGGAAGAATCAATTTCGCCATCTGCTGATACCAGTTAAATTCCAGCACCCGGGCGACATCAAACAGCTTTGCGTCCACGCTGCGGATTCCGAGAAACGTATTAATGTATACAGGGAAAAAAGCCCCCAATGCGATCAGCAGAATTTTTGATGTCTCATCAAATCCGAACCACAAAATAAACAGCGGGGTCACCGCCAAGTGCGGAACCGTCCTGAGCATTTGCAGAGACGGATCGATATACGCTTCCGTCCGTTTTGAGAACCCGACCAGCAGCCCGAAAACAAGCCCGAGGCCCGCGCCAAGCAGAAATCCGGCAGCCGCCCGATATAAGCTGATCTCTAAATGGCCCCAAAGCTCGCCTGACAGTAGAAGTTCCTGAAAAGTCTGTAAAATGACGACGGGTGACGGGAGCACCGTTGCCGAGACGATGCCCAGACTTGCGATAAACTGCCATACCGCGATAACCGCAGCCGGGAGTACAACCCCTTTCATCCATTGGTATGAATACTGCCGGGACTTTGCCGCATCTTTCTTTTCTGATTGGCTCAATGTGCCGGGAGCCGTTGATGCTTCTGCTTTCATTATTTGCCGCCCTCCGTTTCAAGCGCCTTTTTGATAAATGAATTGTCGACAACGTCTTTTACATTGATTTTCTTATGAATCGCTTTTGTTTGATATTGAAAATCAGCGGTTTTCTGCTGGGCTTTGACAATATCATCATTAATCGGTTGATTAAGAGGCTCTGTATTGTTGAGCACGTTTCTGACGACTGAGGGATCAAGATTTTTGATTTTCGCATATAAAGAGACAGCTTCCTCTTTGTGTTCCTTTTGCCATGTGACTGCTTTATTGAACACTTTCAGAAAACGGACAACTTCATCCGGGTGCTCCTTGGAAAATCCGGTCCTGACTAACGTAAAACCCGGAGAATATAAATCCGTGCTCTCTCCGTTCGCTAATATTTCCGCCCCGTGCTGCAGCGTTTCAATCGACAAATACGGCTCCCAAATCGACCATGCATCAACTGATTTGTTTTCAAAAGCGGAAACCGCCTCATCAGGCTGAAGCTGAATGATGGTGACGTCATCGGCGGAAAGTCCGGCTTTATCCAAAGCTTTATAAAGAAAATCAAAGCCGCTGCTGCCTTTGGCTACGGCGATTTTTTTCCCTTTCAACTCTTTCAGACTCTTAATTCCGCTGTCCTTGTTTACGAGAATGCCGTTTGCTTTTAACCCGTCTTGGGACAGCCCGATCTCTTTAAAATCAATTCCTGCCGCCTGGCCGGAAATGACCGGTGAATTGCCGACCTGGGAAAAATCAAGCTTATCGGCGGCAAGACCTTCAAATTGCGGGGGACCGCTTTGGAATTCGACCCATTTTACCTTTATTCCGTCTTTTTTGAAGGCTTCTTCAAACCAGCCTTTTTCCTTGGCAATGAGAAGCGGGCTTAAACTCTGCTGGATGCCGATCCGGATTTCTTTCACCGTTTTCCCGCTCCCTCCTGCTCCGTCGGCACTGCATCCGGCTAACATCATGACTGCTGCGGCTAAAAGAATGATGGTTTTTTTCACTTTGCTTCGTCCTTTCTATATCCCTGATCCATCCGCAAACCGGAGATCTTCCGTTTTCTCAAATTCAGCAAGCACCTTCTGCCGGACGGCCTGAAAATCAGCTGACGTCCGATTGCGCGGATGCGGAAGCTGAATCGGCACCAGACTGTGCAGCCGGCCGGGCTTTGCCCTGAGAATTGCCAGCTTATCGCCTAAATAGACAGATTCGTCAATATCATGCGTAACCAGAATCATCGTCGTTTTTTTCTCGCGCCATATATCAAGCAGCACATCCTGCAAGTGTTTTCTCGTAAAAGCGTCAAGCGCTCCGAACGGTTCATCCAAAAGCAGCACCTCGGGCTCACGCAACAGGGCTCTGGCGATGGCGACCCGCTGCGACATGCCGCCGGATAATTCGCGCGGATAAGCGTCCTCTGCTCCCTGCAGCCTGACAACCTCAATCAGATCATCCACTTTTTGACGAACGGCCGGGTCGTTTATATTGAGATCGGCAGCGATGTTTTGTTTCACCGTCAGCCAGGGAAACAGCCGGTGCTCCTGAAAGATAAATCCCTGCCGGATGCCCGGTCCCGACACATGGCGGCCGTTTATTGCGACAGAGCCTTTATAATCGGTATCAAGCCCGGCAATCAATTTTAAAAGCGTGCTTTTTCCGCAGCCGCTCGGCCCGATGACAGTCAAAAATTCTCCTGATGCAATTGACAGTTCAATATCATTCAGCACCGGTGTTTTCCGTCCTTCATGCTCAAACGCTTTTTCTTGTATGCTGATGGTTACAGCCATCTGTCTTTTCCCCTCTCTTCCTGCCGCATGCGATCGAAAAACAAAAAGGCCCCCATCTCCGTTGCTTGTAGAGATGAGAGCCTTCGGCGGTCCGATCAGCTGCCCGTTTGTTTTTAAATTTGAATATCATGTTAATTCAAATTATTCCGACTTGTCAACTGTTTTTTGTAAGAATTAAAAATGCGCCCTCCGGCATAAACCTGCCAAAGAGCGCATCAGCTGTATCACGTATTTATTTCCTTTTGCGGCTGGTCGATTTTCAGCAATGTCCGCGCATTGTTTCCGAAAATCTTCTCTATGTCTTCTTCCCGCATGTTGATTTCCCGGCAGGTCCGGACCTGCTCCTGAAGATATCGGTATACGTATCCTCTCGGAAATCCGTTCGAATCCGTCCCAAAGATGATTCGTTCAGCACCGATTAATTCGGATGTCTTCCGAAACAGAATTTCCAAATCAAGCGGGTACGGCATCCACCTCATCCACTGGTTTGATCCGGACGTGTCAATATACACATTCGGGCAGCTCCAGCACAGCTGCAGCAGTTCCTGATAATATCCGGCGCCGAAATGCGGGATGATGAATGGTATATCAGCATACTCTCTCGCCACGCGATAGATGGAGAGGGGATTGATATTGCGGTGGCTGACAATGCCCCCCGCTCTCCCTAAAAGCCCGAAGTGGATTAATACAGGGAGCCTTTTGTCAGCTAAATACGTCCAAAGCTTTTTCAGCGACGGATCATGAAACTCGATGTCTGTCAGCGGCCCGAACAGTTTATACCCTTTCAGACCGAGCTCTTCTACGGCTCTTTTCAGCTCTTCATATGCATCCTCCCGCTCCAAAGGATGATATGCAAATCCGGTAAACCTCGCGGGATTGGCTTGAATAAACGCCGCCATCCGGTCATTGCTCTCCGCTGTTAAAAAATTCAGTACGCCGATGCCGTATTTATCTAACTCATTCTCCCATTTTGTCATCAAAGGGATTTCCCCGTCATCACCCTCATGCGGATCAGGAAAATCCCAAGTCAGATTCATTCTTTCTGACCGCTCCCGATTATAATCGGAAAATGTCTTATCATGTTTGCCGAAATAAAGGCTGTACGGCAGATGACCGTGAATATCAACAGGTTTAAAATGCTGCCGGAAAAGCATACAATCGCCGCCTCCCTTACCGCCGACAATGAAAAAAGGCCCTTATCCCATGAAGAATAAGAGCCTCTTGTGTTCAAGTCAGCGGTTTCTATTTTTTCTCATCTTAAACCCATTATTCCCGTCAGTCAAGTAAGCTTTCAAACCCGACTTCTCTTTCCGATAATAAAAATAATTATTTTATAATCATTATAAAATAATATTGACTTTTTACTGATAGGTGATATTATGTTTTTATAAATCTAAAGAGGTGATCACATGAGTTCAAATAAATTGACAACCAGCTGGGGCGCTCCTGTCGGAGATAACCAAAACTCAATGACGGCCGGAGATCGCGGCCCTGCTTTAATACAAGACGTCCATCTGCTTGAGAAATTGGCGCACTTTAACAGAGAACGCGTTCCCGAGCGTGTCGTTCACGCAAAAGGCGCGGGCGCACACGGTTATTTTGAAGTCACAAATGACGTTACAAAATATACGAAAGCCGCATTTCTGTCAGAAGTCGGTAAACGCACACCGCTCTTTGTCCGTTTCTCAACCGTTGCAGGCGAACTGGGCTCTAGTGACACAGTGCGCGACCCGCGCGGATTTGCCGTTAAGTTTTATACAGAAGACGGAAACTACGACATCGTCGGAAACAATACACCCGTGTTTTTCATCCGCGATGCCATTAAGTTCCCTGACTTTATCCATACACAAAAAAGAGATCCGAGAACACATCTGAAAAACCCGACGGCCGTTTGGGATTTCTGGTCTCTTTCACCGGAATCACTGCACCAGGTAACCATACTGATGTCAGACCGGGGCATTCCGGCAACCCTTCGCCATATGCACGGATTCGGAAGCCATACATTTAAATGGACAAATGATAAAGGCGAAGGTGTCTGGATTAAATATCACTTTAAAACAGAACAAGGCGTAAAAAACCTTGATGTCAATACAGCCGCAAAACTCGCGGGCGAAAATCCCGATTACCATACGGAAGATTTATTCAACGCGATTGAAAACGGCGATTTCCCCGCATGGAAATTATATGTTCAAATCATGCCTTTAGAAGACGCAAACACATACCGCTTTGATCCGTTTGACGTCACAAAAGTATGGTCTCAAAAAGACTATCCGCTTATTGAAGTCGGCCGCATGGTTCTGGATCGCAATCCGGAAAATTACTTTGCGGAAGTAGAACAGGCGACGTTCTCTCCCGGAACATTAGTCCCTGGCGTCGACGTCTCACCTGACAAAATGCTTCAAGGCCGGTTGTTCGCATACCATGACGCCCATCGCTACCGTGTCGGCGCGAACCATCAGGCGCTGCCGATCAACCGTTCCCGCAATGAAGTGAAAAACTATCAGCGTGACGGACAAATGCGTTTTGATGATAACGGAGGCCGCTCCGTCTATTACGAGCCTAACAGCTTCGGAGGCCCGAAAGAGTCACCTGAAGATAAACAGGCGGCATATCCTGTATCAGGTTTCGCTGACAGTGTAAGCTATAATCATCATGATCATTACACACAAGCCGGCGATCTGTACCGCCTGATGAGCGAGGAAGAGCGCGCACGCCTTGTCGCCAATATCGTCGGTGCGATGAAACCTGTGGAAAAAGAAGAAATTAAGCTGCGCCAGATCGGCCACTTCTACAAAGCTGACCCTGAATACGGCAGACGCGTTGCCGAAGGACTCGGATTGCCGTTACCAAAATAACATCAAAAAACCTGCCGGTCTGTCCGGCAGGTTTTTCCTGTGTATTATCAATAAAGCTTTCTTTTTCTCAATTATACAAAATGGCATGCTGCAAAATGCTGAGGCCCCTTCTCCGACAGCGGCGGACTTTTCTCAGCACATATCTTCTCGGCTGCCGGACATCTCGTTCGGAATTTACAGCCTGAGGGCGGATCAGAGGGACTTGGAATATCACCCTTTAACATCACCCGCTCCCTTTTCGCTCGGGGATCAGGAACAGGCACGGCTGATAACAGCGCTTTTGTATAAGGATGAAGCGGCCGTGAAAAAAGCTCCTCCTTTGACGCGTATTCGACAATCGTCCCTAAATACATAATCGCGACCTTTGTACATAAGTGCTCCACCACGCTTAAATCATGAGAAATGAACAAATATGACAGCCCGTGCCGTTGCTGAAGGCTGCTGAACAAATTGATCATCTGCGCCTGAATGGAGACATCCAATGCCGCCACGGGTTCATCCATAATGATAAATTGCGGCTTAAGCGCCATCGCTCTTGCAATCACGATCCGCTGCCGCTGCCCTCCGGAAAATTCATGCGGATAACGGTCGATAAAGTTTGCGGAAAGACCGCAGGCTTCAAGGACCTCCGCCGCTTTATCACGCGCATTCCGCTTCACCGCCAATTGGTGCTCGATCATCGCTTCACCGATGGCTTCTCCGATCCGTCGTCTGGGATTTAAAGAGCTGAACGGATCTTGAAAGATGAGCTGCGCTTCCGATCTGAATGTTTTCAGCTCACGCCGGTTCATCCGGAACACATCTCGCCCCTGAAAAAATACCTCTCCCTCTGTTTTTTCATGAAGTCTTAAAATGGTTTTTCCGATTGATGACTTGCCGCTGCCCGATTCACCCGCTAAACCGAACACTTCTCCCTTTCCTATCGTAAAACTGACGCCATCCACCGCTTTTACGGGATTGTTGCGGGCCTTTCTCATCCCCCCCTGCCCCTCATAATATTTTTTCAGCCCTTTGACCTCCAGCAACACATCACTCATCTGCTTTCTCCTCTCCGTAAAGCCAGCACGCCGCCTGATGCCCTTTCCCGAATTCAGTAAAATGCGGGCTCGATCTCCGGCATATCTCCGTGCTGTGTTCACACCGCTCCGCAAAATAACAAGACGATCCGGACAGATCTGCAAGCGCGGGAACCTGCCCCGGGATGGTATACAGCGTCTCTCTCCTTTGACCGATAACCGGTTTTGCCGCGAGCAGCCCTTTCGTATACGGATGCTTCGGATCGGAAAACAGCTCTGCAACCGGTCCTTCCTCCACAATTTTTCCCGCATACATGACAATCACATAATCAGCCATTTCGGCAACCACGCCAAGGTCATGGGTAATGAATAAAATAGATGTGTGAAACTGCTTTTTCACATCCCGCAATAAATCCAATATCTGCGCCTGAATCGTTACGTCAAGTGCCGTCGTCGGCTCATCGGCAATGATCAGTTTCGGATCGCAGCTGAGCGCGACAGCCGTCATAACGCGCTGCAGCATGCCGCCGCTCAGCTCATGGGGATATCGGTGCATCATCTGCCCGGCATGGGGGATCTCCACTAACGTGAGAAGTTCAACCGCCTTCCTCCATGCCTCTTTCTTGCTCAGCAATAAATGCTCGCGAATCGGTTCCGTCAGCTGCTCACCGATTGTAAACACCGGATTCAAAGAGGTCATCGGCTCCTGAAAAATCATCCCGATTTCGCAGCCGCGGATTTTCTGCATTTCTTTTTGTTTCAGTTTCAACAGGTTCCTTCCTGAAAAATGCACCGCTCCCCGTTCGATTCTTCCCGCCTCGGGAATGAGCTGCATAATGGACAAAGACGCCATGCTTTTCCCGCAGCCGGATTCCCCTACAATGCAAACCGTTTCCTTCTCATGAATCGTAAAGCTGACATCGTCCACGGCCTTTACCGCACCTTCCTCCGTATAAAAAACCGTTTCCAAATGCCTCACTTCTAAAAGCGGTTTTTTCATTTCACTTTCACCTGCCGTTTTACCTTAGGATCAAAAGCGTCTCTTAAACCGTCTCCAAGCAGATGAATCGCCACAACGGTCAGAAAAATGGCCGTACCCGGCGGTATCCACAGCCACGGACGGAGTGTAAAATCCATATAATGATTCGCCGCTTCCATCATGTTTCCCCAAGAAGGAGTCGGCGGAGCAACGCCGAGTCCGAGAAAACTCAGCGCCGATTCACTCAGCATCGCCCCCGCCACATGCAAAGTCGCCGCTACCATGAGTAACGGCAATGTATTGGGAAGCAAATGATAGAGAATTTTCCGTTTATCACTGAGCCCCAGAACTTCCGCAGCCATCATAAACGGCTGCTCCTTCAGCGACAAAATCTGTCCGCGTACAAGCCGCGCCAAACCGGGCCATCCGATCAGGCTTAACATCATCATAATCAGGTACATCCTGTATTCAGAAGGCACTTTCCACTCCGACATCACCGCAGCCAAAATCAAAAGCAGCGGCAGACCCGGGATAGACATGAGCATATCAGCGATGCGCATAATGATCATATCAGCGGCGCCCCGATAAAATCCCGCCGCAGCCCCAAGCAATGAACCGATGACAAGTGACAGCACCATTGAAGCAAGCCCCACGGTCAGAGAAATCTGCCCCGCCAGCATCAGCCTCGTCAGCACATCTCTCCCGTACTGGTCGGTGCCAAGCCAATGATGAACCCCCGGATGCTGATTGGCATTTGAAATATCCGTCCGATCCGTTATGTACGGAGAAAAAGACGGCCCGATAAAACACAATACAAACATAAAACATAAGAATAGAAGACTGATGACCGTCAGCTTATGATGCAGCAGGCGGCGGTACGTCTGCTTCCAAAGAGAAGGCGGCGCTCCTTTTTGTTTATTCACCCAAAACACTCCCTATTTCAGCCTGACTCGCGGATCAACCGCGGCATAAGCGATATCCGCCAAAAAATTCCCCACAATCGTTAAACAAGACAAAAACAAGGTAAACGCCATCAAAACCGGATAGTCCCGATAATGCACAGATTCCAGCTGAATACGGCCGACACCCGGCCATCCGAAAATCTGTTCAATAATAATAGCCCCGGAAAACAGACCCGGCAGTTCAAAAGCAAGCAGGGTAATCGCCGGAAGGAGCGCATTTTTCAGCGCATGTTTCCAAATGACGGTGCGCTCTTTCAACCCCTTCGCTCTCGCCGTTCTGATATAATCCTGCCTGATCACATCAAGCATCCCGGAGCGGAAATATCTTGTCAGTGAGCCGATGCCGAGCATAGATAAAATCACAACCGGAAGAATCATATGTCTGGCGGCTTCAAGCACGTACGAAAAACCAGAACTCGTGCTTCCGGTATCAACCATCCCTCCGACGGGCAATATTTTTAAATCCACTCCAAACCATTTAATAAACAGAAGGCTGATAAAAAAAGACGGGAACGCCATGGAAGCAAACACAAAAAATGTTACGATCCCGTCAAACCACGAGTATTTCCTGACAGCGGATATGACACCCGTTATCATCGCGGCAGACCATGTGACAAGCAAAGCCAAAAACGCGACAAAAAACGAATTCCAGACATATTTCTGAAGCAGTGACAGGACGTTTTCCTGATACTTCAAAGAGAATCCCAAATCTCCGCTGAGCACATTGCCGAGCCACGTCACATAACGCTGCCAAATCGGCTGATCCAGGCCGTAAAGCGCTTTTAGCTCCTTCGCCCTTTCCGGGGTCAGGTTGACATTGGAATCAATATAATCGCCCGGCAGCATCGCGAATAAGAAAAAAATAATAAAGGACGTACCGAATAAGATCACAAGCATTTGAATGAACCGTTCTGCGGCATACCGTTTCACAAAAAGCCTCTCCCTTCCGCTGAAAGGGCAAAATACCCCGGACAGCGGGTATTTTGCGCCATTGTTCTACTGAATTGACACGTTTGAGAGACTCGAACTGATTCCCGAATAATTGTCAGGCTCAAGCCCTTTTATTTTTCCGCTGACCGCCCTTGCGCTCTGACGGTAATGAATCAGAATGTAAGGCGGGTTTTCCCCGAGCTCCCGGTACAGCTGGTGATAAATCTCTTTTCTTTTGCTGATATCAAGCGTGCCGGCTCCTTTCTCGATCAGCCGGTCCGCTTTCGGATTGGAATATCCCGTCACATTATTGGGATGGCCGGAAGCCAGCTTTTCCACCGTGTCATTCGGATCAAGAATCTGCGAGGTGGAAACGGCGGCAAGATCGTACTGTTTTTCATTTATTTTCGCTACCTCTGTATTAAAATCCATCACTTCCGGTTTTAATGAGATTCCGATGTCCGCGTAATTTTCTTTCGCGATCGGGATGAAATCATCATCCGCTTTAGAAGTGTAATAGCTGATTTCAAGCTTTTTGCCGTTTTTTTCACGCACGCCGTCTTTCCCCGTTTTCCAGCCTGCTTCATCAAGAAGCTTCTTGGCTTTTTCCGGATTAAACGTGTACGGATTGACTCCTTTGTCATCATAAGCCCACGAAACCGGAGACACCGGCACATTTGCGACTTCTCCGTAGTGTTTAAAGCGGACATCGACGATTTTCTGACGGTCCAGCCCGTAAATAAGCGCTTGGGACACTTTCTTATCTTGAAAAGGCGGACGCTTGTGATTCACGTACACAAGCCCGTAATCATTCACGACCGAGACGCTTATATTCGCAAAACCGAGGCTTTTTAAATGCTCAACCGTATCATCATCAGGAGAAAATGAAGCGTAATCAAGATCACCCGTTTCAAACAGCTGAAGAGAAGTTGACGGATCAATAATTTTATAAATCAGCTTTTCTGTTTTCGGTTTTCCGGAATAATAATGTTTATTAGCCTGATAGCGTATTTCCTGTCCCGGGAGGTATTCTGTAAATTGATAAGGCCCTGCTCCGAGCGGTTTGGCATAAAGCTCTTTTAAATAATCCAGTTTGCCGAATCGATAATTCTTTCCGTAGTAAGCTTCCGACAGCACCTGCCCGCCTAAAAGAAGCAGCGACTTCGCACTGACTTTCTCAGTCGTGATTTTAATGGTTCTGTCATCAAGGACGCGAATGCCCTCTATCGTCTTTGCTTTTCCTTCTTTATAAGCCTTGCCGCCTTTAATATAGGCCGTGGTGATATCTTCATAGCCTGCGTAAGCGGGATCATGCAGCAGTTTTAAAGTGAATGCAGCATCCTTTGCGGTGAGCGGCGAACCGTCACTGAAAACGAGATTTTTTCTTAAGCGGAACGTGTAGGTAAGCTGATCTTTGGAAACAGTCCAGCTTTCAGCAAGAGCCGGTGCGGGCTTACCCGTTTTATCCAGCTTGACTAACGGTTCAAAAATAGGATCTGTCGCATTTCCATCCCAGCCGTTTTCATAAAAGTACGGCAGAAACACTCCCCCCGGCGCGGAAATCCCCGCAACAAAAGTGTCCGTTCTGGCTTTCGACTTAACGGGAAGCGCCTCCGGATGAGAAGCTTTAAATTTCTTTGTTTTGACATGGGCGATACGTGTTTCCTGTTTTTTATCCGCCGCAGAAGACGGTTCTTCTCCGGCACTCCCTAACGCGCACCCTGATAACATGAACGATACCGACAGCGCGAGTATGATGCCCGTTGTTTTCATCCTCAAAGTGTTCCCCTTCATTTTGATCGAACCCCCGCATGCTTTTCATCTATCTTTATATAAATCTGCTCCATCTGTTCCTCACTTCTCATAATCTCCCATTTGTTTTTCTCCACAAGCAGTTCGAAATTCAATGTGTGTTTTCTGTACTTTTTTCGCTTTTTACTTTTTTTGCGCACATGTGATGCCTTTTTTAACGCCACTTTTCATCCCTCCGCTTTTCATCCAATGGCTTTCACGCAAAAAAAAGCCCTTATCTGTTTACAAGATAAGAGCCTTCGGTGATCCGATCAGCCAACGTTTGGAAATATGTACTGACTATGTTAATTCATACAATCCCTACCTGTCAACTATAATTTAAAATATCGTTTCATTCCGGGGGTTTTCCTCATACACTCTCTTATTTTTCCGCATATGTTAGAAGAAATAACAGATCCCGATGAAAGAGAGTGATAGTGTGGAAAAGACAACATTGACCGGGCGCATCGTCAGAAAAGATGACCCGGACTATAATGAAGCAAGAACCAATATCAACTTAAGCCTGCAAAGATATCCGGACATCATTGTGTTTTGCCAAAACAAACATAATGCCGTCAATGCACTGAGATGGGCGCGTGAGAATAACGTGCCTTTCCGCATCAGAGGCGGAAGACACAGCTACGAGAATTTTTCCCTGTTAAATGACGGGCTTGTCATTGATCTCAGTGAAATGAAGAAAATAAGAGTGAATAAAGATAAGCGGCTGGTCTCGATTGAAGCGGGTGCCGATTTGGGAGAAGTGTACCGGACACTCTGGCGGTACGGCTTGACTCTTCCCGCGGGAACCATTGCAAATGTGGGAATCACGGGGCTGGCGCTCGGAGGAGGAATCGGATATTTAACAAGGGCTGCCGGCCTGACTTGCGATCGTCTCCTCCAACTCGAGATGATCACAGCAGACGAAAAAGCGGGTGCTGAATTGATAACAGTCAACCGCTCAAAGCATCCTGATTTATTTTGGGCGTCTCAGGGCGGAGGCGGCGGCAACTTCGGCATTGTCACATCGATGGTGTTTAAAGCCGTGCCGATCTCGTACGTAACTATTTTTTCTGTCACTTGGGGCTGGGATGATTTCGAGGAGGTATTTAATACGTGGCAGAACTGGGCTCCATTTACAGATAACCGTCTTACTTCATCCATTCAGTTTTGGCCTAAAGAAGTCAACCGCATAGAAGCGCTCGGCCAATTTATCGGAACAAAAAATGAGCTGAAAGAACTGCTGGCTCCGTTAATGAAAGCGGGAAACCCGACAAGCGGCATGGTCAAGACAGTTCCGTTTATTAGAGCGGCAGCCTTTTTTAACAGCCCGGGAGGCAATGAGCCGCAAAAGATGAAGCGGTCAGGATCCTTTATTGAAAAACCATTGTCAACACGCGCAATTTCTGCTTTAAAATACTACTTGGAGCACGCTCCGAATAAAAACGCCAGTGTCTGGCAGCAATCTCTCGGCGGAGCGGCCGGACGGATCGCTCCGGATCAAACGGCATTCTACTATCGCGACGCAATCATTGCCCAGGAATATATAACAAACTGGACATCTCCTGAAGAGGAAAGACAAAACGTCCGCTGGATCGAAGAGCTGAGAACGTCTCTTTCAAGAGAAACGATGGGGGATTACGTAAATTGGCCTGATATAGACATCAGAAACTGGCTGCGGACATATTACGGAGGAAATGTCGACCGCCTCCGTCAAGTCAAAACGAAGTATGACCCGGAAAACGTATTCCGCTTTGAGCAGAGCATTCCGCCGTTTCGCCGGTCGCCGTTTTTCTAAAAAAAGATGAAGATGGACACACTCCATCCTCATCTTTTCTTTTTTATTGATATAAATGGCTTCCCTTCTCGACAAACTCTTTTGCTTTTTCTTTTAATCCTTCATTGAGGGCCTCGTCTTCAGTCAGACCGTTTTCTTTCGCATAATCGCGAATATCCTGAGAAATTCTCATGCTGCAAAACTTCGGGCCGCACATCGAACAGAAGTGAGCCGTTTTTGCGCCTTCAGCCGGCAGCGTTTCATCATGATATTCCATTGCTCTTTCAGGATCAAGCGACAAATGAAATTGATCGCGCCACCGGAATTCAAACCGCGCCTTAGACAGAGCATCATCCCGAATCTGAGCACCCGGATGCCCTTTGGCAAGGTCTGCCGCATGGGCCGCGATTTTATACGTAATGACTCCCTCTCTTACATCATCACGATTCGGCAGGCCCAAATGCTCCTTTGGCGTGACATAACAAAGCATCGCCGTCCCGTACCAGCCGATCATCGCCGCGCCGATCGCCGATGTAATATGGTCATAGCCCGGAGCGATATCAGTCGTTAATGGGCCCAGTGTATAAAAAGGCGCCTCTTTACAAATTTCCAGCTGTTTGTCCATGTTCTCTTTAATTTTATGCATCGGCACATGACCCGGTCCTTCAATCATCACTTGCACATCGTGCTTCCACGCGATTTCCGTCAATTCTCCGAGAGTCTCCAATTCCGCAAACTGCGCTTCATCATTAGCATCCGCAATCGAGCCGGGACGCAGCCCATCTCCAAGAGAAAATGCAATATCATACGTCTTCATAATTTCACAAATTTCTTCAAAGTGCGTGTACAGAAAGCTTTCCTGATGGTGAGCCAGGCACCATTGCGCCATAATCGCCCCGCCGCGGGATACGATTCCCGTCGTGCGTTTGGCCGTTAACGGGACGTAACGAAGCAATACGCCGGCATGGATGGTGAAATAATCCACGCCCTGCTCCGCCTGCTCAATCAATGTGTCTCGATAAATGTCCCACGTTAAATCTTCGGCGATGCCGTTTACTTTTTCAAGCGCCTGATAAATCGGCACCGTTCCCACAGGTACGGGGCAATTGCGGATGATCCATTCACGTGTCGTATGAATATCTTTCCCAGTGGATAAGTCCATCATCGTATCGGCGCCCCAGCGAATCGCCCACGTCATTTTTTCGACTTCTTCTTCAATAGAAGATGTAACAGCCGAGTTGCCGATATTTGCATTGATCTTCACATGAAAATTCCGGCCGATAATCATCGGTTCACTTTCAGGATGATTAATATTTGAAGGAATGATCGCCCGGCCGCTGGCTACCTCGTCTCTGACAAATTCGGGAGACACATGCTCGCGAATTGCGATAAACTCCATTTCCGGTGTAATGATGCCTTTTCTCGCATAATGCAATTGTGTAACGTTTTTCCCTGCCTTGGCCCGCAGCGGTTTCCGCTGTAAACCGGGATATTCGGCGGCACGGCCTTCTTTTTTATAGCCGTTGTCCTCAGGTTTCACGGCCCGTCCGTTATATTCCTCCACATCGCCGCGCTTTGTAATCCACTTTGTGCGGAGCGGCTTCAGACCTTCATGAATTTGAATTTGTACATCCGGGTCTGTATACGGTCCGCTCGTATCATAAACACGGACCGGCGGATTCTCCTCTTCCCCGAACGCCCCCGTTGTCGGACTGAGGCTGATTTCCCGCATCGGCACTCGTATGTCAGGCGAAGAACCCTTTACATAAACCTTTTTACTGCCTGAAAAACTCGACATAATAGAAATGTTCGCTTGCTGTACTGATTGATTTTGCATACAAATCTCTCCCTTATCCATTTGAATAACAGAACCAAGCTCAGCACCAGCACAAAAAAACCGGATTCATTGGAGAACCCGGTTTTGCAGTCAGAAAGAAACTATTATTGTTTTCCACAACAATAATAAAACCTTTACTTCCCCACGCTGGTACGAACCAGATCAGGTCCAAAGGGTTAAGAAGCCGCCGCTTCTCTCTCAGCCCGCTTAGACGGGCACCCCCAGTAACTATTCATTTCGGTTTCATCGTAACATAATTTGCATACAAAAAAAAGTATATTATCAAAATTCAGATAACGGAATGACTGGAAGCTCTGTTTCCCTTACGCCTTCTTCAGTATCAAAAACCCTGTAACTCTTTGCCATTTCCCGGGAAGAGACAGACCGGAACAGCTGATCGTTTTTATAATGAAGCGCAGCGCCGTCATCAGCGGCATAGCCCTCCTGAAGTTTGTTTTCTGAAATCAGACGGTGATACACCGGCCGGCGCTCCGCTTCTCCGTCATAGTGAGGACAAAAGCTTCCCGGCAAAAACCCTAAAGCTTGCAACTCTCTCAAATCTCCTGCCGAATCTGTCACTCCTTCTTCAAACCAGCAAATCGCCCCGGCGCTGAGCCCCGCCAAGATTACACCGTTCTCCCAAGCCTCACGCAGAATAAGGTCAAGCCCCCATTCTTTCCATAAGACAAGCATATTGCGCGTATTGCCGCCGCCGACATATATGATATCTTTCTTCATGAGAAAGGACCTGAGGTCAGAACACGGCAGTTTAAACAGCGACAAGTGATCTGGCTTACACTCCAGCCTTTGAAAGGCCTGATAAAACCTGCTGATATAATTCTCCGAATCTCCGCTTGCCGTCGGCAAAAAACAAACTTCCGGCTTTGACCGCACCGATTGCTCTAAAATATATTGATCCAGCACAAGATGATCCGGCTCCATGGAAAACCCCCCGCCGCCCATTGCAATAATCTGTTTCAACGTCATCACCTCTTTTTTCTCAAGTATAACAGCTCATTAAAAAGGCGGTATTCCATTTTGGGTACCACCTTTTTAATATTTTTCGCATTGCTATCTGAAAAATGAAAAGACACCGTATAAAATAACAGAGATCACCGCAGCAATAAGCACCGGAACAAGCTTCGAGGGTGTCACCGTATTATCACTGAGAGGGAAAGCAAACGCTCCAATTCGCTAATAATAAACTGGTATGGGATCTGAACCGCCCGCAGGCTTATCATTTTTCACAAGCCTTGGAGGGTATTTTCATACAACAAAAAAAGCTTCTACATATGTAGAAGCTTTCTTATACCGGTGGCCGGGGTCGAACCGGCACTCCAGAAGGAACACGATTTTGAGTCGTGCGCGTCTGCCAATTCCGCCACACCGGCATGTAATACGTCGTGTTCAACCGACGTATATAAATATAACATGCATTTTATAAAGTGTCAACGGTTTTAGTAAAGTTTTTTCAATGGTAATGCAGTATACACGATACAAGCAAGACACTTATATTCATAGTCTTCACACTCTTATTATATAAAAAAAGTGATCTGCAATATGCAAATCACTCTCATATATGTTTTGTAATGTGAAAATTAATAACCAATCTAACATGTTGCGTCCAAAGTTAAATTGGTGCCGAGGGCCGGACTTGAACCGGCACGGTAGTCACCTACCGCAGGATTTTAAGTCCTGTGTGTCTGCCAATTCCACCACCCCGGCAAAAGAAAGGCGACACCCGGATTCGAACCGGGGATAAAGGTTTTGCAGACCTCTGCCTTACCACTTGGCTATGCCGCCGTAATTTGGAGCGGAAGACGGGATTCGAACCCGCGACCCCCACCTTGGCAAGGTGGTGTTCTACCACTGAACTACTTCCGCAGCATGTAAAGAACTTAATACATCTTATGCAGTTATTTTTAAAAAATGCAACTGGGCTAGCTGGATTCGAACCAACGCATGACGGAGTCAAAGTCCGTTGCCTTACCGCTTGGCTATAGCCCAATGATAATATGGGGCGATTGATGGGAATCGAACCCACGAGTGCCAGAGCCACAATCTGGTGCGTTAACCACTTCGCCACAACCGCCATAATCTAAAGATGAATAAATAATATAGTGGCAGGGGCAGTAGGAATCGAACCCACACCGGAGGTTTTGGAGACCTCTGTTCTACCGTTAAACTATGCCCCTATTTATAAAATGGTGGAGGGGGGCAGATTCGAACTGCCGAACCCTGAGGGAGCGGATTTACAGTCCGCCGCGTTTAGCCACTTCGCTACCCCTCCATCATTTAGAGTGCCGGCCAGAGGACTTGAACCCCCAACCTACTGATTACAAGTCAGTTGCTCTACCAATTGAGCTAGGCCGGC